>NZ_JBGAKE010000012.1:0-191706 GCF_044224575.1 Nakamurella sp.
CTTATTTCACCACATCCCGGCAGGCCGGTGTGCAGCGCGGAAGCGGAGGGATTTGAACCCTCGGTGCCCTTGACGAGCACAACACATTAGCAGTGTGTCCCATTCGGCCGCTCTGGCACGCTTCCAGGGGCCATCCTGGGATGACCACCGGCCGGTTACCCTACCGGTCCTTGCCCCGGCCGGGCAAAACGCCTGGTGAGAGCCATGGGGCTCCGATCCTGAAGCCTCACTGCCAGGGCCCACGCCGAGCCCCGAGCGGGTCCGGTCCGGGGCGGCGACGTGGGGGTCGGCCGTCCCGTCCGGGCGGACCCGTGCGCGGATTCACCCTCGGCCACCGGACCGTCCCGGGTGGACCGAAGCACCCGGTCGATCGGTCGCGGGGTTCGCTGGTCGCGGGTGGGTTGACTGTCGTAGGCGACCGCCAGACTGATCCGGTCGGCATTTGGGTACCAGCCCGCCGACGACGACGAAGGGAATCGCGATGACCGACCGCCCGGACGTGACCATCGGGATGATCAACATCGACAGCGCCGACGCCGCCAAGGCGGGGGAGTTCTGGGCGGCGCTGACCGGCTGGGAGGTGGTGGCCTCGGGCGACGGGTACGCGATGGTCTCCGGCGGCGGGCACAACCTCGGCTTCGGCACGATCCCCGACTACCGGCCGCCGGCCTGGCCGAACGAGCACGGTAGCAAGCAGTTCCACCTGGACCTGGCCTGCGCCGACATGGCCGCCACCGAGGCCAGGGCGGTCGAACTGGGGGCCACCGTGGTCGATCCGCAGCCCGGTGACACCTGGCGCGTGCTGATCGACCCCGACGGTCACCCGTTCCGCCCGGCCGATCCCGTGTGTGTCGGGCAGGCGCAGGATCGGCGCCGCCCGCTGCCACAACCGCACCTCTTCCACCGGCCCCAGTAGAACGTTTCGGCCACGCACTGCCGCTGCGGCTCGGCCAGGATCGCCGGACACCGGTCCCGTTGCCCCGGGTTGAGCAGGTCCGGGTACTTCTGCCGGCCGATCCGGGCCTGGACGACGTCGGTGACCGTGGCGAGCACAGTCTCCTCCTCCCGGTCGGCGGCCAACGGGGCCAGCGCGGCCGGGCGCGGGACCGACATCTCCCGCAGTTCGCGGGTTCGCTCGTCCAGCTGCCGTCGCGTCCGAATCAGGTCGGCCGGCGGTGCCCACGGCGGCAGCAGGTCGGCGCGCCGCGGCCATCGACCGAATTCGGCGAGCCAGTTCTCCTCGCCCGGGTTGGTCGGCTCGCCCGCCGGTGGTGGGGCGAACGGCGGGCGGTCGAACCCGTCGAACACCTGCCGCTCGTAGTTGAAGTCGAATCGGTAGGTGCCGTCGTTGGTCAGCGTGACCGTCGCGGAGATCCAGGCGCCCTTCTCCGGGTCCCCCATCAGCGTCTTGAGGGTGCGCAGGTCACTCAGGAGATCGTGGCCGAAGTCCACCTGCACATCCGCGCCGGTGGCGTCGACGACGTCCTCGACGCTCCAGCTCACCGTGCCGACGGCGGCGTAGAGCATCTCGGCCCGCGACCACCACTCCCGGCCAGCGACTCGAACAAGCGGCGCGCGATCGCCGTCTGAAGGTGCATCTGCTCGTCGAAGGTCCCCACTCCCGGCACGCTACGAGTCGCCGGGCGCGCCCACGAGGTAGACGCCCGACTGATCGGGTCGATCGGTGGGTACCAGCCCTCCGATGACGAGAAGGGAATCGCGATGACCGAGCCGGATGTGACCATCGGAATGATCAATATCGACAGCGCCGACGCCGCCAAGGCGGGGGAATTCTGGGCGGCGTTGACCGGCTGGGAGGTGGTGGCCTCGGGCGACGGGTACGCGATGGTCTCCGGCGGCGGGCACAACCTCGGCTTCGGCACGATCCCCGACTACCGGCCGCCGGCCTGGCCGAACGAGCACGGTAGCAAGCAGTTCCACCTGGACCTGGCCTGCGCCGACATGGCCGCCACCGAGGCCAGGGCGGTCGAACTGGGGGCCACCGTGGTCGATCCGCAGCCCGGTGACACCTGGCGCGTGCTGATCGACCCCGACGGTCACCCGTTCTGTCTTACGGACGCGAAGAACTGGGGCTGACCTCGGCCGCGGCGCCGGCCACGGCCGGCGCTGCCACACCCACCCCGATGAGGGCGATCCCGACGTTGACCACGGTCTCCACCCACCCGGGGTGCGCGTAGGCCGGCGCCAGGAATGCCAGGGCGATGATGATCCCGGTGACCGGCAGGATCAGCACCAGCACCCGGCCACCGATGCCCACCGGGTTGGTGCGGATCAGCGCGAGCCCGAGAACGACCGCGGCCAGGATGGTGCCGAAGAAGATCGGCGTGCCCAACGCCCCGAACACGGCGGCGAACGCCCCGTCCGTCGACTCGGTCACCAGCAGGGCCGGCACGATCACCACGAAGCTGACCGCCGACGCGGCCAGGCACACGACCAGCACCCACCGGCAGATCCGGGCCACCCGGTTGGCCGCGGCGAACCGCGCGGCCTCCGCGATCAGCACCCAGGTCAGCGCGGCGTAGGTCAATCCGTGCCACACGTCGCTGGCGACGATGGCGCCGACCGGGCCATCGTCGGCGGCGAAGATCGAATCATGGCCGGTGGTGGCCTGAACGAACGCGTCGGTCAGCGCGATGCCGGACAGTCCGACGCAGCCGATCAGCGCGGCGATGTGGTGTGCCTTCATCAGTGATCTCCTCCGAGTCCGGGCCGCCGGAGGCGGCGGCCTCGGCGTCGACCATCCCGCCGCACCCGGGCCGGCCGCGTCGCCCGCGAGCCGGTCATCGCACTCGCGGACGGCCGAACCGGCGACGCCGACCGGACGACGCCGGGTCGTCCGCACGGAGGATGTCCGGACGCCGGCGGGTTCCTATGCTCGGGCGATGGCGCACCCCGCGGTCCGCGTCGCCGCTCTCGCCTTGTTGGCGGCGGCGCTGGCCGGTGCGCTGACCGTGACGGCCGGCGCCGGTGTCCCGGAGTGGCTCTTCGGAACGGTCACCCTGTTCGCGTTGCTCCTCGTGCTCGACCACGGCGTCCGTGCCTGGCGGTTGGCCCGCCGCGAGCGGCGCCGGACCCGCACCGTCCTCGGCGTCGCTCCGGAGGTGGCCGCTCGGGCCGCGGTGGTCGACGAACGCCGGCGGCTCGCCGCCGACATCGCCGCGGGCCTGCGGGAGTCGCTGGACACGATCGCCGGGCAGGCCGCGGCGGCGGTCACCGCGGCCGACCCCACGCCGGCGATCCGGGACATCCACCGGGAGGCCCGCCGGGCCACCGCCGACCTGCGCCGCCACCTTGGCCTGCTCCGGGACCCGACACCGCCCGCCGCGCCCGCGCCTCTCCGTCGTGCTCACCGGCCTGGCCGCCGCGGCGATCGTCGGGCGACGCACCGCTCCTGGGCCGGCCGCGCTGGTCGTCGGCCTGACCTACCTGGCCGCGCTGGCGTTCGGTGCGCCGGTGAGCGGCGGGTTCTGGTGCCTGACGACCATCGGTGGCCTGCTGTGGACGATCGCCGTCCGCCCCGCCGCCAGCCGGCGGGACGCGGCCTGCGCCGGTTTCCTGGTCCTGGCGGTCGGGGCATCGGCCTGGCTGCTGGACCCGGACAATGCGGCGCTGCTGATGCTGGTCATGAGCGTCGCGCTGGCCGGTGGCGGCGCCGTCCGGTTCGCCCGGTCCCGTACCGACACGGCTCGCGAGCGGGCCCGGTGGCACGAGGTCGAGGTCGGCGCGGCCACCGCGGCGGCGCTGGCCGCCGAGCGTGCCGCGTTCGCGCGGGAGATCCACGACACCGTTTCGCACGCGGTCGGTCTCATCGCGGTGCAGGCCGCGGCGGCCGAGGTCAGCTGGCCGGGTCAGCCGGCGGCGGCCCGGCAGGCCCTCGGCGTGATCGCGGCCACGACGACCGCCGCCCTTGCCGACCTGGACCGGTTGCCGCCGCGTCGTGCGGCCCGGCCGCGGCAGCCCGCCGACCTGGTCGAGCTGATCGAGCGGATCCGGGCGGCCGGCACGCCGGTCCGGGCGACCGGCCTCGGGCTGATCCCGCCGGCGCGGCTCGACGTCGCCTACCGGGTGCTGCAGGAGTCGCTGACCAACGTCCTGCGGCACGGCGACGGCGCCGCCGCCCAGGTCACGGTGACCACCGACGACGTCGACGACCTGCGGATCGCGATCGTCGACGCCGGCCCCGCCGGCGGCGCCGATGACGCACCCGCCCGCCGGGGGTACGGGCTGATCGGGCTGGCCGAACGGGTCGGCTTCGCCGGCGGCACGCTGCGCGCCGGGCCGGGCCCCGACGGCGGATACCGGGTCGAGGTCACGCTGCCGGCGGTCACCGACCGGGTGGTCACGTGAGGATTCGGGTGGTCGTCGTCGACGACAACGAGCTCCTGCGGGCCGGCCTGGTCACCGTACTCACCAGCGACCCCGACATCGAGGTCGTCGGGCAGGCCGCCGATGGTCCCGCCGGCGTCCGCGCCTGCCGCGCGCACCGGCCCGACCTGGTCCTGATGGACGTCGAGATGCCCGGCGGTGACGGCATCGCCGCGACCCGGCGGATCGTCACCGAGCTGCCCGCCGTCCGGGTGCTGATCCTGACCATGTTCGACCTGGACGACTACGTGGTGCAGGCGCTGCGCGCCGGGGCCGCCGGGTTCCTGCTCAAGACCACCCCGCCGCGGGCGTTGACCCGGGCGGTGCGCCAGTGCGCGGCGGGGGAGACCACCGTCGGACCGACGGTGATGTCCCGCCTGGTCGACTCCTATGTCGGTCATCAGGAGCCGCCGCCGCCGGGGCTGGCCGAGCTGACCGGCCGCGAGCTGGACGTGCTTCGCTGCCTGGCCGACGGGCGGTCCAACGCCGAGATCGCCGGGGAGCTGTTCCTGGCCGAGACCACCGTGAAGACGCACGTCGCGCGGATCCTGGCCAAGCTCGGCGTCCGGGACCGGGTGCAGGCCGTCGTCGTCGCGCACCGCTGCGGGTTGGCCCGCGGCTGACGGCCGGCCGGCCCGGGCGCCCGACGAGATCAGAAATAGACCACCATCAGCTGCGCCAGCAGCACCTTGATGATCATGCTGACCGGGAACAGCACCGCGTAGCCGATCGCGACCCGCTGGTCCGGCACCTTGCCGATGGCGTACGCGTAGGGCGCCGGGTTCAGCTGCGAACCGGTCAGGCCGCCGAGCGAGCGCGCGGTCCCGTACTTGAGCACGGTGCGCAGGCCGATCACGCAGACCAGGGCGTGCGCCGCGGAGATGGCCAGGCCCAGGCTGACCAGCCGCACCCAGTCGGCCGCCAGCGCGGTGATCAGCCCGGACCCGGCGCCGGTGCCGACCGCGACCAAGAAGACCAGCAGCGAGTACTGGTTGAGCGTGTTGGCGACGTTCCCGGGCAGCGCCCAGATGATCGGGCCCGTCCGGCCGAGCGCGCCGAGGATGACGCCCAGGATCAGCGGGGCCGTCGCGGTGCCGAGCACCAGCGTCCCGCCGCCCGGCAGCGGGATCTGGATGAACGCGGCCAGCAGGCCGATGGCCAGTCCGAGGCCGAGCCCGACCGGGTTGATGTCGCCGGCCGTCCGCTCCGAATCGCCCAGCTCCTTGGTGATCGCGGCCAGCTTTTCGCGAGGCGCGGTCACCCGCAGCCGGTCGCCGCTGGCCAGCACCAGGTCCGGCGTGGCGATGATGTCGACGTCGCCCCGACGGACCCGGCTGACCACCGCGTCGTACTTCTCGTCGAGCCGCAGGTCGACCAGTTCGCGGCCGACGTAGGCGCTGTTGGACAGGGTGATCCGGCGGAAGTCGATGTCCGACCGGTCCATCCAGGGCTCCTCCTGGGCGGGCCGGCCCAGATCGCCGATCATCCGCTGCACCTCGTCCTCGCGGGCGGTGATCGTCAGCAGGTCCCCGGCGGCCAGTGCCTCCTCGTCGTGCGCGACGACCGTCGTGCCGCCCCGGGTCAACCGCGACACGACCGCCTGGTAGCGGTCGGCCAGCCCGCGCACGGTCAGCGCCGGGTCGCCCACCAGTTCCAGCGTGCGCACCGCGATCGGCGCCACCTTCTGCTGGTCCTCCGCGGTGGGCTTGCGGCGGCCCGCGCTGATCAGGTACGAGCAGCACAGGATGGTCAGCAGCACGGTGATCGGGTAGGCCACCGCGTAGCCGATCGCCGGTTCCGGCGGGATCGGGCCACCCGCGGCGAGCTGCTGCTGGACGGCGCCCAGTGCCGCGGTCGCGGTGCCCGCCCCGGCGAATGCGCCGGCCACGGTGCCGATGTCCAGGCCGAACCAGCTGCCGACGCCCAGCGCGGCCGCCGCCATCGCGACGATGGCCAGTACCGACACCACCACCGGCTGCCAGCCGGACCGCAGCGCGTTGACGAACGACGGCCCGGCGGCGATGCCGACCATGTAGCAGAAGACGCACAGGGACAGGCTGGTGACGATCGGCGGCAGGGCGACCTTCGGCTCGATCGCGGATAACGCCAACGCCACGAACAGCGCACCCGCCGGGCCGAACGACACCGGGCCGAATCTGATCTTGCCCAGCAGGCTGCCCACGCCGACACAGAAGAAGATGGTGAGCAGTGGGCTGTCGACGAACCATTGCAGCATGAGTGGACCCCCTTGGTGGGCAGCCCGCAGTTCCGGGCCACGCCGGGAACGCTAACGGGCCCACGGTGATCACGCAGGGGGCGAAAGGCCCTACTGTGCGTGCACGACCGGCGTCATTCGGTCGGGACGTTGCGGTCCAGTTCGGCCAGCCAGACCGCGGCGTTCCCGTCGGACGGCGCCCGCCAGTCGCCGCGCGGCGAGAGTGAGCCGCCGGCAGACACTTTCGGCCCGTTGGGCATGGCCGACCGCTTGAACTGGCTGAACCCGAAGTACCGCGTGACGAAGACGGTGAGCCACTGCCGGATCGGCGCCAGATCGTAGGCGTGGCGCCGCTCCGGCGGGAACCCGACCGGCCACAGACCGCCGTCGACGTCGTGCCAGGCGTGCCAGGCCAGGAACGCGATCTTGGACGGCGGGAACCCGTACCGCAGCGTGTAGAACAGGTTGAAGTCCTGCAGTTCGTAGGGCCCGATGGACTTCTCGGTGCTCTGCGGCACCTCACCGTCCTTCACCGGGATCAGCTCCGGGGAGATCTCGGTGCCCAGGATGGACAGCAGGATCTCGTCGACGTCGTCGGAGAAGTCGGGCAGCCCGGCCACCCACCGGATCAGATGCTGGATCAGGGTTTTCGGCACCCCGGCATTGACGTTGTAGTGCGACATCTGGTCGCCGACCCCGTAGGTGCTCCAGCCCAGGGCGAGCTCGGACAGGTCGCCGGTGCCCAGCACGATGCCGTGATGGTGGTTGGCCAGCCGGAACAGGTAGTCGGTGCGCAGCCCGGCCTGGACGTTCTCGAAGGTGATGTCGTACACCTCCTCGCCGTGGCCGAACGGATGGTCCAGGTCGGCCAGCATCTGCCGGGCCGCCGGCCGGATGTCCAGCTCGTTGGCAGTGATGCCCAGGGCCCGCATCAGCGCCCACGCGTTGGCCTTGGTCGACGTGCCGGTGGCGAACCCGGGCATGGTGAAGCCGCGGATGTTGGTCCGCGGGTACCCGAGCAGGTCCATGGCCCGGGCGGCGACGATCAGCGCGTGCGTGGAATCGAGCCCGCCGGACACCCCGATGACCACGGTCCGCGTGCCGATCGCCCGCAGCCGCTGCACCAGCCCGTCGACCTGGATGTTGTAGGCCTCGAAGCAGTCCTGGGCCAGCCGCTCCGGGTCGGCCGGCACGAACGGGAACCGCTCGACCACCCGGCGCAGGCCCAGGTCCGCGTCGGGCGGGTCGAGGGTGAACTCGACCGTGCGGGGGACGGGCCCGCCGACCGTCCGGCGGTTGTCGTCGAACGTGCCCTGCCGGGCCCGCTCCTGCCGCAGCCGATCCAGGTCGACGTCGGCGACGGTGACGACCGGGTCCTCCGCGAACCGGGGACCCTGCCGGAGCAGCACCCCGTTCTCGAAGATCGACGTCTGCCCGTCCCAGCTCAGGTCGGTGGTCGACTCGCCCCGGCCGGCCGCCGCGTACAGGTACGCCGACAGGCAGCGCATCGACTGCGCCCGGCACAGTGCGGTGCGGGTGTCCGACCGACCGATGGTGATCGGGCTGCCGGACAGGTTCAGCAGCACCGTCGCCCCGGCCAGCGCCAGCCCGCTGGACGGCGGCACCGGCACGAACATGTCCTCGCAGATCTCCACCCCGACGGTCAGCCCGGGCACGTCGGACGCCGCGAACAGCAGGTCGGTGCCGAACGGCGCCGCCCGCCCGGCCACCTCGATGGTCTGCCCGACGACGCCGTCCCCGGACGCGAACTGCCGCCGCTCGTAGAACTCCCGGTACGTCGGCAGGTGGATCTTGGGCACGACGCCCAGCACCGATCCCCGGTGCAGCACCACCGCGGTGTTGAACAACCGGTCCCGCTGCCGCAGCGGCGCGCCGACGACCAGCACCGGCAGCAGGTCGGCGGTCGCCGCCGCCAGTTCCCCGATGGCGGTGTGCACCGCATCGAGCAGCGACTGCTGGCCCAGCAGATCGTCGATCGCGTAGCCGGTCAGCGACATCTCCGGGAACAGCGCGACGGCCACCCCCTGCTCCGAACACCGGCGGGCCGTTTCGGCGATGCCGGCGGCGTTGCGCGACGGGTCGGCGATCCACACGTCGGCGGTGCAGGCGGCCACCCGCGCGAAGCCGTGCGCGTACAGGGAGCGGAACGTCATGCCCCCATCCTGGTACGACCACCCCTCCGGGCCGTACCAGGGCTCCGCTCCCGGCGTGCGTTCCCCGCCCGCGCGCTCAGCGGCGCCGCTCCCGGCCGGTGAGGATCAGCGCGATCCCGATCCCGACCAGCGCCACCACCCCGGTGAGGCCCCCGACCAGCCCGTGCCGGTCGTCGGCGATCCACTCCGGCAGCCGGGTCAGTTGCAGGAGGGCCACCGCGATCAGGGTGCAGCCGGCGACCAACCAGGCTGTCCGGCGGCGCGCGGGTACCGGCGTCGGCACCATCGCCGACGCCTCGGCGGCGAATCCGGCCGACGCGAACCCCGGCCGGTCCCCGGTCGGGTAGGCCGGGACCGGCCCGTACGCCGGAACCGGCCCGTACGCCGGGGGCGGGTAGGCAGATGCGCCGGCGTACGGCGGGTACGGCGCCGTCGTGGGGAACTGCCCGCTCGGCGAGGCGGCGGCGGTCGTCGGGGCGGCCTGATCGGTGGTCGGCGCGGTCGGGGTGGTGGTCATCGGTGCTCTCCTGGTCATCGGGGTTCCGGCGGGCACCAATGAGATTGCCGGGCTCGCACCACCGTGACCGTCCGCCGACCGGCCGACGGTCCGGGGGAGCTGGGTGTCCACCGATCGGGGGACCCGCGCGTGGTGGTTCCCCCCCGCAATGGCGCGTCGCGCTGCCGTGGTGAACGTCGCGCCGGGACAAGGTGGTGCGGCCCCAGGGGCGTGACGGGGCCTGGCTCGGGTCGGCCCCGCTGAGCGTGCGGAACATTTGCCGGCGTCAGGCCCGCGGAGTTTCCGCGGTCTGCGGCAGGCGACGGGCGCGGGTGGCGTGGAGGTTCGCTGCGGAACATTTGTCGGCGTCAGGCAGGCCGAGTTTGCGCGGTGGGCGGTTCAGGGTCCCGGGCGGCGCGGTGGTGGTGCGCTGCGGAACATCCGCCGGTGTCAGGCAGGCCGAGTTTCCGCGGTCGGCAGCACGCGACGACCCACCCGCCCGGAGCCGGCCCGGCCGGAGCTCAGCCCACCGCCGGAGCGGAGCTCGGGCCACCGCCGGAGCCGGATCAGCCCACCGCCGGAGCCGGATCGGCCGGCCGCTCGGCGGGTTCGGGTCGCCGGTTGGGCAGCGCGAGCGTGGCGAGCAGGCCGATGACCAGGAACCCGGCGGCGGTGAAGGCCGCGAAGCTGGTGCCGTCCGAGAACGCGATCTTCGCGGCATCGGCGGCGCCGGCGGTCTGCGGGGACGCCGCGAGCTGCGGGATCGCGCCGCCCGCGCTGTCCACCACGGCGTTCACCAGTTGATCGGCGGCGGCCGGCGGAAGCCCTTGATCGGCCAGCCCGGACGAGAGCGCGTTCCCGGCGCTGACGAACAGGACGGTGCCGAGCACGGCGATGCCCAGGGCGGAGCCGACCTGCCGGGCGGTGCTCTGGATGCCCGAGCCCTCGCCGCTGCGCCGGATCGGCACGTCGGCGAGCACCACCCCGGTCAGCTGCGCGGTGGCCAGGCCCACGCCGAACCCGTAGACGAACAGGAACGCGACCAGCACCGGCCAGCCGGTGGTCGGGGACACCACCAGGCCGACCCCGGCGATGCCGATGATCTCCGCGACGATGCCGATCCGCACCACGCCAACGGCGCCGATCTTGCTCGGCAGGCCGACGGACAGCCCACTGGCCGCGAACGAACCGATCGCCAGGCCGAGCAGCACCAGACCGGTCTGCAGGGCGCTGTAGCCGAGCACGTTCTGCAGCCAGATGGGCAGCGACAGGATGATGCCGAACTCGCCCAGCGAGACGATCAGGGCCGCGACGTTGCCGTTGCGGAAGCTGGTGATGGAGAACAGGCCCGGGTCGATCAGCGACGACCGGCCGGCCCGGGTGCGGCGGCGGGCCCGCACGGCGAACGTGATCAGCGCGGCGGCGGAGACGGCGAAGGCGGCCGGCACCGGCGAGAAGGCGGCGGTCCACGACCAGCTGCCGATCGTCAGCGGCTTGATCGTCGTCCACCAGCCGTACTGCCGTCCCTCGATGAGCCCGAAGGCCAGCAACCCGAAGCCGACGGTGGTCAGCGCCGCGCCGACCCAGTCGACGCCCCTGCTGTGCTCGCCGCGCGACTCGGGCACGAACAGCAGGACCAGCACGATGATCGCGATCCCGATCGGCAGGTTGATGCCGAAGGCCCACCGCCAGGAGAACGAGGTGGTCAGCCACCCGCCGAGCAGCGGCCCGACGGCGGCCATCCCGCCGATCGTCGACCCCCAGATGGCGAACGCGATACCGCGGTCGCGGCCGGTGAAGGTGGCGTTGATCAGGGACAGCGTGGTCGGCAGCATCATCGCGCCGCCCACGCCCTGGATCACCCGGGCGCCGATGAGCAGCGAACCGGTCGGCGCCACCGCGCACAGCATGGAGGCGATCAGGAACAGTGCAGTGCCGGTGACCAGGATGCGGCGGCGGCCGTACCGGTCGGCGAGCGCGCCCCACATCAGCAGGGTGGCGGCGAACACCAGCGTGTAGGACTCCTGCACCCACTGCACCTCGGTCGACGACAGGCTCAGATCCCGGACCATGGACGGGACGGCGACGTTGACGATCGTCGAGTCGACGATGATCAGCGCGACCGCGAGGCTGATCCCGATCAGGCCGATCCAGCGGTTGCGGTCGGCGGTCGGCGGAAGGGTGGCCACGGTGACCTCCTGGGGGAAGTAATACGGAAACCGTACTACACGGAAGGTAGCATGAACTCATGGCGGGACCACCAACGGCGGCGGGCCGGAGTCAACCCGAGACGCAGCTGCTCCGGCAGATCCAGGTGGCCGGGTCGATGGCCGAGCAGGCGATGGCCCGCCGGCTGGAGATCAACGGCACCGATCTGGCGGCCATGGGTCACGTCGGCGCCGCGCAGCCGCCGATCGGCCCGCGGGAACTGAGCCAGCGGCTGGGGCTGAGCCCGGCCGCCGTCACCGAGGTGGTCGACCGGCTGGAGACCGCCGGGCACCTGGTTCGGCAGCGGGACACCCAGGACCGTCGGCGGGTGCAACTGCGACCGTCGGACGCGGCCGTCGGCCGGGTGATGGCCGAGCTGGCCCCGTTGACCGGCGAACTCGACGCACTCGCCGCGTCGTTCGACGAGGCCGAGCGGGCCGCGATCGGCCGGTACCTGGCCGGCGTCCTCGCCGCCTACAACCGATTCCAGCAGGACCGGTGAATGGACGGCGCGTTGGTCAGGTCGCCGCGCGCAAATAGGTCAGTACCGCCATGACCCGCCGGTTGGTGACAGTGGTGTCGTCGAGCCTGAGTTTGCTGAAGATCTGTTTACTGTGCACCTCAACGGTGCGTTCGGTGATGAACAGACGCCGGGCGATCTCGGCATTCGTGAAACCCTCGGCGATCTGCTCCAGCACCTCGCGTTCACGCTCGGACAGTGCGTCCAACGGGTCTCTGCGTCGCTCCCGGCCGAGCAGCCGCGCAACGATGAACGGATCGACCACGCACTCACCGGACACGATGCGGCGTACCGAGTCCAGCAGGGCCGCCCGGTCCAGGATGCGGTCCTTGAGCAGATAGCCGACGCCGCCGCCGCCTTCGGCCAGCAATCGCAGGACGAACCCGGTATCCAGATGTTGCGACACGATCAGAACGGCCGTCGATGGGTACTCCCGCCGAATCCGGGCGGCCGCGACGAGCCCTTCGTCGGTGTGCGTCGGCGGCATCCGGATGTCGACCACCGCCGCGTCGGGGTGCTCGGTCGCCACGAGAGCGAGCAGCCCGGCGGCGTCGGTGGCCTCGCCGACGACGTCGAGTCCGGCCTGCCGGAGGACGTGCACGAGCCCTTCGCGGGTGAGCAATTGATCCTCTGCGACAACCACTTTCATGACGACTCCACCGGGGCCAAGGGGGGCAACGGCAGGCATCCGGTGAGGACACCGGCCACCGAGGGGGTGGGTGATGGCACGCACTGCAGCGTGCCGTCCAGGACGGCGAACACATCGAGGAGTACCCCGTCGGGCATTGACGCCCCGGTGACCACGACGTCGACCTGGTGGCCGCTGGTCGAGACGATCACATCGACGGGAAGCCGGGCTGTTTCGGTGGCCCGGGCGACCAGCAGGTAGATCGCGCGTTCCACCCCGGCCGGCAGTCGCTGGTCGGGGACGGCCACCGACAGCGGCACCGGGGACCGGTCCGCGAGGCTGTCAAGCGCGTCACGCAGGCCGGTCTGGTCCAACGACGCGGGATAGAAGCCGTGAGCGAGGTCACGAAGCTCGTGCAACGCCACGACGGTCGCCGCCAGGCCGGCCTGCAGCGTGTCCTGGGTTGAGCGATCTGCAGCCGCATCGATGCACGTGCGAAGGACCAGTCCCAGCGCGAGCAGATGCTGCTGGGCACCGTCGTGCAGATCGCGCTCCAGGATTCGGCGCTCCGCGTCAGCGCGGGCAACGATCCGCCGGCGGGAGGCGGACAGGGCACGAGCATGGTGCGCCGCGATGGCCTGGAGCCGACCGTTCTCGAACGCGAGCCGAGCCGGGCCCGTGACGGCGGCCGCGAGCGCAGCGGGGTCGGCGCGGCGGGGATCGTGCCGCACCCGCGCCACCAGACCTTCAGGGCCGATGATGTCCGTCCAGACCCGGCCGTCGGCCGGAGTGGGGGCTGGTCTGCCGGGCCGGTCTGCCGGGGCCGCGCCGCCGTCGAGGACGTAGGACACGGTGATGCTCGGGTCGCCCACCGTGGATTGCAGGGTCGCCTCGACGTCGGCGGCGCTTTCCAATGCGTGCGTGAGATCGGCGACCCGGGCTCGGGCTTCGAAGGTTCCGCCGACAACCCCGCCGCCGACGACGAGCAGCACGGCCCCGCTGAGGATTCCCGAGACCAGTCCACGGGCGGGGTCGGCTGAATACAGGGAAGCGGCGGACAGGGCGGCCGCCGCGGACAACAGCAGCATGGCCAGCCGTCCGGGGCCACGAAAACCCCTCACCAGGAGCGCCCCGGCGCTGACCATGGCCGCCGCCTGCAGAGTCGCGTGCATCGCGGCATTGATGTGGACCAAGGCCAGCGGGTTTCGGTCGCAGAGCGTCGTGCACCCGATGTCGTAGAACGGGTCGTAGAGCAGCGTGGAGATCGGACCGGCGACGAGGCCGGCGATCAGCGCGACGCGGACCGAGGTGCGGGCGGCCAGGAACGACCACGCAGCGAGCGGCGCCAGGAGCGGGCAGAGCATCAGGGCCAGCCGGGCCAGGCCGGCCGGCGCACCGAGATCATGCGAGTACGCCATCAGCGCAAGACTTGCTCCAACGGCGATGGCGCCGGCACCGATGCGCCGGCGACGCACGGCGAACGCCGCCGCCCCCACGATCAGCAGGGCGGCGGCGACGGCCAGCGCGAGGGCATCCATCTCAGTTCGCGTCACCCAACCGGATGAACGGGTTGTGGAAGAAGGCGGCGGCGAAGCCGGCCGGATCGGGCACCATGCGCCCTTCGTC
Source organism: Nakamurella sp. (assembly GCF_044224575.1). GTDB lineage: Bacteria > Actinomycetota > Actinomycetes > Mycobacteriales > Nakamurellaceae > Nakamurella. Next base: position 14,254 of record NZ_JBGAKE010000012.1, read on the forward strand.
ATCACCCGTCAGCGGGACCCCGGTGGCGGTCCCCGGCCAGGGCGTCATCTGCATTTGGTCTCCGGAACGCGCCACCACCAGGGGCAAGACGTTGTTGCACCCGGGTTCTCGGCCGATTCCCAGGAAATGGTCGCCGCCCAGCACATATGTCATCCGGCAGACCCTGCCCCGCGGCTCGGTGTACGTGGCCTCGCCATCGGTGAGCGTGAAGGTCCACGTGCCCGCGTTGTTGCTGGCATCCAGTTCGCTCAGTCCGGCGGCGAGCAGGACGCCGGCATCGACGTCGAGCCGCCAGACGCCATTGATCGCGGATTGGTCCGCATCGGCCGCCAGCTCCGGGATCGCCACACTATGGTTGTCGGGCTCGCACGGGGCCGGGGTCGCCGGTGGGGTGACGTCACGCGCGAGCTCGCGGATCCGGGCGATGACGGTCCGCGTGACGTCCTGCTCCGCCAACGTCGAGACCACCTGCTCCGTCGCCGTCTTCATCGCCGCGAACTGGTCGGGCGTCGCGATCACGATGCGGCCGCCCGAGTCCGAGCAATAGGCCGCCGCCAGCGTTGCCGGATCCTCGTGGCGGGTGGCCATCCACTCACGGGTCTGTGCCGCGGCCGTGCGCAGCGCCTGTTGTTGCGCGGCGGACAGGCCGCCGAACACCTTGGCGTTCATGACGATCACGTTCGCCCGCAGGAAGGCCGGCTCGTTGGCGGTGAATATTTCGCCGGCCACCGGTTGAGTCGGTCCGTCGAACTTCTCCCAATTGCCGCGGACTTCGTTGTCGGCCACCGCCTGTTCCAGGTCGGGGCCGTTGCGTGGGTCCGGCGTGCCACCGAGCGCCTGCACGAGCAGATCGTTGGCCCGGCTGGGCCGAACCTGGAAAGCCTTGCCCGCGTAGTCCTCGGGGGTCAATACCGGCTGCCCGAAGCCGCCGGGGTAGGCCAGGAAGTCGTAGGCGAGACCGAGCCCGACAAGGCCGAGTGGTTGGGTCCCGTCCAGCATGGTGGCGGCGACCGGATCGGCGAGAATCCGGTCGGCCAGTTCGTTGGAGGTCACCAGATACGGTGCCTGCAGGGCCTGGAAGGACGTCACGCCCAGGGTGTCGAAGGTGCGGGCCGACACCACCGCCAGCTGCACTCGCCCATCCTGCGCCATGGCGATTGCTTCCGCCGAGGTATCCGGTCGGGAACTATCCGGCTCGGGGCCGGGGGTGATGGCGATCGAACCGTTCGACAACGTCGAGGCCAGTTCGGTGAACTTCACCAGTTGGTCGCCGCCGGATCGGCCGGTGACGCTGTAGCTGGTGGCGGTGATCGTGACGGGTGCGTCGACCGCTCCGTTGACGGTCACCTGGCCCGCGGCGCTGCCGCAGCCGGCGACGAGCACCGCGGTGATGGCCACGATCGCGGCCTGGTTCCTGCGTGTCATGGGGTGCCTCCAGGTAGCGGGTCACCGTCACGGTAGGAACCGTCGAGCGACCGCGAATCTGAGCTCGCCGGTAGCGGCACCTGTGGCTGGCCACAGTTCGATGGGTCCGGAATGACGATCTCGATGACCGTTCCGGCGTTCGTCGGGCTCAGGACGCGCAGCGTTCCGCCCAATGTCTCCACCCGGTCGGCGAGACCGAGCAGCCCCGGGCCCCGTGCGTCGGCGTCGCCGAGACCATCATCGGTGAGGGTGGCCTCGACCGAGTCACTCGTGCGCGACGCGGAAACCTCGAGCGCGGCGCGCGGACTGTGTTTCGCAGTGTTGCTGGCGGCCTCGGCGACGCAGAACCACAGAGCGCGGGCAACCTCCCGCGAACGGGGCTCATCGCAGCGCTCGATGCGGACCTCACAGGGAGCGGTCGCCACGAGCGCCTCCAGCGCCTGCCGCAACGATCGGTCCGACCCGATGGGGTCGATCCCGTGGGCGATGCTCTCCAACGCGCGCCTGGTTGTCGTGGTGCGCTCGCGAGCGCCGCCCAGTTCCGGGGAGCGGGCGAGTTCGCGCTCGGTCGAGACGATGTGCGAGATCACCCGGCTACGGAGCCGCGCCCCGAGCGCGGCCCGCTCCCAATCCGCTGCGGCCAGCAGCCGGCGTCGGATGCCTCGAGTTCGTCGACCTGCATGACGATGGAGGCTCGGAGACGGGCATTGACCGCGGCCAACCGGAGCATGCTGCTGACCGCAGGCGTCACGGGCGCGGACAGGGTGCCCGCCAGCACGGCACAGGCCTTCCCGGCACCGTCGTCCACGGCAATGCCTGACGGGGGCGCCGCCCCCCACGCCTCGCCGGTCGGCAGCAGCCAGCCGCCGGCGCCGTCACTGAAGGCGATCCGCAGGTCTGCAGCAGCACCGAGTTCGTCAGCCACGATCGTGGTCAGCTGCGCCAGGTTGTCGGTTCGAGGGGTGATGCTGCCCCATTCCGTCCGGCGGGTCCCGGCAACCGTCAGGAGCACCGCCGTCACCGCGATCTCGACGGGATGGCCGATCGCGATGAGGGCCTCCGGCCGGAGTGACGTGGTGCCCACCTCGCGCAGCAGCGCGTCACCGATGAGTCCAAGACCGAGCACCAGGCCGGCGAGCGTGCGGAGCCGGCGGACCAGCGGTGGGCGATGATGTCGGTCGGCGAGCACCGCGATGGTGACGGCGATCCCCGTGGCGGGCAGCGCCAGCCGATAGCCGCCGCCCAGGATGGGAGTGATGGCCGTCAGGTAGCCGATCGCGATGGCCAGGGCCTGCGGGACTCCTCGAACCCTCCGCGCTCCGACCACCACCACGGCGTGAACCAACAGTGCGATGTGCAGCAGCGCGCAGCTCCGCAGGGCGACATCGAGCCCGCTGTGGCTGGTCACGGCAAGGGCCGGCAGGAACCAGCAGTAGCCGGCCCCCAGGACCAGTCCGCCCACCGGGCCGACCGCGCGCGAGCGCACCAGCACGATCCCGCCGCCCAGCACGGTGAGTCCCGCCACCAGGGCGATCAGGTCCGGCCGTTGCAGGTGGACGGCGCGCGGCAGCAGTACTGACGCGGCGGCCAGGCCGACACCGAGAATGCCGGCCAGGACGACGACGACCGGGCGACGAGCGATCATCCCGGCATCGCTATCGGCACGCTGTCGATAGTGACGCCATCCGTGCGCCGAGGGAAGATGTGGCCCGGATGCTGCCGGCGTCGTTCGTGATCTTGATCGGGTCGCCCTGGGCGCCCTGACCAATCCGGCGCCTTCGTCGCCGAATCGCCGTCCGGGCACCCCACCGGTGCTCGATGGTGGCCTCGCGGGCGCGGCCAACTGTCACCCGACCTGCGGTGGTGGCCCGGCGGTCAGGTCGGTTCGGGTGAGCGGCACCGTCACCCGGACGGTGGCGCCGGGCCGACGGCTGGAGCTCGGTGACGCAGGAGAACCGGTTGCGGCGTCAGAGTTCCCGACCTGGAACCGGCCGCCGGCCGCCTCGACCTTGACCCGCTGCGAGTCCACGCCGATGTGCCCCTCCGACAGCTTGCGGGCCGCCGTGCCGGGCGTGAAGCCGACGCCGTCGTCGCTCACGGTCAGATCGGCCCGGCCGTCGTGCAGGGCGAGGGTGATCGTCATCCGGCTGGCGTGCGCGTGCCGGACGACGTTGCTGATCAGCTCCCGGGCCACCGCGAACAGCAACCGGTCCTGGTCGGTGCGGGCGTCGTCGGGCCAGCCGGCGGTGTCGACGGTCACCGTCAGGTCGCCCCGCTCGGCGCCGGTCGCGGCCAGCTGGCCGATCGCCAGCGCGAGCCCGGACTGCTCCAGCACGGCCGGGTGCAACTCGGAGACGGTGGATCGGAGCAGCTGCGCGGTGCGGGTGAGGGCGTCGTCCAGCCGGTCGAAGGCCGCCTCGGCGTCCGGGGTGCCGTCCCGGGCGTCCTCCAGGTCCATCCGGGCGGCCAATACGTATTGCAGGGCCCCGTCGTGCAGGTTCTCGGCCATGGCCCGGTGTTCGGTCTCGGTCGAGGTCATCAACTCGGTGAGCAACCGGGTCCGGTCGTCGACCAGCCCGCGGATCGAGCCCACCCGGGACCGCTGGATCCGGGACAGCCAGACCGCGGCCAGCCCGACCCCGGCGAGCACGACCACCCGCAGGATGATCGACGGCCACGGCTCGTTCTCGTTGGCCCGCTGGGTCAGGATCACCTCCAGCGCGTACAGGGCGACGGTGGGGATGACGACGCTGGCGCACACCCCCCAGCGGAGTTGGGTCGCGGCCAGGATCGGGATGAGGAAGAACCCGGACTGCAGCACGTACGACGTCCACGTGGTGCCGGCGGACTGCTGGGCGATCAGATTCAGGGTCAGCAGCACCGCGAGATCCAGGTACAGGCCGAGCCAACCCCAGTTCAGCGCGGCCCGGGTGCCGGTGCGCAGCCAGACCGTCAGCGCGATCGCGGCCATCACGTAGCCGCCGGCCACCCACCACGATGCGGCCCCGCCGACGCCCGGCGGCAGGAACGTCAGGGTGGCGACGACGAACACGACCAGGACGCCGCGCAGGGCCAGTTGCAGGTTGAGCCCGCGTTGCGCGGACACCGTGACGATCTGCTGGAGCTGCGTCATTCGAGCAGGCCGCGCCGCATGCCCTCGGCGACGGCGGCGGCCCGGTCGGACACCCCGAGCTTCTCGTACAGCCGCTGGGTGTGCGTCTTCACCGTGCTGGCGCCGATGTACAGCTCCTTGGCCAGTTGCGGGATGGACAGCCCGCGGGCGAAGCCCTTGAGCACCTGCATCTCCCGTTCGGACAGCACCGGCCCGGCCGGCTGCGCGCGCATCCGGATCTCCTGGGCGAGCGAGCCGGCCAGTTCCGGCGGGACCACGGTCCGGCCCTGGGCGACCGACAGGACGGCGTCCACGATCTCGGCCCGCCGGGCGTCCTTGGACAGGTAGCCGGACGCGCCGACCTCCAGCGCGCGGAACACCACCGGGCTGTCGGTGATCGCCGACAGCAGCAACACCTTGGTGGGCAGCCCGTCCCGGACGACCGCCTGGGTCACCGCGATGCCATCCAGGTCGGGCATCTGGTAGTCGACCACCGCGACCTGCGGCTGGTGTTCGACGATGGCGGCCAGCCCGTCCCGGCCGTTCTCGGCCTCGGCGACCACGGTGATCAGGCCACTGTTGGTCAGACCCCGGCTGACCCCGTCGCGGAAGAACGGATGGTCGTCGATGACGACGACCTCGATCCGGCGTTCGGAGGTCAGCACGAGGTGAGACTACTGCCGGTCGGACCTCAGCTCACACGACGGAGAAGCCGGCCGGCAGCTGGCGCCGGCCGGTCAGCGCCAGCAGCAGTTCCGGGCCGCGGCCGCCGAGCACCGCGACGTCGACGGCCAACCGCAGGGATTCGGTGAGGGCGGCGGCCGGCGGGTCGTACGGCCGGCCGGTGGCGGCGCCGATGTCCAGGCCGTGCACGACGAGCTCGAAGCTGCGGGTGACCAGGTACTGCTCCAGATGCATGCCGCCGACAATGGTCTCGATGACGGGGTCGCCGGGCGTGGCGTCCAGCGCGACGCGGCACCGGTCGACGAGGTCCCGCACGGTCGCGACCGGATCGTCGCCCAGGGCCGCGCCGGCCTGCCGTCCGCGCTCGGTGACCGCCACCGGGTCGGCCGCCATCATCGTCACCGCCGCCTGGTAGTACTGCGCGACGCTGGTCACCGCGGCGATCTCGGTCGTCCGGGGCAGGTACGTCAGCACCGTCACCAGGGACCGGCTGGCGTGCCCGACCAGCGCCCGCAGGTCCCAATCACCCAGGCCGGGGCCGTCCCAGACCGCGTCGGATCCGGCGGCGCCGATGCGGGCGACCTGGTCCGCGAAGGCGCTCGCGGCGAGGGCAAAGGTGGCGCGGGTGCTCGGGCTGGGATCGGTCATGCGGCGAGTATGCGGGCCTCGCCCCGATCCGGCGGCGCCGGCGTCCGTCGGACCGGTGCGGGCCTCCTGGCGGAGGCGTCGGTCAGCGGCGAGTGGTGCGCGGCCGGTTCACGTGAGCCGGTGTTGCGCCATTCGATCGGTCGGGCCGGCGCAGGCGTCGCCGCGCAGGCGTTGATCAGCACGAGTGGTTCAGGGCCGGTCCAAGTGAACCGGCCCTGCGCCATTGGATCCGGAACCACGGACATGCAGGTTGCTCCGCTGATCATCGTCCCGGTGAGGCGGACATTTCGGGCGCCAAAGTGGGACTTGGATCAGCGGAGGTGGTTCCGGCCGCTGGGTTCGCTGATCAAAGCCGGGCCGGGGTCGGACAAACCGGGCGTTCCGCGCGGGTTTGATCAGCGAAGGCCGGTCCGGCCCCGGCGGGCGGGGAGGGTGGTCACGCCGGGCCGGCCCCCTCCGGGGCCAGGGCGACCATCGCGCGACGTCACGCGGAGTCGGGAATCGGTGCGAGGTCCACTCGGACGCCGAGCAGCCTGGTCGGCCGGCGCAGCTCGAACTTGTCCAGCAGGGCGACCGCCGCATCGGCGACGTCACCGACGGTCGTGGTCGGCGCCGGCAGGGTGCGGATGTGGCTCTCGGTGAAGAACGAGGTGTTCCGGACGATCACCGCGACCTTGCTGATCACCCGACCTTCGGCCACCACGTCGGCGACGACCGCGGCCGCCAGCACCCGCAGTTCCCGCTCGATCTCCGCCCGCGTCAGCAGGTCGTCGGGGTAGGTGGTCTGGTGGCTGCGGGACCGGGCAATCCACGGCTCGGTGCGGATCGTCGTCTCGCCCTCGCCGCGGGCCAGCGCCCGGTAGCGCGGTCCCGTCGTCGGGCCCCACCAGCGGGCCAGGTCGGCCGGGTCCGCGGCGGCCAGCTCGGCGACCGTTCGGATGCCGTGCTCGGCGAACCGGGCGGCGCCGCGCGCACCGACGCCCCACAGGGCCCGGACCGGCCGGTCACCCATCACCGCCATCCAGTTGTCGGCGGTCAGCCGGTAGACGCCCGCCGGTTTGCCGAAGCCGGTGCCGACCTTGGCCCGCAGCTTGTTGTCGCCGACGCCGATCGAGCAGGGCAACCCGGTGCCGTCGAGCACCAGCGCCTGGACCGACCGGGCGAACGCCTCCGGATCGTCCGCGACGAGGCCGAGGAAGGCCTCGTCCCACCCCCACACCTCCAGCGGCCGGCCGGTGCCGCGCAGGGTGCTCATGACCTGCTCGGAGATCACCTCGTAGTGCGCCAGGTCCAGCGGCAGGTACACCGCGTCGGGCGCCTTCCGGGCCGCGGCCCGCATCGGCAGTCCGGCCCGCACCCCCAACGCCCTGGCCTCGTACGACGCGCAGGTCACCACCTGCCGGGCGCGGGTCGGGTCGCCGTCGCCGCCGACGACCACCGGGCGTCCGCGCAGCTCGGGCCGCCGCAGCAGTTCCGCCGACACCTGGAACTGGTCCAGGTCGACGTGCAGGAACCACTCGGTCACCGGCCCATTCTGCGGGCGTCCGGCCCCGGTTATCCCGCCGACCGCAACTTCGCCAGTTCGGGCGCCGCCCGCTCCATCGGCGTCAGGCTCTCCAGCACCGCCCAGCGGAGTTCGCGGGCGGACTGGACGGCCGCGAGTGCGAACGCCCGGAACTCCGTGGGATCCGCGTCGCCCTTGGCCGGTGATTCGACCTGTGACCGTAGGGATCCCACGTTGGCCAGGCACCGATGAACAAACCGCGACTTTCGGGTACCGAGCTTGGCCCGGCCCGCATCCTGCAGGCCGTCGCTGATCGCCACCAGTACCCGCGTCGCTCCATCGCGTAGCCGCCCATTGCGGTTCTGGTTGTCCGCCTGAACAGGATTACGATGCTCGTTCAGCTCCCGGCTCGACGGGAGGTCCACGATGTGGGCGTCTGCGTTGATCTTGTTCGTGCCGCGCATGCGCTCCAGCTGGATGCGTATGGCTCCGACGTCGGTCACGTCCTTGAAGAAGACGAAAACGCTGCGGCCGCGGTGTTCTCCGATCGCCCGCTGGTAGGTGACGTTTACCTCGATGAAGCTGACGTTGGCCGCCCACGTGCCCAGCGCGGCCATGATGTCGGCCTTCTTCGCGGTACTGCTGATTCCGACGATGGCCAGCCCGAGGTCGGCATTGCCCCGTGGCACCATGCGAACCGCGTCGACCGGGGGCGAGTCGATCGCGATCTCGCGAGCCCGGTAGGCATCTCGACCCGCCTTGGCGTTCGCGGATTCCCCCTTGATGTGTTTCGGAACGAACTCGACCTGTCCGAGGTCCTCGATCTCGAAGATGTGCTCCATCGCCTCTTCGCTGTGGGCCTCGGTGTAGCCCTCCTGGGGAACCCGGGCAAGATCGACCTTGACGATCCCGAACGGCGAATCGTATGTTCCCCGGGATGTCGACGTCGCCAGTTGATCGGACGTTGTCGCGGACAGGAAGCGGCCGTACCCCCGAATTTGACCGACCACCTTCTCCGGATGCGACAACTCGTCGCCGGTCGTGAAATCCGGCCCGTAGTCGGCCGCCTCTTTCCCGGAGATGCGCTCGTTCGGGCTCATCTTCGTCGGCATCGATTGACCCCCGAGGATCGCGATGGCGTCCTCGTACCGGATCGCCCTGGTGGCGAATCGAGGGGTGTACCGGTCGTACCGGTCCTTGACGAACTCCTGACCGGTCGAGAGATCCACATAAATTGCCGAGCCGTCGTCACGCAGGGGACCGTGAATCTGTCGGAAGCGAGCGTCTCCGAAATGCAGAACGCCGAGATCGTAATCGCGCCCGTCGAAATTCGTCGCACGGATCGTGCTCGTCTGCGAATCGTCGTCCTCTTCGATCTCGATGTCCAGCTCATATCTGTCGGCCAGGACACCCACCACCCGGTCGACCTCCGACCTGGCCCGGCGGTGGATCGTGACGATGTTCTGCTCGTGTTCGTAGACCCGCTTGTAGCGCAGCCCGGCGTCCAGTTTGTCCAATTGATCGGCCGAAATTGCGTTCCTGGCGAAGGCCGCGATCTCGCCCGGGGAGAACACCTCGTGCAAGACCGTCAGCTGCCGTGGGTTGACGTTGCCCTGGCTGATCGAGTCGGTGATGGCACGAAGGGTGTCGGGAATGGCCTTGAACTCCGCCTTGACGATGCCATCGAGGATGTCCAGGTCCGCCTTGGCCTCGGCCCGGACCTGCTCCATGAGCTCACCCAACCGGCGCCGCGCCTGCTTGATCGTCAGCGGGGCCAACGGGTCCCGCGGCGTCTGAGTGAAGGCATACTCCGCGGCGTCCGCGCGGGTCTGGCCCTCCTGGTCGCGTTGAACCTGGAAGCGGGCCCCCAGTGGCGGCGACAGCCCTATTGCCGTCCATTGCTGCGCGGTCTGCCAGGCGCTGTAGGGGCCGTCATCGACCTTGTGTCGATACAGGTCGTCCGTCAGGTTGCCGGGCTTGGCCAGGGACACCTCCCAGAAGCGGCCCTCCAGTTTGACGTCCTGCTCGTACCTGGTCGAACCGTCGTCCTCGCTGGTCCGGCTCCACTTGGCCTGGAGAACCGGCGTTCGGGTATGGCGGTCGACGGATACCGAGCCGTGGGGGAGCGGACCGGCCGCCGCGGCAGCCGCACCCAGGGTGTCCGCCTCGTGCTCGAGGCGTTCGTCGTCGTTGACTCGACGACCGTCCGTCAGCCGGATCGACGGCCGGACCCGGCCCTGCAGCTGCTGAACGACATGCCACGCCTCGTGCGGCAGGTGCCCCTCCTGGCCGGGCGCGAGGTGGATATCCGTGCCCTGGGTGTACGCGAGCGCATGGATCAGGCTGGGCCGCGGCGAGTTGTAGTGGACCGTGACGTCGTCCATCGACCGTCCGACCGCCCGTTCCATCCCGTCCTTGAGCACGTCGGGAAGGCCCGTACGGTTCGGAATTTGCCGGATCGCGGCGGACCGATCCGCACCGCTCGGGTGGTCCGATCCGCCCTCGTTCTGCTCAGCCATCCGCCGGAGACGGGCAAGCGGGACGCCCGCCCGATCGTCGATGTCGGAGCCCGCCGCCGGCTGTCCGCCGTCCGGGCCGGTGCGGCCCGGACCATCGCTTTCCGAATCACCGATCCGGATCAGGCCCGGAACGGCTACGCCGGTCCGCCCGGGGTCGGGCCGGCCGTCGGGGTGCTCGGTGGTCTGATCCTGCCGCGGCGAACCGGTGGTGGTCACAGTGTGACGAGGGGACGCCAATTCCACCCGGGCAATTCTCCGCGGTCGGTTGAACGATGTCCACAGATCGAGGGACCCATCGAGCCAGATGGACCCATCGAGTCAGCCGACTCCCACCGTGTTCCGGACCAGCCGCCCGGACATCCGGGATCGGCGGCGCTATGCGTACAACGGCCACACCAACGGCACGAACAGCACCCCGATGACGAGCCAGAACACCATGGTCACCGCGCCGAGCTTCCAGTAGTCGCCGAACCGGTAGCCGCCGGGCGCCATCACGATCATGTTCGCCGGCGTCGCGATCGGGGTGAGCAGCGACGCGGCTCCGGCGACCGCGACCATCATGAGGATCGCCTGCGGTGACACCCCGGTCTCGGCGGCCGCGGACAGCGCAATGGGCATGACGATCAGCACGGTCGCCGCATTGCTGATCACCTGACCGAGGGCCGCGGTGAGTGCGAACAGGGCGAGCATCAACAGGTACGGCCCGGACCCGCCGACCGCGCCGACCAGCGCCGAGGCGATGATGTCGGCCGCGCCACTGGTCTGGATCGCGGTCGACAGCGGGATCAACCCGCCGATCAGCACGACCGTCTGCCAGGAGATCGCCCGGTAGGCCTGCTGCGGCTCCACCACCTTGAACAGGATCATGGCGGAGGCTGCCATCAGGCCGGCGATTGCCGGCGGCACCAGGCCGGTGGCCAGCAGGATGACCATGCCGACCAGGACGGCGATCGCCTGGGGGGCCCGGCGGCCCAGCGGGACGACCTGCCGGCGCACCGACTCGGGCGAGTTCACCACCAGCACGTCGCCGCCGGCCGACAGCGATTCCACCGATCGCCACCGGCCGTAATACAGCAGCGCGTCCCCCTCGGCGATGATCACCGGCCGCAGCCCGGCGTCCTTCCCGACCCGCTGAATGGCCAGCACCACCAGTTGACCCGGCCGGACCATTCCCGGGAACAGGGTCTGGCCGATCAGTCGCGATCGTGGCGGGATGACCACCTCGGCGATGCCCGACCGGCGGGACAGCATCGAGGAACCCTGGCGGGTGGCCAGCGCCGAACCGGTGATCTTCAGGCCGTGCTCGGCGGCGAAGGCGGCGACCGCATCTTCCCGCCCGGACAGCACCAGCCGATCCCCGTCGGCGAGCGTGTGATCGTCCCCCGCCGCGGAGCCGGCCGAGTCCTGCGCGCCGACCAGGGTCAGGCCCGGGTAGGCGTCCATGGGCAGTTCGGTGATCTGGGCTCCGATGAGCCGGGAGTCGGGCCGGACCCGCACCCGGTGCAGGGTCCGATTCAGGTCGTAATGCTCGGCGACGGTGGCCGCGTAGCTGCCGAAATCGGCGGGGAGTTCGGTGGAGGTGCGGGCGGGCAGCAGCCGGTTGCCGAGCAGCAACGCGAACGCGCCGGTCCCCAGCAGCAGCGGCAGCCCGACGATCGCGAATTCGAAGAACCCGAACCCGGGGCCGCCGACGCTCTGCGACCCTTCGGAAACGATGACGTTCACCGGGCTGCCGGACAGCGTCAGCAGCGCGCCGGCGCTGGCCGCAAAGGCCATCGGGATCAGCATCTTCGACGGCATCGTCCGGGCCCGGCGGGCGACCGAGACGGTCACCGGCAGCAGCGCCGCGGCCGCGCCGTTCGGAGTGATCGCCGCGGACAGGCCGCCGGCCAGCAGCATCACCGCGGCGAGCAGCCGTTTCGGCTTGCTGCCCGCACGGCCGACGATGACCTGACCGGCCCAGGTCGTCACGCCGGCCGACTCCAGGCCCTCGCTGACCACGAACAGCGTGGCGATGAAGATGACGACCGGATCGCCGAACCCGGCGACCACCTGGGCGGCGTCCAGCACACCGGTGAAGTACAACGAGAGGCCGGCGAGGATGGCGACGACCCCGACCGGCAGTCGATTCCAGATGAACAGAGCAATGCACCCAACCAGGATGATCAGGCTCACAGTGGCGGCAGACACGCCCTGATCCCACCACGGGGAAGGTCAGCCGGGTGTCCGGAAGGTTGCCGGGGGGCGAGGCGCGGCCCTGTCGCCGGCCGCAACCTCGACCCGGGCTGCCGCGTTCGCGGGGCGGGACGAGGATGGGGTCATGCTGATCGTTCACGTCGACATCGCCGTCGATCCGGGCCGGGTCGACGAGTTCCTGCGCGCCACCATCGAGAACGCCACCGCGTCGATCCAGGAACCGGGGGTCATCCGGTTCGACGCCATCCAGGACCAGGCCGACCCGGCGCACGTCGTGCTGGTGGAGATCTACACCGGCGCCGACGCCGCGGCCGCCCACAAGACGACCGCGCACTACGCAACCTGGCGGGACACCGTTGCCGACATGATGGCCCGGCCGCGGACGGCGGTGAAGTACTCCGCCGTGTTTCCGGTGGCCGAGGCCGACTGGAGTTCGCAGCGATGAGCGTCACCGGCCGAGCAGGTCTTCGGTGTTCCGGCGTCGTCGCCCGCACCGGGGTGGCCGGACCCCCGGGACGGCCCGGCCGGGTGGCCCGGCCCGGCATGGTGGGCCGGTCCGGGCGGGCGGCGAGGTGACCGGGGCGTTCGAGTTCGCCACCGCCGCACGAATCGTCTTCGGGGCCGGCAAAGCCCTCGAACTGCCGGCGATGCTCGACGGGTGGGGCGACCGCGCGGTGGTGCTGACCGGCTCGCGACCGGACCGCCACGCCGAGCTGATCGCCGCCCTGCCCATGAACGTGGCGATCGTGACGGTGAGCGGGGAGCCGACCGTCGACGTCGCCCGGGACGCGGTGGCCGCGGCCCGGGAGCACGGTGCGCAGGCCGTGCTGTCGGTGGGCGGCGGCAGCGTCATCGACCTGGGCAAGACCGTCGCGATGCTGCTGGGCAACGGCGGCGATCCGCTGGACTACCTGGAGGTCGTCGGCCGCGGCCACCCGATCACCCGGCCGTCGGCGCCCTTCGCGGCGGTGCCGACCACCGCCGGCACCGGTGCCGAGGTCACCATGAACGCGGTGCTGACCGCGCCCGAGCACGGCCGTAAGGCCAGCGTTCGCGCCCGGTCGATGCTGCCCGCCCTGGCCCTCGTCGACCCCTTGCTGACGATCGACTGCCCACCGGCCGTCACCGCGTCCAGCGGCCTGGACGCGCTCACCCAGTGCCTGGAACCGCTGGTGTCCCGCAACCGCACACCGATCACCGACGCGTTGGCCGCGGACGGGTTGGCGCAGGCGGCCGCCGGGCTGCGCGCCGCGTACGCCGACGGGACCGTCGTCGCCGCGCGGACGGCGATGGCCCGGTGCAGCCTGCTCGGCGGCATGTCGCTGGCCAACGCCAAGCTCGGCGCGGTGCACGGGTTCGCTGGGGTGATCGGCGGGCTGGTGCCCGTCGCCCACGGCGCGATCTGCGCGGCGCTGCTCGCCCCGGTCACCGCGGCGAACGTGCAGGCCCTGCGGGACCGCGACCCGGACAACCCGGCGCTGGCCGCCTACCGGCGGGCGTCGGTCCTGCTCACCGGTGATCCCGAGGCGACCGTGGCCGACGGGGTCGAGTGGATCGCCGAGACCGTCCGGCTGCTCGGCATCGGCGGGCTCGCCGCCGCTGGCCTCGACCCGGCGCTGGTCGACGAGATCGTCGGGCAGACCGGCAGCTCCAGCAGCACCAAGGGCAACCCCATCGACCTCACCGCGCAGGAGCTGCACGGGGCGCTCGTCGCCGCCCTCTGATCGCACAGCGGCGCGGTCGCCGGTGACGCCGCGGACGGTTGTCCGGGAGGGCCGGTATCCGTCGGCGCCCATCGCCGCCCTGACACTGGTTGAAGGGCGGCGACGCGCGGGTGGACCGGCGGCCGCCGCAGAGGCCACGGACCTGCGGGGTGACGGCCATGGTCGCCGGCGAACCGGACCCGGGCTGGCCGGACGTGCGCGCGATCAACGACGGGGTCACCGTTCGGCTCGGCGACGGCGGGCTGGGACTCCCTGGTCGACCGCGTCGGCTGGCTGCAGCGGTACGAGGGCCAACTGCTCCGGTTGACCGCGCAGCCGGATGGCCGGCCGGCCGCCGACGGCCCGCACCGATCGGATCCTTGCCGATCTGCAGTTCATCGTGGTCGTGCTGACGATCACCGGCTGACCTCGCGAACCGGATTCCACCCGGCGGATCACGGGTGGTCCCGGCCGGCGTGGGGAATAGGGTCAGCGCAGCGTCCCGTCCGGGCGTGACGAGCCCGACGAGTCAGGGAGATGTGTGGCGCGCCGAGCGAGATCCACCCTGCCCACAGCCATGCTCAAAGCGCTGATGCCCAGCCCGGCCGCGTCCAGGCGGGCGGTGAAGAAGGCGCAGCGCACGGCGACAAAGGCGGCGCGCGCGGCCACCCGGACCGCCACCACGTCGCGGAGCAGCACGCCCGCCAAGCGCAAGAAGGCCAGCCGGCCGACGACCGGTGCCCGGGCCGACCTGTGGTCGTCGCCCGGCGGGGGCCGTTCGCAACCCGACCCGGCGACCCTGGGTAAGGGCCGGTGGCACCAGCACCGGTACACCGGCGTCGCGGGCACCCGCGCCTACCGGGTGTACATCCCGAAGGGGCTGCGACGCACCACCCGGGCCCCGCTGCTGCTGGCCCTGCACGGATGTACGCAGACCGGGTTGGACTTCGCCGCCGGTACCCGGTTCAACGACCTGGCCGACACCCACCAGTTCATCGTCGTCTACCCGGACCAGGCGGTGACCCACCACGCCCAACGCTGCTGGAACTGGTTCCGGTCGGGCCACCAGCTGCGGGCGGCCGGCGAGCCCGCGATCCTGGCCGGGATCGTTCGCCAGGTGGTGCAGGAGAGCAGCCGGTGGCGGGTGGACCCGGACCGGATCTACGCGGCCGGCATCTCCGCGGGAGGTGGCATGGCCCTGGTGCTCGCGGCCACCTACCCGGAACTGTTCGCCGCCGTCGGCGTCCACTCCGCGCCACCGTTCCGTACCGCGTCCGGACCGGCCGACGCGCTCGCCGCCATGCAGGGCGCCGGCCAGGCGCCGACGCCGGCCGCGCCGCTCCCGCCGATGATCATCTTCCAGGGCACCGCGGACGGCACCGTGCGGGCGTCGAATGCCGAACGGATCGCCGGCCAATGGTTGGAGTCCCAGCCGGAAGGGACCGTCGGCAAGGGCCGGCAGACCCGCCAGGATCCGCCCCGCACGTCATCCGGTCGGGGGCCGCGGCCCCATCGGGTCACCCGCTGGTCGGCCGATCGGCGGGTCCGGCTCGAGCTGTGGGTCGTCGAGGGGCTGGGGCACGCCTGGTCCGGCGGCTCGGTGCACGGTTCGTACAGCGACGCCCGGGGTCCGCGGGCGAGCACCCAGATGTGGCGGTTCTTCGCGCGGCACGCTGCGACGGCGCCGACCGGCCTCGCCGGGCGCTGACCCGGCCGGCTCGACCCGAGCGTCTGGCCGTCATCGGCACCTGACCGTCGCCCCGACAGGGCCCGGGTGCCGGTGGAGACATCGATCACCCGGACGGGGGAGATCGCCGTCCCGAACAGATGACGTAGCGAGTAGAGCGATGACAGACGGTTGCAACTACCCGAGCAACAGCGTAGTTGTGACACTATCAGCGCACAACAATTCCGAGATGACGGCGGAGCGTGACTATTTTGGTTCAACCAGTATCCGCCGAACAGGTCAACCCGGCAGCGCTCAAGGCCAACTTCGCGGCCGTCGCCACCCACGGTGACGACGTCGCCATGTACTTCTACAACTACCTGTTCCTGACCCACCCCGCGGTCAGGACGATGTTCCCGCTGGCCATGACCGAGCAGCGCGACCGGTTGCTGACCGCGCTGGTCCGGGTCGTCACGCACGTCGATCGGATGGCCGAACTCGAGCCCTACCTGGCCGAGCTCGGCCGGGACCACCGCAAGTTCGGCGCCCTGGCCGATCACTACCCGGCCGTCGGCGAGGCGCTGCTGGCCACCATGGCCCACTTCACCGGGCCGGGCTGGACCGACGCGCTCGCCGCCAACTGGTCTGCCGCCTACGGGGTGGTGGCGAATGCCATGGCCGGCGCCGCCGATGCGGATGCCGGTCCCGCCTGGTACGACGGTGAGATCGTGCGGGTCGACCGGCGCACGTTCGACCTGGCGGTGCTGCGGGTCCGCACCGGGACGGTGGTGCCGTACCGCGCCGGGCAGTCGGTGCCGCTGCAGGCCACCGGGCTGCGCCCCCGGATCTGGCGGCCGTACACGCCGGCCACCATGCCGGGCGGCGACGAGTTCGACCTGCACGTGCGGGCCATCGACGGCGGCACGCTGTCCACCGCGTTGGTCCGCGCGGCCCGGCCCGGCGATCCGGTGCGGCTGGGCGCCCCCTACGGCCGGATGTTCCTGGACCCCGACGCGTACCGGCCGCTGCTGATGATCGCCGGCGGCACCGGGCTGGCCCCCATGAAGGCCATGCTCGAGCAGCTCGCCGCCGAAGGTGGCCGGCCGACGCACCTGTTCCACGGCGTGCGCACGGGTCGGGAGCTGTACGAGAACGAGTGGTTGGGCCGGATGGCCGCCGAGCACCACCAGTGGCTGACCGTCGTCACGGCCACCTCCGACGACGAGTACTGGGGCGGGCCACGCGGGCGGATCGGCGAGCTGGCGGCCACCCAGGCCGAGTGGGCCGGCCACGACGTGTACGTCTGTGGCTCACCGGAGATGGTCGAGGGAACAGTGAAAGCGCTGGTTTTCCGGGGGGTTTCGGAGGACCGGATCGTCTTCGAGGAGTTCGGGAAGGCCTGAACGGCGGGCCGGTAGGGGGAGAGAACGATGTTGATGGCGGACCCACAATGGGCCTCGGTGCGCCGGGGCGGACTGGTCGACGCGCAGTGGTTGCAGACGGTGGAACTGCCCGCCGCCCGCGCCTTCTCCCGCGGTTACGACCGGGTGGCGGTCGACGGGCTGCTCGAGGAGTGCGCGGACACGATCGAGGATCTGACTGCCGAGCTTCGGTCGGCCTACGACGAGGTGACCACCCTGCGTCGACAGGCGCTGACCCGGTCCGCCCGGTGGGCGCCCGGCCGGGTACGGCGGCTCCGGCAGCCGGGCCACCGTCGACGGAGCCTGCCGGCGCGGTAGGTCGAGCGGCCGTCGCCGCGGCTCCCGGCGCCCGGATCCGACGCCGGACCGGCGACCGGACTCACGCTTCCAGGGCGGCCAGCCGTCCCCGGGCGTCGTCGGCCCACCATGTGTTGCCGCACCGCTCGGCCAGGTCGACGGCGGCCCGGTAGAGGCCGCGGGCCTCGCCCGGCCGGCCGAGCAGCGCGGCGAGGTCGCCGAGCACGGTGTCCACCGGGCCCATCACGAATGATCCGGTGCCCCCGCCGCCGATCTGCCCCCGGTAGGCGAGCAGCTCGCGCTCCACCGTCGCGGCCTCGACCGGATCTTTCAGCCCGACCGCCGCCATGCCGCGGAAGGTGAGCAACAGGCTGCGGAAGAAGTTGTGCGGGACCGGCGGCAGATCGTGCCGACCGTGGGCCGCCTCCGCCCGCCGCCCGGCGGCCAGCAGCGGCACCGCCCGCAGATCCTGGACCAGGGCGTCCGCGTTGGTGTCGATCTGGCCCAGGACCTCCACGAGTTCGCCGGTCCGATGATCCGTAACCCGGACGGTGAGCAGAGCGAGCAGGCCGATGCCGGCGGCGTCGAACGCGCCGCTGGCCATCAGCCGTTCCGTCGCCGTCCGGTAGTCGGCCTCGGCGTCGGTCAGCCGGCCGGTCAGATGCGCGATCGTGCCCTCCATCATCGCCTCGAGGGCCGCGGTCTGGCTCCAGCGGAATTGGCGGACGAGTGCGGAGATCCGCTCGACGTGCTCGGTCATGGCCGCCGCCTCACCGTGCACGCAGGCGACCCGGGCCAGGCTGTGGTGCCCGATGACGGCGAACACGGCCAGGCCGGGGCGACCGCCGATCTCGACCAGCTCCCGGCCGACCGCGCGGACCCGCTCGACCTCGAGCTCGGCGTCCACGCTGGCCACCCAGCCGTGCAGGATCAGGCCGATCAGCACCGGATCGCCGATCTCCCGGGCCAACCGTTCCGCCTCCTGGGCCAGGCGGGCGGATCGCTCGCGGTCGGCGACCTCGATGATCAGCGAGTAGAGCAGCCGGCACCGGGTCCGGTGGTCGGGCACGGGATCGGTGCTGGCCAGGGCCCGCTCGATCAGCGCGATCATCTCGTCGTCGACCGAACCGTAGGGCCGGGTCATCCACGGGGTGGGCAGGTCCTTCGAAATGATCACCTGGATGAGCAGGTCGTCCCGACCGCCGGCCTCGGCCAGCCGCATCGCTCGCCGGCGGGAGGCCAACGAGTCCATGGTCGCGCCGGCGGCCAGCTGGGAACGGCTCAGCCGGGCCAGCAGATCCACCCGCTCGGCCAGGTGCGGGTCGGCGCCGGCCCGCGGATCCGGCCTGGCCAGACCGGCCGGGACCCGGTCCAGATCGCCCAATGCCTGGGCGTACAGCTCCGCGGCCGTCTCGTGCGCGTACCGGGTCAGCGCCATCTCGGCCGCCCGCCCGGCGGCGTCGACGGCATTGCGGGCGGTCGCCGTCGCGGCGGCCTGGTGGTAGTGGTACGCCAGCGCGGCCGCGTCGTCCGGGTGCACGGACAGCACCGCCTCGGCGATCCGTCCGTGCCAACGGCTGCGGCGCAGGCGCGGGGCGTCCTCGTAGAGCGTGTCCCGGACCAGCACATGCGCGAACCGGACCCGGCCGGAGTCGGGTTCGGTCAGCAGGCCGGCGAGCACGCCCGCCTCCAGGGCGTCGAGGACGGCGTCCTCGCCGACCTCCGCCGCCTGTACCAGCACGTCGATGTCGACGTCCCGGCCGATCACGGCGGCCAGCCGGAGGATCGACACGGACAGCTCGGGCAGCCGGGCGAACCGGCGGCGCAGCACGTCGCGCACCCCTTCGGGCACCTTGGACAGGGCGACCAGGCTCCCCTCGCTGCCCAGCAGGCGCGCGCTTTCGGCCAGATAGAACGGGTTGCCGTCGGTCCGGTCGACCAGGGCGGCGACGGTGGCCGGATCGGGCCGGCGGCCGGCGATGGATCCGATCAGCCGCTCCGCATGGGCCGCGTCCAGACCGCCCAGGCTCAGCCGGAGCGGCGGCAGCGCGGCCAGGCCGGCGAGGGCGTCGCGCAGCCCCTCGTGCACCTCGGCCGGCCGGTACGCGGCGACCAGCAACAGCGGGACGCCGGTGGTCGCGGTGGCCACGGAGTCGAGCAGGGCCAGGGTCTCCGAATCCCCCCGGTGCAGGTCGTCGAGCACCACCGCGACCGGCTCCGATCCGGCGGACGCGGACAGGTAGTCGATCAGGGCCCGGCTGAGCAGGAAGCGGCCGAACGACGCATCGGACTCGCTCGCGGCCCGGGACTGTTCGTCGAGCAGCGGGGCGAGCGCGGTCCGGTGCGGCCCCGGATCGACCTGGCGCGCCAGCGCGCGCACCACCTCCACCCAGGCCCAGGCCGGCGGCGCCCCGTCGGATTCCGGGCAGCGGCCGATCACCACGCGCCACCGATCGGCCCGCAGATCCTGGACGAACCGGTCGATGAGGGTGGACTTGCCGGCGCCCGGCTCGCCGGCGATCAGCGCCACCCGTCGATCGGACCGCGCGCGGACCTGTCCGGCCGCGGCGTGCAGGGTGGTCAGTTCCGCCTCGCGGCCGACCAGGCCGAAAGGCTCGGCGACGTCGTGGGCTTCGTGGGGCCCGTGGGGCGACCCGGGCGGAGGCTGGTCGTTCGGGCTCGCGGGCGGGTGCTCCGGTCGCGGATGGGCGGGGGCCGGGGCCGGTGGGGGTGCCGGGATGGCGACGGCCGCGCGGACGGTGGTGGGCACCACCAGCCGCTGCGCCAGCACATCGGCCTCGACCCGGGTCAGGGCGGGACCGGGATCCAGGCCCAGCTCGTCGGCGAGCAGATCCCGGGCCCGGCGCAACGCGGCCAGCGCATCGGCCTGCCGGCCCGTCGCGTACAGGCCCATCGCGAGCAGCCGCCAGCCCTCCTCGCGTAGCGGGAACTCGCGGGTGAGCACCTCGGCGGCCACCACCGCCTCGGCGGCATCGCCCGCCCGCAGCACCGCATCGCACCAGCGTTCCCGGGCGACCGTCCGGAGGCTGTCCAGGCGTCCGGCCTCGGTCGCCGCCCACTGCTCGGCCTGGAACTCGGCGTACGCGGGGCCCCGCCAGAGGTCCAACGCCGCCTGCAGCAGCGCGCGGGCGTTCGGCTCCTGCCCGGGCTCACCGGCCCGCCGGACGAGCGCCTCGAACCGCCAGGCGTCGACGGCATCCGGCGGCACCCGGATCGCATACCCCGGTGGTTCGCTGACCAGGACGGTCGCCGGGGTGCGCGGGGCCCGGTCCGGTTCCAGCGCCCGGCGCAGGTGCGAGACGTACGCCTGCAGCGCACCGATCGCGCGCGGCGGGGCCTCACCGTTCCACAGGTCCTCGACCAACCGATCGACCGAGACCACCTGGCCGCGGGCGACGAGTAACAGGGCCAGCACGCTGCGTTGCCGGGGACCGCCGAGGTCGAGTGCGGTGGCTCTTTCCGGATCTCCGGTGGCGTCCAACGCGCCCAGCACCCGCAACGACAGCATGATCCGGCGACTGTAACCGGCCGTCCCGGCGGGCCCCGTCGCCGGGGAACATCCGGCTGCCCGACGCGCCCGGATGGTCCACGGGCAGCGCGGGGCCGCGGGCCCTGCAAGTTGTCGCCAAGTGGCCTGCAAATCGCGCCGGACACCCTTGTTCGTGGGCGCCGGATCCGGCACCCACCGTCGAATCAACGACCTCGACTGCTGGAGACGATCATGACCGCGACCACCACCGACCGCCCCGACACCGCCGAAATGGTGTTCGTGCACAACTCCTTCCGCAAGCAGTTCGGCAACCTGCCGGGCCTGGTCCGGGGAGTGGCCCCCGGTGACCGGGCCCGCGCCGCCGTCGTCGTCGACTTCCTCGGCGGGCTGACCACCGCGTTGCACCACCATCACGAGGGCGAGGACGAGTTGATGTGGCCGCTGCTGTTGGAGCGGGCACCGATGGATTCGGCCCTGATCCTGCGGATGGAGGAGCAGCACGAGCGGATCGCCGAGCTCTACCGCAGCGCCGAACGGTCCGCCGACTCGTTCACCGCGCACGCCGACGCCGGCAGCCGGGATGCCCTCGCCGAGACGTTGACCGAACTCAACGACGCGCTGGGCGAGCACCTGCACGACGAGGAGGTGCACATCCTGCCCCTGGTCGAACGGGTCATGACGGTGCCGGAATGGGAGGAGCTGGCCGAACGGGGCCGGGCGGGGATCCCGAAGGACAAGCTGCTCGCTTTCCTGGGCTTCCTGCTGGACGCGAACACCCCCGAGCGGGGCCGGGACATGCTGGCCAAGTCGCCGCTGCCCGCGCGGCTGGCGTGGGCAGTGCTCGGCCGGCGGGCGTTCCGCAAGGAGTACCGGCGTGTGTACGGCGTCGAGCCGGCCTGATCACGCGCCGAGGCCCGCGCCGCGCTGACCCGTTCGGGTCGGTCGTCGCGCTCGGCGACGGACCGGCTGGGCCGGTCGGGTGGTCCCCGGCCTGTTCGTCGGGCCGAGGTATCTGCACCCCCCGCGCACTCTCTGAATCACTGGTCGGACGGAGCGACCGTGGCCCGGGTCGGTGTTCTCCTATTTGGGGGGAGTGAACAACGACCCGGGCCCATTCGTCGGCCGGCCGTCCGGTCACCTCGGCACTCGGCGCGGCACTCGGCGCGGCACTCGGCGCGCGGGCCGGGTGCGATCGGCCGTTCCGAACCGATTGCCGGCCCGATGCCCGACCGTCCGGCGATCAGGCGTGCGCGGCCCGGTGCGCCGCGGTGAGTTCGGTGTAGTGCCGGGCGTTCTCGCGAATCCCGGCCTGCTCGTCGGTGGTCAGTTCGCGCCGCACCTTGCCCGGTACGCCGGCCACCAGCGAGCCGGGCGGGATCTGTGCGCCCTCCAGCACCACCGCGCCGGCGGCGATCATCGAGCCCCGGCCGACCACGGCGCCGTTGAGCACCACCGCACCCATGCCGATCAGGCAGTCGTCCTCGATCGTGCAGCCGTGCACCACCGCCGCATGACCGACGCTGACCCCCGAGCCCACCGTGCAGGCGAAATCGGGATCGGCGTGCAGCACGACCCCGTCCTGCAGGTTGCTGCCGTCGCCGACCGCGATGGCGGCGGTGTCGCCGCGGACGACGGCGCTGTAGAACACCCCGGTCCGCTCGCCGATCGTCACGTCACCGATCACCGCGGCCGTCGGTGCGACCCAGGCGGTGCCGGCAACCCGCGGGGTTCGGCCGGGCAGCGGGATCTCGGGCATCGAAGTCTCTCCTCGTCTCGGATCGGGGATGGTCGCGTGGTGCCGGGTCAGGGGTGGTCGCGGGGGATGACGACGGCGACCAGGCGGGCCCCGTCGGGCAGGTCCGACCACGGTCCGGAAGTGGTGACGACGGCGAACGCCGAGGTCGGGAACTTCCGGTCGAGCGCGGCCAGCGCAACCGGATCCGACCCGGGCCCGGCGAGCTCGTCGGCGAGGTCGGGCAGGCCGGGGGAGTGCCCGACGACCAGCAACGATGTCACGCCGTCCGGCACGATCCGGATCAGGTCCAGGATCTCGTCGGGTTCGGCGGCGTAGATCTCCTCCCGGAAGTCGACGCGCCCGGCGGCCAGGCCGGTGGCATCCAGGGTCTGCCGGGTGCGGGTGGCCGTCGAGCACAGCACCCGATCGAAGCCGTCGACGACCGTCCGGATGTGCTCGCCGGCGAACGCCGCCTCCCGCCGGCCACGGTCGGCCAGCGGCCGGTCGTGATCAGGGACGCCGGGGGGATAGGCGGACTTGCCGTGTCGCAGCAGGATCAGGGTGCGCCGGGTCATCGACCTGCCCTCCCGCAACGCCTCGCCGGCTCGACCGTTCCGGTTCGGCCGGGCCGACGACAGTCACGAGGATTCGCTCGCTGACGCTCGCTCATCGGCCCGCCCTCCCGGAACGCCTCGCCGGCTCGACCGTTCCGGTTCGGCCGGGCCGACGACAGTCACGAGGATTCGCTCGCTGACGCTCGCTCATCGCTTCATCCAACCCCGGACGGCTCGGCGGCACATCCGGAGCCGCCGGCGGGCCGGTGTCCGGCGCTCGACGGCGGCCTCTCGGGCTCCGCCCACGCCAGGCAATAGGGTTCCTCCATGGCGACGGGGCAGAGCGAGATCACCCTGCGGTTCCTGGCGGCCCCCACCGACGTGGCGTCGCTCGGCGGCTCCATCCACGGCGGCCGGGTGCTCGAGTGGATTGACAAGTCGGCGTATGCGCTCGCCGTCGGGTGGTGCGGCGGGTACTGCGTCACGGCCTACGTCGGCGACATCAGGTTCGCCCGGCCGATCGAGTCCGGTCAGCTGGTCGAGGTCACCTCCCGGCTCATGCGGACCGGTCGCAGCAGCATGGACGTGCACGTCACCGTGTCCTCGGCGGACCCGCAGGACGGCGTCTACACCGAGGCGACCACCTGCGTGGTGGTGTTCGTCGCGGTCGATGCGAACGGCAAGCCGACGGCCGTGCCGCCCTGGGTGCCCGTCACCGACCTCGACCGCGAACTGCTGGCCGACGCGCAGGCCCGGGTCACCGTCCGGCGCAACATCGAGCAGGCGATGGTCGGGCAGACCTACACCGACGCGAGCACCGCGCCGGCCATGACCTTGCGATTCCTGGCCGCGCCGACCGACGTGAACTGGGGCGGCAAGGCGCACGGCGGGACGGTGATGCGCTGGATCGACGAGGCGGCCTTCGCGGTGGCCGCCCGGTGGTGCCAGGGCCCGGCGATCGCCGCCTACTCCGGCGGGGTGCGGTTCTACCGGCCGATCCAGATCGGGCATGTCGTCGAGCTGGAGGCGCAGCTGTTGCGCACCGGCCGCAGCAGCATGCACATCGCCGTGCACGTCCGGTCCGGCCCGCCGACCACCGGCGAGATGGAGCTGACCACGCACTGCCTGACGATCTTCGTCGCGCTCGACGACGCGGGCAACGCCAAACCGGTGCCCCGGTGGCGACCGGTCAGCGCCGAGGACAAGGCGTTGGACGCCCACGCGTTGCATCTGGTCGAACTGCGCCGGCAGATCCGGCCGACCGTGCTGGACTGACCCGGGTCGACGGCTCAGCCGAGCCCTTCGCTCAGCTCGGGGTCGGCGACCACCGAGCCGTCCCGGGTCGCCCCGGTCGGCGGCGGCAGGGCCTGCAATTGCTCGCGTACGTACCGGGCGATCACCTGGACCACCGCGACGGCCGGCACCGCCAGGAACGCACCGACGATGCCGAACAGGGTGCCGCCCAGGGCGACCACGGCGATCGTCACGGCCGCGTGGATGTTCATCGTCTTGCCGACCAGGATCGGCTGCATCACATTGCCCTCGAGCTGCTGCACGACCAGCACGATGACCAGCACACCGACCGCGGTCCAGACGCCGTTGGAGACCAGGGCGACCAGCACGGCGACGGAGCCGGCGACGAACGCGCCGACGATCGGCACGAACCCGCCGAAGAACGTGAGCACGGCGATGGGCAGCGCGAACGGCACGCCGAGGATCCAGACGCCCAGGCCGATGAAGATGCCGTCGACCGCTGCCACCGCCGCCTGCGACCACACGTACTGGCCCAGCGCCGTCCATACCCGGTCGGACAGCTCGGCGAAGTGCCGGCCGCCGCTGGGGTTGATCCAGGTCTGCAGCCACGGCACGAACCGGGGCCCGTCCTTGAGGATGAAGAAGCACAGCACCAGGGCCAGGACCAGCGTGATGATCGCGGACCCGATCGCGCCGAGGCTGCCGATGACGATCGCTACGACCTCCTGGCTGTTGCTCTGGATCTGCGCGATGCCCTTGTCCAGTAGCCCACCCAGCGCGTCGGGCCCGAGGTTGAACGGCGGACCGGCCAGCCACTGCTGCAGGGTGGTCAGCCCCCCGATGGCCCGGTTGGCCAGGTCGCCGGCCTGCGAGGTCACCTGCGGGGCGAGCACGGCGATCAGACCGCCGAAGATCACCAGCAACCCGACCAGCGCGAGGATCGCGGCGAGCGCGTTGGGCAGCTTGCGGCGCATCAACCGCACCGGCGGCCACAGCACGGTAGCCAGCAGCAGGCCGAAGAAGATCGGCAGCAGCACGCTCCACAGCTGGCCGAGGATCCAGAACGCGACCCACAGGCCCACGCCGATGATCAGCAGCCGCAGCGTCCATCGCGACCAGTCGGTGACGTTGTGCTTGAGCCCGGCCAGCGCGGCGTCGCTCAGCGCGTGCCGCGGCCGGTGGCCGGCCAGATCGTTACCGGAGCCGGGCTCGGCGCCGTCCTCGGCACCGCCCTGCGCCTCGGCCGTCCCCCGCTTGCGGCGTCCGAACATGCCACCTCCCCCTGCTGAGCCCCGTCGGGCGGACGAGCGGCGACCGGTTGGCCCACTCAGCGCCCATCTTTCCCTGACCGTCGGCCGCCGAATCGGCGGACCGCCCGGCGGTGTCGTTCGATGGGCGGATGTACTCGGTCGAACTGGTGCTCGACGGCGGCGCGGACACGGCGGTCCGGGCGGACTGGGCGTCCCTCATGCGTGCCGGCCTGCCCAGCCAGGGCCGGCACACGGGTGCGTCGAACCGGCCGCACCTGACCCTGGCGCTGTCCGCGACCGCGCCGGAGCCGGTGCGGGTCCGGCTCGCCGCGATCGCGGCCGGGCTGCCGCTGCCGGTGCGCCTCGGGGCGGTGCTGATCTTCGGGAACCGGCCGCCGCGCGAGGACGGCCGCCCGGGTCGTCCGGCGCTGGTGCTGGCTCGCCTGGTGGTGCCGGACCCGGACCTGCTGACCCTGCAGCGCCAGGTGCTCGCCGCCCTCGACGAACCCGTCGACCGGCACGGCACCTTCGCCGCCGGCGGCTGGACCCCGCATGTCACCCTCGGTCGCCGGTTCACCGCCGACCAGGTCGCGGCGGCGCTCGCCGCGCTCGGTCCCGATCCCCTTCCCGGCACCCTGCCCCGGCTCCGGCTCTGGGACATGTCCGGGCATCAGGAGCACTGGGTCGGGTGATCGCCGAAATCCGGTGGCTGCCGGGCGGCCGGGCCCGGCACAGTGGTGGGCGTGGATCCGCGACCGGCTCGCTTCGGCCCGTGGTGGGGCGGCGCCATCCTGCTCGGCCTGGTCGCGCTGATGGTCGTGGTCGCCGCGGTCCGCGGCACGGTGGTGGCCGGCGAGTCGACGGCGGCGCCGGTGCCGGCGCCGCCCGAGCCGGGTCATTGCCTGCTCGAGAACCTCTTCGACGGCGGCTTCGGCGGGTACGTCGTGGAGGAGAACACCGCTCTGCCGGGCGGGCGGACCGGTGTGTGTGACGGCGCCCGCTTCGGCGAGGTGGTCTGGATCGGCGCGGGGGTCGACCTGGCGACATCGTTCCAGGACGGCGCCTGGGAGCGGTGTTGGACCGACGCCGCCGGCTATCTGGGCCTGCCCGAACGGGCGACCGACGACGACCACGGGGTCCCGGACGTCAACCTGCTGACCGCATTGATCGGCCCCGATCGTCGGCAGCGCGCCGCCGGCCAGGACTGGGCGGCCTGCGCGGTCCAGTTGGTCACGTCCGACACGGGCGCCGGACCGACGATCGAGCATTCGCTGCGGAACGCCTGGAGCCGGGCCGCGGATCGCCGGCTGCTGGCGCTCTGCGTGAGCGACGAGCATCTGCTCTATCCGGTTGACTGCCGGGATCGGCACGGCGCAGAGCAGCTCAGCACGTGGCCCGGTGATCGGACCGGCTTCGGGCAACCCGACGTCGATGCCTGCCGGCAGTCCGCCGTCGACGCCCTCGGCTCACCCGCGGCGCTGGACCGGGGGGACCTGACCGCTCTCGCCCAGCCGACCCGGTGGAACGAGACCACCGGGCAGCAGATCACCGGACCGGACGCGGTGTCGGCCGGCCAGCCCTACGTCATCACCTGTCTGCTGGTGCCGGCCGACCCGGCCCGGACGCTGGTCGGGCCGCTGCGCGACCTCGGCGACGCACCGCTGCCGCTCGGCTGAGCAGCCGATCTCGGTGCGGTCACGACCAGCCGTCCCCGGATCGGCCGGGACGCGACCCGGCGGCTGCCTATTGTGGTCGGGTCATGACTGCCAGCCCGGTATCGGAGGCCGAGCGCGCCGCTCGGCTGTCCGACCTGACCATCGCCGACGAGCGCCGGCTGCGTCGGCGGCTGCGCAGCGCCCGCAAGATCGGTGACGACGGGAAACGCGCGCTGGTGCTCGGCGAGATCGACGCCCAGGTCGCCGCGGGCGCCGAGCGCCTCGACCGGCGGCGGGCCGCGGTGCCGGCGATCACGTTCCCCGCCCAGTTGCCGGTCAGCGCCCGGGTCGAGGATCTGGGCCGGGTCATCGACGAGCACCAGGTGGTGATCGTCGCGGGCGAGACCGGCTCGGGCAAGTCCACCCAGCTGCCGAAGCTGCTGCTGCAACTGGGCCGTGGGGTGCGCGGCATGATCGGGCACACCCAGCCGCGGCGGATCGCGGCCCGGGCGCTGGCCGAACGCATCGCCGAGGAGACCGGCACGGCGGTGGGCGGGGCGATCGGCTACTCGATCCGGTTCGGCGACCACACCGGGCCGACCACCCTGGTCAAGCTGATGACCGACGGCATCCTGCTCACCGAGATCGGCCGCGACCGGATGCTGTGGAACTACGACACGATCATCATCGACGAGGCCCACGAACGCAGCCTGAACATCGACTTCCTGCTCGGTTACCTGCAGGGCCTGCTGCCGCAGCGACCCGACCTGAAGGTGATCATCACCTCGGCCACCATCGACCCGGACAAGTTCTCCCGGCACTTCGGCGGGGCGCCGGTGGTCGAGGTGTCCGGCCGCACCTTCCCGGTCGAGATCCGCTACCGGCCCTATGGTCTGGATGCCCTCCCGGACGTCGACGACGCCGATTGGGAGCCGCGGCAGGCGTCCGGCGAATCAGCCGATTCGGCCGACCAGGGGCAGGCGATCACGGCCGCCGTCGACGAGCTGCTGGCCGAAGGCAGTGGTCGGGACAACGGTGACATCCTGATCTTCCTGTCCGGGGAACGGGAGATCACCGACACGACCGAGGTGCTGCGCGGGCACCTGGCGAACCGCCCGGGCGTCATCGAGGTGCTGCCGTTGTACGGCCGGCTGTCCTCGGCCGACCAGCACCGGGTGTTCTCCGCGCACCCCGGCCGGCGGATCGTGCTGTCCACCAACGTCGCCGAGACCTCCTTGACGGTGCCGGGTATCCGGTACGTCATCGACCCGGGCACCGCCCGGATCTCGCGGTACTCGCCGCGCAGCAAGGTGCAGCGGTTGCCCATCGAACCGATCTCGCAGGCCTCGGCCGGGCAGCGGGCCGGCCGGTGCGGCCGCGTCGCCGACGGCATCTGCATCCGGCTGTACTCGGAGCGGGACTTCGCCGAACGGCCCGCCTACACCGACCCGGAGATCGCCCGGACCTCCCTGGCCTCGGTCATCCTGCAGATGGCCGCGCTGGATCTGGGCGACATCGCCGACTTCCCGTTCCTGGACCCGCCCGACCGGCGGCAGATCACCGACGGTGTCACGGTCTTGACCGAGCTCGGCGCGCTGGACCGGACGGATGCCGACCGGATCCGGCTCACCCCGACCGGCCGGGAGATGTCCGGCCTGCCCGTCGACCCCCGGCTGGCCCGGATTCTGGTCGAGGGGCAGCGGCGGGATTGCCGGCCGGAGATGCTCGTCCTGGTCTCCGCGCTGTCGGTGATCGACGTCCGCGAGTACCCCCTCGACGAGCGGGACAAGGCGACCGCCGCGCACTCCCGTTTCGTCGACGGCAACTCCGACTTCACCGCCCTCCTGAGCCTGTGGGCCTACCTGAACGAACAGGGAAAGGCACTGTCCGGCAACGCGTTCCGCAAGATGTGCCGGCGGGAGTACCTGAACTACCTGCGCATCCGGGAATGGCAGGACCTGCACGGCCAGCTCAGCCAGCTGAGCCGGCCCGCCGACGGTGGCGGCCGGGACCGGGGCGGTGATCGGGGCCGGGGCGGTGATCGCGGCCGGCGCGGCGGCCGGCGGCCGACCCGGCCGGATCCGGGCGCGCCGGCGCCCAAGCTGCGGGACCCGGACGCGGCCCTGGGCGGCCGCGGTTCGCTGTCCGTCGAGGTGGACGCCGAACGGGTGCACACCGCGTTGCTGGCCGGCCTGCTCTCGCACATCGGCCTGCGCAAGGAGGGCACCCGGGAGTATCAAGGCACCCGCGGCGTCGCCTACGCGATCTGGCCGGGCTCGGCGCTGGCCCGGTCCCTGCCCCCGCTGGTGGTAGCCGCCGAGCTGGTCGAGACCAGCCGGCTGTGGGCCCGGATCTGCGCCCGGGTGGAACCCGGCTGGGTGGAACAGGTCGGCGGGGACCTGTTGCGGCGCAGCTACTCCGAACCGCGGTGGAACGGGAAGCGGGCCAGCGTGGAGGCGACCGAGAAGGTGACGCTGCTCGGTGTCACGCTGGTCGCCGCGCGCACCGTGCAGTTCGACCGGATCGACCCGGAGCTGTCCCGGGAGCTGTTCATCCGGCACGCGTTGGTGGAGCGGGACTGGCACACCCGGCACCGGTTCTTCACCGACAACCAGCGGGCCCTTGAGCAGGTCAACGACTGGGAGGAACGGGCCCGTCGCCGGGACATCCTGATCGACGACGACACGATGGTCGGCCTCTACGACGCCCGGATCCCGGCCGAGGTGACCTCCGGCCGGCACTTCGACTCGTGGTGGAAGAAGGCGTCGCGGACCGATCCGGACCTGCTGACGTTCACCCCGGACATGCTGATCGCCGCCGGCGCCGACCGGTTCGACGCCGCCGCGTTCCCCGATCGGTTCACCTCCGGCGACGTCGAGCTGCCGCTGGACTACGTCTTCGACCCCGGCCGGTCCGACGACGGGGTGACGGTCAGCATCCCGCTCCCGGTGCTGGCCCGGGTCGACCCGGCCGGCTTCGAGGCACAGATCCCCGGCCTGCGGGCCGAACTCGCCGTCGCGCTGATCCGCACCCTGCCCAAGACGCTGCGGCGCAATTTCGTCCCCGCCCCGGACTTCGCCCGGGCGGCGCTGGACCGGATCGACGAGACCCGGCCGCTGGCGACGGAACTGGCCGCCGCGCTGACCCGGATGACCGGCGTGGTGGTGCGGGAGGCGGACTTCGAACCGGCGAAGGTGCCCGAGCACCTGCGGATGAACTTCCGGGTGGTGGACGAGCATGGCGCCACCCTGGCCACCGGCCGGGACCTGCCCGCGCTGCAGTCGTCGATGCGCGGCGACACCCAGCGGGCCGTGGCCCGGGCCACCCGGACGCTGGAGCGTCATGGCCTGACGTCCTTCCCGCCGGAAGGGGTTCCCCGCCGGGTGCGGGCACGGGTGGCCGGGCACGAGGTCACCGGTTACCCCGCGCTCGTCCCCGAGGGTGACTCGGCCGTGGGGGTCGCGGTGTTCGACGGCGAGGCCGACCAGCGCCGGGCCATGCGGGCCGGCACGGTCCGGCTGCTGGCCACCGCGCTGCTGCCGTCGCCGGCCCGGATCCGGCAGATGCTCAACCGGGACACCCAGATCGCCCTGGCCACCGCCCCCGGCACCACGTTCCCCGCGCTGGTGGCCGACGCCACCCGGGCCGCGGTCGACGCACTGGTCGACCGGGCCGGGGGCCCGGTCTGGACCGCCGCCGGTTTCGCCGCGTTGTCGGCCACGATCGCGCCGCTCCTGCTCGAGGCGGTGCGGGACGTGCTGGTGGCCGCCGGTGCCATGCTCGCCGCCGCCGGTGCCGCGGCCGGGGCCATCGACGCCGCCGAGCGCGGTCCGGGGGCCGCGGCGATCGCCGATCTGACCGCCGACATGCGCGCCCAATGGCGGGCCGCGGTCGCGCCGGGATTCGTCGTCGACGCCGGCGCCGGCGGCCTGCCGGATCGGACCCGGCAACTCCAGGCGCTGCGGATCCGCGCCGAACGGGTCCGGGAGGCGGCCGGACGTGACCGGGAGCGGCTCACCGAGATCCGGCAACTGACGGCCGACGCGGACCGGGCGGTCGACGCGCTGCCCGCCGACCGTCGGGACGACGCCGACGTGCGGGCGCTGCGCCACCTGCTCGCCGAGTACCGGGTGGCGCTGTTCGCGCAGCCGATGCGCACCGCCGTCCCGGTATCGGCGAAGCGAATCCGGGCGGCGGTGGACGTACTGACGCGGTGAGGTGCGGCCGGGGCCGGCCGCTCCATGTGGTCACAATGGTTCGGTAGGCAAAAGGTCGACGAGGAGATCCGATGAAACGGGTGGCGGTGACGGTCGCGGCGCTCCTGTGCGCCGGTCTCGCCGCCTGCGGGACGGCCGGTGGCGTTCCCGTGCCCGGGTCCTCGTCCTCCCCGTCGTCATCCTCGGCCGACCCGGTGGTGCCCGGACCCGCTGACCCGGTGGTCGGGGTGGCGTCGACAGCGCCGGCCGATCCGCCGCTGTCCTTGTCGGACTCGCGGTCGGATCCGTCCGCGGACCCATCGGCGATCGGATCCGACGCCGACCCGCTCCCCGCGCCGTTCACCGGCGACGAGTCGATGGTGTGGGTCCCGGCCGGCGACCATCGGGTGCCGGGCACCCTGGCGCTGCCCGCCGACGCGGCCGGCCGGCAGGTGCCGGCGGTGCTGATGCTGCACGGCGACCTGGGCACGCGGGACGCGGACGGGGACATGTTCGCCCGCCTCGCCGCGGCCCTCGCCGCGCGGGGCATCGCGTCGTTGCGGATCGACTTCGCCGGCACCGGCGAGTCCGAAGAGCCGGACCTGTCCCTGGACTACCCGAACATGGTGCTCGACGCCACCGCGTCCCTGGACTACCTGCAGCAGGACCCCACCGGGGACGGCGCCATCGACCCGGACCGGATCGCGATCCTGGGGCTGTCCCGGGGCGGCGGCATCGGGGCCACCGTCACCGGCACGGTGCCCGGGGTGGCCGCATTCGTCTCCTGGAGCGGCGCCGTCTACAACGGGTACGACGAGGACCCCGACGGGCACGAGGAGGCCCGGGAGAACGGCTACGTGCCATTGGATTTCGGCGATCGGATCTTCAAGCTCGGGCTGAACTGGTTCGACACCATCGAGGCCTCGCACCCGCTGGACGACGTCAGCGGCTACACCGGGCCGATCCTGGCGGTCGTCGGCTCCGACGACCAGATCGTTGACCCCGAGGTGTCGACGATCTTCCTGCAGACCGTGGCCAGCACCGACACCACGCTGCATGTGGTGGACGGGGCCGACCACGGGTTCACCGTCGACGAGCAGGTCGGCGACGAGGCGATCCGGGTGACCACCGACTGGCTGGTGTCCCGACTCGGGTCGGGCTGACGGACGGCGGGTCCGCCCGGGGCGACCACCGGCCGCCCCCGGCAAGCGAACGCCGGTCAGACCACGGGCGGCGTCGGTGACGGCGGCTCGTCGTTGCGGGCCGCCTTGTCCACCAGGCCGTGCAGCTTCTCCTCGATCGGATCGACCTTGTCGTGTCCGACCTTCTCGCCGACGAAGTCGCCGGTCTTGGTGATCCCGTCCTTGATCGTGTCCGCGTGCTGGGCCACCAGGTCCTGCGCCTTGTCCTTGAGTTCGTTGAAATCGACCATGTCACTCTCCGTCCGGTGGTGCCGAGCTGTCCGGGCCGAGCTTAACGATCACGGGGTCCGCCGGCCGCCGTCAGCGCAGCCGGTAGGACAGGTGCGGCACGTCGACGACGAAGCCCTCCCGGTCGACCAGCAGTTCGTGGTGCCCGGACGGCCCCTGATGGCGCAGCCGGGCGCCGTGCTCGGTGACCTCCAGGGTCCGGTAGTGATGCACCACCGGCGCGACGTTCAGATCCGGGAAGTCGACCTCGGTCACCACGACCGACTCCTGCCCCTCCCGCCGGTGCAGCCCGAGCCGGCGGATGGCCAGCGAGTTGCTGAACACGCTCGCCGTCAGGTCGACGTCGAACGCGAGGTCGAGGTCGGGCATCGGCGGCGATTTGCCGGCCCCGTCCAGCCAGGGGCCCCCGGGGGTGCGGGTCAGCGACAGCCCGCGTTCGGTGGACGCCGAATCACTGTGCA
Organism: Nakamurella sp.; assembly: GCF_044224575.1. Lineage (GTDB taxonomy): Bacteria > Actinomycetota > Actinomycetes > Mycobacteriales > Nakamurellaceae > Nakamurella. Next base: position 47,475 of record NZ_JBGAKE010000012.1, read on the forward strand.
CGGTGAGCCGCCGGGTCCGGCCGGCCGCGTCGCACAGCACGGAGTACGAAGCACCGAAGCTCAGCTTGCCCACCCGCACCAGGTAGCCCGAGGCGCGCATGCCCCGTTCGGTCATCACCACCCGCACGGTTTCCAGGCGCCGGCCGTCGTCGGACGACCAGCTGAAGAACCTGGCCGGGCCCGGGTCCGCGCTCACGATGCGTACGGTAACCGCTACACAGGTGATCTTGCGCGGTGAACCAGGTCTGCCATTCGGGGTCGCGGGACCTCGACCGGGCCACCGCACCGAATCGCGTTTGACGCAGCGAGGGTTGCTCGTTCACCCTCGACGCCCATGGGCCATCTGGAGTTCAGCGTCGTGTCGTTCGCGCTGCCGGACGGGCGACCGCTGCTGTCCGACGTGTCCTTCCGGGTCGGCGCCGGCGCCGAGGCCGGGGGAGCGACGGCGCTGGTCGGCCCCAACGGCACCGGCAAGACGACGCTGCTCCGCCTCGCCGCCGGAACCCTGACGCCGGACGATGGCGCGGTGACGGTCTCCGGGTCATTGGCCGTGATGCCGCAGTTCATCGGGTCCGTCCGGGACGACTCGACGGTCCGTGATCTGCTGCTGTCGGTGTCGCCGGACCCGGTCCGGCTGGCCGCTGCCGCCGTCGACGCGACCGAGCTGCGGATGATGGAGGACGACAGCGACCCGGTCGCCCTGGCCTACGCCCAGGCGCTGGCCGACTGGGCCGACGTCGACGGTTACGGGCACGAGACCGCCTTCGACAAGGCCACTGTCGCCGCGCTCGGGGTGCCATACGATCGGGCCAAGTTCCGCTCCGTGACCAGCTTGTCCGGCGGCGAGCAGAAGCGACTGGTGCTGGAGCTGCTGCTCGGCGGCCCGGCCGAGGTGTTGCTGCTGGACGAGCCGGACAACTACCTGGACGTGCCGGGCAAGCAATGGCTGGAACAACGGCTGGCCGCGACCACCAAGGCGGTACTGCTCGTCTCGCACGACCGGGAGCTGCTGGCGAACGCGGCGAACCGCATCGTCACGCTCGAACCCGGGGCCGCCGGCGCCACCGCGTGGGTGCACGGCGGCTCGTTCGCCACCTATCACCAGGCGAGGGAGGACCGGAACTCCCGGCTGGAGGAGCTGCGCCGGCGCTGGGACGAGGAACACGCCAAGCTCAAGGCGCTGGTGCTGATGTACCGGACCAAGGCCGCCTACAACGACGGGCTGGCCTCCCGGTACCAGGCCGCGCAGACCCGGCTGGCCAAGTTCGAGGCGGCCGGGCCGCCGCTGGCGGTGCCGCACCGGCAGCGGGTGTCGATGCGGCTGGCCGGTGGCCGGACCGCGAAGCGGGCGCTGGTCTGCCGGCGGCTCGAGCTGACCGGTCTGATGCGGCCGTTCGACCTGGAGGTGCACTACGGCGACCGGGTCGCCGTGCTGGGGTCGAACGGATCGGGCAAGTCGCACTTCCTGCGGCTGCTCGCCGCCGGCGGCTCCGACCCCGACGTGGAGCACCGCCCCGTCTCGGACGAGCCGGTCGATCCGGTGCCGCACACCGGATCGGTCGTGCTCGGCTCCCGGGTCCGGCCCGGCTACTTCCGGCAGACCCACGGGCACACCGAATGGCAGGGCCGCACCCTGCTGGACATCCTGCACCGCGGGGACGAGCGCCGCTCCGGGATGGGCCGCGAACAGGCGGCCCGGGTCCTCGACCGGTACGGGTTGGCCCGCTCCTCCGAGCAGCAGTTCCAGACCCTGTCCGGCGGGCAGCAGGCCCGGCTGCAGATCCTGCTGCTGGAGCTGTCCGGCGCCACCCTGCTGCTGCTCGACGAGCCCACCGACAACCTCGACCTGCACTCGGCCGAGGCCCTCGAACAGGCCCTCGACGCGTTCGACGGCACGGTCGTCGCCGTCACCCACGACCGCGCGTTCGCCCGCACCTTCGACGCCTACCTGATCTTCGACACCGACGGTCGGGTGCGGCTGTCCGACGAACCCGACTGGGCCGTCGCCCGGGTCCGCCGCGCCCGCTGACCCCGCCCCCGTCCCGGCGCCGCTCCCGCGCGGCTCCACGACCCCCCGCCCCTGGTGCCGCGCGGCTCAACGACCCCCCGCCCCTGGTGCCGCGCGGCTCAACGACCCCCCGCCCCTGGTGCCGCGCGGCTCAACTACGCAGGCGCGGCCGAAGTCGTTGACAGCCGTCCCACCCGTCCCATTCGGGCCGAGTTGATCCGCGCAGTTGTCCACAGCCGGCCCGCGCGGATGAAGTCGTCGACAACCGTCCCACCAGTCACTTTTGGTGCGAGTTGATCCGCGCCGGCGTAGTTGATCCGCGCGGTAAGGCTCGCCCGGGGGTCAGACGAAGGCGGCGACGATCTCCCCGAAGCGGTCGATCTCGGCCGGGCCGGTCAGGTCGGGCAGACCGACGAACACCGTGTCCACCCCCTGCGCGGCCAGCCCGTCGTACCGGGCGATGTGGGTGTCCGGCGTCCCGGCGTGGTGCGCCGCTGCGTAGGCGGTGGCCTTGCTCCGGCCCCGGTGCCGCTCCACCAGGCGCGCGACGTCGTCGGGATCGGCGCCGACGATCGGCACGTCGAGCACGGTGATTCGCAGCTCGTCGGGGCGGCGCCCGGCCGCGGCGGCATGCTCCCGCAGGACGGCCAGCTTGTGGTCCAGGTCGGCCGTCGACGGCAGGTTGCAGCCGTCGGCCAGGGTGGCGGCGATCCGGAGGGTGCGGCGTTCCCCGCCCCCACCGACCAGGATCGGGATGTGCCCGGGTCGGGGGTAGCAGGTGGTTTCGGGGAACCGTCCGTGCGGCTTGGTCCCGGCCCCCCAGAACGCGCGGAGCGTGCCGATCGTTTCCGCCAGGGCGTCGAGTCGGGCACGGGCCGGCGGGAACTCGCTCGCCCCGAACCCAGTGCCGGGTAGGCCGTATGCGGCGTGCTCACGCGCGAACCAGCCGGCGCCGAGGCCGCAGAACACCCGGCCCGGGGCCACGGCGTCCAGCGTGGCCAGCATCTTGGCCAGCAGCGGCGCGGAACGGAACGTGACCGGCGTGACCAGCGGCCCGAGTTCGATGCGCTCGGTCACCCCGGCCAGGTACCCGAGCGTCACGTACGCCTCGGGGATGGGGTCCCAGACCCGGCCGACCTGCGGGATCTGCAGCAGATGGTCCATGACGGACAGCGCCGCGAACCCGGCCTGCTCGGCCGCCACCGCCACGTCCCGCAGCCAGCCGCGCGGGTCCGTGCCCCACGGAAACGCCGACACCTGCAGGCCGAACCGCAGGCCCGTCCCGGCCGGGGCCGGGCCGGCGATCGCGGGGACGGCAGGAGCGGCGGCTTCCGGTCCCGTGTCCACGGTCAGGATCCGGTCGAATCCATCTGCCGCCAGGTCGATCTCGCCGGTGCGGCGATGCTGGGAGCGCAGCGCCGGCGCGGGCACCGGCCGATCGCGGGCCCGGTTGCGCGCGCGGCAGACCTCGATAGCGGTCGTGAAGACGACCGCGACGCAGATCAGGCCGGCGGTCCGGCCGAGGTCGACCACGGCGCTGCGGCGGGCCGCATCCAGGCCCAGGGTGTCGACCACTGTGGTCAGCCCGCGCCGGAGCCGGGCCGCGACGACCGCGTCGAGCACGGCGAACGCGTCGACCGAAGCATCCAGGTCACCCTCCCCGCTGCCCACCATCGCCCGCAGGGCATCCGCCGAGACGACCTCACTCGTCGCGAAGTGGGTGTGCGCCCAGGTGGTCTTGCCCGAACCGGCCGGTCCGACGAGCACGACGAGTGCGGGTCGAGGAAGGTCGATCATCGTCCGGCCACGCTGCGCACCAGCGGCCCGGTGCGGTGCCGCACCGGGGTGTCCAGCGCGATCGCGGTCGACGCCCGGACCACCGCCGGATCGCGCACCACGTCGTCGATCACCCGCTGCAGGTCGGCGTTGTCCCGGGACACCACCTGCGCCAGCAGGTCCGCCGCACCGGTGATGGTGTGCACCTCGATCACCTCCGGGATCGACGCCAGGTGGTCGACGACGGCCCGCCGCCCGCGGCCCTGCGCGATCTCCACGGTGACGAACGCGGTGACCGGGAAGCCCAGGGCGGCCGGGTCGACGGTCGGCGCCAGGTCGGCGATGACGCCGCTGCGCTGCATGCGATCGAGCCGGGCCTGGATGGTGTTGCGTGCGGCGCCGATCCGTCGGGCGGCCTCCAGGACGCCCACCCGGGGTTCGGCCGAGAACAGCTCGAGAATCTGCGCGTCCAGCCGGTCGATCGGCATCGGCAGTCCCTTCAGGGCTGAGCAAATAGCTCAGCGATTGTCCGCATGCAGTGAGCAAAGTGCGCATGATGCTGCGCGGATCAGCTCAGTATTGCTCATCAGCGGGCGCCCTGCCCATCATGGTCCGAATCCAACGACCGCACTGACGCGAAGGCGGATTCACATGACTCTTTCGATGGGGGCGACCACCCGCGCCCTCCCTGCCCAATCCCGGCGCGCGGCCGAAACCGACGAACCCACCGACGACGCCCTGCGCGATCTGGTCGGCCTGGTCGACCACGACGTCGCCGACGACCCGTTCCCGGTGGTCGGCATGGACGCGGTGGTCTTCGTGTGCGGCAACGCCACCCAGTCCGCGCAATACTTCCAAGCGGTCTGGGGGATGGACCTGGTCGCCTACCGCGGGCCGGAAACCGGTCACCGGGGCGATGTCTCGTACGTGCTCAAGTCCGGATCGGCCCGGTTCGTGCTGACCGGTGGGGTTGCCCCGGACAGCCCGCTGCTCGACGTGCACCGGGATCACGGGGACGCGGTGGTCGACCTGGCGATGGAGGTCGGTGACGTCGACCGGTGCATCGAGCAGGCCCGCCGGCAGGACGCCCGGGTCCTGGTCGAGCCGCATGACGAGTCCGACGAGCACGGCACCGTGCGCAGCGCCGCGATCGCCACCTACGGCCACGTCCGGCACACGCTGATCGACCGGCGCCGGTACACCGGCCCGTATCTACCCGGTTATCGCACGGTCGAACCGGTCCGGCGGCGTTCGACCCAGGAGCCCCGCCGGCTGTTCCAGGCGCTGGACCATGCGGTCGGCAACGTCGAGCTCGGCCGCATGGACGAATGGGTCGACTTCTATAACCGGGTCATGGGTTTCGTGAACATGGCCGAGTTCGTCGGCGACGACATCGCCACCGAGTACTCGGCCCTGATGAGCAAGGTGGTGGCCAACGGCAACCACCGGGTGAAGTTCCCGCTGAACGAGCCGGCGGTCGGCAAGCGCAAGTCGCAGATCGACGAGTACCTGGAGTTCCACGCCGGCCCGGGCTGCCAGCACCTGGCCTTGGCCACCGGCGACATCCTGCGCACCGTCGACACTCTCCGCGAGCGGGGGGTGCAGTTCCTGGACACCCCGGACGCCTACTACGACGACCCGGAACTGGCCGCGCGCATCGGTGCGGTGCGCGTGCCGGTGGCCGAGCTGAAGAAGCGGCGGATCCTGGTCGACCGGGACGAGGACGGCTACCTGCTGCAGATCTTCACCAAGCCGCTGGGCGACCGGCCCACCATCTTCTTCGAGATCATCGAGCGGCACGGCTCCCTCGGCTTCGGCAAGGGCAACTTCAAGGCGCTGTTCGAATCGATCGAGCGGGAGCAGGCGGCCCGCGGGAACCTGTGACCGTGTGGTCAGTCGCGGGCCGGCCGGACGGTGCCGGTCACCTCGCCGAGCCGCAGCCGCCCCCCGCCCGTGGATGGCGCCGTCGCGGCGATGGTGACGACGTCGCCGTCGAGCAGGAAGGTCCGGCTGGAGCCGCCGCACGGCACCGGCCGGGTGCCGTTGGCCGACAGCTCCAGCAACGACCCGGCCTCGTCGGGCGCCGGGCCGGACACCGTGCCGGAGGCCAGCAGGTCCCCCCGGCGAAGGGCCGCCCCGTTGCTGGTCAGGTGGGCGATCAGCTGCGGGCCGGTCCAATACATCGTCGCGAACGGTGGCCGGCTGACCACGGTTCCGTTGACCTCGACGGCCAGGGAGAGGTCCAGTCCCCACGGCAGGCCGGCGCCGTCGGCCAGGTAGGGCAGCAGCCGGTGGGTGCGCGGCGGCGGGTCGACCCGCGCCGCGGCGAGCGCGGCCAGCGGGGTGATCCAGGCGCCGACGGAGGTGGCGAACGACTTGCCGAGCATCGGGCCGAGCGGCCGGTACTCCCAGGCCTGGATGTCCCGGGCGCTCCAGTCGTTGAGCAGGCAGACACCGAACACGTGCCGGGCAAACGCCTCGGTCGGCACCGGCGTGCCGAGCGGCGACCCGGTACCAACCACGTATGCCAGCTCCGCCTCCAGATCCAGCCGCTGGGTCGGACCGAACGTCGGCGCCGCGCCGGGCAGCCGAGCCTGTCCGCGCGGCCGGACGATCGGGGTGCCCGAGACGACCACACTGCCGGCCCGCCCGTGGTAGCCGATCGGCAGGTGTTTCCAGTTGGGCGGCAACGGATCCGCGTCCGGCCGGAACATCGCGCCGACCGCGGTGGCGTGCCACTCGCTGGCGTAGAAGTCGACGTAGTCGGCCACGGTGAACGGCAGGAACATCCGGACGGAATCGACCGGGTGCAGGTGCGGCTCCACGGCTCCGCGGCGGGCCGGATTCGTCACCGACTCATGGGCCAGACTCCGAACCGCGGACCAGGCGGCGGGACCGGCGGCCAGCAGCGGATCGAGCGTCCCGGCGGCCAGCAACACGGACACCTCGGAGTCCTCGGCCACCGCGGCCAGGTCGAGCACATCGTGCCCGATCCGGACGCCCACCCGACGGCCGGTCCCGGCATCGAAGACCCCGTAGGGCAGGTGGTCCTCCTCGAACCCCGACCCGGCGGCACCGGACACCCACGAACTCACGGCGGAACCATAGACCTCAGGAGCAGTGGGGGAGGAGGGCTTCTCCTCCGACTCGTCGCTGCTTTACCACCGGGGCATCCCGTCGGCGATGGTCGACGCCCGGATCTGGGAGCTGCCCGACCTGGGCACGACGCCGAATCACCCACTGCTGCCGCGACACCTCAAGCTGCACGACCTGTTCGCCCCCGGCCTCGGCACCGGTCCGGGCGCCGGCACCGGCCCCGCCATCGGCCCCGTGATCGGCGGTGCCGGGATCGACGTGGTGACCGGCCGCCGGCTGGTGCTGGGCAACGGCGACGTGCGCCTCTCGTATGTCGTGGCCACCGCGCCGAGCCCGTTGTACCGCAACGCGATCGGTGACGAATGCGTGTTCGTGGAGGCGGGGTCGGGCACCGTGCAGACGGTGTTCGGCGAGTTGCCGGTCGAGTCCGGCGATTTCGTAATGATCCCGCGCGCGACCGTGCACCGCTGGCTGCCCGACGGGGTGCTCCGCGCCTACATCGTGGAGGGCAACAGCCACATCGGGCCGCCCCGCAAGTACCTGTCCCGGTTCGGGCAGTTGCTGGAGCATTCACCGTACTGCGAGCGGGATCTGCACGGCCCGACCGCGCCGCTGTCGGTGGACGGGGTCGACGTCCCGGTGTTCACCAAGCATCGTGGCAACGGGCCGAGCGGCATCGTCGGGTCGATCGTGGTCGGCCCGCACCACCCGTTCGACGTGGTCGGCTGGGACGGCTGCCTGTACCCGTACACGTTCAATGTGCGCGACTTCGAGCCGATCACCGGGCGGGTCCATCAGCCGCCTCCGGTGCACCAGGTGTTCGAGGGCACCAACTTCGTGATCTGCGCGTTCGTGCCGCGCAAGGTCGACTACCACCCGCTGGCCATCCCGGTGCCGTACTACCACTCCAACGTGGACAGCGACGAGATCATGTTCTACGTCGCCGGCGATTACGAGGCCCGCAAGGGCTCCGGGATCGGGCCCGGCTCGGTCAGCGTGCACCCCGGCGGGCACTCGCACGGCCCGCAGCCGGGCGCGGTGGAGGCTGCGCTCGGCAAGGACTACTTCGACGAACTCGCCGTCATGGTCGACACCTTCCGCCCGCTCGAACTCGGCGAGGGCGGCCGGGCCGTCGACGACGGCGCCTATGCGTGGACCTGGTCCGGCCGCGGACCCGCCTGACCGGGCCGCCGCCGACCGGCCGTTGATCGCGGCGCCACCCCCACCCCCACCCCCACCCCCTTCCCGCTGTTGATCATGGGCTGGGGGCCGTTCCGCCTCGCTCAGAACGGCCCTCAGCCCATGATCAACAGGGATGGGCGGGGGCGGAATCGGTCAGGGGCGGCGGCGGACCAGCACCACCGAGTCGTCCAGGGTCGCCTGCTGCCCGTCGGGCCCGGTGGCCGGGCGGGTGCGCACCTGCGCGATCAGCACGTCCCAGTCGGCGCCCACGGCCAGGGCGGCCAGGTCCCCCGCCGGGGTCGGAAAGACGATGGTCGGGTCGCCGGCCAGGCCCGACCACGGCGGGGCCGCGGCGTGCGCGACGCTCAGCAGATGGCCGCCCGGGGCCACCAGGCCGGCGGCGTGGCGCAGCACCTGCTCCCGGCCGAAGGCGAGCGGGGACTGCAGGAAGCAGGCCGTCACGAGGTCGAAGGTCTCGTCGGTGCGCCAGGTCTCCAGATCGACGGTCCGGAAGCTGGCGGCCAGGCCGCGGTCGGCGGCGGCCTGGGTGGCCCGGGCGACGGCCGTCGGCGAGATGTCGACCCCGGTGACGGTCCACCCCCGCTCGGCCAGCCAGATCGCGTCGCCGCCCTCGCCGCAGCCCAGGTCCAGGGCCCGTCCGGGGGTCAGGTCACTGACCGTGTCGACCAGCGTCCGGTTGGGCCGGCCGGACCAGATCGCGTCCTTCTCGCCGTACCGGCCCTCCCAGAACTCGGTCGGATCATCGGTATCGGGCGGCTGGGCGTGCGCAGTGTGCTGATGGGTCATGCCGTCAGCGTGCCCAGACCCTGGACCGGATGGCAAGGAGAGTTGCCGATCCGGCAAACGGCGTCAGTCCCGGTCGGGGTAGCGGACGTCGATCCGCAGGTCCGCGGCGGGCCCGCGCAGGTCGGTGACGTACCCGCCGGCCGCGCCGACCGCGAGCAGCTGCTCGATCAGGTCGTCACCGGACAGCGTCATCGGCTCCAGCCCGGCGTCCCGGGCCTCGAACTCAGCGCGGGCCGCGTGCCCGCCCTCGGTCAGTTTGAACAGCGAACCGGTGGAGCCCAGCGAGCCGCGGGCCACCCCGATCAACCCCAGGGCATCGTCCAGCGCCGCGACCAGCGCCTCCCGGTTGGTCTCGCACATCGCCCGGATCAGTTCGGGGCGGGTGCCGGCGACCCGGGTGCCGTCGGCGAACGAGCCGGCCGCGAGGGACAGCGCCAACGCACCGCCCTGCGCGCCTACTTGGGCCAGTGCCAGCGCCAGCACATGGGGCAGGTGGGAGATCCGGGCGACCGCGGAGTCGTGCGCCTGCGCCTCGGTCGGCACCACCCGGCTGCCCAGCGCCAGGGCCAGGGCGGCGACGGCGGACCAGTCGGCCAGGTCGGACTCGTCGGTCAGGCAGGTGACCCACGCGGCGCCGTCGAACAGCGTCGCGTCGCCGGCGGCCCAGCCGGATTCCGCGGTGCCGGCCATCGGATGCGAACCGATGTACCGGGCGTCCGGCGCGATCTGTGACACCTCTTCGGCCACCGCCGCTTTGACGCTGGCCACATCGGTCAACCGGACGGCCGGCGCGTGCTCGGCGACCTCGCGCAGCAGGCTGCGGAAGGCGGTGACGGGCGCGGCGAGGACGACCAGGGCGTCCTGATGGGCGGCCGCCCGGAGCGCCGCGGGGAGCGACTCGGCCACGGTGAGTCCGTCGGCGCCGGCCGCGTCCCGGGTGGCCAGGCTGGGCGACCAGCCGGTGACCGGCACGAACGGGAGGGCGGCGCGGGCCAGCGATCCGCCGATCAGGCCCAGACCCAGCACGCACAACGCCGGCGGCAGCAACGTCGCGAGATCGGTGGACGGCGCGCCGGCGTGCATGGCGCCATCATCGCCGGTGCCCGCCCGCCGCGACCCGGCGACCCCTTCGGGGGACCGCGGCGTGGCCCCCGCGGCGGGAAGGCCGTAACGTTCTCCCGGTGAGCGCTGCCGGGACGACAACCACCGAGGGCTTCGGGGTCGCGGTGACCCGCGAGGACACCACGTGGCGCTGTTCGCTGCTCGCGCCCGAGCTGCTCGACGACCTGGACGGCGTCATCACCGGCCTGCGCCGGGTCGCCTCCAGCGGTCCGGTGTTCGCGATGCTGGCGGTGGACGACGAGTTCTTCGTCATCGTCCGGCCCATCCCCGGCGGGGCGACCCTGCTGCTGTCCGACGCGACCGCGGGCCTGGACTACGACATCGCCGCCGACGTGCTCGACCTGCTGCAGGTCCAGATGCCCGAGGACGACGAGGTCGATGACGATCCCTGGCCGGAAGGTGATCTCGGCCTGCTGGCCGACCTGGGCCTGTCCGAGCAGGAGATGCAGCTGATCGTCGACGACGTCGACCTCTACCCGGACGAGCAGCTGACCATGATCGCCGCCCGCTGCGGGTTCGCCGACGCGTTCGGCAAGATCCTCGAGAAGGTCTGACCGCCCGGTCGTAGGCGGCTGATGACCGCGCGACGGGCCGCCGACGAGGCGCTGATCCGGCAGGCCCTGCGGCTGGCCCGCCGGGCACCGGCCACCGGGGACGTGCCGATCGGGGCGCTGGTGGTCGACGCGGCCGGCACCGTCATCGGCGAGGGCTGGAACCGCCGGGAGGCGACCGGGGATCCGACCGCGCACGCCGAGATCGTCGCGCTGCGCGCCGCGTCGGCCGGCGCCGCGAGCTGGAACCTGACCGGCTGCACCCTGGCGGTCACCGTCGAACCCTGCACGATGTGCGCCGGCGCGATCGGGCTCGCGCGGATCGACACCGTCGTGTTCGGCTGCTGGGAACCCAAGACCGGGGCGGCCGGGTCACTGTGGGACGTGCTGCGCGACCGGCGGCTGACCCACCGGGTGCAGGTCCGCGGGGGCGTGCTGGAGGACGAGTGCGCGGCCCTGCTGCGGGAGTTCTTCGCCACCCACCGCCGGACGGGAGAATGAGCCCCATGCAGCTCGGCGTCTACAGCTTCGGCGACATCCACCCCGATCCGGTCACCGGCGCCCGCACCTCGCCGGCCCAGCGGCTGGCCGACCTGTTGGAACGGATCCGGCTGGCCGAGCAGGTCGGGCTGGACTTCTTCGGCATCGGCGAGCACCACCGCCCGGACTACGCGGTCTCGGCGCCGGGCACCCTGCTGGCCGCCGCGGCCGGGCAGACCTCCCGGATCGGGCTGAGCAGCGCGGTCACCGTGCTGTCCACCGAGGACCCGGTGCGGGTGTACCAGCAGTTCGCCACCATCGACCTCATCTCCCAGGGCCGGGTGGAGCTGATGGCCGGTCGGGGGTCGTTCATCGAGTCCTACCCGCTCTTCGGGGCCGAATTGGCCGACTACGACGCACTGTACGACGAGAAGATCCAATTGCTGTTGCAGATCGACGCCGGCAACCCGGTGACGTGGTCCGGGCAGTTCCGGCCGGCCCTGGACCGCGCGGTGATCCTGCCCCGGCCCTACCCCAAGCCCGGCGTCGGCGAGCACCTGCGGATCTCGGTGGCGACCGGCGGCAATCCCGAGTCGTCGGTCCGCGCCGGCCTCCTCGGCCTGCCGGTCAACTACGCCATCATCGGCGGTCAGCCGGCCCGGTTCGCCCCGCTGGTCGACCTGTACCGGCGGGCGTTCGCGCAGGCCGAGCGACCCGGCGCGACCCAGGAGGTCGCGGTGTCCGGCATGGGCTTCGTGACCGACGACGGGCGGGCGGCCGAAAGGTTCTTCCCGTACTGGCTGGACTCGATGCGCCGGATCTCCCGCGAGCGCCGGTTTCCGATGCCGGACCGCGCCTCCTACGACGCCCAGGCGGCGCCCGGCGGGGCGTACTTCATCGGTTCCCCCGACCAGGTGGCACAGCGGATCGTGGACCTGCACGGGGTGCTCGCACACGACCGGCAGGGCTTCCAGATGGACCTGTCCAGCGTGCCGCAGGCCGACTCCCTGCGGGCGATCGAGCTGCTCGGCACCGAGGTGGCGCCGCTGGTCCGGGCCTCGCTGGGCTGACTCCGTCCGGCCCGACGAGCGAACTTGTACAGACAAGTGTGCACAAGTTCGGTCATGTCTATTGCGCACGATCCAATTCCCGTGCACACTGAGTTGCACGTACGACGGTCGGTGGTCCGCCCGCCGACATCAGGGTCGGTCGCGACGACCGCCCGCCCACCTCAGGCCCCTGGTCCGTGCCCACTGCCGTGTGCGGGCCAGTGGTGGCCACGCCGATGGGTGCCGCACGCGCGCCCCGCGGCCGGCCCACCATCCGATGCCGAACGAAGGAGTTCAGCGCATGCGAGCAGTACGAGTGGTCGGTTACCACCAGGATCTGGAGCTGACCGAGATCGACAAGCCCGAGGTCACCGGGCCGTTCGACGTGATCGTCAGGATCGGCGGGGCCGGCGTCTGCCGGACCGACCTGCACATCCTCGAAGGCCAATGGGAGCCCAAGACCCACGTGGCGCTGCCTTACACGATCGGGCACGAGAACGCCGGCTGGGTCGACGCGATCGGCAGTGCCGTCACCAACGTCACGGTCGGCGACAAGGTGATCATGCATCCGCTGATCACCTGCGGCCTGTGCCGGGCCTGCCGCTTCGGTGACGACGTTCATTGCGAGAACTCGCAGTTCCCGGGCATCGACACCAACGGCGGGTACGCCGAGTACCTCAAGACATCGGCGCGCAGCGTCGTCAAGATCGACGACTCGCTGGAGCCGGCCGACGTGGCCGCCCTCGCCGACGCGGGGCTGACCGCCTACCACGCCGCCGCCAAGGCGGCCCGCAAGCTGCGCGCCGGCGACCGCTGCGTGATGATCGGCGCCGGCGGCCTCGGCCACATCGGCATCCAGGTGCTCAAGGCGCTCTCCCCGGCCGACCTGATCGTCGTCGACCGCAACCCGGACGCGCTCAAGTTGGCCCAGGAGATCGGGGCCGACATCACCGTCGTCGCCGACGGGACCGAGGTGCAGCAGGTGCTGGACCTCACCGGCGGCAACGGCGCCGAGCAGGTCATCGACTTCGTCGGTGAGGGCGGTTCCACGGCCAAGGGCCTGGCCATGACCCGGCGGGCCGGCGACTACCACGTGGTCGGCTACGGCGAGAACGTCGACATCGCCACCATTGACATCATCTCCACCGAGCGCAACATCATCGGCAACCTGGTCGGCTCCTACAACGACCTGGTCGAGCTGATGGCGCTGGCCGCCCGCGGCAAGGTCACCCTGCACACCGCCAAGTACAAGCTGGACGACTTCCAGCAGGCGATCGACGACCTGGATGCCGGCAAGGTGCGCGGCCGGGCGATCCTGATCCCGTAGCCCCGATCCCCTGGCCGGCCCTCGCTCAGCTCAGCTCGGCCGGCCGGCCGGGCCGGCGGGCCCGGAACGACGACAGACGAACCCCGGTGAGCAGCCAATGGCTGTCTGCTCGCCGGGGTTCGGCGTCGTTCGGGGGTCGTTTCGGGGACGTCGGGGTCGGGGTGCCCCGATGGTCCCGGCGTGATGCCGTGCGGCCCAGCCCGTTTCCCCGGCGCACCGCTTTAGGGCGCCGCGTCGACCCGCCGGATGGCCGGCACGAGGTACTGCTGGGTCAGGACGGCCGGGTCGGGTTCGTACATGCGGAGCACCGGACGGAACGCGCCGGCGGGGGCGGGTAGCCAGTTCGCTCGCTCGGTCGCATCGGCCGGCCGGGCATGGGAGATGGTGATGACGAGCGACCCGTCGGCCTCGTAGACCAGGCCGGCGGTGCGGTCGCCGATCGAATAGCGGTTGATCGGATTCTCGACGAGGTAGTAGTTCGGCACGTCGTACATCGTCAGCGACCAGAATGCGCTCACCGGGGGAGTGGGGTCCAGGTGCAGCCGGTAGGTGCGCTCGCCGCTGAGCGGTTCGCCCCGGTCATCGATATAAGTGGCGATGTAGGCCGCTTCGAACGCCTGGTTGCCCCACAGCCCGCCCAACGCCGCGCCGGCCCGTTGCACGATCCGGCGCTGGGGGTCGTTGATCTTGAATCGGGGGTCGTCCAGGGAGCCGACCTCGAAGAAGTCGAGGTTGTAGTCGAAGGAGTGGTAGGTCAGGTTCCAGCCGTTGACCAGGGCGTTGCCGCCACCGGAGGCCAGCAGCTGTTCCAGCGTCTGCTCCCCGGCCGCAAAACCGGACGCCAGCGCCGCAGACTCCAGCGCCGCGGACTCGAGCGGCGCGTGGCCGGTCAGGCCCAGCGGAGCGAACGATTGCTGCAGGTCCCGGTCCCTCGGCGCCGGGGGGAAGGCCTGACTCCAGGTCCGGTACTTGGCCCAGAAACCCATTGCCGGCGATCCGGACGGCCCCGGTTCGGGCAGCCCGGCCGGGACCGCCGCGGGGTCCAGCGGCGTCAGCGTGGTCGCGTCCTGGAGGGCGTGGACCGCGGGCAGGTCGTCGTCGCCATTGACCGCCCAGCGGCCCACGATCGAGGCGATCCGGGTGGGCACACGCACCACCGTGGTGTCGACGGGAGGGTCGCCGGTCCAGTCGTGGGGGACCAGCAGGTAGCGGGCCGCGCTGCTGCCGGTGGCGCGGTGACCGATGTAGGCGAAATTGTCGGTCCAGGCGCTGACGAACTGGAGCACGAAATAGCGGCCGGCGGTCTCCGGGACCTGCAACAGGATGGGGCCGACGCCCAGGTCGAGCTGGGCCATCGAGTACACCGTGTCGTTGTTGATCGTCACGAACGTGTCGGCCGGTCCGGCCAGGGAACGGGCGTGGCTGAAGGTGTTCCAGTCCGCGGCGGGGTTCTTCCCGATGCCGGTGGCCACGTAGCGGGCGACCTGGTCGAGGTTGAACACCAGCGGGAACCCGTACAGGTAGGCCGTCCGGGCCAGGTCGGGCAGCGGCGCGGTCATGACGCACCGTCGCCGGCCGGCGGCGCGGCCTGGATGCCCGGGAAGGCCCAGGCGCCGGTCAGCGCTTCCGGGCGGGGCCGGTAGAGCCGGACCAGGTAGTTCCAGCCCTCGGTGATCGGGATCGTGTTGGGCCGATCGCTGGAGCCGAACCGGACGGTCGTGGTGCCATCGGGGTTGGCGACGCCGGTGACACTGTTCACGGTGTTGACGTGCCGGTCGTTCGGTTCGAAGTAGCCGTCCTTGTTGTAGACCGAGATCGACCAGAACGCGTCCACCGGCACGTCGCCGACGGTCAACGTGTAGTCGCCCACCGGGAGACCGGGCTCCACGTTGATGTACATCGCCTCCCGTTCCGGCAGCCCGCCCCACCCCGCGGCGGCGCCGAGCAGGTGGTGCACCGGGTCGGTCTCGGTCCGGTCGCCGAACGCGCCGTGGAACGAGGGCAGTCCCTTGGCCAGGGCCAGTACATGCCCGCGCACCTCGGCGTGATCGGCTGCGTCGTACGCCGGGTGGGCGAAGTCGCCCCCGGCGACCGAGGTGACCTGGCAGCGGTCTTGCAGCCGGTTCACCTCGGCGACGTCGGCCGGGTCGTCCGGGTTGACGAGGAATCGGATACCGATCATGACGAACGCCGACCCGCACACGTCCGGGGTCAACTCGAACGTGCCGGCCCGGTGGATCAGCAGCGGAATGTAGTGGTCCTGGTTGACGACCATCGCCGACATGTACCGCTCGCCGGGGTCGGGCAGCGTCAGCGTCGCGCCCTGGGAGACATCGACCACGGTGCCGCTGTAGAGGGTGTCCCGGTTGAGCCGGATGATCGGCTGGTGGTCCAGGGGGGTGGGCGCACGGCGGATCGTCCACTTCCCCGTACCCCCGGCGTCGGACACGACACTGTCGAACATCACGTCGGTCTCGGCGCGGACGAAGTTGTCGACCGTTACCGCGATTTCCTGATCGGACATCAGCTCCCTTTCCCGCCCGACACGCCCCGTCTGACCCGTCAGGCCTGGGCCGATGCTAGTGAAGCCGGCACGCCGTCGGCCCGGCGCCTGGAGCGGGTAGCTCGGAAACCCAGCAGCGGGATGGTTCCTCGCTCGGGTCCCCGAGGCGGGGGATGACCAGCGTGCAGGCCCCTCGTGAGCGAACCGGTGCGCAGCAGGTGATCTGTGCCGATCAGCTCTCGGCGCCCTTGCCGCGCAGGGTCATCCAGGCCAGGGCGGCCGCCGACAGCACCAGAACCACCGCGATTGCCGCGGTGAACACCACGCCGCTGTCGAACGCGTGCCGGGCCGATTCCAGCAGCTGGGCCGCGGCCGGCTCGGGCAGGGTCGCGGCCACCGCGGTGGCCCCGCCCAGGGTCTCGCCGGCGCTGGTCGCGGCGGCCGCGTCGAGACCGGCCGGGACGACGACCTGGGCCGCGTACACGGCGGACAGGATGCCGCCGAGCACGGCGGTGCCGAGCACCGCGCCCAATTCGTAGGCGGTCTCCGAGATCGCCGACGCCGCGCCAGCCTTGTCGGCCGGGACGCTGGACACGATCACGTCGTTGGAGATCGTCTCCGCGGCGCCGATGCCCAGGGACAGCAGCATGAACGCGAGGCCCAGGCCCCACGCGGACGGGTCGTCGGCGGTGAACAGGATCGCCACGTACCCCGCGGCGCTGATCAGCAGACCGCCGGCGACGACGATCCGCGGCGAGAGCACCCGGACCAGCGGCACCACGGCCAGGCCGGCGATGATCGTCACCAGCAGGCCGGGCAGCAGGATCAGGCCGGACTCCATCGGGCTGTAGCCGAGCACCAGCTGCAAGTGCTGGGCCACGAAGAACAGGAACCCGACCAGCGCGAACACGGCAAGCAGGTTGGCCAGCACTGCGCCGGTGAACGCCGACCGCCGGAACAGCCGGACGTCCAGCATGGGGTTGGCCCGGGTCAGCTGCCGGCGGACGAAGGTCGAGCCGGCGAGCAGGCCCAGCACCACCAGGCCCAGCGCGGCGGCCGACAGCCCGTCGTGGGCGATCGACTTGATCGCGTACACCAGCGGCACCATGGTCAGCAGGGACAGCGCGATGCTGACCACGTCGATGGCGCCCGGGTTCGGGTCCTTCGACTCCGGCACGAACACCGGGGCCAGGATCAGCAGCAGCACCAGCACCGGGACGGCCATCAGGAAGGCCGAGCCCCACCAGTAGTGCTCGAGCAGGAAGCCGCCGACGATCGGGCCGAGCGCCGCGCCGCCGGAGAAGCCGGCCGCCCAGATCGCGATGGCCAGCCGGCGCTGCTGCCGGTCGACGAACAGGTTCCGCAGCAACGACAGCGTGGCCGGCATCAGCATCGCGCCGAAGAAGCCCAACGCCGCGCGGGCGGCGATCAGCCATTCCGCGCTGGGCGCATAGGCGGCCAGCGCGCTGACCGCGGCGAACCCGACGGCGCCGATCAGCAGCAGCCGGCGGCGACCGGTCCGGTCGGCCAGGCTGCCCATTGAGACGAGCAGGCCGGCCAGCACCAGCGGGTAGATGTCGACCATCCACAGCAGCTGGGTGCCGGTCGGGGCCAGCGACTGGGAGATCGACGGCAGGGCGAAGGACAGCACCGTCGCGTCGACCGCGACGAGCAGCACGGGCAGCATCAGGACGGCGAGCGCGATCCACTCGCGGGCGCCTGCGCGGCCCTGGTTGGTTTCCGGGGTACGGATATCAAAGGTGGTGACCGGCGCGCCTGACGCCGTGCCGGCGCGCTGGTGCATGGTCGAGGTCATTTCTTCACAGCTCCAGGTTGATCTTGCTTGTACGGTTAACTATACCGACCAGACGGTATAGTAACAAGGTGGGTTGCTCCGGCATTCCCGGCATCACACCGGCCCCGCGCTCCCTCGAGCCGGTTACCCCCTGGATGATTTGGCTGCCCCGGCCGGGCGGCCCTTCCTCGGCCGCCCGGACCCGCCCGGCACGGGTCGCCGCTATACCGTGGTGACCGTGCCGCCACCCCCTGCCGCCCGGGACCGGGTGCTCGACGCGTTCGAGCGGCTGCTGGTCGACCGCGGGGAACGGGCCGCCACCCTGGATGCCGTCGCCCGCGAGGCCGGCGTGTCCAAGGGCGGCCTTATCTACCACTTCCCGTCGCGGGACGCGATGGTCGAGGGCCTGCTGGACCGGATGCATGCCCGCGCGGCGCAGGACGACGCGCTGATGCGGGCCGCGCCGGAAGGGGTCGTCGCCTACTTCCTGCGCACCTCGCAGTTCGCCGACACCCCGTTCGACCGGACCCTGGTCGCGGCGACCCGGCTGCGCTCGCACGCCAGCGCCCGGGAGGCCCTGGCCGGGGTGCAGCGGCATTGGTACGACGCGGTCCAGACCGCGGTGGGGGATCGGACCGTCGCCCAGATGGTCATGCTGATGGGGGACGGGCTCTACTACAACGCCTCCGCGCCCGATGCGCTCGCGTCGACGGGCACACCGCAATACCAGGCGAACGTCGACGAGATGGTCACGCTGGTGTCGGAGCTCGTCCGGCTGCGGTCCGGGGGTGCCGGTTCGGACAGCGGGTCGGTCAGCGGCTGAGCCCATGGTCCGGGGTGGTGGCCGCGCCGGGTGCGGGTCCGGTCGGCGGGCCCTCGGGCTGCATTGGTGTCGTCCCCGTTGGTTTCCAGGTGCCGGTTCCGGTCGGCCCGGCTTCCGGTCGACCGGCTCCCGGACGCCAACCGCCGGGGCGGACTTGAGCGTGCTCGGCAGCCGGTATAGTTTCCGCCGGTAGCGTGTCCGAGCGGCCTAAGGAGCACGCCTCGAAAGCGTGTGAGGGGGCAACTCCTCCGTGGGTTCAAATCCCACCGCTACCGCCACGACCAGCACAAACGCCGAGCGTCTCCTCCGGGAGAGCTCGGCGTTCGGCGTCTTAGTCTCATATCTAGACTCATTCGCGGCCGGGGGGCTTATCGGGCCCTCCGCGAGCTGCGTCAGCTGAGTGTGCAGAAGGTGCCCCTTCAACGCGGCGGAAGGGACACCTTCTGCACACTCGCGGGGGCTGCAGTTGTCCAAGTGCTCGCTCCGCATTCGTGATCGACGATCAGAACGTCTACTGATGATCCGCCGCACGGACAGCGGCCTGTTCGCCCTCCCCGGTGGACGTCACGAGCTCGGCGAGACCCTGACCGAGACCGCGATCCGGGAAACCGTTGAGGAGACGGGCGTGACCATCTGCGTGGACGGGCTGGTCGGGATCTTCTCGAACCCGCATCACGCCGTCGCGTTCTCCGACGGCGAGGTTCGGCAGGAGTTCTCCGTCTGCTTCCGCGGCCGGCCCACCCGGGGGCACCCCCCGGTCGAGCAACGAGTCCACCCACGTCGATTGGGTGCCTTGAGACCAGGTGGGCGGGCTCAATATCCACCCGTCGATTCGCCTGCGCACCGAGCACGGGTACGCAAGCGGTGAGCCCTCCAGCACGTGCGTCGAGGCGGCGTCGCCGATCCAGGCTGCGGCTATCTCGATCGCGACCTCTCGTTGCGGCCAGTTCTCCGCCAGCGCTCGGGCCGCGCGGACTTCGAAGGCGAGATTGGTTTGGGAGCAGGAGAGCTCGCCGTCGGCTTCCCGTTCATGGCCTATATCAGCGACTTCCGGACGTGGCCGCTGAGGGCCGGCTCAGCGATGGACGAGCCCAGAAGCTCCTGGCGACTGAACCGGCCCACCTCCGTTCAGTGGCCGAAAGTCTCGGGGTCGAGCACCAACTCGGTGCCGCGGTCCAGCGCGGCGAGCTGGGCGACTTCTTCGGGCGTGAGAGTGAAGTCGAACACGGCGATGTTCTCGCGCAGCCGCTGCGGATCCTCGGACTTCGGCACCGGCACCAGCCCGAGCTCGATGTGCCACCTCAGCACGATCTGGGCGGGCGTGCGCCCGTACTTGTGGGCCAGTTCGGTGACGACGGGCTCCGAGCGAAGTCCGGGCCCTCGAGCCAGCGGTGACCACGACTGGACCAGGATCCCGTGCTGGGCCGCGAAGGCCCGCCCCTTCTCCTGTACGACGTATGGGCTGATCTGCAGCTGGTTGACCTCGGGTGCCGATCCGGTCTCGTCGATCAACCTCTGCAGGTGCGCCGGGGTGAAGTTCGACGTACCGATCGCACGCACCAGACCGGTGCGCCGCAACTCGAGCAGCCCCTGGAAGGCCTCGACGTACCGGTCCTGGTCCGGGTTGGGCCAGTGGATGAGGAACAGGTCGAGGTAGTCGAGGTTGAGCCGCTCGAGGCTCGCCTCGCACGCCTGCCGGACGCCGTCGACGCTGTGCCACTTCTTGTTGAACTTGGTGGTGACGAAGAGTTCCTCCCGCGGAACACCCGTGGCACGCAGCCCACGGCCGACCCCGCGTTCGTTCTCATAGTTCTCTGCCGTGTCGAAGAGCCGGTACCCCGCCTCGACCGCGGTCGGCACCACCCGTTCGACGGTGGCGTCGTCCATCGGCCACGTCCCCAGGCCGACCTGCGGGATACGGTCTCCGTTGGACAGCGCAAGCGTGGGGGTGGCCGGTGTGCTCAAGGCTGCTCCTCGGGTCGGGATCGTTCGGTCGGGCTTGCAGCATGACTGAGATGGTTCCCGGCCGGTAGGCGCACCCCGTCGTCCAGCCGCGGTTGATCCGCTGAAGTAGTCGACGCAGACCCGCAGCCGACTCGGCCGGGGCGGTCGCGTTGCGGACCGGTTCCCGCTCGAACGAGTGGATCCGGCAGCCGATGGTCGGCGGTACGCCCAGGACGAACATGTGGCGATCCGGCTGGCCCGGCATGGGATCGTCGGCCCCGTGAACGATGACCCGGTGCCGAGCCTGCACGACTGGGTGGGTGGCACGGCGGCGTTGCGGCGACTGATCGACGCGTTCTACGACCGGGTGGAAGGTGATGATCTGCTCGCCCCGTTGTTCCCCGGCGGGGTCGGCGAGCAGCACCGGGCGCATGTGACGCTGTGGTGGGCCGAGGTTTTCGGCGGGCCCGCGAGATACACCAACGAGCATGGTGGGTACGAGAACATGCTGGCCCATCATCGCGGGCTGAACATCACCCCGGAACAGCGGTTCCGGTTCGCCGGGTTGATGTCACGCGCGGCCGACGACGCAGGGCTGCCGGCCGATCCCGAGTTCCGAGCGGCGTTCGTGGGGTACGTGGAATGGGGTACCCGGCTGGCGTTGGCCAACTCGCGGGCCGGCGCCGACGTCGTCGAACACGCCCCGGTGCCTCGGTGGGGGTGGGGAGTCGCGCCGCCCTACCGGCCATAGCTCGGCCATTCCCGGAAGCGCCGTCCGAGCGGCGATGGGTGGATGGTCATCAGAGCTCCGCAGCATCCACAGCGGAACCGGCATCGATCTGCGGATCGTGCCCAGGCGCCTCGCCCCGGTGCGGGCCGGCGGGTTCACCGACCCCGGGATCTACGCCCCGGCGGCGACCAGGACCAGATCGGTCGCGACTCCCAGGAACAGGCCGGTCAGCACGCCCCAGCCGACCAACGCCGCCCGACCGGCCCGGTCCGCCACTCGGAGCAGCTGCAGCACCACGAACAGGATCGATCCGGCGGCCAGGGTCAGGAACAGCACGGACAGTGCGTCGTTCACCACGACCTGCCCGAGCAGGGTGCCCACGAGGGTGGGACCACCGCCGATCAGCCCGAGCAGGGCGAGGAACCCCCAGCCCGGGCGGGGGGACTCCGCCGCGAACGGGGCCACGATGCCAAAGCCCTCGGTCGCGTTGTGCAGGGCGAAACCGATGATCAACAGCACCGCCAGGGACAGCTCACCGGCGGCCGCGCTCTGCCCGATCGCCAACCCCTTGGCGAAGTTGTGCAATCCGATGCCGACCGCGATGAGCAGGGCCAACCGTCCCGCCGGGGTCGTGGCCGCGCTCGGTCGCCGGCCGGCCAGCTCACCGGCTGCTGCCGCTCCCGGGCCGCGCCGCACAACGCCTCGACCGGCGACCCAGCCCTGGTATCCGATCAGGCCGATGAACCCGACCACCACTCCGACTCGCCGGTGCCGGTGAATGTGACCGTGCGGGTCGGCCGGCTGCCCGCCGCGATCGAGGCCTGCGTCTATTTCGTCTGCGCCGAGGCCCTGACCAATGCCGTCAAACATGCTGCGGCCGAACATCTTCGTATCGCCGTTCGGCACCAGGACGCGGTGGTTGCCGAGATCGGCGACGACGGGTCGGGGGGTGCCGACCCGTCGGCCGGCACCAGCCTGCGCGGCTTGGCCGACCGGGTCGAGGCCCTCGGCGGAAACGTTGACCATCGACAGCGCGCCCGGGGAGGGCACCACCGTGATGGCGACCCTCCCCGGGTAGGCGGGGCCGGTCGTCGTCAGTGTGGGAACGCCCCGGCCGGCGGTGGGCATTGCGGGTCGAGCGCGGCCGGGTCGGGGTCGCCGGTCCGGGTGAGGTCCCACGAACCGCCTTCGGGGATGGGTGAGATCGCACCGGGGGCGTTGGTCGGGGACAGTCCTTCGCGGTACAGGGACCAGCGGAAGGCGAGTTCCTCGCCCGGCCGGTTGGCCGCGCCGTGCCCGCCTCCGTCCTGGTAGTTCCAGGTCATGGTGTCGCCGTCGAGCGTCACCGTCCCGTAGGCCCAGGTGCAGTCCCGATCGTTGTGGCCGTTGTGAGCGAAGCGTCCGTGGTCGATGACCAGCACGGTCTCGCCCCAGTCGCCCGCGCCCGCGCCGGCCGCCGCGGCCTGCTCCTCGGTGACGACCGAGCGGTAGGTGCCGTCGATCGGCCCGGTGTCCGTCGACGCGGCCGAGCCCGCGGAAACGGCCGACGTCGACGCCGCCGGGCAGCCGGGTGCGGCATCGTCGGGATCGATGGCAGTGTCGTCCGCGATCTGCCGGATCCGGTCGAGGAAACCGGATGTCGCTGGGTCTTCGCGAAGCCATTGATACACGGGCTCGTACGCCGACCGCAGATCGTCGAGCTGCCCAGCGCTGGCATCGATCAGCGCAATCTGGTCTCGTCGGCAGAGGACTCCCAGATCCTCTGTTTCATAGGTGAGGTCGTTCGCCGCCTTGGCGTCGATCGTCGCTTGAGCAGCCAGCTTCAGCAGGGTTCGATTCTCCTCGCTCAGCGCGGCAAGCGCGTCTGAATTGCCGTACAGCACCAACGGTCGCGGGCGAACGCTGACGTTGACCGTCACCGATCGGGCTGGATCGTCGTAGCCGTTCCCTTGAACGCTGGTCAACTGCTGCTCGAAGCCATCGAAGCCGGCCACCGATGCGCCACTGAACAACGAAGCCGTCTGGTTCGCACCGAGCGACTCGACCGAGCGCACCAGAACGGCGCCGGGCGGGATCGCAATCGAGGCTCCGCGGTAGTCGGACACATCGAGCAGGTCGCGGGTGACACCCACTGGATGCTGGAACGGGCCCGGCAGGATCCCGATTCCGGTCAATCCAGAACCCTCGAGGCCGTCGAGCATCTCCGACGCGATGTCGCTGTGCAGGACTGCGGTCTGGACCGCGCCACGGTCGATCAGCATGGGGGCGAGGAGCGCGTCGAAGGCCGGCACACCCTTGTCGTGCCATGCGCGAACAGCGGTCAGCCCGAGCGGCGCAGTGCCGGCGCGCACCTCATCGATGGAGTCCGATTCCCGGCTCGCGGCTGCCTCGGTGTCCTCGTGCCAATGGTCGACCGGCTCGACGCGCAACGAACCGCCCGAGAGCGACTGGACCTGCCTGACGAACCCCTCCGACTCCCATTCACCCGCTGGGTTCAGCATCCGCAGCACCACCGGCTCGCCCGGCACCCTGCCGCCGGCCTTCGCGCCCGCGGCGGAGGCAGACGGGTCGGTGGCGCCGCACCCCACGAGCGGCGTCACCAGGGCGACAACGGCGACCGCGCAGCACGCCGACCGCCACCGCACTGTCCGGACCGGTGATCCTCGTCGATTCAGTCGCATCGCCCTGGCTCCTTCCGGGTGCCATCATTGCGGACAAACAGGACGGTAGGCAGCGATGGACCGAACCGGATCAGCATGTGCCCGCCGATCGGCCGAGCGAAATTAGGTGCGTGCCCTGATGTGGAAGCCGCCCGGCGACGCCAGGCTGGTCAGGGTGAAGGTGGCCGCGGTCGGCCTGCTCGTCCTCGGGATCGTCTGCGCCGGGATCACCTTGACCGTTGCCGCGCGCGACGGCACGACCGGAGCCCTGCTGATCGTGGGCGCCGGATCCGCCGCGGTACTCGTCGGGAGTGCCGCGGCGATGCGCCGCGACGGCACCAGGTTCGGTCTGTTGCTGGCCCTGACCGGCTGCCTGTGGTTCGTCACCGCCTGGAACGATCCGTGGGTCGGCTCGGCCGTCCCGTTCACCGTTGGGGCTTGTCGGCGGGGGCGCCTTCCCGGTCGTGGCGGCGCAGGCCGCGCTGACCTTTCCGGGCGGCCGGCTGGGTTCGCGGCCTGAGCGAGCTAACGAGCGAACCATAGGCACAGGAGCGGCGGCGGGCGCGGGCGGACCGAGCCGGCGAGGTGCCCGGCGCCGGCGGCGGCGCGACCGGATCGCTGTCGTCACCGGCTATGTCGTGATGGTGGGAGTGCTCGGGGTCGGTTCGGCACTGCTGATGGACCCGGCGGCCGCCACCTGCGCCGCGTGCCCGAGGAACCTGCTGATGGTCCACCCGGACCCGATCCTGTCGGCCGCGGTGTTCCGGCTTGGCGCGGTGGCCGCGATCCAGGTGACGCTGGCGCTCGCCGCGATCTGCGTCGCCCGAATCGTGCAGTCGTCGCCGGCGGGACGTCGCCGGTCGGGGGTGATCCTCGGCTCCGCGGCGGCACTGCTGCTCGCCGAATCAGGGATGCTGGCTCGTTCGATCGGCCCGACCGCCGTCCCGCTCGACCGTTCCACGCTGATCCTGACTGCGGTGCAGGCCATCTCGCTGCTGCTGCTCTCGCTGGGGGTGGTTCTGGACGGGTTGAGGCTCCGTCGGGCGCGGTCCAAGATGGCCCGCTACGCGCTCGACCTCGGCCGCAGCACGGCGGCCGTCGACATGCGTGCGGTGCTGGCGGCCGAACTCGACGAGCCGGACCTGGCCTGGCCTACCCGCTGGCGGACGGGCGATGGGTGGACGCCGCCGGCGCGCCGGCGCGGCCGGAAGGTTCCGGCCGCGCCACCACCGCGCTGGCTGTCGACGGGGACACGCTAGCCGTGCTGAGCCACCGGCCGCGGCTGAACGAGGATCACCGGCTGGTGGCCGAAGTCCTGTCCGCGGCTCGGCTGCCGCTGGACAACGAGCGGCTCGCCGCCCGGGCCCGGGCTCAGGTCGTCGAGCTCACGGCGTCGCAGGCACGCATCATCGAATCCGGTGACGCCGAACGGCGACGCCTCGAACGGGACCTGCACGACGGCGCGCAGCAGCGACTCGTCGCGTTGATGCTGGCGCTCCGGCTCGCCCGAGCAACCGCCTCGGCGGCGGACGCCGGGCTCATCGAATCGGTCGTGGTGGACCTGCGGGAGGTGGTCGCCGCCGTCCGCCGCGTCGCGTCCGGCATCTATCCGGCGGTCCTCGCCGAGGCCGGCCTCCGCGGTGCGCTGGCGGCGTTGGCCGAGGACGTCCCCGGCCCGGTGCGGGTGCGCGCCGTCCCGGCCGACCGGTTCCCGGTGGCCACGGAAGCCGTTGTATACCGGCTGGTCTCGGTGATGGCCAGCTCCGGTGCGATCGAGGTCGGCATCCACCGCAGTGAGCTCAACCTCGTGGTGGACATCGCCGCGACCGGTGATCCCGGACCGCTCACCGATGTCGAGGACCGGACCGGCGCACTCGGCGGCACCCTGGTGATAGACCGATCCGCGCCCGGAATCTCGGTCCATGCGGAGTTGCCGTGCGGGTGATGATCGCCGACGACTCGGCGCTGCTCCGGCAGGGGCTGGCCCGTCTGCTGGCCGACGACGGCTGTGACGTCGTGGTCGATGTCGGTGACGCTCGCGCGTTGCTCCAAGCCGTCGAGGCGGATCCGCCGGACGCGGTGATCGTCGATATCCGGATGCCCCCCAGCCACACCGACGAAGGTCTGGTCGCCGCCCGGACGATCCGGGAACGGCACCCCGGAGTGGCCATCTTGGTGCTGTCCAGTTATCTGGAGTCCGAGTACGCCGCCCGACTGCTGCACGAGGTGCCGGCCCGGGCCGGGTACCTGCTGAAGGAAAGGGTTTCCGACGTCGGCGTCGTCACCGACGCACTACGCCGGCTGGTGGACGGCGAATGCGTGATCGACCCGACCATCGTCTCCCGACTGCTGCGCCGGGCGTCCGGAGCGGTCAGCGGCTTCGACCGCCTGACCGGCCGGGAACGGGACGTGCTCACCCTGATGGCCGAGGGCCGCTCGAACGGCGCGATCGGCAAGGCGCTGTTCCTGTCGAAGAAGACCGTCGAGGCCCATGTGCGGGCGATCTTCCTCAAGCTCGCCCTGACCACTTCGCCCGACGACGACCGCCGGGTGCTGTCCGTGCTGACCATGCTCCGTTCGATGCCCTGACCCGGGCGGTGGTGTCCCGGCCGCCGGCGACCCCGGCCGGGGCCGCCGGGCCCGGCGGCGGTGGTGTGCGGTGGCTCGCGGGCGATGAGATCGCCGCCACCGCGGATGACGTTGGGTCGGGCGGGCTCGGCGAGCTTGTCTGCCCCTGGATCCGACGTCAAGAAGGAGCTGACGGGGGCGATCACCGGGCGGCGGCCGGGACGATGGGCGCGACGATCCAGGGTCTGCCGCGTGCGGACCCGGCGACGTGGTGGTGCCGGGCGAATCGCCACCGAATGCGTCCGACAGGCGCATGGGCCGTTGCGGGCCGGGGAGCGGCGGCGCGGCCATCGGCATCAAGGGGGTGGTGGCACCGTGGCGGAGCCATCGACCGAGCGGGTCGTCTGCTTCGGCCAGCACGGGTCCGAGCACCGCGCCGGTCACGACGACGAACGCCATGCCGGTGAAGAACGTGACGAACGACAGTGCCACTCCGAACGCGCCGAACTGCCGGAAGTTGTCGGTGACCGTCAGCGGCATCCACACGTCGGCGACGACCGCGTAGAGCGAGATTCCCGTGGCGGTGAACAGTGCGGACGGAAGCAGGGGCCGCCACCGAACCTCGCCGCGCAGCATCAACCAGGCGGTCCACCACCACAGCAGGGTCCCGACGGCGACGCCGGCCAGCCAGGTGCCGACGGCGCCGATGTCCCCGCCGATCAGGCTGCTGGCAAACGCCAGAGTCATGAGATAGACCAGAGCCCCGCCGACCCACAGGGCACCGCGACCCTTGTTCCGCAGGCCGCCACCGGACGGGCGCCGCCAGGCCCGCAGGTAGGCCCGTTGCAGTGCCGTCGTGAACGACACCGCGAATGCGACGGTCAGCAGCACCCCGACCGCGCCGGTGGCCGCTCTGGTGGCCTCGGGCGTCGCGAACGCCTGCTGGACCAGGTCAAGAGCTCCGCCGCTGACGCCGAGGCGATCCATCACCGCCGTGACCATCGTTTCGCGGACGGAGTCCCGGGCCAGCGCGGCCGTAATCACCAGCAATGGGAAGAACGACACGAATAGCTTCGCGGCCAGCGCCACGGATCGGTCCACGAACTCGACCTCCAGCATGCGTGACCACAGCACGCCGGCGGGTGTGGACTCCAGCCATTTCGCGCAGCGCCGGACCCGGATTCGGGACAGGTGCAGCAGCCGGACGGCCGGGTCGGTGAGCCCTTCGACCGTCCGCCGGGTCGGATCCAAGCGATCGCCCATCAGTGCCTGCCGATGCGCCCCAGTTGGCGAATCTCCACCTCGGGGCCGGGCCCACCGACGAGATGCATGTCGTGCGCGAGAGCGGCCACCGCACCGGCCAGCCAGAGTCCGGCCCTCAGGCGCGGAGTCATCAGCCACAGACCGGGAACGGCGTGCTCCTCGACGGTGTGATGGTGTCCCGGCCGGTTGATCCTGGCGCCGATCGGCATCCCCCGTCCGGCGATCGCCGCCGGCCTGGTCAGCCGTTCGACCAGGGCGAGCAACCTGATGACGACGCCTGCCTGCCACTTGGCGAGCCACACCGCGATCAACGTGCGCATGTCACTCACTCCTCTGCCGCGATCGGAGCTACGGCTATGGGCGGCCGGGGAAGCGGAACCTTCTCAGCCGCCCATTCATGATCTGACGCCGGCTGCGCCGGGAACAGCTGTATTGGTCCCGCCGGGGTGGGCAGAAGGACTCCCTCGAGTGATGCCGGGGGCGCCGTCCCGGCCCGGCGTGGGACCGGGTTCGTCCGGACCGCAGGAGCCGGGCGACCCTCGCGGGATTTCGGGTCGTTGGACTCTGACCCGCTTCACGCCAACGGCTTACGGTTCTACTTGAGTGCACAGACGGCTTCGGAAGGGAGTGCCGTGATGAGCAATGTCCAGGTCACGAGGTCCCATGGTTCGGCTTCTCCGCCGAACGAGTTCGCAGTCGGGCTGACGTTGTTCGCCGCGGTCATGATGATCATGGTCGGGGCGTTCCAGGCGCTGCAGGGCCTTGTCGCGCTGTTCAATGACACGTTCTACGTGGCCGGCGAGAAGTGGATCTTCTCGTTCGACATCACCACCTGGGGCTGGATCCACCTGGTGGTGGGCGCCGGCGTCGCCGTCGCCGGGTTCTTCGTCCTCCGCGGCGCGGTGTGGGCGCGGGTGGTCGGTGTTGCGATGGCCGCGTTGAGCGCGGTGCTGAACTTCATGTGGCTGCCGTACTACCCGGTCTGGAGCCTGGTGATCATCGCCCTCGACGTGTTCGTCATCTGGGCGCTGATCGCGCACGGGCGCGACGTGGCCGCCTGAGCCGGCCGGTCGGGGGCATCATCAGGACGACCCCGACCTGCCGAGCGAAACGCCGAGCAGCTCCTCCGGGAGGGCTCGGCGTTCGCGTCGCCGTCATCACCGGGCCGTGTCCCGCCGGGCCGCCCGCAGGGGCCGCGGTCGCCGACCTCGTCGTTCGAGGCCGATCGAGCCCCTGGTGGTCCCGGGCCGGAGCGCAGGCGCGGTCCGCGGCGCCGGCAATCGGAACCCGACATCCCCTCACCCGGCGACGGCTCGCGGACACGGGGACCTGCCGCGACCGGTCTGCGCACCGGTCATCGGATCGGTGGATCCAGGACGGTGCGCCCGGCGACGGCCAGCAGGATGTCCGCGGCCGGCAGTTCGGTGACCACAGGGCCATCGCCCAGGACGAGGTCGGTGTCGGTCGCGACGAGCCGGCGGCCGCTCAGGTCGACGCCGAAATAGGCCAGTTGGCGAGGCCCGGCGCCGGCCAGCACCAGTCCGATCCGGTCGGCCGGTGGGCGCGGCAGGCCGAGCGGCTCGGTGATGTCCAGCCCGTGGATGACGTCGTGGCTCAGCGCCCCGGCCTGACCGCCGGCCGGCGGCTGCCACGGATGCCGGACGTTGTCGCGCAGGCTGGCCAGCAGCTCCGCATCCGACAGGGCGGCCGTGTCCTGCCGGGCCTGCTCGTCCGCGAAGCTGTTGAAATCTCCGCCGTGCGCGGCGATCCCAGCCATCACCGTCTCGCCGGTGTGCCGGTAGGGCATCGTCATGTGCGCGACCACCTCGCGCACCCGCCACCCGGCGCAGAGCGAATCGGCGGCCCATTGCTCGGGGCCGGCGTCGGTCAACAGGTCCACGAGGCGTTCGCGTTCGGCGGTGGTCGCCCGGGCGAGCGGGTCGGTCAGGTCGAGCATGGTGAGATCCTTCCGGTTGGGCTGTCGCACCGGGTACGAGCGCCGACGGAGAAATTCATCGGTCCGGCGGCAAGAATTCCGGGAGCTCGAACTCGGCGAACCGTGACCCGCTGCCCAGGAACGTCACGCTGTCGCCGATCCGGCCCGCCCGCGGCTGCACCAGGACCAGGGCGAACGGACGCAGGACGCCGTCGTCGTCGGGCCGGTACTGGCCGAACCCGGGCGACCCGCAGATGTCCGTCGGAACCAGCCGCGCCCCCGCGCAGCCGCCGGCCGCCACCAGCCCGGCGATCCGGGCACCGCCCTGGATCCACCAGGCGAACGGCGGCATCGAGGTGGTCGCGTCGTCCCGCAGCACGGCGGTGAGCGCGTCCACGTCGTGCGCCTCGAACGCGGCGACGTACCGGTCCAGCAGCTCCCGCTGGGCCGGGTCGGCCGGCTCGAACGGGTCGGTCGGGGACGGGCGGTGCCGATCGAGGGTTTCCCGCGCGCGCTGCAGGGCGCTGTTCACCGCGGCGGCCGACGTGTCCAGCAGCGCGGCGGTTTCGGCGGCGGAGAAGTGCAGGACGTCGCGGAGGATCAGGGTGGCCCGCTGCCGCGGCGCCAGGTGCTGCAGCGCGGCGACGAACGCGAGCCGCACCGACTCCCGCTCGACGACCAGGTCGGCGGGATCGGTGGCCGACAGGAGGCGAGCGCCGGGCATCGGCTCGACGAAGCGGTCCGCGGGCAGCGGCGCACCGAGCGAACCGTCGACCGACGCGGGTCCCAGGTCGACGGCCAGCGCCCGCCGCGCGACACCGCGCAGCAGGTCAAGGCACACGTTGGTGGCGATGCGGAACACCCAGGTGCGCAACGATCCCCGGCCCGGGTCGAACCGATCGAGGTGTCGATGCGCGCGCAGGATCGTTTCCTGGGCGGCGTCGTCGGACTCGCTGGACGCGCCCAGCATCCGGTACGCGTAGGCGGTCAGCGGGCGCCGCAGCGCCTCCAGTTCGGCGAGCCGGTCGAGGTCGGTGACGGTCACGGCGCCATCATCGGCGGTGCCGCAGGTAGTCCGCGACCACCGAGGCGCCGAGCCCGTCCAGGTCGGGGGCGACCACGCGTCCGCCGCAGCGGCGGGCGAGCTTGTCGGTGAACATGGCGAGCCGGGGGTCGTCACCGAGGATGAAGAAGGTGACGGCGGCCCGCAGCCCGGTCAGCCGGTCCAGTTCGCCGATCGTCGCGTGCACCGTCTCCGGTGCGGGCGGGTAGGAGAACGTCGGCGAGCCATCGGGTTCCAGGTGGGCGGTGGGTTCGCCGTCGGTGACGACCAGCACCACCGGGGTGGCGTCCGGGTGCCGGCGCAGGTGCTGGCCGGCCAGGATCAACGCATGGTGCAGGTTCGTGCCCTGCACGTACGCGCCCTCCAGCCCGACCAGCTCACCCAGGTCGACGGTCGACGCGTGCCGGCCGAAGGTAATCAACGCCAGGTCGTCGCCGCGGAAGCGGGTGGAGATCAGGTGGTGCAGGGCGAGCGCGGTGCGCTTCATCGGCACCCACCGTCCCTCCTGCACCATCGACCAGGAGGTGTCCACGCACAGCGCGACCGCGGCGCGAACCCGGCGTTCGGTCTCGATCACCTCGACGTCGGTCACGTCCAGGGCGCGGGGATCACCGCCGGCCCGGCGCAGCTGGGCGTTGAGCAGCGTCCGCGGCACCGACCACGGCTCGGTGTCGCCGAACTCCCACGGCCGGGTCGCCCCGGACGCGTCCCCGGCGGCTCCGGAGCGGCGGGTCTCCCGCTCGCCGGTCCGGCCGCCGATCCGGTCGGCGACGTCGGCCAGCGCGGTCTGCCCCAACCGGCGCAACGCCTTGGGCGACAGCAGCAGCGACCCGTCGGGGGCCCGCTGCAGGATGCCCTGGTCGCGCAGCTCGCGTTCCAGTTCGGCGAGCGCGCGGGCGTCGACCCGGGCCTGCTCGCCGAGGACCTCTGCCAGCAGATCCAGGTCGATGTCGTCGAGGCTGGCGCCCGGGTAACCCTGGGCGAGCTGCTCGCCCAGCGACTCCAGCCGGCCCAACTCCTCCAACGCCCGGGTGGCCTCACCCATGCCCATCGGGTTGTCCCCGCGGAACCGGCCGGAGCC
The DNA here is from genome assembly GCF_044224575.1 of Nakamurella sp. GTDB lineage: Bacteria > Actinomycetota > Actinomycetes > Mycobacteriales > Nakamurellaceae > Nakamurella. Next base: position 79,239 of record NZ_JBGAKE010000012.1, read on the forward strand.
GTCCCAGTCCTGACCCGGCCGCAGCTGCTGCAGCATGGCGTCGAGCTGCGAGAGCGACTGGGCCAGCCGCGGGTCGCCGAACGCCTGCTCGGTCAGTGCGGCCAGCTCGGCCCGCTGGTCGGCCGACAGCGAATTCATCATCCGTTGCGCGGCGGCGGATCTCGCCGCCAGGACATCGATGAGCTCGTCGGTGGTGCTTGGATTCTCCGGGAAGTAGTGCCCGTGCTTGTCCATGAACTGCGCGAACTGCTCGGTGGTGTCAGCCAGCCGGGCGTGCTCCTGCAGCAGATCGTTCAGGTCGTCCAGCATCTCCCGGATCGCCTGCACGTCCTGCGATGTCGCGTTCTCCAGGGCCTGCTTCATGCCGGCGAACCGCTGATCGAGCATTTCCCGGCCGAGCAGGTCCCGGATCTGTTCGTAGGCCGCGCGCCCGTCCGGGGACTGCCAGTCGTAGCTCTCCAGTTCCCGCACCGCGCCGCCGGTGTCGCTGGGCAACGCGTCGAGCTGCAACTCGTTGAACCGGGCGTCGTCGGAGTTCTGCCGCGCCAACGTCTCTCGTTCGGCCGCCAACGCCCGGTCGAGCAGTTCCCGCACCTGCTGCAGGGTCCCGTCGAGCCGGTTGTTGCGCTGGAGGTCTCGCCGTCGCTGCCACAGCTGCCGGTTGAGTTCGTCCAGGCCGCGCCGGTCACCGAGGCCGCGGCGCATCAGTTCGCGCAGGGCCTGACGCGGGGAGCTGCCGTCCAGCACGTCCTCGCCGAGCCGGTCGATCGCGGCCCGGAGATCGAACGGTGGCGCGAGCGGGTCGGGACCACCGTCGTAGGGGCCGTAGGAGTATCGACGCCTCATGGCTCAGCCGTACTGGACGGTGTCGTCGTCGGCGCTCTTGGCCAGCTTGCGGGTGAGGAACAGCAGTTCCAGGGCGAGTTCGGCGGCCGACGCCATCGGGCCGGGATCCTCGGTGCCGACGACGCCGAGGCGGTTGGCCACCTCGGTGACGATGCGATTCGGGCCGCGGCCGGACGGCAGGGACTCGACGACGGTCGCGGCCGACACCAGGTCGCCGGTGCGGACGGGGGCGGCGGTCACCGCTTCGGCCAGCGGGCCCAGATCCACGCCGCGCAACGCCCGGCGGGCGGTGTCTGCGGTCGCCCGACGCAGCAGGTGGTCGAGGATCTCGTCCTCCCGGCCCTCCTCGCCGGCGGCGAACTCGAGCTTGCCGCGCAGCACCGACGGCACGGACAGCAGGTCGACCGGCCGTGCGGTGGCAGTGTTTTCGCGGACCAGGGCGGCCCGGCGCAGCGCCGCGCCGGCCACCGTCTCGGCGGCCGCCACCGAGAACCGGGCGGACACCCCGGATCCCTGGTCGATCGCCGACGACTCGCGCAGCAGCCGGGTGAACCGGGCCAGGATCTCCAGCAGGTGCTCCGGCACGGCGGCGACCAGGTCCGCCTCCTGCTTGATCACCGCCACCTCGTCGGCCAGCTCCAGCGGGTAGTGGGTGCGGATCTCCGCGCCGAACCGGTCCTTGAGCGGGGTGATGATCCGGCCGCGGTTGGTGTAGTCCTCCGGGTTGGCCGAGGCGACGAGCAGCACGTCCAGCGGCAGCCGCAGCGTGTAGCCGCGGACCTGGATATCGCGTTCCTCCATCACGTTCAGCAGCGACACCTGGATGCGTTCGGCCAGGTCGGGCAGCTCGTTGATGGCCACAATCCCGCGGTGCGCGCGGGGCACCAGGCCGTAATGGATGGTCTCCGGGTCGCCCAGCGACCGGCCCTCGGCGACCTTGACCGGGTCGACGTCGCCGATCAGGTCGGCGACCGCCGTGTCCGGGGTGGCCAGCTTCTCGGTGTACCGCTGGGATCGGTGCCGCCAGCCGACCGGCAGGTCGTCGCCGAGGTCGCTGGCCCGTCTGACAGAGATCGGCGCAATGGGTTCAAAGGGGTGTTCACCCAGGTCGGAGCCCTCGATGACGGGTGTCCACTCGTCCAGCAGCAGCGGCAGGGTGCGCAGCAACCGGGTCTTGCCCTGGCCGCGTTCGCCGAGCAGGACGATGTCGTGACCGGCCAGCAGGGCGCGTTCGAGTTGCGGCAGCACGGTGGTGTCGAAGCCGACGATGCCGGGCCAGGGATTGTGCTCGGCCCGCAACGCGGTCAGCAGATTCTCCCGGAGTTCCTGCCGGACGCTGCGCAGGCGGTGGCCCGAGGCGCGCAGTTCCCCGACGGTCCGCGGCAGATCGGTGGGTGCGGTGATCGTCACCCCGCCGACGCTACGCCCGGCGGGCGCGGGCCCGGGGGCGTTGTTCGCCCTCGGCGGACGGCGCCCGCCCGGTCGGGCCCGGGGCCCGGTGCGGCGCGCCGGCGGCCGATCCGCCGGCGGCCCGGGGGCGCCACCATCGGGTTCGCCGCCGGGCCGGGCGTCCGGCCGGGCGGCGAGGATCGTGGATATGACGGAAGTCTGACGTGGCGCTGACCAACCGGTGACGGACCGCCGCGGAGGCTGCTGCGGACATGGGCGGCGGCCTACGTTGACCGTCATGCGACGACTGCTGGTACCCCTGATCGGTTCGATGCTGCTGCTGGCCGCCTGCGGCGGGTCGGGCGGGGCCGGATCCACGGCCGCCACCTCGGCGGCGTCCGCGCCGGCGGCGTCGTCGCCGGCGACCGAATCGATGGCCGCTGCGTCGATGAGCGAGCACATGACCGAATCGATGGCCCCATCGGCGGGCGCCGCGGCCGACGATATGCACTCGAGCATGACCGAGGACATGCACTCCTCGATGGCCGAATCCATGACCGAATCCGCGGCCGACCCGATGACCGGGTCCATGACTGATCCGGCCACCACGGGCGTGTCCATCACCACGGCGTCGAGCACCTTCGGGGACATCCTGTTCGACGGGAACCGGCAGGCCATCTACCTGTTCGACAAGGAGACGACGACCACGCCCGACTGCTATGGCGACTGCGCCGCGGCCTGGCCCCCGGTACTGACCACCGGATCGCCGGTGGCCGCGGGCGGGATCAATGCCGCACTGCTCGGCACGACCACCCGGTCGGACGGATCCACCCAGGTCACCTACGCGAACCATCCGCTGTACTACTACGCCGGCGAGGGCCCGGGTGAGGTGACTTGCCACAACGTGCGCGAGTTCGGCGGGCTGTGGTTGGTGGTCACTCCGGCGGGCGAGGCGGCCGCGGCCTGAGTCGGGTGGCCCGCGCCTCGAGGGGGACCTTGGACCCTGGCTCCGCCGACGCCGGGCGGCGATCCTGAGATCGGGCCAATGGCGTTCCATTCAGGCAAGGAGCCACCATGAACACCAACGAACGTCGCATCAGTCAGGAAGCGGCACGCACGGTGGCGGCGCGGGCCGACGGCGTGAACCGGTACGAGCGGGCGGCCGGCCGCAGCATCCGGCCCCGCCCCGCACGAACACGCCGTCGGATTCATAGACTCGCCGGCATGGCGAAGAAAAAGTGGTCCGAACTCAGCACCCAGGCCAAGGTCGGGGTGGTCAGCCTGGCAGCCGTCGAGGCCGTGGTCACCACCATCGCCGCTCGTGACCTGCACGGCCGGACCGATGCTCAGGTGAACGGGCCGCGCTGGCTCTGGCGGATCGCGTTCTTCGTGCAGCCCTTCGGCCCCGTCGGCTACCTGATCTTCGGCCGGAAGCGTTGACCCGCGTCGCGAGGCGTTGACCCACCGTTGAGCCACGCGCGGCCACGAGATGGACCCCGCGCGGCTCATCTCGTCGACTCCTGACGCACCCGTCCCATTCGGTGCGAGTTCAGCCGCGCCGGCGTTGTTGATCCGCGCGGGTGGCGCCGGTGACGACCGGGGCGGTCAGCTGGGATCGGTCCCGGGTTCCGGATGGGTCCCGGGATTCGGATCGGTCCCGGGATTCGGATCGGTGCCGGTGCCCGGATCGGTGCTTCCGGTGGTGGCCTCGGCGCGGCGGGCGCGGGCGCGACGCTTGCCCTCGTGCATGGCCGCGACCCGGGCGACGGGGATGGCTCGGCCCTCCTCGACCAGGGCATCCGGCAGGGCCTGTCGCGCCGGCATCAGCTCCGCCCACGGGTCCGCATCACCCAGCAGACCAGCCGCATTCCGGATGGTGAAGTCCGCCGGCTGCGCGCGGTCCAGGTCGGACCAGGGGAGCGGGAACGACACCGGAAGTCCCGGCCGCAGCCGCGGGCTGTAGGCGGCGACGACCGTGGCTCCGCCGGACCGGGTCGCGTCGATGAACACCTTTCCCTGCCGGTCCTCGACGATGTAGGCGGTGGTCGCGACCTCGGGATCCAGCCGGGCCGCCCGGGCGGCGATCGCCCGTGTCGCGGCGGCCGCCGCCTCCGGCTCGACCCCGTCCACCAGCGGCACGAAGATGTGCACGCCCTTCGATCCGCTGGTTTTCACCGCACCGGCCAGGCCCAACTCGTCCAGCGCGGCCCGAACCAGATGCGCGGTGGCGACGACGACGTCGAACCCCGACCCGGGCGGCGGATCCAGGTCGAGGACGACGAAATTCGGATGCACTGCGCCGGCGGGAAGCAGCGTCACGTGGTATTCGACGGCCCGCTGATTGGCGAACCACAGCAGCGTCCGCCGGTCGTCACCCAGGGCGTACCGGATCTCCCGGTGCGACGCGTACGCCCACACGTTCGTCGTGCGCACCCACTCCGGCGTGTATTTGGGCAGGTTCTTCTGCATGAACGGGGGCTGTCCGGGTCGCACCCGGACCACCGACAGCGGCCGCCCCGTCAGCACCGGAACGATCCGGTCGGCCACCGCATCCAGGTAGTCGACGAGCTCCCGTTTGGTCTCGTCGCCGTCGGCCAGCGGCACGTCCAGGTTGGTCAGCTCCACACCGTCACGGATCTCGGCCGGCGGCGTCGGACGGCGGACGGCATCGGGTGACATGTCCGAACGGTAGTCGCCCGGGGTGTCGCGCGTGTGACCCGCCATATCTTGTCGAACCGCGGGATAAGGCCGCCAGCCGGGCTGGGACGAGTTCATCAATACATGGCTGATCATCGGCCGGATGCCACTGTCCGTGTCCCTTGGTGAATGGTCCAGGCCGCGAACCGGAGCAGGCGTACGGAGCCGGCCCTGGATCACCCTGGCTCCGCCCGCGGTTGGTAGTTCCTCGGTCCTGACCGTCACTGACCTGGATGCCCCATGATCACGATCAAGAATTCCAGCTGGAACGGAAGTTTGGGCCACCCGGAAGACCCTTGAGGGCTTTGCATCCGAGTCGTCTGCCTGGTCTGGACGGAGTCGTCTACGGCGAGGCGTCGACCGGATGCCGGCGCAACATTCGATCACCGATCACATTGCGGTGTCCAAATTAGAGCTCGCGTTCCGATCCGCAGCCTGGGAGACTTCGTAGCGTGAACCTCGCGGCCGCGCACGGCTCCGGCACCGAGATCGCGAACGATCTCGAACTCCTCCGAAATGGCCTGACCGGGAGTGGCATTGTCGACCTCGACGGAAGAGCCATATCTCCGAACGCCATTCGGGCCGCTGTCATCGAGAGATCGCCTGTTGTTGGTTCGCCGCCAACGCCCCCTTCAGGTATCGATCCGCATGGTTTACGGGTGCGAAACGCATTGGTTGCGGGTATTATCGATCTCGAAAACGCGTCAATTCCCTTTGCCATTAGCTTCACCTCGTGCAGAATTCCGGGACTGCGAATCGCAGGCGCGAAACTGGACCAAGGTCTTGATCTGACGGGTTCGACAATAGGAACTGTCGACATGTCTGGAGCCGAAATTGCGGGGGCGATGGATCTGACCGGGGTCAGACTGACCGGCAGGGATTCCAAGGGAAATAGCCTTGACGGGACAGGTGTCCGCGTGAGCGGGGACCTCGTACTAGGAGATCGGTTTGTTGCCGCCGGCGGCATACGACTTCTGGGCGGCTACGTAGGCGGTCAACTGATACTTCGTGGGACCCGGCTGAACTCGAAGAACGAGAACGGCTGTAGCCTCGACGGCGATGATCTCGCAGTTGAGCGCAGTGCATTCCTGGATCGCGGGTTCACGGCGGCCGGATGCATCCGTCTCCTGGGGTCGCACGTCAAAGGGACGTTGGAAATGACCGAAGCGCGGATCGACGGCACCGACAAGTCGGGCCTCAGCGTGCAGGCGAATCGATTGCGCGTCGACAGTGATTTGTTCTTGGATGGTGGGTTTGTTGCGGCTGGCGTCGTCAGCATGCGTGGAATGCGGGCAGGAGGCCGTGTCATTGTCGATATGAGCGGAATCCCGGCACTCCTGCCTGAATCACCGGACGGCGAAGCCCTTTGCGGGCTGATCCTGGACGGATCGTCGATCGACCACCTGAAGATCGAGCTCAGCGGTGATAAGCTTAAAAGTGGCCGCAGAGCGCAACCGGAACCCACTAAGGAATCGGCAAGACGACGGAGAAGAATCTCGCTCGAAAACTGCGTCTATCGTGCGAGACCTAGTTCTGAACAAGAAGATTCCGCAACGGCTTTGTTGGATGCTTGGTTGAGACTAGTGCGATTCCACACGCCAAGATATCAGCCTCAAGCCTATCAACAATTGGCAGCGGTGCACCGAGTCGCCGGATACGATCGCGAGGCTGGCATGATCATGATGGCGCAGCAGGATCATCGTCGGGCCGCTTTGCGTCGGAAAGAGGCAAGCGCGTGGCACCGTGCATCGTTGTGGCTCTCGCGGTTGGGACTGCTGATCTGGAAGATCACATTGGGATACGGGTACCGTTCCCGGCGGGCCCTGGTCTGGTTGCTGATTGTACTGGCCATCTCGACGTGTTTGGTTGCAGTCGCGGCTAGCATTCCTGCGAATGCCCCGACAGTCCCTGGCTCAGCGAGTGATCCGGTTGGGACGAGCCTGCCGGTGGCCTATCGCCCGGGAGACCCGCAAACAGGTCAGCAACCCGGTCATTGCACCGTAGGTGAGGCCGCCGGATTGGTCGTGAGAATCACCATACCCCTGATCTCGAATGTCGGACAAGGATCGTGCATCATCGATACAGCAAGCGGGCTGGGCAGCATCATCGTCTTGGCGTCCATTGCGCTGCAAGCTTTTGCGTGGATTCTGGGTGGTCTGACGGTCGCCGCATTGGCAACCGCCATCAAACGCAGTAGTTAGCCGGGCTACGGGTTGGCGCGGCAGCGTCCTTCCGGGCTATTGCTGTCTGACGATGAATTCCCAGTCTCCTGGGGTGATGACGCGACTTCTCGCGACGCGGGGTCATGGGCGTGCCTCCCGATCGGCCGAGCCGCCCAGCGACACACTTCGCCTGAGGATCGACATTGAAGCCCTCCTATTCAGCCGGTGTTGCACGGCCCTCGACATCCGCTCACCCGGCCATGCAACATCACTTCATGATCTAGTGGTCGTCGCGGTCGAACCGTCAAGCCGCGGAATACAATTGTGTCGAGCGACGGTCACCCTCGTAAGTTGGCAGTCGCGGCCGCGACCGATGCCCAGGCCGCCGCCAGCCCGACGGAGTTGCCTCGAGAGTCTGTAGTGCCACAATTCTTGTAGCGGCCGATATGGTGGACGTGTGCGTCGCGCTCCGCTGCCGGTCCGGGACGGGCTGAATCCGAGCCGGATCCGGCTGCCCGACGAGGGCCCGCCGACCGTCCTGGAATACCTGCTCGACCGGTTCGCCGGGGACGCCGACCGGGTGCGGGAGAAGGTCGAGGCCGGTGAGGTCGTCGACGGTGACGGCGGGGTGATCAACCCGGCCACGCCGTTCGCGGGGCAGCAGTGGGTGTTCATGTACCGCGACCCGGCGCCCGAGCCGCGGGTGCCGTTCGAGATCGAGATCCTGCACCGGGACGACGATCTGCTCGTGGTCGACAAGCCGCACTTCCTGGCCACCATGCCCCGCGGGCTGCATGTGGTCGAGTCGGCGCTGGTCCGGCTGCGGCGGCAACTGGACCTGCCCGACCTCAGCCCGATCCACCGGCTCGACCGGGTCACCGCCGGAGTGCTGATCTTCAGCCTGCGGCCGGCCAATCGCGGCGCCTACCAGACCATGTTCGCCCAAAGGAAGGTCACCAAGTACTACGAGGCCGTCGCCCCCTACCGGCCCGACGTGAGCATGCCGGCGACGGTCGAATCGCGGATCGTGAAATACCGGGGAACGCCGACCGCGCAACAGGTTCCGGGGGAGCCGAACGCGTTCACGCGGATCGAGCTGCTCGCCGTGCACCGCCATGCGGACCACGACCGGGGCCTGTACGGGCTGCACCCGGCCACCGGCAAGGTGCACCAGCTGCGCCTGCACATGAACTCGCTCGGCCTGCCGATCGTCGGCGACAACTTCTACCCGACGCTGCTCGACACCGACCGGCAGGATTACTCCGACCCGCTGCAGCTGCTGGCCAAGAGCATCGAGTTCGACGACCCGATCACTGGCGAGCACCGGCGGTTCACCAGCCGCCGCCGGCTGGCCGGCTGGGCATCTGCCGTCACCACCGCCGCCGCCTCTTCGAGTTGATCATGGCGTTCTCTGCGCGACACGCCGACGACACGCCGGCGGCGCAACAGAGATTGCCATGATCAACTCGAAGGGCGGGGTCCGGGGGGTCCGGGGGCCCGAGGGCGCGAACGGCCGGCCGGCCGGGCGGGTGGCGGACAACGGCGGCGGACAGAGGGAGCACCACATGAAATCGCTGGTCCAGGACTACGTCGACGGGCTCTACCGGGACCTGACCGGGGAGCGGGCCGGATCGGTCGCCGACTACATCCCCGAGCTGGCGGTGGTCGACCCGGACTCGTTCGCGATCTGCCTGGCCACCAGCGACGGCTACGTCTACGAGGCCGGCGACAGCCGCAAACGGTTTGCCATTCAGTCGATCTCGAAGCCCTTCACGTACGCCCTGGCGTTGACCGACCGCGGCCTGGGCGCGGTCGCCACGAAGGTCGACGTCGAGCCGTCGGGCGAGCCGTTCAACGAGATCAGCCTCGACCCGGTCACCGAGCGGCCCCGCAACCCGATGATCAACGCCGGCGCGATCACCTCCGCCTCCCTGGTGCTCGGCGACGGCGTCGACGAACGGTTCGAACGGATCCGGCAGTTCTACTCCCGGTTCGCCGGGCGCGAGCTGACCCTCGACCGTGAGATGTACGAGTCCGAGGACCGGACCGGGAACCGCAACCGGGCCATCGGCTACCTGCTGCGCGAGTACGGGATCCTCGAGGAGGACCCGAACACCACGCTGGGCGTCTACTTCCGCCAGTGCAGCATCGAGGTCGACTGCCGCGACCTGAGCCTGATGGCCGCCACCCTGGCCGACAGCGGCGTGCACCCGTTGACCGGCGACCGGGTGCTGGACGCGGCGACCAACCAGCGGGTGCTGTCGGTGATGACGACCTGCGGCATGTACAACGCCGCCGGTGACTGGGTCACCGAGGTCGGCCTGCCGGCCAAGAGCGGGGTCGGCGGCGGCATCCTGGCCGTGCTGCCCGGCCAGCTGGGCCTGGCCGTGTTCTCGCCGCGGCTGGATTCGCACGGCAACAGCGTGCGTGGCGTCGCCGCCTGCCGGCGCCTGTCCAAGGACCTGGAACTGCACTTCCTGCACGTCAGCCGGGCCGCCCGGTCCGCGGTCCGGGCGTCCTACGACGTGGTCGACCGGCCCAGCCGGCGCCGGCGCTCCCCGGCCGAGCACGAGCTGCTGCTTCTGGTCGGCCGCCGGGCCCGGGTCTACGAGCTGCACGGGGACCTGCTGTTCGCCGGCGCCGAATCGGTCATCCGCCGGCTCACCGGGGAGGCCGACGACCTGGATGTGCTGGTGCTGGACGTCCGTGGGGTCGACGAGACCGCCGCCGTCACCCGCCGGATGATGGTCGAGATCCGCGAGGAGCTGCGGGCCTACGGCGTCGAGGCCGTCCTGGTCGACCCGACCGGCGCGGTCGTCCAGCTGGATCCCGACCCGGCCAAACGGGTCCGGCACTTCACCGACATCAACGAGGCGGTGGCCTATGCCGAGGACGTCCTGCTGGCCCGGCACACCGGGCCCGCCGAGCACCCCGGCGTCATGCCGATCGAGGATCACCCGTTGCTCCGGGACCTGCCCGCCGACCGGCTGGAGCTGATCCGGCCGCGGTTGGAGCGCCGCACCTACACCGACGGCGACGCCGTCGTCCGCAGCGGTGACCCGGCCCAGGGCCTTTTCCTCATCGTCGCCGGACCGGTCGAGGTCAGCGTCGACGACCAGGCGGGCGTCCGGCACCACCTGTCGATGTTCACCGCCGGGACCACGTTCGGCGTCGCCTACGCGGTGGCCGGTCGCGAGTACGACATCGACGCCACGGCCCGCGGCGAGGTCGAGGCGATGGTGCTGCCGGCCGCGGCGATCGCCGAACTGACCTCTGCCGCCCCCGACCTGCTGCTGACGTTGATGAGCCGCCTGGTCACCGGCGCGTTCGAGCAGATGGACTGGGTGACCCGGGCGCTGGTCAACGGCTGATCGGGCGGGCGCCGACGGCTGCCGCCGCGCCCAACAGGGTCAGCACCAGGGTCCCGGCGAACGCCGTGAGCAACGACGCGGTCCAGACGCCGGTCGAGTCGTGCAGGGCGCCGAGCAGGGTCGGGCCGATGGCCGCCACGCAGTAGCCGCCGGTCTGCACGATCGAGGAGAGCTGCCGGTTCTCCCGCAGGGTCCGGGCCCGCCACACGACGACCGTGAAGATCGTGACGAAGCCGCCGCCCTGCGCGACGCCGCTGGCGGCGCTCCACACCGCCCACAGGTCGGGCGCCAGCAACAGGCCGAGCGGCAGCGCCGCCCACAGCACACCGTTGACCAGGAACGACACCAACGGTCCGCCCAGCCGGTTGATGATCACCGGGGCGCCGAACGCCCCCACCAGGGCGGCGACCTGGAAGATCGAGGACGCCGCGCCGGCCGCACCGCGGGACATCCCCTGCTGGTCGACCAGCACCGTGGGCAACCAGGCGGTCAGCCCGTAGTAGGCGTACGCCTGCCCGGCGAACGCGCCGGTGAGCAGCCAGGTGGACGGCCGGCGGAACACCGAGGTGCGGGGCTCGGCGGGCTCGCCGGCCGGCCGGACGTGGGGGTGGGCCGGCGGGACCGGGCCACGGCGGGCGCGGGCCGCCAGCGGTCCCCACACCGCCGCGCCCAGCACCGGGACCACGGCGGCGGCGGCCAGCGCGACCTGCCAGCCGAACGCGGCGGCCAGCGGGCCGCTGAACGCCAGCACCAGCATCGAGCCGACGTTGAGCGCGGCGGTGTAGGTGCCCGTCATCACCGCGGCCCGGGACCGGAAGTCGCGGCCGACGATCAACGGGCCGAGCAGGTTGCCGACCGTGATGGCCAGCCCGATCAGCAGGGTGCCGACGAACGCGGCCGGCACCGCGCCGGCCGAGCGCACCAGGATGCCGACGAAGATCACCAGCAGGGTGGCCAGCACGGACAGTTCGATGCCCAGCCGGCCGATCAGGCCGGACGCCGCCGGCGACGCCAGCCCGAAGCACAGCACGGGCAGGCTGGTCAGCAGCCCGACGGTGCCCGCGGTCATCCCGAGGTCGGTCTGCAGGTCGACCGCCACCGCGGACACCGCGACCAGCGGTCCGCGCAGGTTCAGCGCGAGCAGGACCAGCCCGGCCGTTGCGCCGGCCCTCGAGGCCGGCGGCTGCCGCTGCTCGGACACGCGTGGGTCCTCTCGTTCGACGGGCAGCCCGCCCGGGCGGGCGCGTGCCGGGTCCATCCTGCCGCCTCGACCGGCCGATCATTCCGGCGTCGGTGCCTGCGAGCCGCACGCGCCGGCCAGCGGAACACAGCGCAGCGTGATGGGATGTCGCGCAGCGTGTGAGCGACGAGGGGATGACGGATGGCGTCGACGGAGAGGTCCGAGGAGCCCGCGGTCCGGACGGTGCGAACCGCCGCCGGCGACGTGGACTGCGCCGTGGTCGGCGAGGGACCGCCGGTCCTGGTCGTGCACGGCTCACCCGGTGGCCACGACGCCGGCCTGGCGATGGCCCGCTTCCTGGTCGCGGACGGGCTGCGGGCAGTCGTGCCGGATCGACCCGGGTACTTCGACACACCGCTGAGTTCGGGAACGACGATCGACGGGCAGGCCGACCTGTACGCGGCGCTGCTCGACGCGCTCGGCATCGACCGGGCGGGGGTGCTCTGCTGGTCGGGTGGCGGGCCGTCATCCTACCGGTTCGCGGTGCGGCACCCCGACCGGGTGACCGCCGTCGTCGCCTGCGCCGCGGTCAGCCGGCGGTATGTGTTCGCCGGTGAGAAGGGCGCCGACAAGCTGATCATGGACACCGGCTTCGGCCGGCGGATGCTGCAGCTGATGGCCAGGCACACCCCGGAGAAGCTGGTCGAAGCGACGATCGCGTCGGAGGGCGACCTGACCAAGGACCAGCTCGCGGAGCGGGTCGCGCACGTCATGGCCGACCCCGAGCGGGAACAGTTCACCCTCGATCTGGCCGTGGCCGCCAACCACACCGGTCCGCGCAAGGCGGGCTTCGACAACGACATGGCCCAGTTCGGGGCGATCGAGTCGTTGGAGCTGGACCGGATCGGCGGGCCGTGCCTCCTCGTTCAGGGCACCGCCGACACCGACGTGCTGCCCGACTACAGCGGGTTCGCCGCCGAGCAGATCCCGGGCGCCGAGCTCGTCGAGCTGGCCACCGGCACCCACCTGGCGTTCTGGGTGCACCCGGAGTCGGCGCCGGTGCGGCAGCGGGCGATCGAGCTGTTCCGGTCCGCCGCCGGCTGACGGGTCCGGGGTCGGCGAGCCGGTCAGCGGCGTGGTTTCGCCCGGATCGTCACCCGGCCGGACAACACCGCGACGCCCACCAGCATCGCGTAGATCCGCAGGCCGTGGGCCCGCCGGACAAACCGGCGATCGGGGGGCACCGCCCCGCGCCAGGCCGCGGAATGGTGGGCGTCAGGTTCGGTCATGTCCTTCGGAGGCGCGGACCACGGGGTCAGATACGGGCGGCCGATCGTTCGATCACCCGAGGCGGTCGACCACCGCGTCCAGCACCGCCCGCCAGTGTTCGCGCTGCCGGGCGCGTTCGGCCGGGTCGGAAAGCCGTTCCTGGTGGAACCGGATCACCGTGCGCCCGCCGCGCACCGAGACGGTGACCTGAACGGTCGACTCGTGGTCCCAGTCCGGTGGTTGCCAGGTCAGCCGGAGCCGGCCGGTCGGGTGCAGGCTGCGGATCTCGCCGCGGGTGCCGTCGGTGGTGCGGTAGCGGGTGCCCTTGGCGGCGGCCGGATCGGGCAGTCGCACGCCGGCCCCGAGCCAGGTCGCCACCCCGTCATCGCTGACCAGGCTGCGCCAGACCTGGTCGGGTGGCAGATCAACGGTGCGGGAGACGCCGATCTCGAAGCCGGCGTCCCGGGTCAGGCCGACGGGGGTTGTGCTCATCGGCCCACCCTCCCGGAACGCCTCGCAAGCTCGGCCCTACCGGCTCGGCCGGACCGACGAGAGCGTCGATGATTCGCTCGCTGGCGCTCGCTCATCGGCCCACCCTCCCGGAACGCCTCGCAAGCTCGGCCCTACCGGCTCGGCCGGACCGACGAGAGCGTCGATGATTCGCTCGCTGGCGCTCGCTCATTGCTCCTCCAGATGGCGGGATCGGTGGTCCCGGACCTTGTGCCGGTTGCCGCAGCGCTGCATCGAACACCAACGCCGGGCGCCGGGACGGGACGTGTCCAGGAAGACCAGCCGGCAGTCGTCGGCGGCGCACTCGCGGATCCGCGCCGCGGCCGGCCCGGCCAGCACCGCGAGGCCGTCCCGGGCGACGGTGGACAGCACGGCGGACGCGGCCGCCGGGGTCCGCCAGCCGTCCCAGGTGGGCGCCAGGGGCGCTGCGGCGGCCGCGAGCTCGATCGTCGCCCGGTCGGTCTCGCCGGCCGGAGTCCCGGCGATCGCCGCCCGGGTCGCCCGCCACAGGGCGTCGCGCAGGCCGCGGGCCGGCTCGAGATCGGCATCGTCCGCCGTAACGTCGCCGCCGGCCAGCGCCAACCGGCTGGCACCCACCCAATCCCGCAGGTCGGCGGGCTCGTGGAGACGATCCCAGACCGCCAGGTCGTCCGGTCCGCCGGTGAGCAGGAACTCGAGGAACAGCGCCCCGGGGTCGAACCGCCAGCTCGCCCCGTCCCGTGGGGTGAGGACGATCCCGTCTGACATCATGAAACCACTATAACCGGTTACGAGACCGCGGAGGGAATCGACTGGTTGGATCCAGAGGTGAGCACGCGGTCGGGGTCAGGATTCGGGTTCGAGGTCGGCACGCGGCTGCCCGGCCGCCAGGGGCGCACCGGCGTCATCAGCACGCCGCACGGCGCCATCCGGACCCCGGCGTTCGTCGCTGTCGGCACCAAGGCGACGGTGAAATCACTGCTGCCCGAATCGGTCGCCCAGCTGGGCGCGCAGGCGGTGCTCGCCAACGCCTACCACCTGTACCTGCAGCCCGGTCCGGACATCGTCGACGAGATCGGCGGTCTCGGCGCGTTCATGAACTGGCCCGGCCCGACGTTCACCGATTCCGGCGGCTTCCAGGTGATGTCGCTGGGCGTCGGCTTCAAGAAGGTGCTCGCCATGAACACCGCGGGCCTGCAGTCCGACGACGTCATCGCCCCCGGCAAGAACCGGCTGGCCACCGTCGACGACGACGGGGTGACGTTCAAGTCGCACCTGGACGGCTCGATGCACCGGTTCTCGCCGGAGATCTCGATGGGGATCCAGCACCGGTTGGGCGCCGACATCATCTTCGCCTTCGACGAATGCACCACGCTGATGAACACCCGCGGCTACCAGGAACGGTCGGTGGCCCGCACCCACGCGTGGGCGGCCCGCTGCGTGGCCGAGCACCGCCGGCTGACCGCGGAACGGGCCGGCAAGCCGTACCAGGCGCTGTTCGGCGTGGTGCAGGGCGCGCAGTACGAGGACCTGCGCCGGCAGGCCACCCGCGACCTGTTGACTTTGGGCTTCGACGGGTTCGGTATCGGCGGCGCGCTGGAGAAGGAGAACCTCGGCACCATCGTCCGCTGGGTGTGCGAGGAACTGCCCGACGAGCTGCCCCGGCACCTGCTGGGAATCAGCGAGCCCGACGACATGTTCACCGCCATCGAGAACGGCGCCGACACGTTCGACTGCGTCTCCCCGTCCCGGGTCGCCCGCAACGGCTCGCTCTACATCGAGGACGGCCGGATCAACATCACCAACGCCCGGTTCAGGCGGGATTACGGGCCGCTGGACGAGTGCTGCGACTGCTACACCTGCGCGCATTACACCCGCGCCTACCTGCACCACCTGTTCCGGGCCAAGGAGATGCTGTCGGCGACCCTGGCCACCATTCACAACGAGCGGTTCGTGGTGCGGCTGGTCGACCGGATCCGGACCAGTATCGACGACGGGACGTTCGCCGAGTTCCGCGCCGAGTTCCTCGGCCGCTACTACGCGGCCCGGCCGAGCGTCCGGCCGACCGGATGAGCCACGTCGTCACCGGACCCGGGTGACCGCCCCGGCGTCCGCACCGTCCGCGTCCACGATCATCAGGGCCGCGTGCAGGGACGTGCGGGACTCGACCGGCTCCAACGGGACGCCGAGGATGCGCTCGATCACGCCCAGCCGGGCGTACAGCGTCGGCCGGGACAGGCCGGTGGTCCGCGCGGTGTCGGACTTCGACCCACCGGCGGCCAGGTAGGCCCGCAGGATGGCCATCAGGTTGTCGCCGGTCCGGGCGTCGTGGTCGAGCAGCGGGCCGAGTTCGGTCTCGGCGAATGCCTGCACCCGGTGGTCGTGGCGCAGCAGGGCGAACAGTCCACGCAGCCGGACGTCGGCGGACCGGAACAGGCGTTGCCGGCCGGCCATGGTGGTGCCGACCTCGGCGACGTGCTCGGCCTCGACCAGGCCGGCGGCGGCCCTGATCAGGCCGGGCGAGGCCGGCGCCGTGCCGGCCGCCCAGTCGCCGATCCCGCGTCCGGCCAGCCGATCGGCCAGCCCGGCACAGACCGCGTCCAGGGATCCGCCGACCGCGGTCGGGTACGGGCAGGTCACGATCAGGGCGATGGTGCCCTCCCGGCGGATGGACCCGAGCGCGGTCAGCCCGGCCGACGTCACCGCCTGCCGAGCGGCGACGAGCACCCGCCGGTCGGTGGCGCCGTGGCTGATCGCGTCCCCGCCCGGGGCGCGCGGGACCTTGATCACCAGCGGGATGTACCGGGCGCTGACGGCCAGGCCCAGTGCACCGGCGCGGGCCAGCGCGTCGGCCTCGTCGGTGATCCGGCCGCTGACCAGGTCGTCCAGCAACCCGCCCAACGCCTGCACCAGCAGCGCGTCCCGGTCCTGTTCGATCATCCGCTGCAGTTGCAGGGACTGGGCGGCACGCTCCAGAACCATGCGGGCCGGACCGGATTCGCCGGCGTGCCCGGGCAGCACCAGCCGGCCCCACTGCTCGACCCCGACACCGACCGGGGCAGTCGACCACTCGACCTCGGCCGCGCCGCCGTGACGGCGGGAGCGGTCGGCCCAGCCGTCCAGCAGGTCCGCGGCCGCGGCGCCGGCCCGGCAGAAGGCCAGCACATGCCGGTTCAGATCCTCGAGAACGACCGGTGCGTGCAGGATCTCGGACGCCTTGGTGACGATGTCGGTCGGCGACGCGCGGCCGATGTTCAGCGAGGTGAACGCCTCGTGCACGGCCCGGGCGAACTGCAGTTCGTCGTACCGGTCGGCAATGATCATCCGGTGCACCAGTTCGGTGACGTCGACGAACCGGATCGGCCGGTCGAGCGCGATCACCGGCAGCGTCAGCTCGTCGGCCAGATCGGCGACGCACGAGGGCATCTCGATGACGTGCAGGCCGAGTTCGACGATCAGCGCGCTCACCCGGAGCTCGGCGAGCATGCGCAGGTAGGTCCCCACCTGGTCGGGGCTCCCGGCCAGCGTGAGCCCGGTGCTCATCACCAACTCGCCACCCTGGAGGAGTCCGGTCAGGTCGGCGGTATCGCTCAGGTGCACCCAGCGGACCCGGCGATCCAGATAGGCGGCCCCGCCGATCACGCGGGGTGCGCCGGCGGCCACGACGGGAAGGTCGAGCACCTCGCGCACCGTGGGAATCACCGACACAGTGTAAAGAATTGGTCGGTTGATTTGACAGCCTGAACTCGACGGATCTGGCACGGTGAGGGTGGTCGAGTCGTCTCCCCAGTTGCGAGGTCCCATCCCGTGGTCGCTCCTGCCCAACCGCTCATCACCCACTGGTCGGACAACAAGCCGTTCCCCGGCAGCAGCGCCGCCACCGCGCCGGTCACCAACCCGGCCACCGGCCAGGTCACCGGCCGGGTCGCTTTGGCCACCGTCGAGGACGCCCGGGCCGTGATCGACGCCGCCGCCGCGGCCTTCCCGGCCTGGCGGGACGCCTCGCTGGCCACGCGCACCAAGGTCCTGTTCCGCTTCCGCGAGCTGCTGGAGGCGCGCAAGGGGGAACTGGCCGCCATCATCACCGGCGAGCACGGCAAGGTGCTGGCCGACGCGCTCGGCGAGGTCGGCCGCGGTCAGGAGGTCGTCGAGTTCGCCTGCGGCATCAGCCATCTGCTGAAGGGTTCGGCCAGCGAGAACGCCTCCACCGGCGTCGACGTTCACTCGGTGCGGCAGCCGCTCGGCGTCGTCGCGATCATCTCCCCGTTCAACTTCCCGGCCATGGTGCCGATGTGGTTCTTCCCGATCGCCATCGCCGCCGGCAACACCGTCGTGCTCAAGCCGAGCGAGAAGGACCCGTCCGCGGCGTTGTGGATGGCCGAGCTGTGGGCCGAGGCCGGCTTGCCCGGCGGCGTGTTCAACGTCCTGCAGGGGGACAAGCAGGCGGTCGACGCGCTGCTGACCCACCCGGTGGTCAAGGCGATCTCGTTCGTCGGCTCCACCCCCATCGCCCGGTACGTCTACGCCACCGGCACCGCGAGCGGCAAACGGGTGCAGGCCCTCGGCGGAGCGAAGAACCACGCGATCGTGCTGCCCGACGCCGATCTGGACCTGGCCGCCGACGCGCTGGTCAATGCCGGCTTCGGCTCGGCCGGCGAGCGGTGCATGGCGATCTCGGCCGCCGTCGCCGTCGGCGACATCGCGGACGAGCTGGTCGCCAAGGTCGCCGAGCGGGCCCGGACGATCCGGACCGGCGACGGCACCCGCGGGTGCGACATGGGACCGCTGGTCACCGCCGCACACCGGGACCGGGTGGCCGGCTACATCGACGCCGCCGCGGCCGCGGGGGCGGCGGTGGTGGTCGACGGCCGGGAGATTGCGGCCGGCGGCGCGGACCGTGCCGATGGCGGGTTCTGGCTGGGCCCGACCCTGCTGGACCACGTCACCACCGACATGTCCTGCTACACCGACGAGATCTTCGGTCCCGTGCTGTCCGTCGTCCGGGTCGAGAGCTACGACCAGGCCCTGGATCTGGTCAACGACAACCCGTACGGCAACGGCACCGCGATCTTCACCAACGACGGCGGCGCCGCCCGCCGCTTCCAGAACGAGGTGCAGGTCGGCATGGTCGGCATCAACGTGCCGATCCCGGTGCCGGTGGCCTCGTTCAGCTTCGGCGGCTGGAAGGATTCGCTGTTCGGCGACACCCACGCGCACGGCACCGAGGGCGTGCATTTCTTCACCCGTGGCAAGGTCGTCACCTCCCGCTGGCTGGATCCCAGCCACGGCGGGATCAATCTGGGCTTCCCGCAGAATCAGTGACAATGCAACCGATCGACGAGGAGCCCGGCCGATGACCGCCCTGATCGAACCCGCCGTCGACGCGAGCGGTGCCGCCGACCACCTGTGGATGCACTTCACCCGGATGGGCACCTTCGCCGACCGGCCGGTGCCGGTCATGGAGCGGGGCGACGGTGCGTACCTGTGGGACACCAACGGCCGCAAGTACCTGGACGCCCTGTCGGCGTTGTTCGTGGTGCAGGCCGGCTACGGCCGGGACGAGATAGCCGCCGCCGCCGACGCGCAGACCCGCAAGCTGCCGTACTTCCCGGTGTGGTCGTACGCGACCCCACCGGCCATCGAACTGGCCGACCGGCTGGCCGCGCTGGCCCCGGGCGATCTGAACAAGGTGTTCTTCTCCACCGGGGGCAGCGAAAGCGTCGAGACGGCGTGGAAGGTGGCCAAGCAGTACTTCAAGCTGACCGGAAAGCCGAACAAGACCAAGGTGATCAGCCGGTCGGTGGCCTACCACGGCACCACCCAGGGCGCGCTGTCCATCACCGCCGTCCCCGGCTTCCAGATCCCGTTCGCGCCGCTGGTTCCGGGCGCGGTGAAGGTGCCGAACACCGACTTCTATCGCGCCCCGGAGCATCTGGCCGACGATGAGAAGGCGTTCGGCCGCTGGGCCGCCGACCAGTTCGAGCAGGCGATCCTGATGGAGGGCCCCGACTCGGTGGCCGCCGTGTTCGTCGAACCGGTCCAGAACGCCGGCGGGTCGTTCCCGCCGCCCCCCGGTTACTTCGAACGGCTGCGCGAGATCTGCGACGAGCACGACGTCCTGCTGGTGTCCGACGAGGTGATCTGCGCGTACGGGCGGCTGGGCACCATGTTCGGCTGCCAGAAGTTCGGCTACCAGCCCGACATCATCACCAGCGCCAAGGGCCTGACGTCCGGGTACGCCGCGCTGGGGGCCGCGATCATCTCCGAGAGGATCTTCGAGCCGTTCCGCACCGGGACGGTCTCGTTCCCGCACGGGTACACCTTCGGTGGGCACCCGGTGGCCTGTGCCGTCGCGCTGGCCAACCTCGACGTGTTCGAGGCGGAGGACCTGCTGGGCAACGTACTGCGCAACGAGGGGGCGTTGGGCGCCGCTCTCGGCAAGCTCAAGGACCTGCCGATCGTCGGCGACGTCCGCGGCAACGGTTACTTCTGGTCCGTCGAACTGGTCCGCGACCGGGCGACCAGGGAGCCGTTCAGCCGGGCCGACTGCGAACGGGTGCTGCGCGGGTTCATCGCCCCGGCGATCTTCGAGGCCGGCGTCTACTGCCGCGCCGACGACCGCGGCAACGCCGTCGTCCAGTTCGCCCCGCCCTTGATCTGCGGTCAGCCCGAGTTCGACCAGATCGAGTCCGCCATGCGCTCGGTGCTGACCGACGCCTGGACCAAGCTCTGAATCCCGCCCGTCAGCCCGAAGGAGAAACCCGCATGAGCCTCGTCGTCGGCGTCCCCAGCGAGATCAAGAACAATGAGAACCGGGTGTCCGTCCAGCCGGACGGCGTCGCCGAACTCGTGCACCACGGTCACCAGGTCCTGGTCGAGGCCGGCGCCGGCGTCGGCAGCCGATTCGGCGACGCCGAGTACACCGCGGCCGGCGCGACGGTCGTCGGCACCGCGGACGAGGTGTTCGCCGGGGCCGACCTGATCGTCAAGGTGAAGGAGCCGATCCCGGCCGAGTACCACCGGTTCCGGGTGGGCCAGCAGCTGTTCACCTACCTGCACCTGGCCGCCGACCGGGAGCTGACCGAGTTCCTGATCGAGAAGAAGATCGACTCGATCGCGTACGAGACGGTGCAGACGCCGGACCGGAAGCTGCCACTGCTCACCCCGATGAGCGAGGTGGCCGGCCGGCTGGCCGTGCAGGCCGCGGCGCACGCCCTCGAGTCGCCGGCCGGCGGCGCCGGGATCCTGCTCGGCGGCGTGCCGGGCACCCCGGCGGCGAAGGTGACGATCATCGGTGGCGGGGTGTCCGGCACCGAGGCGGCCAAGATCGCGCTCGGCATGCGGGCCATCGTGCGGGTGTTCGACACCAACCCGGCGCGGCTGGCCTACCTGTCCGACATCTTCGAGGGCCGGCTCGATCTGGTCACCCCGAACCGGGCCCGGATGGCCGCCTACATCGCCGACTCCGACGTCGTCATCGGCGCGGTGCTGGTGCCCGGGGCGAAGGCACCCAAGCTGGTATCGCGGGAGATGATCGCCTCGATGCGACCGGGTTCGGTCGCCGTGGACATCGCCATCGACCAGGGCGGCTGCTTCGAGACCAGCCGAGCCACCACGCACGCCGACCCGACGTACGTCGAGGAGGGCGTCGTGCACTACTGCGTCGCCAACATCCCCGGCGCCGTCGCCCGCACCTCCACCCTGGCGCTGACCTCGGCGACCCTGCCGTACCTGGTCACGGTCGCCGACCGGGGCGTCGCCGGTGCCGCGGCCGCCGATCGGGCGCTGGCGCTGGGCCTGTCCACGCTAGGCGGACACCTGACCAACGAGCCCGTCGCGCAGGCGCACGGCCTGCCGTACCGCAACCCGGCCGACCTGCTGGCCGCGGCCTGACATTCACGGGCCTACCCGCCGCCTACCGCCTGCCGCCTGCCGCCCGCCGCCCGCCGACCGCCGCCCGCGAGCCCGCCGCCCGCCCTCACGGCCCTACCCGCTGTTGATCATGGGCGGACGGCCGGTCTGCGCGACTCAGAACGGCCACCAGCCCATGATCAACAGCGAACGGGGGGACGCGGGAGGCGGGGGTCAGACGCGGACCGCGGCGCCGGGCACGTAGCCCGGCTCGTGCCGCTTGACCAGGGCGATCACCGGGTAAGTGATCGGCAGGAAGACGACCTCGATCAGCACCTTGTACACGTAGCCGGTGATGACGTAGCTGACGAACTCCCCGCCGGTGATCACCCCGTAGAACGCCACGGTGCAGAACACGAGCGTGTCGGCCAGCTCGCCGACCACGGTGGAGCCGATCAGCCGGAGCCACAGCTTGCGTTCCTGGGTTCGCTCCTTGATCTTGACCAGCACGTAGGCGTTGAGCAGCTGCCCGGCCAGGTAGCCAAGGATGCTGGCCAGCACGATCCGGGGGACGAACCCGAGGACCGCCTCGAAGGCCGCCTGATTCTCGTAGGCGTCGGCGGCCGGCGCGATCTGGACCAGGTAGAAGGTCAGCGAGGCGAGGACAGAGAGCCCGAAGCCCATCAGGATCGCCCGTTTGGCGCGCTTGAACCCGTACACCTCGCTCAGCACGTCGCCGAGGATGTAGGTCATCGGGAACAGGATCGCCCCGCCGTCGGTGATGATCGGCCCGAACTGGATCAGCTTGGTCGCACCGATATTGGAAATCAGCAGCAGTCCGCAGAACAGCACGACGATCAGGTCGTAGTTGCCGGTGCGCGGCTTCGAGGTCGCCGGGTCCGGCGGCAATTCGGTCACCGCGCCATCCAAGCAGCCCGCCCCACCCCCAGTCCCCCTGCCCCGCGCGGATCAACTACCGCGGCGTGGAACAACTCACCCCGAATGTGAAGCGTGGGACAGGAGGCGACGACTTCGTCCGCGCGGCGGTGTGGATGGTTCGTGTGGACACCTGCGCGGATCAACCGACGGCGAATGTGACGGGTGGGACGGAAGTCGACGACTTGAGCCGCGCCGGCGTTGTTGATCCGCGCGGGGCAGGGGGACTGGGGGTGGGGCGGGGTCCGGTCGGTGCGGGGTCAGTGGGTCGGTCGGGGGCGGGCCCGGGGTCAGACGGTCGGGAGAGTGGCGGGGTCGACGATCCACGGGTCGCGGGGCAGCGCCGCCGGATCGAAACGGGGGAGCAGGTCTGTCGGGGTCACCCGCTCGCCGGGGCCGGCCAGGCCCAGCGAGGCCGCGAGCAGCCCGAGCACGTCCACCGCGGACCGTCCAAGGGCCGCCAGATCGGTCAGGGTGACCGCGCCGTCCCGCTTGGCCAGCCGCTGCCGGTGCGTGTTCAGAGCCAGCGGCACGTGCGCGTACGCCACCGGCGGCCGGCCGAGCAGCGAGGCGAGGTAGGCCTGCCGGGGGGCGGAGGTCAGCAGGTCGTCGCCGCGGACGACCTGATCGACGCCCTGGGCGGCGTCGTCGACGACCACCGCCAGGTTGTACGCGGCGACCCCGTCGTTGCGCCGCAGCACGAGGTCGTCGACGGCGCCGGTGAACGCGCCGGCCAGCTCGTCGTCGACGGTCCACCGGGTCGCCCCGGCCCGCAGCCGCCACGCGCTCGGCCGGCCGTCGGCCCGGCGCTCGGCGACCTGCGCGGCGGTCAGCGACCGGCAGGTGCCCGGGTACGCGCCGTCGGCCCCGATCCGCTGCGGGAACGACGGGTCCGGATGCGGCGCGGACGCCGCCTCACGGATCTCCCGGCGGGTGCAGAAGCACTCGTAGGCGAGGTCCCGGTCGATCAGCGAGCTGATCGCCGCGTCGTAGAGCGGGGTCCGCGCCGATTGCTGCACGACGGGCCCGTCCCAGTCCAGCCCGATCGCGGCCAGATCGGCCAGCTGGCGCGGCGCCGCGCCGGGCCGAACCCGATCCAGGTCCTCCATCCGCACCAGGAACCCGCGTCCGGTCGAGCGGGCGAACAGCCAGGCCAGCAGCGCTGTGCGCAGGTTCCCCAGGTGCAGATCACCGGACGGGCTCGGCGCGAACCGCCCCGCGCCACCCGACTCCGTCGCGCTCATCGCCGTCGCTCGCGACGAGCCGACCTCGGGGTGCGACCGCTGCTCCGATGGCGCGGGGGGAGGATCCGGGGGTGTGGGACGGCCCGATCGTCCCCACGGATCAGCGGGTCGGCGCACGCCGGGTCTTCGTTCATCGCGGACCATCATGTCAATCGGAGCCGGGTCGAGAGGGGACGATGGGCCGATGCCGGAGGTCGAGGACTATCTGCGGGCGCTCGCGCGCATCTGCCGGGACCTGCTCGGTGACGAGCTGGTCGGCGTGTACGCCGCCGGCTCCCTCGCCCTCAACGGTTACCGGCCCGGGCGCAGCGACATCGACGTCGCGGTGGTGGTCCGAAGCCCGCTCGACGAGGAATCCAAACGGGTCCTGGTGCGGGGCCTGCGACACGAGAACCTGCCCTGCCCCGCCCGTGGCCTGGAGCTGGTCGTCTACCGGACGGATGTCGCCGGGTCCGGCTCCGTCGAGCCCGGTTTCGAGGTCGAGCTGAACACCGGCGCCCGCATGGACTTCCGAGTGACGTTCGACCCGGCGGACCGGCCGCCCGCGGACGGGGCGTTCTGGTACGCGATCGATCGCGGCATCCTGGCCGACCACGGTCGGGCCGTCGTCGGACCACCGGCCGCGACGGTCTTCATCTCCCCGTCCGAGTGGGACCTGGCCCACCTGCTTGCCGCGTCGTTGCGGTGGCACCTGAACTCGCCGGCGGCCGCGTCGGACGATGCCGTGCTCAACGCCTGCCGCGCCCTGTGCCGGGTGCGCATGGGCCGGTGGTTGGCGAAACCGGTCGCCGGAGCCGCGGTGAAATCTCAGCCCGGTTCGCTGGACGTCACGGTGATCCGGGAGGCCTTCCGGGCCCGGGACGGTGGTCCACCGCCCGACGCCGCCGGTGTGCGGCGGTTCCAGCGGGAGGTCCTGCGGCTGATCGAGGGCTGATCGAAGGCTGGTCGCGGCGCCGAGGCGCGGGCCGGGCCCGGCCCATCCGGCGGTGCAGCTCAGCCCGGAACGCAGCTCAGCCCGGGACGCGGCTCAGCCCGCGGTGCGGTCGACCGGGACGCGGCTCAGCCCGCGGTGCGGTCGACCGGGGTCGACGCCGGCGCGGGATTCGCTGCCCGCGCAGGAGGGCCGGCAGCCGCGGCTGCTTCGGCGGGTCCGGCGGCAGGGGCGGGCTGGGCGCGTTCGGCCGGGACGGGCAGCTCGGGAGGCGGGTCGGGCATCGAGGGCGCGCCGGCGATCAAATCGGACACCCACCGCCACCGCGGATCCCACCTGGTCTGGAACTTCGTCTCGCGCCGAAGAGCTCGTTCGATCTTGCGCGGTCGGCGGTATCGCCGTCCCCACCAGGAATTCGGCCGAGCCAGCCGGATCGCCGCCCACCAGGCCACCGGCGCCACGAAGCAGCCGACCAGCGCCGACCGGTACTTGCCCTTGAGGACACAGACCAACAGCAGCAGGAAATGCGCCACGACGCCGGTGAGCAGGGTGACCCGGATCTCCAGGTCGTCGACGGACAGCTCGTCGACGCCCAGCGGGCTGAAGCCCAGCAGTACGAACCCGAAGACCGCGGTGGCCAGGCCGATCATCTCCACCGAGACCCGACCCTCGTTGGCCCAGTAGACGTCCTGCAGGTGCAGGATCAGCGCGAACTCGTCGAGGATCAGCGAGATCCCGATACCGGACAGCACGCCGGCGATCTCGATCCACGGCGAATCCGGCCCGCGCAGCGCCATGATCGTGCCCAGGATCAGCAGGATGATCCCGGGCACCGCGTGGTGGACGTGCACGCCGGACGAGGACACGTTGTTCTTGAACGGCCCGATCCCGGCCCGGATCAGCCGGGTGATGATCCGGGTGGACAGGAACGTGACGATGAACGCGGCGAAGCACAGCAGCAGCGGGAGCTTGCCCGGATCGATGATGTTGTCCTGCCACCACTGTCCCATGGGCGAATGGTAGGTGGGCGAGCCATCATCGTGCGGGTGGTTCCGGGGCCGGGTCGCCGGGCCGCGGGTCCGCGGCCCCGGGGAGCGCGGGCCGGCCGGTCGGCGCGCCGGCGATGACGTCCGACAGCCATTGCCAGCGCGGATCCCACTGCTCGTCGAAGTGCGTCTCCCGCTGCAGGCATCGTTCCAGCGTGCGCCCTCGGTATCGGTGTCGGGCCCACCACGATCCCGGCCGGGCCAGCCGGACCGCCGAGAACCAGGCCACCAGCGGGACGAAGCAGCCGATCAGCGCCGAGCGGTACTTCCCTTTCAGGACGCAGATCAGCAGCAGGCCCCCGTGGACGAGCACTCCGACCAGCAGCGTGATCCGGATCTGCAAGTCGCCGACGGTCAGGTCGTCGACGCCCAGCGGGCTGAACCCCAGGAGCGCGAGCCCGATACAGGCGGCCACCAGCCCGATCATCTCGACCGAGATCCGGCCCTCGTTGGCCCAATACACATCGTCCAGGTGCAGGATCAGCGCGAATTCGTCGAGCACCAGTGAGGTGCCGACACCGACCAGCACGGCGGCGATCTCGAACCAGGGCGACTCGGGCAGCCGCAGCGCCATCAACGCCCCGAGGATCAGCAGGATGATGCCGGGCACCGCGTGATGGATGTGCACGCCCGAGGCGGAGACGTTGTTGCGAAACGGCCCGACACCGGCCCGGATCATCCGGGTCACCACCCGGGTCAGCAGGAACGTGACGACGAACGCCACCAGGCACAGCAGCAGCGGGAGCTTGGCGGGTTCGACGATGTTGTCGTACCACCACTCACTCACGAATAGGCCTGCCAGGTCGCCACCGGAGCCGGCGCCCCGAGGGCCGGCGCGCGGACCGGGATCAGCGCCACCAGACCCACGGCGAGCACCAGCAGGATGCCGACGATCCCGGCCCGATCGGCCCCGAACACGAAGGTGAAGAAGCCGAACAGGGTCGGCGCCAGGAAGGACACCGCCCGTCCGGTCGTCGCGTACAGGCCGAAGATCTGTCCCTCCCGGCCCAACGGGGCCAGCCGGGCCATGAACGTCCGGGACGACGACTGCGCCGGTCCGACGAACAGGCAGAGGACCAGTCCGAAAATCCAGAACATGGTCGGGCCCGAGACGAACAGCAGGACGCCGCCGGCGACGAGCATGCCCGAGAGTGAGAAGACGATGACCCTCTTGGGTCCGAGCCGGTCGTCGAAGATGCCCGCGGTCAACGCGCCCAGCGCCGATACGACGTTGGCGACGACGCCGAAGATCAACACATCGGCGCTGTCGATGCCGTACACGGTGACGGCCAGCACCGCTCCGAAGGTGAACACCCCGGCCAGACCGTCCCGGAACAGGGCGCTGGCGCCCAGGAAGTACACGGTGTGCGGGGCCGTCCGGTAGAGCTCCTTGAGGTCCCGGAACAGGACCCGGTAGGAGGCGAAGAAGCCGACCCGCTTCGAGCGGGGCGCGCCGTGGATCTCCGGGACCGCGAACAGCACCGGCAGCGCGAACAGCAGGAACCAGGCGGCCGCGAAGATCGCGACCATCCGGATGTTCAGCCCCGCCGCCGAGGTCACGCCGAACCAGCCGACCTCGGGGGCGATGAAGCCGACGTAGCAGATCAGCAGCAGCACGATGCCGCCGAAGTACCCCATCGACCAGCCGAAGGCGGAGACCCGGCCGATCGTCAGCGGCGTCGACACCTGATGCAGCATCGCGTTGTAGGAGACCGACGCGAACTCGAAGAAGATCGACCCGAGGCTGAGCAGCACCAGGCCGAGCCACAGGTAGTGGTAGTCGTTCTGGACGAAGAACAGGCCGGCCATGGAGATCACCGTGAGTGCGGTCCACACACCCATGGACAGTTTCCGTCGACCGCCGGCGTCGGCGCGCTGCCCGGTGATCGGCGCCAGCACCGCGACGAGGAAGCCGGCGATGCCCAGCGACCACCCGAGCCAGGTGTTGGCCGAGATCGAACCGGGCAGGTCGTCGCCGACCGCATCGGTCAGGTAGACGGAGTAGACGAAGGTCAGGATCACCGCGTTGTAGGCCGCCGAGCCCCAATCCCACAGCCCCCACGCGACGATGCGGCCGGTCGGCACCGGCCGGCGGTCGGCGCCCGGCTCGACGGAGGCAGTGCTCACCGGGCGAATCTATCGGCCCACCCGTTGTCCCGCCGACCGGCGGGCCGTCGATCACGGTGGTCCCGGGATCGGGGTTGGGTAGAGGCGCTCGGAGGCCCCTGGGAACAGCCGGTAGTCAGCCTTCGGCTCTTCAGTCCTCAGCCCTCAGCCGGAGTCCGGAGTTCTCGGTCCGGCCGCCGGCGATGGCTCGAGCCGGTCGTCGGCGGCCGCGGCGATCAGCGAGCGGAAATGGTCGAACGACGCCCGCCGCTGACGCTCCGGCGCGCCCGGGTCGACCCGCACCAGGCCGGTCCGGGCGCTCCGGCCGGCCGATCCCTCCCAGCCGTCCAGCAGCGACCAGTGGAAGTAACCGCCGACCGGTACCCCGGCCGCCGCGGCCCGCCGGACCGCGGCCAGATGCCCGTCCAGGAACTCGACCCGGTCCCGGTCCGGTCCGCCGGCGTGGGTGTCGGCGTCGGCGTCGGCGGCGGTCGTGGCCTGGACATCAGCGACGGTGTCGGCGTCATCGAACGCGCCGCCGGTCGCCGAGACGAACACCGGGGGCAGCCGCGGGTACCGGTCCCGCAGGTCCAGCAGGGTTCGCTCCAGGGCCGGCGGGTGGATCGGCAGGTCCGTCGCCGAGCGGGGGACGCCGTCCATCGGCACCAGGCTCAGCGGCACCGACCGGTTCTCCGGCGCCGCCGCCACCACGACCGGGTGCTCGTACGTCACCCCGTAGAAGTCCAGCGGCGCCGCGATCGCCGTCAGGTCCCCGTCGGCGATGAGGTCGTCGGGCACCCCCGGGAGGCCGGCAAGCCGAGCGGGGTAGCGGCCGAGCAGCACCGGGTCGGCGAACTGATGACTGTGATAGGCGTCGTAGAAGCCGGCCGCCCACCGGTCGGCGCCGCTCGACGAGGCCGGCCGGACCGTCGTGTGGTTGTTCACCAGGCCGACCGTGCCGGCGCCGCGCGCCCGGAGCGCCGCGACCGCCCGGGCGTGCCCGAGCAGCAGGTGATGGGTGACCTGGAAGGCACCGCCCAGCAGGGTCAGGCCCGGGGCATCCACGCCGACCGCATGCCCCAGCGCCATGTGCGAGAACGGATCGTCCAGCGTCACCCAGGCCTCGGCGCGGTCGCCGAGCCGGTCGGCGACGAGCGCGGCGTACTCGCCGAACCGCTCGGCGGTGTCGCGGAGCAGCCAGCCGCCGTCCAGCATCAGCTCCAGCGGCAGGTCCCACCGGTACAACGCCACCCATGGCCGGATGCCGCGGGCGAGCAGGCCGTCGACCAGCGCGTCGTACCCGTCGAGCGCGCCCGCGTCGGCGGGGCCGGAACCACCCGGTTGGACCCGCGGCCACGACACCGAGAACCGGTAGGCGTCGACGCCCAGGTCGGCGAGCAGGTCGAGGTCGCCGGCGCCCTGCCCGATGCCGATAGCGGGATCGGGAGCGGTGCCGTCGGCGATGCGGCCCGGCGCCGCGGCGAACGCGTCCCAGACGCTGAGGCCGCGGCCCGCCCTGCCCTCGACGTGCGGGGCCCCGGACGCCACTCCGTACCGCATGTCAGGCCGTCCCGTCGGGCAGGGGGCCGGTCAGGTAGCGCTGGATGGTGCCGCCGACCGAGGCGATCAGCTGGGCCGGCGGCAGCGCGACGACCGGCTCCAGGAAGAGCAGGTAGCGGCCCACGATCAGGCCGAGGACCTGGGTCATCACCAGCCCGGTCCGCCGATTGCGCTCAGCCTCCGGCAGGCCCAGCGACGCGGCGAACGGTCCGGCCACCGAGCCGACGACGAATTCCCGGAGCAGCCGGGCGCGGCCCTCATCGGCCAGCGCGGTGCGCAGCCACCCGGCCAAGCCGGCCCCGGCCGGTGATTCCCACACGGTCAGGATCATGGTCACCATGCGCTCGCCGAGACCGTCGATTCCGGCGGCGCCGACCCGCTGCAGGATGGCCGGGAGGTCGATCGGCATCTCGATGGTCGCCATGAACAGGTCGTCCTTGGTGCCGAAGTAGTGATGCACCAGCGCCGGGTCGACCCCGGCCCGGCCGGCGATCCGGCGGATGGACGACCCGTCGAAGCCGGACTCGGCGAAGGTCGTGCGGGCGGCGTCCAGGATGGCCCGGCGGGTGTCCGGATTGCCGGGCCGGCGGCCGGTCCGGGCCGGGCGCCGCGCGGCGGCCTTTCCGGCGGTCATCCAACTCCTCGCGGTGACGTGCTCAGGGGGTACGGCGGCGAAGGGTGACCGCGGCCAGGATCAGCCCCAGGATCACACACCCGCCGACGACCACCAGGTCGATCCAGAAGGTCGAGGTCGGCTCCGAATTCGCTCCGACCTCCTGCAACGCCTCGACGGCGTAGCTCAGGGGCATGACGTCGGACAGCGCCGACAGCCAGCCGGCCATCTCGTCCCGCGGCACGAACAGGCCGCAGAGCAGGATCTGCGGGATCACCACCACCGGCAACATCTGCACGGCCTGGAACTCGGTGCGGGCCAGCGCCGAACAGGCCAGCCCGAGGCCCACCCCGAGCAGCGCGGTCAGCACGGCGATCAGCACCACCAGGCCGGCCGAACCGGCGGTGATCATGGAGTAGAGCCAGTACGCGCAGGCCGCCGCCACCACGGCCTGCCCGGCCGCGGTCGTGCCGAACGCGATGCCGTACCCGAACAGCAGGTCGCCCTTGCCCGTGCGGGTGGTCATCAGCCGTTCCAGCGTCCCGCTGGTCCGTTCCCGGAGCATGGCGATGCTGGTGATCAGGAACATGATCACGAACGGGAAGATGCCCAGCATGATCAGCAGGATCTGCCCGACCTGGGGTGAGCCGTCGTACATCGCGTAGACCAGGCCCATCAGCACGACCGGGACTCCGATCAGCAATCCGATGGTGCGCGGGTCGTGCCGCAACTGGCGCAGGATGCGGCCGGTCGTCGCCGTCAGGATCCGGGGATTGACCACCGCGTTGATCTGTCGTCCCGTCGCGGGCGCCGTCGCCGCGGGAAGGGGCGCCGGGCTGAGGTGTTGATGGTTCGCTCGATGCCGCTCGCTCATCGCCCCGCGCCCTCCCGAATGAGTTGCAGGAACGCGCGGTCCATGTCGTCGGTGCCGGCGTGCTCCTTGATCGCTGCCGGGGTGTCGTCGGCGAGCAGGGCGCCGTCCCGGATCAGCAGCAGCGTGTCGCACCGGTTGGCCTCGTCCATCACGTGCGAGGAGACCAGCACGGTCACCCCGGCCGCCGCCCGCTCGTGGAAGTAGCCCCACAGCTCCTCGCGCAGCACCGGATCCTGGCCGACCGTCGGCTCGTCGAGCACCAGGACGGGCGGGTCACCGACGATCGCGCAGGCCAGCGAAGCCCGGGACTGCTGCCCACCGGACAGGTTGCCGACCAATTGCCCGGCCGCGGCCGCCAGGCCGACCTGCTCGACCGCCGCCCGGGCGCCCGCGGCGCCGGTCCCGGCGATCGCCGCGAAGTAGCGGGCGTTTTCCAGCACCGTCAGGTCCAGGTAGACCGACGGCGCCTGGCTGACGTAGCCGATCCGGTTCCGCAGTGAGGGTGACCCGGCCGGGTCGCCGAGCACGGTGACCGTGCCGGACCGGATGACCTGGACGCCCACGATGGCCCGGATCAGGGTGGTCTTGCCGGAGCCGGAAGGGCCGAGCAGTCCGGTGATCCGGCCGGCCCCGGCCCGGCAGCTGAGCCCGTCGAGTGCCGTGGTTCGGCCGCGGCGCACGACCAGCTCGCGGACGACGATCGCGTCGGACATCGCGCACCTCCCCGTATTTCAACGAAGGGTGAATTTCCCTGATGGCGAGGGTAGCCCCGGCGTCACCGGCATGTCAACGCGCGATGAATTCACCTGTGACGCGTGTCGTTCGACACGAGCGGTTTCCCTCGTCCCGTTAGCCTCAGGGCATGTCGCGCAGCCTGTACATCACCGCGCCGGAGGCCCATTCCGGCAAGTCCGCGGTGGCCCTGGGTCTGGTCGACCTGCTCAGCCGCCGGGTCGGCCGAGTCGGGGTCTTCCGCCCGATCATCAACCGGGATCATGACCACGACACCGTCATCGACCTGTTGATCGCCCACCCCGGCGTCCGCCAGGCGTACGACGAAGCCGTCGGTGTCACCTACGCCCAGTGGCACGCCGATCAGGACGCCGCGCTCTCCCGCATCGTCGACCGGTTCGGCGAGCTGAGCGCCGATTACGACGCCGTCGTCGTGGTGGGCAGCGACTACACCGACGTCACCACCGGAAACGAGTGGGCGAGCAATGCCCGGATCGCCGCCAACCTCGGCTCGCCGGTGGTCATCGTCGTGCACGGGTCCGAGCGGACGCCGGCGGTGATCGCCGCCACCATCGAGCTGGCCCGCTCCGAGCTGGTCGCCTGGCACGCCCAACCGGTCGCGGCCATCGCGAACCGCGTCGACTCCGAGTCGATCGCCGCGGTCCGGGGACTGCTCGCGTCGACCGGCCTGGTCTCCGGCGCCATCGCCAACGTGCCCATTCTGGGTGCGCCGACCGTCGCCGACCTGCGGGACGCCTGTGGCGCGGTGCTGTGGCGGGGCGACGAGCAGCTGCTCGCCCGCGAGTCGATGGGCTTCCTGGTGGCCGCGATGACGCCGCCCAACGTCCTCAAGCGGCTGCGCCCGTACACCACGGTGATCGTGCCCGGGGATCGCTCGGACATGCTGCCGGCGCTGATCCTGGCGCACCAGTCGGCCACCTTCCCCGAACTGGCCTCCATGGTGCTGACCGGCGGCTACACCCCCGAGGCTTCGATCACCCGGCTGATCGACGGCATCCGGCCCGACATGCCGATCCTGCTGGCCAACTCGGGCACGTTCGAAACCGCCACCGGGCTGGGCCGGGTGCGCGGCCGGCTCACCGCCCACTCCGCGATCAAGCTGGAGAAGGCGTTGCAGGCCTTCGCCGAGGGCGTGGACGCCGACGCGATCGTCGGCGCGCTGGACGTCGCCGACCCGAGCGTGGTCACCCCGATGATGTTCCAGTACCGGCTGATCGAGCGGGCCCGGACCGACCGGCGACACGTGGTGCTGCCCGAGGGCGAGGAAGAGCGGATTCTGCGGGCCGCGGCGATCCTGCTCCGGCTCGACGTCGCCGACCTGACCCTGCTGGGCGACGAGATGGCGATCAAGGCCAAGGCCGACACGCTGGGCCTGGACATCTCGGCGGCTAGGATCCTGTCGCCGAACGACCCCCGGTTGGTCGCGACGTTCGCCGCCGAGTACGCCCGGTTGCGCGCGCACAAGGGCATCACCCTGGAGCTGGCCACCGACATCGTCAGCGACGTCTCGTATTTCGGCACGATGATGGTGCACCTGGGGATGGCCGACGGGATGGTCAGCGGCGCTGTGCACACCACCGCGCACACGATCCGGCCGTCCTTCGAGATCATCAAGACGGCCCCGGGGACCACGGTCGTCTCCAGCGTCTTCCTCATGTGCCTGGCCGATCGGGTGCTGGTCTACGGGGACTGTGCGGTCAATCCCGACCCGACCGCGCCGCAGCTGGCCGAGATCGCCATCTCCTCGGCGCAGACCGCCGACCAGTTCGGCGTCGACCCGCGGGTGGCGATGCTGTCCTACTCCACCGGCAGTTCGGGTTCGGGCGAGGACGTGGAGAAGGTGCGAACCGCCACCGAGATCGTCCACTCGAAACGGCCGGACCTGATGGTCGAAGGGCCGATCCAGTACGACGCGGCGGTCGATCCGGACGTCGCGGTCACCAAGCTGCCGGATTCCAAGGTGGCCGGCCGGGCCACCGTGCTGATCTTCCCGGACCTGAACACCGGCAACAACACCTACAAGGCCGTCCAGCGCAGCGCGGGCGCGGTCGCGATCGGTCCGGTGTTGCAGGGTCTGAACAAGCCGGTCAACGACCTGTCCCGCGGGGCCCTGGTCGCCGACATCGTCAACACCGTGGCCATCACCGCGATCCAGGCCCAGGGGGCAACGTCTTGATGAAACATCCCATCCTGGTGGTCAATTCGGGCTCGTCGTCGATGAAGTACCAGTTGATCGACCCCGACGAGGGGCAGGCGGTGACCACCGGCCTGATCGAACGGATCGGCGTCGCCGGCAGCGAACCGGGCCAGGCCGCGCACAAGCAGGACGGCAAGGTATTCGAATTCGTCGGCGAGATTCCCGACCACGCAGCCGCCATCGAGGTGATGAAGGATCTGTTCGACCGGGCCGGTCGGCCGATCGAGCGGTCCGGACTGTTCGCGGTCGGGCACCGGGTCGTGCATGGCGGGTCCCGCTTCGGCGAGCCGACGCTGGTCGACGGGACGGTGCTGGCGGAGATCAAGGAGCTGTCGGTGCTCGCGCCGCTGCACAACCCGGCGAACGCCGTCGGCATCGAGCAGGCCCTGCTCGCCTTCCCGGACGTGCCGCAGGTCGCCGTGTTCGACACCGCGTTCTTCCGTGATCTGCCCGCGGCCGCGGCGACCTACGCCATCGACCGCACCGTGGCGGCCGACTACCAGGTGCGGCGGTACGGCTTCCACGGCACGTCGCACCAGTACGTGTCCGGTCAGGTTGCGCAGGCCCTCGGCCGGGACCTGGCCGGCCTGCGGCAGATCGTCCTGCACCTGGGCAACGGCGCGTCGGTGTCCGCCGTCGCCGGCGGCCGGGCGGTGGAGACGTCGATGGGCCTGACCCCGCTGGAGGGGCTGGTCATGGGCACCCGGAGCGGCGATCTCGACCCCGGCATCGTGTTCCACCTGGCCCGGACCGGCGGCCTGTCGATCGACGAGATCGACAACTTGCTGAACCGGCGGTCCGGCATGCTCGGGCTCGCCGGGGTGTCCGATTTCCGCGACCTCGACGCCCTGATCGAGGCCGGTGACGCGGACGCCGCGCTGGCCCTGGACGTCTACTGCCACCGGGTCCGCAAGTACATCGGCGCCTACCTGGCGGTGCTCGGCGGCGCGGACGTGGTCACCTTCACCGCCGGGGTCGGCGAGAACGCGGCGAACGTCCGGGCGACGGTGCTGTCCGGGCTCGAAGGGCTCGGCCTCGTGCTGGATCCCGAGCGCAACGCGGTCCGATCGCCCCAGCCGCGGATCATCTCCGCCGACAACTCGCCGGTGACGGTGATGGTGGTGCCGACGAACGAGGAACTGGCGATCGCCCGGGCGACCCTGGCGCTGGTTCGCTGACCGGTGCTGGCGGTCCTGCAGGGCCTGACGACGATCGGCATCGTCGTCGGGGTCGGTTACGGGCTGGCCCGCACCACCCTGCTGCCGCCGGGTGCCCCGGTGGTGCTGTCCCGGCTGGTGTTCTTCGTCGCGACGCCGGCGCTGCTGCTGGAAACCCTGGCCGGGGCCTCGATCTCGGCGGTGCTGTCGGCCGGGCTGGCCGTCACCGCGCTGACCACCACGGTGGCCTGGGCGATCTTCCTGCTGATCGCCCGGCTCTGGTGGCGGCGCGACGTCGGATCGGCGGTGATCGGGTCGCTGGCCTCGGCCTACGTCAACGCCGGCAATCTCGGCATTCCCCTGGCCGTCTACGTTTTCGGTGATGCCGCGCTGGTCGCGCCGGTGATGCTCTACCAGCTGGTGGTGCTCGCGCCGATCGCCTTCGTCGCGCTGGACATGGTCGAGTCCGGCCGGCGGCCCTCGTGGCGGCGGGTGCTCATCCAGCCGGTGCGCAACCCGGTGATCATCGCCTCCGTCATCGGGATCTCGCTGGCCGCCACCGGAGCGAGCATCCCGCAGCTGATCGACGCGCCACTCAAGCTGATCGCTGGGATGGCCGTGCCCGGCGCGCTGATCGCATTCGGCATCTCGCTGCGCGGCGCACCGATTCCCGGCCGCGGCGGCCGGGCCGCCGACCTGTCGGTCGTCGCAGTGTTGAAGCTGTTGGTGATGCCGGTGGTCGCATACGCGCTGGGGCGCTGGGTGTTCGGGATGAGCGGCGTGCCGCTGCTGGCTTCCACCATGTGTGCCGCGCTGCCCACCGCGCAGAACGTCTTCGTCTACGCCGTCCGCTATCAGGCCGGGGTGCCACTCGCCCGGGACGCGGTCGCCACCACGACGCTGTTGTGCATCCCGGTGCTCGTGGCGATCGCCGGGCTGCTGTCCTGACGCGCGGGGCGTTGGCCGGCTACGCCGACGCCATCGACACCGCCCCGACCGACGCCCGCACGGTCGGCCGGGTAGCCCGGGGGTCGGCCGGGTAGCCCGGGGGTCGGCCGGGTAGCCCGGCGGGCCGGCCGGGCAGCCCGAGGCTGATCAACTCGGCAAGAAACCCGGCCATTCGGGCGGGGGCTGCCAAGTCGAACGGCGGTCGGCCCCCAGGGGCCCTCCCCTCGGGTTGAAACCGTCTGCGGGTCGGCGAATCTGCGTCAGGCTGATCAACTCGGCAGCAAGTCCGACATTTCAGGCGCATTGTGCCGAGATGAACGGCGGTCGGCCCCATAGGGGGGGGTCCCCTCGGGCTGAAACGATGTGCGGCTGGGGCCTCGCGCCCCCGGGCCGGCTGCGCTGATCCAAGTCCCATCAATACGGATAAGTTGGGCGTCAATTCGGGACTTCGATCAGCGCACCGGTCGGCCCAGCCCAAAGCAACGGTGCATTACGGGCATATCGGTCGCCTTTGGTTTCGACTGATCAGCCCGGTATGACGGCGAGCTCGCAGCCACGGCGCATTTCGGGCATACGGGTCGCCCATGGTGTCGACTGATCAGCCAGCAGGTGCGCGGGACCTGCGTCAGCGCCCGTAGGCGTCCAGCCACCGGGTCATCTCGTCGTACACCGTGGCCCGCACCGGCGGCGTGGACAGCAGCAGGTCGTGCATCCCGTCGGCGATCCGCACGCAGGTGACGTGCCGGCCCAGCACGGTCGACCAGCGGGCGATCGCGTCGGCGTTGAGGACCGCGTCGCCGCGGAGCAGATCATCGGACCACTGCTTGGCCCGCACGCTACGGCTGCTGCACATCACCAGCACCGGCATCGGCAGGTCCAGCCCGGCGTGCGCCCGGGCGATGGCCCGCTGGGCGGCCGAGAGCCATTGTGCACGAACCACTCCGCCGGTCACCGGCTTCCATGCCGGGTTGAACTCCCACTCGCCCCGCTCGGTCGCGTGGATGCTGATCTGGTACTGGCTGCGGGTCGGGGTCTGCAGCACCAGCTGCGGCCGGTTGCGGGCCAGCACGGCGAACGGTCGCGGGGCCAGCGCCCGCAGGGCCCAGTTCGCGGGCACATCCAGGAACGGGCTGTTCAGCACGACGGCGCCGATCGCGGTCAGGTCGGCGCCCCGCTTCGGCGCGTCGTGCAGCCACAGCACGCCGATCAGGCCGCCGGTGGAGTGCGCGTTGAGCACGACGCGGTCGTGCCCGTCCTCGAGGATCGTGGCCAGGGCCGCGTCGAGTTCGGCGTAGTAGTCGGACACGTCGGCCATGTCCGCCGGTGTCTGATGCGGCAGCAGCGACCGGCCGTTCTTGCGCAGGTCGATCGCGTAGAAGTCGTCGCCGCGGTCGACGTGAAAGTCGGCGAGCTCCTTCTGGTGGAAATAGTCGGAGAAGCCATGGATGTACAGCACGGCGGTGCGGGCCGAGCTGGTGCGGCCCGGCTCGGCGCGTCGGCGGACCAGGGTGGAGACCACCGGGCCTTCCCGGTCGTCGGGCAGCCGTCGGACGAGCGACTCGTAGGGGTCGCCGAACACGTCGCGCTGCGGGTCGCCGAACCCGTCCGGTTGCGGGTCGCCGAACCCGTCCGGCTGCGGGTCGCCGAACCCGTCGGGCTGCGGGTCGCCGACCCCGACCGCGGACGAGGGTGACGACGGGTCGGGCACGGGCTTGAGGATAGGTGGTCTAGGGCAGACTCGGGGGATGTCAGCAGCCCACGAGTTCGAGCGGGGCACCGACGGCCCGCGGGTGATCGTCGCCGCGGTCGACGGGTCGACGACGTCGTTGCGGGCCGCCGCCTACGCCGCGGGCCTGGCTCGACGCCAGGGGGCGGAGCTGGTCGCCGTCTTCGTGGTCGCCGGCTCGGCCATGGTCGGGCTGGTGCCGGCGGCGGGACCGGTGTTCGACGAGGCCGAGCACCAGGTGGCCGATGAGCTGCGGGGCCAGTTCGAGGAGGCGACCGCCCGGGCCGGCGTGCGGGCCCGGTTCATCCAGGCCACCGGCGACCCCTACTCGGAGATCACCCGCGTCTGCGACAAGGTGCTGGCCGACGCGGTCGTCGTCGGCGCGTCCACCTCCGCCGGCCACCGCATCGTCGGCTCCGTCGGGGTTCGCCTCGTCCGGGCCGGCAAGTGGCCCGTCACCGTCGTCCCCTGACCGCGCGGATCATCTACGCCGGCGCGGCTCAACTCGTTGACGTACGTCCCACCCGTCCCAAAAGGCGTGAGTTGATCCGCGCGGTTGTGCACACCCGGGACGGACCGGGTCAGCCGTCGAGGTCGACGGCGTCCGGCTCGCCCGGATCGGCGGCGCCCTGCCGCTCGTCCCGATCCGCCCAGTCCAGCAACGGGGAGATGTCGAACGGGGCGTCGTCGATGCCGGCGTGCAGGTCGCCGAGCTCGGCGTACCGGGCCGGCACGGTGGCGATGGTGAAGTCGTCGGGCCGCACGTCGTCGATCTCGTCCCAGTGCACCGGCGTGGAGACCGTGCCGCGCGGCGTTCCCCGCACCGAATAGGCGCTGGCGATGGTGTGGTCGCGGGCGTTCTGGTTGTAGTCGACGAAGAGCATGGCCGGGTCCCGGTCCTTGCGCCACCAGGCGGTGGTCACGTCCGCCGGGGCCCGACGTTCCACCTCCCGGGCGAAAGCCAGCGCCGCGCGGCGCACGTCGGCAAACCCCCAGAGCGGCGGAATGCGGACATAGATGTGCAGCCCGCGGCCGCCGGACGTCTTGGGCCAGCCGACCGCACCGAGCTCGTCGAGGACCTCGTGCGCGACGTGGGCGACGCGCCGCACTCGGCCGAAGTCGCAGTCCGGCATCGGATCCAGATCGATCCGCCACTCGTCCGGCTTCTCGGTGTCGGCCCGCCGGGAATTCCACGGATGGAACTCGACGGTGGACATCTGCACGGCCCAGATGACGCTGCCCAGCTCGGTGACGCACAGCTCGTCGGCGGTGCGTTTGTACCGCGGGAAGAAGACCCGGACGGTCTGCACCCAGTCCGGCGCGCCCCGCGGGAGCCGCTTCTGGTGCACCTTGTCGCCGGCCAGGCCTTCGGGAAAGCGGTGCATCATGCACGGTCGTTCCCGCAGCGCGTTGACGATCCCGTCGCCCACCGACAGGTAATAGTTGGCCAGGTCGAGCTTGGTCGCCCCGGTCTGCGGGAAGTACACCCGCTGCGGATTGGTCACGCGGATCTTGCGCTCGCCGACCGTCAGCTCGATCGGGTCGCCGGTGTCGCTGGAGCGGGCCACCCGGTCACGGTACCCATCGGCCCGACCGTGTGCCGCCGGCGTGCTGTCGGCCGGGCCCGTGCCGCCGGACCCGTGCCGCCAGGGTGTCGCGCGGGTGAAGTGACGCCGAATGTGACCCGTGGGACGGAAGTCGACGGGTTCATCCGCGCCGGGGTAGTTGATCCGCGCGGGTCGCGAGCGGAGCCGGTCGGTCGGCCGGTGGTGGGTCGCGAGCGGAGCCCGGTCGGTCGGCCGGTGGTGGGTCGCGACTCGAGCCGCGTTGGTCGGCCGGGTGGTGGGTCGCTAGTCGAGCCGGGTCGGTCGGCGGGGTCGCGAGTCGGGTCGCGGTCAGGGCAGCGCGGCGGCGACGGCGTCAGCGATCGGGGTGTCGCCGCCGATCAGTTCGAGGGTGAGCCCGGCGGTGCGTGGTTCGTCGAGCAGCGCCAACAGCACGGCGGCGACGTCCTCCCGGGGGATCTCGCCCCGGCCGGTCGTCGCGGCCAGCTTCACGTGCCCGGTGCCGGAGGCCATTGTCAGCGCGCCCGGCCGCAGGATCGTCCAGTCCAGGTCGCGGGTGCGCAGATCGTCGTCGGCGGCCTTCTTGGCGTCCAGGTAGGCGGCGAAGACCTCGTCCGCACCATCCGGAAGGCCGGCGGCGCCGGAGTCGGCCCCCATCGACGAGACCATGACATACCGCCGGACGCCGGCAAGCTCGCACGCCTGGGCCAGCAGCACGGCCGCGCCGCGGTCCACTGTGTCCTTGCGGGCGGCGCTGCTGCCCGGGCCGGCACCGGCGGCGAACACCACCGCATCCGCATCCTGGAGAATCGTGGACAGATCCTGGGCCGAACTCGCCTCCAGGTCGAACACCACCGGATGTGCGCCCAGTGCGACGACGTCGGCCTCCTGCTCCGCGGAGCGGACCAGCGCGATCGCATGTTCCTCCCGCTCGCCGAGCAGCCTGGCCAGCCGCAACCCGATCTTGCCGTGTCCACCCGCGATGACGACCCGCATGCCGCCCACCGTACGCACATTTCTTGACATCATCAGCGGGTGCCCGACTGGCTGAGCCTGCTGTTGGCGGCGGTCCCCATCGTCCTCGCCGCGTTCTTCGGCACCCGCCAGGTGCGGTATTCGAAGCGATCCCGGTCGATCCCGCAGGTGCCGTCGGGGTGGTTGCCGGCGCGCGGGGTGGTCGTCGACGAGCAGTCGCTCGGCCGTCGCGGAAAGGCAAGGGATGGCTCGGTGCAGCGGGTTCGGCGGCCGGTGATCACCTACCGGACCGTCGACGGGCGGGAGATCACCTTCACCTCCCGGATCCGAGCCGCCGGCACGCCGCGGGTCGGCAGCCTGGTCGACGTCTACCACGATCCCGATGACCCGACCCTGGCCTGCATCGCCCCGCAGTCGTTGGCGAACATCACCCCGACCCTCGGCGGTGCGGATCGCTGGGTCATCGCGGCCATCTGGGTGGTCGCCGCCCTGGTGGTGGTGATCATCGCGGTGGTCGTTCTGCAGGCGAGGGCATAGCCACTCCACCCCCACCGTGGAGTTGATCATGGCGAACTCTGCGCGACACGCCGCCGACACGCCGGCGCGACAGCAGAGATTGCCATGATCAACTTTGACGGGGGAGGGCGTTCCGGTCAGCTCGAGCCCGGTCCAGCGGCGCCGGCGACGACGCCCCGGACATAGGCCAGGCCGCGGTCGGCCCAGCGGTCGTGCAGGCCGGAGAAGGTCGTCCAGGCGTCGGCCGCCGGCCAGTCGGCGGGGAGCAGCGCCGGGGGCAGCCCCGGGTCGATCCGCGGGAACACCCGCCAGGCGTCGATTGCCCGCAGGTAGGTCGCGAACGCTGCCTCGTCGGTCAGATCGGTGGTGGCGAGGTCGGCCCGGTGTGCGGTCAGGAACCGGTCGTAGGAGTGCCGCAGCGCCGCCAGGTCCCACCACTGCCCGACGTCGACCGGGCTCAGGTGGCGGGCCTCGAACCAGGTGACGTACCGGTCGAGGTCGGCGGCGGTCAGGACGGCCCGGGTCGGCTCGGCCAGCGGCCGGGGCGCCGCCCAGACGCCGGCGGCGACCGTGCCGAAGCCGAGCCAGCTCAACTCGCTGCGCAGCCGGTGCCGTTGCGCCCGTTCCGATTCCGGCACCGAGAAGACGGCGAGCACCCATCCGTCGTGCTCCCGGGCCGCCGGCCGGTGGAAGATCCGGCGGTCGCCGCTGCGCAGATCGGTCAGTCCCGCGTCCGTCAGGCGGTAGCCGGCCCGCCCACCGACCCGCGCCGGCGCGAGGAAGCCGCGAGACTTCAACCGGCTCAGGGCCTGCCGGGCGGCCGGCTCGCTGATTCCGGCGACGCCCAGGCACTCGATCAGGTCGGCGACGGCGATCTCCCCGCCCAACTGGCGAAGATACGACCCGGCGAAGGACACGATGAGCGATCCGGGACTGCCCTGCCGGTCCGGGGGCAGCACGGCCGAACCGGTCGGTCCCGTCATCCCGCGCTCCGTCAGGACAGCCGACGGATGACGTCCAACGCGTCCCAGACCTCGGTGAACGAGGTGGGCAGCGGGGACAGACCGATCCGGATCCCGTGCGGGGCCCGAAAGTCGATCAGCACCCCGGCGTCGATCAGCCGCGCCGAGAGTTCGCGGGCGTCGGCCCGGGCGATGGTGACGTGCCCGCCGCGGCGAGCCGGGTCCAGCGGGCTCGCGATCGAAAAGCCGAGCGGAACAAGGTTTTCCCGGGCGTACGCGGTGGTCAGCTCGGTCAGCGCGATCGCCTTGGCCCGGATGGCACCGATGCCGGCCTCGGCGATGACGGCCGCGCCTTCGCGGACTCCGAGCAGCCCGAGCAGTGGGGGAGTGCCCGACATCATCGCGCGGATGCCGGCGGCCGGTAGGAAACCCTGTTCCATCTCGAACGAGTCGCGCCGGCCCAGCCAGCCCCAGATCGGCTGGTCCAGGCGGTCGTGGTGCCGCCGGTTCGCGTACAGCAGCGCTGGCGCCCCCGGACCGGCGCCGACGAACTTGTAGGTGCAGCCGACCGCGAAGTCGACATCCCAGGCGTCGAGCTCGATCTCGGTAGAACCGACAGAGTGGCACAGGTCCCAGACGACCAGCGCGCCGGCCTCGTGCGCGATCCGGGTGATGGCCGGGGCATCGGCCAGATACGCCGACTGGTAGGCGATCTGGCTCAGCGTGACGACGGCGGTCTGCTCGTCGATGGCCGCGGCGACGTCGTCGGGGGTGACGCCGCCCTCGATGGGCGGGTCCAGCCAGACCAGCTCGAGGTCCAGATCGCGAGCGAGGGATTCGACGACGTACCGGTTGGTGGGGAAGTTGTGCCGGTCCAGGACGACCTTCCGGCGGCCGGGCCGTAGATTCAGTGCGGCCCGCATCGCCTTGTAGAAGTTGACCGTGGTGGAGTCGGCGATGATTGTCGTGCCCGGGGCGGCGCCCAGCGCGGCGGCGGCCAGCTCGTCACCGACCCGCTCGGGCAGGTCCATCCAGCCCTCGGACCAGCCGCGGATCAGCCGCCCGGCCCACTGCTGCGCGGTGAACGACTGCCAGCTCTCCGCGATCGACGTGAGCGGGCGGCCCAGCGAGTTGCCGTCGAGGTAGGCCACGACGTCGGCGTCCATCGGCAGGTACCGCTCGCGGAACGTGGCCAGCGGGTCGGCGGCATCCAGGGCCTGCGCGTCGGCCCGGGTCGGTGCGGTCGTGTCGGTGGTGGTCATGGCAGGTCCTTGACGTCGGCGGCGCCGATCCCGGTCCGGACGGCGAACAGTTCGGGGAAGAAGGTGAGGGACAGCGCACGGGACAGGAAGGAGACGCCGGACGAGCCGCCGGTGCCGCGTTTGTAACCGATGATGCGTTCGACGGTCTTCAGGTGGCGGAACCGCCAGGTCTGGAAGGTGTCCTCGATGTCGACGAGCTCCTCGCAGGTCTCGTACACGTCCCACTGCGGTTCGGGGTCGGCGTAGACGCCGATGAAGATCCGGACGAGCTCCTCGTCGAGGGTGTGCGGCTGCGCGAAATCCCGCTCCAGCAGCCGGGGCGGGATCGGGTAGCCGCGGCGGCTCAGGTAGGCCAGGAACTCGTCGTACAGGCTGGGCGCATGCAGGTCCCGCTCCAGCTGCGCGGCCGTCTCCGGATCGTGCCGGAACACCGCGATCATCGCCGGGTTCTTGTTGCCCAGCAGGAATTCCAGGGTCCGGTACTGCGCGGACTGGAAGCCCGACGACTTGCCCAGCAGCCCGCGGAACTGGGCGTACTCGGACGGGGTCAGGGTGGCCAGCACCGCCCACTGCTCGATCATCTGCCGCTGCACGTGCTTGACCCGGGCCAGCCGCTTGAGGGCCGGACCGAGTTCGTCCTG
Organism: Nakamurella sp.; assembly: GCF_044224575.1. GTDB lineage: Bacteria > Actinomycetota > Actinomycetes > Mycobacteriales > Nakamurellaceae > Nakamurella. The sequence continues at coordinate 122,505 of NZ_JBGAKE010000012.1, forward strand.
CTGCAGAAGTGAGATGGCGGAACGGATCTCGTGGACGACGAGCTTGATCCACAGCTCGGTGACGTGGTGCACGACGATGAACAGCATCTCGTCGTGATGATCCGACACGGGCTGCTGGGCGTGTAGCAACTCGTCCAGGTGCAGGTAGCTGCCGTAGTTCAGGCCGGTCAGGTCCCGTTCGATGCCGTCCTCGAGCGGTCGGATGTTGTGTTGCGCCGTCGTCATGGTGTCGCCTCCTGTTGCCGAACATATCGCGCCAGAGTGACGAGCGTCAAGGGAGCGATATGAACTGGGGCGGCGGGCGGTGTGGATGACCGCGCGGATGAAGTCGTTGACTTCCGTCCCGCCAGTCCCGCACGGAGTCAGTTGATCCGCGCGGGCGTAGTTGATCCGCGCGGGAAGGGTGGGCGTGGTTGCGGGGAGATGCGCGGTCGGGCGGGACGTGGGGCCGATCACTGTCGGTGCGAGAAGGGTCACTGATTGCGCTCGGCGGTTGCACCGCGGGCGCACAGGCAGGAGACTCATGAACGTTCAAGTATGCATAGCGACGACCAACGGCGGTCGCGTCCCACCCTTCAAGGAGCAAACATGGTTACCTCGACCACGTCCGCACCCGTCGCCACCTCGACCCGCGGCGCCGCGACCACGGCCGCCGGACTGCTGGTGCTGCGCATCGTCACCGGCATCATCATGATCGTGCACGGCTGGCAGAAGTTCTTCGTCGACGGCATCGCCGGTGTCAGCGCGTTCTTCGGCTCGATGGGGATCCCGCTGGCCGGCGTCAGCGCGACCGCGGTGGCCACCATCGAGCTCGTCGGTGGCCTGCTGCTGATCGCCGGCCTCGGCACTCGGATCGTCGGCGCGCTGTTCGCCGCCGCCATGGCCGGCGCCATCGTGTTCGTGCACGCCGCCAACGGGTTCCTGGCCACCGCCGGCGGCTACGAGTTCGTGCTGCTGCTGGCCGCCGTCGGGGTGGCGCTGGCGTTGACCGGCGGTGGGCGCTATGCGGTGGACGCCCTGATCAAGCGCTGACCACTCGTGCTGGCCGGGTTCGCGGACACCGCGGACCCGGCCATCGGCGTCCGCGGAGGATCAACCCGACGGGTCGGTCCGGGTGAGCTCGACGATTCGCCCGGCGGCGGCCGGGGCGAGCGCGGTCAGCTTGGTCCGGTCGCCGAGAGTAAAGCCGTGCCAGTCGAAGCCGGGCGAGACCACCGTCGAGACCAGGCTCCACGACCCGGCGGCGGACGAGCCCTGCCACCAGAGCGCGGGGACGTGCAGCTGGGGCTGTTCGCCCGCGGCCACGTCCGAGCCGACCAGCACCTCGTGGTGGGTGCCATCCGGCTCGACCAGCAGCATCCGCAGCGGGGCGCCGCCGTGGTGGAAGTACACCTCGTCGCCGGTGAGCCGGTGCAGCGCCGAGAAGTCGTCGCCGATCAGCATGAACAGGATCGCGGTGGCCCCGCCGCCGGTGAAGGTCCGGCGAAACAGCCCGCCCTCCAACGGCAGCGGCTCCAGCTGCAAGGCCCGGGCGATCGCCCGGGCCTGTGCGGTCGCATCCGCCTCGATCGAGCCGGCGCCGGGCTCGCTCACGCCGCTCTCGCGCACCCCGGGCTCGCTCATGCCGGGCCCGCTCACGTCAGCACGGGCACCGTGGCCAGGGCCGCCGCCAGGTCGGCGTCGGACAGACCCGAGTCGATCATCCGGTCGTTGAGGAAGGCGTCGTAGGCGGCCAGATCGAGCAGGCCGTGCCCGCACAGGGCGGTGACGATGACCTTCTCCTCGCCGGACTCCTTGCAGGCCAGCGCCTCTCGGATAGTGGCGGCCAGCGCGTGGGTCGGCTCCGGGGCCGGCACGATACCCTCGGTCCGGGCGAACCGGATCGCCGCGGTGAAGCACTCGGTCTGCTCCACGGCCATGGCCTCCATCAGCCCGAGCTCGTAGATGTGCGAGATCAGTGGGGCCATCCCGTGATACCGCAGACCGCCGGCGTGGATCGGGTCGGGCACGAAGTCGTGACCCAGGGTGTGCATCTTCATCAGCGGGGTGAAGCCGGCGGTGTCGCCGAAGTCGTAGCGGTATTCGCCGCGGGTCAGCGACGGGCACGACGCCGGTTCAACGGCCCGGATCACCGGGTTCTGCCGCCCGGCCAGCTTCTCCCGGATGAACGGGAAGGCCAGCCCGCCGAAGTTGGAACCACCACCGGTGCAACCGATCACCAGGTCGGCACCGGTCTCGCCCGCCTTGGCCAGTTGCAGCAGCGCTTCCTCCCCGATCACCGTCTGGTGCAGCAGCACGTGGTTGAGCACGGACCCGAGCGCGTACTTGGTATCGGAGGCTCCCGCAGCCTTTTCTACCGCCTCGGAGATCGCGATGCCCAACGAACCCGGGTGGCCCTCCGGGAACGCGCGCCCGGCCCCGGTCAGCCGGGACGGCGACCGGTGGACGGTGCCGCCGAACGTCTCGATCACGGTGCGCCGGTACGGCTTGGCGTCGTAGGACGCGCCGACCTGCCAGACCTCGCACTCGACGTCGAACAGTGAGCAGGCGAACGCCAGCGCGGTGCCCCATTGCCCGGCACCGGTCTCCGTGGTCAGCTTCCGCACCCCGGCCTTGGCGTTGTAGTAGACCTGCGGCACGGCGGTGTTGGGCTTGTGCGAGCCGGCCGGGGAGACGCCCTCGTACTTGTAGTAGATCCGCGCCGGGGTCCCCAGCGCCTGCTCCAGCCGGTGCGCCCGGTACAGGGGTGACGGCCGCCAGAGCCGGTAGACGTCCTGCACCTCGTCCGGGATGGGGATGTACCGGTCGGTCGAGACCTCCTGCAGGATCAGGTCCATCGGAAACAGCGGGGCCAGATCGTCCGGGCCGACCGGTTCGTGGGTGCCCGGGTGCAGCGGCGGCGGGGGCGGCGCCGGCAGATCAGGAATGATGTTGTACCAGCTGGTGGGCATTTCCGATTCGTCGAGCAGGTACTTGTGCTGCCGGATGGCCATGCGCGCCGCCTTCACCGTTGAAGATTCCTCGTCCGGACTGTGAGGCTACCCGCGCCCCGCTGCGCCATTCGGGGACGCCCGGGGGCCGGCCCATCCCCGCATCCGGGGTCGGAGTTGCCGCCGGCGAGGGATGACCGGGCGGTATCGTCGGCTCGGGCCGGCCGCCCCTGGCCGGGCCGGGACGGGTGGGACGATGCTGTACGCCGAGGATCTGACCGAGGGCGATGAGTTCGACCTCGGGACCTACCGGGTCGGCCTGGACGAGATCCTCGGGTTCGCCCGGCAGTGGGATCCGCAGGTGTTCCACATCGACGAGGCCGCGGCCGCGGAGGGCTTCTTCGGCGAGGTCATCGCCAGCGGCGTGCACACGATCGCGATCTACCAGCGATTGGCGGTGCTCGGTGCCTACCGGCACTGGGCCGTGATCGCCGGCCGGCGGGTGACCGCCGAGCTGCCCGCGCCGGTGACCCCGGGTCTGACGGTGGCCGGGACGCTGTGGATCGACCGGGTCACCACGACCCGCCCGGACCGGTCGATGATCCTGACCCGGGGACGGCTCGCCGGTCCGGATGGCGTCCCCGTCCTGCAGACCACCGTTGAGGCGTACGTGCGGCGCCGCGGCGCCGGCTGAGCCGTGTCATCCGCGCATCCGCTCATCCGCGCATCCGGCCGCGTCCTCCCTCGCCAGAACCGTCCACATTGCCTCACCGGCCGGACCTGAACCGGCCGGTGCCGGTCAGGCCCAGAGGTCGGCCAGGTCAGGCAGTTTCACCCGCGCGGCGGTCCGCGCGTGGAGGCCGGCCGGGTCCGCGCCCGGGGCGGGCCGGGGCGGGGTGAGGTCGACCACCTCAACGACGTCCAGGGCGGCGTCGTCGAGGAACCGGCTGATCGGGGCCATCGAATGCCGGTCGTCGCGGGCGTGCCGGTGGTGCGGCATGCGCAGCGGTGCGTACAGGTGCAGCTCGTCGGCGGCCCGGGTCACCGCGACGTAGAACAACCGGGCCTCTTCTTCCAGACCGTCGTCCTTGGCCAGCGCCATGTCGGACGGGAACGACCCGTCGACCAGGTGCAGCGCGTGCACCACCGGCCACTCCAGCCCCTTGGCGGAGTGCACGGTGGACAGCACGAGATAGTCATCGTCCTGGCTCGGCGGTCCGGCCAGATCGCTGGTGGAGGCCGGCGGGTCGAGGGTCAGCTCGGCGACGAACGCGGCCAGATCCGGGGACTGGTCGGCCGCGCCGACCAGCCGCTCCAGGTCGCCGAGCCGGGCGGACCAGTCCCGGTAGCGGGCGGTGACCAGGGGGCGCAGCAGCTCCAGGCAGCCCCGGGCCCGCTCGCCGATCCGCCGCGCGGCCCGGGCGTCCGAGAGCCGGTTGAGCGATGAGGCCAGCGCCACCCGGCTGATCGCGGGCGCGGCGGCGACTGCCTCGGCCTGCCGGTCGTCGTCGACCGGGTGTTCCGGGTCGGCCAGAACGGTGAGCAACGACCGTGCCCGGGCCGGCCCGATGCCGTCGTGCAGCCGGAGCAGCCGGTACCAGGCGACCTCGTCCAGCGGGTTCTCCAGCAGCCGGACGGCGGCCACGAAGTCCTTGACGTGCGCGGCTTCCAGGAACTTCAGGCCGCCGTACTTCACGAAAGGGACGCCACGCGCGGTCAGCTCGACCTCGAGCAGGTCGCTGTGCGCGGCCGCCCGCATCAGCACCGCCTGATCACGCAGGCGGCGGCCGGCCTGATGGTCGGCCAGCACGGTGTCGACGATGATCCGGGCCTCGGCGGGGGCGTCGTGGCAGCGGACCAGCCGGGCCGCCCGTCCCTCCGCGCGGTCGGAGTGCAGCCGGATCCGATGGGCCGTCCCGTCGGGCTCGGGCCGGACGGTGTTGGCCAGGTCGAGCAGCCGCTGATGGGAGCGGAAGTTGCGTTCCAGCCGGACCACGGTCACGCCCGGCAGATCCCGGATGAGCGCGCGCAGGTGGGCGTGGTCGGAGCCGCGGAAGCCGTAGATGGCCTGGGCGTCGTCGCCGACCACGGTCAGCCCGGCCCCGTCCGGTCGCAGCGCGCGCACGATGTCGACCTGGGTGGCGTTGACGTCCTGGTACTCGTCGACCAGCACGTGGTCCCAGCGTCCGGCGATCTGCGGCCCGACGACCGGGTCGGCCAGCAGGCTCCGCCAGGCCAGCAGCAGGTCGTCGAAGTCGAGCAGGCCGCGGTCCCGCTTGCGCGTCACGTACGCCCGGAACAGATTGATCACCGCGTCCACATGCGGCTGCACCCAGCCGAACTCGGTCTTGATCAGGGCGCGAGCGGGCGTGCCGGTGTTGACCGCCCGGGAGTAGATGTCGACCAGGGTGGCCGCGCGCGGAAATCGGCGATCGGTGCCGTCCAGGCCGTGATCATGCCGCAGCAGGTCCATCACGTCGGTGGCGTCGGCGCGGTCGAGCACGCTGACCGCCGCCGGCAGGCCGAGCGCGTCGGTGTGCCGGCCGATGATGCCGTGGGCAACGGCGTGGAAGGTGCCGCCCTGTAGCCGCTGCCCGGCGTCCGGCTGCGTGCACATCGCCGCTGCCCGGGCCACCATCTCGTCCGCGGCCCGGCGGGTGAACGTCAACAGCAGCACCCGCTCCGCCGGTACGCCCCGGTCGAGCAAGCTGGCCACCCGCGCGGTCAGCGTGCGGGTCTTGCCGGTGCCGGCCCCGGCCAGCACGACCAGGGGCCCGTCACCGTGCGCGACCGCGGACAGCTGCGCGTCGTCCAGCCCGGCGTCCCACCCTGACTCGAACATTCGTGCGATTCTAGTCGGCTCCAGGTCCACCCCGGCTCTCGACGCGCCGCCGGCCGTCACCCGCCGCGCCGCCCGGCGCCGACCACTCCGATCCGCGACGACGCCGCCCGGATCAGCACCGACGCCCACGTGCGGTAAGGCCGCCAGGGTTCGGCGATTTCCTCGAACTGCGCTCGGGTGACCGGGCCGTCGACCCGGTAGTGCAGGCCGACCAGCTCCAGCAGCATCGGCTCGTCGGCGGGCAGCACATCGGTGAAGCCGACCGCTCGGATGGTGATCAAGGAGGCGTAGAACGGCCCGATCCCTTTGAGCCGCCGCATGTCCTCGTCGCACGCCTCCGGTCCGATGTGCCGCAGCCGGTCGACGTCCAACGTGCCGGTCAGCGCCTTGCGGGCGATGCCGTGCATCCGGTGGATCTTCTCGTCGGTCAGCCCGGGGAACTCGGTGACCCGCAGCAGCTGCTCGGGGGTCGGCAACGCGGCCACCCGCCGACCGGCCAGTTCGAACACCCGGCCGTGCCGCTCGGACAGCTGCGTCCGCACCTGGGCCATCTGCTTCGCCGGCCGGCGGGCCGACAGCACCGACCAGATCGCCGCCTCGTAGGGGGAGTAGAACAGCGGCGGCAGCAGCCCGGGCACGGCCTGCTGCAGACGGCCGATGAGCGGGTCGCGGATGCCGACGTCGCCGAAGCCGGTGCCGTCCTGGTCGAGCGACAGCACCCGGGCCACCTGGGCTCTCACGGCGTCCACCCGGTCGGCGGAACCACCGTGCACCCTTCCGTGCACGACCCCGGTATCGTCCTGGCGCAGCTCGACCCCGACCTGGTCGGTGTCGCCGTCCAGGCAGAACGCCATCCGCATCACGCCGTCAAAGGCGTCCGGCGCGCGCCCGCCGAAGCCGAACTCGGCCGACTCCCGCAGGGAGTACGTGGTGGTCGGGGTGATCGTGAAGCTCGTCATGCCGGCATCATGCTCGGGGGGTCCGACAGAGTGGTCCAAGCGTGCGACGCGGCGGCTCACGCGGTGAACAGTGCGGTCAGGAAGATCAGGTAGCCGATGCCGGCCGCCCCGCACAGCGCTGATGACGCCCGGCCCCACCGCTGCCGGACCGCCGCCACGGCCAACCCGGCGGCCAACAGGAGCCAGGTCAGCGCGTGTCCGTATTCCAGAACCGGACCCCGCCAGCCGTCCGCGGACGCATCCGAGCCGTCGCCGAGGACCAGGAACACGATCGCGATCATCAGTGCCGCGGCCGCGGCCAACCCGAAGCCGACTCGGGTCCGGCTGGGCGCGCCGCCACTCATACCCGAAGTATGCCGTCGACGGTCGCCCTCGACGTCGGGCGGGCGGTTCGAGAGTCGGCTGAACCCGCATTGCGCAGGACACCGTTCGGGCGCGCAACCACCGTTCAGCCGCCCACCACGGTCGATGGCACCCCGCACATGTGTCGCCAGGCTCAGGAAGATGGATCAACGAGGCAGGTGCCCATGTCGCCGCTGGCGAACCCGCGCTGGAAGGAGTCGTTGCGCTGGTCGGGGCTGCCGTGGCCGGCCGGGTCGCCGCCGAAAGCGGACGCGACCTGGACCATCTCGTCCTGGGCATCGGCCGGCAGGGTCAGGTAGCCGTCCCGGACGGCCCTGCCCAGGCTCGCCCCGCCGAAGCAGTCCGCCTGCAGTTCGTAGCGCTTGCTGCCGTCGAACAGCGCACCGTCGACACCGTCGTGGACGAGCCGGGCCTGTACCGCGTGGCCGGTCTCGTGGGCGATGACCATGTAGACCATGGTCCGGCCGAGATCCAGGTGTTGGTGGAAGAACTGCAGGTCCCAGGCCAGGAACCCGGATCCCTTGGTCGCGTTGCCGCAGAAGAAGGCGTTGCCGGTGTAGTTCTTGCCGTCCCCGCAGTCGGCGACCGAGCCGGCGTCCGAATCGTAGAAGCCGTCGCCGTTCCACAGCTCGGGCGCCGACCACTCCTCCGGGGTTCCGTCACCGTTGACCCGCCCGGCGAACGACTCGGCCCAGAATCGCTGCGTCACCGCGACCGCCGCGGCCGCCTCGGCGTGAATGTCGTCATCGGAAGCGTCGGTCCACGGGGCGGGCTCGGGAAGGGGTTCCGGGGCCGGCGGCGGGGCCGATTCGGTCGCCGGCTCCGGGGCCGGGGGTGGTTCCGGGGTGGCCGGTGGGGCAAGGACGACCGCCGACGTCGATGCGGCCGTGGTGGTCGGCGACGCCGTCGCTGACGGGGCGACGACGGCCGGCACATACGCCGCCGGTGGGGGAGGCGACGAACTCGTGGTCGCCCGGGTCGCGGCCCCGGTGAGGGCGGCGGCCGCCGGTGTGGCGGTCCCGGCGGTCGGGGTCGCACATGCGGACAACCCGATGACGGGGATGACCGCCAGCATGGTGACCACCAGGCCACGCGTCATCCTCATGCTTCCCCCCGGAAGGCCGGCCGATCACACAGAGTGTGATCTTGCGACACGAAAGTGCCATCGACGTCGAGCGTAGAGGCATTGGGGTGCCCCAAAGGGGGGAACTGTGAGCACAGAGTGATGAACGACTGAGAGTTGATTGGTCTTTACGGGGCGTAGGGGAGTCGATCGAGTCATCGCTCGGGCGCATCGTGATTGGATCGGTCGATGCCTCGGATCGCGGACCTGTCGATATCACTCCCGGTCCTGGCCGCCCCGATGGCCGGCGGTCCGACCACGCCCGCATTGGTCACTGCCGCGGCCGCGGCCGGCAGCTTGGGGTTGCTGGCCGGCGGGTACCGCGATGCGGCTCAGCTGGCCGAGCAGATCCGCGAGGTGCGTTCCGGTACAGAAACTTTCGGAGTCAATCTGTTCGCCCCGAATCCGATCCCGGTCGACCCGGCGGCCTACGCCGGGTACGCGCTCGCCCTGGCGCCGGTCGCCGGCCGGTTCGCGGCGACGCTGCCGGCGCGGCCGGTCGAGGACGACGACGGCTGGCCCGACAAGCTCGACCTGCTGCTTTCCGACCCGGTTCCGCTGGTCAGCTTCACCTTCGGGTTGCCGCCGACGAAGGCGATCCGCGCCCTGCGCCGGGCCGGCACTGCGGTGGCCCAGTCGGTCACGACGGTGCCGGAGGCCCGCTGGGCGCAGGACGTCGGCGTCGACCTGCTGATCGTGCAGGGTTCCGGCGCGGGTGGGCACTCGGCGGTGTTCGACCCGGCCGCGGCCGCGGTCCCGGCCCCGCTGACCGATGTGGTCCGCGAGGTGTTCGCAGCCACCCGACTCCCGGTGATCGCCGCCGGCGGAGTGGCCGACGCGACCGATGTCGCCGAGCTCGTGCACGCCGGCGCGACCGCGGCGGCGGTGGGCACCGCACTGCTGCTCGCGGACGAGGCCGGGACGTCGGCGGTGCACCGGCGGGCGATCGCTGAGCGCACCGGTCCCACCCGGATGACCCGTGCCTTCACCGGCCGCCCGGCGCGCGGGCTGGTCAACGACTTCATGGCCCGGTTCGACGAACTGGCCCCGCCCGGCTACCCGGCCCTGCACCACCTGACCGGCCCCCTGCGCCGGGCGGCGGCCGCCGTGGGTGATCCGGAATGGATGCACCTCTGGGCCGGGACCGGCCACCGCTCCGTCGCGCCCGGGTCGGTCGCGGACATCCTGGCGCGCCTGGCCGTCTGAGGTCGCGGGCGTCGGGTACTCACGCAGCGACCGGCAATGGGCGGACCGGCGCGGGTCGCCCGACCGGACGTGAACGGGAGAGGACGGCGTCATGAGCGAGGCTTGCCGAGCGAATCATTGTGACCGCGGCGGTGTTCGCGGGAGGGGCGTTGAGCCTGCGATGGCCCCGACGAGGACGGCGTCATGAGCGAGGCTTGCCGAGCGAATCATTGTGACCGCGGCGGTGTCCGCGGGAGGGGCGTTGAGCCTGCGATGGCCCCGACGAGGACGGCGCCATGACGGATTCGAACCGAGTCCCCGACGCTTCTGCGGACGCCCGGGACCGGGCGGGCGCGACCGAGGACTATGGCGGGGTGCCGATCAGCGAGTCCGAGCTGGCCCGGGTATGGACGACCGCGGAGGGCGACGAGTCGGGCGAGCAGACGGCCGAGTCCGCGGGCCCGTCGGAGGCCGGCGTCACCAGGCCGGAGGTGCCGGCGGACGACCCGGCGCCGACCGAACCGTCCTGACGAAGTCCTGACCGGGTCACGGCAACGGCGGCCCGACCCGGGGAACTCCCGGACCGGGCCGCCGTCGGGCGCTGCCAGTGGCGAGCCGTCGGTCAGGCGTCGGCGCGACGCAACCGCCACGCGGCGCACCCGATCAGGATGGCCGCGTACCCGCACAGCACGCCGAAGCCGGTCCATGGCGCCAGGGAATCGGCCCCCGGGGTGCTACCGGTCAGGACGCTGCCGATGCTGGTCGGCAGGTACCGCACGACGGGCTCCGTGATCGATGCGGGCAGCAGCAAGGTGAGCGGCGGGATCACGAAGAACACGGCGACGAAGGTGGTGATCGCGGCCGCGGTGTTGCGCAGCAACGCCCCGAACGCGAGCGCGGTGACGCCGGCGGCGGTCACGTACAGCGCCGCGCCGACCACCGCCCGCTGCGCGCCGGGGTCGGTCAGGGCCACGTCCAGCTGTTGTCCCCGTAGCAGGGCCTGCCCGACGATGAAGGCCACGACGCCGGCGATCAGCATGGTCACGAACACCACGCCGGCGAACACCGCGATCTTGGCCCACAGCATCGGTAGCCGGCGGGGCACCACCGTCAACGACGAGCGGATCATCCCGGTGCTGTACTCGCCACTGATCAGCAGCACGCCCAGCACACCGATCGCCAGCTGCGCGAAGAACGTTCCGGTCAGGGAGGTCGAGACCGCGGTCTGGCCGGGGTCCAGGCCGCTGGGCTGGCCGGCGGCGATGGCCGCGAATAGGGCGCCCAGCCCGATCATCAGCGCGACGGCGGCCAGCAGCGTGAAGGCGGTGGATCGGAGCGAGCGAAACTTGGTCCACTCGGAGAGCACCACGCGGAACTGGGTCACCCTCGTCCGGGGGCGTGCGGTCCCGGTGGCCGCCGGGTCGAGGGTGGCGGTCATCGGGTCACCGCTGCGGCTGCGGGGGTGCTGGCTGTGCGGTCCGTGGCGCGGTACTCGACGGCGTCGTTGGTCTGGGTCATGAACGCTTCCTCCAAGGATGCCCGCTGGACGGTGAGCTCGAAGACGGGGATGTGGTGCTGCCAGGCGATCGTGCCGACGTGGTCCGCGGTCAGCCCATCGACCACGAGCCCGTCGGGCCGATGGACATCGACGGTGAGGGTGACGTCGGGGCCGGCCAGCAGCTCCCGCAGGCGGGCGGCCTGTGGGGTGCGGACGGTCACCGAGTGGTGCGAGGCGCGGGCGACGAAGTCGTCCACGGTGGTGTCGGCGATCAGCCGACCCCGGCCGATGACCACCAGGCGTGTTGCGGTCTGGGCCATCTCGCTCATCAGATGGGACGACACGAAGACGGTGTGCCCGTCCGCGGCCAGGCCCTTGAGCATGGTCCGCATCCAGCGGACCCCTTCGGGATCCAGCCCGTTCACCGGTTCGTCCAGGACCACGGTCTGCGGGTTGCCCAGCAGCGCCGAGGCCACCCCCAACCGTTGGCCCATGCCGAGGGAGAAACCGCCGACCCGCTTCGCGGCCACCTCACGCAGGCCGACCATGTCGATCACCTCGTCGACCCGCCGCCGGCTGATTCCGTTGGTCTGCGCCAGGGCGAGCAGGTGGTTGCGGGCCGATCGGCCGGTGTGCACGGCCTTGGCCTCGAGCAGGACACCGAGTTCGGCCATCGGGGCGGCGCTGGTGCGATAGTCATTGCCGTTCACGGTGACCCGGCCGGCGGTGGGCCGGTCCAGGCCTGCGATCATCCGCATGGTGGTGGACTTGCCGGAACCGTTCGGGCCGAGGAATCCGGTGACGATTCCGGGCTGCACCACGAAACTCACGCCGTCGACCGCCGTGGTGGTGCCGTAGCGTTTGCTGAGGTTCTCTACTTCGATCACGGTGGTCGTCCTTCGACATGGTGGTCGCAACGGTGGGTGGATGTTCGCTTCCACCATCGGCGCCCGGGCATCGGACGCCGTGGTGATGGTGGGCGGGGCGGAGGTGTCGTTCTCGCCGTGGCGGCCGGGCATCGGCCGCCGTCGTACTCGGTGGGAGCGGGTGGTCGGGCGGTGCTGATCAGGCGGTGGTCTCTCGGCTGGAAAGCGCTGCCTCGGCGGTCATCTCGGCGGTGATGCGGCAGGGCCGGAAGCCCTTGACGGTCAGGTAGACACCGAGCGAGAACTCCCACACGGCGATGGGCAGGGCCGCGAGCCCCGACCAGGCGGACAGCTCGTCGTAGACGCCGAAGTACTTGGCGATCACCGAGGCGAAGATGATGGGCGCTCCGACGAGACCCAGCGTGGGGAGCCACCGGGGGACCAGGCGGGACTTGTACAGCACGCTGCCGAGCAGTACGGCGTTCAGTCCGGGCAGCAGGGCCTGGCCGAGCAGGAACGTCCAGTGGTACTGGGCGGCCAGGGACTGCCCGGTCGGCACGGCATCCGCGCCGGTGCCGGTCTGCCGCAGGGTGACGATCGAGAGCAGGCTGACGACCCCGGCGAAGATGGTGGCGGCCTCGAGGATCCGTGTCCCGACGAAGCCCAGCGCCACCCCTTCGTTCTGCCGCCGGATGACGGGGAACAGCGCGACGGCGGTCCCGATCCCGGCGAGGGCCACGATCACCTCGAGGAGGCCGCCGATCAGGACGGCGGTGTCCGGCCCGGCACCCAGGACGTAGTCCGACTGCTTGACCGGCCCGTAGAGGAACAGGGTCGGGATCGAGACGAAGGTGATGAGGTAGAGGATGCCGGCGGCGAGTGAGCTCTTCCTCAGCGACGTCATCGGAACTCGTTGGGTTGCGGTGCCCGGCACAGTGTTCGCGGTGGTCGACATGTCGTTCTCCTTGGTCGGAATGATCAACGGGATGGGGTGGTCGGATCGGGTTGGTCGGCGTCCACCGGGGTGACGGAGATGAGCGGCAGGCCGACGTCCCGCACCCGTTGGAGCAGGCCGTGCAGCGCCGATTGGTCGACGACGAGGCCGTGGATCGTGGTGGTGCCGTCGCTGTTGGTGGTGAGGGCCAGCCCGTCGAACGAGGCGGCCCAGCGGCCGTCCAGGTGCCCCTTGAGGCGAATCTCGTACCATCCGGCCCCGTCGGCGGTCGAAAGGTGACTCATCGGGCCCCCTCTCATTGCGGATCCGCTCCGGAAGATCCCCGGCGGTCTGCCGGTGTGATTGAAAAGGTAGGAGCCGATGTGGTGAGTGGGCATCACCACGAGTGGTGATTGAGGTGGTGACCCCAGGCGGTCGGAACTGGTGAGGTCGACCGGGCGACCTTCAGGCGCCAGGCGCCGGTGGACGGATCACTGCTGAGGGGTGTGCGCGAGGAGGTCGAGCTCCTCGGCCCGCCGGACCGCGGCCCGGCGGCTGTTCACGCCGAGCTTGGCGTAGATGCTCTTGGTGTGCGTCCGCATGGTGTTGACGGACACGAAGAGCCGACGCGCGATGGCCGGACCGTCCAGATCGGTGGCCAGCAGCCGCAACACGTCCAGCTCGCGGTCGCTCAGCGACTCGACCAGCCCCGGTCCGCGGCGGTCCATCCGCTCGACCGGGGACGGCGCGGGGGCGGTCGCGCCGTCCCGGGTGAAGGCATCCAGGAGTCGCCGGACATGGTCCGACGCGGTCCGCCGGGCCGCGACCACGGTCAGCAGGGATGCCATCGGTGCACCCTCACCCACGAACACCTGAACGTAGCCCTCCGGTTCGGCCAGCGTCAGCGCCCGGTCCAGCGCGGTGAGCGCGCCGGCAGTGTCACCATCGGCGTGCCGGGTGAGCGCCTGCAGCACCAGGATCTCGATCGCGCTGCCCGTCCGGCCGCCGGCGTCGGCGGCCGACAGCAGGTTGTCCAGCAGGCGGGTGACCGGCCCGAGCGAACCCCTGTCGCCGCTCGTCGCGCCCTGGGCCAGCAGGATACGGGCGAGCGTGATGTGCTCGAATTCCCGCACGTAAGAAAGCTTGTCGTCCACCTGCAGGCCTTGCTCCCGGGCCCATTCCATGGCCTTCGGCACGTTGCCCTGCGCGGCCAGCACCCGGGCCCGGAGCGCCTCGACAGGCCGCACGTTCGGGGAGAAGTCGCCCACGTAGACGCGTTGCGCCTCGTCGAGCAGGGTGAGGGCGCCGGCCAGATCGCCCTGGGATTGCCGGATTCGCGCCATCGCGACCCTCCGCCGGTACGGATTCTGCGGCAACCCGATGTGCTCGCCGAGCTCCTGGCTGCGCCGCAGGTGCTCGGTGGCGGCGGCCAGATCGCCACGCTCACAGGCGATCTGACTCAAGCCGACGTACATGTCGGCCGTCCCGCGGAGCACCGGACCGGGCTCGTCGGATGCGAGCTGCAATGCGTGCTCGTACGTGCGGAGCGCATCGGTCAGGCGGCCCTGGGTGATGCGGATATCGGCGATGGCGATCGAACAGCCCAGCACGTCGGCGATGTGCCCGGCCCGCTGCAACCCATCGACCGCGTCCGCATAGGCCCGGGCCGCGGCCTCGAGGTCGCCGCCCGCCCAGAATGCCAACCCTGAGAGAGCGGCGGCCCCGGCCCGTGTCACATGGTCATCGGCCGGCGCGCGGCCCATCGCCAGCCGCGCGTGCCGGATGGTGCCGGGGAGATCTCCGCGCACCATCGCCAGCCCGGCTCGGGACATCGCGATCACCCCGGGCAGCCGGGAGAGCTCCTTCTCGTCGACGACGATCATGTCTCCGGCAGACCCTCCCGGGTCGTCGTGGTCGCTGGCCGCCAACCGGCGTTCCACATCGGAAAGGCGTTCCTCGACGCCGTCGAACTCGTTGCCGGCCATCAGGGCCCCGATGAGACCGATCGCCAGGACCGGCCTTGCTCGCACGACCTCGTCGGGGATGACGTCGAGCCACGCCCGGATGGTGGCCTCCTGCCGGGTCCGGCGCAGCTCCGGCCCGGCCAGCTCGACCAGGTCCGCGGCCCGCTCGACATCGCCGGCGGCCAGCGCGTGGCGAACCGCCGGTGCCGGTTGCCCGTCCCGGTCGTACCACCGGCTGGCCCGCCGGTGCAGCTCATCGACCTCGTCGGGTCTTTCGTCCAGGAGATGGGCGCGCAGCATGTCCGCGAAGAGGTGGTGGTAGCGGTACCAGTGGCGGTTGTCGTCGAGCGGGATCAGGAACAGGTTGGCCCGGTCAAGTGCCTCAAGGGTGGCCTTGCCGCCGGGCTCGCCGGTCACCGCATCGCACAGGGGCCCGCTCAACCGGTCCAGCAGGCTGGTCCGCAGCAGGAACGTGCGTACCTGTGCGGTCTGCCGTTGCAGCACCTCCTCGACCAGGTAGTCGACGATGTACCGGTCGTCACCGGCGAAGCCGGCGATGAAGTCGCCGACGTCCTTTCGTCCCTGCATCGACAGTGCGGCCAACTGGAGGGCGGCGATCCATCCTTCGGTGCGTCCCTCCAGCGCGGCGATGTCCGCCGGCGCCAGATCGAGACCGGTCACGTCGTTGAGGTAGGTCGCCGCTTCGTCGGGGGTGAAGCGCAGGTCGGCGGCGCGAACCTCGACCAGCTCACCCCGGGCCCGCAATCGAGCCAGCGGAAGGGCCGGATCGGCCCGGCTGCTGATCACCAGGTGGATCTGTGGGGGGAGGTGGTCCAGCAGGAACGTCATGCCGGCTCCGATATCGGGCCCGTCGACGAGGTGGTAGTCGTCGAGCACCAGGTCGACGTCCACCGGAACGGCCGAGAGCTCATTGAGGACCGCGGCGAGGACGGTCTGGATCGGCGGTGGGGTCGACTGCAGGAGCGGCAGCACTCCGGCTCCGACGCCGGGCACCGCCGTCTGCAGGGCGGTGATCAGGTAGGTCCAGAACGGGCCGGGTCGGCTGTCGTTCTGATCCAGCGAGAGCCACGCCACGGAACGGTTTTCCCGGTCCACGCCGGCGAGCCACGCGGTGAGCAGCGTGGTCTTGCCGAATCCGGCCGGGGCGGAGATCAGCGTCAGCCGGGTCTCGGACCCGCGGTCCAACCGTGCGCTGAGCCGGGGTCGGGCCACCGAATTCCGCCGGAGCCGGGGAACGTAGAGCTTGGTCGCGACCAGCTGGCTCGTCACGGCTCGGCTCCTCGGGATGTCCGCAATGCGATGGTGCTGAGGCTAGTGGACGCTGCTGACTCGCCCTGCGGTCATCGCGGTCAGCGGACCCGCCGCACCGGCAGGATGGCGGCACCCCCGACGATGGCGCATGCTCCGGCGACCGCGTACAGCGCGCCGTAGCTGCCACTGCTGACCGCCAGGATCACCGGCGCGATGGCCGGTGCGACGGACGAGGGGAGCGCGGCGGCGAGGTTGAACACGCCGAGGTCTTTGGCGACGTTGCCCTGGTCCGGCAGCACATCGACGACCAGCGCCAGATCGACGGCCATATACACCCCGAACCCGAGCCCGCCGATGGCCATACCGGCCAGGAAGCCGTTGAAGGTGCTGGCGACGGCGATCACGAACATCGCCACGCCATAGACGATCGACGCGGTGAGGACAAAGACTTTCCGGCGGCCGGTCCGGTCGGACAGGCGCCCGCCGATCACGGATGCGGCGACGATGAGCGCGGACTGGATGAGGGTGCCGATGAAGACCTGTTGCGGCACATCGGCTTCGGCGCTGCCGATCCGGTCCAGCAAGTAGTACGCCTGGTAGGTGGTCAGGAATGCGTACGCCATCACCAGCAGGAAGCGGCTGACGAAGGCCCAGGCGAAATCCGGGCTCCGTCGCGGGTTCACGTAGAACGTGCCGGCGAACTCGCGCAGCGACCAGGCCGGCCGGTCCGCCCGGTCGAGCCGGCGATCGGTCAGGGTGGCCGCGAAGAGCAGGACGAAGCACCCGCCGATCGCGCACGGGGCGAGGAACATGACCAGCTCGCGGCCGGCGAAGAGCTGGACCAGAAAGGTCCCGCTGACCGCCGCGATGGGCAGGCAGACACCCAGCACACCGGCGACCGTTCCGCGTTGGGCCGCCGGCACCTGATCCGGCAGCACCGCGACCAGGGCAGCGAGCAGGGCGTTGAGAAACAGTTGCGCGACGCACCAGCCGACGAGGACGACCGCCACGGTGGGGGCCACCGCGACCACCAGGATGCCCACGGAGCCACCGGCCAGGCCGATGATCATCCACGGGCGCCGCATCCCGAGCCGTGACGAGGTGCGATCGCTCATCCGTCCGAAGAACGGGTTGGCGAACAGGGCCAGCAGGGCGCCGGTCCCGGTGACCAGCGCGAGGCTCTTCGGTGCCTGCTCGATCCCGACCAGCGAGTTGATCTTCAGTGCCAGGCTGACCAGCAGGGGCGCGAGGAACAGCAGGATCGTGCCGATGTACGCGAGGGCGTACAGCGAGATGAAAGCCCAGCCGACCAAATGCGGAGCGGGCGACCCGGTCTCCGGTGTCGCCGCGCCGGCGGGTCGGTGCCGCGATCCGCCGGGCCCGGCGGGCGGGGGAGGGTCCGGCTGGGGGGTCGGGGTGCTCCCCGCCGGCCGGGAGATGTCGGCCATGGCCCTCCTTCGTGCCGTTGTCCATGGCCGAGCACGTGCCGGCCGGCTGGCTGATTTCGGGCGTTCCCCGGTGGGCGGCAAACCGCCCGCGTCAACCCGGCCGTGGTGCGGTGAGGCCGACGAGATCGGCACTGGCCTGCCAGAGCCGGTTCGCCGCGATGGTGTCGTCGGAGGACCTGCTCGAGGACGTGGCCTTGCAGTCCGCGAAGTATCGGCCGGTCATGCCCCGCGTCGCCTCTGAGTGCTTGCCTCGCCCCGATCCAGTCGCGCGGCCGGCGCTACCCGGTGCCGGGCGGCGCAGATGTCGTCCCTCCGCATCGGCCGTCCTTCTCACATTCAGGGGTGGATGACCCGCGTGAATATCGAGGATGTTCGCGGCACCGGCCGCGTTGCGGTGGGTGGAGGCGGGCCAGCGGCTGGAGCGATCCCTCCGAGAAGCGATTCGTACATTTGTACGTCCAAGGTCTTTTCTACGCGCTTGACATCCGTCAGTCAACCTCAATCGGGCACATGGCGCGTGGGGTCGTCGCTGCTCTCCGCGAGTGCCCGGGCCAGGGCGTCCAGGATGACGGTGAGCCCGTACTCGAATTCGTCGCCGAAATCGTAGTCGGGACGCATGACGTGCTCCATGGTGAACTCGAGCAGCGACGGGTAGGCCGCGGCGTCGAAAAGATGCATCATCGATGCCGCGGTGTCGGCGACGCTCTCCGGGCCGTGAATGGGCAGGGCGTTCTCCGACAGGGCGAACCCGAAGACGTAGCTGTCGATGAGGGCGAAGGCGTGCGCGGTCAGCCGCACCGAGAAGCCCGCCGTCCGCAGGGTCGCGATGAAGGCATTGTGATGGCGCAGCGTCGCCGGCCCGGGGTTGCGGCGTGACTGCAGCAGCGGGGTGGCCCAGGGATGATTCCCCAGCACCCGGCGAGCCGAATGAGCGCGCCGCCTCATCTCGCCGCGCCAGTCACCGCCGGGCGCCGGCAGATCGATCTCCCCGTACACGAGATCGACGATTCCGTCGATGATCTCGTCCTTGTTGGCGACGTAGTAGTACACCGACATCGGTTTGACGCCGAGTTCCTGGGCAAGCGTGCGGATGGTGAGCCCACCGATCCCGCCGGCATCGGCGACCGTGATTGCGCCGGCCAGCACCCGGTCCCGGCTGAGCGGAACGCGTTCCCGGGCGGTGCCGCGGGTCGGTCTGGACATCGTGCCTCCGAAACACTAGCCAATTTGTACTTAGTACTATAGTCTCTTACTTAGTACGAAAAGGGCAGGACACCGAGGGTCGACCATCGGCCGGAAGCACCTCCATCGCGGTTCCGCCGACCAGCTGACCCGGCCCCTCGCTTCGGTCACCCGGCCGACCAGGCCATTCACCTCTCGAAAGGAAAGCGATCATGAGAACCGAAACCACCCGGCCGACCACCACCGACACCATCCCGGGGGCAGCGACGGCGCCGCGAACGATGCGGGCGATCGTGCAGGACAGC
This sequence comes from Nakamurella sp., assembly GCF_044224575.1. Classification (GTDB taxonomy): domain Bacteria; phylum Actinomycetota; class Actinomycetes; order Mycobacteriales; family Nakamurellaceae; genus Nakamurella. The sequence continues at coordinate 141,376 of NZ_JBGAKE010000012.1, forward strand.
TACGGCACGCCCGACGTGCTCCGATCGGCGACCATCGAGCAGCCCGAGATCGCCGAGCACGAGGTGCTGCTGCGGGTGCAGGCGGCCGGCCTCGATCGGGGCACCTGGCACCTGCTGACCGGCACTCCGTACCTCATGCGGATCATCGGGTTCGGGCTCCGCCGCCCGAAGAACCGGGTGCCCGGCATCGACGTCGCCGGCACCGTTGTCGCGGTCGGTTCGGCGGTCACCACGTTCAAGGAGGGTGACGAGGTGTTCGGGATGAGCCGGGGCTCGTTCGCCGAATACGCCGCGGCGCGCGCCGACAAGCTCGCCCACAAGCCCGCCAATGTCACCTTCGAGCAGGCGGCGGTCATCGGGGTCTCCGGCGGCACGGCGTTGCAGGCGCTGGCCGCTGGCGGGCTCCAGGCCGGGCAGCGGGTGTTGATCACCGGCGCGTCCGGGGGCGTCGGCAGTTACGCCGTGCAGCTGGCCACGGCCGCCGGGGCGCACGTCACCGGGGTGTGCGGCGCAGGCAAGCGGGACCTGGTCCGGGGTTTGGGTGCGGACGAAGTCCTCGACTACGCCCGTGACGACTTCGCCGACGGCGCGCAGCACTACGACCTGATCATCGACATCGCCGGCAACTCGCCGTTGTCCCGGCTTCGGCGGGCCCTCACCCCGACCGGGACGGCCGTCATCGTCGGCGGCGAGAGCAAGGGCAACCTGACCGGCGGGATCGGCCGGCAGGTGCGGGCAATGATGATGACCCCGTTCGTCGGGCAGCGGCTGACCGGGCTGGCTGCCAAGGAGCGGGGTAGTGACAGTGAGATCCTGGCCGGCCACGTCGCGGCCGGCCGGGTGATCCCGAGCATCGACCGGACCTACTCGCTGGACGAGGTGCCCGCTGCCGTGCGCCATCTGGCGGCGGGCCGGGTCAACGGAAAGGTCGCGATCAGCATCTGAGCCCCGGGCGATTCCCGATCGGCGAGATGCCTCCTTCGCCGAAAGGGCGCGCCGCCGATCGTTGAATGACCGGCGGCGCGCCCTCGGGAGACGAGCTCAGGCCGCTGCGGCCACCTCGGCCGCACCTGATGCCGGCTCCAGTGCCTGGGCCAGGATCTGCCGCACGTCACCGACCGGGATGACGGTGAGCGCGTCCAGGATTTCCGACGGCACGTCATCCAGGTCCGGCTCGTTGCGCAGCGGGATGAACACCGTGGTCACGCCGGCCCGCTGGGCCGCGAGCAGCTTCTGCTTCACCCCGCCGATCGGCAGCACCTTGCCGTTGAGCGTGACCTCGCCGGTCATCGCGACGTCCGAGCGGACGGGCCGGCCGGTGGCCAGCGACATCAGCGCGGTCACCATGGTGACACCCGCCGACGGTCCGTCCTTCGGCACCGCACCGGCCGGCACGTGCAGGTGGATGGTCCGGTTCAGCGCGCCGGGCTCGATGCCGACCTCCTCCGGATGCGACCGGATGAAGGACAGCGCGATCTGCGCCGACTCCTTCATCACGTCCCCCAGCTGACCGGTCAGGGTCAGGCTCGACCCCTTGCCCGGCTCGGTTCCGTCGGCGACCGGTTCGGCGGACGCCTCGATGAACAGCACGTCGCCGCCCATCCCGGTGACCGCCAGTCCGGTGGCCACCCCCGGCACCGAGGTGCGCTCGGCGGTCTCCGAGGTGAACCGCGGCCGGCCGATCAGCCCGCGCAGGTCGGCCTCGTCGACCGTCACCGGCGCCTGGACCGTCCCCGCCGAGAGCTGGGTGGCGACCTTACGGAACACCTTGGCGAGCAACCGTTCCAGCTGCCGCACCCCGGCTTCCCGGGTGTAGTCGGCGGCCAGCTTGCGCAGCGCCGCATCGGTGACGACCACCTCCGACGAATCCAACGCGGCCCGCTCCAGCTGCCGGGGCAACAGGTGCGTGCGGGCGATGGCGACCTTGTCGTCCTCGGTGTAGCCGTCCATCGTGATCAGCTCCATCCGATCCAGCAGCGCGGACGGGATGGTCTCCAGCACGTTGGCGGTGGCCAGGAACAGCACGTCGGACAGGTCCAGATCCAGGTCCAGGTAGTGGTCGCGGAAGGTGTGGTTCTGCGCCGGATCCAACACCTCGAGCAGCGCGGCCGCCGGGTCGCCCCGGTAGTCGCTGCCGACCTTGTCGATCTCGTCGAGCAGCATCACCGGGTTCATCGAACCGGCTTCGGCGATGGCCCGGACGATCCGACCGGGCAACGCGCCGACGTAGGTGCGCCGGTGGCCGCGGATCTCCGCCTCGTCCCGCACGCCGCCCAGGGCGACCCGGACGAACGTCCGCCCGAGGGCGCGGGCCACCGACTCGCCGAGCGAGGTCTTGCCGACGCCGGGCGGGCCGACCAGCACCAGCACGGCGCCGGAACCGCGACCGCCCACCACCTGCAGACCACGCTCGGCCCGCCGGCTGCGGACCGCCAGGTACTCGGTGATCCGGTCCTTCACGTCGTCCAGGCCGTGGTGATCGGCGTCCAGCACGGCGCGGGCGGCGGTCACGTCGGTCTTGTCCTCGGTCCGGCTCTGCCAGGGCAGCTCCAGCACGGTGTCCAGCCACGTGCGGATCCAGCCGGACTCGGGGCTCTGGTCGCTGGCTCGCTCGAGCCGGCCGACCTCGCGCAGCGCCGACTCCCGGACCTTCTCCGGCAGGTCGGCTTGCTCGACCCGGGACCGGTAATCCTCGGCTCCTTCGGGTTCACCCTCGCCGAGCTCCTTACGGATGGCGGCGAGCTGCTGCCGCAACAGGAACTCGCGCTGGGACTTCTCCATGCCATCGCGGACGTCGTCGCGGATCTTCTCGGCCACGTCCATCTCGTTCAGGTGGGCCCTGGTCCACTCGATGAGCAGCTCGAGACGGGCGACCACGTCCGGGGTCTCGAGGACCTGCCGCTTCTGTTCGGCGGTCAGGTACGGGGCCCAGCCGGCCGCGTCGGCCAACACCGACGGGTCGGTCATCTTCTCGACCGTGTCGATCACCTGCCAGGCGTCGCGCTTCTGCAGGTTGGCGATCACCAGCGACTTGTACTCGGCGGCCAGCTCCTTGGCCCGGGCGGTCTGCTCGGCGGTGGCCTCGTCGGGGACGAGCTCGGCCTCCACCCACAGCGCGGCACCCGGCCCGGACACGCCGGTACCGATACGGGCCCGCTGCCCGGCGCGCAGCACCGCCGCCGGAGCCCCGCCGGCCAGCCGGCCGACCTGCTCGATGGTGGCGACGACGCCGAAGGTGGCGTAACGGTCGGGCAGCCGCGGCGCCAGCAGCAATTCGCCCTTCCGCGGCTCGGTCTCACCGGATGCCTCGGCGGCGGCCTGGGCCGCGTCCAGGGCGGCCTGGGCGGGTTCGTCCAGCTCGATCGGCACCACCATGCCGGGCAGGACGACGACGTCGGACAAGGACAGCACCGGCAGGCGGCGGATATCGGTCATGTGAACACCCTTCAAGAGTTGAGTCTGCAGCACTCAAGGCTCTTGAGCGTGGGATTGTTCCCCGGCCCGGACGGAGTTCGCCCCCGGCGAAATCAGCGGTCCGGCCGCTCGACAAAACGGGCCCAACCCGACCAGCGAATCCGTCAATCCCCGGGCGTGATCGAGCGCCCTGATGCCCGCCGGGACGTCATCGGCGCGGAACGTCACCAGGGTCGACGACCCCCGCGCCGTCAGGGACCAGGTCATGGTCATGGTGCCGGCGAAATCCGGGTCGTCGGAGACGAAATCGACCGCCTGGACGATCCGGTCGCCGTCGGCCACCTCGACGAACCGGCCCCGCACGACGTCGGAGTCTGCGCTCGACTTCCCGGCGCCCGAATCCCGGTAGGTCAGCACCATCCGGTAGGTGCCGCCGGTCCGCAGATCGAAATGCTCCACCCGACCGGTCATCCCGGTCGGCGGCAGCCAGGCCTGCAGGGACTGCGGGTCGGCGACGGCCGCCCAGACCCGCGCGGCGGGGGCGTGGATCAACAGCGATGCCTCGTCCGTTCGGCCCATGGTCGCCTACCGTACGCAGGCATGAATCATCCGCGCGGATGAAGCCGTTGACAGACGTCCCACCCGTCCCATCGCGTGGCAGTTGATCCGCGCAGGCCTTCTTGATCCGCGCGGGAGGGGTGCGGCGCACACTGGGTCGATCAGTCCGGGAACGGACGGAACGGAGGCGAGCCGGTGGTGGGCCAGCAGACGAACGCGCAGCCGGGCCCACCCGACGGGCTGGCGTACGCCTCGGCCCGCGGCAAGTGGGTGCTCACCGCGACCGTGCTCGGCAGCGGCCTGGCCATGCTCGACGGCACCGTGGTCAACGTCGCGCTGCCCCGGATCGGCGAGGATCTGGGCGGTGGGCTGACCGCCCTGCAGTGGACGCTCAACGCCTACACGTTGACCCTGTCCGGTCTGCTGCTGCTCGGCGGGTCGCTGGGGGACCGGATGGGCCGGCGCCGGGTCTACATCATCGGCGTCATCTGGTTCACCCTCGCCTCGATCGGCTGCGCGGGCGCCCCGAGCACCGGCGTGCTCATTGCCATGCGCGCGCTGCAGGGCGCGGGCGCGGCGCTGCTCACCCCGGGGTCGCTGGCCATCCTGCAGGCCTCGTTCCGCCGGGAGGACCGATCCACCGCGGTCGGTGCCTGGTCCGGGCTGGGTGGTGTGGCCACCGCGCTGGGGCCGATCATCGGCGGCCTGCTGGTGGGCGTCGCCCCGTGGGGCTGGCGGCTGGTCTTCCTGATCAACCTGCCGATCGCGGTCGTCGTGGTCGTGCTGTCCCGGCGGTACGTTCCGGAATCGCGCGACGAGCAGGCGACGGGCCGGCTGGACGTGCCGGGGGCGGTGCTCGCCTCGGTCGGCCTGGGCGGCGTGATCTACGGGCTGACCGAGGGGCCGGCCAACGGGTGGACCCCGGTGACCATCGCGGTCACCGCGACCGGGGCCGTGCTGCTGGCCCTGTTCCTGCTGGTGGAGACCCGCACGGCGGAGCCGTTGCTGCCCCTCGGCTTGTTCCGCGAGCGGCAGTTCACCGCGGCCAACCTGGTGACCTTCGCCGTGTACGCGGCGCTGGCCGGCGCGCTGTTCCTGTTGCCGGTCCAGCTGCAGCTGGTCGCCGGGTTCAGCCCGGTCGAGGCCGGCGCCGCGACGTTGCCGATCACCGTGATGATGTTGCTGCTGTCCGCGCGGATGGGGAGGCTGGCGGCCCGGATCGGCCCGCGCCTGCCGATGACGGTCGGCCCGATCGTGGCCGGTCTGGCGATGGTCTGGCTGTCCCGGGTCGATGCCGGCGCCACCTATCTCGGCGCCGTTCTGGGCCCCATGCTGCTGTTCGGGCTGGGCCTGTCGACCACTGTCGCCCCGCTGACCTCCACCGTGCTCGCGGCCGCCCCGGACCATCAGGCCGGGGTGGCCTCGGCCATCAACAACGACGTCGCCCGGGTGGCCGGCCTGATCGCGGTCGCGGTGCTGCCGGCGCTGGCCGGGCTCAGTCCCGCGGCCTACGCCGATCCCGCCATGATGTCCGCCGGCTTCCACCGGGCCGTGCTGATCGCCGGCGCCGTGTGTGCCGCCGGCGGCCTGCTGGCCCTGGTCACCATCCGCAATCCGACCCACCCGGCGACGCCGGCGGAGTCCCACGATCACAGCGACCCCGCCCTGAGCTGCGCTGCCTGTCCGGTGTTGGCCCCGCACATCAAGCCGCGATGACCCGGAGCGGGTCGGTCGGGGATGATGTTTCGGTCGAACGAACAAATGCAGGAGGTGTGATGGCCGGAATCACCCGCGGCTTCACCGGCCGGCGGCAGCGCGACCCGCGGCTGCCGCCGGGACAGTACGACGTCGGCGCCGACTGGCCGGTGCTGACCGCCGAGGTCACCCCACGCATCGAGCCGGACCGCTGGACCATCACCGTCGACGGTCTGGTGGACACCCCGACGACCTGGACGTGGGCGCAGGCCCATGCGTTGCCGCCGTCCCGGTATGAGGGCGACATCCACTGCGTGACGACCTGGTCCAAGCTGGCCACCAACTTCGACGGGGTCAGCGTCGACACCCTGCTGGCCGCGGCCGTGCCCCAGCCGGCGGCGAGCTTCGTGCTGGCGACGTCCACCACCGGGTACACCACCAATCTGCCGTTGGCCGACGTCACGGGGGGCAAGGCCTGGGTGGTCTGGGCGCACGAGGGCCGGCCGTTGCCGCGCGATCACGGCGGGCCGGTCCGGCTGCTGGTGCCGCACCTGTACTTCTGGAAGTCGGCCAAGTGGATCTCCCGGATCACCCTGCTCGATCACGATCAGCAGGGCTTCTGGGAGCGCAACGGCTACCACGACCGGGGCGACCCGTGGCTGGAACAGCGGTACCAGGGTGACTGACGTGCTCGACGACGCGAACCCGGCGCCGGCCGGTTCGCTGATGACACCCGGCGGGACGGTGCCTGCCTTCGCGCCGGCGCCGACCGGCCGGTGGACCACCGCCACCGTGCGCGAGGTGATGCACCCCACCGACCGCGCGGTGATCCTGCGGCTCGACGTCCGCGACCGGATCGACCACCTGCCCGGCCAGCACTACGTGGTCCGGCTCCGGGCGCCCGACGGGTACACCGCGCAGCGCTCGTACTCGGTGGCCTCGCCGCCGTCGGACCCGCTGGTCGAGCTGTGGGTGGAACGCATCCCGGACGGCGAGGTCTCGCCGTTCCTGGCCGACGAGGTCGCGCCCGGCGACGAGTTGGAGGTGCGCGGCCCGATCGGCGGCTGGTTCGTCTGGGACGCGACGATGCCGGCGATCGGCGTGGCCGGCGGCAGCGGCGCGGTGCCGCTGGTGGCGATGCTCCGGCACGCGCGGGCCCTGGGCCGGCCCGACCTGCTGCAACTGGCCGTGTCGGCGCGCGCCCTGCCGGATCTGCCGTTCCCGGACGAGCTGGCGGCGGCGGGTGCCCTGATCGCGCTGAGCCGGACCCCGTACGGCGACCGGCCGGCGGGCCGGTTGACCGCCGACGAGTTGCGGGCGCTGGCGACCTGTCACGAGACGACGTTCGTCTGCGGCTCCGCGGGGTTCGCCGAATTCGCCAGCCAGTTGCTGGTCGAACTCGGCTGTGCCTCGCCGGACGTCCGGGTCGAACGATTCGGGCCCACCGGATAGGTGGCGCCGCACCGGTGCGGCGCCGGCAACGCCGACCCCGGAGCGGCCGGCGTCTGCTGCCCGATGACGGCCGCCCAGCTCCGGAAATGAGCCGCTGCCACCCACGCGGCGTATCACCCAGGTCATACGACGGCCAGGTGGGTATGACTGTGGTACCTCGGCGGAGTTCCCTACGCAGGCTGATGCATCCCGGCCGTTCAACCGACAGCATGGGCGGGCGGAACGAGCTGGGCCGGTGCTATGCCCCGGGCCGTGGTCGCCATCGGCAGTCGCGGACGAGGGGTACGCGAGTGGGGTGGTCGCGCCAGGACGGGGAGGGGTGGACGCCGCATGCATGGAGGCCCGAGTTGTCGCACGGTGGTGGCCCGACTCTCGGCCGGATGTCCTCGCCGGCAGCGGGCGGCCCGGGGCCCGCTCTCCCGCACCACCCGGACCCATTTGTCACCAACGCCGATCCGGCGGTTCTTCGGCGGCCGACCGGTGATCTGGTCGTGCACGTCGGCGAGGCCACCCGGGCGATCGACGAGATCCTGCTGATCGCCGGACCCGTCGGCCGGCAACGCCCGGCCGGGATGCGCCGGCCCGCGGCCGCTTGGTGCACTATCTTCGGGTGGCTGTGCTGATCAGGTCCGGGGAGAGCGGATTCAGGTCGGCGCACCGCGTCGACCTCATCGTTCTGCCGCTGGTCTTCCTGGTCGACGTGTTGGTCTTCTCCCGCCTGCTGCGGCCCGAGGGCGTGACGGCCGCCGAACGGGTGGCGATCGTGGTCTACTCGGCTGCCGGCGTTGCGCTGCTGCTGTTCCGGTGGCGCGCCCCGGTTCTGGTGTTTGCCGCGTCCGTGGTGATGTCGGTGCCGCCCCTGCTCGTCACCGACTACTACTTCCCCTTTGTGGTTCCGCTGATCGCGCTGGCCGGGGTCGCGCAACTCCGCGCGCCGCGGGTGTCCCTGTGGTGCCTGGCGGGCGCCGTCGTGCCGATCGCGCTGCTGGTCGGCCGGGCCGTCATGCAGGCATCACCGGATGGTCGGCTGACGTCCGCCGTCGGCTCGGCGGTGTTCTACACGGCCGGCTTCGTCCTGGCCTGGACGATCGGTTGGTGGTCGGGACGGCACCAGCGGCGGCTGGCCGAACTTGAGGCGGCCCACCAGCACGAGGTCGCGCAGCAACGGGCGATCGCCGATCAGGCTGTGTCCGTGGAACGCCTGCGCATCGCCCGCGAGTTGCACGACATCGTCGCCCACTCGGTGACCATCATGGTGCTGCATGCGGCCGGCGCCCAGCGGGTGGTGCGCACCGACCCCGACCGGGCCGCCGACTCACTGGCCCTGATCGAGGACTCCGGGCAGCGCGCCATGGGTGAGCTCCGCCGGCTGCTGGCCCTGCTGCGGGAGACCGAGGGCGACTCCCGTGGCGAGGCGGCAACGCCTGGGCTGGCGCAGGTCGACCAGGTGCTGGCGGCCGTTCGCTCGTCCGGGGTCGCCGCGACGCTGGAGGTCACCGGCGACCCGCGCCGCCTCGACGCCAGCGTCGACCTGGCCGCCTACCGAGTCATCCAGGAGGCGCTGACCAACGTCACCAAGCATCTCGGGGCCGGCGCGCGGGTCGACGTCACGATCGAATGGGAACCGGAGAAGGTCACGGTCGCCGTCGAGGACGACGGCGTCGGCGTCCGCTCGCCCGCCGGACCGGAAGCGGAGACAGCGGCTGTTTCCGACGGCGGCCACGGGCTGGCCGGCCTCCGCGAGCGGGTTGCGGTCGCCGGTGGCGACTTCTCGGCCGGGCCCACCGATCCCGGCGGCTTCCGGGTGGCCGCGCGGCTGCCGGTCTCTACCGGACCCACGGTCCCGTCGCAGGGCCGCAACGCGCGTGCCGCCGAGGTCGTCGGGCCCCCGGACGGGGCGGAGCGATGATCAAGGTCGTCGTCGTCGACGACGAGTACATCGTCCGCTCCGGAATCGCCCTGCTGCTGGCCGGCGAGACCGACATCGAAGTGGTCGCCGACCTGGACGGCGGGCCCGAGGTCGTCGACCTGGTGCGGTTGCGGCGGCCGGACGTGGTGATCGCCGACGTCCGGATGCCACGCATGGACGGGGTCGAACTGACCAGGCGCATCATCGGCGATGTGCACCGCACCGGCAACGTACCGAAGGTGCTGGTGCTCACCACTTTCCACGTCGACGACGCGGTCTACGCCGCCCTGCGGGCCGGCGCGACGGGCTTCGTGCTCAAGGATGCCGCACCGAACGAGCTGGTGGCGGCGGTCCGGGCGGTCGCCTCCGGCGAGGGCTGGCTCGACCCCGCGGTCGCCCGGCAGCTCATCGACGAGTTCGCCTCGCACCCGCCGTCCGAGCTACCCGGACCGGACGAGGTGCAGGGGCTGACGCCGCGCGAGCGCGAAGTGCTGGTGTTGATGGCCCATGGCCTCTCAAACGCCGAGATCGCCGACCACCTGGTGGTGGGTGAAGGGACCACGAAGACCCACGTCGGCCGGATCTTCGCCAAGCTCGGCCTGCGGGACCGGGCGCAGGCCGTCGCCGTCGCGTACAAGAGCGGCCTGCTCAGGCCGGACGACCCCATTCCCGCCCGGCGCCGCTGACCTTCACCGGGAGGCGGCCGGCCCGGTGGTCGTTTGGCCCGGCGTCATCGGCAACGGCTGGGTGAAGCGGGCCAACGCGATCGCGCCGCTCACCGCGATCAGGAAACCGGCCGTGGCGACCAGGGCGAACCCGCTGCGAACCTCGTCGCCGAGGAACAGCAGCCCGATCACCGACGGCACCACGGTGCTGGTGGTGTAGGAAACGGCGGCGACCACGGTCACCCGGCCCCGTTGCAGGGCCAGCGCGAACAGGGCGGTGCCGACGACGCCGTTGACCACGATTGCCCAGATCGCCGGGTCGACGATGACGTGCCACAGCGGCTGCGGCACGTCCAGGCTGCGGGCCGCGACCGCGACGCAGCTGAAGCACAGCCCCGCGCCCAGGGCCAGGAGAACCGACGAGACGGGGCCGCCCAGCCGTACCGCCACCCGGCCGAGCGCGGCGATGGGCAGGGCCATGGCCAGCAGCAGCCAATACCAGACCGGGTCCAGCGGCGGGACGTCGTGCGGCTGCGACGACAGGCCGAGCAGTACCAGGCCGCACAGCGTGCCGCCGAGCGCCACCCAACCGGCCCGGTCCAGCGGCCGGCCGATCACCGCGAAGATCACCGCGGTGACTGCGACACTCGACGCGACGACGGCCTGGACCAGGTACAGCGGCAGGACCTGCAGAGCCAGCACGGTGAAGGCGAACCCCAGCAGATCGATGGTCAGCCCGACGAAGTAGACCGGCTCGCGCAGCAGGGCCCCGACGTCCCCCGGTCGCCGGGTGCGGTGGGCCGCTCGTCGTACCCCCAACGCCTCGATCGCCGACCCGGCGCCCGAGCCGAGAGCGGCCAGGGCAGCGAGCGTCAGGCCGATCAGCATGGGGCGCAGTTTCGCACGGTCGACCGCGACGCCGGTGACTCCGATGCCGCGCGATGTTTACGCAGCGAAACCTGCCGGTCACGCTCTGCGCCTAGCGTTCCGTGCGACGAGCGGCCGGCCCACCTGCCCGGCGCTGCTCCCGGCCATCGGTGCCCACGCCAACGTCGGCGTTGCCGCCCGATCGGCCGCCCGCCCATCGTCTCGGGAGGTCACTATGACCGACATCGAACGCAAGCCGGCGCCGGCCCCAGCCGCGGGTCCGGACGCTCCGCCGGCCGTGCCGCCCACCCATGAGGACTTCCACGGGATGGACGCGGCCAAGGAGACGTTGGAGGATTACACCCTCCGGTTCGCTCCGCGGTCGTACCGCCGGTGGGGGACCGGGGTGGTCGCAACGTCGGCGCTGGGTGGCATCGCCTACCTGGCCGACTTCGCGATCGGTGCCAATATCGGGATCGCGCACGGCACCGTCAACGCGCTGTGGGGCATCCTGATCGCCGCGGTGATCATCTTCGTGACCGGTTTCCCGCTGGCCTACTACGCGGCCCGGTACAACATCGACCTGGACCTGATCACCCGCGGGTCGGGCTTCGGCTACTACGGCTCGGTGCTGACCAACGTCATCTTCGCGACGTTCACCTTCATCTTCTTCGCGCTCGAGGGCTCGATCATGGCCCAGGGCCTCCAGCTGGGTCTGGGCATCCCGCTGTGGCTGGGGTACCTGATCTCGACGTTGATGGTGATCCCGCTGGTCATCTACGGCATGAAGGCGCTGGCCAAACTGCAGGTCTGGACGACCCCGCTGTGGCTGGTGCTGATGGTCATCCCGATGGCCTACCTGGTCCTCAGCCACCCCGACTCGGTCGAGACGTTCTTCCAGTACCAGGGAGCCGACGGTGACGGCGCGCCCAGCTTTGCCGCGATGATGTTGGCCGCCGGCGTCTGCCTGTCATTGATGGCGCAGATCGCCGAGCAGATCGACTACTTGCGGTTCATGCCGCCGCGCACCGAGTCCAACCGGCGCTCCTGGTGGCGGGCGGTGATCCTGGCCGGACCGGGCTGGGTCATCTTCGGGGCGATCAAGCAGATCGTCGGGTTGTTCGTCGCCGTCTACATCATTGCCAAACTGACCCCGGATGCGGCGGCTACCGCCAACGAGCCGGTGCATCAGTTCCTGACCGTCTACGAGCAGTTCCTGCCCGGTTGGGCGGCCATGACGCTGGCCGTCGTGCTGGTGGTGATCAGCCAGATCAAGATCAACGTCACCAACGCCTACTCCGGCTCGCTGGCCTGGACGAACTCGTTCACCCGGGTGACCAAGCGCTACCCGGGCCGGATGGTGTTCGTGATCTTCAACCTGGCCGTCGCGCTGCTGCTGATGGAACTGAACATGTTCAGCGTCCTGAACACCATCCTGGGCTTCTACGCGAACTGCGCCATGGCCTGGGTGGTCACCGTGGCCGCCGACATCGTGATCAACAAGGGCCTGCTGAAGATCTCGCCGACCGTGCCGGAGTTCCGTCGCGGCATGCTCTACGCGTTCAACCCGGTCGGCTTCGTCTCGGTGATCCTGTCCGCGGGCCTGTCGATCGCGGTGTTCTTCGGCGTGTTCGGCTCGGCGATCCAACCGTTCTCGCCGATCGTCGCGATCGTGCTGGCCCTGGTCCTGACCCCGCTGATGGCCGTGGTGACCAAGGGCAAGTACTACCTGCGGCGCACCGACGACGGCATCGAGCTCCCGATGTTCGACGCCGACGGCAACCCGTCCGACGAGCGCCTGACCTGCCACGTCTGCCGGCTCGACTACGAACGTCCGGACATGGTCAAGTGCGAGACGCACGACGCCTACATCTGCTCGCTCGACCTGTCCACCGACAAGGTCGGCGACCACGTCCTGCCGGCCCAAGCCTGACCGGGCCCGGCACCGCTGGCCGGCCGCGACCGGCCGACCACGACCGGCCGACCCGGCCGGGCCCCGCAACGGCTGACCCGCGCCGATAGCCACAACGGCCGGAGGCGCCCGGCCCGGCGCCCGGAGGTGCTCCACCGCGCGGGCCGCGGCCAGCAGGTCATCGCCGGGGAGCTTCCAGTATTCGGCGTGCAGCAGCTGGTCCAGACCGGCGGCGACCGTCGCGGCGACGTCCTGCACGTCGTCGAGGGTGGTCACCGCCGTGTCCATGATTCAGTATGGCATAAGTGTACGAAATAAGCAATCTGAACTCGATAAACAGCAATAGAGAGAGACAGCCGACGCGGGTCCGCAGGCGAACATACTGACGCCCCCCGCGCGGCCGGGGGTGGCTCCGTACGAAATAAGCAATCTGAACTCGATAAACAGCAATAGAGAGAGACAGCCGACGCGGGTCCGCAGGCGAACATACTGACGCCCCCCGCGCGGCCGGGGGTGGCTCCGCCCTGTCGTCCTCGGACCGTCTCATGAGAGTCCGACAGCGCCCGCTGAGCAGGTGTGCACCCGCGCTCCGCACCGACGGCAGTCACGTCCAGCGGTTGGCCTGGGATGAGGCACCCACGAGTTCGGTGACCCATGAAGCCCACTCGGACCGCGCTGAACAGTCAACTCCAGCGTCGCCAGATTGAGTGCGCCCGTCCTACTGCCCACATGGCGGCCTCACAAGCGCGGCCGATTCCAGGGCCGGGACGTGCCGGACCGGAGTGAGGCGTCACCACGTTCAACGGAGCCGGCTGACCAGCCGAAGCCTTGACAACAGTCCGGCTCGATCTCAAGCCGATCTCCCGATGACAGCCCGGCGCGACAGCGGGTACCGAGCCGGAGCCGCAACTCGGCCGGCACGACTGGACAGCACGATGGAACCGGCACGACTGGACCGCACGATGGAAGGTGAAGGGCATGGCAGATCGCGAGTTCGACATCGTCCTGTTCGGCGCGAGCGGGTTCGTCGGGCGGCTGGTCGCGCAGCAGTTGGCCCGGCATGCCCCGGACGGCATGCGGATCGCGCTGGCCGGACGCACGCGCTCCCGCGTCGAAGACGTGCGGGACGGGATCGGCATGCCGTGGCCCGCGCTGACCGCAGACAGCGGGGACGAGGCGGCGTTGCACGGGCTGGCGACCTCGACCGGCGTCATGGTGAGCACCGTCGGCCCGTACGCCCGGCACGGATTGCCGCTGGTCACGGCGTGTGCGGAGGCCGGGACCGACTATGCCGATCTGACCGGTGAAGTGTTGTTCGTGCGGGAGAGCATGGCGGCCGCGCACGACCGGGCGTCCGCGACCGGTGCGCGGGTCGTGCATTCCTGCGGGTTCGACTCGGTGCCCAGCGACCTGGCCGTGCTGTTGCTGGCCGATCGGGCGTCGGCCGACGGTGCCGGTGAGCTCACCGACGTCGATCTGCTGGTCCGCCAGGTCCGCGGCGGGTTCAGCGGCGGCACCGTCGACTCGCTGCGCCACCAGCTCCGCCAGATCCGGGCGCACCCGGAGCTGCGCCGGGACGTCGCCGACCCGTATGCGCTGAGCCCGGATCGGTCCGCCGAACCGGATCTGGGCCGGCAGCCGGACGTCGGGCCGCCGTCGCGCCTGCCGGACGGCACCTGGGTGGCCCCGTTCGTCATGGCCCCGTACAACACCCGGGTGGTCCGGCGCAGCAATGCGCTGTTCGAGCATCGTTATGGCCGCGCGCTGCGCTACCGGGAGTTCGTGGCCACCGGCGACTCCTGGTGGTCCCCGGTCGCCGCGACTGTCGCCACCGCGGGGCAGGCGCTGGCCGGCGTCGCGGTCGGTCAGCCCTGGCTGTCGCCGGTGGTGGACCGGGTGCTGCCGTCCCCGGGCCAGGGTCCGAGCGAGAAGGCTCAACGCGAAGGGTTTTTCCGGCTGGAGGTGCGGGCCGCCACCACGTCCGGCGCTCGCTACCGGGCGGTCGTGGCCGCGTCCGGGGACCCGGGGTACGCGGCCACCTCGGTGATGCTGGCGCAGAGCGCCCTGGAGCTGGCCGCCTCCCGGCGCGACGGCCGGCGGGGCGGCGTGCTCACCCCGGCGGTCGCGCTGGGCGTCGGGCTGGTCGACCGGTTGCGAGCGCGCGGGTTCACCTTCGACGTCCACCCCGGCTGACCGGGGCGAGCCGAGACCGGCTCTTCAGGCAGGGATGTCGTGCTTCTCCTCGGCCGAACGAGAGTCGTCGAGGGTGGCCGCCCCGAACAGCGCGACCGCGCCGACCAGGACGGTCAGCACCAGGAACGCGACGCGTTCCCCGTGGTAGTACGAGTTCACCAACTCCGGGCTCCAGGCCCCGAGCGGGAGGACCGTGACGACCAGCGCGGCGATCAAGGTGCCGAGCAGCGCGGTCCCGATGCTGCTGCCGACCTCCTGGGCCGTGTCGTTGAGCGCGGCGCCCAGCGATGTCCGGTTCTCCGGCACCGCATCGATCAGGCCGACGGCGCAGATCGTCATGACGGTGCGCAGCCCGAAGGTCATCACCACCATGCCGGCGGCGATCGCCAGGAAGCCGTGGTCGACCGCCCAGGCCAGCCAGGCCAGGCCGACGGTCAACGCGCCCGCGCCGGCCAGGCAGGCCACCCGCCGTCCGGACCGGGCGACCAGCCGCTCGGTCAGCGGAGTGGCGGCCAGCATGGTGACGATGAACGGCAGGTTGGCCAACCCGGCCACCACCGGGCTCCAGCCGTAGGCGAACTGGAAGTGCAGGACGAGGCCGAACATCACGGCGGCCATCGCCGTCGCGGCCGCGAGCTGGGCCACCGTGGCCCCGCGCACGGTGCGGTTCCGCAGCAGGTTCAGGTCGAGCATCGGGGCGGCGGCGTGCCGCTCCCGCACGACGAAGCCGATCCCGGCGGCGACCGCACCGGCCGCCGACAGCAGGGTGGGGATCGCGCGCCAACCGTGTTCGACGCCGCTGGTCAGGGTGTAGCAGGCCAGGCCGATCGCCAGGATCGTCAGGGCGGCGCCGGGGATGTCGAGCGGGTCCGAGGTGAGGTCCGCCGGTCGATCCTTGGCCACGCCGAGCCGCACGCCGACGACGGCGATCAGGGCGATCGGCGCGTTCACGAGAAGCAGCCATTGCCAGCCGACGTGCGCCAGGGCCGTCCCGCCGATGAGCGGGCCGAGGATGAAGCCGCTCATGCCGACGACGATCATCACCGTCATCGCCCGCATGCGCAGCATCTGGTCGTCGAACAGGCGGAACACGAGCGAGTTGGTGATGGGTGCCATGGCCGCCGCGGCGATGCCCAGCCCGGCGCGGAGCGCGATCAGCTCGCCGGTCGTCGTCACCGCGAGCACCGCCAGGCTCATCAGCCCGAAAGCGGTGAGCCCGATGAGCAGGACGCGACGGCGACCGAACCGGTCGGCGACCGACCCGGCGGTCAGCAGCAACCCACCGAAGGTCAGCGAGTAGGCCCCGGTGATCCATTGCAGGGACGTGGTGCTGCCCTGCAGGTCGCGGCCGATGGTCGGCAGCGCGATCGTCAGCAGCGTGTTGTCGACCATCTCGACGAAGAAGGCCAGGCAGAGCGCGGCGAGGGGGATCCAGGCGGCCCGCAGGGACGGGTAGGTGCGGCGGCCGTCCAGCGCCGGTGAGGGGGCCGGCGCAGCGGGTGGGCTGCCCAGGGGGATCGACGCGTCGGTGGTCGCGGTCCGCGCGGCGTCCTCCGGTGGGGGTGTGGTCATGCGGAACCTCTCAGATCGAACGGCGTTCGATAACCGAACGCAGTTCGAACTATAGAACCACGTTCGATAGACTGCAAGAGTGATTCAGGACCCACGCCGGACCCGACCCGAGCGCCGCCGTGCCTCGCACTCGATGGAGGCGGTGCTGACCGAGACGGTCCGGCTGCTGGACGAGGCCGGCGAGCCGGCCCTCACCTTCCGCTCCCTGGCCGCCCGCCTGGGCGGCGGCGTCGGCAGCATCTACTGGTACGTGCAGAGCAAGGACGAGTTGCTGGACCGCGCCGCCGATCATGTACTGGAATCCGTCCTGGCGGACACCGAGCGGTTCGTGGACAAGGACGACCCGATCGACGCCATTCGGGGGATCGCGTTGGCGCTCTTTGCGGCCGCGGATGCCCGCCCCTGGCTCAGCGGCTACTTCCTGCGCAACACCGGGTTCCAGCCGAACTCGTTGCAGCTGTTCGAGCGGATGGGCGGTCAGGTCCTGCGCCTGCGGCTGACTCCCCGCCAGTCGTTCGACGCCACGTCGGCGGTCATCGGCTTCGTGATCGGGCTGGCCGCCGACATCGGCCAGCAGCCGCCGGCGGAGGTGGCGGCCGGCGACCTGACCCGCGATCAGTACATGGCAGGGGTCGTCGAACAGTGGCGCGCTCTCGACGAGACCGAGTTCCCCTTTCTGCACTCCATTCTCGACGTCTTCCGAACTCATGACGACGTCGAGCAGTTCCGCGCTGGGCTCGATCTACTGCTCGACGGGCTGCGCAGGCAGGCCGAACGGGCACGCGCGGAACGTGCCGACGAGGTCGTTCCGACGGTTCTCGACCCCGACCCCGGTCCGCATCGATCGCGGACCCGACCTCATTCCCCGGACGGGAGGGGTCCTCGTTCGTGATCACCACGGGGTGACCGGCAGGCCAACGTTTCGGCCACGCCCGCCAGCCGGTCGGCGAGTTCGCCCACGGTCCGCCCGTCCCGGCGGATCCAGTACCCGATCTGCTCGGCGGTGACCGCGGCCAGCACGACGTCGGCGACGAGCCGGGGATCGGGGTGGCCGGCCTCGCCGGCCAGGTAGACCAGATGCGTGCGCCAGAACTGGTGCGCCCCGGTGTCGAACCGGGCGTCCGGACGCGCGGTCTGGCTCATCCGTACCAGGTCGATGTGATCGGCGACATAGCCGACGTACTCGCGGACGAACTCGACGATCCGCTTGACCGGCCCGGCCCCCGGCCCCAGCGGCGGTGGCCCGAACAGGATGCGCTGCTGGAGTTCTCGCTCGCGCTCGTCCAGCAGCGCGGCGGCCAGGCCGCTCTTGTCCCCGAAGGTCCGGAAGAGCGTGCCTTTGCCGACGCCGGCGGTGCGGACGATCTCGTCCAGGCTGACCGTGTCGACCCCCTTCTGGCGGAAGAGCGCGGCCGCCGCCGTCAGGAGCTTGGCCCGGTTGCGGGCGGCATCGGCCCGCAGCGCAGGCGGGCGGTCACCGGCCAACGGCAGCAGTGGACGGCGATCGCCGGCCGGCGGCAGGGCCATACCACCCGACGGCGCCCGCCCCGGGCTTGTCTTCGTCATCACACCTCCCTTGCAATCCGGACTGTAGTCCGGTTATCGTTCTGCCAGCAACCGGACCGCAGTCCGGTTAGGCCAGAAGTTCGGACCTCAGGAGGACCGTCATGACCAGCACGCTGCTGCACATCTCGTCGAGCCCACGCGGAACCGCGTCCGAGTCACTTCGGATCGCCGACGCGTTCCTCGACGCCTACCGCGACGTGCACCCCGATGCCCAGATGCACACCTGGGATCTGTGGGACGGTTCGTTGCCCGAGTTCGGGCCGGATGCCGCCGCGGCGAAGATGGCCGTGTTTGGTGGAGCCGATCCCGAAGGTGCGGCCGCCGAGGCCTGGCGCGCCGCCTTGGGCGCCTTCGATCGGTTCGACGCGTTCGATCGCGTGCTGTTCAGCGTGCCGATGTGGAACGGCGGCGTGCCCTACATCCTCAAGCAGTTCATCGACGTGATCTCCCAGCCGGGCGCGGTATTCGGTGTCGATCCGCAGGCCGGGTACCGCCACCTGCTGGCCGGCCGGGGCAAGAAGGCGGCCGTCGTCTACACCAGCGCGGTCTGGGGGCCCGGACTCGGACCGGAGTTCGGCCGCGACTTCCAATCAACCTACTTCACCGACTGGCTGCACTGGACGGGGATCGAGGACGTCGCGGAGATTCACTTCCATCCCACCCTGACCGGTGACTGGGACGAGACACGGAACGAGGCCGTCAATGCGGCAAAAGATCTCGGCAAGCGGTTCTAGGGATTCGCGCGCCCAGGTCGGCCGACGTTCCGATGTCTGCGTCAACCGATCCGCTCGGTCAGCCGAACATCGACCGGGTCGCCGGCCTGCTTGCCGATCGCGTCCCGCAGGTCGGCCCGGATCGCCAGCTTGTGCGTGCCGTCGCCGAGCGGCATGAACGAGCTGCGGAACGGGTGCCCGTCCACCGTGCCGGCCACCTTGACCAGGCCGCGGGTGCCGAAGAACTCCGCGCTCCAGTCGGTGACCACGAACGTCCAGCCTCCCTTGGCCGGGCTGCGCTCCAGTACAGCAGTGAACGACTTGTCCAGCGGAGCTTCGACTGTCATCGGATTCTCTCCTCTTCCGGGGTTCGGGCGGGTGAGTCGTACATCAGGGACCCCGGGGTGGTCAGGGGTTGACCGGTCTCGAGCCAGGTCTTGAGCCCGGACAGGATCATCGGCCACCCGCCGTACAGCTCCGGGGGAGCGTCGGCGGCCAGCTGATCATGGGTGACGATCAGCCGGCACGAGTCGTCGATCGGCTCGATCTGCCAGGTCACCCGGGTGGTGCCGGCCTGCTCGGCCTCCGGGCTCCACCGCGTCCGCATGCTCTGCACCAGGCGCAGAGGTGGCTCCACCACCAGGTTCTCACCCTCGGCCAGCGGGCCGTCAGCCCCCGGGTGGGTGAGCGTGTACGACGAACCGGGAAGCCACTCGGAGGTGATCGAATTGCCGAAGTGGTACCGGGCCCGGGTCGCCGGGTCGGTGATGGCTGCCCACAGCTGCTCCGGTGTGGTGCGGATGTAGATCTCGAAGACCTTCTCCATCTGCTGCTCCAGTTCCCGCTTGAGGCCGGTCAGGCCGCCGGCCCATGGCTCGGTGTACTTGCTCACCCATCGGTCGTGGACGAGCCGGATCGGGATGACATTGAGGTAGTGCAGCTTCTCGCGCCCGCGGCGGCGGGTGACCACCAGGCCCGACTCCTCCAGCAGACGAAGATGTTTGGCCACGCCGACCCGGGTCATCCCATGCCGGGCGGACAGTGCGGCCAGGGTCTGCCCGTCGCGCGCGAACAGCTCGTCGAGCAGGGCGCGCCGGGTCGGATCGGCGAGTGCCCGGAAGACCGTCTCCACCTGGCCAGTATAGGAAACTATATGGTTTCATTTCAAGGCGGAATCGAGAATCGCTCGGGTCTGTCCACCCGATCGTGTCCGAGCCGTCGTTCCCGGCGGGCGCGAGCCGGTCGACCGCATCCTTCGGCGACCGGGTCCGTGACATGGCCGTGGGCGCCATCGGGGACCATTGGTGCTGGGTACCCGACCACCCGCCCCGACCGGCACCGGAGCACCGTGTGCCGGAGCATGAACGCCGACCGCCGACACTGCCCAGGGAAGTGATCCACCCGATGACCCTCGTCCGCCGCCGGTGTCGACCCGGCCCCGGCCGCCGGCCCCGGACGGCCCCGGTTCGCCGATCCGTCACCGGGCCGCCGTCATCGGCGCGGAGCTCCGCGTGCTCGACGACGGCTGGTCCGTCGGCCGCTGTGGTGACCACGCCGGCCTCGACGGCGGGCAGGTCGACCCCGTGCGCCCCCGGCTGCGCTCCGGCCGCATCGTTCACATCGACGATGTCGGCCCGTCGATGAGGGAGCTGATTCTGCCCCTGCACCCTGGCGAACGGTGGTGGGGCGGTGCGGTGGCCGACGGCACGGCGATGCCCTTCGGCGCGCGGGACCACCACCGCGACCTGGGCCTCAACGCCGGCTATCTGGACGATCCGACGGCCGGTGCGAATCAGTCCGCCCCGCTGCTGGTGTCGGACCGCGGCCGCTACGTCTGGTCGGCGAATCCATTCGCTTTCACGTTCGCATCGGGACGGCTGACCCTGCGGGGCCGGGGCATCGAGGTCGGCGCCGGCGAGACCGCCGCCCTGGCCGGCGCTTTCCGCGCCGCCGCGGACCGGCACTTCCCGCCGTCCGGACGGTCTCCCGACCCGGCCATGTTCGCCGGCCCGCAATACAACACCTGGATGGAGTTGCCGTACACGCCGACCCAGCAGGGCGTGCTCGGCTACGTTCGCGGGCTGCTCGACGCGGGTTTCCCACCCGGTGTGGTGATGATCGACGACCGGTGGAGCAAGGACTACGGCGTCTGGCAGTTCGACCCCGGGGCATTTCCAGATCCGGCCGGCATGATCAGCACGCTCCATGACTGGGGATGCCCGGTGATGCTGTGGCTGGTGCCGTTCATCAGCCCGGACAGCGCCACCCGCCGGGACCTTCAGGCGCGTGGCCTGCTCGTCCGCCGGCCCGACGGCCGGGTCGCGATCCGGACCTGGTGGAACGGCGACAGCGCGATCCTGGACGTGACCAACCCGGACGCGGTCGCCTGGCTCACCGGAGAGCTGGATGCCCTCCAGCAGTTCGGTGTGGACGGCTTCAAGTTCGACGGCGGCGATCTGCGCGACTACCGCGCCGACGACGTCTCTTTCACCATGGCCGACCCCGCCGGGCAGTGCGAGGCCTGGGCGCAACTGGGGCTGGGCTACCCGCTCAACGAGTACCGCGCCTGCTGGAAGATGGGCGGCGCCCCGCTCGCCCAGCGCCTGCACGACAAGCCGGCGACCTGGGGCGGTCACGGGCTGGCCTCGCTGATCCCGGAATCGATCGCGCAGGGCCTGATCGGCCACCCGTTCGGCTGCCCGGACATGATCGGCGGCGGGGACCTCGCCCAGGCCTCGGCCGGGGTCGACCAGGAACTGTTCGTCCGGTACGCCCAGCTGGCCGCCCTGCACCCGATGATGCAGTTCTCCCTGGCGCCACACCGGGTCCTGGACCGCGACCACCTGGCCGCCGTGCGCGCGGCCGTGGACCTGCGGCAATCCCTGCTGCCCGACCTGCTGGACATGGTCGACAATGCCGCGCGCACCGGGGAGCCCATCCTGCGATCACCGGCCTATGCCGACCCGGCCGACCCGGGCATGGCCGACCAGTTCACCCTCGGTGGAAGGATTCTCGTCGCGCCCGTTCTGGAACCTGGGGTCAGCACCAGGCGGGTCCGCTTCCCTGCCGGCACGTGGGTGGACGGCGACGGCTCCCGGTATGTCGGGCCCGACCGGCGGGACATCCCGGTTGACCTCAGCACCATCCCCTGGTTTCGGCGCGAGGAGGGCAATCCGCCAGCCCGCGCCGGTCAAGGCGATTAACATAGGATAAATCAATCACAATGGAACATGTCTGCCCAATAGATGTGTGCGTCACTGTTGAAGCATGGTGGCTCGTCGGGAGAGAATGACGCCGTGACCACCACCCCCCGCACCGCTGCGGTGACCAGGTCCGTGGCCCGGATGGCCGATGGCCGCGAATTGATCTACTTCGACGAAACCGTTCACGAGGATCGGGTTCTGGTCGATCCCCGAGACCTTGCGGAGGTGGTTCCGGGGTCCCAGATGCGGTACGACGCGCTGCTCGGCGAGTGGGTCGGGATCGCCGGGCATCGGCAGACCCGCACCTACCACCCGCCGGCGAACGCCTGCCCGCTGTGCCCGTCGTCGGCCACGAACCAGAGCGAGATCCCCTCGCCTTCCTACGATGTGGTGGTTTTCGAGAATCGCTTCCCGTCGTTCGCCGGCAGCGGGGACGTCGCCACGGTGACCGATGCGACCGGCAGCCTGTTCCAGACCCGACCGGGCACCGGGCGATGCGAAGTGGTGTGTTTCACCTCCGACCACAACGCGCTGCTGTCGGTCATGCCGCCGCGGCGGCTGCGCACCGTCATCGAGGCCTGGGCGGATCGCACCGCTGCGCTGTCCGCGCAGGACGGCGTCGAGCAGGTCTTCTGCTTCGAGAACCGTGGGGTGGAGATCGGGGTGACCCTGGGCCATCCGCACGGGCAGATCTACGGGTACCCGTTCGCAACCCCGAAGACGGCCGCCACGGTCCGGTCCGCCCAGGAGCACCGGGCGCGGACCGGCGGCAACCTGTTCGGCGAGCTGCTGGCCGGCGAGATCGCCGACGGATCCAGGATTGTGGCGCAGAACGAGCACTGGGTGGCCTTCGTGCCGTTTGCCGCCCGGTGGCCGGTCGAGGTTCATCTGTACCCGCGGGTGCAGGTCCGTGACCTGACCGAACTGGGGGACGCCGAGCGGGATGCGTTGGCCGCGCTGTACCTGGAGGTCATCCGGCGGATGGAGGGGCTGTTCGAGGACTCCCTGCCGGCGATCACCGGCGTGCACCAGGCCCCGGTCCACGCCGACGCCCAGGACTACTGGCTGCATCTGGAGGTGCTCACTATCCGGCGGGCCGAAGGCAAGATCAAGTTCTTGGCCGGGTCGGAATCGGCGATGGGTGCGTTCGTCAACGACATCACCCCCGAGATCGCCGCCCAGCGGCTGCGCGACGTGTGGGTGCCGTCCGCGGACAACGCTTCAACCACGGCCGGATCGGTCACCCGATGAAGGCGCTCGTCGTCGGCGGCGCCGGCGACACCGGTTCGGTGGTCACCCGGCTACTGATGGCCCAGGACCACGAGGTGGTCGTGCCGGACGACTGCGCCACCGGTCACGCCGACGCGCTGCCGGCCGGCGCGAGTTTCAGGCCGCCCGACATCACCGCCCGGTGAGCGCGAGTACCGCGGCGGATCTGTTCCGCCGCACCTTCGGGCGGGATCCGGACGGGGTCTTTTCCGCCCCGGGCCGGGTGAACCTGATCGGTGAGCACACCGATTACAGCGGCGGCCTGGTGCTGCCGTTCGCCATTGACGCCCGGGCTCAGCTCGCGGCCGGTCGGGCCGACTCATCCAGGGTCCGGGTGGTCTCCGCGCAGAAGCCCGATGAGGTCGTGTCCGTGGCCGTGGACGACATCTGGCCGGGCTCGCCGGCGGTCACCGGTTGGCCCGGTTACCTGCTGGGGGCCTTCTGGTCGGTGCGGGAGACCGGGCGACCCGTCGAGCCGGTCGATCTCGTCCTGGACTCCCAGGTGCCGTCCGGAGCGGGGCTCTCGTCCTCGGCCGCGGTCGAGTGCGCGACCGTGCTGGCGGTCTCGGCGCTCTCCGGCTACCGGCCCGATCCGCTGACGGTCGCCCGGCTCGCGCAACGGGCCGAGAACGACTTCGTCGGGGTGCCGTGCGGACCGATGGACCAGACCGCGTCCGCCGCCTGCACAGAGGGCGCCGTGCTGCTCTTCGACACCCGGTCCGGCACGGTCGAGAACATCCCCTTCGATCCCGCGGCGCACGGATTGGCCGTGCTGGTGGTGGACACCCGGGTCGCCCACTCCCTGGCCGACGGCGAGTACGGCAAGCGCCGCGCCTCGTGCGAGCGCGCCGCCCACCGGCTGGGCGTGCCCCAGCTGCGGGACATCGCGATCGGCGACCTGCCCGCCGCGCTCGACCGGCTGCCCGACGACGAGTTGCGCCGCCGGGTGCGCCATGTCGTCACCGAGAACGACCGGGTGGCCGGCACCGTCGAGCTGCTACGGGCCGGCCGGGCGGCCGGCATCGGGGACCTGCTCACCGCCTCGCACGCGTCGCTGCGCGACGACTACGACGTGTCCTGCCCCGAACTCGACCTGGCCGTCGACACCGCGCTGGCGGCCGGCGCCCTCGGTGCCCGGATGACCGGCGGCGGGTTCGGCGGATCCGTCATCGCGCTCGTCCGGGCCGAGACCAACGGCTCGGTCGGCGCTATCGGCGACGCCGTCCCGGCGGCCTTCGCCGAGAACGGCTACACCTCGCCCGTCCTGCGTTCGGTGACACCGGCGCAGGGTGCCCGGCAAGAGGTCTGACAGTCTCCCGGTCGCCGCCGCGAACTCGGAACGCCGGCGGCGACCGGGTTTGGTCGACCTTCGTGAATCCGACGAACGCTGCGGTGCCCGCGATGCGGGGGACGAGGTGAGTCAGTCACCGCTCGCGGCGATGAGATCGAAATCGTTGTCGAGCTCGGGCTCGCTGGCCGCCGTCGCGATCTCCACACTCAGCCGGTCGATGGAGGACAGCAGCGCCCCGTGCTGCTTCCACGCCGCCTGGTCCTGCTCGGGCCGGATTGCCAGCAAGGAGTTCAGCGACTGCTGTTGTTCGTCGAGGTCGGCGAGCAGAGCATGCACCCGGCTGCGGGCCTCCTGCGGATCGTCCGCGCCGGCGATGGGCGCGACCGCGTCGATGGCCGCCGCGGCGGTGGTGAGCAGGTCGGCGAGGGCCGTCCGCTGGCGGGCCGTGTAGGCATTGCCCTGCTCGTCCTCGGGCAGGTAGTAGGTCCGGTCCAACACCGCCCGGGCGGTGGTGCGCAGGGTGATGTGGGCCCGCTCCAGCCCGGTCAGGGTGCTGCGCAACCGCGGCCAGCCGCGGCGGGCGCTGCGGGCTCGAGGATGCAGCCGCGCGCTCTCCTCGGCCTGCGCCACCGCCTGGTCGACCCGCACCACGTCGGCGCGCAGCGCCCGGGCCGCCCGCAGCCAATGGTCGGCATCCGCCCGGGACCACGTCGGCCGGCGCAGGCCGTCGGCGAAGCCGCGGGTGAAGTCGGCCATCCGGTGGGCCAGTTCGCCGATCGCGTCCCCGGCGGGCTGCACGTACAGGGGCGGGGCGACGAGCACGCTCACCGCGATGCCGACCACCGCGCCGACGATCGCCTCGCCGACCCGCGACACCCCGAGCCCGCCGGTCGCGCCGACCTCGAGGAGCAACATGGCGGTGATCGGCACCTCGAACAGGTGTGGGCCGAGCCGCAGCAGCTTGCCGATCAGCAGCGAACCGGCCACCACGGCGCCCAGGCTCCACCAGGTCACCCCGACGATGTTGGCGACGAACACCGCGACCAGCACCCCGGCCAGCACCGCGACCACCTTGCCGATGCCGTGCACGACCGTCTTGTACAGGGTCAACTGCACGACCAGCAGGGCCACCAGCGGGGCAACCATCGGGTGGTCCGACACCCCCAGAACGGCCGTCAGGAGGTACGCGGCGACCACGGCGAGCGTGGCCTTGGCGGTGCGCAAACCGGGCGCGGGTCTGCTGCGCAACACGGTCCAACGAACACGCAGGTGCTCCCACAGGGAGGACATCACGAGAAACCTT
Organism: Nakamurella sp.; assembly: GCF_044224575.1. GTDB lineage: Bacteria > Actinomycetota > Actinomycetes > Mycobacteriales > Nakamurellaceae > Nakamurella. The sequence goes on from NZ_JBGAKE010000012.1 coordinate 166,958, forward strand.
CCGGGTCGATCGGCGAGGCGATCACCGCCTCTGCCGGCATCGGCACGGGGACGACCGCCGTGGGCGGCCCCTTTGGCAGACGGACGCATCGCCGGCCGCTCACGACCCACCGGCGGGCAAAGTGTGCGGGGCGTCACCGCTTCCGCTGGGCCGGTGATAACGCTCTGCGATCACCCTGTTACGGTCCGAAAGGTTCTGTGAGTGCCCTGTGACAGGAGAACGATGCCGAACGCCCGAACCGCAGGTTCCCGCTTTGTCGTGATGCTGACCGCCGCCGTCCTGGCCCTGACTCTCGCTCCGCCGGTCGCGGCGACCCCGGTCGCCGACCGCGGGCACGGCGGCCCGGCATACAAGGATCCGAATCGGCCGGTCACGCAGCGGGTCGCCGACTTGCTCGGCCGGATGACCCTGGCCGAGAAGGTCGGCCAGATGACCCAGGCCGAACGCGGCTGGGCCACCGAACACCGCGGTCAGGTCACCGAGTTGGCCCTGGGCTCGGTGCTCTCCGGCGGAGGGTCGGTCCCGACCCCGAACACGGCGGCGGCCTGGGCGGACATGGTGGACGGGTTCCAGGAGGAGGCGCTGAAGACCCGGTTGGCCATCCCGATCATCTACGGCGTCGACGCGGTGCACGGCCACGGCAACCTGGCCGGCGCGACGATCTTCCCGCACAACATCGGGCTGGGGGCAACCCGGAACCCGGCGCTGGTCAGCAAGGCGGCCGCGATCACCGCCGAGGAAGTGCGAGCGACCGGCATCCCGTGGAACTTCTCGCCGTGCCTGTGCGTCACCCGCGACGCCCGGTGGGGTCGTAGCTATGAGAGCTTCGGGGAGGATCCGGCGCTGGTGGCGTTGCTGGGTACGGCGGCCGTGGTCGGATTGCAGGGCCGGGGGCAGCGCGGGCTCGCCGACAACGATCATGTGCTCGCCACCGTCAAGCACTTCGCCGGGGACGGGAACACCACCTACGGCACGCCGGTCGGTGACTACACCGTGGACCAGGGCATCACGATCACCAACCGGCAGGACTTCGCCCGGATCGACCTGGCACCGTTCTGGTCGGTGATCCGCGCCGCCGACCCGGGCAGCGCAATGCCGTCGTTCTCCAGCGTCGACTGGACCGATGACGGAATCGGTAACCCGATCAAGATGCACCAGAACCAGGAACTGATCAGCGGGGTTCTCAAGGCCAAGATGCGTCTGGACGGGTTCGTGATCAGCGACTGGGAGGGCATCCACCAACTCCCCGGGACCTATGCCGAGCAGGTTCGGGCGGGCGTCAATGCCGGCATCGACATGTTCATGGAACCGAACACGGCGGGCGAATTCGTGACGACGCTCAAGGCGGAGGTGAAGGCCGGCCGGGTGCCGATGTCGCGCATCGACGACGCCGTGAGCCGGATCCTCACCAAGAAGTTCGAGTTGGGCCTGTTCGAGCATCCGTTCGCCTACCGGACTCACCAGCGCGACATCGGGTCCCCGCAGCACCGCGCGGTCGCGCGCCAGGCCGTCGCGGAGTCCCAGGTGCTGCTCAAGAACGACGGCAACGCGCTGCCGCTGCGGCGGGACGCGGCCATCTATGTCGCCGGCCGCAATGCCGACGACATCGGCAACCAGTCCGGCGGTTGGACGCTGACCTGGCAGGGCTTCTCCAGTCACAACGCCGGCGGGGTCGTCCAGCAGAAGGGCACCAGCATCCTGGACGGCATCCGGCAGGTCGCGCCGAAGGCCAAGGTCACCTACAGCGCGGACGGGACGGCGCCCACGGCCGGGGCGCAGGTGGCGATCGTCGCCGTCGGCGAGACTCCTTACTCGGAGGGATTCGGTGACGTCGGCGGCCCGCAATGGGCCTACGACCCGGCGGACGCCGGAGTGCCGCGGGAGCCGAAATCGTTGGAACTGCAGCCGCAGGACAAGCAAACCGTGCAACGGGTCTGCGCCCAGGTGCCGACCTGCGTGGTGCTCGTCGTGTCGGGGCGGCCGCAGATCGTCACCGACCTGGTCGGCGACGCCGACGCGCTCGTCGCCTCCTGGCTGCCCGGCACCGAGGGCGCCGGGGTGGCCGACGTCCTGTTCGGCAAGCAGGCTTTCACCGGTAAGTTGCCGGTGAGCTGGCCGCGGACCGCCGACCAGGAACCGATCAACGTCGGCGACGCGAACTACGACCCGTTGTACCGCTACGGGTTCGGGCTGAGCACCCGGCGGACCCGGTAGGCGCCGGCGATCATCCTGACCGGCGCGCACCCGCGCCGGTCAGCCGGACCCCGGCGGACCACTGTCGAACGGGGTGCCGGCGAGTTCGTGGACATCGAACGATGCCAAGCGATCTCGCAGGACGGGAAGGTCCTCCCGGAACAGGGATGTGACGATCGCCTGGGCCACCCGCTCGCCGGCCACGTCGACACCGGGGATGTCCGTGGCGATCGGCCCGTGGCTGACCAGCGAGCCGATGTTCAGCAGGTGCACGTGCCCGAGTTCGGGCGGTGCATCCGGGTGGTTCGGCTGCAGCTCGAATCCGGGGCCGAGGTCCGGGTACGCCTCGAGCAGCGGCCGGCGATCCGCGACCGGGAGGTGGGACACGACGTCCCTCCACCGACGGGTGTGTGGAGCGAGATCGGCCAGTTCCGGTACGCGGCCCAGGTCCACCCGGAAGCCGGTTCCGACGACCAGGAAGTCGTGGTCGACCAGCCGTGGCCGCGGTCCGGCCAGGTCGAGCCGCACCCGGTCGCCGCGGCGGGCGGCTCGCCGGATCGGTGTGCCCAGATGGACGTGCAGGTTCGGCTGGCGCAGCGCCCGGTGCACCGTCTCGTGCGGCACCGGCGCCGGCCGGTCGGCCAGATACACCATCAACCGCCACTTCTCCTGGGGTGGTAGGTCCGCCCAGCCGTGCACGTACCCGGGCCCGGTGGTCGCGCGAAACTTGTTGACCTGCGGCAGGACCGGGCGGCGAATGTACATGTCGGCGCGAGCCGCGCCGCACTCCAACGCGGTAGCGGCGTTGTCCCAGGCCGACGCGCCGCCGCCGATCAGCGCGATGCGCCGGCCAGCCAACGCGGCGACGTCGATGGGCGCGGAGGCATGCGCGGCCAGGTCGGGAAACAGCGCGGGGTCGACGAAGTCCGGCACCTCCAACCCGCCGGCCCCGGCCCGCCCGGTGGCCAGCACGACCCGCCGCGCCGGCAGGGTGGAGCCGTCGACCGTCAGCTCGAGCATGCCGCCGGCCGGCCGGACCGCGGTCACCCGGCGCCGGTGTTCCACCGGCAGGTCCAGCATCCGCAGCAGCCAGCTCAGATAGTCCTGCCAGTCCCGGTTGACGATCTTGTACAGCTCGGCCCAGGCGCGTCCGCCCAGACGGGCGGTGTACCAGGCGCGAAACGTCAGGGACGGGATGCCGAACGACGGGCCGGGCAGCGTCTTGGGGGAGCGGAGGGTGTCCATCCGGGCGGTCGTCGTCCACGGCCCCGCCCGGCCCGGGTCGTTCGCGTCCAGGACCAGGATGTTCCGCACCCCCTTGAACCGCAGCGAGCCGGCCGCAGCGATCCCGTTCATCCCGGCGCCGACGACCACCACATCCCGGACCGCCGCACCGTCCCGGTCGACCGGGGCCGGCCAGTTCGCGGCGGGCAGGTTCAACGCGTCGAGCTCGCCGGCGATCCGGCCTTCGAGATCGGCGAGTCCGGTGATGATCGACACGGTGTCATTGGTACCCCGGGAACCCGGGCCCCCGCGCTTCTGATTGCCCCGCGCTTCTGATTGCGCCGCGCTTCTGATTGCGCCGCGCTTCTGATCGCACTGTGAGATCCGGCCCAGATGATGGACCCGGCCGCAGGGGCTGATCGCGCGGAGGAGCTGATCATGAACGTGAAGGTGCCTGCCTGGATCCCGGCGCCGCCGTCGACCGCGCCGGCCGTCGACGACGATCGGTCGACGGTCGGGGTTCCCGACGAAGAGTCCGACGCCGGGGCCGGTGGCCCCGCGGGCAATACCCGCCTCACGTCGGCGACCGGCATGGTGCTGCTCGTGCTGCTGGCCATCGAGGGCGTCACGATCCTGAGCGTTCGTCAGATGCTGACCCTGCACGTGGTGGTCGGCGCCCTGCTGGTCGGCCCGGTGCTGCTCAAGTCCGGCAGCACGATGTACCGGTTCGCGCGGTACTACCAGCGCGCCGAACCGTACCGGCGCAAGGGTCCACCCCCGCTGCTGCTGCGGGCGATCGGACCACTGGTCATCCTGTCCACCGTCGCCCTGCTGGGCACCGGAATCGCGTTGATCCTCGTCGGGCCCGCCGGCTCCGGCCTGTTGTTGACCGCTCACCAGACCAGCTTCTGGATCTGGGTGGTGCTGATGACGGTGCACGTGCTCGGACATGTGTGGGAGGCGGCGGTGCTGTCCTGGCGGGAGCTCCGCGCCTCCTGGATCGGCCCGGCCGCCCGCCGGCGCCGGTGGCGGTTGATCGCCATCGTGCTGTCCCTGATGGTGGGGGTCGGCGCGGCCACCGTCCTGCTCCCCGCCGCCACCCCGTGGGCCACCCGTCCGTCCCACCCCATCGCGCACGCCGCGCCGTCGGCCGTTCCGCAACCCTGACCCGTCGCCGAATGACTTCCGAGATCCTTCTGACCTTCGACGGCCAGGATCGCGGCTGAAGTCCTATCTCGTCGCGGCCCGGGCCGCAGGAGGAGCGATCCATGGCGTCCCAGCACACCGCGGCCGGCGGCTCGGCCGAGCGTCGATGGCCGCGCCGGGTCCGCCGGATCACGGCCGGCGTGGCCGGCGTGGCCGGGCTGGGTGCGGCCGCCCTGACCATCGGACTCGCGCAGGCGGCGCAACCGGCATCGACGGCCTCGGCCAGCACACCGACCCCGGCCGGCTCCACCGAATCCCACCCGGCGGCCGGCGCGGAGCCGCGCAGTACGCCGGCCCCGCGGCCGGCCACGTCGGCGCCGGCGGCCGGCCCGACGCCGACCGTGGTGACGCCTCGGGCCGTCCCACCCACCACGCCCGACCGGGTCAGCCCACCGACGACCCTGGCCCCTCCGATCCGGACCCCCGCGGCCGGTCAGGGCCGTCCGCAGGCCCATTCCGGCGGGTCCTGACTTCTCAGCCGCCGGACCGGCGGCCCACAGACCCCGCACAAGCCGCGGGTCGACAGTCGAGATCGACAATCCGCACACCACGAAGGGCGAACCGATGACCATGTCCGACACCTCGCCCTCGAACGGTCGCCCGTGGCGGCAACGGGTTCACCGGCTCACCGCGGGTGTTGTCGGGGCCGCCGTCCTGGCGACCGGTGGGGTCACCGTGATGCTCGCGACGGACGCCGCCGCGAGCACGTCGACCGCGCCCGTGGCGACGGGCTCGGCCAGTGACGGCGCGGCGACCTCGTCGACCGGGTTGGGCACCGGCGCGGGGACGAGCACGGGCTCGCTGCGCGCGCCCGCTCAGGCGCCCACCCACAGTTCCGGGTCGGGCCACGCCGCGACGGGCGGCTCCTGATGACCACGGCGACCCGGCCGTTCGCCGCGACCGACCGGGTGGACCTCGAGATCTGGTCGACCACCGCGACCCTCATCGTCAGCGACCCGGGCCTGCGGGAGCCGGCGAGAACGGAACTGCTGGATGTGCTGACCGAGGTCGATGCGACCTGCAGCCGGTTCCGGCCCGATTCCGAGATCAGCCGGATCCTGGCCCGGCCGGGCCGGCCCGCGCAGCTGTCCCCGATGCTCAATGCCGTTCTCGCCCAGACCTTGCGGGTCGCGGCGGCCACCGGCTACCTGGTCGACCCCACGGTGGCCGCCGCCGTCATCGCGCTCGGCTACGACCGGGACATCGCCGACGTCATCGACCGGGCCCGAGCCGTTGATCTCCTGGGCGCCGGAGCCGAGCCGGGCAGTTCCGCCCCGGGTGCCTGGCGGTTGGACCACGACCCGGAAGTCGCCCGATTGACGGTGCCGCCGGGCGTCGGCATCGACCTGGGTGCGACCGCCAAGTCGTACGCGGCGGACGAGGCGGCGTCCCGGATCGCGAGTCGGCTCGGGGGCGGCGTGCTCGTCGGCCTCGGCGGCGACATCGCCGTCGCCGGCCCGGCGCCGGCCGGCGGCTGGCGGATCGCCGTCGCCGACGACCATCGGGCGACAGTCGCCCAGCACCAAACAGTGTCGATCACCTCGGGTGGCCTGGCGACCTCATCGACGGCGACCCGACGGTGGTCGACGGCGACCGGCTGGCGGCACCACATCATCGACCCGCGCACCGGGCGCAACCCGGCCCCCCGGTGGCGCACGGTCTCCGTCGCCGCGGCAACGTGTCTGGACGCGAACGCGGCGGCGACCGCGGCGATCGTCCTGGGCGACGCGGCCCCGGACTGGTTGGCCGGTCAGGGTTTGCCAGCCCTGCTCATCGATGTCGACGGTTCCGCCCACCCGATGGCCGGCTGGCCCGACCCGGCCGGGACCCGCTGATGGACGCGCAGATTCTCTGGTTCGCCGGCCGCGCGACCGGCGCGGTGAGCCTGGTCCTGTTCACGGCCACGCTCGTGCTGGGGATCCTGACCGCCGGCCGGGCCGGTTTCGGCGGGCTGCCGCGCGCCGGCGTGCAACGCCTGCACCGCTCCCTGTCCCTGGTCGCGATCGCGTTCCTCGCGGTGCACATCGTCACCACGATCGTCGACGGGTACGTCGACATCACCTGGTGGGACGTCGTGATGCCGTTCGCCGCCGGCTACGACCCGTTCTGGGTCGGGCTGGGCACGGTCGCCGTCGATCTGCTGATCGCGATCGGGATCACCAGCGCCGTGCGCCGCCACCTGCCGCTGCCGCTCTGGCGGGCCGTCCACCTGACGGCCTACGCGATGTGGCCCATCGCCCTGCTGCACGGTTGGGGGGTATCCGGCGGGGACGGCCGGCAGACCTGGCTCATCATCGTCGACATCATCTGTGCCACAGCCGTTCTGGCGGCCTTGGGCTACCGGATGCGGCCCGATCGGCATCCGGACACGGTGGCTCGGCAGGCCGCGCGGGTGGTCCACCCGCCGGCCCGGACCGAGGCCGGGCGATGACGACGGTCTCAATGCGGCACGGCGGGGGGTCCGGCATGGACGGGACGGGCTGGGCACCGGACCCGTCGGACGTCAACCGGTTGCTGCCGGCCAGGCCGGCCGCCTCGCTCGCCGACCACCTCGGCCGGCTCGGGCCACTGCCGGCCCGACCGGCGCGCGACCTGGTGCGGATGCTCGACCGGATCGGGCTACTCGGCCGGGGTGGGGCCGGGTTCCCGGGCGCCCGCAAGCTGGCCGCGGTGGCCACGGCCGCCGCGGCATCCCGGCTGCCGGCGGTAGTCGTGGCCAACTGCTGCGAGGGCGATCCCACCTCCGCCAAGGACGCGGTGTTGGTCGATCGTTCGCCGCATCTGGTGATCGACGGTGCGCTGGCCGCGGCCGCCGCCGTCGGTGCCGACCGGGTCGTGCTGGCCGCGCACCCGGGCTCGCCGACGTTGCGGACCCTGCAGCACGCGCTGGCCCAGCGACCGCCGTCCGGAGTCCTCGTCGAACCGGTCGCGATCCCCGCCCGCTACCTGGCCTCCGAGGCGACGTCCATCGTCCGCTTCCTGAACACCGGTGATGCCCGCCCGATCGGGCGACTGTCGCCGATCTGGGAACGCGGCGTCGAGGAGCGGCCCACCCTGGTCGCCAATGCCGAGACGCTCGCCCAGCTGGCCCTTCTGACGCGTTTCGGGCCGGACTGGTTCGCCGCCGTCGGGTCCCCGGAGGAGCCCGGAACCGTGCTGATCACGGTTGGCGGTGCCGTCCACCGGGCCGGTGTGGTCGAGGTGCCCACCGGCACCGCCCTGCGGGACGTGCTGGCGTGCGCGGGGGCGGCGCCGACCGGCTGGGCCCTGGTCGGCGGGCTCGCCGGCGCCTGGCTGGACCTGGACCGGGCCGCCGGGGTCGGGTTCGGCACCGCGGACCTGCGGGCGGCCGGCGCCGGCCGGGGCGTCGGCTCGATCACCGTGCTGCCGCCGGGCGCCTGCCTGCTGGTGGAGACGGCGCGGATCGTCCGGCACCAGGCCGAGGCCGGCGCGCGGCAGTGCGGGCCCTGCATGTTCGGGTTGCCGGCCATCGCGGCCGACCTGTCCGCGCTGGTCGGCGGTGACCGTTCCGCGCTGCACCGGCTGCAGCGGCGGCTACCGATCGTCAAAGGTCGCGGCGCCTGCGGTCATCCGGACGGCACGGTCGCGTTGGCCGCGGGGGCGTTGGCGGCGATCACCACCTACCGGCGCGGGCACCTCGAGCAGCACCTGGCCGGCCGGACGTGCCGCCCGTCGGCGGCCGTTCCGCTGGGGCCGACGGTCGGCACGGTGGGCGCGGCCGGCACGACGAACGGGCGGCGACCATGACCGCGCGGGTCCTGCGGGTCGATCCCATCGCCTGCCGTGCGCATGGCCTCTGTGCGGATGAGCTGCCCGAGGCCATCACCCTGGACGAGTGGGGGTACCCGATCCTGCCCACCGGACCGGTGCCGGCGAAGCTGGCGCGGCGCGCCAAGGCGGCCGCGGCGGCCTGCCCGGTGTTGGCGCTGCGCCTGACGGCGGGTTGACAGCCGAGGGCGTCGGCCGGCCGCAGGGCGCCACCCCCGGCATCCGAATGGTCTCGACCGGCGCTCGCCGCAGCGGGGCGATCCAAGCCCGGACCCCGGCGTGGACGTGATGGTGGCGCGTACCGGTGACATCGGGAACCCCTTCGTCACCGGCCGGTGGCCCTACGCTGGCGCCATGCCGGTCCTGGCCACCAAGGTGCGGGTGCCCCCGCGACGACGGGGGCTCGTGCCGCGGGACCGACTCGTCGACCGGTTGCGCTTCGCCGGGGAACACCGCCCGCGGCTCGTGCTGATCTCGGCCCCGGCGGGGTTCGGCAAGACGACGTTGATGACCCAGTGGCTGACCTCGACCTCCGTCGCGGACTCGACGGTCGCCTGGCTGGCGCTGGACCGCGGCGATGCCGACGTCCATCAGTTCCTGTCGCACCTGGTCGCCGCGATCCGCGCGGTGGCGCCCCGGGTCGGGGTCGAGGCCGAATCCTTGCTGGCGGCCGGCGGCCGCCCGCAGCCGCAGGACGTCCTCATCGGCCTGATCAACGACCTCGACCTGCTCGCCGGCTCGACCGTGCTCGCGGTCGACGACTACCACGTCATCGACGGGCCTGAGGTCCACGACGCGATGACTTTCCTGCTCGACAATCTGCCGCCGCGAGTCACGCTCGCCGTGACTACCCGGGTCGACCCGCCACTGCCGTTGGCCCGCTTGCGAGCTCGCGCCGAACTCGTCGAGCTACGTTCCGTCGACCTGCGGTTCACCCCGGAGGAGACCGGTTCCTTCCTCAACGACGTGATGGCCCTGCAGCTCGGGCCCGGGCACGTGGCGGCTCTCGGCGCGCGGACGGAGGGCTGGGCGACCGGACTTCAGTTGGCCGCGCTGTCCGTCCGCACCGCCGCGACGGGCGCCGAGGCACCCGAGTCCGTCACCGGATTCGTGGAGGCGTTCACCGGCAGCAATCGCTTCGTGTTGGATTACCTGATCGAGGAGGTACTGGACCGGCGACCGGCCGTCGAGCGCGATTTCCTTCTCGCCACCGCGGTTCTCGACCAGCTCACCGCCGGCCTGTGCGACGCCCTGACCGGACGGTCCGACGGTGGGCGGATGCTCGAGGCCCTGGACCGGGACAACGTGTTCGTGATCGCGCTCGACGGCGAGAGACGTTGGTACCGATACCATCACCTGTTCGCCGAGGCGCTCCGTGCTCGTCTGCGCGCCCTCGACGCCGATCGGATCGGCACCCTGCATGGTGCCGCCGCGCGGTGGTATGCGGCGGCGGGCATGCTGCCCGACGCGGTGACCCATGCCGTGGCCGCCGAGGACGCCGTCCTCGCCGCGGACCTGGTGGAGCTGGGTCTGCCCGAGCTGCGCCGGCTGCGCCACGATCGCACGCTGCGGGACTGGCTCGGCGTGCTGCCTGAGTCGGAGAAGCGCCGCCGGGCCATGCTGGCCGCGGCCCACGCCTGGTCCCGCCTCTCCGAGGGTGACCTCGACGATGTCGAACCCTGGCTCGACGCCGCCGAGGCGGCGTTGGCGCGGGGCGCCGCACCGCTGTCCGGCGTGGCGATGTCACCCCGGCTGGCCGCGCTGGGCGAGTCGCGCGACGCCGAATTGCGGGGACTGCCGACCATGGTCGCGGTCTACCGGGCGGCCGTCGCGCAGGCCCGCGGAGACGTGGCCGGGACCGTCGCGCAGGCCGAGCGGGCGCTGTCCGTTGCCGACCGCGACGACCACGATTCGCGGGCCGCCGCGGCCGGTTTCCTCGGCCTCGCCGCCTGGGCCGCGGGCGATCTCGACGTCGCGGTCGACACGTTCACGGGGGCGGTCGGCAGCCTGCGCGCCGCGGGGAAGGTCACCGACACGCTCGGAGCCACGGTCGTCCTGGCCCAGATGGTGTTGGCCCAGGGCCGGCCGGACGAAGCCCGCCGGATGTACGAGCACGCACTCGACGCCGCGGGCCGGCACCGCGGACCGCCGCTGAGCATCAAGGGCGACCTGCATGTCGGGCTGGCCGACGTCCTGCGTGAGCAGGGCCGGCTGGACGCTGCCGAGGAACACCTCCGGATCGCCGACGAGTTCGGTCCCGGTGGCTCGCTCCCGGAGAACCGGCACCGTTGGTACACCACCGCGGCCGGGCTGCAGCGCGCTCGCGGCGACCTCGACGCGGCGGTTGCCCTGCTCGATCAGGCCGAGACCCACTACCTACCAGGCTATTTCCCGGATGTGCGACCGATCGCGGCGACCCGGGCGCGCGTCCGCATCGCTCAGGGACGGCTCGCGGACGTCCGGGCCTGGGCTCGTGAGCGAGCGTCCACGAGCGAACCGGTCACACCGGCCCTGCCACCGCAGCGCGGCGACCCGGGGCGCGAGGTCACCGCGGACGGTGCCGGCGGCGAACCGTCGCTCGATCCCGGCGATCCGCCCACCTACCTCGCCGAGTACGACCAGCTCACCCTGGCCCGATTGCTGATCGCCGAGGGTGATCTCACCGGTGCGCTCGGACGACTCGACCGTCTGCTGGACGTCGCCCGGGCGGCCGGCCGACGGGGCAGCGTCATCGAGATCCGTCTGGTGCGGGCGCTCGCGCACGAGGCGGCCGGGCACCCGGACGCGGCGACAACCGACCTGGCCGTTGCCCTCGACGATGGCGTGCCGGCCGGGTACTGCCGGCTCTTCCTCGAAGAGGGACCGCCGATGGCCCGGCTGTTGACCCGGCCGTCCGGGCCTGCCGCGCCGGGTGTCCGGACCCATGCCGCGCACCTGCTGAACGCGACATCGGTCGCCACGGGGTCCGTGGCCGGCCCTTCCCCGGCCGGGTCAGCAGGCGGGTCATCCGCCGGTTCGACGCCGACCGAGGAGCTGAGCGGGCGCGAGATCGAGGTGTTGCGGTTGCTGGCGACCGAGCTGACCGGACCGGAAATCGCCCGCGCGCTGTTCGTCTCGGTGAACACCCTGCGCACCCACACCAAGCACATTTTCACCAAACTGGGTGCGAGCACCCGGCGGGCTGCCGTCGCCCGAGCGATCGACCAGGGGCTCCTGTCCCCGCCGGGCGCGGCGCCGCCCGTGGGCAATCACCAGGCGGATCACATCAGGCGGTGATGCGGTCTCACCACGCCCGTCCCTACCGTCGCGGGCACCTGCCGGACGACCCGTCCCGGCAACCGATTCGAGGGGCCGACATGACCGTCACCACCAGAGCCACCACCGTCCCGTCCAGCCTGGCCGCCGTCGTCGTCGCAGCAGCGATCACCAGCGGGGTCCGGCGGGCGGCGTGGTGACCGTGATCCCGTCACTGCCGCCTGATTCGTGCGACCGGTTGCCGTCCTTTCGGAACCGCTTGGCGATGATCGGGCCGGGAATCTCGCTCCGTCTCGGCCGGCGGCCCGCCGCCGAGACCGCCGCCGAGGCCGTCGCGCCGAGTGATGTCGCTTCGACCGCGCGAGTGCTGCCGTGAACCCGGTCGGCCGCACCTACACCATCCGGGTGCGGGGACACCTCGACGAGCACTGGTCGGGCCGGCTCGGGGGCCTGACCATCACGCACGATCGGTCGGGCACCAGCACGCTCTCGGGAGCGATCGCCGATCAGGCGCAGCTGCACGGCGTGCTGGCCGGTCTGCGTGACATCGGTGCCGTGCTCATCGATCTCCGCGCGGCCGACGGCGGGTGATCGTCCCGGTCAGCAGGCGTTCCGCCGCGCTCCCGGCCGGGTGCTAACCCTCCTTGACGACGGCGTACCAGATCCGCTCGGCCACCGCGGCGAGCCGTTCGCCGGCGTCCAGCAACCGGCGGTACAGCTCGCGCCGCGCCATGACCTGCCGCAGGTCCTCGTTCGACAGCAGGTCGTGCATGGCCCGTCGGTAGACCTTCTCCATGCGTCGTTCGGCCGCCAGCGCCGCGTCTGCCTCGCCGGTGGCGACGTCGACCTTGCCGGTGAGCCGGTCGAAAGCGGCTCGGACATGGGTCATGCCCTCGTGCAACTCGTGCGCCATTTCTGCCGCCCGCTCATCCGGAGCGATGGCCAGCACCTCCGCCTCCCGGACGATGTTCTTCGCGGCGTTGAGCACACCGTCCAGCAGCTCGGACAGGCTGTAGAGGTCCTCCTGGTCGATCGGCGTGCTGAAGGCCTTGCGCAGCTGGACCTGCAGGGCCCGGCGAACCCCGTCCGCCTCGTGTTCGGTCGCGCGGACCACCGGCCCCTGGTCCGTGGCGCCACCGGCCCACCCGGCGAACGCGGCCAACCCGCGCACCGTCACGTCGGCCTGGGCTCGCAGCGTGCCCAGCACGTCCGGAGTCTCCGGCAGAAACCAGTGCATCCTCACCGCAACGCTCCCTCCAGCCACGCGATGACCGCCCCCAGCACCGCGCAGGCGGGCAGCGTGACGACCCAGGCCAGCAGGATCTCCCGAACCACCCGCCAGCGGACGTGCCGCCGTCGGCGCGCGGTGCCCACCCCGACCACCGATGACGCCACCACGTGCGTCGTGCTCACCGGCGCGCCCAGAGCCGCGGCGCCGCCGATAACCACGGTGCTCGCCCCCTGGCTGGCCAGTCCGTCCAGCGGGCGGATCCGGTAGATCCCCCGGCCGACGGTCCGCACGATGCGCCAGCCGCCGAGGGCCGTGCCGACCGTCATCGCGACCGCGCAGGCGATCTTCACCCAGATCGGCACCACGAACGCCGGCAGCGCGCCGGCCGCCACGAGGGCCAGCGTGATCAGGCCCATGGTCTTCTGGGCGTCATTGGTCCCGTGCGCGAAGGCCAGTGCCGCCGACGTCGCCCACTGCCCGGCCTTCAACGGCCCAGCAACCCGCCGATCCGCCCGGCGCAGGGCCCGCCGGGCCGAAGCGTCCGCCGCCCACCCGGCGAAGCCGCCGATCAGCGGCGATGCGGCCAGGGCCACCAGAACCCCGAGCACACCGACGGGCCGCCAACCGTCAAGACCGCCCCAGTTCACCGCGCCCGCGCCCGCGGTCGCCAGGCCCGCTCCGACCAGTCCGCCGACCAGCGCGTGCGAGGAGGACGAGGGCAGCCCGAGCCACCAGGTCAGCAGGTTCCAGCCGACCGCGGCGAGCAACGCGGCGGCCAGGATCTGCAGCACCTCACCGGAGTCGATCTCCACCAAACCGCCGACGGTGTCGGCGACCGCAGTGCCGGCCACGATCGGCCCCAATACCGTGAAGACGGTGGTCACCGCCAGGGCCTGCCCGGGTGTCATGGCGCGAGTCGCGACCGGGGCCGCCAGCGAGTTCGATGAGTCGTGAAAGCCGTTGGTGAGGTCGAAGGCCAAGGCCAGGGCGACCACGACGGCCACCCACCAGACTTCCATTGGGGACCCTCCTGCCCAGGTTCCGCGGCGGTGGCTCAACCTCGCAAGGGCGGGCGAACTCGCCCGCAAGCCATCGTTGCGCCGACCGTCGAGGGTCGAGAAGAGTCGAAGTACCTGTCGGCCGATCAGCCGTCGCCCAGCAACTCCCGACCGACCGCGGCGGTCAGCCACTGCCGGTAGCGTTCCGGCGGCCAGCCCCGTTGGATGACCAGCCGCTGGTACGGCTCATGGCCCATGGCCAGCCAGCACAGGTCGGCGGCCTCGGCCCGGTCCAGGCCCGCCCGCAGCCCCCCGATCGAGTCCAGATGGTCGACGAACGCCCGCGCCCCCGCCAACCGGTGCCCGTCGGAGGTGCCGAGCATGGCCGCCGCGTCCGGGTCGACCTGCGCCGCCGCGACCAGGACTGCGGCCATCGATGCCGCCCGGGTTGCCGTCTCGGTGATCATCTCGGCCCAGAGCCGGACGGCCTGCGCCGGATCGGTTGTCGCGATGATCCGCTGCACGGGCTCCCGATCGGCCATCGCGATCGGCTCGTCGTCTCCCACCAGGGACCAGTCGAAGGCGTCCTTGAGCAAGGTGAACTTGCTGCCACCGACGCTGAAGACGGTCTTGCGGCTCACGCCGGCGGCCGCGGCGATCGCGTCGATGGTGGTGGCCGCGTAGCCGTCTCGCCGGAAGAGTTCGGCTGCTGCGTCAACGATGCACCGCCGGGTGGCCCGGGCCCGGTCGTCGCGGACCGCCGAGGTGTAGGTCCGCCTGGCGGGCGCGTTCATCGCCGACACCCGCAATCGCTTGACCACATCGCCGTCCGCTCCCATGATTGACATATTCGCCACACCGACGGTAACACGAATAACGAAGGGGAACGATGAAGGTCGCCATCATCGGAGCCGGCCCGACCGGTCTGCTGCTGGGCATCGGACTCGCCCGCCGTGGACATCAGGTCGTCGCCGTCGATCGGGACGCGGGCCCGGCGGCGGACGGGACCTGGGCCCGCCGCGGTGTCATGCAATTCCACCATGCCCACGGGTTCCGTCCGCAGATCGCCCGCGTCCTGCAGCGCGAAGCGCCTGCGGCGTGGGCGAGCTGGCTCGTGCATGGCGGCGAGCCGATCGAGATGACCCTCCCGGACGGCACCCTGTCCCCGGCCGGGGTCCGGTCGCGGCGCTCGACCTTCGAGATAGCCTTGCGTGCAGCAGCTCTCCAGCAGCCCGGCCTGCGGATCCGGCAGGGTCATGTCGAACAGGTCGACATCGATCGGGGCCGGGCGAGCGGGATCCGGGTTGACGGAGCCGAACTCCAGGCCGATCTGGTGCTCGACGCCTCGGGACGAGCCAGCCGAGCGACCCGAAACCTGCGCACCGGAGCGCATATCGGTGGGCCGTGCGGCATCGCCTACGTCGACCGGCAATACCGGTTGCGCGACGGTGTCCCGACCCCGCCGATGGACAACCCGCTCGCCTGGCAGGGCGAGTACGACGGCTATCAGGTCATCGTCTTCCTGCATGAACGGGGAACCTTCTCCACGTTGATCGTCCGCAACACCAGCGACCGTTCCCTGGTTCCGCTGCGCCACAACGCCGCGTTCGACGCGGCCGCCCGGGCAATCCCCGGGTTGGCGGCCTGGACCGACCCGGCGGTGTCCCGTCCGCTGACCGAAGTCCTGCCGGGCGGTCCGCTGCTCAACCTCTACCGCGGACAGCGCAGCTCCGACGGCGACCTGGCCCTGCCCGGACTGATCTTCGTCGGGGACGCGGTCTGCACCACCACGCCCAACTTCGGTCGCGGAATCACCACCTGCTACCTGCAGGTGGGCCGGCTGCTGGAGTTGATCGATGGGCACGCCCGCGCCGGCGACATCGTCGACCGCGAATTGGTCGCGATCGAGTTCGACGCCTGGTGCGAGCACAACATGCGCCCCTGGGTCGAGGACCATCGGCGGATGGACGACGCGTTGACCAGGCGGTGGGACGGCCAGGACATCGACCTGACCGATCGCCTTCCGTCGGACCTGATCATGTCGGCCGCATCGCAGGACGCGTCGATCCGCCCGGCGATCGTCCCGTACGTCACCATGCAGGGCCTGCCGTCGTGTCTGGACGAGGTCGAACCCCGGGCCAAGGCCGTGTTTCGGACCGGCTGGCGGCCACCGCTGAGCGAAGGCCCGGGTCGGGCGGAGCTGGCCGACATCGTCACCCGCGCGGCAGCCGCCTGAGAATCAGCAGACCGTGCCCTCGTCCGGGGTCGTCCTGCTCTAGTCGTCGCCGGCGCCCACGCGGTGGCGCCCATCCGTTGGCAGCGGCCGGGTCTCGGACGGTAGGGCGCCGGTGCCGGCCGAGTTCAGCGCACCCGTCGGGCCCGGAGCACGACGTCGTCGACGTGATGCGCGCCGGCGCCGCTCTCCGGGACCGCGCGGGCCCGGGTCTCGTCCACCTCGACCATCCAGCGGTCGTCCAGCAAGGCCGCGATCATGGACGGCCAGACGTAGTCCGCGGGGTCGAAGCCGCGGTCGTCGGCAGGCGCGGTGTCCATGCCCGCGTGGTGCACCAACAGCAACCGACCACCCGGCGCGACCGCCCCGAGCAGCGCGCGCTCGGCCGCGGCATCCGGGGTGCGCAGCAGCGCCGGATACTGCGCCGAGACGAGGTCGAAAGATGCCGGCGCGAGACCGGCCTCGGCCAGGCCCGCATGCACGAAGCGAACGACCACCTGTGCGTCGCGGGCATGCCCGGCGGCCCGTTGCAGCGCCACCTCCGACGGGTCGAGCGCGGTGACGTCCCAGCCCCGGCCGGCCAGCCAGATGGCGTCCGCGCCTTCGCCACAGCCGACGTCCAGGACGCGCCCGGGCGCGAGCCCAGCGACCTCCGCCACCAACGCACCGTTGGGACGGCCGCTCCACAGCCGCTCCTGCTCGGTGTAACGCCGATCCCACTCCGCCCGAACCGCCGGATCACCGAGATAGCCGTCGGGTGGTCCAGCTGCGCTGTCGTCGCTCACCAGCCCACTGTTCCCCACCGCGACCGATTCGAGCGAACCGGGTTGCCGGATCGGCAACACCCGGGCCGATCAGCCCGGCCCTTGGACGGACGATTCAACCGCCCGGTCGTGCGCTGCTACCGCCGGCCCGGAGCGAGAGGCGAGCGATCCGAATGAGAGAGCCCGCGCGGTAGCTTATTTCAACGGCGACCGGGCCGGGGGCGAATCCCCGGCCCGGCCCGCCTTTCGGGTCAGCCGGTCGCGGCGAGCCCGGTGATCGTGGTGGGCAGTCCGCGGGCGGCAGCCACTGTCCCGGTGAGGGTTCCGTCCGGGTGGACGGTCGAGGCGTCGATCGCGCCGCCCTGGTCGCTGAGGTTGTAGAGCCGGGTGTCCCGGGCGCCCAGGGCCATGTCGGTCGGATGCGGATCGGTGGCGGCGGCTCGGGAGTTCAGCAGGGTCAGTTCGCCGCGCCTGTTCACCCGGAAACTGGAGATGCTGTTCGCCGCGGCGTTGGCGGTGAAGGCGATCCCGGTGCGGGTCACGGCGACCCAGCAGGGTGCGCCCTGGCCACCGGTGGATTCCAGGTCGACCGTGGCGGCTTGGCCGTGGCGGTCGATGGTGAAGGTTTCGGCGGCGGCGGAGGCGGCGACCGAGACCACCGCGACGCCGTTGTCGGTGAAGGCGAACCCGAACGGGGTGGTCCCGGACGACGGCGACGTCCGGGGCGGGCCGATCCGGCCGTGCGACACGGGTAGCACGTCGACGGTGTTGCTGGCCTTCTCGGTGACCAGCAGGTGCCGGCCGTCCGGGGTGAGCGACACCTGCGCCGGCGCGGCGGCGCCCGCGCCGAGCGGCGCGCCGGCGTTGCCGGTGCCGGCGACGCCGCGCCCGTCGTAGCGGAAGCTGCCGACGGACAGGCTTGCGGCATTGAGCACGTAGCCGAACCCGTCGGCGACGGTCACGCTGACCGGACGGTCGCCGCCGGAGGCGACCTGACCCTGATTGGTCAACGATCCGTCCGGTGCGACCCGGAACACCGACACGGTGTCGGAGCCGGCGTTCACCACGAACAGCTGGCTCCGATTGGGGGACAGCACGACCGCGCCCTGCGAACCCAGTCCGTCGCCGCTGCCCAGGCCGCCGGTCGGGTAGCTGCCCACGGGGGTGAGCGTGCCGGCGGTGCCTTCGCGGAAGGCCAACACCTGGTTTCCGGTGAGGTTGTTGGTTTGGGTGTAGACGGTGACCGGACGGTCACCGTGACCCGATGTCGCGGATGCAGTCGACGCGCCGAACAACGCCGAGCCGACAAGGGCGACGGCGGCCAACGAGGCGACCGACCCGAGTCGCGTGCGGAGATTCATGGACATTCCCGTCCGGCGGTATGTGGGCCGCCTGATCGCTTGCGGGGGAGGGGATTCGACCGGGGTCGGGTGATGTGAGGTCACGCCGTTCCCGGGCACGTTCTGGGGTTCTTCGGTGCCGGCGGGTGTCTGTCCTTCGATTCCGGCCATCCGTGACACACGAAATTCACCGTCGTCCGGGCACCGGCCGGCCGGCCGGACGTAGGTGGGTGATTCGCCTGGTTTTGCGGGAGCGCCGGGTCCGGGTCACGATGAGACCGCGGAAGGGAGTACCCATGGCCATGCCGGGCGCCGAGCCGGCCGACCGTGCCGACGACCGGATGCTGGTGGAGCGGCTGCGGGCCGGCGACGAACGGGCGTTCGCCGACCTGGTGCAGGCGTGGTCGCCAGGCATGCTGCGGCTGGCCCGGACGTTCGTGTCCAGCCCGCAGGCGGCGGAGGACGTGGTGCAGGAGGCCTGGCTGGGAGTCCTGCAGGGCCTTCATCGGTTCCAGGGCCGTTCCTCGCTGCGCACATGGGCACTGACCATCGTGGTCAACCGGGCGAAGACCCGCGGCGTTCGCGACAGCCGAACGACGCCCGGGTACGAGCCGACCGACGCCATCGGTGCGACGGTCGACGCCGGCCGGTTCCAGGGCCGCGACGGCCGGTACCCCGGCGGGTGGACCTCCGCCGGTGTCCCGCACCCGTGGCAGCAACCCGACGGCAACGTGATCGCGGGGGAGACTCAGCAGCTGCTGGGGCGGGCCTTGGACCGATTGCCGCCCCGGCAGCGGGCCGTCGTCATCCTGCGGGACGTGCAGGGCTGCGACTCGACCGAGGTGTGCGCCATCATGGGCGTGACACCGGCCAACCAGCGGGCGCTGTTGCACCGCGGACGGGCCGGGCTGCGGGCCGTGCTGGAGGACTATTACCGCTCCCCGTGACCGGCCTGTTCGATCGCCGGGTGCGGCGACTGTCACGTCGCGACGCAGTACGAAGACTTAGGGTCGACTGGGGACCGCCGGTGCGGTCGTCGGTTCCGAAGTCGGAACGCCAGGAAGGAGGATCCGGCGATGACAACTCCCGCCCTGACCTGCCAGGAACTCGTCGAGCTCGTCACCGACTACCTCGACGGCGCGCTGAACCCTCGGATCGCCGAGGCGTTCGAGACCCACCTGCAGGTGTGCCCCGGTTGCGAACGGTATGTCGAGCAGTTTCGCGGCACGATCGCCGCCGTGGGGCGCCTTCGCTCGGAGGATCTTTCGGCCGGCACCCAGGCCGCGGTGATGGACGCCTTCCGCGGGTTCCGGCACCCCGGCCCGTCAGCGGCCGGCTGACGCGACGGCCGGGTCCCGCGGACCCGTCACGTGCAGCCGCCCCGGTGGGCCGCACGGCGGCGTCAGATCGGCGCCGACGAGCACCCGCGGACGACCACCCGGGAGGACGGGTCGACGCCCGGACCATCGACCCCGAAGGCCGGGGAGCAGCACGGGCGGCCAGTGGGATTCTGGATGCGATCAGTGCCCGGCAGCCGGGAGGAGCTCACCGATGAGGGTCTCGACCCGGCGGCGGATGCTGTCCCGAATGGGTCGGACGCTGTCGATGCCCTGCCCCGCGGGGTCATCGAGCTGCCAGTCCTCGTAGCGCTTGCCGGGGAAGATCGGGCAGGCGTCGCCGCAGCCCATGGTGATGACGACATCGGATGCCTGGACCGCGTCGGTGGTCAGGATCTTGGGGTGCTGATCGGCGATCTCGATGCCGACCTCGGCCATGGCCTGCACGGCGACCGGATTGACCTGGTCGGCAGGCATCGATCCGGCGGACCGCACCTCGACCTTCCCGCCGGAGAGTGCGGTCAGGAAGCCGGCGGCCATCTGAGAGCGGCCGGCGTTGTGCACGCAGACGAACAACACGCTGGGCCTGCCGGACATGGGTGCCTCCAACGGATCGACATCGGCAACGAGCCTTGACCCCTGGAGTATCTCATTGATACTTGAGTCAATGGAACTGGAGGTAATCGGAGTGGGTGAGCCGTTGATGCGGCGGGCTCGGGTCCACGCTGCGCTGGGCGAACCGGCTCGGCTGGCGATCGTGGACCGGCTCGTCCCGGGGGACGCGTCGCCGGGCGAGCTGGGCCAGGAAATGGGAATCGCGACCAATCTGCTGGCCCACCACCTGCGGGTGCTGGAGGATGCCGGACTGATCAACCGGGTCCGGTCGGAAGGCGACCGCCGGCGTAGCTATGTGCGGTTGCGTCGGGAGGACCCGCTGGTGCGCGCCGCAGTCGGGCCGGCCGCGACCGACCTGGTCGGCGGGCGCCGGGTGGTGTTCGTCTGCACCCACAACTCGGCCCGCTCCCAGTTGGCGGCAGCATCGTGGACTCGGCTGACCCGGCTGCCGGTGGCCTGTGCCGGCACCCACCCGGCGGATCGGGTGCATCCCGGCGCGGTCGCCGCCGGCCGTCGGCGCGGGCTGCGGCTGGGTCACGCCCGTACCGCCCATGTCGATCAGATCCTGCGGCCGGCGGACCTTGTCGTCACGGTGTGCGACAACGCCCACGAGGAACTGGAACCCGGCCGACCGCGGCTGCACTGGTCGATCCCGGACCCGGTCCGGGTCGGTTCCGACGAGGCATTCGACGCCGCCTGCGACGAGATAATCCGCCGGATCACCACTCTGGCCGGCGGCCCGCGGCTTGCCGGCGTGGACGGAGTCCGATGACCGGCCGGTCGACCGCCCTCGGTGTGGCCTGACCGATGACTCGTCCGCCTCGTGTTCGTCTGTACCAGGACCTACCCACGGGAGCGTGACACATGCGGACACTGACCTTTGGCATGAACCTGAGTGTGGACGGCTACGTCGCCGCCCCCGGCGACGACCTCGGCTGGGGCGTGCCCAGTGACGAGGTGTTCCAGTGGTGGTCCGACCGGGTGGCGGCGACGAGCCTGGCGCTGTACGGGCGCCGGCTGTGGGAGGGGATGAGCTCGCACTGGCCGACCGCCGACCGGCAGCCGGGTGTCACCCCGGCGCAGATCGAGTTCGCCGGTCGCTGGCGGGACATGCCGAAGGTCGTGTTCTCCTCGACGATCGGTGCGGTCGACTGGAACGCCCGCCTCGTCGCCGGCGACGCCGTCACCGAGATCACCCGGCTCAAGGCGCAGGACGGTGCTCCGATGGACATCGGCGGCGCCACCCTCGCCGCGGCGGCCATGCGGGCCGGGCTGATCGACGAGTACGTGCTGGTCACCCACCCGGTCCTGGTCGGCCGCGGCATGCCGTTCTTCACCGCCCTGGACAACTGGGTGAACCTGAACCTGGTGGAGACTCGGACGTTTCCCGGCGGCGTGCATCTGACCAGGTACCAAACCAGGCGCTGATCGCCAGGCGCCGGACCGGCGCGCACTCCGGCCGAAGGCCCCGTCGCCGTCTCGGTGGCCCCGCCGGTCGGGGCGGGGGTCCGGCGGCGCCCGGCCCGGCCAATCCAGGGAGGTCCGAGATCATCACCGGTGGAATCGATCTCGCGGCGGCTCCGGCGGCCACTGCAACGGCCACGGTGCAGTGGTCTGGCGGCGAGGCGTGGCTGGTGAGCCTGCGGCTGGGCGCGGACGACGTCGCGCTGCTCGACCTTGTGCGCGGCGCGACGCGGACGGGTATTGACTGCCCGCTCGGTTGGCCGGCCGCCTTCGTCGACTTCCTCGACCGGCAGCGGCGCGGAGCGGTCCGGCTGGACGAGGTCGACTCGGTGCCGGCCCGTCGCGCCATCGTCTACCGGCGGACCGACCTGGTCTGCCTGGCGGGCGGGGACCGGCCGCTCAGTGTGGCCGCGGACCGGATCGCCCATCCGGCGCTGCGCGCCGCGGGCCTGCTCGCCGTGCTGGCCGGGCAGGGCGTCGACGTCAACCGAGCCGGCCATGGCGCGGTCGTCGAAACCTATCCGGCGGCCGCCCTGCGTCGCTGGGGATTGCCGTCGCGGACGTACAAGCGCGCGGCCAACGGACCCGCCCGTCGTCTCCTGGTCGACGGGTTGCTGACGGCCGTGCCCTGGCTGGAAGTCGGTCGGGCCGACCGGGAACTGCTCGAGCGGTCGGACGACGCTCTCGACGCGGTGATCTGCGCGCTGGTCGCCCGGGCCTCCCTGCTCGGGGCCGTCCGGGAGCCGGCACCGGCGGACGCCGACCTTGCCGCGGTGGAGGGCTGGATCGCCGTCCCGACCGGTCGCCTGGGCGACCTGGCATCGCCGCGTCCAGCGGCGTCGTGAGGCGCCGTCCGAGACAGACTGCTTTTCAACGCTTGTGGACGATGGCGGCCGGCCGGACGTCGGTGGCGTCCACCGATCGGTGGACCCGCGGATCACCCGCAGCACCGTCCGGCCGGCGGACCGTGCGAGGCCCTGCCGAGGCGGAGAGTCATGGGTGTCCGGCGAGCACCACCCAGGCGGCCGCCGGGACCCCTTCGGACAGATCGCACAGTGATCGAGGTTGACATGAAAGAGCTTTCCCCCGGTTGCCCCGGTTCCCGCGGTCGGCTGGCCCGCGCCGTCACCAGCGGTGCCGTGCTGGCGGGTTTCGCCGCTGCGGCCCTGCTCGCCTCGCCGGCGGCGAACGCCGCGACCGGGGACGTCGAGGGCTCGCACGACTACATCGAGGTGTCGAACTACACCTCGCATCCGTACTCGTTCTACGAAGCGACGAACAGCCCCTACAGCGCGGACTTCAACGTCGATGCCGAGCAGATCCGGGTGCCCCAGGCCATCCAGGCCGGGCAGACCACGACGTGGGATGCGGCAGAGGTCGCGAATCCGTACGACGTGTTCTTCTTCGTGCAGGGGGCGAGCCTGGACGCGGCCAACGCCGACAGCACGGCGTTCGGCGTAGGGGACAGGTACATCTCGTCCGGAACGCACGGCGTGTACACCGAGACCTACAGCTCGATCCCGGCGAACTTCCGGCAGACCCACCGCGGGGACACGTGGACCCAGGGCGACGACAAGGTGCGACTCGTGCAGGATCCGGACGGCGACCCGGAGCACGTCGACCTGGTGGAGGCCGCGCCGACCACAGTGACGATCGACAACGACACCGACCCCACGGCGGCCGCGGCCGCGGTGAGCTACCAGTTCCCGCGCGCCGTCGATGGTTCGGTCAACTGGATGCCGAACATGGTTACTGCGCCGATGTTCTCGGTGAGCAACCCGGTGCGCGCGACCAGCATGGTCTACAACTACTCGTCCGAGCCGGCCACCCTGGGCCAGGGCCATGAGACCACCAAGGGTGAGAAGACCAGCCTGGGCGCCGAGGTCACCGGTTCCGTCGGGGTCAAGGCCTTCGGCGTCGCGGCGAAGGTGGCCGCGTCCTTCACCAGCGAAGCGGACTGGGACAGCTCCGACTCGATGGCGGTCAACGTCGACGCCGAGATCGAGCCGGGGCACACGGGCTGGCTGGACAAGGTGGAGACCGTGGCCACGCTGGCCGGCGATCTGCAGTTCACCACCCCTGAGGGGGTCACGTTCAAGATCCACGACGTGTCGATCTCCAAAGGCGACCTGGTCGATCCGAGCGGCTCGCTCAAGCACCCGCCGGTGTCGTACATGCCCGACGAGCAGGCCATCACCGCCCCGGCCGGACAGTAGGCGAATCCGCCCCGGTCTCGTGGTCCACCGATCGGTGGACCACGCACGGTTTCGAGGAGAGAGTCATGAACGTCCGGAGGATCACCACCCTGGGCATCACCGCGGTGGCGGCCGGGCTGATCGGTCTGGTCGGCACCGGCGTCGCCGAGGCCGCCGCCACGGCGGACACCGCGCCCGGTCAGATCGTCGTCATCGACGCCGGCGCCGACAAGGACGCTGCCATCACGGCGCTGAAGCTGTACCAGAACGCCACCGACCGGAGCTTCGTGCCGTCCGCCGATCCGACCTACGGGCAGACCGGTTGGGACCTGGTCACCGATCAGCACGGTCAGCCGGCGCCCAGCGTCACCGGCAACGCCAAGACCGGGCAGAAGATCACGGAGAGCCTGGAGATCAGCCACGAGCAGGGCTCGAGCTGGTCGCTGGGCGGGTCGATCTCCACGTCGGTCGGGTTCGACCTGACCGGCATCGTCGACGCCGAGCTGAGCATGAAGGTCACCGCCAACCACATCTGGCAGTCCAGCGTGACCGACAGCCAGAGCATCTCGGTGACCGCCGACCCGGGCAAGACGGTCTGGATCGAGGCCGCCACCGATACCGCCACCTACACCGGTGATTTCCTGTTCACCAGCGGCGGGACGCACTACGACGTCAAGAACGTCACCATCACCCAGCCCGCCACCCAGAACACCCAGGACGTCTCACCGGTGGACTACCGGGTCATGGAGACCAGCTCCACCCAGGCCGGCCTGCCCAAGGACACCGCCGGTGGGCTCACCGCGATCAACTCGCTGCCCAACCTGAAGAACTTCATCGCCGCCGGGCACTGACCGGCCCGCAGGAGCAACCGAACTTCCGCGGTCCGGCCGCTGGGCTGAGGGTCG
>NZ_JBGAKE010000035.1:0-34879 GCF_044224575.1 Nakamurella sp.
TGCCGGCGATCACCGCACCGAAGAACGCGGCCTTGTCCTGCCAGTCGTACACCCGCTTCCGCGGGCCGGTCATCGATCTTGAAGACACGCAACACTCCTCAGTCAGGGTGTGTTGCATCGACCATATGAATCCAGGGGCCGCGGAACGGCCACCAGCCCATGATCAACTCGAGGTGGGTGGGCCGATCGCATCGAGGTGATCGATGTTGGCCCGGTCGCCGGCATCGGTGGAGGCGCCCGCCCCGAACCAGGCGTCCAGTATCTCGGTCAGCACGGCCCGCGAGGTCCAGCGCAGCGACAGGGCCAGCACATTCGCGTCGTTCCATTGGCGGGCGCCCGCGGCGGTCGGCGCGTCCCAGCACAGCGCGGCCCGCACACCGGGCACCTTGTTGGCCGCGATGCTCGCTCCGGTGCCGGTCCAGCAGCAGACGATGCCGGCGTCGGCCCGGCCGTCGGCGACGTCCCGCGCGACCGCCTCGGACGCCCACGCCCAGTCCGGCCGCTCCGCGTCGGTCAGTGCGCCGTGCGGGATCGGCCGGTGGCCCCGCCGCGCAAGTTCCTCGAGCACGGCCCGCGCGACGCCGGTGTCCTCGTCGGCGGAGACGGAGATGCGCACGGCCCGCAGGCTACCGTGAATCCCATGCCGCAGGTCAGTGCCGAGGTGATCGTGCCGGTCCCGCCGGACGTGGCCTTCGCCGTGTCCCAGACCACCGGCGCGGTGCGGCTGTCCTGGGACCCGTTCATCCGCCGGCAGTTCTTCCTGGACGGTGCGACCGAACCCGGCAAGGGCGTTCGCACCCGCACGGTCGCCCGGTTGGGACCGGCGATGACCAGCGAGTACGTGTCGTACCGGCCGCCGACCAGCGTGGGCATGACGATGGTCGACGGCCCGTGGTTCTTCGAACGCTTCGGCGGCGGGTGGCGGTTCGAAGCCCATCCGAAGGGGACGCGGGCCGTCTGGAAGTACACCTATTCGGTCCGGCCGGCCTGGCTGCGGCGGGTCGCCGAGCCGATCGGGCACTGGCTGCTGGGCCGCGAGATCCGCCGCCGCATCGAAGCCTTCGGCGCGGCCTGCCGGGACCGGGAGATCCTCGCCGCGGTGCGCGGCCGCGAAGGGTAGGTATGGCGTCAGCAGCGCTTGCGGGGGTCGCTGGCGGCCAGCTTCTCGACGATCGTCAGCGCGTCCCGCAGGGCCAGACCGGTGGCGTCACGCAATTCCTTGACCGCCTCCACCTTCTTGTCCTGCCGGCACAGCACGCGCACCCGATGGGCCAGATCGGCGTCGATGCTGACGTTCGTCGGATCGACCCTGCTCCTCGCCGCCCGGCGGATCGCCAGGAACGGGATGGTGAGCACGGCCAACGTCACGAGCGCAATCCAGATCCAGGTGTCCACGTGGTTCATCCTAGAAACGTGACCAACACACCCTCCGTCATGCAGGCGTGGCGCGTCCTCGCTCCCAGCCCGATCGCCGGCCGGCCGCTGCGGCCGGTCGAGCTGCCGACGCCGGCGCCGGCGACGGACGAGTTGCTGGTCCGGGTTCGGGCGTGCGGGGTATGTCGCACCGATCTGCACGTCACCGAGGGCGATCTGCCCGTGCACCGAGCCGGCGTGGTGCCCGGTCACGAGGTCGTCGGCGAGGTGGTGGGCATGGGCACCACGGTGGCCGATCACCACATCGGTGACCGGGTCGGCATCGCCTGGCTGCGACGCACTTGCGGTCAGTGCCCGTACTGCCGGCGCGGCGCGGAGAACCTGTGCCCGAACTCCGCCTACACCGGGTGGGACGCCGACGGCGGGTACGCCGAGTACGCCACCGTGCCGGCCGACTACGCGTACCGGTTGCCGGACGGGTACTCCGACGCCGAACTGGCGCCGCTGCTGTGCGCCGGGATCATCGGCTACCGGGCGCTGCGCCGCAGCGGGCTCGAGCCGGGCGGTCGGCTAGGCATCTACGGATTCGGGGCCAGTGCCCACCTCACCGCGCAGCTGGCGATCGCCGCGTTGCACGCCCGGGTGTTCGTGATGACCCGGGCGGCCGCCGCCCGCGAGCTGGCCGGCGCGCTGGGCGCCGAGTGGGTCGGTGGCGCCGCCGACGAGCCGCCCGAGAAGCTCGATGCCGCCATCAATTTCACCCCGGCCGGGGATCTCGTTCCGGTGGCCCTGCGCGCGTTGGACCGTGGCGGGGTGCTGGCCATCGCCGGCATCCACCTGTCCGACGTGCCGGTGCTGCATTACGAGACCGAGCTGTTCTACGAACGCGAGGTGCGCAGCGTCACCGCCAATACCCGCGCCGACGGTCGGGAGTTCCTGACGCTGGCCGGCCGGCACCGGCTGGCGGTCAGCACGACACCGTACCCATTGGGCGCGGCCGACCGGGCGCTGGCCGATCTGGCCGCCGACCGGGTCAACGGGGCCGCCGTGCTGGTCCCCGGATCCTGACCGATGATCGGCGAGCGGGGCGCGAACCGGCCGGCCCCACGAGAGGTGGCATGGTGAGCGAACGCGTGGTGCGGCAGATGCGACTCGTCGTCGAGGCGGCCGACTACGACGAGGCGGTGACCTTCTACCGGGACGTGCTCGGCGCCCGCGAGGAACTGGTCGTGCACGGCGCCGCCGGCGAGAAGGTGACCATCCTGGACGTCGGCCGCGCGACGCTGGAGCTGTCCAACCCGGCCCAGGTGGCGATGATCGACGACATCGAGGTGGGCCGGCGGGTGGCCCCCCGGCTGCGGGTCGCGTTCGAGGTCGCGGACGTCGACGGGACGACCCGCACCCTCGTCGCCGCCGGCGCCGAACTCATCGCGCCGCCCACCCGGACGCCGTGGGACTCGCTGAACGCGCGGTTGGCCGCGCCGGCCGGGCTGCAGCTCACCCTCTTCCAGGAGGTGGGCCCGGAACCAGCGTGATCCGTCCGAACCGGAACTGAACATTCGCCGAACCCGATCGCCGCGCGCCGCTGGCAGCGTCGGATGTGGTCCGGGTCAACCCGGCGAGCGGGCCCAACGGTCCAAGTCGGAGGGGAGGCTCCAGGATGACTCATCAGGAACCAGGGCGCAGCTGGGTCGCCCGGCACCGGACGACGACGATCGCCGCGGCCGCGATCCTGGCGATCGCCGTCGTCGGCGGCGGCACCGCGTACGCCATGTCCGGTCATAACAACGATTCCGCAGCGGCCGCGGCGCCGGCCGCATCGGCGACCGCGACGACCCCGAGCGGGATGCGGATGAAGGCGCCGCCGGCCGGCGTCCCACAGAGCGCGATCTTCACCGACACCTGCGGGCTGTCGAGGACCGCCAACGACGACCCGATCCTGTACCCCGGCCAGGCCGGGGTCGCGATGCTGCACAACTTCTTCGGCAACACCGGCGTCACCGCCGGATCGACGGCCGCGACCCTCACCGGGGGCGCGACCACGTGCACCACCGGTGCGGACGCCTCGTCCTACTGGACCCCCGTGCTGTACCGGGACGGGCAGGCGCTGGCGCCGTCGAAGGCGCTGATCTACTGGCGCACCCCCGGCCGGGACGCCGCCACCACGCAGACCATGCCGGCCGGGATCAGCCTGATCGCCGGCGACGAGAAGGCGACCGCACCGCAGAGCCGGCAGGTGGTCACCTGGCAGTGCGACGGCAACGGGGTGATCAGCGGCGCGGCCGATACCCCGCACGACTGCGCCGCCGGCGAGCAGGTGCGGCTGGTGCTGACGTTCCCGTCGTGCTGGGACGGGCACACACTGGACGGCGCCACCCAGACGAACGTCATCTATCCGGGCACGGGCGACACCTGCCCGGCCGATCATCCGGTGCGGATCCCGCAGGTCGTCCTGCACGAGACCTATCCGACGTCGTCGGCGCAGAACCTGACCCTGTCCATGGGGCCCGGGATGGCCGGATCGACCGACACCGCGCACGCCGACTTCGTCAACGGGTGGACCCAGGCGACGTTCGACACCGCGTTCGCCACCTGCGTCACCGGCGGCAAGGCATGCGGCCGGGTCAGCGGGCCGGACGCGACGCCGGCCCACCCGGATGCGCTGGTGAACCCGGCCAAGGCCAGGCAGCCGATGTCGTCGGCCGCCGCCCGACCGACCCGCTGAGCCGGGTTCAGTGCCGGTGGGCCGCCCGGTGCCCGGCCAGCACATCCAGGCCGAAGTCGGTGCTCGGGTCCCGCCACACCGAATGCGCGTGGTTGGCGCTGCGTTGGGTGTTGTCCCACTCGATCAGCAGGTTCGGCCCCTGCAACCGGTAGTAGTGCGGCTGCCCCTCGTCGGTCGGCCCGGCCCAGGCGAAGAACACCTGGTCCAGCACGGCGTCGTCGAGGTAGCGCTCGGCCGGCGACACCGCGGCCGGCACCCGCCCGAAGTAGGTGTCCAGCAGGGCGCCGAGCACCGCCCGCTGATCCCCGTCGAACTCGGCCGCGGCGACGCCCTTGGGCGCCGTGCGGTACGAGACGACCTCGTGATCGGCGTCGGACAGGCCGGCGTTCTCGTCGAACCTGTCGGAAAGAGCCTGCAACTTGGCCTGTTCCACCGGGTCGGGGAACTTCTCGTCGCGCCAGATGCCGACCAGCGGGATGGTTCGGTCGCCGTCCGCGACGACCGTCCGGTTGGCCGCGACCAGGTCGGCGGGCGCCCGGTCGAGCAGGACGGCCCGCCGCCGGACGTCGCCGTGCAGCGAGCGGACCAGATCCCGACCCAGATCTTCGACCCGGGCCAGCGGCCGGTTGACCGCCCCGCCCAGCAGCGGCGAGGATGCCGGATCGGCGCCGAGGAACAGCGGTGTCGACGCGACCAGCGCGCCGTCCACGACCAGGTTGTTCAGCGAGACGTGGTGGCCGCCGAACCGCCAGCCCCACGGCTTCGGCCCGCCCGGTTCACCGAACACCCGCAGGTAGTACAGCCCGGGGTCGCGGCCGCGCACCCGGTCGAACCGGGTGACGAACCCCTCGAGCTGGTCGAGGACGTTCTCCAGGCCCATGATCGTGGCCACCGTGACGTACGCGGGCGTGGACAGTCCGGTGGAGATCAGGCGCATCATCGCCCGGTGCTGATCGGGCCGCTGCTGGTGCACGGTCAGCCCGCCGTGGTCGGTTGGCGTGTAGAACCAGCGGCGCCGCTCCGCGTCGGTGGCATCGTCGGCGGGCGGGTGGCCGACCCCGATCGCGCGCTGCTCGTCGTCGAGGGTGTCCAGCCAGGCCAGCGCGGCCCCGGCCATCGCCGTCCCGATCTCCCGGCGGGCGTCGGTGACGTCGCCCCCGTCGCGGTCCCCCCGACAAGCCTCGGTCATACCCCGAAATCTAGCGCTCCCGTCGAACTTGGGCCACAATTCCGGGGCCGACCGCGGTCCCCTCGAAACCCCTTTTCTTCCGCCAGGAGTCAACGATGACGACACCCACCGACGCCAATCCCCAACTGCTGACGGTCATTGCGCACATGCGGGCCAAACCGGGCAAACGGCAGGAACTGCAGGACGCTCTCGCCGCCCTGGTCGGGCCGACCAGAGCGGAGGAGGGTTTCGTCAATTACGACCTGCATCAAGGCATCGAGGACCCCGACCTGTTCTACCTGTACGAGAACTGGGACAGCGCTGAGCTTCTCGACACCCACCTGGCCGCCCCGCACCTGGTCGAATTCGCCGGCCGGCTCGACGACCTGGTGGCCGAGCCGGGCCTGACGATCACCCGGCTACGCCGCATCGCCTGATCCCGGGACGTCCGCCGACGGCTGCATCTCGACCGGGCGACTCCGCCGGGGCAACAGCAGCGACAATGCGGCCCCGACCAGGCACAGGGCCGCGGTGACCAGGAAGATCTCCTGGTACTGGCGTTCCACTGCGTTCAGGAACGCCTGGGTGTAGGCGGCCAACCGTTCGTTGAACTGCTCGTCGGTCATCCCGATCGGCAATGGCGGCACCAGCCGCGCGGTCGACTGCCCGAACCGCCACAGGCCGAACGCGGTCAGCGCCGCCAGCCCGACCAGCATGCCGGTCATCCGCGCGACGACGACGGCGGCCGACGCGACCCCGTGCGACCGCCCGGGCACCACCCGCAGCACGACCGAGGACAGCGGGGCGATCACCAGCCCCAGACCCAGCCCGACGATGACCAGGTCGGTGTCCAGGACGGGAAGACCGAACGGATGGAACTCGCCGGCCACCCCGGCGGTCCACCGCCCCATCGACAGGTAGCCGATCGCGGCGATCAGCAGACCGACGGCGCCGACCCAGCTCTCCGCCAGGTGTCGGGCCAGCAGGCCGCCGATGACCGCCCCGATCGGCAGCGCGACGAGGAAGCGGGCGACGAGACGGGCGGCCTGGGCGGAATCCATCCGCAGCAGCGTCTGCGCGAACAGCTCGACGTCGACGAGGGTGACCATCAACGCGGCCCCGGAGATGGCGCTGACGCCCAGCGCCAGCAGGAACGGGCGGAAGCGGACACCGTCCGGATCGAGCAGCCGGACCCGGGCCCGCCGCTCGTAGAGCACGAAGACAACGACCAGGGCAACGGCGCCGGCCAGACAGGGCAGGCCCCAGGAGGGCAGCACGGAGTGCGCCGGGTCGGGGTTGTACAGGCCCACCACCAGCAGACCCAGAGCCAGGGCCAGCAGGCCGCCGCCGACCACGTCGACGCCGCCGGGACCGGTCGCCCGCACCCCCGCCGGCACACTGACCTGCACGACGATCATCGCGATGACGGCGAGCGGAAGGTTGACCCAGAAGACCCAGCGCCAGCTCTCCGGCTGCAGATCGACGAAGAATGGCCAGGACCCGAACAGGGCGGCCAACCCGACGCCGTACAGGGTGCCGAGCACGCTGCCGATCTCCTGCGCGGCGCCGACGGCACCCAGCGCGGTGGCCCGGCGCGGTTCCGGCCACAGGTCGGCGACCAGCGCCATCGTGACGGGGAGCAGGGCGCCCCCGGCGACACCCTGCGCCACGCGTCCGAACACCAGCAGCGGGATCGACCCGGCAAGGGCGGTGATCGCGGAGCCGACGGCGAACCCCATCAGGCACAGCTGCAGGACCCGGCGACGGCCGAAACGGTCCGATGCCTGTCCGAGCAGTGGCATCGCGGCCACATAGCCGAGCAGGAAGCCGGTGACGATCGGCGTCGCCCGCTCCAGCCGGCCCACCGGGATGCCCAGGTCGATCACCATGTCGACCAGCAGCCCCACGACCACGTACGCGTCGAGAGCCGCCAACAGAACCGCGGTGCCGGCTGCGGTCACGGCAACCCGGCGTCCCCCCACGCCCGGATGCTACCGGGGCGCGGGGACGGCCGGTGGGGAGCCGATCACCGACGATCGGCTCCCCGTCAGCTCACGGAATGCGGATGACCTGGCCCGGGAAGATCAGGTCGGGATCCGGGATGATGTCGGCGTTGGCCTGGTAGACGGCCTGCCAGCCACCGGCCACCCCGTTCGCGGCGGCGATCTTGTACAGGGTGTCGCCGGACGCCACGGTGTAGCTGCCGTCCGCGGCACTGCCGGAGCTCACCGAGGACGACGAACGCTCGTTGTCGTTCGACGACCGGCTGCTGCGCGACGACTGCTGGTCGTCGTTGTTCGTGCTGCGGCTGCCGCGGGATGCCTGGTTCGACGAGCTGGACTGCTCGTTCGACGAGTCGTTGGACGACGCGGAGCTGCTCACCGAACGCTGGGACGGGCCCTCGCCGCCGCCGGCGTACGCGCAGGCCCAGGCGCCCCAGCCCTGACCGGCCAGGGTCTTCTCGGCGATCGCGATCTGCTGCTCCTTGGTCGCCAGGTCGGCGCGGGAGGCGTACTCCTGGCCGCCGAAGGCATTCCAGGTCGACTGGGAGAACTGCAGGCCACCGTAGTAGCCGTTACCGGTGTTGATGGACCAGTTGCCACTGCTCTCGCACTGCGCGACCGAATCCCAGGTCGAATCCGGTGCGGCGGAGGCGGTTCCGGCTCCGAGGCCGAGGGCGGCAGCCCCGGCGACGACGCCGACGGCGGCGCCGCGAAGGGCAAGGGTGCGAGCCACGGAGGGCTTGCGATGGCGTGCGACGGTACGACGCGTCATGTGATGGTTTCCCCTAGCTGCGCCTGCGAGGTGAGCTGTCGGGTTCGGGCGCGACCCAAGTCGCCTCCGCACGAGCGGATGGCAGATGGGTGCAGGGGATCGCCCGTCCGGCCCCGCTGACGCGATGCCGGATTAACCCCAAGGAAGCCGTGCGGCTCCCGAAGTTGGTTTCCCCGCTGCTGTCCTAGCCTTTCTGCGGTCACGGTCTCCGGGCCGGAGCGGACAGCACTCGGCGCGTGGCCCGGAGGTTTCTGGACTGGTTGCCGGTCGAGAACCCGGCCCCGACAGACGATACGGACGGGTCGGGGAATGTCCAGGGAGCCGATTTGGACATAACGGAATGGTAACGATCGACATGACCACCCGGCGCCGGACGTTTCCGCTGCTGGACCGGGGTGAGCTGACGTCCCGTGGAGCGCCGATTGACCGATCGTGTGAAATGCTCGAATTCACCCGTTCGGAGCAATCTCCGACTCAGGCCGCCATGGGCGGCCCACAGCCGTCGCACAGAGTGTGCGCCGGAGCACTCGGTCGCCGGGTACTGGGTAACCCGTCCCGGAGCGGATGAAACACCGCGTGGCGGGTGGCCGGGCAGGGAAGTGACTGTGCATGACCCGTGTACGCGCACTGTGCGTTGTCCTGGCCGGCGGACGGGGTTCGCGGCTCGGCCCCCTGACGACCGGACGGGCCAAGCCGTCGCTACCCGTCGGCGGCAACTACCGGCTGGTGGACATCGCGCTGTCCAACGCGACGCACAGCGGACTGACCGATGTCTGGGTGCTGCAGCAGTACGAGCCGCACCTGCTCGGCGAGCACCTGGCCGGCGGCCGGCCGTGGGACCTGGACCGGACCCGGGGTGGGTTCCGCATCCTGGCTCCGTTCCAAGGACCCGAGCACGATGGCTTCGCCTCCGGCAACGCGGACGCGCTGGTCCGTCACTGGCCGGTCATCGATTCGTTCGATCCCGACGTCCTGCTCGTGTGCAGCGCCGATCACCTGCTGACGCTGGACTTACGGGACGTGATCGGCGCCCACCTCGCTGGACTTACGGGACGTGATCGGCGCCCACCTCGACGCCGCCGCCGATGCGACCGTGGT
Organism: Nakamurella sp.; assembly: GCF_044224575.1. GTDB lineage: Bacteria > Actinomycetota > Actinomycetes > Mycobacteriales > Nakamurellaceae > Nakamurella. The sequence goes on from NZ_JBGAKE010000035.1 coordinate 9,141, forward strand.
GTCGACAGTCATGCCGGCCGGCACCGACGTGTCTCGCTACCTGGTCGTCCAGGCCGACGGCGGCCGGGTGCGGTCGGTGGACTACAAGCCGGATTCGCCGACCGGCCGCTGCGTCGGCACCGAGGTGTTCGCCTACCGGCCGGCCGCCCTGGCCGAGCAGCTCCACGATCTGCACCGCGACGGTGAGCTGGGCGATTACGGCGAGCGGCTGCTCCCCCGGCTCGTCACGGACGGCGTGGTGGCCGACTTCCGGCACGACGGGCACTGGCGTGACCTCGGCACGCCCACCGCGTACCTGGACGGGCAGCTCGAACTGCTCCGGAAACGCTCGCCGTTCCGGTTGGACGATCCGGCCTGGCCGATCCTCACCTCGATGCCGGTGCGGGGACCGGCGATCGTGCGGCGCACAGCGTCGCTGGACCGCGCCGCGCTCGCGCCGGCCGCCGATGTGGCCGGTGAGGTGGTGAACTCGGTCGTCGGTCCCGGCGTCGTGATCGAGCGTGGCGCGCGGGTGCGGCACAGCGTGTTGATGGACGACGTGGTGGTCCGGGCCGGTGCGACGGTGGCCCGATCGGTGGTCGCCGAGGGCAGCGTGATCGGCCGGCGGGCGGTCCTCGGCGCACCGAACGCGGTGCACCCGGTCCTGGTCGGATCGCATCGCCGGATCCCCGCGGACACGGTGCTCCCGGCCGGATCCGAGCTCGAGCCCCGGCGTCCCCGGGACTTGATCCGCGGCACCCGTTGAGACGGACCCGTAGGCAACTGCGCGGACGAAACGGCGTCGATTGTGGCGGGTGGGACGCAAGTTGCCCGGTTCAGCCGCGCCGGCCCAGTTGATCCGCGCGGGAGGGCGGCGGCCCGGTTCAGCCGCGCCTTCCCAGTTGACACGCGCGGGAGGGCGGCGGCCCGGGGATGGCCTCCGCGCGGAACCGGCGGGGCGGTCCGGCGGCAGGGCGTCCGCGCGCCGGGGCGCCGGTGGCGTTAGGGTCCGGATGTGATCGGGCGTAACAAATCTCGCGGGCACGTCGTTCTGGCCACCGCGGACAGCGATTCCTTCGACTCGCTGTCCAAGCGGCCGACCGCCCGGGCGGACCGCTTCCGGATGGGGAAGGACCTGCGGGACAGGGTGTCCCGGCAGTCGTTGGGCGACTGGGCACCGCCGATCGGGCGGCCGGACCCGGTGCAGCTGATCATGGACTCGCATGAGGGGCGGTTGGACTGGCTGATCCCGGTGCGGGTCGGCCGGATGATCGGCAGCCCCTACGGCTTCCTGCGCGGCACCGCGATCGTGATGGCCGAGGACGTCGCCCGGCTGCCCTCGACCGGAATCACCCCGGTCATCTGCGGCGACTCGCACCTGGGCAACTTCGGCTTCTATGCCTCCCCCGAACGCGACCTGGTGATGGACCTCAACGACTTCGACGAGGCGCACCCGGGCGGCTGGGAATGGGACCTGCGTCGCCTGGTCGCCAGCATCTGGGTGGCCGGCCGGCAGAACGGGGCGAGCGAGGCGGACTGCGAATCAGCCGCGATCCAGTGTGCCGCCGCCTACCGGACCGAGGTGCGCGAGCTGGCCCTCACCCCTCTGCTGGCCCGCTCGTACCAGCGAATCGACGTCGATCACCTCCACAGCACCACCTCGCACGAGTCCCTGCGGCAGGAGATCCGCCGCGCGGTGGCCCGGGCCCGGCACCGCACCAGTGACCGGGCGCTGCCTCGGTTCACCCACGAGGAGCAGGGCCGGCGGCGGATCGTCGAGGACCCTCCGCTGATCACCCGGGTCAGCGATCAGGACTACCAGGTGCTGTCCGCCGGGCTCGACGGCTACCTGCAGACCCTCGCCCCGCACTGGCGACGCGCCCTGGGCGGCTACACGATCGTCGACATCGCGCACAAGGTGGTCGGCGTGGGCAGCGTCGGCCTGCGCGCGTATGTGGTCCTGCTGGAGGGCAGCAGTCCCGACGACGTGGTGTTCCTGCAGCTCAAGCAGGCTCGCCGGTCGGTGCTGGCGAAGTACGTGCACGGCGAATCGGCATGGCACGCCCACCAGGGTCAGCGGGTGGTCGAGTACCAGCAGGCGCTGCAGACGGTCAGCGACCCACTGCTGGGTTGGGCGGAGGCCGACGGGCGCCAGTACTACGTGCGGCAGTTCCGCAACATGAAGGGCACGGTGGCGCTGGACTCGATCGACGGGTCGGCGCTGGCCGATTACGCCGGGATCGTCGGGCACCTGCTGGCCAAGGGGCACGCCCGGACGTCCGGGGCGTCGATGATCGCCGGCTACTGCGGCAAGTCGGACAAGCTCGATCACGCCCTGGCCCGCTTCGCCCGGCTCTACGCCGACCAGACCGAGGCCGATCACGCCGCGCTGGTCAAGGCGGTGGACCGCGGGATCATGCCGGTCGAGCGGGGCCTGTAGCGGGGTTTGTCGGGCCCGGAGGCGGCCGGGCGGGTCCGAGCGATCCCGCTCCGGACATGGACAACCCCCGGGCCGTGACCCTCGTCGAATGAGCGAGGGGCCGACTGGACAGGGTCGGCGGCACCGGGGGTCGGGTGACTGTCCGTGGATTGCTGGACCGCAGCTTCTCGATGAGAACTGGAGGGTCCCTTTCGGTCGGTTGCGTGTACCCGCGAACTTACGTCGCGTCCCGCACCGGCGCAACGGTTTTCCGCCGACCGCGAAAGCCGCAGCGGTCATCCGGTGCTGCCGTCAGCGCTGGTCGTACTCGTCGATGACGTGCATCGCTGCTTCCTCGGCGCTGGCCCCCGCGCCGTCGATGCCGACGTCGTCGGCCAGCACGTCGTTGCGGGTGTCCCCGTAGGCATCGGACCCGTCGCCGACCAGACGTCCGGCCCGCACACCGCCGACCTCGTCGCCGGACTCGTCGTACAGGTTGCTGTCGGCGTCCTCCCACACGTCGGGAGTCTCGGCGGAGAGTAGATCGGACAGGCTGAGCCCCCGCTCCTCCTCGGCCTCGGTGGGCACCTGCACGGACGGCTCACGGTCGGGTGGGTTGTAGCCCTCGTCCAGGTAGTCGTCGAGCCGATCATCGGCCAGCGTGTCGCTGACGGTCAGTTGCTCGGAGACGCCCTCGGTGACGTCGTACCCCGGCTGTGTCTCGTCGATCATGTCCCCACCGTATCCGGCCGGCCCGTCGCCGATGGCCGCCCGGCCCCGGTTACGCGCCGAGCAGGTACAGCAGGGCGCCGACGAGCACCGCGACGCCCATCACCACCCCGGCCAGCAGGCAGGCCAGCACGAGCAGCCAGATCCCGCGCAGCCGCAACGGGGTCAGCGGCGCCAGCTCGTCGCTGGCCGCGAACTCGGCGATCACGCCGGCCGCGCGCACGCCCCGCCACAGTCCGCCCAGTACCCGCAACGGGCGGGATCGGCGCGCGACGGCGACGCCGACCCGGCCCGCAGACAGGTTGTCGACCAGCTGCGTCCACAGCTCCCGCCCGGTGACCAAGCCGGTCAGCGCGGTGATCAACACCTCGGGGTCGGCGGCCACGGCCAGCAACTGGCGGCGGCGCAGCGCGAGCCAGCCGCCCACCAGCAGGCCGAGTGCGGCGAACACCACCCAGAACCAGTCGTCCGGTCCGGGCCGGGCCAGCGCGATCGCGATGACCAGCACGGCCGGCACCACCGGGAACAGCACGACGACCAGCAGCGGCAACCGGGTGGCCCGGATCACCGGGACGAGCAGCCCGACGAACTGCCGGATGGCCCGGTCGCGGCCGCTCGCGGCGGCCGACATCGCTCGACGGGTCCGCGAGACCGGCGCCGTGCCGTCGATCGGGACGGCAGAACCTTCACCCTCTACCGGAGGTTGAGACATTTTCCCCCTCATCCGCAGCCAGGTCGGCCTCGGCGGCGCCACAGTTCACTGCGGTGAGCCGGGCGCCGACCGCCTCCCCTGCCTCGGCCAGTACCCGCAACTGCTCCGGGGTCAACGCATCGATCACCAGATCCCGGACGGTCGCCACATGGGCCGGAGCCGCGTCCGCGATCGCCTGCCGCCCGGCGTCGGTAATCCGCACGAGGAGCCCCCGCCCGTCGGTCAGGCACTCGTCCCGGCGGACCAGGCCCCGGGTCTCCATCCGCTTGAGATGGTGCGAGAGCCGGCTCTTTTCCCACCCGGTCGCCCGGCCGAGTTCGCCGGCCCGCAGGACGCCGCCGTCGGTCTCGGTGAGCACGACCAGCACCTGATAGTCCGCCGACGACAGCGCCGAGTCCGCGAGCAGCTGCCGGTTCAGCGCCGCGGCCAACGGCGCGCCGAACTGCTGCAGCGCCCGCCAGGCACGCTGCTCGGACTCGCTGAGCCAGCGCGGGGAGGACGTCATACCTACGAGAGTACCCAGAAACACCGGCAATGTTGATGGGTCAACTTCGTCCCGGATGCTCGAAAACCGGCACGTCGCCGACGATCGGATTGGTCCGGCGCGACGGGGCGAGGTACTTGGTGGTCAGGTTGACGAACGTGGCCAACCGGTTGCGGTTGCCGAGCAGCATGACGATGTGCACGAACAGCCAGGCGAACCAGGCGAGCGTGCCGGTCAGCCGGATCGACCGGCCGCCGACCAGCTCGATGTCGGCCACCGCCGCACGCCGGCCGACCGTCGCCATCGTGCCCTTGTCGTGGTAGTGGAACGGGTGGGTGGGCCGGCCGAGCGCGAGCGCGGCCACCTGCCGGCCGGCGTGCCGCCCACCCTGCAGCGCCGGCTGGGCCAGCTGGGGCAGCGGATCGGGCAGCAACGCGACGTCACCAACCGCGAAGATCGTGCGGAACCCGGTCACCCGCAGGTCCTTGTCGACACTGATCCGGCCGCCGCGACCCTGGGGCAGGCCCCACTCGCCGACGACTGCGGGCACGGTCACCCCGGTCGCCCAGACCACCACCCCGGCCTTGAGGAACTCGCCGCCGCCCAGCACGACGCCATCCGGCCGCACCTCGGAGACGGACGTGTTGAGCCGCAGCTCGACCCCGCGCTCGCGCAAGGCTCGAGCGGCGAACTCGCGCAGGGACGACGCGAACGGCGCGAGGACCTTGTCCGCCATCTCGACCAGCACGATGTGCGTTCGCCGCGGGTCCAACTCGGGATAGACGGTGGCCATCGCGTCGTTGCGCAACTCGGCCAGCGCACCGGCCATCTCGACCCCGGTCGGTCCGGCGCCGACGACGACGATGGCCAGATCCTCCTCGGTCTGGGCCGCCGCGGCGTGCTCCAGGTTGGTGAAGATCCGGTCGCGCAGCCGAAGGGCCTGGGCCCGGGTATAGATCGCCAGGGAGTGCTCGGCCGCCCCCTTGGTCCCGAAGTAGTTGGTGGTGGCGCCGGTGGCGATGATCAGGTAGTCGAAGTGGATCGTGCTGCCGTCGGTGAAGATGATCACCTGGCCGGCCGGGTCGAGTCCCGCCACCTCCCCCTGCCGGAAGCACACGTTCTTCTGCGCCATCCGGGTGGCCCGCAGGAAGAACGTGACGTCGCCGGGGTTCAGTCCGGCCGTCGCCACCTGGTAGAGCAGCGGCTGGAAGGCGTTATAGGTATGCCGGTCGACCAGGGTGATGTCGACGTCGGCCTTGGCCAGCGCCTTCACCGCGGTCAGTCCGCCGAACCCGCCACCCAGCACCACCACATGCGGGCGGCGGCGAGCGGCGGAGTCCTGGACGGGGGTGCTGGGTTGCGTCATGCGCGCTCCTTGACCTGAAGACTCGACCGGCGGTGGGTGTCCCGGTCAGTGCCAACGCTAACCTCCGGGGCCGGCCGCTCGGATCCGGGATTGGCCGGCCGCCACCGCGTGGACGCCGACCAGCAGCATGTCGATGACGACCAACGTGCCCTGCCATAGTGCCCAGGACCGGGGGGCACTCAACCCGGCGGTGTCCACCCCCGCCGCCGAGACCACGACCAGCAGGCCGACCACCGCGGCCGCCGCCGCGAGAACCGCGGCAACCCGCCTGGCCAACGGCCCGGCCACCCGGATGGCCGCCAGGATGCCCAATGGCAGGAACACCAGGGCAACGATCGCGCCGACCATGTGCACCTGGGCGTGCCAGGACATCGCTCCCCCGCCGTCGTCGGTGCGCACGACCGCCATCACCGCGGCGCCGGCGAGGCCCATCCACAACAGCGCGGCCGCGGGGCCCGGCGCGGGGGCGGCTTCCAGGAGCAGCAGCGGTGCCACGGCGAGCGCGAGCGCCCACACCGTGAAGACCCAGCCGGACGGGCCCAGCCCGTACTGGGAGACCGAGATCTCCGGCGGGAACGGGTCGCCGGCCAGCACCTGCATCGCCACCCACAGCAGAGCGCCGGCGGCGGCGCAGCAGCGGCCGGCGATCAGCGCGCCCCGTGCACCACGTCCGTCCACGAGGGCCATTGTCCGGCCGGGGTGCCGACGGAGGCCGCGGCGAGCATGGCCCGGACGATCGCCCGGCTGACCGCGTTGGCCGCTTCGACGGTGATCTGCCGGTAGCGCAGCGGGTCCGGCACGGGGCCGCGGGCGGTGGCGACGCCGAAGACGATGTCGCCGTCATCCATGGTGTGCACCGGATTGAGCGCACGGGCCATCCCGTTCTGGGCGACCGCTGCCATCTTGGTGCACTGCACCTTGGTCAGCGTGGCGTCCGTGGCGACGACGACCAGGGTGGTGTGCAGGGCGGCATCGGCGGGTGGGGTCGGGGGTTGGCCAGGCCGGGCCGGGCCGAAATCGAACCCGGCGACGTCCGGAGCGGTGATCGCCCGGAGCCGGGCCCGGGCGGCGTCGTCGGGGACGGGCTGGTCGGGCGCGTCGCCAGGCAGCAGCCACGGCTCGCCGAGCAGGCCGCCGGTGCGTGGGTCGAGCGGGCTGCCGGCGGCGTTCACCGCGGCCAGCGCGGCCACCGTTGCCCCGCCGGGCAGCAGCACCGACGCGGTGCCGATGCCCGCCTTGAGCCCGGCGGCGACCGCCCCGGTCCCGGCGCCCACGTTGCCCTGGGCGGCGCCGGACCGGGGCTCGCCCGCATCGGTGTCGGCCAGCGCGTTGGCCAGCGCGGCCGCGCCGAAGCCGGCGTCCGGCCGGGCGGTGTACGAGCCGCCGCGACCGAGATCGAACAGCGACGCGCCGGGTACCAACGGGACCACGGCGTCCGGGTGCGGTCCGACCCGCAGACCCACCCGGCGGGCGGCCAGCTGGTCGGCGACGCCGGTGCCGGTGGACGTGCCGAACGCGCTGCCGCCGGACAGCACGATCGCATGCACTCGCTCGACCGAGGCGGTCGGGCCGAGCAGGTCGGTTTCCCGGGTGGCCGGACCGCCGCCGCGGACGTCGACGCCGGCGACCATGCCGTCGTCCGGGGCGAGAATCACCGTGGTGCCGGTGAGAAAGCCGTGGCCGACGGCGGTGTGGTGCCCGACCCGCAGGCCCGCGACGTCGATGAGCGCATTGTGCCGGCCCGGCCGCATCCGCATCAGTCCCCCAGGAAATGTCGGGCCGCCGCGACGTACGCGCGGGTGCAGGTCGCGATGTCGGCCACCGGGACATACTCGTCGGCCTGGTGGGCGATCCACTTGCCGCCCGGACCGTAGACCACGGTGGCCAGCCCAGCATCGCGGGTCAGGATCGTGCCGTCGGTCGCGCCGGGAACACCGCCGATCACCGCGTCGGCGCCGGTGGCGGCCCGGTGCCCGGCGAGCATCGCCTGGACGACCGGGTGGTCGACCGGGGTGTCGACGGGAGGCCGGTCGTCGATGACGGTCACCTGCGCGGTCAGGCCGGCGTCCTGCGCGATCCGGCCGGCCGTGTCGGCGAGCTGGGTGATCAACGCGGCGTGCACGACGGCCGGCGTGGTCCGGATGTCGAGCGCCACCGTCGCGGTGGCCGGCATGACGTTGATCTGCTCCAGGTCCCCGGCCTGCAGGACCGTCGGGGTCAGGCAGATCGGGCCGAGCAGCGGGTGATCGCCGTGTGCGGCGCGCAGGACGTGCTGGGTGTCGGCGATGGCCGCGAGCATGGCGGCGATCGCCGGCAGCGGGTTCCGGCCCATCCAGGGCATCGCGCCGTGGGCCATCGCGCCGGTGAACGTGATCACCAGCCGGATCGCCCCCTTGGCCACCGGGCAGACCTCGCCGCCCTCGGGCTCGCCGACGATCACCCCGTCGATCCGGTCGATCCCGGCGAGCGACCCGGCGACCAGGTCGGCGGCGAACCGCTTGGCGCCCAGCATCATTCCCTCCTCGTCGGCCAGCACCCCGACGACGATCCGGCCGGCGAAGCCGCCCAGCTCGACTGCGCGCGCGGCGTGCAGCATCGCGGCCACCCCCGCTTTCATATCCGCGCTCCCCCGGCCGCGCAGCCGCCCGTCCATGATGTCGCCGGCGTAGGGGTCGAACGACCAGGAGCCCGGGTCGCCCTCGGTGACGACGTCGACGTGCCCTTCGAACATCAGGGTCCGCCCGGGGCGGCCACCGTCGACGACACCGATCACCGAGGGCCGGCCGGGTGCGGCCTCGACGCTGGTGACCGCCCAGCCGAAGTCGCGCATCAGCTCGGCCAGCAGCTCGGCGGCCGGCCGTTCGACGTCACCGGGTCCCTCGTGCACGGTGCGCAGCCGCACCAGACGGGCAGCGAGGTCGACGACGGCAGCGTCATCGACCTCCACGTCGAATTCGTCGGGCCGCGCCGCGGGCACGGTCAGTTCCCGCGGAGCTCGCGGAACCGGGCGAGCTCGGCCGCGTCGATGCCGTAGGCGTGCTCGGGCGCCGGGAAGTCGCCGGCCCGCACCTCCCGAGTGTAGTCGGCGACCCCGTCGGCCATCGCGTCCAGCAGGTCGGCGTAGCGGCGAACGAACTTGGCCCCCTTGCCTTCCCGGATACCGAGCAGGTCGTGGAAGACCAGAACCTGGCCGTCGGTGTCCGGGCCCGCGCCGATGCCGATGATCGGCACCGTGGTCAGCGGCATGATCTCGGTGGTCAGCGCGTTCGGCACGGCCTCCAGCACGATGCAGCAGCAGCCGGCGTCCTGCAGGGCCAGCAGGCCGTCGGTGATCCGGATCGCGGATTCCGCGCTGCGGCCCTGCGCGCGGTACCCGCCCAGTGACGTCGCGGACTGCGGGGTGAGGCCGACATGGCCGACCACCGGGACCCCGGCGTTGACGATGGCCCGCGCCCGGCTGACCGAATCCGGATCGCCGCGTTCGAGCTTCACGGCGTCGACACCGCCCTCCTTGACGAACCGGACGGCGGTCTCGATGGCCTGCTCGTCGCTCACCTCGTAGGAGCCGAACGGCAGGTCCGCGACCAGCATGGCGTGCGTCACGCCGCGGCGGGTGGCCTTGGTCAGCACCAGCATCTCGTCGACGGTCACGTGCACGGTGCTGGGATGGCCGAGCACCGTCATCGCGCCTGAGTCGCCGACCAGCACCATGTCGACGTCGGCCAGTTCGGCGGCCACGGCGCTCGGGTGGTCGTACGCGGTGACCATGACGATCTTGCGGCCGGCGCGCTTCATCTCGAACAGATCCGGAATGACGATCGGCCGGCGACCGGCGGGCACCGCGGGGCGGGTGGACATCGGACGCTCCTTTGCTCCGGCCGGGCGGCACGACGACCGTCGCGGGCGGGATGCGACGGTACCGTGCGCGTCCATTGCTACCACTGCCCGACGACCTGCCGGCGATCGATGTGACCCACTCCACCCCGACCCGGCGGCGCGGCGGGCGTTGTAGTGCCAGCGCTATTGCCCGGCGGAGTCGCCTTCGATGAGCTGAGGCCACGCCAAGGCCCGACCGAGAGCCGGGCCGCTGATCGTGGCCCGCCACGAGGGAGGATACCCACCGACATGCTGTCCACCGACCCACTGTTCGACGATCTCGCGTTCGCCCTGGGCCTGGGTCTCGGGGGCGCCCCCGGCGAGGTCGTCGCCGCCTGTGCCGACATCGCGGACGGCGACGATGACGCCTGGCACGACTCGTGGACGACGACCGCCGAGCGCCTCGTCTCGGTGGCCGACCGATCGGTGGCGGCCGGGCACCGTAGCGCGGTCGCCCGGGACACCTACCTGCGGGCATGCCGCTACTACGCGATCGGCTACCACCCGCTGTTCGGTGCGCCCATCGACGAGCGGCTGCGCACCGGGTTGGCCCGACAGTCGGACGCTTTTGCCAAGGCCAACGCGCTGCTCGACCGCCCGGGTGAGCAGCTGGAGATCCCGTTCGAGGGGACGACCCTGCCCGGCTGGTTCCACCGCGCCGGTGACGGTCGCCGGCCGCTGGTGGTGGTGACCAACGGCTATGACGCCACGATCTACGAAACCTTCCTGGCCCAGACGCTTCCCGTCCTGGCCCGGGGCTGGAACTGCCTGATCTTCGACGGGCCCGGCCAGGGTCGGGTCCTGTTCGACCAGGGCCTGTACCTGCGGGCCGACTGGGAGAACGTGCTGCCGGCCGTCCTGGACGTCGCGCTCGCCCGGCCGGACGTGGATCCGGCGCGGATCGCCCTGACCGGGTGGAGCCTGGGCGGGTACCTGGCCCTGCGGGCCGCGAGCGGCGAGCATCGGCTGGCGGCGTGCATCGCCGATCCGGGGCTGTTCGCGATGGACGCGGGCATGACGGGGCGGCTGCGCGCGGCCGGCGTCCCCGAGGACGTCATCGCCGGCTATCCGGACCTCCCGGCGGACGTCCTGGCGACCGTGGAGCGGGGCATCGCCGCCAACCGGGCCCAGCGCTGGGCGATCATGCAACGCGGCTTCATGGTGCACGGCGTCGGCTCGCTCGCCGAGTACCTGACCGCTATCGCTCCGTTCACGCTCGACGGCCGGTTGGCGGACATCCGCTGCCGCACCCTGGTGTGCGCGGCGGAGAACGATCCGCTGTCCGCCAGCGCCGATCTCGTCGCCGACGAGATACGGGCACCGACCACCCGGCTAACCTTCCTCGGGGCCGAGGGCGCCGGCGACCATTGCGAGATGGGCAGCCGGGCGTTGTACGACCTGCGGACCTACGACTGGCTGGCCGAGGTGTTCGGCGGGTGAGCGCAGGCGCCGCCGCACCACCGGAATAGGATCGCGGTCCATCGCTGCGGTGCGCCGCCGTCCCTCCTGCTCATCGCAGCCCCACGTCAGTCAAGGGTGGCCATGCCGCAGGAATCCGTCGTCGACGACGTGACGTCACCCCGTGCCCGCGAGGCGAGCCACGCCCATCTGGATGAACCGTTCGCCGGGCCGGTGCCGCGGCCCCGGCACACCCTGGTGGTGCTGGCCGCGTTCTGCGCGGTGCTGGCCGGGACGGAGGTGCTGATCCTCGTCGCTTCCGGCTGGGACGGGCTACCGCTGGTGTTGTGGGAATCGATCGTCGTGCTGTACTTCGCCTCCGGGCTCATCGCCCTCTGGCGGCAGCCGCACAACCCGTTCGGGTCCTTGCTGCTCGCGACCGGGATCGTGCACTGGTGCGCAGCCATGGTCACCGTGCCGGTTCTCGGGTTGACCACGATCGGCGCGCTGACCAGATCGCTGCCGCTGGCGATCATGATCCACGTCGTCCTGGCCTTCCCCACCGGCCGGTTGCCGAGCCAGCTGGCCCGGGTGGCGGTCGTTCTCGCCTACCTGACGTCGACGGTTCTGGAGGTGCCCTCGGTCCTGCTCGACGCATCGAGCCCGATCCGGGTCGCGGATCCCGGGCCGGCCGCGCCGGTGCTCGAGGTCCTGAACACGCTGCAACGCCCGGCCGGGCTGGCGTGTCTGCTGCTCGCCATGCTGGCGCTGTGGTCCCGCTGGATCACCCGACGGCGGTACCGGGACGACCGGCTCGGACCGTTCGTCCTCTACGGGTTCGCCTGCCTGATCGGGATGACGCTGACGGTCGTGGCGCGAGGACTGGACGCGGCATCGCTGGGCGATCCCGCGGTGCTTCGGCGCATCGCGGAACTGCAGGGGTACCTCATTGCGTTGTTGCCGGTGGTCTTCCTGATCGGCCTGCTGACCGGCTCCTACGGACGGACCGGCGAGCTCCGCGAGTTCTTCGCGGGCGTGGGCGGCCGGGAACCGGCGCCGGCCGCCTTCGACGCCGCGGTCGGGCGGGCGGTCGAGGTGCCGGGGAGCCGGGTGGTCTACCGGGCCGACGACTCGGACGACTTCGTCGAGACCGACGGAGCCCCGGTGGCGCCGGCGGCGGGCGAGCACTACTACCCGATCCGCTACGGATCGGCGGTGGTCGGGGCCGTCGCCTACCGGCCGGACGCCGGGGTCGACCCGAAGCTGCTGGCGGCCGTGGCCGAGGCCTCCGCGCTGGTCGTCAGCCATCGCCGGACCGTGGCCAGCCAGCAGGCCACGTTGCTGGAGCTTCGGCGCACCGACCGCGCGCTTCGCCAGTCCCGGCGCCGGATCGCGCAGGCCGGTGACCGGGAGCGCCGGCGGATCGCCCGCGACCTGCACGACGGACTGCAGCAGCACGCGCTCGCCCTGGGCCTGCGCGCCCAGGAACTTCAGCTCGTGCGCAGTGATCCGGACGCGGTCGCCGCCACCGCCGGCGCGCTGCGCGACGGCATCGTGACCCTGCTGGCCGAGTTGCGCGACCTCATCCAGGGCATCATGCCGGCGCCGCTGGTCGAACGAGGCGTGGTGTCCGCCGTCCGGTCCCTCTCCGGCCGGCTACCCGTCCCGATCGACGTCCGGGTCACCGGCGAATCGCGCCGGCTGGCGGCCGAGATCGAAAGCACGGTCTACTTCGTCGTGCTGGAGGCGATCACCAATGCCGTCAAGCACGCCCGGTGTACGGCGATCACGATCGAGCTGGAGCTCGCCGCCGATCGGGTGACCGCGCAGGTGGCCGACGACGGGATCGGCGGGGCCACGGTGGGCGCCGGATCGGGTCTGGTCGGCGTGCGGGACCGGCTGGCGGCGTTCGGCGGGACGCTGGAGGTCACCTCCGGAGCCGATGCGGGGACCAGGATCCGGATGATGGTGCCGTGCGGATAGCACTGGCCGAGGACGAGGCCCTGTTCCGGCAGGGGCTGGGCAGCCTGCTCCGCGCGTCCGGCCACGACATCGTTGTGTCGGCCGTGGACGCCGACGAATTGCTGGCGCAGGTGCCCGCCGCCCGCCCGGACCTGGTGATCACCGACATCCGGATGCCGCCGACCCACACCTCCGAGGGGTTGGCCGCGGCGATCCGCATCCGGCAGCTGATGCCCGATGTCGCCGTCGTCCTGCTGTCCCACCACGTCGACGCGCAGGGCACCGTCGAGCTGCTGACCGCGGGTCGGCGTCGGATCGGCTACCTGCTCAAGCAACGGGTGCTCGATTTCGAGATGTTCAACGGCGTGCTCGAACGGGTGCAGGCGGGCGAATCGGTCATCGATCCGGAAGTGGTGTCCGACGCCCTCGCGGCCCGCCGGGAGCGCCGCGCGGTCGACAGCCTGACCCCGCGGCGGCTGGACGTGCTGACCCTGATGGCGCAGGGGTACAGCAACGCCCGGATCGCCCGCGAGCTGGTGGTCACCGAGGCGGCGGTGGCCCGCAACATCGCCCTGATCTTCGAGACCCTCGACCTGCCACAGGATCCCGACATCCACCGGCGGGTGCTGGCGGTGATCGAGTACCTCAACCGCTAGTCGGCCGAGCGTGCGAGGCCGACTAGCGGGACCAGCGGGGCTTTCGGACCGGGCGCAGGCAATCTGGCGACGCAGGAGTCTGATTGATCAGCGCGGTCCTACACCCCGCCGAGGTCAGCCGCCGGTGCTGGTGGCCGCGGCCGACGTCGGCGCTCCGCTACCGGTCGCCCCGGGCGCCGCCGCCGGGTCCCCGGGAACGACCATGTTCGGGTAGAAGATCGGCAGGATGCCTTTCAGGATGGCCAGGGCCGAACCCTCCCCGTTGGGGATGGTCGCCAGGTTGGTGGCAATCACAATGGTCAGGCCGGATTCCGGGTCGTGGCCCATGAACGTCATGTAGCCGGGGATCTGCCCGTCGTGCCCGTACAGCTTGTCGAACTTGACGATGCCCAGGCCGTATCCGGATTCGGGCTGGGCCGGGTTGATCGGCTGGATGCTGTCCATCCGGATCTTCTGGGTCGCCGCGTCGAGCAGGCCGCCGTCGACCATTGCCTCGACGTAGGTCTTCATCTCCTGCACGGTCGAGATCGCGCCGCCGGCGGTCCACGCCCACGACGGGTTGGCCATCGTCTCATTGTTGGGCAGCAGGCGGCCGTCCAGCGCGAGCGGCTGATCCGCCGCGGGCAGCGCGAAGGTGTCGATCGTTGAGGTGTTACTGCCGAACGAGTAGCCCTGCGGGTGCGGGTTCGGAACATCCGAGTTCAGCGGCAGCGAGGTGTCTTTCAGGTCGAGGGGGGTGAAGATTCGCTCCTCGAAAGCCTGCGACGCGGTCATCCCGGTCAGCTTCTCGATGACCAGCCCGAGCAGGATGATGTTGGTGTTGCTGTAGTTGAACTCCTGTCCGGGCGGCCCGTTCTGCGGATGGCCGAACGCGATGTCGAGCAGCTCCTGCGGCGTCCAGACCTTCTGCGGCTGCTGATCCAGGGTGTTGTTGAACGTGGGGTCGAAGCTGTAGCTGTAGAGACCGCTGCGCATCTCGGACAGGTTGGCGATGGTGATCCCGTCGCCACCGGGCACCCCGGGGATGTACTTGGAGATGGGGTCGTTCAGTGCGAGCTTGCCCTCCTGCACGAGTTGCAGGATGACGGTCGACGTCATGGTCTTGGTGTTGCTGCCGATCCGGAACTGGTCGGTCGCCTGGATCGGGTCGTCCATGCCCCAGGTCCGGGTGCCGAAGGTGCCCGTCCACTCACCCTCATCCTTGGACGAGATCAGCACCACCGCACCGGGTATCACGTTGTCCGTCATCGTTTGCTCGACGGAGGCGGAGACCTTGGCGACGTACGCCGGTTCCGCTCCGGCCGACGCGCTCGCCGGCCCGGACGCCGCGCCGGACCCGGTGGCACCAGACGCGGTGGTGCTCGCGAGCGTCGTGCTGCTCGCCGAGGAGTTCGACGAGGTACAGCCGGCCATTCCGATCAGTCCGACGGCCAACGCCACGGCGATCAGGCGGTTGCGATTCATGCTCTCTCCAATGATGGGCCGACGGACGGGTCGATGGACTCCCGGCTGAAGCCGGCGGACGTTGGTACGCTCCGGCGCCAACTGAGGACGAGCACGACCGGCGCCAGGAGCATCGACGTCCACCCGATGAACCGGAAGATGGCGTCGGACTCCCAGATCGCGGGCAACGCGTCGCAGGATCGAGCCGGCCAGGACGCCGGCCATTCGCCTTCGCACGCGCCCTCCCCCGTTCGCACCGACCCGATCGGCCGGGGCGCCAGGCGCACCCGTCCAGTGACCAGTTCATCGCGTCCGGGGAGCCGAGGGAATAGCCCTAGGACTACATCAACCGGCCAGCAACCACCCGAAAAGATGCATCCTGTCCGACGATGCGATTACCGGTTGTGACACCCGGTGTGGGCAGGACGGCTGACATCACGAAGCGGACCCCTGACGCAGCACCACGTTGTCGATCAGCCGGGTGCCGCCGATCACCACGGCGACCGCGAGCACGGCCGGGCCGGTCACCAGCACCGGGATGGGCCGGAACGTGTCGGCATCCACCAGTTCGAGGTACTCGACGTCGATCGCGTTGTCGGTGAGGACCTTTCGGGCGGAGTGCAGGAGCGACCAGGCGTCGCTGATGCCACCGGCGGCAGCCAGCTCGGCGGCCCGCAGCGCCTCGGCGACGTGCGCGGCCCGGGCCCGGTCGAACGGGCTGAGCCGCCGGTTGCGGCTGGACATGGCCAACCCGTCCGGTTCGCGGACCGTCGAGACCACCACGATCTGGGTCGGGATGTTCAGATCGGCGACCATCGCCTGGACCACCCGGACCTGCTGGGCGTCCTTCTGCCCGAAGTACGCCCGGTCGGGTGAGACCATGCCGAACAGCTTGGCGACGACCGTGGTGACGCCCTGGAAGTGACCGACGCCGCGGTGGGCGCCCTCCAGCGCCTCCACGATCGGCCCGTGCAGGGTGACGGTGGCGCTGAAGCCCGGCGGGTACACCTCGGTCACCTCCGGCGCGAACACGTAGTCGACCCCCACGGACGCGGCCAGGTCGACGTCCTTGCCCTCGTCCCGGGGGTAGGCGGCCAGGTCGGAGGGATCGTTGAATTGGGTGGGGTTGACGAAGATGGACAGCACCACGGCGTCGTTGTCCGCGCGGGCCTGTCGCGCCAGCTCCAGGTGGCCGTCGTGCAACGCCCCCATTGTCGGTACCAGCCCGACGGAGCCCGATCCCCGCACGGGCGCCAGCGCGGCACGCAGGTCGGCGACGGTCCGGACGATTCTCATCGGCGCTCGGACTCCCGGAGGTCGGGCGATCGGGGCGGCACCGCGATCGGCTCGGCCGGAGGGTATCGCGCGCCGAACGGCGCGCGCACCTTCGCCGGATCCGGACCGGGAGACCCGACCACGATCACCGAACCCGGTCGGCCAGCCGCTCGGTGGCGGCGACCAGCGCGTCCAACAGCTCGACCAGCTCCGGCACCCGATCGACCACGGCGGCCCGATGCCCGGCGACCGTTCCCGTGTCGCCTCGGGCGACCGGACCGGTCAGCGCGGCCGGACCGAGCCGGCCCCAGTTCTCGAGCGCCGCCCGGGCGAGCGGCAGCAGCACCTCGCGGTCGAGGCCGGCGGTGGCCAACAGTTCCGCCGCCGCCGCCTCGACGGTGACGAGGTAGTTCGCCGCGATCGACGCCGCCGCGTGGTACGCCACCCGATCCCGACCCGCCACCCGCACCGGCCGGAGTCCGACCGACCGGGATAATGCCTCACCCACGGACAGGGCCGCCGCCGACGACCCGTCCACGGCGGCGAAGACCCCGCGGAAATCGGCTCCGGCAGGCGTCACCGTCATCAACGGGTGCACGCTGAACCCCGGCCGATCCCCCAGCACGTCCAATCCGGATGCGCCCGAACAATGGCCGATCACCGGTCCCGGGTCGATCCGGGCCGCGGCCGACGTGATCGCGTCGTCGGGCACGCAAAGCAGAACCGCGGCGTCCCCGACGCCGGTATAGCCGCGGCCGTGCGGACCGGTCACCGGCACCCCGGCGGCCCGGAGGGCGACGGAGAGGGCGGTGCCCAGCCGCCCCGCACCGACGATCGCGAACGGCTGCGGCAGCCGGGCCGGCGCCTCCGCAGGCGTGGACGGCGCCGAACCGGTCAGCGCTGCCCCGGATCGGATTGGTTCGGCGGCCGGTACCACGCGGGGGGCTGCTGGTATCCCGGCGGCGGCTGCTGGTACCCCGGCGGGGGCTGCTGGTACCCGGGGGGCGGACCCTGCTGCGGGTTGGGCGGCCGGCCCGGTCCGGGCGGCGGACCACCCTGGTACGGAGCCTGCTGCCGTTGCGGTGGCGGCGGTGGGGCGGCCGGTTCGTCATCCTCGGGCGCCGGCTCGGCCGGCGGCACGGAGGCCGGCTGGGCCTGGGTCGTGCCGGGGATGGCCGGTCGCTCGGCGGACGGCACCTCGCCCCGGTAGGTGGCCAGCCTGGCCGCCTCCTGCTGGGCGATCGTCATCGACGCCTCCCGCTCGACCTTGGCGACCGCGGCGGCGACCTCCTGGGCCGACGTGCCGTCGAACCAGTCGGCCACGTCGTCGTCGATGTCGCCGGCCCGCGCCGTCGTCGACGGTTCGTCCTTGGGCGGCTCGTACCGGAACACACCGTCGTCGCCCTTGGTGCCGAGCATCCGGGCGAAGCCCTCGAGCGACTTGTTGAAGTCGCTGGGGATCAGCCAGACCTTGTTCGCATCGCCCTGCGCCATCTGCGGCAGGGTCTGCAAGTACTGGTAAGCCAGCAGTTCCGGGGTCGGCTTGGCCGATTTGACGGCGGCGAAGACCTTTTCGATGGCCTTCGCCTGACCCTGCGCCTGGAGGTACCGGGCGGCCCGCTCGCCCTGTGCGCGCAGGATGCGGGACTGCCGCTCGCCCTCCGCGGACAGGATGGCCGCCTGCTTGGCGCCCTCCGCGGACAGCACCGCGGCCTGCTTCTGACCTTCGGCCGTCTTGATCGACGATTCGCGCTGACCCTCGGAGTTCAGGATCATCGCCCGCTTGTCGCGGTCGGCGCGCATCTGCTTCTCCATGGCCTCCTGGATGGAGGGCGGCGGGTCGATCGCCTTGAGCTCGACCCGGGCGACCCGGATGCCCCATTTGCCGGTGGCCTCGTCGAGCACCCCACGCAGCTGCCCGTTGATCGAATCACGGCTGGTCAGCGTCTGTTCCAGGTTCATCCCGCCGACCACGTTGCGCAGCGTGGTGGTGGTCAGCTGCTCGACGGCGACGATGTAGTTGGCAATCTCGTACACGGCCGCCCGTGGGTCGGTGACCTGGAAATAGACGACGGTGTCGATGGACACCGTCAGGTTGTCCTCGGTGATCACCGGCTGCGGCGGGAAGGACACGACCTGTTCGCGCAGGTCGATCCGGGCCCGAACGCGGTCCAGGAACGGGATCAGCCAGACCAGCCCGGCGCTGCCGGTCTTGTTGTACCGGCCGAGCCGCTCGATCACCGCGGCCTGGGCCTGCGGGATCACCTTGACCGATCGGATGAGGACGACGACCACCAGAATGACGACGACGAGCGCGACGATGAGCGCGATATCCATGTATCTCAGGCCCCCCAGATGACCACGGCGGTGGCGCCGCGGACCTCGACAACGGTGACGGATGTGCCCGGCGGAAGGGCGCGATGACCGTCCAGACTGACCGCGGACCAGACCTCGCCGCCGATCTTCACCTGGCCGCTGTTGGCGTCCACGGTGGACACGACAGTGGCCTTGGATCCGATGATCGCGTCGATGCCGGTCCGGGTCTGCGACGGCTGGTAGTACTTGCGCAGCAACATCGGCCGCAGCCCCAGGACCAGTGCGGTCGACGACAGTGCAAACACCAGCAGCTGCAACCAGAGCAGCTCGGGAAAGAAGGCCGCGAAACCCGCGGTGATCAATGCGCCACCGCCGAGCATCAGCAGCACGAACTCGGCACCCAGGACCTCGGCGATGGCCAGCAGGACACCGCCGACGAGCCAGATCCATGGGGACATGAATCCATCCTGCCAGAGGCCTTCATGCCGACCCGGAGATCCGAAGGTCTCACCCAGGACACGATTGGGTATCCACTCACCCGTGACCTGGACCACAGAGGGGTAACTCAAGAGCGTCGATTGACCACTCCGAGTAACGTCCCGCCGGTCGGACAGCCATGGCCACTGCGATCGCTCCGCAAGAACGGTCGGGCCCTCGAGACAAGGAACGTTCTATGGCGACAATGAGCCCCGATGAATCCCTCGAGCTGATCCGGACCGATCCCGACCAGCCCCCGGTCGCCGTCCGCGAACGGCGACCGATGAAGCCGGCGGCCAAGGGCGCCTACGTCGCCATTGCGGTGCTCGGCGCGATCGGCTGGACGATGATCGCGATCATCCGCGGCGAGTCGGTCAACGCGGTGTGGTTCGTGGTCGCCGCCGTCTGCACCTACATCATCGCGTTCCGGTTCTACGCCCGGTTGATCGAGTACAGGATCGTCAAGCCGCGCGATGATCGTGCAACCCCGGCCGAAACCTACGCCAACGGCAAGGATTTCGACCCCACGGACCGGCGGGTGCTGTTCGGGCACCACTTCGCGGCCATCGCCGGCGCCGGCCCGCTGGTCGGCCCGGTGCTCGCGGCCCAGATGGGCTACCTGCCGGGCACGATGTGGATCATCATCGGCGTCGTACTGGCCGGCGGCGTCCAGGACTACCTGGTGCTGTGGCTGTCCACCCGGCGCCGCGGCCGCAGCCTGGGGCAGATGGCCCGCGACGAGCTGGGGACGTTCGGCGGCGTCTTCGCGATGATCGCGGTGTTCGTCATCATGATCATCCTGATCGCCGTGCTCGCGCTGGTCGTGGTCAATGCCCTGGCCGAGTCGCCGTGGGGCGTGTTCTCGCTGGCCATGACGGTCCCGATCGCCCTGTTCATGGGCTTCTACCTGCGGTACCTGCGGCCCGGCAAGGTGTCGGAGGTGACGGTCATCGGCGTCGCGCTGCTGCTGCTGGCGATCATCTCCGGCGGCTGGGTCGCGCAGACCGAGTGGGGTCAGAGCTGGTTCACCCTGTCCAAGGTCACGCTGGCCTGGGCGATCATCATCTACGGGTTCGCCGCCTCGGTGCTGCCGGTCTGGATGCTGCTGGCGCCCCGGGACTACCTGTCCACGTTCATGAAGGTCGGCACCATCATGCTGCTGGCCCTGGGCATCGTCATCGCCCAGCCAACCGTGCAGATGCCGGCAATCACCTCGTTCGCCATCAACGGCAACGGGCCGGCCTTCGCCGGCTCGCTGTTCCCGTTCCTGTTCATCACCATCGCCTGCGGCGCGCTGTCCGGATTTCACGCACTGATCTGCTCGGGCACCACACCCAAAATGGTGGAGAACGAGAGCCAGACCCGGATGATCGGCTACGGCGGGATGCTGACCGAATCGTTCGTGGCGATCATGGCGCTGGTCACCGCGGTCATCCTGGACCAGCACCTGTACTTCATCATGAACGCACCGACCGGGCTGACCGGCGGTGCCGCCGACACCGCCGCCACCTGGGTCAACGGCCTGGGCCTGAGCGGGGCCAACATCACGCCTGACTTCATCAACCAGGCGGCCGCCGACGTCGGCGAGCATTCGATCATCTCCCGCACCGGCGGCGCCCCGACCCTGGCCTTCGGCATGAGCGAGGTGCTACACACGGCCCTGTTCGGGTTGGCCGGCAAGGCGTTCTGGTACCACTTCGCGATCATGTTCGAGGCGCTGTTCATCCTGACCACCGTCGACGCCGGCACCCGGGTGGCACGATTCATGCTGTCCGACTCGATCGGCAACATCCCCGGCGCCCGCAAGTTCCGCGACCCGTCCTGGCGGATCGGCGCGTGGGTCTGCTCGGCGGTCGTCGTCCTGGCCTGGGGCATGATCCTGCTGATGGGCGTCACCGACCCGCTGGGCGGCATCAACACGCTCTTCCCGCTGTTCGGCATCGCCAACCAGCTGCTCGCGGCCATCGCGCTGACCGTGGTCTTCACCGTGCTGATCAAGAAGCGGCTGTACAAGTGGTGCTGGATCCCCGGCGTCCCGCTCGTCTGGGATCTCATCGTCACCCTCACCGCGTCGTACCAGAAGATCTTCTCCTCGGTGCCGGCCATCGGGTACTGGGCGCAGCACAACGCCTTCAAGACCGCGCAGGATTCGGGCGCCGAGACGTTCGGCACCGCCAACTCACCGGCCGCGATCGCCGCGGTCGTCAGGAACACGTTCATCCAGGGCACGCTGTCGATCATCTTCGCGACCCTGGTGATCCTGGTGGTGATCGCCGCGGCGGTGGTCTGTGTGAAGTCGATCCGAGCGGGCGGCATGCCGACCTCGGAGGACCCGGACCAGCCGTCGCACACCTTCGCCCCGCGCAGCTTCATCGCCACGCCCGCGGAGAAGCGCATCGCGGCCGAATGGGCGGAGCAGCAGCCGCTGGTCGGTACCGGGCACCGGGGTCACCATTGACCACGCTGGCCGGGGCCTGGCGGGGGCTGCGCTGGTGGGTCGGCTCGGTGCTCGGCGATACCGCGTACGCGCGGTACGTCGAGCACCTGCGCCGGACCCATCCGGACGCGGCGGTGCCGACGGAACGGGAGTACTGGCGGCAGCGGTATGCCGAGCAGGACGCGAACCCCGGGGCCCGCTGCTGCTGACGGGATGGCGCCGGACGCGGTGACCTCGGGTGATCATGTTTTGCGCGGCGCGCCGCAGTTGGTGCCGGCGCGCCGCGCGGAGAGTGGCTCGAGGTCGGCGGACCGCCGACGAATGGGTGGATCCGGACAGGACGAAGTAGGACGCTGCCATTGGGGAGCCTCCACCACCTTGCGGAACCCGGTCCTGACCCCCGGCGGCAGCGTCTCCGGATCAGCATTGTTGATCCGGACATGTTCGGACAAGACTCCACCCGGGTAGTTCACCGGCAGTGACGCCCACTTCATCCGTCCGGGAGGCTTCGCCTCGACGAATGGTGACCGTCAGTAAGCGGACTATCACCCCGGCGTCCGAATCCGCATCCCGGGAGCTGGGCCCGGTACGGACGAGGAGCGCTCCGGCGCATCCGGTTTCGAGTCAGGCGCCGGGCTCGGTGACGAAGTCGATCAACCGCTCGACCGCGGTGATCAACGGGGTGTCGACGTCCCGGTAGCTGCGCACCGACCCGTTGATCCGCCCCCACAGGGTTCGGGCGTCCGACACGCCGAGCGCCCGGCACACCCCGGCCTTCCAGTCGGTCCCGCGCGGCACCGTCGGCCATTGCGTGATGCCGACCGCGGACGGCCGCACCGCCTGCCAGACATCGATGTACGGATGCC
This sequence comes from Nakamurella sp., assembly GCF_044224575.1. Classification (GTDB taxonomy): domain Bacteria; phylum Actinomycetota; class Actinomycetes; order Mycobacteriales; family Nakamurellaceae; genus Nakamurella. The sequence goes on from NZ_JBGAKE010000035.1 coordinate 31,536, forward strand.
CGGTGACCAGCACGTACGGGCCGGCCTTCGAGTTCTCGACGGACGCGGCGATCCGGGTCTCCTTGGAGCCGGGCACCAGATGGTCGGCCAGCACCCCGACCCGCCGGCCCGGCCCGGGGGCAAACTCGGCCACCGCGGCGGGCAGGTTGTCCAGGCCGTCCAGGGACTCGACCACGACACCTTCGACCCGCAGGTCGTGCCCCCAGACCCGTTCGATCAGGGCGGCGTCATGGATGCCCTCCACCCAGATCCGGCTGCCCCGCGCGGTGCGCGCCTTCAGTCCGGCGACCGCGCGGGAGCCGGATGCGGAGTGGCCCGGGCCGGTGGGGGCCGCCTTCGGTCGGACCAAGGTGACCTGCTGCCCGTCGACGAGGAACGCGCCGACGTCGAGCGGGAAATTCCGGCGCTTGCCGTGCCGGTCCTCCAGGGTGACCGCGCTGTTGCTGCAGGCGACGACCAGGCCGCAGAACCCGGACAGCGGATCCTCGGCGACGACGTCGCCGGTGGCCGGCAGTTCAGGGATCTTTCGCGGCGCGCGGGGGGCCAGCGGGTCCGAGTAGGAGCGGGTCACGGCGGCCGACCCTACCGGCGCGGGCCGCGCCCCGGGTGGCGACGCGCACACGGCCCTGCTCGAGCAGGGGCGCGATCCGGCTCGCGCCCCGCACGTCGTGCCGGTCAGCGGGCGGTGAAGCCGGACAGCAGCACGTCGGCCACCGCCTGCGCCTCGGCCTCCGGGTCGACCTCCGGGTGGTCCTGCAGGTAGCTGATCATGGCGTCGATCGCCCCCTGATAGATCACCGCCATCACCCGCGGGTCCGCCGGCCGGATCGTCCCTTCGGTCTGGCCGCGGGCGAGCAGCCGCTGGTGCTCACCGTACGTCGCGTCGTACGCCCGAACGGTGATGCGCTGCCGGCCATCCGACGTTCGCAGGCTCTGCACGATCTGGGCCATCGCGTCAAGTTCTGCGCGGTGGGTGCGGGTGAGCAGGGCGGTCCGGCGGATCACCTCCCGCACCACGTCCGGTGCCGGTGCCGACACGTCAAGGGCGTCGACGACGGCGTCGCGAATGACGTTGCCCAGGTGGGCGAGGGTCTGCTGCATCAGGTCGTCGCGATCGCTGAAGTAGTGCCACACCAGACCTTTGGCGATACCCGCGCGCCGGGCGACCTCGGTCAGGGTCACATTCGCATACCCGGTCGCGGCGATCGCATCGGCGGTGGCCGCGAACACCTGCCCGCGTCGTTGGTCGGCGCTCAGGCGCTGACGGCCGGCCCGGGAAGGCGGGCCGGAGGAGGCGGCGGGGGTAGACACGGTCGCGATTGTCACCCATCGGGCCGCCGTCGCGTCAGCGGTCCGGATGGCCGATCCCATACCGCACGACCTCGATGACGACGCCGAGCATCAGGAGTGCGACCAGGATCATCTGCCCGCGCATCCATTCCGGTGCGAAGCCGGGCAGCAGCGCCTCCACGACATTGGCGACGAGAAGGACCGCGGCGATGATCCCGACGGCCCGGATGGCGCCGCGGCGACCGCGCTGGGCGCTGCGCAGGCGCAACGGCAGCAGCACGGCGAAGACCGCCACCACGATCGCGTGGCCCCAGGCGTGCTCGGTCGCCTGGTCCGGCGCGATCACCGACATCACCGCCAGGGCGACGATCGTGAGCAGGACGACCCCGAGATAGAGCCCGACCAGCGCGGTGACGCGCGGCAGCGCCGGCGTGACCGGGGCCGGCAAATCTTTATTGACCATACGGTCAATGTACGGCTGTATTGACTTTGTGGTCAATAGCGCACCACGCCAGAAGGAGGTGGCCCCCCGTCCGCCGACGCATCAATGGCTCCGGCGGCGCAGCACCGGGGCCGATCCAGGAGCGGAACCGGCCCCGGCTGCTGCACACCCGGTCGGGGGTCAGAGCCGTCGGCTCACCATCCACCAGCCCAGGCTCAGGCCGGCGGCGGCAATCACCGCCGCGATGGCCGCCAGGGTCACGGTGAGCCGGAGCCGGCTCTGAGTCGTGAGGTAGTCCCAGTAGGAGGCGACAATGCCGGCCTGGGCCAGGCACTGGTTCCACGGCGCGGGGGTGTCGACGGCCGGGTCCAGCGGGTCCGGCCGGGACGGGCAGGCGGGGGCGGCCGCCGACTGCCCCGCGGCGTCGAGATAGCCGAGCCCCACCAGGTACGACCCTCGCGGAGTGACCTGGGAGTTCTCGGTCGGAGGGGCCAGGGTGCGCTCCGCCGGAACCAGATCGACGTAGGCGCCGAAGCCCAGGGTGATGGTGATGATCCCGGCCACGATCACGGCCAGGCTCATCGCCGCCGCCAGCGAACGGACCAGGGCGCCGGCCGGCACCCCGACGCCGAAGGCGATGAGGGTCAGGATGGCCGGCACGGTGCCGGTTATCTGGAAGTCCGGGATGGCCATCGGGCCCCACGGCTCCAGCCCGGGCGCCGTCGCCACCCATTGGTCGACCAGAGCGAGCCCCAGCACCCCGAGGGTCAGCGGCGGAACCACCACCGCGCAGCAGGTCCAGTACCAGCGAGACCGGCTGACCCCCTGGCTGAAGGCGAACAGGATGGTCCCCCGCTCCCGCTCCGATCCGACGACCGTGGCCCCGCCCAGCGCGCCCAACCCGACCGGCAGCACCAGCAGGGACAGCCGCAGCACCCGCCAGAACGCGTCGTCGGCGTGAAAGCCGGGACCCCCGGGCGGGTGGGCGTCGTAGATCAGGCGGAAGACCACCATGGCGACGGCCACCAGCGCCATCAGGCCCAGGCCGGCCAGCACCAAGGTTCGGTGCTGGCGCCAGGCGACCCACCACATTCCCCCGGGCGCCCGGCCGGACAGCTCGCGAGCGGGAGCCATTGATTCGGTGATCACGCCGCCGCCGGCCGATCCGGGGCGGCGGCGCGCAGGCGGGCGACCACCACTTCCTCCAGCGTCGGCGCCACCGTGGTCCACCCCTCGGGAACCAGCGGTGGCGGCCCGTCGAGCAGCACGGTGAGCTGGCGGGGGGCCCGCCGGATCTCGACCGCGCCCGCCGCCACGGCGGCCAACCCGGCCTCGTCGCCACCCGGTCCGGTGAGCAACACATGCCGGGCGAGAACTTCCTCGATCGGCCCGTGCAGGGTGATCCGGCCACCGGCGAGCAGTGCGAGATCATCGCACGCGTCCTCGATCTCGCTCAGGATGTGGGAGGACAGCAGGACCGTCATCCCGGTGTCCGCGGCCTGCGCCAGCAGCGTCTGTTGCACCTGGAGCCGGGCCAGCGGATCCAGGTTGGCCAGCGGTTCGTCGAGCACCAGAAGGGCCGGGCGCCGGGCCAGCACCAGCGCCAGGGCCA
>NZ_JBGAKE010000013.1:0-160627 GCF_044224575.1 Nakamurella sp.
GATGCCTGACGGACGGCCGCCGCACGCGCATCGGCGTCGTCGTGGAGGCCCACCAAGAGCGCGATGCCGGCCATCAGGAGGCCAGCCACGATGGTGAGCCAGCCGAGGCGGGCGCGGCTCATCGGGCGCTGGCCAGCGTGCGGGCGGCGGCCGCCATGTCGGGGTCGACGAGGTCAAGCGCGTCGACGATAAGCCCGACGAGCCGGGCGGCCGACGCCGGGACGAGGTCGAATTCTTCAAACACCCGCTCGGCGGCGGGCGTGCTGGGCTCGGAGTGGACAACCAGAGCCACTACATGGTCCGCCGCGTCCGCCTCGGGCCGAATGACTACGCACGAGGCGCCGCCAACTCGGCGGGCATCGACGGTGTCGAGGGCATTGATGGCGATCGTGGACATTGGGTTCCTCCCCTTGGACCGGCTCCCTGAATGGGTACCAGGAAGGGTAGATGCCTGGCCAATTCAACGCCATCCCCATCGACATTCTCCACACGTTTGCGCAGATAGAAAGTGCTTCTCGCCCGTATCACCGTCGCCCAGACGATGCGACATAACACTCGTTCCTGATGAGCCTGAAGTCGCTGATCGAGACCGGCACCGGGGCGCCGGCGCCGCGGGACGTGGAGATCAGCGACTGGCACTGACCCGTCGCGACGCCGGCGACCGCTCGGTCGGCGCGGGTGTGACGGCGCGCCACGCCGCCCGGTCGAGCACGACGACCGCGATCGCCAGTACCACCCACAGCCCTCCGGTCAGCCAATCCATACGGTCCGCGTCGATCCCGGCGAACCCGAGGACGGCGTAGCTCACGCTGCCCTGCAGGACATGGAAAACAACGGTGAGCAGGACGCTTTCGCCGGTCCGGCGGAACAGCCAGGCGTACACGAAGCCGATTGCGAAGGTCACCGGGAGGGCGAGGGGCGGCAGCGATCCGACCATGACGATCGGCAGGTGCCACAGGGCGGCCATGGCCGAGACGATCGTCGCCGCGGCCAGCGGTGACCGCCGGCGTTGCAGTTCGGGGATGGCGTATCCACGCCAGCCCGGCTCCTCGCCGATCGGACCGTCCAGCGGGTTCACGAACCGGATCGCGGCCACGGTCAGCACGCCCGACCAGGCGATCGTGCCCAGCTGCGGCGCCGAGGCCCCGAAGAACAGGACGTTCAGGACGGACGCGGCGGCGAGGACGGCCAGGGGAGTGCCGATCGCGACCACCCACCAGACCCAACCGACCCGCCAGCGGATCAGCCGGGCCCCGAGCGCCCGGTACCCGGCCTTCCCGTCGGTGAGGCCGATGACGGCCAGGGCGGCAACCAGCGGACCACAGGCCAGGAACGGGGTCGGTGACAGTCCCCACTCGTACGCGGGCCAGACCCACCAGGAGACGAGAAAGGCCAGCCCGAAGAAGGTGACCATGCGGTGTCTGCGTACCCAGCTGATCGGCGTCGACATGTTGTCCTCCATGTGCGGTGAGCGCCCGCGGTCGGCCGGTTGGCGTTCACATTCGTCCCCGTGACCCGCGCCCGGCACCGGGCCCGCCGCCGTGTTCGGCCGGGCCGACCCCCCTCGTCGGGAGAGTTAGCCACCGGGCGGGCGAGGCTGTCCCGCCCAGCTGAGCGCTCGGGCGAGTAGATTGCCGCTGCCGTCGGGGAATTCCGACAGAAAGTTGAGCGTTCAACTAGCCGTGAAGAAGATCGGATTTCTATCGTTCGGGCACTGGTCGAACTCGCCCCACTCGCAGGCGCGGACCGCTGCCGACGTCTTGCTGCAGTCCATCGACCTGGCCGTCGCGGCCGAGGAGCTGGGCGCCGACGGCGCCTACTTCCGGGTGCACCACTTCGCCCGGCAGCTGGGTTCGCCGTTCCCGCTGTTGGCCGCGGTCGGGGCACGCACCAGCCGGATCGAGATCGGCACCGGCGTCATCGACATGCGCTACGAGAACCCGCTGTACATGGCCGAGGACTCCGGCGCGGCCGACCTGATCTCCGGTGGCCGGCTGCAGCTCGGCATCAGCCGCGGATCACCCGAGCAGGTCATCGACGGGTTCCGCTACTTCGGCTACGGGGCGCCCGAGAGGCAGACCATGGCCGACGTCGCCCGGCAGAACACCGAGGTGTATCTCAAAGTGATCGAGGGCGCGCGTTTCGCCGAGCCGAACCCGCGCCCGATGTTCGCCAACCCGCATCCCGGGCCGCTGCCGATCGAACCCCAGTCGCCGGGCCTGCGGGACCGGATCTGGTGGGGTTCGGGATCGAACGCCACCGGTGAGTGGGCGGCCCAGCTCGGGATGAACCTGATGAGTTCCACGCTGAAGGAGGACGAGAGCGGCAAGCCGTTCCATGTCCAGCAGGCCGAGCAGATCGAGGCCTTCCGCAAGGTGTGGGCCGAGGCCGGTCACGCTCGCGAACCCCGGGTGTCGGTGAGCCGGTCGATCTTCCCGCTGGTCACCGCCCAGGACCGGGCCTACTTCGGCGCGGATCGGAGCAGCAGCGACTCGCTGGGCAACATCGACGGTTACCGCGCGGTGTTCGGCCGGTCGTACGCGGCCGAACCGGACGTGCTGATCAAGGAGTTGGCCGAGGATGACGCGATCGCCGCGGCCGACACCCTGCTGCTGACGATCCCCAACCAGCTCGGGGTGGACTACAACGCGCACGTGCTGGAGTCGATCCTGACGCACGTCGCGCCGGAGCTCGGCTGGCGCTGAGGTCAGCGGACGATCGGCAACGGCAGGTCGTCGGCCAACACCCGGAAGGTCGCGTCGATGCCGCCGTCCGGGGTGACGTCGAACAGGTTGCGCTGGACCCGCTGACCGACGAGCAGCGTCAGCTCGACGTGGAATCCTCCGCCGGTGCGTTCGGCGACGGGCGCCGGCAGCGGGGGACCGGCGAGGAAGTCGGCGCGGCGCCGCTCCTCGTCCGCCGAACCCGGCCGCCAGGGCAGCTCGTCGGCGGCGCCGACCTCCCGGACGAGCACCGCCGGCCCGCGGGTGATCTCCAGGAACTGCCGGACGTAGCCGAGAGCCGTTGCCGCACTCTCGATGTGAGCGCCCACCGCGGCGATCAGGTCGGCCCAGGCCGCCTGGTCGTCACTGAGCACCCGGACCTGACCGTCCGGCCACTGACCGACATACGCCTGCAATGGATGATCAAGCCGGTCGTCTCGCACCAGCCGGACGACCGCGCGCTCGACGCCCGGCACCGCGATCGGCAGGATGGTCGCGGACCCTTGGCGCACGCCCTGGCCCAGGCCGGGCCCGACGGCGTCGGCCACCACCTCGACGGGGATGTCTGTCATCCGCCGCCCCCGGCCGGGGCGGGCGACGGGGGAGTGTGGGAGTCGTCCCAGCTCTTTCCGTAATGCTGCGAGTACGTCACGTTGGCCGCCCCTCCGGTCGAGGTGACGAACGTACCGTCGGTGAACCAGTTGGTCACCTCGGTGTCGCGGGTGTGCAGGCGGCAGCGCCGGTTGATCTCGGCCCGGCTCATCGTCGGGTCCGCGGCCTCCAGTTCGTCCCGCTTGGCGTAGAAGGCCGCCCGGTATTTGTCGATCAGGCCCTGGGTGATTCCCGACCCGGCCAGGCTCGCCCCGCGGGCCGTCATGGGGACCGAGCCCTCGATCTGCCGGACGACCGCCTCGGCCTCGTCGGCGATCTTCTTGGCGATGTACTCGGCGCGGGACAGCTTCTCGACGTCGGCCGCGCGGCCGGACTTGAACGTGTCGGCATGCTGCGCCTCGTGCATGGTGACCAGGGTGGCGGCGTCGATCGACAGCGCCCGGTTCACGAAGATCTTTCCGGCCTGGTGGAACGAACCGACCCCGGCGAAGTTGTAGTCCACCGGAATCTTCCACTTGTCGATGATGCCCAGCGCCCACCGGCCGGTGTCGGTGGTGTTGAGCTTGGCGTAGACCTGCGCCTGCCGGCTGGGGGTGGCCGGGGCCGGCGTGGTGCCGGTCCCGGTTCCGGTGCCCGGCTCGACGGCGTTCGCGCTGGTGGGTGCGGCCAGGCTCGGCTCGGTCGCCGCGGCCTGCCCGACCTCGTCGGGCGCCGTCGGCTGTAGGTGTCGCTGCACCACCCGGTCCAGATGTGCGGCCACCGCCCGGTTTCCGGCGGTCCGCTGGAGGTGGGCGAGTTCGGCCGGGACACCGCCGGCCGGATCGGGGCGGCGCTCCGGCGACCGGCGCGCAGGCCCGTCGGCGCGCACCGCGCCCTCGTGCGTGACCCACCCCATTCTCGGACTGTGCCAGGTCGGCACGCCGCGAACAATGGTGCGGCCCCGGTGCTGCCCGGCCGGCCGGCAGTGGTGCCCGATGGGGCAGCGGGCCCGTGGGTAGGGTCGGCTGATGGACAAGCAGTCCCTGATGGCCCGGCAGGCCCCGTTCAAACAGCAGTACCGCGACGACCCGGCCAGCGCGGTGATCACACTGCACGCCGATGGCCACCTCGGCGAAGGCGTCTCGTGTTCGGTGACGACCGGCCGGGCCCTGGCCGAGGCCGGGTTGCATCCGGCGGCCGGCGGCGACGGCACGCAGCTGTGTTCCGGTGACATGCTGCTGGAAGCTCTCGTCGCGTGCGCGGGGGTCACCATGAAGGCGGTCGCCATCTCGCTCGGCATCGACCTGCGCGCCGGCACCGTGCGCGCCGAGGGCGACCTCGACATCCGGGGCACCCTCGCGGTGGAGCGGGAGGCCCCGGTCGGATTCCGGTCGATCCGGCTCGCCTTCGAGGTCGACTCCGATGCGGACGAGGAGCAACTGGCGTCACTGCTCAAACTGACCGAGCGGTATTGCGTCGTGTGGCAGACCCTGCGCCAACCGCCGGAGGCCTCGGTCACCCTGACCGCTGCGGGCTGACAACTTGATCATCGACGCGCCGCCCGGGTGCTCACGGTGCATACAAGTTCCCGAGCGGTGCCGGGCGACGACCGCCGACGAGCAGGATGCGCCGGGTGCGGCCGAGGGCCCGATTGCCGATGCAGTGACGCGCTTCGGCCGATCAGCGGCCGCCAGGTCGATAATCGGCACATGGCCAAACCTCCCGGGTCGCGTGCGTTCTCCGGTCCGTGTCCGTGCGGTCTCGGCGCCCCGTACGCAGACTGCTGTGGCCCGTTGCATCGGGGGCAGGCCGCGGCAGCCACCGCCGAGCAGCTCATGCGGTCGCGGTACAGCGCCTTCGTGGTGCAGGACCGTCAGTACCTGCTGCGCACCTGGTCGTCGGGTCACCGACCCCGTGGCCTCAGCTTCGACCAGGCGATGCGCTGGACCGGGCTGCAGATTCTGGGCCGCACCGGCGGCAGCGCCTTTCACGCCGCCGGCACCGTCGAGTTCGTCGCCCGGTTCGTGCAGGACGGAACCCCGGGCGAGCACCACGAGAACAGCGCGTTCGTCCGCGAGGACGGCGATTGGGTGTACCAGCAGCCGGTAGCTCAGGCCCCATCCTCAGGGTGACGATGCCGCGGTCGATGCGGGCCGGCCGACGGCAGGCTCACCAGTACTGCTGGCGCCGGCCGTCCGTGTCGGCGACGAAGATCAGCGCATCGACCCCGGCCAGATCGGCCGGGCGCACCGGGAGGTGGCCGGGCAGGATCGCCGCCCCCGGCCCGATCTCCGGTGGCAACGCGGCGCGGAGGGCGGCGGCGGGGAACAGGGTGCGCCGGGCGGTCGCGGCGGCGAGCACACCCTGCAGGGTGGCCGGGTCACTGTGCGGGTTGGCGTCGGTGACGATGACCAGGTAGCGCCGGCCCAGGGATCGGGCCACCAATGCGCCCGCGCTCCACCAGCGTGACGCCTCGGTATCGAAGGACATCTCGGACGCCGCCCGCTGCAGGTGCACGTTGTGCGCGAAGACCAGGGTCGACCCGCGGTCCTGTTCCCGGCCCACGATGGCCAGCAGGTTGTCGGCCATCATCTCCGCGCGCAGGCTCAACAGCGTGCCGATGCGGTCGGGGGCGGGGCGGGCCATCGCGGCGTGGTAGCGCAGCAGCCCCAGCGCGGTCCGCGCGTGCGCGGCGATGTCGTCGTCGCGGTCGGGGTCGGCCGGGTCCAGGCCGGGCGCCACCCGGCGCAGCGCGCTGGCCAGGTCATCGGCCACGATCCGCAGCTCCCGGACCCGGGCGGACCCCCCGATCGAGGCGCTCGGTTCGTACATGGCCGCCGGATCGGTCCAGTCCGCGTCGTCCCCCAGCAGCGCGTCCAGCTCGGCGGCCGACACCGGCCGCAGCGACGCGGGCAGCGCGTCATGGACGGCACACATAGACCGCCGCGGGCTCGGCGCGGCCGCGGTCTCCAGAGGCGCGTCGAACCCGTGGAATCGGACCCGATCGGCCGGCTCGCGCCCGGCGTTGAACCCGCGCAGCCACTGCACGAGCTCCCGGTTCCCGGACAGGTTGCCGAAACCGTGACTGAACCCGGTGGCGAGCACCTCGTCGAGTTCGCCGGTACCCCCGGCCACATAGCGGTCGACCGTCGTCGCGGCGAACAGATCGCTCTCCAGGGCGATCGACCGGACACCCCGCTCCACCAGCTGCACCAGCATCTCGTTCCGCAACGACGGGAACGCCACGATCCCGTGCGTCGGTTCGCCCAGGGCCAACAGCACCGGCCTTTCCCGACCCGCGAGCAGCTCGTCGAGCACCTCACCCAGCTGAGCCGGATCGTCCAGCGGCCGTCCGGCCAGTGCCTCGTCCATGCACCCTCCTCGTCGGTCTCCTTCGACCGTATCGTTGAAGAATCCGTTGAGACTTGGCGTCGAACAGGACGGTCAGACCGCTTGATAGGCATCAATCGGAGGTGAAGGTGCGCCCGGTCGACCTGGCCCGCGAGCACGGACTGACCGCGCAGGCGATCCGCAACTACGAGGACGCCGGTGCGCTGCCGGCCGCCGAGCGCAGCCCGACCGGTTACCGCCGGTACACCCCACGGCACGCCCAGGCGGTGCGCGCATTTCTCGGGCTGCGTCTAGGTCACGGGCACCCGACCGCAATCGAGATCATGCGTGCGGTGCATCGCGGCGACGACGACGCCGCGTTCCGGTTGATCGACACCGCCCACCTGGAACTGCGGGCCGAGCGGAACGCCCGCGCCCAGGTCGCGTCGGCCCTGGCCGGCCTCACCGCTGCTGCGCCGACGCCGGTGACGGCCGGCCCGCCGTTGACCGTCGGGGAATTGGCCAGGCGGCTCGGCGTGCATGCGGCGACGCTGCGCAGTTGGGAAGCGGCGGGAATCCTGCGGCCCGCCCGGAACCGGTCGACCGGAGCACGCGAGTACGCACCCCAGGACGTGCGGGACGCCGAGATCGCACGCCAACTGCGTCGGGGCGGGTACCCACTGACCCATGTCGCCCGGTACCTGGACTCGCTGCGAGTGGCCGGTGGGGCGGACGCGCTGGCCACCTTCCTGGACGCCTGGCAGCAGCGGTTGGCCGGGCGAGGTCGCCACCTGCTGACCGGCGCGGCCGCGCTCGACGCCTACCTCGCGATGCGCGACACTGGGTGCTGATGGACGGCAAGCTCGATCTCCGACGGTCCCTGGACGGCTACCGGGCGCGGGTGGGGGAGTTCCGGCTGCTCGACATTCCCCCGCACCGCTACCTGATGATCGACGGCGAGGGCGACCCGAACACGCCCGCGTTCGCCGAATCGGTCGAAACGCTCTATCCCGTCGCCTATTCCGTCAAGTTCGCGAGCAAGAACGCGGCCGGTCGCGACTACGTCGTCCCTCCGTTGGAGGGGCTGTGGTGGGCCGACGACATGGACACCTTCACCGTGGCCCGGGACAAGACGCGCTGGAAATGGACGCTGCTCAGTTTGGTGCCGGACTGGCTGACGGACAGTGATTGTGCCGCCGCGGTCGACCGGGTGGGCGCTCGGCGCAGTCCGGCCCGGCTGGGCGATCTGCGGTGGGGGACGCTCGCCGAGGGCCGATGCGTGCAGACGCTGCACGTCGGTTCGTTCGACGACGAGGCGGCTGTGCTCGATCGGATGCACCACGAATTCATCCCGGGCCACGGCCTGCGCATGACGGGCCGGCACCACGAGATCTACCTGAGCGACTTCCGTCGGGTCGCGCCGGAGAAGCGCCGGACGATCCTGCGCCAGCCCGTCGCCCCCGTCGAGGCAGGCGCCGGGCGTTGATCCGTTGAATCGACCGGACCGCGGTGACTGGTGCCGTACAAGAGCAGAGATGACCGGCGCTGCGTCCCTCGCCGCGCCGGATGCGTTGCCGCGGCAACGTCACCGGCGACCGGCGACCGGCGACCGGCGACCGTTCAGGCGGCCAGATGGAACGTGCTGGCGAACCTGCCGAGCAGATCGCCGGGGCCGCGCAGCACCTCGACCACGCCGGTCGCGATCGCGCGGTCCGGGGCGAGCTCGCCGGAGATCAGGCGACGGATGCCCGGTCCAGCACTGAAAGCCAGGTCGACCGGTCCGTCGCCGCGCGTCACCGCAAGGGCGGCACCGTCCACCCGGATGAGAAGATCGGCCGGGCCCAGGTGCGCCCCATAGGCGGTCGGCGGCAGCGTCATCGCCACCTGCGGCCGGAATGCGGTGCGCAGAGCCATCGTCATCGAATCGGGGGTGATGACCTGTTCCTCCCGCGGCTCACCCATGGCCTTGAATCCCCACGCGCCGAGCGCGAGCACGATCGGTTCGAGTTCGCGCCCGTACGGCGTCAGTTCGTAGATGATGACCCGGGATCGGGGCACCCTCCTGATCACTCCAGCCGCCTGCAGCTCCTTGAGCCGCGCCGCCAGGATGTTGCTCGGGATGCGGGGGAGACCCGCGGCGAGCTCACCGTAGCGGCGAGGCCCGACGAGCAGGTCACGCACGATGAGCAGCGCCCAGCGCTCGCCCACGAGTTCCAGACCTCGTGTGACGCCGCAGTACTGCCCGTAGTCGCGAGTGGCCACCGACGACGCCCGTGCTCAGGCCTGCTGGTTGGCGAAGGCTTCGGGGCCTTGAGCGGCGGCAACCGGGTCCATCCAGCCGAACTCGATGACGTTCCCGTCGGGATCGGTCAGCTGGCGCTGGTACATGAAACCGTAGTCCGAGGGGGGCCGCGCCTCCGAACCGCCCGATGCGAGCCCTTCGGCGACGGTCGAGTCGACGGCCTCCCGGCTGTCGAGGAAGATCGCGGTCGCGGACGACGGGCTCACTGCCGGGTCGCCGAGCGGAAGATCGGTGAAGGTCTGGAAGTATTCGCGGACCAGGATCATGAAGTAGCTGTGGTCCTCCTCGACGATCACGCAGGCCGCGTTGTGATCGCTGAAGGCCGGGTTGATCGTGAATCCGAGCGACGTGTAGAAGTTCTTCGCGCGCTCGAGGTCGGTCACTGGCAGGTTGACGAACATGGCGGTCATCGTGGGCTCCCCATCGGATCTGGTCGGTGGACGACACCTAGACTTGCAAAAAGCAAGTGATCCGTCAAGGCTTTTGATCGTTCGGGGCGACGGGAGGCTCGGAGCGTCCTCGCAATCCGATCAGACGGGGCGGAGGCCGCCACGGACGATGGGCGTCAACGGGTTCGGCGCCTCCGGGGCCACGGTTGCGGTCGTGCAGGTTGGAATCGCGCCGGCGGGCGGTGTGTCCGTGCCGGACGCACACCCCGTCAGCATGACCAGACCGGCTGCGCACCCGACGACCGCGGTTCGACGCCGAACGTGCCTGCTCGTAGTGGTGAACATGATCGGGCCCTTCCGTCGATGTTGAGTGGTCACTGCCTCGAGATTGCGGTCCTGAGGTAGGGCAGGGCATCGGGCGGCCGTATCGATCTCCACCGACGAGTACCTCAGCGACCGCACGACGCGATGAGGTACCCCGGCACGGAAATGAGCCACCATTCCCGATGCGGTGGCGACCGGTCGGTCGAAGAATGGGACAATGACAGTTGTGCGTCGCCGCACGTCGTCGAGTCGGTTCATCGGACGGGCCGAGCAAATCGGCCTGTTCGACGACGTTCTGAGCGACCTGACGACCGGAGTCGACGCGGGTGGGCACGTCCTGCTCATCGGCGGCGAAGCGGGGGTGGGGAAGTCCCGGTTGGTCGACGAATGGGCCGCCCGGGCCCGATCCGCCGGAGCGCCGGCGCTGCGCGGCTGGTGCGTCGAACACGGTGATGCGGTGATGCCGTTGGCGCCGATCGCCGACCTCCTCCGAGACGCCGCCGCGCAGGCGGCTTGCCTGCCGGAGGACGAACTCGGTCCCGAGGCCGACGATCTCGCCCGACTGGCACCGGTGTTCAATCGGCGGCCGGGACAGCCTCCGGAACACGCCGCGCAGTCACTGGCCTCGCTCGCTGATGGCCTGTTGCGGGTCCTTTACGGGCTCAGCGCCCGTCGACCGCTGATCGTCGTGCTGGAAGACCTGCATTGGTCGGACGCGTCGACCCAGCAACTCCTGATGTTTCTCGGGCCGCGGATCAGCAGCCGACGAATTGCGCTGATCGCGACGTACCGAACCGACGAGTTGCATCGTCGGCATCCGCTCCGGCCGTTCCTGGGGTCCTGGCAGCGGGCGGCCCGGCCCGTCCAGGTCGACCTGCCACCGTTCTCCCGAGACGAGGTGGGCGAACTGATGTCGGGCTTCACCGGGTTGACACCCGAATCGGCCGTCATCGACCGGCTGTACCGGCGGTGCGCCGGCAACGCATTTTTCGCCGAGGAACTCCTGGCCGGAGATGACCTGGGACGCCCGTCGATGCTGCTTCGCGATGCGGTACTGGCTCGGACCCAGGGCCCGGACGAGAGCGCGCTGACTGTTTTGAGGACGGCGTCCGCGGCCGGGCGGACCTCGAGTACCGTGTTGGCCGCCGCATCCGGGCTGGACGCGAAGCCCTGTGCCGCGGCCGTCGAGGATCTCGTCGCCGCCGGGTTGTGCGTCCGTGACGGCGAAACTGTCAGCTTCCGCCACGATCTTGCGCGGGAGATCGTCCAGGACGAGGTTCTGGCCGTCGACCGCCGGGCCGTGCATCGAGCGCTGGCGTCGACAATGCAGGCCATCGCGCCGGACCGCCGCGGTGAGATCGCCCGGCACTGGCTTCTGGCCGGCGAGCGCGTGTCGGCGCTCACTGCGTCGGTCGCGGCCGCCCGTGCAGCCGCGGACGTCGGCGCCGACGCGGAAGCGTTCACCCAGTTCGAACGGGCCCTTGAGCTGTGGGATCTGGTCCCGGGCGCCGGGAGAATCGCCGGTTGCGATCATGCCACTTTGCTGCTGGATGCCGCCGACGCCGCGGGCCGCGCCCGGCAGTTCGGCAAGGCGATCGAGCTCGGTCGCCGCGGCGTCACGGAGACAGCGAGCAGCGGCGCGGATGCCGAGGCTGCGGCCTGCCTGCGACTGATTCCCTGGACCTGGTTCGGCGTGGACGACAACGAGACCGGTCGACTCCTCGATCGGGCGAGTCGGGCCACCGAGGATCCGCCGGGTGTCCGGACGGCGCTGACGCTGGGCTGGCGAGCGATGCTGACTCTCTCCGAGTGGCGACACGATCGTCCCGGGGCCGACCTCGCGCGGCCAATCGCCCAGCGCGCCTTCGACCTCGCACGGATCGTCGACAGTGCTCAAGCGCAGGCCAATGCTCGATTGACGCTCGGCGTGTGCGCCTGCATCGAAGGGAAACCCGAGGGCCTGCAGGATATTCGAGCGGCCCTCGAGACGGCGAAGGCCGGCGGCTTCGCGATGGAGGCCGGGCGGGCCTACGACAACCTGGCTTACTACCTGAGTGAATTCTGGCGCCATGACGAGGTCATCGACCTCGAGCCGGAGGCCATGGACTACTGCGCGGCCGCCGGAATCAATCGGGTCCAGGGAACGATGGTGCAGCTTCGGGTGATTCGGGCGCTCCAACTGCGCGGCCGCTTGGCCGACGTCGAACGCCGCGTGGCGGACCTGCGGGCCGAATTCGGTTCGCTGGATATCGAGCATCTCAGCCTGGCCGATACCTGGGGGCTCATCCGGGTACGCCAGGGCCGGCTGGATCAGGTGCAGGAATTGGTTGACGCCGCCTTCGTGGGAATGGTCTCCCACGAGTCGGTTATCGGCCCGACCACCGTGGTGGCGATCGAATTGCAGGCCGCCCGCGGAACCGTCACGGGGATACCGAATCTGGTCGACTCGGCGCTGTCCAGTATCGTTCCACGATTCGCCGAGCACGCCGCGGAGGTCGCGGCGGCGGCGATCAGGGCGCTCGCCGACTTCGTAGCCGGCGAAGCAACCGAATACGGTCAGGAGCCGGCCTATGGGCGGCTGGCCGATCGATGGCTCGAACTGGTCGAGGAAGCCGACCCGCCGTCGATACCACCGTGGCTCGTGATCGCCAAGGCAGAACGTGCCCGGCTCGCTGGCGAGCCGAGTGATGCACTCTGGCGAAAAGCGGTCGCGGCGTGGCGGGACCTCGGTTCACCCTATGAATTGGCCTACAGCGCTTTCCGACTGAACGAGGCGATGCTGTCCGGGGCCGACCGGCAATCGGCCGTCGTCCGGGGGGAGGCCCGGACGAGCCTGATCGAGGCCAGAAGGATCGCGGACCGACTTGCTGCGGCCCCCTTGCGCGATCGGATCGATGCGCTCGCCACCCGAGCGCACCTCTCTCTGATGACTACCCATTCGCGATCGGTCAGCCGCAGCGAAGACGACCATCTCGGACTGACGGACCGTGAACGCGAGGTTCTGGGGCTCGTCGCCGAGGGGTACTCGAATGGACAGATCGGTCAGGCACTGTTCATCAGCCGCAAGACGGCGAGCGTCCACGTCTCGAACATCCTTCGCAAGCTGGGCGTGTCCAGCCGGGTCGAGGCAGCGACCCGGTCGGTGCGGGCACGGACGGACTAGCGCAGCTCGCAGGACCAGCTCCCGCCCCTTCACCAGATCAACCTGACATAATGTCACTTATCGGCAGAAGCCTTCGTGGGCGCGAACTGCGCAAGGATCAGGTGATCCCACACTGGTCGGGACGTTAGCCTCGACCGATGGCGGAGCAAAGTGAGTCGGCGGAAGCGGCGCTGTCCGGCATTGTTGCCTCGACCTTGGCTCGTCAGCCGAAAGTCGTCGAGCAGTCGTTGAGCCGGATCCGTGAGGAGATCGAATTTTACCGCGACACGGATGTCGTGTCCGATGACGAGATACGTCGGTCGTTGACGGCCAATCTCGAGTACATCATCACCAACATCGCCGGTGGCAACGAACTGGATCTGCGGGCACCGGACGAGACTGGCCGGGCCCGGGCGACCCGGGGTGTTCCGCTGGCCGACATGCTCGCCGGGTATCGGCTCTCGTTCAGCGTGCTGTGGCGTGAGGTGGTAGCTGTGGCAAGCGCGATGTCGGACATCTCAATGGCAGAAATGGCCACGATAGCCGAGCGACTGTTTGAGCTCCACGAGCGGTACGCCGCTGCCGCAGTCGATGGGTATCGGGACGAAGCCAGGCATCTGTTGAGATTGTCGGAGCGGGAACGGGCGGTGCTCGTCGAAGTGATCTTGGCCGGAACGGCGTCGGCCGGTTCGCTGTGGCAGGCGGCTCAGACCCTTGGCCTGTCAGTCAGTGGGGTCTTCCTCGTCGTGGCCGCGGAGTCACCGCAGCCGGGTCAAGATCCGTTGCCCAGGGCCGAGGCAGCGTTGGCCGGGCGGGACGTGTCCTCGGTGTGGCGTTTGGAGGCCGAGCGGTCGCTGGGCGTGCTATCGCTGGGCGCACGCCCCCGGATGGCCGCCGCTTTGGAGATTCTCGACCGCCACGCTTCGGGACGGATCGGTGCCAGTCCGATCTTCTTCGACCTCAGCCAGGCCGGTTGGGCCAGGCGATTGGCTCAGCTTGCGCTGGAGGCTCACCACCACAACGGGGTTCGGCAGTTTCCGGACAGCCCGCTGGACATGCTGGTCGCGGCAGCACCGGACACCGCGATCGGGGTGGCCAGAGCCGTACTCAAGGAGCTTGTCGACCTGCCGAGCGAGGACCGGGATCAATTGCTGGACACGCTGCAGGCCTGGCTGGACGCCGGCGGATCGGCCAAAGACGCCGGTGCGGTGTTGTTCTGCCACGCAAACACAATCCGCTACCGGTTACGCCGGGTGGAGTCGCTGACCGGGCGAGACTTGACGAACCCGGCCGATCTCACTGCAGTCGTTGCCGCCGCCCGGGCATGGCAGCAACTCCCCCACGATCACCGCGGGGTGGCCACCTGACCAAGGAGGAGATGATGGCGATTCGTCCACCCTGGCAGGTCGGCTTGTTCCCGAGAACAGTTCGGGAGCCCCCAGCGAGGGCGCGGGAACAATGACCTGGCCCTGCGCGCCGGGCAGACTCGGACTGCACGAGACCGACGGCGCTGCCGATCCACGGAGCGCCGGCGGGGTCCGTGTTGTGAGCGACCCTCGCGATGCGGCGTCACGGCTTGCCGACGGCTCCATGCCGCTCGATGCGGGCCACCCATCCGGAAACTGTGCCCCCTCGGGGTGAAAGTGGTGAGCACCATGCCCGAAGCTGTGATTGTCGCGACGGCGCGGTCGCCGATCGGTCGCGCGTTCAAGGGTTCGCTCAAGGACATGCGCGCGGACGACCTGGCCGCCGCCATCGTTCAAGCTGCCCTGGACCAGGTTCCGGAACTGGAGCCGTCGGCGATCGACGACCTGATGCTCGGGTGCGGGCTACCCGGTGGTGAGCAGGGCAACAACCTCGGACGGGTGGTGGCGGTACAACTCGGGCACGATCAGTTACCCGGCACCACCATCACCCGGTACTGCGCCTCATCGCTACAGACCACTCGAATGGCCCTGCACGCGATCCGCGCCGGGGAGGGTGATGCCTTCATCTCCGCCGGAGTCGAGACGGTCAGCCGCTACGTGAAGGGCACCAGCGACTCATTGCCCGATACCCAGAATCCCAGGTTTTCCGCAGCCCAGCAACGCGGCCAGGAACGGATCCAGAAGGGCACGTCCTGGCACGACCCGCGAGATGACGGGAACCTACCCGATGTCTACTTGACCATGGGTGAGACGGCCGAGAACCTGGCACAGTTCAAGGACGTCACCCGTGAAGAGATGGATGACTTCGCCCTGCGGTCGCAGCAGTTGTACGAGAAGGCCGCCGCCGACGGATTCTGGTCCGCAGACATCACTCCGGTCACACTCCCCGACGGAACCGTGATCGACGCAGACGACAGCCCCCGTCCCGGGACGACCGCCACCGGATTGGCCACCCTCGCCCCGGCGTTCCGCCCGGACGGTCGGGTCACGGCAGGCAACGCCTGCCCGCTCAACGACGGGGCCGCCGCCTTGATCATCACCTCCGATCGGAAGGCTCGGGAGTTGGGCCTGACCCCACTGGCTCGGATTGTGTCCACCGGGGTGTCCGGGCTGTCCCCGGAAATCATGGGTTTGGGTCCGGTCGAGGCCACCCGCAACGCGCTCTCTCTGGCCGGCATGAGCATCGCCGACATCGATCTGGCCGAGATCAACGAGGCGTTCGCCGCCCAGGTCATTCCTTCCTACCGGGAGCTGGGTATCGACCTCGACCGGCTCAACGTCCAGGGCGGCGCCATCGCGCTGGGCCACCCGTTCGGCATGACCGGAGCCCGCATCGCCACCACCCTGATCAACAGCCTGCGATGGAACGACAAGCAGATCGGTCTGGAGACCATGTGCGTCGGTGGGGGCATGGGTATGGCCATGATCATCGAGCGGCTCAGCTGATCCCTACTGAAAGTTTTCACCCACAGTGCTTCTGGATTTGAAGGGCATGAACCATGACGACCCGGGTGGCCGCACCGATCGATCTGTTGGCCTTGGCCGTGGACCATCCCGATCTGGGCACCAGCGACTGGCGGACGATCACCCAGCAGCAGGTGGACCTGTTCGCCGATGCTACCGACGACCACCAGTGGATCCACGCCGACCCGGAGCGCGCCAAGGCCGGCCCGTTCGGCACGACCATTGCCCACGGCTACCTGACGGTGTCCCTCGCGCCGGTCTTCATCGCCGAGATCCTGCAGGTCGACAGCGTCCAGATGGCTGTGAACTACGGCCTGAACAAGGTCAGATTTCCGGCGCCGGTCCCGGTCGGCGCCCGGCTGCGGGCGGGGTTGCAACTGACCGCGGCGCAGGCGCGGGGAGACATGGTCGAGGCTGTACTCACCCTGACCATCCAGATCGAGGGCAGCGTGCGGCCGGCGTGCGTCGCCGAGGTGGTCGTTCTGTACCGATGACCCCGGCCGTCGAAGCCGGCCAGTTCGTCAGCCGACCGCTCGCCCGCCCCCGGCACCTAGGCCTTCGAGAAGTGAGGGATCCACCATGACCGCACCAGGACAGTCCCACAACCCGCTGCAGTACCGAAACATCGGCCGCTCGCTGAACACGGACTACTTCCGGATCGCCGACCAACTCACCCCCGACGAACTGGCGATCTGGCGACGCGCACGGGATTTCGTCGACGACGAGGTCCTGCCAGTGATCGGCGACTACTGGGAGAAGGCCGAGCTGCCCTGGCCCCTGCTGCACCGACTCGGCGAGCTGGCCCTGGTCGGAGACGGCATCGAGGGCTACGGCTGCCCACCGATGAGTCCGGTCGCGGCCGGCCTGGTGCACATGGAGCTGAACCGCGGCGACGGCAGCATCGGCACGTTCGTCGGCGTGCAGGCGGGCCTGGCGATGCAGTCCATTGCGATGCTCGGTTCACCGGAACAGAAGCAACGGTGGCTACCGGACATGGCCAAGGTCACCACGCTCGGCGCATTCGCGCTGACCGAGCCCAAGCATGGCTCGGACGCGGTCGCCCTGGAGACCACCGCCACCCGCGACGGTGCCACATGGACGATCAACGGCGAGAAGAAGTGGATCGGCAATGGCACCGTCGGCGACGTGATCGTGGTGTGGGCGCGGGATACCGCCGACGGCCAGGTCAAAGGCTTTCTGGTGGAGAAGGGCACAGCGGGTTACCGCGCCGATCGGATCGACGGCAAGGGCTCGCTGCGGTCCATCTGGCAGGGCCATCTCCGGCTCACCGACGTCCGGGTCGACGAGTCCAACCGGCTGCCCGGCGCAAGGAGCTTCAAGGACACCGCCCGGGTGCTGGCCGGCACCCGCAACGCCGTTGCCTGGGGTGCGCTCGGACACGCCGTCGCCGCCTACGACATTGCGCTGGCCTATTGCCAGCAGCGCGAGCAGTTCGACAAGACCCTGGTCAACTTCCAGATTGTGCAGAGCCGCCTGGTCAAAATGCTGGCCGAGGTCTGCTCCATGCAGTTGATCTGCAGGCAGCTCGGCCGGCTGCAGAACGACGGCGCGCTGACCGACACTATCGCTGCGATCGCCAAGATGAACAACACCAGCAAGGCCCGCCAGGTGATCGCCGAGGCTCGTGACCTGCTCGGCGGCAACGGGATCCTGCTCGACTACCACGTGATCCGGCATATGGCCGACATCGAGGCCATCCACACCTACGAGGGCACCGAAACCATCCAGACCCTCATCGTCGGAAGGGACATCACCGGCGTCAGCGCCTTCGTCTGACCGCGCTGGCGCGAGCCTGCGAGCCCGTCACCGGTAACCGGTGCCGGTGAGGATGGTCCGGTGGCGCTCGGCGGGCCCGGAGCCACCGTGGCGCCGAGCCGCCTGCGGCTTCCGCTCCCGAAGGATGCACTCACGCCCGTGCCTCCCGCCCGCCTCCGGGCGGGCCGGCGAAAGTCTGCGCCACGTCGAGCCAACGGTCCGCGTCGGAGCCCGCGGCAACGAGGGACAGGTCGTCACGGTGGCGGCGCTGGGTCACCCGGAGGCAGAAGTCGTACGCGGGGCCTCGGACCGACTGCGCCGCGTCCTCGGGGCCCCACGTCCACATCTCACCGGAGGGCGCGGTCAGCTCGATCCGGAACTCCCCCGCCGGCGGCTCGAGGCCGTGCAGCCCCATCGCGAAGTTGCGGGTGCGCACGCCGATGTGGGCGACATGCCGGATCCGGTCGGTCGGTTCGACCTCGATCCCGAGCGCCTCGGCCACGTCGAGTGCGTGCGCCCAGGTCTCCATGAACCGTGCCGTCGCCATCGATGTCGGGCTCATCGACGGACCGAACCACGGCACCTTCTGGCCGTCGGGGTAGTCACGGAGCGCCTGCGGCACAGCGGTTCGCGCCGTGACCCAGCGGGCGAGCAGGTCGGCCGGGGCGACCGCGGCGCCGTTGTGCGCCTCGAGGTCGACGACCCCCTCCGGGTCGCCCAGGGCGCGCCGCACCAGGGCCTCCCATGCCTCCCTGTCGGTGGCCGCGGCAACGGCGGCCTCGTCGGTCCACGCGAGGTGGGCGATCTGGGTTGCGACGGTCCAGCCGGCAGCCGGGGTCGGCGTACGCCACCCGTCGTCGTCGAGACCGCTCACCATCGCCTCGAGGACCTCGCTCTCGGCGCTCAGGTCGGCCAGCACGGCGTCCAGGACGTGACTCATGCGCATGCCAGCTCCTCGCCGGTCGAATCTTCGGTCGAACCGATTGTGGCGGAGCAGCAGCCACTCGTGCCTCCGTTGCGGTGACCGACCGCCCTGGGAGCCCTTCGGCCACCGCCATGGACTCACATCGCCGGCGAATCCAGCCGGGTGCTGAGGATCTGCGCCTCGCGAACGGGCCTGCGGTTGGTCTCCATGAAGTCGGGGGCCGTGCACAGGAACAGGGTGCGACCGTCGTGTCCGCCGAGGGCGCAGGCGAAGACTCCGATGGAAGTGCTGACCTCGTCGAGGATGTCGCCGCCCTCGGCGACGTGTACCACCCGAGCGCCGATGGCGTCGGCGATCCAGAGGGTGCCGTCAGCGTCGAGGGCACAGCCGTCAGGTGCGATCACCAGGCGTGCCATGGCCGGTGCGAGGGCGTCCTCGACCGGCTCCGGACCGAAGGAGGCCCAGACCCCGCGACGGGAGAGCGACCCGTCGTCCGCAATGTCGAAGGACGTGACCCGGTTACCGAAGGACTCCCCGATGAGCAGCCGGCCATCAGCGGTGATGGCCATCCCGTTGGGGAACCAAAGGTCGTCGGCGACCTCGGTGACGCTGCCGTCGGGATCGACGCGCACCAGGTTCGTCGAGGTGACCGAGTCGCCGCCCATCAGGTCGAAGCCGAAGCTGCCCACGTAGGCACGGCCCCGGTCATCGACGACCATGTCGTTGACGTGGTGGGTGATCAGATCGGACACGTCGGCATGCGTCACCAGCGTGCCGTCCGGCTCTCGCCGCACCACGAGGCGGTCGTGCTGCGAAGCGATGAGCAGGCTCCCGTCGGGCAGCCAGCCGAGGCCGGAAGGCTGACCGGGAACCTTTGCCTCAAGGCGCAGGTCTGCGCCGTCCTCGAGCACGGACATCACCCGGTTGGTGTAAAAGTCGGAGAACCATAGCCTTCCCTCGTGCCACCTCGGACCTTCGGTGAACGACTGCTCGGAGACGATCGTGGTGAATGTTCGAGTACTCATCTGGATCTCTTGTCCCTCGGCTCTGGTGGTGGCCGTCGGCTGACGGCGGATCGGGTGGCACGGTGACGCAGACATCGGGCCGTCGGTGGGCGGCGATAGTGGCGGACCTGTGATGCGCTCTCAATCACCTGTCGCGTGGGCTGCGACGACGCGTTCGGCCGGCGACGGATAAGTCCGGCGGGCCCAGCGCGGGGGGACGAACGGCTCCCAGTGCCCCTCGGGCTGGGCCAGCCTGTCCGCCATCGCGTACAGGGCGGCTGCCTGGTATCCGAACCCCACGTGGGCCGAACGCACCTCGATGTTCTCGGAGCGTTCCGTGACGACGTCCAGGCAGGCGTGCCACGACACGATGCCGTCCCGACGGCTGTAGATGGACGTGGTGGGCATCGGCAGCGTGGGCAGTCCCTCCTCGAGCGGCATGTCGAACGTCTCGACGTGGCGCCCTTCGAACATCGCGTACAGCCGGCGACCGTGGCTGTGATCATGGGTCCGGATGCGGATGGGGCTTCCGAGGGTGATGACCTGGCGCACCATCTCGGGCATCTCGCGGGCGAGCCGGCGGGCGAACAGGCCCCCCAGGCTCCAGCCGATCACGGTCACCGTTCGGCTCTCCTGCTCGTAGAGCTCACGCAGTCTGGTCCGTGCTCCGGTCGAGATCTTGGCGGTGGGACCGATATTGGTGCCGAGCCCCCAGCCGTGGGCGTGGTAGCCCAGGGCGGAGAGATACTTGCGAAGTGCCGAGGTGGAGATGTCCCCGGCGCCCAGACCGGGGATCACCAGCACCGGGTGGTCGTCGCCGCGCGGGGCACTCAGCAGCACGGGCCAGGTGAGGGACATCGAGCCGAACTCGACGATGCCGCGGATGAAGTCGGTGCCCAGCAGCAGGACCCCGGGCGCCTTGTCCGGGGTCGTCGGCGTGACGCTCTCGTGCGGATTCATGGTGCTGTTCCTTCCAGGTGGATGATGTCGGCGATCCCGACTGCATCGATGGCGGACCAGTTCTCGTGGGCGTGATGGGCGAGCACGATCAGATCCTGGAAGCGCCCGCCGCGGTCCCGGATGTGGCCTCGCAGGAGTGCTTCGCCGGTGAATCCGAGGTTCGCGAACATCGTCATGGCGCCCTCCTGATCGGCGGTCAGCTCGACGATCACCTTGCTGCTGCCTGTTGCGAGGCTGTGCGCGAGGGCGTGCTGCGCCAGGTCTCGCCCGATCCCGCGGCCGCGCTGGTGCGGGCCCACCACGAGGCGCAGCTCACCGACGTGGTCGGACCACCCGGGCAGGCGCGCGACGCTCACATAGCCGACGATCGTCGAGACCTCGTCGACCGCGACCCAGCACGATCCCCCCTTGACCAGCTCCGCCACCGCGGTCCGGTCGGACAGCTCCTCGCGGATCAGCGTCAGATCGCGCTCGGAGAGGGCGCCGAAGAACGTCGCCAGCTGTGCCGTGTCGGCGGGCGTGAGAGGTCGGATGTTCATGCCGTTGACTCGCTTCGCTTTCGCAGGAAATCGATGATGGTCGGGATGGTGCTTCGCTGTGCTCCCTTGCCGACAATGAGCCCCACGTGGCCGCCGTCCAGGCGGAGGATCTCCTTGTCGTACGAGCCGACGAGATCCATGACGGGGGCTGTCGCAGCCTCCGGGATGACGGTGTCGCGAGTGCCCAGCACCGCAAGGAAGGGGACCTCGATGTCGCGCAGGGTCACTCGATCTCCACCGAGCTCGATAGTGCCTTCCATCAGCCCGTTGTCGCGGACCAGCATCGTGTGGGCCTGGCGCATCGTGGTCCCGGGGAACGGGATGTGGTCGGTCGCCCATCGCGTCATCATTTGGTGGGTGGCGACGAACTCGTCACTCCACATCCGCTCCAGCAACGTGACGTACGTGGTGATGTCTCCCATGGGGGACAGCGTCCGGAACCCCTGCCTGATCACACCGGCCGGGATGTTGCCGTCTTCACCGATCATGTCCTCGACCTCGAGCTCGGTCCTGCCCATGATGTCGACAAGGGTTCCGAGCTTGGTAAAATCGACCGGACATGCGACAACGGTGAGGCTCCGCAACGGCGAGTCCCGATGGTGCGCGGCATGCATCAGGGTCAGGACGCCGCCGAAGCAGTATCCGAGGAGATTCACGCGGTCCGCGTTCGACCGACGGCGGATCTGCTCCAGAGCCGCCGGGATCGCAAGGTCGACGTAGTCCTCGAAGCGGTTGGCCGCGTCCCGCTCGTCCGGCACGCCCCAGTCGAGCATGTAGACATCGAGGCCGGCCTCCACCAGCGATTCGATGAAGCTGTTCCCGGGCGTCAGATCGATCAGATAGCTGCGGCTGACCAGACTCGGGACGATCAGGATCGGCGTGTCGTACCGGACGGCGTCGCTGCGGTAGTGCCACAGTTCCGCGCGGCCAAAGGTCCACACGGTGTCCTTCGGCGTCTGACCGACCGAGGGGTTCGCCGAACCCGAGAAGATGCGGATGCCGTTCCGGGCCCGCAGCCCCGTGCGTTCGATCTCGCGCCGGACGCGGTCGAGCGTCGACTCCTGATCAGGAGACATGCGAACCACCGTCCCGGTGCGTCAGCTCATGGCGCAGCATTCGAACCTCGCGGTCCAGCTCGCCGATGTGGCGGCTCAGGCGAGTGACATCGGAGTTCGACGGCATGCTCACGGCGTGCAGGAGCCGGACGTTCACACTGCCGACCGCGCGACCGACGACGTCCCTCCAGGTATGTGCGATGCTCAACGCTCGGGCGAATTCGTCGGTGTCCATCACCGCTTTCAGCCGCGGGTTCAGCTGCTGCTCGATCGCCTCGTACGCGCCGAACGGTGTGCGACAGCGCATCGGAGTCTCCGTCCTGATTGATCGCCTGATGGCGTCGGGATTGCGGCACCAGCGGCGGGAGCACCACCGCCTCCGTCACCCGCTGCATCCAGTGAAGCCGGTGCCGGCCTGCGGCGTCTGGCGTTGATCCGCACAGGTCTGTCGCGGATGCGCATACCCAATGGGACAACGAGCGACCGATGCGCCTCGCCGAACTGTCCTCTACGCGGAGTGCTGACTCCCGGCGCGGAGGTCGCTCGGCGTGACACCGAAATGCCGGCGGAAGGCGGCGGTGAAGGCACTCGCCGAGCCGAACCCCACCGAGGCTCCCACGGCTGCGACGTTCTGATCGGCGAAGCCCGGGCTCATCAGGCGGGTGCGCGCCAGCTCCAGGCGCTCGGTCCTGATCAGCTCGGTCGCGGTCGTGCCCTGGCGAGCGAGCGCGGCCTGGATGTAGCGGGCGGACCAGTTGACGGCCACCGCGACGGACCGGACGGACAGCTCGGGATCGGTGGCGTTCTCGCGGATATGGTGACGCACAGCCAAGAAGACGGCGTCCGAACCGGACTCGACCGACACCACCGGGTCGCTGCGCAGCGCAAGACTCATCAGATCCACGACCCGGTCACAGACCAGGTCGAACTGGCTGGCGGAGAGGTCCGCACGGGACTCGTGCAGGCTGACCAGAAGATCCCGGCACACCCGCGGGAGCCCCGTCGCTCCGAGGATCTGCGGTGACCGGCCTGCGTCGAAGCGACCCAACCGATCGTCCAGGCGCGAAGCCGGCACGATGAGGGTGACGGCAGAGGCACCCGCGGCATGGGCGAGGCGGAAGGGTGAGTCGACGGGGAGAAGTGCCATGGAACCCGGCGTCATCTGATGGTCGCCGGCCGCCCAACCGACATGCTGGTCGCCGTGGAGCGGGACCAGGATCTCGTAGCTGCCGCGCTCGTCGCGCTTGATGTCTCGGCTCGACCTCGCGATGACCTCGGCGTCGCTGCACCAGTTGACGAGCTCATAGGTTTCGGTGCGCTGGCGAGCGGTCCGACCTCGGAAGGTCTCGCTATCCAGCGAAATCTGCAGCTTCCCATGGATTCCTGAGCACCAGTCACGCCACGCTTCGAGCGAGTCGGCGACGTCCGGCCGGGCGTCAAACGTGGCAACCCTGTACATGGCCCTCACCCAATTGGACGCTACCACAGGACAGAAATCTGACCAGTCGTGACCGTGGCCGGCTCCGTCGCCATGATGTGCGCGTTCACGACAGGGCAGTGCGCAGGACGGCGAGACCAGGACCGCGCACCCCGATTGACTCAGGGAACATCCCCGTCGCCCTTCCAGAGAGGACTCCCGCCATGAGTTCGATCATCCCGATTCCTCGAACGCTCAACCCCTACCCCCGGACGGGAGTGGACGTCGGTGAGCGGGGTCCGCGGTACGTGGAGTTGACCTCGTCCCTGGTCGCACTGCTCAGGAGCCGGGTCGAGCAGACCCCTGACGTGGAGGCGGTCGTCGAGATCGGCGGAGAGCGGTTCACCTACCTCGAGCTCTGGGAGCGGGCCGCACGCGTCTCCGGGGGTCTGCGTGATCTCGGGATCACGAAGGGCGACCGCGTCGCCATCCGGTACCCGGCGGGAATCACCTGGGTCACGGCCTTTTGGGGGACGCTCATGGCGGGCGCCATCGCCGTCGCGACGAACACCCGGTCGTCGGAGTCGGAGGTCGCCTTCATGCTGGAGGACGCCGGGGTGAAGCTCGACCTAGCGGCGGACTCGGACCTGCCGAGCGGCGCGGCCCACGTCGATGACCACCTGACCGGCGACGACGTCGCCGCCTTCTTCTACACCTCCGGGACGACCGGCCATCCCAAGGCCGTCCCCACGACGCATACGGCCTTCCTGACCAACGCCGTCAACGTCTCGACGACGATCGGGATCCCCGCGAACGCGGGAGCCGGCATGCGAACGCTCATCTCGGTTCCGCTCTTCCACGTCACGGGATGCAACACGCAGCTCCTTGCCGCGGTGTACGTGGGGGGCACCTCAGTGATCCTTCCCGCCTTCAACCAGTCGCAGCTCCTCCAGACACTTCAGGAGGAGCGGATCACCTTCATGGTGTCCGTGCCGGCGATCTACTCACTGATTCTGCGCAACAAGGAGTTCGACGGGATCGACGTGTCCCGCGTCCGCTGGGTTGGCTACGGTGGCGCGCCGGTTGCACCGAGCCTGGTGGCGCAGATCCAGAAGGGCTTCCCGGACGCCCGGGTCTTCAATGGCTACGGGATGACCGAGTCAGCCTCACTGATGACCGTCCTACCGCACGAGGACGCCGTCGAGCACGCCGACTCGATCGGCTACGCGGTCCCGTCGATCGACCTCGGGGTGATACCCCTCAACGATGACGAGCCCATGGTGGGCGAGCTCGTCGCTCGGGGCGCGAACGTCACCGCGGGCTACTGGAACCGCCCCGAGGCGAACGCGGAGACGTTCGCCGGAGGCTGGCTCCACACCGGCGACATCGTTCGTGTCGACGACGCCGGACGCGTGCACATCATCGATCGGAGCAAGGACATCATCATCCGCGGTGGAGAGAACATCTCGAGCCTGGAGGTGGAGGCCGCCCTGCTCGGCGCACCGGGTGTCACCGAAGCAGCGGCGATCGCGGTACCCGACGACGTGATGGGCGAGAAGGTCGGCGTGGTGCTCTACAGCGACAGCGGCGAGATCGTCGTCGACGACGTCATCGCGCACTGCCGCGTGCAGCTCGCGGACTACAAGGTCCCGCAGTACGTGCAGGTCCTCCACCAGCCGCTCCCGCGCAACGCCGGCGGCAAGCTGCTCAAGGCGAAGCTCCGGCACTCCGCGCAATGGGACGCCCTGGCCCGCTGACGCCACCTTCCGCCGGTTCAGACACGAAGGCATGCCGTCCTGGGTCTGGCCCTGTCGTTCCGGTCGGTCAGGTCACGACGACGGCCTCCCGCCGTCGTGACCGGGACGACCGGTGCGAGAGGGCCGTGCTCGGATGCACGGAGGCACCCGTTGGGCACGGTCGAGGCGGAGCAGGATCAGGCCGAGTCCCGGCTGACGCCCAACGGCCTGGGCCACGGGGCCTGTGTCGGCGGTCCGGTCACGCGCCGCGCAGGCCGATCGGGTTGCCGTCGGCGTCGGCCAGCACGCACACCCGCGCCCCGGGCGCGACCTGACGTGGCGCGCTGCGCTCGGTGGCACCCGCCGCGAGCAGCGTCTCCCGCACTCCGTCGAGATCGTCGACGTCGGTGTAGGCGACCGGACCGCCGGTCTGTTCCTGCGGGGCGAGCGAGACCTCGAACCCGTCGACGTTGTAGCCGACGTAGTACGGGGTGTCCGTGTGCGGCGCCCCGTACAGGGCGGTATAGACGTTCTTGGCGGCGGCCAGATCGCCGACCGGGACCACGACGCTGCGAATGGCGATGCCCATGGGCGGGCTCCCTTCGGATGGGGCGGCCGGCCGGATGCCGGCCGCCGACGAGAAACTCAGTGACCGATGTACTCGGCCAGGTGCTGACCGGTGAGGGTGGACCGGTCGGCGATCAGGTCGGCCGGCGCCCCCTGGAAGACGATCCGGCCGCCGTCGTGCCCGGCACCGGGCCCTAGATCGATGATCCAGTCGGCGTGGGCCATGACGGCCTGGTGGTGCTCGATGACGATGACCGATTTGCCGGCGTCGACGAGCCGGTCGAGCAGGGCGAGCAGATTCTCCACGTCGGCCAGGTGCAGGCCGGTGGTGGGCTCGTCGAGGATGTAGACGCCTCCCTTCTCCCCCATGTGCGTGGCCAGCTTGATCCGTTGCCGTTCACCGCCGGACAGCGTGGTGAGCGGCTGCCCCAGGGTCAGGTAGCCCAGACCGACGTCGGCCAGCGCGGCCAGGATCTTGTGTGCCGCGGGCAGTTTCGCCTCGCCCGTGGCGAAGAACTCTTCGGCCTGGGCGACCGACATGGTCAGCACCTGGCTGATGTTCTTTCCACCGAAGGTGTACTCGAGCACTTCGGCCTGGAACCGCTTGCCCTCGCACACCTCACACCGCGTCGCGACCCCGGCCATCATGGCCAGGTCCATGTAGATCACGCCGGCGCCGTTGCAGTTCGGGCAGGCGCCCTCCGAGTTGGCGCTGAACAGGGCCGGCTTGACGCCGTTGGCCTTGGCGAAGGCCTTACGGATGGGCTCCAGCAGCCCGGTGTAGGTGGCCGGGTTGCTGCGGCGCGATCCCTTGATGGCGCCCTGGTCGACCGTCACCACGCCGTCCCGTTTCGACAGCGAGCCGTGGATCAGCGAGCTCTTGCCGGAGCCGGCCACCCCGGTGACGACCACGAGCACGCCCAGCGGCACGTCGACGTCGACCCGCTGCAGGTTGTTGGTGTCGGCGCCGCGAATCTCCAGCGCGCCGGAGGACGTGCGGACGGACGCCTTGAGCGTCGCCCGGTCGTCCAGGTGCCGGCCGGTCAGCGTGCCCGAGCCGCGCAGCTCGTCGACGGTGCCCTCGAAGACCACCTCGCCGCCGCCCGACCCGGCCCCGGGACCGAGATCGACGACATGGTCACCGATCACGATCGCTTCGGGCTTGTGCTCGACGACGAGGACGGTATTGCCCTTGTCCCGCAACTGCAGCAGCAGTTCGTTCATCCGCGCGATGTCGTGCGGGTGCAGGCCGATGGTCGGCTCGTCGAACACATAGGTGACGTCGGTCAGCGATGAGCCCAGATGCCGGATCATCTTGGTGCGCTGGGCTTCTCCCCCGGACAACGTGCCCGAGGGGCGTTCCAGGGACAGATAGCCCAAGCCGATCTCGACGAACGAGTCGAGGGTCTCCCCCAGTGCCGTCAGCAACGGCGCCACGGACGGCTCCGCCAGGCCGCGCACCCACTGGGCGAGATCGGAGATCTGCATCGCACACGCCTCGGCGATGTTGATGCCCTTGATCTTCGACGACCGGGCCCCCTCGTTGAGCCGGGTGCCGTGACACTCCGGGCAGGTCTGGAAGGTGATCGCCCGTTCGACGAACGCGCGGATGTGCGGCTGCATCGCCTCGACATCCTTGGCCAGGAAGGACTTCTGGATCTTGGGGATCAACCCTTCGTAGGTCAGGTTGATGCCCTCGATCTTGATCTTGGTCGGCTCCTTGTACAGCAGGTCCGCCAGCTCGCGCTTGTTGTACTTGCTGATCGGCTTGTCCGGGTCGAAGAATCCGGAGCCGCGATAGATCCGGCCGTACCAGCCTTCCATGGAGTACCCGGGGATGGTCAGCGCACCCTCGTTGAGCGACTTGCTCGCGTCGTACAACGCAGTCAGGTCGAAATCGTTGACCCGGCCCATGCCCTCACAGCGCGGGCACATGCCGCCGGTGATACTGAATTCCCGACGCTCCTTGGTCTGCACGCCGCCCTTCTGCACCGTTACCGCGCCCGCTCCGCTGACCGAGGCGACATTGAAGGAGAACGCCTGGGACGAGCCGATGTGCGGCTCGCCGAGCCGGCTGAACAGGATCCGCAGCATCGCGTTGGCGTCGGTGGCCGTACCGACCGTCGACCGCGGGTTCGCCCCCATCCGCTCCTGATCCACGATGATGGCCGTGGTCAACCCGTCCAACACGTCCACGTCGGGCCGGGCCAGCGTCGGCATGAAGCCCTGCACGAAGGTGCTGTACGTCTCGTTGATCAGCCGCTGCGACTCGGCCGCGATCGTGCCGAACACCAGCGACGACTTGCCCGACCCGGACACCCCGGTGAAGACGGTCAGCCTGCGCTTGGGGATCTCGACGCTGATGTCCTTCAAGTTGTTCACCCGCGCGCCGTGCACCCGGATCAGGTCGTGGCTGTCCGCCGCATGCAGCGACGGTTCGGGGTCGGCGGTGGGGGCGCTGCTCATCGTCATGTCTCCATCCGTGCGGGGTGGCCGGCAACTGTCGTGT
This sequence comes from Nakamurella sp., assembly GCF_044224575.1. Lineage (GTDB taxonomy): Bacteria > Actinomycetota > Actinomycetes > Mycobacteriales > Nakamurellaceae > Nakamurella. Next base: position 28,181 of record NZ_JBGAKE010000013.1, read on the forward strand.
CTACCCGATGGCTCCGACAGCGGCAGCGGGACCGGGTCAGGCCACCCAATGCCCGGCGCGCATCAGGTCGCGGCCGGGCAGTTCGTCGGCCTCCCGCCAGGCCTGAACCCGGGTGGGAGTCGCCCGGAACCACCGGTACCGCGCCGGTTCGGTCCGGGGGTCGAAGCCGGTCCGGGCGGCGAACCGATCGCCCTCCTGCGGCGGGACCGCGCCGACCATCTCGACGTCGGCATCGATCATCGTCACGTCGCGGGTCGGACCGAGGCCCAGCCGGGCCCGTCCGGTGGCGGCCAGGTTCCGCCCGGTCGGGCTGTCGGCGAGGGTGGCCAGCAGCACTGCCGTGCCGTCCCAGTCGAACGACAGCGGCACCAGGTAGGGCGTGCCGTCCGGGGACGCGCTGGACACCCAGACGTCGACGTCGTGGGCGAGCCGGCGTTCGGTGTCCCGACGGCGCCAGATCGGCGAGCGCGGGTCGGCGCACACGGCCGGCTCAGCTGACTTCGTTGATGCGGATCATGTTGCCGGTCGGGTCGCGGAACGCGCAGTCCCGGACCCCCCAGGGCTGGTCGGTCGGCTCCTGGACCACGTCGGCGCCACTGGCCTGCAGCTTGTCGAACAGCCCGTCGAGATCCTTGGTGGCCAGCGCCAGCGAGCCGTAGCTGCCCTTGGCGATGAGTTCCAGCACCACCCGACGCTCCTCGTCGGTGATGCCGGGATCGGCGGCCGGCGGGTGCAGCACGATGGACGTCTCGGGCTGATTGGGCGGGCCGACGGTGAGCCAGCGCAGGCCCTCGTAGCCGACGTCGTTGCGCAGCTCGAAGCCGAGCGTGCCGCACCAGAAGGCCAGCGCGGCGTCGGCGTCGGTGTGCGGGAGGAAGGCGTAGTGAATGGTGATGTCCATGGCGCTCACGCTAGTTCGGGGGCCGCCGGGCGGGCTTCTCGATTCCTGATCGGTCTGGTGACCTGCTTGGCCACACACGAGGGCAGTTCACCCGTCAACTCCCCCGTCCCCCGGGCCGCCTGCTCCCGGTAGACGCTCGGCGGGACGCCGACCAACTCGGTGAACCGGGTGCTGAACGTGCCGAGTGAGGAGCAGCCGACGGCGAAACAGACGTCGGTGACGGTCAGGTCGCCGCGCCGCAGCAGCGCCTTGGCCCGCTCGATGCGCCGGGTCATGAGATAGGAATACGGGGACTCGCCGAACGCCTGCTTGAACTGCCGGCTCAGGTGCCCGGCCGAGATGCTCACCCCACGGGCCAACGCCGGCACGTCCAGCGGCTGGGCGTACTCCCGGTCGATCCGGTCCCGCACCTGCCGTAGCAGCACTAGATCCCGCAGGCGCTGTTCCTCGGGGCTGGTGCTCACCCCGCCGATGGTGCCATGACTCCGGGGTGCTGCCCAACGGCAGTCGGGCTCGCCGCCGGGCGGATCAGAGACCGGACGAGGTCGGCCGCACCACGAGCAAGGGGACCAGATCGGTCCCGGCCGCTACCTGGCGGGCCCAGGTGTATTTGCCCCACGACCACCCCTGTGCGCACGCGTATGCGAGGGCGCGCCGATTTCCGGTCGCGAAGTCGATCAGAACAGCCGGGCTGTATGCGGTCTGCGCAATTCCGTCGTAGAAGTCGGTGATCACGGTTCCGGGTTCGACGATCCGGGTCGAGAACAACAGGAGGATGGTCGGCGCGGGCTGCAGGATCTGGAGATCGGAACCGCCGAGCGGGCCTACACAGAAGGGCACCGGTCCGCTGCCCAACGCGGCCGAGAGTCCGCAGTCGAACTGCCGAGTCGATTCGTTAAGAATCGATACAACGCCAGGGTGGCCGTTCGCGGTGACCTGCCCGCAGCCGGTGCCGTCCACCGTGAGCAGCTGGCCCGGTGCGACCGTGACGGCGAATCCGGGGTGGACCTGGTCACCGCCCACGATCGGCCCCGCCGAGGTATAGGCCTGGAGTCCGTCCGACCACTGCACCGTGGTCGTCTCGGAATAGGCCACGTCGCTCCACAGGACAGGCCTTCCCGCGGTATCCGCAGACAGCACGCGACGGAAGACATAGAGGTGGGCTCCGTCCGACTGCAGATCCTGGAGATCGACCTGCGGGATCGAAATCGTCGCCTGGAACTGTTCCATGATTACTCCCTGGGCGCTGGAGGCGCCGCCCGTCGACTCGTCGACGGGCGGCGCCCGATGAACCGGACCATCGGATGGACGGGACGGGTCCGGGGTCAGCTCGCCAGCCGCTCCGCCGGAGCTGACACGTTCGACGAGGGCTCGATGAGCAGCGGGACGAGCTGTTCATTGAAGGGAATGCTGACGGCCCAGCGTCCGCCATCCCACGCCCAGCCGCCGTTGATATCGAAGTTGACGGTGCGGGGGATGCCGCCGGTCACGTCCACCAACACGCCGGCGCTGTAGGACTGCTCGATCACCGTGCCGGTGTCGACCTCCTTGGTCGAGAACATCAGCAGGACCTTCTCGATCGGCACGAAGACGTCACCGCTCTCCCCATAGAGAGGAAAGGCGCAAATCGGATTCGACACCGGGCCGGCCGGCGTGACGGCCGGGGCGGAGATTCCGCAGGTGAATGGCGTGGTCGTGTCGTTCGCGATGGTCAGCGCCTTGGGTGTCCCGTCGTCCTTGACCTGCCCGTCCCCACCGACCCCGGTGACGTGCAGGGCCTGACCGAGGTCGATGTCGGCGTTGAAGCTGGCGGTGACCTGCCCGTTCGGCACGATGGTATTCGTCGACGTGTAGGCCTGGTACTGGACCTGCCAGTTCAGAACCGTGTCCAGCGAATACCCTGGCGCGCCCAGCTTGAACCAGACGAGCGGTGCGCCCGAGGCGGGCTGCTCCGACTGCACCGCCTTGAAGGCGTACAGAAAGGCGTTCTCGTTGACAAGACTGTCCAGCGAGCTCTGGGGCATCGTGATCGTGATCTGGTAACCGGTCGGGTCGGCCACCAGAGCATCGGAGGATCCGTCGCCCCACGCGAATTCCCAGTTGGTCGGCTTCTTGCCGGCCGCGCGGGCCAGCGCGTTCGCGAACGTGCTGTGCACGACATCGCCGGTGTAGTCGACCCTGGCGGACGTGCCCGGTTGGGTGATCCCGGTCACGGATCCACCGGCGGCGGTCATGGCGGCCGTGATCACCTTGGCATTCGGAACATTTGCACCGTTGGGTGAGATGACGACGAAGAAGTGGCTCATTGTTGTACCTTTCCATTTGTGTGGGTGTTCTGTTGAATGGCTGGCTTGTCCCCCACATCCCATCACGGCCCCATGATCCACCTCCTCGATCAACAAATTCCAGTAGGCCCACGATTTGCCGTCACCGCTTCGGAAAATCGTGCCGAAAATGAAGATAGTGATCCGAGGTGATCCGACCAGCCGGGCAGGTGACAGACCGGCTGTGCTCGTGGTGACAGCGCACCGCGGGCCGACCGGCTATCGTGCCGCAATCCTCGTTGCCACCGGACAAGACCTCGGCCGGACCGCGAGCGCCCAGCTAGTTTTCGCGCTGGAGCATGTAGTCGATCATGTGCCGGACGAACGCCAAGCGGGTCCGGGCCGGTGCCTGCGCATATGCCCGGGCAAACTCCGCACGGGCGGCGGTCGCCATCTCCTCGGCGAATCCCCTTGCGTAGTCAACGCTTCCATATCCGCGCAGCATCCCTGCGACCCGGGTGCAGTCGTCGGGCGTGCGGTCCCGTTGGTGGAGGCCCAGGAACCCGCGCAACCAGGTCCGGTCGGCGTCGTCGGCCCTGGCCAGTAGATGGATCAGCAGAAGAGTGTGCTTGCCCTCGCGAATGTCGTCGAACGGCATCTTGTCCGGCGACTCCCGCTGCTCCACGTCGAGCAGGTCGTCCCTGGTCTGGAAGGCGAGGCCGAGGTAGAAGGCGAATCGGCTCAGCGCGGCCAGCTGCGCGGTGCCGTGAGACCCGATGATCGCGCCCAGTCGGATCGGCAGGACGGTGGTGTACCAGCAGGTCTTCTTGCCGGCCAGGGCGATGTAGTCGATGGGTGCGAGATCACCGATCCGCTCGCGCCGCCAGCCGAGCTCGAGCGCCTGTCCCTCGGTGGTGTGCCGGATGGTCGTCATCAGCTCGAAGGTCACCAACTCGCGGACGCGCGGTCCTAGGCCGGCGTCCTGGCGGATCGGGTCCAGCGCGAGCGTCGCGAGAGCGTCCCCGGCGTTGAGGGCCAGCGGCAGTCCGTGGATGGCGTGCAAGGTGGGGCTATGCCGGCGCAGCGAGCTGTCATCCTCGATGTCGTCGTGGATCAAGAAGGCGGTATGCAGCATCTCGACGGCGGCGGCCGCCCCTGCTGCGGCCTCGCACGGTCGACCGAAGGCCTCACAAGTGGCCAGCAGCAGAGCGGGGCGGATACCCTTCCCGCCTCGATCGAGGTAGTCCCGCATCGGGTCGTACAGATACTGACGCGGCCGCCCCGCTGTCAGGTGACGTTCGATCCGCTGCCGGGTGATCCGGGAATACCGGGCCAGTCCGTCGTGGATGTCGGTGACCGATATACCGGTCATCGAACGACCAGTTTCAGGCGGACCGCGGCGTCCGGCAGCCCGTCGGCCAGCACGTAACCGTGGTACGTGCCGCGGACTGCTCCCGGAGGCACGGCGATCCCGACCCAGGCGGTCCGGCGGCGGTCGGTGGAGCCATCGAGGATCGGCGGCTCGATGTCGCCGTGGTCGGCGGTCAGCCGGGAACCATTGGCGTGCCAGAGATCGGTCAGGCGCAGGGTCAACTCGGGCACGAAGGCGCCGGAGACGTTGTGGATCCAGACCACCGCTCCCGTCCTGGCCCCGGGCCGCCCCACCAGTACGACAGGTTCGGGCGGGCGGCGACCGGTCGATCGGTCGAACACCACCCCGGTCACGTCGGCGGCAAGGAACTGAAGAATGTTGTTGAACAGGCCGGCGTAGCCGTCGACGGCCCGCGCGATGGCCGCCCGGACTTTGAACTGCTCGGTCGACGCTTCCGGGTCTGGACCCGAATCCGCACCGACGGGTGAACTCCGGGGCTCGATCTCCTCGAGGAGCCGGTCGAAGGCGAAGTCAGCCGCGTCTCTGGCGGTCCAACGTTGCTCGCCTTCGCCAGGTGGACCTGTCGCGTTCCTCATGCCGACCCGGGTCGGTAGTCACCGAGCATTCCTGCCGTCAGCCGTCGGCCGCGTACCGCGTTCGCCGCCTGGATTCCGCTGATCACCGCGGCCTCGATGCAACCGGCGTTGAGACCGTTGTCGATCCAGTCACCGGCCAGGAACAGGTGGTCGAATCCGGATTCGTCGGCGCCTAGTCGATGCCGGACACTGCCCGGAAGGCACTGGACGTAACGGTCGGATGGGTCCACATTCGCCCGCCAGTATTGGGTGTCGAGCCGGTCCGGCGTTGCTCCGGAGCAGGCCGGGTGCAAGACGTCCCATCGGAATCCCCCTCCCGGGTCACCCACGCCGGGCCAGAAGTGACTCACCCGATTGTCCAGGAAATCGACTGCGTTCGCTCTGACGGTCTTTCGGGCCAGGTCCGGGTCCACGGCCCAGGCGTCCTCCAACGCGCTGCAGAAATAGGCGATGGTCCCGGGTCGGCCGCCGGGGGGCCACTCCTCGCGCGGGATCAGGTGGCTCATGCCGGCGTAGGTGTCGAGGGGAGGTGGGTACCCGCTGACCGCGGAACCCACGTGCGGCCAGCCCAGTTCGACCTCCGTCGGGGTCAGCCACAACTGCAGTGACTGGGTCGCGACGGTCGCGGAGTGCCTCACCATGGCTCGCCAGCGGGAAGATCGACGCAGCAGGTCGGGACAGCAATGGGGAATCATGCCTATCGACACCGCCAGCACCACGTCGTCGAAATCGTGGCCGGCGGTCAGGCGTCGTGGGCGTTCCGATCCGCGTTGCGACCAGTGGCTCTCCAGGTCGGTCGGCACCGGGCCGATCAACTGGTCCACGTCCGGCTCGGCCGGAAAGCACGGCAGCCCGCCGACCCGGATCAGGGGGCGGTACTCCTCCCCCGGTTGGCGCAGGTCCGCCTGGCGGCCGAACGTCAGCGCAGCGACCCGGGATCCGTCGGCAGACAACTGGACCCGATCGAGTCGGTGGAAGAACTCGAATCTGACCCCTCTGGCCTTGAGCGCCTGATATAGGGGGGCGAACACGATGTCCCCCATTCCTGCCTGCATCTGCCAGAAGAGGGCGCCACGGTATTCGAGAAACATTTTCCAGGTCAGCAGTAGACCCTGGCCGGCCGCGATCCGTGGTCGCTCGAAATCGCCGTGCTCGTAGGCGAACGCCAGATCGTAGAGAGCCTTGATGAGTGGTTGATCGCAGGTTTGTGCGGCCGCGCCGTGCCGGCGCAGCCAATCACGGAGGTCGAGATCGTTGACCGCAGCCAGACCGGCCGGATCCGCGAACAGCCCGTCGCGGACGGCTCCGCGCAGGCAGGTGACCAGCAGATCGACGAAATCACGGGTTCGGCGCGCGTCGGCGTGCCGGCCCAGCCGCTCGTCGATGTCCGCCCGGACCCCGTCGATCCGGTCAAGCACATAGGCGGTGGCCTGGCGTCCGGGGCGACTCGTCCCGTCGAACAGGCGAAGGATCTGCAGCGCCGCCGTCAGCGATCCGATCTCGGTCAGCCGGATCAGCCGGTGCGGACCGACTGGAGGGAGTGCGGGCGGGTCGGGTGAGCCGCTGAGGACCACCGGACCCGATGCCTCGCTGTCGGTGTCGTCCTCCGGAAGGGATGCGACGAAGTCGGTCAGTAACGCGAGGATGCGCCGGATGAATCGGGTTCCGGAGTTCTCACCCTCGGTCGTCCGCTCGCCCGGTGATCCGCCGAGCGGCCTGAAACCCGCGATCCAGTCCGACCAGTTTCCGTCAGCCGACTCACCGATACCGACCCGACGAATCGGCGCGAAGGCCTGATCGAATCGAGTGATGGAGCACGACGGGTCGGTGGTCGGACGATCGTTCTCGCGGTAGACCTGACGCATCAGACGGAATGCGTTCTCGTAGTAGCCGAGCCACACGTGCAGACCGTGCTCTTCGATCCGGCCGTGCGGGCCTCGAGAACTCGCACCCTTCCCGCCCAGCCGCCAACCGCGCTGATACACGGTGACTTCGAACTCGTCACGGCATTTGCGACTGCTCAGACGCCATGCGGCCGTCAGGCCGGCAATACCGCCACCGACCACGGCGACACGCTTCATGCCGGCGCTGCCGCGGTCTCGATGGGCCGGGCCCGGGCCGCCAGGGCCGGGGCGCCCTGCCGGTCGGCGAGGTCGGCCGCGCGCGCCAGGTCGTACTGTGCGGTCGGCTCCCCCGCCCGCAGCCGTGACCGACCCAGAATGCCGAGGGTCTCGGCCGTGTAGAAATGGCTGCCCGTGCCGTCCGCGATGTCGAGGGCCTGGTTCAGCGTCTGTCCGGCCTCCGCGGACCGGCCGGCCGCCAACTGGGCTGACGCCAGCTGGGTCAGCCAATACGGGGTGTGTACCGCGGCCACCACCACGTCCCGCGCGAACGTCACGTGCGCAGTCAACTGATCGATCAGCTCGTGACGGCCGAGCATGATCCCGGCGAATTCCCGGTGCAGCGCAGCGGTGAGCTGCCACATGGCGAAGCCATGCCGATCGGCGAGTTCGGCCATGTGCTCGCCGGTTCGGGCCGAACCGTCATGGTCGCCCTCCAAGGTCTGGATCAGCGCGGCGAAGTGATCGATGTAGCACGAGGTGAACGGTGCGTACGGGAAGCCGAGTCGCTCGGCCCGTTCGCGCGCGATGCCGATGCAGCCCGCGGCGGCTGCGGGATCACCCCGCGCCCAATGGATGAACGCCCGGTGGGCGCCAACCACGCCGAGGGCGTCACTGGGCAGCTGTTGGGACATCTCGACGGCCGCCGTTGAACGTGCCCAGGTGGATTCCAGGAATGCGTCGAGCAGCGGCGCGGAGTCGTCGAAATGACCGCGGAAGAACTTGTCGATCCCGAGACAGACCTCGCCGACGACGGTCGGGACCCCAGCGGTCGAGCACTCCGCGACCACCGCCATGCCAATCTGGTCCGCGCGATCCAACTCGCCCCGGAAGCTGTAGTAGGACCAGCTACTGATCAGGGTCGGAACGATCTCCGGGGCACCGACGAGCAGGCGGCACAGGTCGGCGCCGCGCTGATGGTCGGCGGCAGCCTCGGGGGCTCCATAACCACGTGCGGCGACCGCGCTGAAGCTGCGCATGCGCCGAACGGCGAGTTCCGTCTGCCATCGGCCTGTACCTTCCGGCAGATGTTCCAGCAGATCCAGGGTGTGCGTCAGCCGGTTGATGACCTCGGCGTCGGCTCCCACCAACTGGTCGGCAGTGGCGATCTGCAAGTGGGCGCCAACCGCTTCGCCGGTCTGCCCGGCCCGCTCCAGGTGGGTCGCCCGCTCCCGGGTCTGCCGCGCGGCCGGATCCCCGCCGCTGCCGATCAGGTCGGCGAGCATGCCGTGGTTGTGCCGGCGGGTCGTACGACGCTGGGATTCGTACGCCACCTCCCGGATCAACTCGTGTCGGAATCGCAACCCCTCCTTGCCGTCCTCAAGCAGGCCGGCGGCGAGCAAGGTGCCGATCCGGCGGCGGAATTCCTCGTCGTCGGTCCCGGCAACCCGCCGGAGCAACTCAGGATCCACGTCGCGTCCCACGGTGGCGGCCAGTTGGACCAGTTCCAGGTCGACGTCAGGAGATGCGAGTCGGGCGAGCAGCGGGTCCAGTAGGGCGGGGGGAATCCGGTACTCACCGAAGCGGATCGACCGATGGACAATGCTGCCCCGCCCGAGAGCCTCGGCGGTCCGCAGCAGCTCCTCCAGAAAGAGGGGAACTCCGTCACTGCGGTCGATCAGGTCGTCCAGATCCGCACTGGGTAATCCGGCACCCGCCGGTGTCAGCCCGGCGAGTTCGGTCGACTCCGTTCGGGAAAGGGGCCCGAGCGACAACCGTTGCATCCGTTCGGCCGGCCATGGCGGTTCGAAGCCGTCACGGACGGTGACGACAATTCGCAGGCGGTCACGCCGCGCTCCGAGCAGGTGCGAGATCACGTCGATACTCGACTGATCCGCCCACTGTGCATCGTCAACGAACAAGACCGTGCGCTCCGTCCGACCGGAGCCGACGACCAGGTCGGCGACGAGTTCCAGGACATACCGACGCAGCTGGCTCGGGTCGACCGGAGCGGGGGTCGCCAGCATGGTCAGCGGCACACCCACGGCCGTGGACAGGAAGGGAAGGTCGCCGTTCCGGGTCATCGGCTCCCCGATCCGCACCCGCAGCTTGGCCAGTCGGACCCCAGGGTCGTCCGATTCCCCGATACCACAGGCGGTCTGGATGAGATCCCGAAAGACGTGCAGGCTCGTGCCCTGTTCGCTCCGGCGTCCCCGGCAGACGATCATCGGAAACCCGTACCGCCGGGCACTCTCGGCGATCAACCGGCTCTTACCCAATCCGGCTTGGCCCGACACGACCAGCAATCGATCGTCTCCGGTGACGAAGGCCTCCAGCCGCATCAGCTCCGGGGAACGTCCGACGAACGGGCTGGTGGGAGTCGCCCGGCGGGAGCCAGGCCGCTCCCGGATCACGGTGAAGATCTCGACCGGTCGAGACACACCACGCAGCGCGACAGCCCCAATGGATGCGGTGTCGAAATACGGTTCGACCAGCGCCTTCGTCGCATCGCTGATCACCACGGTGTTCGGCGTGGCATGATCCTGGATCCGGGCGGCCTCGTTGGCGGTGGCCCCGGCGACACCCACACCGTCGACGACGACGAGATCGGAGTGCACCGAGATCCGGACCTGCAGGGCCGGATCGTCGCCAGGGCCGAATCGGTGCCGCAGTCGTTGGTTCAACGTGGTGACGATTTCTTGCCCGCAGCGCACCGCGCGTTGGGCGTCATCCTCATTGACCTGTGGGTAGCCGAACAGCACGAGCATTCCGTCGCCGCGGTGATCGTCGATGAAACCGCCGAATCGATCGACGATCTCCCCGCAGATCGATCGGTAGGCGATCAAGACGCCGGTGATCTCTTCAGGATCGATCGCGTCGGCCATCTGCGTGGATCCGACGATGTCGCAGAAGAGCAGGGTCATCTGACGCCGCACAGCTGGTCCAGCGAGCAGGGCCTGACCCTCGGCGTTGCCAGGATCCAGCGCCAGGACCGCGCTGGCCAGCGATAGGGCGAGCTTCCAGTCGCCGTCCGCGCGCGCACTGCGCGCATCATCGAGAAGATCTCGGACCCGATCCCCCAGCCTGGAGATCGCTTGTCGACGCTCGGGGGATTCGGCCATGGTCCACCTTGGTTTCGGGAGGAGGCGCGGGGTTGTCGATGGTTCAGTCCATGTCGCCATCCTCGTGCCGCGATTTCGATCGCCCCTCGACGACAATCACCAGTTCGGCCAGAGCGATCGGCGGTTCCGCCAGGTAGACCAGACCGTCGTAGACTCCGGCAACGAGGTCGTGGTACTTCTTTTCGGCCTTGCGTCCGACCTCACGGGAGATCTTGAAGTTGACCGTCTCGAGCACGTAGACGTCTGAATCCTTGGGCCGGATCGCCACCAGACACCGGGCCAATCGACGGACACCGTCGGTCAGGTTGCCAAGGTCGACGGTCTGCTCCGGGCCGCCCGGATCGGAAATCCGTCCACTCAAATCGATCTTGGCGCGCTGCGGCAGGTGCATCGTCCAGAACTGCGGTGCAACCGGTATCGCGACCGGATTCAGCAGGACGTGCCGGTGCTTCCCGGCCCTTCGGAACAGCAGGAACGCGGTCGGCAGTGGTTGCGCAGCCAGTCCGCCCTGCCAGGCGCCGTTGATCAACGACCAGATGTCGTCGAGGTTGTCCATCGCCGCGACCATCGAGGACGCCACGTCACCGGCCATGTCGTCGGCCGTATACGTCTTGCGGTTGCGGAGCTGGGCAGAAACCTTGGCCCACAGCTTCAGGTTGCGGTCCGCGATATAGGAGCCGGTTGCCCCGGTGTCCTGGAGAAAGCGCCCGACGCGGTCCCATGCGAGCGAGTCTCGGTCTTGCGTCACGATGCTCCCGGTCCGGTTCGTCGAATGGTTGGTGTGTTCATTCGCGGATGGGTCACCGTCCCCTCACCCGAAGCCGGTCAGGTGTGTTTCGGCGACACCGTTCATTGCGCATTCGACGTACAAGGCGATATAGGCGGGGGCCAGGTACTCGACCATCTGCAGCAGATCACCGGGAAGCGGCCTGGATCCTGCCCCGAATCGATCGCCGAACGCGATCTTCTTGCGCATCGTCAGCCGCCACGCCTGCCGGCCGGCCAGCGGCCGAACCTGGAGATAGCCCTCGTCCAGAAGCAGGCCGCCGGCCCGGCGATCCCACAAGATCGTACTGTCGATGCTCCGGCACAGGTTGTAGCTGACGTCCGCACGGCGCCGGCTCGATCGCTTCGACGTCCGAATGTTGAGCACGTTGTGGTAGCTGGCCGTTTGATCGCCGGAACCGTTCCAGGAAGCGCGGACCTTCTCCTCGAAGAAGCGGGCCCGGCCGAGCGCGCGAACCTTCCGGTCGGCCCGGTCCCCGAGGCCCGGCGGCACCGCGATCGGCTCCAGAGTGAATGGGCCGGGGACGTACCGTCCGACGGTGATGATGTTGCTCGATCGCGCCCAATTGACCGGGTCGATCGCGTCGACGATGGCCGCGAACGGACCCCGGACGAGGCTGGTCGTCGTCACACAGGTGGCCATGGTCGGAGAATCCTGCGTGATCGCGGTGCACCCCGGGTACACGACCAGTTGTCCGGCACCTGCGGCGGACCCGAACAACCCACGGGTAAATTTGTCGAACGCGGCGATATCGGTGAGGGCCTCGATGAATTGTTCGACATCGACAGCCGTATCGAATTCCAGTTCGCCGATTTGCCGGCCCAAACGGGCCAGTGCTCGGTCGAGTTCGCGCGGCTTCGGCGAGCGACGTGCCTGCGGCGGCAACATTCGACGAATGTATTCGGTGTCGGCCGCCCCAAGAATCAGTTCGACGCCGGCGGCGAAACCCAGTATCCGGCTATCCGAGGTTGACCGGTCCGACCGTGGACGATCCATCCAGAGAATCAGTTCACGGGCCATGGGCAGCTCGCCCTGACGCACTGCACGCACGGCGTTGATGAACGCACCGGCCCTCTTTCGATACCTTCGGCGGAGGCGATCGAGATCGGCGAGATTGCATCCCGGAAAGTACTTTACGATTTCGCTGGGGTACCGGTTGGACGTCCCGGGATCGGTCATGTCCACCGGAACGGTCTGGACAATTCGCCACAGCATCTCGCGCAGTCGGACGGAGGAACCGGCGATCGTCGCCAACGCGGCGCTCAGGCTCATCGGCTCGATTCCGACCGGAAGCAGAACGGAGGCGGCGCCGCGAATCCGAAAATGGTGACCAAAAACGTGACAGTAAACGCTGAGCAGCGCACGAAAAAGTTCGGCTCGCGACTTCCCGGCGGACCGATCGCATGAGTCCCCCGATCCATGCATTCGGCACATTCTACCTACGCGCCGGATCAACACGCACGCTGATCGGGTGATTCTGGCCAGCCTCGGTTGCTACTCTTCGTGCACGACGGACCGGTGGCTCGTTCCGCTACAGACCCGCCCGGCGGCGTAGTGCAGTGTCGTCGTGAATGGTGATCGTGTGTCCGTCGATCGAGATCAGCCGCCGAGCGACGAAGGACTGAAGCACGCGGTTCACTGCCGGGCGCGTTGCGCCGACCATCTGGGCCAGGTCTGTCTGCGTCAGGCGAAGTTCCAATAGTGTCGTTCCGCGGGATTGCCGGCCATGCTCCTCACCCAGGCTCAGTAGGAGCTTGGCAATTCGGCCGCCGAGATCGAGGAACACCATATCGGCGGTCTGCTCGGTCAATCGACGCAGAATTGATCCCAACGAGCTCAGCATCGACTCGAGGAACCCGCTGTCCCGCTGCATGAGGTCGAGAAGGACGGATCGGTTGATGAGCAAGGCGGTGGTGGTCCGGGCAGCAATCACCGACGCCGACCGTGGGCGTCTGTCGACGAGGGCCAACTCCCCGAGGGTTTCGGGCGGTCCGAGCGCCGCAAGTACGACCTGATCGCCGGACATCCCATGGACCACCACTTTGACCAGTCCATCCACCACGACGATGAGCCGGTCCCCCGGGTCGCCCTGGTACCAGAGAAACTGGTCCCGCGCGTAGACGCGCGGGTGAGTCCCGGCAGCGACCATCTCGAGCACGGGACGACCCACACCACCAAAGAGGCCGGTCGTCGCGAGGACGTCGATCATCTCGCCCCGGTTCACCCGTGCCCCCTCCACCGGCCGATCTACATGACAATGTCACAGAGGTCGGCGTCCGGCGAGCGAGTCGAGCAATGAGTTTTCCTCGCGAGGGGAGCGTCCGTCTCCCTGCAGGCAGGCCAGTAGAGAGTCTGCACCAGCTGGCCGTGTACCGCTGTCTCCCAGGGCACAGACCATGGGTTCGATCGGGGGCAGTCGAGCCGACCCCTCACACGTATCGTCGTACCGTGCCAGTCGATTGGCCAGCCGGATCAATCGAAAGCGGGATCGGAAGTCAGCAGGCCAGGGGGGCGGGCATGCCGTCCGCGTACGACCAGCACCGGTCGTACCGTCGAGTCGTCCGGCGCCGGGCGGACTCGATGTCGCTCAGCTTGCGCTTACGGTTGCGCGCCGGGCCCGTCGCCCGGCGTCGACCGGCCCAACCCGGAACCATCGTCGCCAGGCCCGTTCACGTGCGATGGGGCGACCTCGACCCGCGGGCTCCAGGTCACCCTGGAACGGCCGGTTCGTGTCTCCCGATCATCCCGCCGGACCAGGTGTGAACGCCGCGTCCGCCGGGGCGGGTAGTGATCGAAGGATCGGTTCCGGGAAATCGAACACGACAGATCAGATTCGGCTGCATGCTCGTTGAGATTTGCCGCACCATCGCCTTGACGTGTTCGCGGTCCCGGATGGTCTTGCGCTCCACCTCGTCGGGCGCGCGGCCAGCGCGACGGTGAGTGTCCGACGGAAGGCCCTCCCACAGCGGTGCTCCGGCGCGTTTCGGCTTCCGGATGCGGCGCCGGATAGTCAGGCTTGTCCAGGGACATCGGGGTCTGCCCACGGGCGGACACGGGACCTTCCCCCGGCTGGTGGCCATGAAGTGCTCCCCATGGCCGCCGTCACGCCCAGCCCGTCCTGGCGTTCAGGTTCCGAGTTCTCAGCACCGGCCCGGCGCGGCCGGCTTCTTCTGCGCCCGCCGACACCGACGGAAAGGGTTGGACACTGGACCGATGACGGACCCACCCGCGACTGTTCAGGACGTGCATCGCGTTGCCGCCGGCATGCCGTGCGTCACCGTCTATCCCGGGACCGCGGACCGGCCCGTCTACCAGGTCGGCGGGAAGAGCTTCGTCTTCTTCCGCAATCCCCGACCGGATGCGGTCGACCCGGAGACGGGCGAACGGTATGACGACGTCATCGTCTTCTGGGTCGACGGCGACCAGGACAAGCAGGCGCTGCTGCAGTCCGGGCCGCCTTACTTCACCACCCGGCACTTCGACGGGCACCCGTCGGTGTTGATCCGGGCGTCGCGATTGGGCGGGCTGTCGCTGACCGAGGTCACCGAGTTGATCCAGGACGCCTGGCTCAGTCGGGCGTCCCGTCGCCGGGCGGCAGCGTGGCTCGCCGAATGCGGCCTGAGCGATCACGTGGCCGATTGACCATCGGGCGATCGGCGACCACCATGGGTCCGAGTGCCGCCCGGAATGTCCGGACCATCCAACCGCCCGGCGCCGACCCGGGTGCTCCGTCCCGGAGGCGCCCTCTCGGGAGGGAATGCGCCGTGCCCCCTGTCACTCCCCCACTGCCCGACGGCACCCCGGCTCGCGCTGGATCGTAGCAACACGCCCTGGCTGAACGCTCAACTCAGTTGCTGGACAATCGGTCGCACAGACTGGACCCCACGTGTGGATCAAACCCGTGGTAGCTCGATGATTTTCAGGCCTAGTGGCTACGCCATCCGAGTGGCGCCAGGCCCTCGGATTGGAGGCCGAATGGATCCTGGAGATGGAGCCGGGTCCATAATCCGGTCGTTGCCTGCGGCAGGGTCGTAGGAGCGATGTCACGATGGACCTGACCTTCGAGAGGCGGAGCTGTGCGTTTGAACACTGCCTTGGGCGAGCCTGCCAACATCTTCGAGCACCTGTGTCAGACGATCGCCGCCGATATCGTCCAGAGCATCGCCACAGTAACGGTGACCGGCGTCCGACCTTTCGGTGGGAATTACGACGGAGGAGTCGAGGTCAAGGTCAGGACGTCCGACGACCGGGTCTTTGGCCTTCAGAGCAAGTACTTCTCCGATTTCGGGAAGGAATATTCGGCTGTTCGGAAGTCGCTGGCGAAAATGCTCGCGACTCCCTCGCACGACGATGTCACCGACTTCGTCTGGTGTTCGGCGAATAAGGACACGACGGTGCGGGGTGAGGCCGTGCGGCGTTTTTCCGAAGCGGCCAAGAATTCTCTCCCACATGGCCGTTCGCTCGAAGTCCATTTCCGCTCTTTGGCGGCCATTGACGGCATACTCGCCCGAGCGAATCCCGAATTGCACGGGATGTATTTCGGATCGGGAACGGTCAGCCGGCAGGACCTCACGGATCTGTCCTCCGCCCCGTTGCGGGCTGCACTGGACAGAGTGGTGGACGAGGGCGATTTCGACTTGCACTTCCGGTCCGACCTCGAACGGATAATGGATCGGTTCAGTGGGACGGACACCGTCGCCGACTGCTCCCGACTCTCGATCTTTGTCGACGAGTTGGCACGGCGTACCTGGCATGTGACCAGAGCCCGGCGGCTCGACCTGGGCATGGAGGGCATCGAACGATCTCTGCGTGATTTGATCTCGGTCCTTGACTCGCCCGTTTCGACGCCCACCGAGGTCGAATCGCTGCTCCGCCATGAACTGACCACAACCGAGACGCTACTGAGCTCGCTGAGCAGCCTGCTGGAATCTTTGGACGACCACTACACAAGCTTGGACGATGTTGCCGACCGGGTGCGCATCGAGAGTGAGCGAGAGGCAATTCTGGGGGTAGCCAGGTCCTACCTGGCAATCCGGGACGAACTCGCTGTTGCTGCGGACCTGCGCCAGGCTCGATCGGTCTCTTTTCTTCTTGTCCGCGGACCATGGGGAACCGGCAAGACGTATCACCTCGCCAGGCATGCCCGGTCCCTCGCCCAACAGGGAATCCCCGTCCTTTTCGTCCGCGCCCGCGCATTCACCGACTCCGATCTTCCAGTGCTAAAGCAGTCCTGGCGGCGCGGATTGCCCTGCGCCGATCTGTCCCCGCGTGCTTTCACGACGCTCCTGGATTACCTTGGTGCCGGTCAATCGGGGCCAACGGTTTTGATCGTCGACGGAATCAACGAATGGGCATCACCCATCTGGCGCCACCACCTCGACGAGTTGGCGTCTCAGGTCGCCGGTACGACCCACCTCCGGGTCATTGTCACGATGCGATCCGACAGCCATCGACCGCCCGACCTGCCCACCTACGTTCACCGATCACCCGAACGACTGGCGCTGGCCCGCAGCCTGAACAACGCGGTGGGCACGCCGCCGGGGACGCTCTGGTCGGCGGCACTACACAATCCACTAATGGCCCGCATCGCCGCCAAGGTTGCGCACACGGAGCGCGCGCGCCAGCCCGAACGCGCACCCGGCCGACCATTGCTGGCACCTCTATCCGTGTCCAGATTGGTCACCAATTGGGTCACTCTTCTCGCCGAGGAGTTCAGCAACTCGGCAACCATTCCAGGGGCAACGCGATCGGCCGCTCTCGTCCACGACATTGTTGCGCACATCACGAGCAGGGGAGGATCCGCTCGTCGCTCCGATCTGCTTACCTCCCTTCCCGGTACAACCCGCTCCGCCCTGGACGAAGCTCTCGGGTTTCTATGCGACAACGGCCTCCTTGAGGATGAGGACAACGCCAATGAATTCGGGTTCCGTTGGCAGCGGGTCAAGGAGATCCACGCAGCCGACCAGCTGCTCCGTCGCGGGCGGTCCAGCGTCCGCGCATTCCTACGGGAACTGTCCGATCCGGAAGAGTTCGATGACTGGATCGATCTGTTCGCCGAATTGTGCCCGCCATCCGTCGCTGCTGAAGTTCCCCACTATCTCAGGGGCGCCGCCGGTCGAGGTCGATTGATCGAGGCGTTCAGCAGATCCCTTCAGAATCGTCCCACAGTCGATTACCTGGCGCAGACACGCTCGTTGGCTGCCGTTGCCCTGCGCGACGAGTCCTCTGCGTGGCTGGTTTGTTTCGCCGCGTTGGTCAACGTCACCGGCCTGCCCGACACGGTTTCGCCGGGCTGGCTCGCGGCGGAGCTGTCGAAAATGAGCGGCCCTCAGCGAGAAGCGATCTGGCCATCGGCGCTGGAACGCTGCCTCGACAGCGTCAACGATGCAAAGGTACTCAGCGACGTCTACACCTGGGCAGCGGGACGGGGACGCCGCGATATGCCTGCCGAATCCAAGGTGGGCCTGTCGCGATGCCTGCTCTGGTGGTCATGGACCCTCAGTCACCCCAAGGTCGTCGAGTACGCCGTCCGCTGGATCACCGAGGAGTTGTTCGAGTCTCCCCGCTCGGTCGAGGTTCTGATCAAGCAGTGCATAGAGATGAACGACGAGCACCAATTCGAGACGGTCGCGTGCGCGGCCAACGGGGTGCGGGGACGCTGGCCGGACAGTGCGACAGCCGAACACGTTTGTCGCACCGTGTTGACCGCCGCGGAGGCCTTTCGCCCACAAATGTTCAGAACCCTCCAGGAGCTGTATTTCCTGACCGGAGAGGCAGCCCAGGCCTCCGGATCCGCGTCAGGGCGGCCGCCGTTCCAGGATTTCCTTCGGGCCTGGGAGGACCCGTTGCCAAACCCCTCGTGGCTGCGCCCGCCCGGTACCGATCCGATTCTCTTGAGTCCACAGGAGCTCGCGCTCTTCGCCGACGGCATGGGTCCATCGGAGCACGCGCTGCTTGAGCACCGGTTGCTCCGGCGTGCCGGCATCGGCGCAGCCACGCTGCGCCGTGAACTTCGGCGCGAGCGCGAGGAGGCGACCGGGCGACGGCGGACATGCGCCGCCGAGCTCTACGCCGACTTGATCCGCCAGTCCTGGTACACCTATGAATGTGGCCGATTCGAGACGGGATCGCGTACCTGGTCGTCCGCGGCGGGCCATCTGAAAGCTGGTCGACCGGAGAACCCTGGCTTAGGGCTGGTATCGCCGCGTGGTGCCGCCTGGCAGTTCTCGTGCGATGCGTCGTTGCCGTTGATCCTTTCTGCCCATCGATCAGACACCGTGTCCGGTGACTGGTGGGTCCCGACCGATATCTCTACGCTCGAATGCGAATCCGACTTGTGCGTTGGCGACCCCGACGGCGTCGAATGGATTGTTGTGGACGCGTCGCTCCGCTTCAGGGATCCGCCACCCGACGAGGATCACCTGGACATCCGCATCGAACTCGCACAAACCCATATTTCGGGAGTATGGGAACCGCGGGACGGATTCCCGATGGCCGGTTCGAAGGTGCACCTGTACGCCGCCATCCGCACCAGAGTGCGGCTCGGCATCGACAAGAAGGCCACCGCCAGAGAGACACCGGGTCAAACGACTTTTGCCGAGCAAATGAGACCGCTCGGTAACGCGCGCAGGGACGGCGATGCCTGCTACTCGGAAAGCGGCGAGCTGGAGCGCCGACACACTCCAAGTAACTGCCTGATCACCCTGCTGAGTGCGACCTGGACGGGCCATGGAGTCGATTGCGTCGCCGATGGCGAACTGGTGGTGACCGATCCAAGCCTCGCCGGTCGCGGCCCCCGTGCGCTCCTTGTTCGGCGATCTGCGCTCCGTTCGGCGTTGTCGGCTCAGCGTTGTGAAGCGGTGATCGAGGTCCGGTTGGCGGACATCAACAACGACTGGGGTAATCGAGCCCATGTTCGGACGATCTCGATTCGGCCGTGATCGGTCCGTCTGCTCGCGACTCTGGCATGCTGGTCCCTTTGGTGTCGCGGCGCACCGGACCGATGCCCGATCCGGCGGCTACTCGCCCGGACGCCTGGCTGAGCCAAACAACGCGGAGGTGAGCGGCGACCTGCCCCCCGCGGCATACGGCCTACTGAGGAGCCACCCCGATTGACCGCAGGCCGGACGCCGATCACCATAAGAGCAGCACCGGGTTCAGTACCGGAGAGAAGGCCGTCATGCCCCCTGTCACTCCCCCACTGCCCGACGGCACCCCGGCCGAGGTAGTCGCGCTGTCGGGGGCCGAACCGCGCACGCCGGCCGACGACCCGGCCCTCGGGATCACCGTCACTGCGACCGCCGACGACGACCGGATCCACCGGATCGTGACCGTCGGCGACTCGCTGACCCATGGCTTCCAGAGCGCCGCGATCTACAACACCGACCTGTCCTACGGCGCGATCATCGCGTACGAGCTGGGCTGGTTCGAGCAGTTCCGGTTCCCCAGATACCCGGGCCTGGGCGGGCTCCCGCTGAACATCGAGTACCTGCTGCGCGAGCTCGAGCTGCGATTCGGACCGTCGTTCAGCCCGTTGGAGGTGCCGCTGGCCGCCCTGCGGGCGCGGAGCCTGATGAACGACATCGAGGAGTACTGGGAACGCGGTCCCGGTGCCGTCGTCCCCAACGTGACCGGGTTCAACCACGCACTCGCGGTCTTCGCCTGGGACCTGTACGACGCCCAGCACGCCACGTTCGCATCCTGCCGGCAGTTCGCGGCCGACCCGACCAACAACCTGCTCATCCCGCTGGTCGACAACGCGCCGAGCCGGGCGGCCCTGCGGGTCTATCCGCACGGCGATGCTGCGGTCGAGGCCATGACGCTGCTCGACGTGGCCGAAGCTCTGGGCGAGGACGGCGGTATCGAGACACTGGTGGTGTGGTTGGGCGCCAACAACGTGCTGGGCAGCGTGCTGCGGCTGGAACTGGTGTGGAGCGAGGACGACGGCTTCCGCGACCCCTCCAAGAAGGGCTCCTACACCGTCTGGGATCCCGCCCACTTCCGACTCGAATACGACGACCTGGTCGACCGGATCGAGCGGATCGACGCCCGCACGGTCATCCTGTGCACGATCCCGCACGTCACCATCCCGCCGGCCACCCGCGGGATGTTCGCCAAACCCGAGGGGTCGGCGTATTTCCCGTATTACGCCCGGCCCTGGGTGGCGGAGGACCGGTTCGACCCGGACAGCGACAAGCACCTGACGGCCGGCCAGGCGTGCGCGATCGACTATGCGATCGACCTCTACAACGAGCACATCGAGGAGGCGGTCCGCCTCGCCCGCACCGCCGGGCGCAACTGGTACCTGTGCGACATCGCCGGGGTGCTCGACCGGCTGGCCTACCGGCGTTACGTCAACGATCCGAGCGCCCGCCCGTCGTGGTGGACCCCCTACCCGCTGCCCGGGGCACTGGCCGGGGTGCGGCCCGAACCGGACACCCGGTTCCTCACCGCGGACGGCCGGGGCGGCCGGGCCACGGGCGGCCTGTTCTCACTCGACGGGGTGCACCCGACGACGATCGCCTACGGCATCGTCGCGCAGGAGGTGATCCGGGTCATGGAGCAGGCCGGGGTCACCTTCCGCACCCCCACCGGCGCCGTCCGCACCGGACCGATCGACGTCGACTTCGACCGCCTCATCCGGCGGGACACGCTGCTGACCGTGCCACCGCAGAACATCGACTCGACGCTGGGGGTCATCGGCTTCCTCGACGAGACGCTTGACGTGTTCGCCCAACTCATCCGGGGACAGCTCTAGTATCTGTCATTGCTAATATAAGTGCCGACTGATATATAGGAGGTGTGCACGCGTTCGACGTCCTCGGTGACCCGGTCCGGCGTCGGATCATCGAACTGCTTGCGGACGGTGAATTGACGTCGGGCAGCGTCGTGACGGCGATCGGCGCCGAGTTCGGCATCTCGCAGTCGGCGGTCTCCCAACACCTTGCGGTACTGCGCGAGTCGGGCTTCGCCACCGTCCGGCGGGCCGGTGCCCGCCGGATCTACGCGCTGGACACCACCCCGCTGAGCGAGATCGACCGATGGATCGACCGCTTCCGGCACCTGTGGAGCCAGAAGCTGGACGCCCTGCACACCGAGATCGTGCGCGGTCGACGCGCGCGGCGGGACGAGGACGGGGATTCGTCATGATCGACCTGTTGAACCAGCTGGCGCAGCTGCACCGATCCGTCGCCCAGGAGTCCGGGAATCCGGATGACGTCATCCGGGTGACCCTGCGCCGCCGCTACCCGACCGATCCGGCGGACCTGTTCGACGCCCTGACCCGACCGGAACGGCTGTCCCGGTGGTTCTCCCCGATCACCGGCGACCTGCGGACCGGCGGCTCGTTCCAGATCGAGAACAACGCCGGCGGAGAGATTCTCGACTGCCAGCCACCCGCGCTGCTGCGCATCACCTTCGGCGGCGCGAGCAGCATCGTGACGGTCTCCCTCGCCGACGCCGGCTCCGACGCAGGGACGGGCACCGAACTGACCCTGGAACACACGGTGCCACTCGCGCTGGCCGGCAGCGTCGCGGGTGCCCTGTTCGCCGGCCCCGGCTGGGACGAGGCGCTCATCGGCCTCTGGCTGCACCTTGACCATCCGGACGCGAACCGGGTCGCCACCCTGGACACCGAAGCCGGTCGGGAGTGGGCGCATCGGATCGTGCTGGCCTGGGCCGAGGTGGCCCAGGCAGCCGGGGCGCCGGACGATCAGCTCGAGACTGGGCGGCAGGCCGCCCTGGCCCAGTTCGCGCCGCACGTGCTGGCCGGGCGGCCGACCTGACCGCGCCCCGCGGGTGTGGACAACCGCGCGGATGAAGTCGTTGACGGCAGTCACAAGCGTCACTTTCGGGGCGAGTTCAGCCGCGCGGGCGTAGATGATCCGCGCGGGACGGGGGTCCGCGACGAGCCGCGAGATCCGGGCGGTGAGCGGGCCGGCGTCAGGGGGCGGCGGGGCCGACGAGCGGGTCGCGGCGACCGAACCAGGGCTTGTCCCAGCTGACGTCCTGCGATGTCAGGGGCTCGCCGCAGGCGGTACAGGTGTCGGCGGAACGGGTTTCGGCGCCGCAGGTGGTGTGGATGATCGCCATGTGGCCGCCGCCGGCGGGCAGGTCGGTGTGCGCCTCGGCCCATCCGGCCAGCGCGTGCAGCACGGGGAGCAGGTCGGTGCCGGCCTTCGTCGGTAGATATTCGTCATGGGTGCGCCGAGGGCCCCGGTACTCGCGCCGGACCAGCAGCCCGTCGCGGACCAGGGCGGCGAGCCGGCGGGACAACACCGAGTCCGAGATGCCCAGGGAGCGGAATTCCTCGAAGCGCCGCCGGCCGTGCAGGGCGTCGCGCATGATGAGCAGGGACCACGGGTCGCCGACGACGTCCAGCCCGCGCCGGACCGGGCACTGTTCCACCGACCAGTCCGACCGGAGTGCCATCGCCTGAGCCCTTCACACTTGCTTGGGGAAAGTCAATGCGGCTACAGTACCGCGAGAACCTGACTTCTTTCAAGAAAGCGAACCCGCGTGAAGCAGACCCGCCCCGTCCGCGTGCGGCGCTGGCACCCGGCGCTGACGGTGCTGGTGGTCTCGTTCCTGGCCCTGATCGCGGCGGCCGGCTTCCGGGCGGCGCCCGGCCCGTTGCTGCCCGCCCTGCAGGCCGAGTTCGGCTGGTCCACCACGGCGATCTCCGCGGCGATCAGCGTGAACCTGCTGCTGTACGGGCTGACCGCGCCGTTCGCGGCCGCCCTGATGGACCGGTTCGGGGTGCGCATCGTGACCACCTGCGCGCTGGGCCTGGTCGCCGCCGGCAGTGCGTTGTCGATCTTCGTCACGGCCGCCTGGCAACTGCTGCTGACCTGGGGGCTGCTGATCGGGTTGGGCACCGGCAGCATGGCGCTCGCCTTCGCGGCCACGATCAGCCAGCGCTGGTTCGTCAAGCACCGCGGGCTGGCGATGGGGGTGCTCACCGCCGGCGGGGCGGCCGGGCAGTTGCTGTTCCTGCCGATCATCGCCGAGGTGGCCACCCGGACCGGTTGGCGCACCGCCTCCCTGGTGATCGCCGCCGCCGCCCTGGCCATCGTGCCGGTGCTGCTCCTGGTCCTGCGGGACTACCCCGAACAGCGCGGGGTGGCGCCGCTGGGGGCCGAGCCCGGCTGGCAGCCGCCATCGCGGGTGCACAGCCGGCCCGGCCGGCGCAGCCTGCGGGCGCTGCGGACGGCCGCCCGGGTGCCATCGTTCTGGGCGCTGGCCGCCGCTTTCGCGATTTGCGGGGCCACCACGAACGGCCTGATCGGCATTCACTTCATCCCGTCCGCGCACGACCACGGCATGCCCGAAACGGTCGCCGCCGGCCTGCTCGCGGTGGTCGGCATCTTCGACATCGCGGGCACCATCGGCTCCGGCTGGCTGACCGACCGCATCGACCCACGGCTGCTGCTCGTCGGCTATTACGCGTTCCGCGGCATCGGCCTGGCCGTGCTGCCCTACTTGCTGTCCGACTCCATCGAGCCGAGCATCGTCGTCTTCGTGGTGATCTATGGCCTTGATTGGGTGGCCACCGTGCCGCCCACGGTGGCGCTGTGCCAGCGCATCTTCGGCCCGGACGGCACCGTGGTGTTCGGCTGGGTGTTCGCCTCGCACCAGCTCGGCGCCGCGATCGCGGCGCTGGGCGCCGGGGTGATCCGGGACCAGACCGGCTCCTACACCCTGGCCTGGTTGTCGGGCGCTGCGTTGTGCCTGCTGGCCGCCGGTCTGTCGGTGGCCACCCGCCGACCGGCGGTCGATCATGACGAACACGCCGTCACCACCGCGCACTGACATCGAGCCGGCGGGATCGACGCGGAGCCACCACACCCGGACGAGCACCTTCGCCGGCCTCGACCGGCTCGACCAGACGATCGCCGCCGGGGCACCCGAGGCCGTCCATCGATCCATGAGCCGCCTGGACGCGGCGCTCCTGGACGGCTGAGCCGGAATCCTCTGCCCTGGGCCGGCGGCGTGGCTACCGGCGACCGCGCGCGATCACCGACGCGAGGGCGCGCCACCCGAGCAGGAACAGGGCCAGCACGACGCCGGCGACCACGATGAAGCTCGGCGCGGTGCCCTGACCGGCGACGACCCGGGCGAGCATGCCGACGCCGATTGTGCCGGCCCAGATGAGCAGACCGGCCGGGCGGATCCGCCAGGGGTCGAACCGGCCCCGGGCGCTCCGCGAGCCGCCGACGAACGCGAGCAGCCAACCGACCAGCAGGCCGACCAGGAACGGCCAGGCGGTGCCGGCCAGCCCGACGAGAACGTCCTCGCCGTGGCTGCTCCGGCCGATCGCGGCGAAGATCAACACCAGCGCGACGTCGATCGACAGGGCGGCGAGTGGACGACGGGTGCGCGGACGGGTGGACGGATCGAGGCGGGTCACCGTTCGATCATCCCCACCCGAGCGGGCGCGACGACGAGTTCGAGGCGATCGTCACGCCCGGCGACCGGCCGTTCGCGCGGCCGCCAGCGAGCGGACGAGGACGGCACCGGGTACCGCAGCAACGGCGGAGCAGAATGTTCACCGGGCCGTCAGCCCGCCCGCGCCGGCAGGCCGGCAATCCGGCGCATGGTGTCCCGGTCGTCGGGTCGAGGGTCCCGAAAGGACTCCTCGCGGACGAACTCGGTGAATGTCGGCAATCCGAAATGCCGGACCACCGGCTCGATCTGACTGACCTGCGCCCGCATCGAGGCCACCTTCCGCGCCACTGACGTCTCGCCGCAGGTGAAGTGGACGGCCAGCTCGTCCGGATCGAGGGCCTCCGGCTGCAGGCCATCGACCATCATGTACGCGGACGACCCGGGGCCGTGGAAGCGCTCGACCCAATCGGCGGTCCTGGTCATGTACAGCAGGCGAGTGCCGGGCCGCCCGAGCCGTCCGTGGGCCCGGGTCGCCCAGCGACAGGCGGCCAGATGGTCCTGGTGGCCGGTGCCACCATCGGGACCGAAGGTCAGAATCGTGTCCGGCCGCACCCGATCCAGGATCGCGGTGATGACCGCCGCGGCCTGGTCGTCAGGCACCGCGGCACATCCGCCGTCGGGATAGCCGAGCCAGTGGTGCTCGGTGACACCGAGGATCGCCAGTGACGCGGCGAGTTCCCGTTCCCGCACGGCCCTCCGTTCTGCCGGCGACCTCGGATCGTCAGGCGGGAACCCGGCCTCGCCCCGGGTGGCCGTCACGCACACCACCCGGCGACCGGCGTCGACCGCGTGCGCCATCAGCCCGGCGCTCGCGTATGCCTCGTCGTCCGGGTGGGCCCACACCCCGAGGATCGAGCCGAGATCGCCGCTCGTATCGACAACCATCTCAGATGTCCCTTTCGCAGCAGCCCGGTTCAGCATTCGGAGGGAAGTCGTCCTCCGTTGGGGTTGAGGTCATGGCCATCCGTACACGACCGGGCCACGAATGATCCATAGTGGACTCAGACGGCTGGGGGGCAGCGTCGGAACGGAACGGCCATGGGCGGATCGAGGGCCGCACGGACGAGGCGGCTGATCGACGGGTTGATCGACCGCGCCCATTCCGAATGGCCATCGGTCACCTTCGTCCTTGCCCTTCCGTCCGGGGAACAGGTCATGCTCCCCCATCATCTCGCCGGCCTGGCGCCGTGCGGCGGCCAGCACAGCGGCTACTTCAGCGTGGTGATCCGCCCGTTCTGTGCGGCTGATCCGGCGCCCCGGGTCCACGGCACCTGCCGGATGGTCCCGCTGCACGGATCGGCGCGCCATCCGCCGGAATACCGGCTGGAGCTCCGGTCCGGCGAGGTGCTCACGGTGACGGCCGCCGATCCGACCGCGCAAACCGGCCCCACCGCCTGACGAACGGGCCGGGAACGCGAGAACCGCCCGACGCGGGAGGCATCGGGCGGTTCCGGCGACGATCCCCGGACGTGCGCCTCTCGGCACGTGGTCGCACTCGGCGACTGAAAGGGGTGGAGCCCGGGGCATGTTCTGCGAGGACCGTCGGTCATCACAACGGGCGGCATCGACGGATGCTTCCGCCGTCGGGTATGACGTGCATCACAGGTCGCGCACCGGCGGTGCCCCCCGGCCGCTCCGGACCCCGCCGCGGGGCCGGCTGATACATTCGCCGCGGCCGGAAGTGCTCCGGCGACCTGGGCTCGAGCGGCAGGCGGCGGACATGGCGCACCGGATCGTCGGCTGGTTGAAGGCCCACGATCCCGAGGGGAACGCGGGACACAAGGCGATCAAGGTCGCCGTGGCGGTCACCACCGGAGTGGTCATCGGCACCGTGCTGGGCAACGCCCAGATGACCCTGTTCGCGTCGTTCGGCGGCATCGCCATCCTGGTGTTCGCCGATTTTCCCGGCACCCGAGGCGCACGACTCGGCGCCTACGTGGGTCTGTACGTGGTCGGCCTGCTGCTGATCGCGCTGGGCACCGTCATGTCCCCCGTGGCCTGGCTCGCCGTGGCCGGGATGGCGGTGGTCGGCTTCGTCATCCTGTTCAGTGGCGTGCTCAGCGCGGCCCTGGCCGGGGCGTCCCGGGCGGCGCTACTGGCGTTCATCCTGCCGGTGATGGTGCCGGTGCCGATGGCCGAGATCCCGGCCCGATGGGCCGGGTGGACGCTGGCCTCGCTGCTGGCCGTTCCGATGGCCGTGTTCCTGTGGCCGCCCCGGGACCATCAGCGGCTGCGCACCGCGGCCGCCGCAGCCTGCTCCGCCCTGGCCGACCAGCTGGCGGCCTGGTCGGCGGGCGTCGACGCGGCCGCCCTGCGCGGCGCGCACGAGACGGCCGGGACGGCGATCGTCGAGCTCCGGGCCCAGTTCCGCCGCTCCAACGTCCGGCCGGTCGGCCTCACCGCGGGCAGCCGCCAGCTCATGCGCCTGCCCGACCGGCTCGAATGGCTGCACACGGTCGTGGACCGGCTGCCGACCGCGCCGGTTCGGACCGACCTGCAGCGCAGGGTCGCCGATGCCTGCGTGACGACCCTGCGGGCCGCCCAGGGCGTGTTGGTGCAGGCGCCGGCCACGCCCACGGACGCCAGCCGGGACGAACTGGCCGGGCGGCTCCGCGACCTGCAGCACCTGCATGTGGCGAGCCGGACCTTCGCCCGGCTGGTCAACGGGGATCCGTTCCCGCACGGCGACGACGTGCACCCGGCGACGAAGCTCGAACTCGTCTACACCACCCGGCTGACCGGGCTGACGGTCGCCGCATCCGCAGCGGCAGATGCCCGGTCGTTGATCGACCGGCTGCTCGGACGCAATGCGCCGGCCACCCCGACCGGCGAGGTCCTGCCGGTGCGCCGGGCGCTGACCGGCCACCTGAACGTCCGATCCGTCTGGTTCCAGAACAGCGTCCGGGGCGCCATCGGCCTGGCGCTGGCGGTGACCATCGCCGAGGTGACGGAGGTGGCCCATGGCTTCTGGGTGGTGCTGGGCGCCATGTCGGTCCTTCGCACGACCGCCCTGACCACCGGGTCCACCGCGCTGCGCGCACTCGGCGGCACCCTGATCGGATTCGTGGCCGGCGCGGTGATCATGCTGGCGGTCGGCACCACCCCGTGGCACCTGTGGGTGCTGCTGCCGATCACGCTGCTGGTCGCCGGCTACCTACCCGAGGCCGTGTCGTTCGTCGCCGGCCAGGCCGCGTTCACCGTGCTGGTCGTCGTCCTGTTCAACATCATCTCGCCCAGCGGCTGGGGGGTCGGGCTGGTCCGGGTCGAGGACGTGCTGTTCGGGTGCGCGTCGGCGCTGATCTCCGGCGTGCTGCTGTGGCCGCGCGGTGCGGCCGCACAGATCCGCCGGGCCGTCGCCGAGTTCTACCGGAGCGCCGCCGACGCCGTGGTCGCCGCGACCGGCCGGCTCGCCGGGGCCGCGCCGGCCGGACCGGACGGCCTGCGGGACGCGAGCGCCGTCGGCGTGGCGCTGGGCCGAGCGGCGGAAGCTTCCCTGCGACTGGACGACGCCCTGCGCGAGTACCTGTTCGAGCGGGGCACTCGCAACGTCCCGCTCGAGGCGTTGACATCGCTGTCCAACGGGGCCGTCCGGACCCGGATGACGGCGGAAGCGATCGCCGAGCTGCCTCCGACGGCCTCGCCCCCGCTCGAGCCGGCAGCGCATGCCGTGGCGGCCTCGGCCGAGGCGACCCGCGGCTGGTTCGATCGGCTGGCCGAGCGGTTGGAGCGGGCCAGCCCGCGCCCGACCGACCCCGCACCGCCCCTGCTGGACCCGGCCGAACCGGTCGCCGAGCCGGCCGTCGTCGCGGACGTCCGGCAGGTCCTGGACAGTGACGACGACCCGGCAACGCGTCAGCGACTCCTGGCCGACGGCCACAACCTGTGGATGGCCGCGCTGTACGTGGACAACCTGGTCTGGCTGCAACGGCGCTTGCCGGGCCCGGCCACCGAGCTGATCGGACGCTCCGCGGGGCCACCATCGACCGCAACGGACCAGGGAATCGAGTCCACCGGTGCGGGGGCGCCCACGGTGACCGGGACGTCCGCTGGAACCGGGACGTCTGCGGCTACCGGAGCGCCTGCTGGAACCGAGGCGTCCGCACCGGAGGAGCCGGACGCGTCGAAAACCGCCGGGCGGTGAGCGAGCCCGGACCAGCCACCCGGCGGCGGTTGCCGGGTCCGTTCGCCTTGGTGATCGGCCTGGTCCTGGTGCTGCTGCACGGCCTGCCGTGGTGGGTGCTGGTGCTTGCACCGCGATGGCCGGTCGGGCTGTTCTGGACCGGGACCGTGACGATCCTGATTGCGGTCGCCACCTTCCCGGTCGCGATGATCCGCGGTCACGGCCGTCGGCACGACGACCGGTGGGCCATCGCGGGTGACAGCTGGCTGGGGGTGATCTGGCTGCTCTTCAGCTGGTCGGTGATCGGTGGCGTGGTCGACGTCGGCCTGCTGCTCGGTGGCGTCCCGAGCCCCACCGCCCAGCGGTGGACGGCCGGGACAGTGCTCGTCGTCGTGCTGATCCTCGCAGCCTGGGGCATGCGGCAGGCGCTGCGGCTCCCCCGCGTCCGGCGGACCCAAATCACCCTCGACCGGCTCGATCCCGCATTCGACGGCACCCGGATCGTGCTGCTCGCCGATACCCACTACGGCCCGATCGACCGGGCCCGCTGGTCGGCCCGCTTGGTCGACGCGGTGAACCGGCTCGACCCGGACGTCGTCGCCCACGCCGGCGATCTGGCCGACGGGTCCGTCGACCAACGCCGCGCGCAGGTCGCGCCGCTGGCGTCGGTGCGAGCCGGGCTGGCCCGGGCCTACATCACGGGCAACCACGAGTATTTCTCCGGTGCCGAGCCGTGGGTTCGGCACATGGCGGACCTGGGTTGGTCGGTGCTGCACAACCGGCATCTGATCCTGCGGCGCGGGACGGCCCACCTGGCGCTGGCCGGCATCGACGACCTCACCGCGGCCGGGTCCGGGCTGCCGGGCCATCACGCGGACCTGCCCGCGGCCCTGGCCGGCATCCCATCGGACGTCCCGGTGGTGCTGCTGGCCCATCAGCCCAAGCAGGTCCGGGCCGCGGTCGCGGCCGGGGTCGATCTGCAATTGTCCGGGCATACCCACGGCGGCCAGATCTGGCCGTTTCACCTCCTGGTCCGGGTGGAACAGGGCGCGCTGCAGGGACTGTCCCGGCCCGGCGGTCGAACCCAGCTGTACACCACCCGCGGCGCCGGCTTCTGGGGTCCGCCGCTCCGGGTGTTCGCGCCCAGTGAGATCAGCCTGCTGATCCTGCGGTCGGGATCGCCGCAGCCCCGCACCTGATCAGCCCGGCCCGGCCCGCCTGCGGCACCCCGCGCTCCTCGGCTCGTCCACCCGTGCACGGCTCCCCCGCTGCCCGGCCCGCCTGCGGCACCCCGCGCTCCCCGGCTCGCCCACCCGTGCACGGCTCCCCCGCTGCCCGGACTCGCGAGCTCCGGCTGACCGCGTCGAATTGCCACTCTTGGCCCAGGCCTGCCGGGTCACGAGGGCGGAAACCGTCAACTCGGCAGTGCCGGTGGTAGGGGACCCCGACCGAATCGGGGGGTTATCCCCACTCCACCGGACCGGCACAGGCGTCAGAATTGGGGCATGACGGACCCCCGCCTCCCCGACCCGCGACCGGCGGGCCGATGGCAGCTGTTCGGCATCGCGTTGGCGTACGTCGGCCTGTGGGTGGTCGGAATGGTGCTGTTGGTGCTGCTCGTGCTGGCGGTCAGCCTGCTGGTCATCTGGATCGGCCTGCCCCTCCTGCTGGCGTTCCTGGCCTCGTTGCGCTGGTTCGCCCGGCTGCACCGCCGGCTGGCCGGCCGGGTGCTGGGCCAGCCGATCCTCGACCCCTACGCGCCGCTACCCCCCGGTGGCCTGTTCGTCCGGCTCCGGATCCGGCTGACCGACCGGGCCACCTGGCGCGACCTGGCCTGGCTGTTCGAGGTGCTGACCCTCGGCTTCGCCCTGCAGCTCACCGCGTTGTTGTCGTTCCCGTTCCTGCCGATCGGCTGGTGGGGCTCGCCCCTGCTGTTGCGCCTGGACGCCGGCATCACCCGGTTGCTGCTGTCGGCCCAGGACGAGCCTCTGCACCAGCGCATCGAGGCGCTCGAGTCGTCCCGCCAGGACAGCGTCGACCACTCGGCGGCCGAGCTGCGGCGGATCGAACGGGACCTGCACGATGGAGCGCAGGCTCAGCTGGTCGCATTGGGCATGAACCTGGGTCTGGCCAAGGAACTGGTCGATCGGGACCCGGCGGCCGCGACCGAGCTGATCGCCGAGGCCCAGCAGTCGTCGTCGACCGCGCTGGCGGAACTGCGCTCGCTGGTACGCGGCATCCATCCGCCGGTGCTGGCCGATCGCGGCCTGGCCGGCGCGGTCGAGGCCCTCGCCTTGGCCCACCCGCGACCCGTCGACCCCGATATCGCGCTCGGTGGCCGGCCGCCCGCGCCGGTCGAATCGGCGGTCTACTTCGCCGTCGCCGAACTGCTCACCAACTGCGCCAAGCATGCGTCCGCCCAGCACGCCTGGGTGTGGATCCGGCACGACGACGGCATGCTGACCGCGATGGTGGGCGACGACGGCGTCGGCGGCGCGCAGCCGACGGCCGAGGGTGGTCTGGCCGGGGTGCAGCGTCGGCTCGCCGCGTTCGACGGCACCCTGTCGGTGGCCAGCCCACTCGGTGGTGGAACGATCGTCACGATCAAGGTGCCGTGCGTGCTCCGGGTGTCCACCGCGGCCTGAGCCCGAACCGGCGGAGGTGTAGGTGCCCGTGCGCGTCGTATTGGCCGAGGACCTGGCGCTGCTCCGGGACGGCATCGTCCGGATCCTGACCGCCCACGACATCGACGTGGTCGAGGCGGTCGACAACGGCCCCTCCCTGCTCAAGGCGATCACCGAGCATCGGCCGGACATCGCCGTGGTGGACGTCCGGCTCCCCCCGACCTTCACCGACGAGGGTCTGCGAGCGGCGTTGGCCGCCCGCGAGCGAATCCCGGGCCTGCCGGTGCTGGTGGTCAGCCAGTACGTCGAGCAGCTCTACGCCCGGGAACTGTTGGGCCAGGGCACCGGCGGGGTCGGGTACCTGCTCAAGGACCGCATCTCCGACGTCGGTCAGTTCATCGACGCGGTTCACCGGGTCGCCGGCGGCGGCACCGCGATGGACCCGGAAGTGATCGGGGCCCTGCTGGCTCGGCATCGGGACAGTTCGCCGATCGCCTCGCTCACCCCCCGCGAGCGCGAGGTGCTGTCCCACATGGCGCAGGGCCGCTCGAACGCGGCCGTCGCGGCGTCGATGTTCATCACCGAGAAGGCAATCGGCAAACACACGAACTCGATCTTCGGCAAGCTCGGGCTCGAGCAGAGCGAAGACGACAATCGCCGAGTACTGGCCGTGCTGGCCTACCTGGAGAGCACGCCCCGACCCTGAGTCCCCCGTGCTCCCGTGTTGGTCAGGCGCTGCCTGCGCGACACGCCGACGACACGCCGACCGTGGGCCGGGAACGCCATGATCGACTCATCCGTCCAACCCTCAACCTCAAGTTGAGGGTGAAGGAATTGGTGGTGTGACTTCGATCGAGCGGGCCGTGCCAGACTGTCCGCCGTGACGGCGTACCTGGACGGAGACCCACCTCGGGCGTTCGCCCATCGGGGATGGCACATCGATGAGTTGGTCGGGCGCGAGAACTCGATGGCGGCCTTCCGCCGAGCCTACGACGAGGGGTTCCGGTACCTGGAGACCGATGTGCACGCCACCACCGACGGTCAGCTGGTCGCATTTCATGATCTGTCCCTCGGCCGGGTCACCGACCGCCAGGGCCAGATCGCCGCGCTGTCCTGGGCGGACGTCCGCCAGGCGCGGATCGGCGGCACCGATCCGATCCCGTTGATGGCCGACCTGCTCGAGGAGTTCCCGGACGCGCGGTTCAACATCGACGCAAAGGCCGATCCTGCGGTGGGTCCGTTGGCCGACCTGATCCGACGCGCCCGGGCCAGGGATCGGGTCTGCCTCGGATCGTTCTCGGATCGGCGGATCGCCTCGTTGCGAGCCGCGGTCGGCCCACGGGTGGCCACCTCGATGGGTCCGCGCGAGGTATTCCGACTGGCCCGGGCGGCGCGGCTGCGCCGGCCCTTCGTCACTGCGGCGGTTGCCGCCCAGGTCCCGGTCGCGTTCTCCCGGGTAAAGATCGTCACCCCGGCGTTCCTGGAAACGGCGCACCGAGCCGGACTCGAGGTGCATGTCTGGACCATCGACGACGAGCCCGAGATGCGTCGGCTGCTCGACCTGGGGGTCGACGGGCTGATGTCCGATCGCCCGGACCGGTTGCGCCGCGTGCTGATCGAACGCGACGCCTGGTGAGCACCGTCCCGCCCCAGCCCGGCAGCGTCAGGTTCTTCTATGGCCCGATGGACTGCGGCAAATCGACCCTGGCCCTGCAGATCCACGACAATCAGCTCCGGCAGGGTCGCCGCGGCGTGCTGCTGACCCGATTCGACCGGTCCGGACCGGCCCGGATCAGTTCGCGGATCGGCCTGAGCAGTCCGGCTCTCGAGGTGACCGGCGACCTCGACCTGGCCCAGGTCGTCCGCGAGGCCGGGACGGTCGACTATGCGATCGTCGACGAGGCGCAGTTCCTCACCGCCGCGCAGGTCGACCAGCTCGCGCTCGTCGCCGACGAGCAGTCCGTCGATGTGTTCGCGTTCGGCATCGCGACGGACTTCCGGAGCCGGCTGTTCCCGGGATCGGCCAGGTTCTTCGAGATCGCGGACGGGGTCGCGCCGGTGCAGGTCGAGGTGCTCTGCTGGTGCGGCCGGGCGGCCCGGTTCAACGCGCGGGTCGTCGAGGGCCGGGTGACCCGCGAGGGGCCGACGATCATGATCGCGGACACCGGTGCCGAACCGGTCCCGGATCCGGCAACCGGTTCACGCCCGCACAGTGAACGGGACGGCTCCGGGACGCGGTACCGGGTGCTGTGCCGGCGTCATTTTCGGATGGGTCTGCTCGGCCCGATTGAACCCGGGTGAGCCGTTCCGACGTGTTGTCCAGAAATGGTTCGCGTCGCCGCGTGACCAACCGGGTGCTGGTGCGTCTCGAAGTAGTGAAAAGCCTGCCGGCGAGTGGAACGGTGCGTCCGCGTCCGGCCGGGTCACGGTACAAGTAGTACCCGGCAACGCGCCGGTGGCCGAGCACGCGAGGCCGCCATCGAACACCGCAGGAGGGCACTGGGCGCAATCGGACGACGAAGGAGTCGGATTGCCCAGGGCACGCCTAGTCGGCCGAGCACGCGAGGCCGCCATCGAACACCGCAGGAGGGCACTGGGCGCATCGGACGACGAAGGAGTCGGATTGCCCAGGGCACGCCTAGCAGTGCAAACTTGTCGACTTCGAAGGGAACGAAACACCGACGATCAGCGTTACCCACCGGTAGGAACCCGTCTCGGGGCTCGCCGTGGGTGCACGAACAGCTGCTATGAGGCCGCTTCGGCGGTCATCTGTGGCCTGCCCCACCCGGAAGCATCACCCCAGCTAGGCACCACCCAGCTTGGCACTACCCAGCAAGGAAGGAACACCATGGCCGACCGTGTCCTGCGCGGAAGCCGCCTTGGCTCGACCAGTTACGAGGCCGATCGGAACCATGATCTGGCGCCTCGTCGCACGGCGACCTATCGCTGCCCCCGCGATCATGAGTTCACCGTTCCGATGGCCGACGACGCCGAGGTTCCCTCGGTGTGGGACTGCCGGATGCACGGGTTGTCGTCGACGCTGATCGACGGCTCGGTACCCGAGGGGAAGGCGGCCAAGCCGCCGCGTACCCACTGGGACATGCTGCTGGAGCGCCGGTCGATCGAGGAGCTCGAAGAGATCCTCAACGAGCGGCTGGCCGAGCTGAAGGCGCGCCGCACCGCTTCCTGAGCGGTCGAACGAGACAACGCCACCTTCCCGAGGGGAAGGTGGCGTTGTGCTTTCCGCGATGTGGGCCGGCCGGGCCGGCTCAGGGCGTGCGATGGGCCGGCTCAGGCCTTGCGACGCCGGAAGACCCCGGTCAGCTGGTGCCAGCGGTGAGCCGCACCCCACACGGTGACCTTGAGCAGCGCCTCCCGCACGATGCCGCCGCTCATCTTGGAGGTACCGATCTGCCGTTCGGTGAAGGTGATCGGCACCTCGGTCACCCGGAATCCGGCCCGGACCGTCCGCCACGCCAGGTCCACCTGGAAGCAGTAGCCGGTCGACGCGACGTCATCCAGGGCAAGGGCCTTGAGCGCCTCGGCCCGGTAGGCGCGATAGCCGCCGGTGATGTCGTAGATCCGGACCCCGAGGGCGAACCGGGAGTACAGGTTGCCGCCCCGAGAGAGCCACTCCCGATGCTTGGGCCAGTTGACCACCGTCCCGCCGGCCACGTACCGCGAGCCGAGCACCAGGTCGGCGTGCTGCAACGCGTCCAATAGCCGGGGCAGCTGCTCCGGCGCATGCGAGCCGTCGGCGTCCATCTCGACGAGCACGTCGTACCCGCGGTCCAGACCCCAGCCGAACCCGGCGATGTAGGCGGCCCCCAGACCGGCCTTCTCCGTCCGGTGCATGACGTTCACCCGCTCGTCGCGGGCCGCCCACTCGTCGGCGATCTCGCCGGTGCCGTCGGGGCTGCCGTCGTCGGCGACCAGAACATTCGCGGTGGGCACCGCCGCGAACAACCGCTCCAGGATCAGCGGGAGGTTCTCCCGCTCGTCGTAGGTCGGGATGATCACCAGGACTCGATCGCCATGTGGCTCGTCGAGTTCGAAGTGCGGCGTCGGGTCGCCTTTCGGGCTCACGATGTGCGGTCCTCCACGGGATTGCCGGCAGCCGGGCGGCCGGTAGTGAATGTGCTGGGCTCTGCTGCGGCGCCGGCGGCCGGCCCGGATGTCGGTCCAGGTGAAGCCGCCCGGCGACGCCGGCGCTCCACCACGACCAGGTAGGCCAGCGCCGCGGGGGTGGCCAGGGCGAACAGCCACTCCAGCGGCGCACCGAGCACCGTACCGGGAGTGGTTGCCGTGATCAGCGGCACGGTCGGGGTCAGGTAGCCAGGCGTGAACAAGGGGATGGAGGATTCGATCGTCCCGTCCGGCCCGACGACCGTCGACACGCCGCTGGTCGAGGAGATCAACACGCTTCGGCCGTGCTCGACCGCCCGCACGCGACTCATCGCCTGCTGCTGGTAGGTCTCGTCGGTGTATCCGAAGGTCGCGTTGTTCGTCTGCACCACCAGCACCTGGGCGCCGCCCTCGACGACGTCCCGGACCAGCTGGTCGTAGACCACCTCGAAGCAGATGACGTCCCCGACCGGGACGCCGGCGACGTCGACGTTGCCGGGTCGCTCGCCGGGCAGGAAGGTGCCGCGCAGCAGGTCGACCTTGTCCGAGAACAGGCGGAAGAACGACCGGAACGGCATGTACTCGCCGAACGGCAGCGGATGCCGCTTGGTGTACGTCTCGCCCGGTCCGGTGACCGGGTCCCACACGATGCCCATGTTGTACAGCTCGCCGGGCTGCGACCCCTGCACCACCGCGCCCACCAGGATGGGCACGCCGATGTCGGCGGCCGCAGCGGAGATCACCGCATTCGCGTCGGCGTTGCGGTAGGGGTCGATATCGGTCGAGTTCTCCGGCCAGATCACCAGGGTCGGCGCCGGGGCCTTGCCGGCCCGGACGTCGGCAGCAAGCTGGTGCGTCTGGGTGGCGTGCAGGTCGAGCACGGCCCGGCGTTCGGCGTTGAAGTCAAGACCCGGCCGCGGCACGTTGCCCTGGATGACGGCGATGGTGCGGGCCGGGGTGTCGGTGCCGTGTTGCACCGTCAGCAGGCTCAGGGCGCCGACGACGAACGGCAGGATCAGCAGGCCGATCGGGCCCAGGATCGTGGTGGATCGCCAGCCCGGCCGGGGCCGCCGGGCCAGCGCCCCGACCAGCGCCGCCAGCGCGAACCCGCCCAGGGCGGTGAGAAAGGCCACGCCGACGGAGCCGAGCAGCGACGCGGCGGGCAGCAAGGGTCCGTCCGGCTGGGAGAACGCCACCCCGCCCCAGGGAAACCCCCCGAACGGCCACCGGGCACGCAGTGCCTCGCCGGTGATCCAGGCGGCGGCCGCCCAGGCGGGCCACAGCGGCAGGCGACGGGATGCGGCGGCGATCAGCGCGCCGGCCGGTGCGGTCAGCACCGCC
The DNA here is from genome assembly GCF_044224575.1 of Nakamurella sp. GTDB lineage: Bacteria > Actinomycetota > Actinomycetes > Mycobacteriales > Nakamurellaceae > Nakamurella. The sequence goes on from NZ_JBGAKE010000013.1 coordinate 64,939, forward strand.
TCGGCGACGGACAACGCGTACCAGGGCAGGTCCCCGACGTAGATGTTGGTGAACGAGAGCAGCGGGATGTAGAAGGTCAACCCGAAGACGAAGCCCAGGCCGAGGCCGGCCCGCCAGCTGCGGCCGTCCAGGGCCACGCCGAGCAGCGTGAATCCGACGATGGCCAACCACCACCGGGTGGACGGCGCGAACGCCGAGTACAGCGCATACCCGCCGGCCGCGGCGGCCAGGATGCGCAGGCCCCCCAGGCCGAACAGCGAGCGCCGCCAACGGGTCAACCGGGCCCGCCACCGGGCCCGCGGGGCCGTCCGCGCAGTCGGCGGCGCGGTCGATCGATGCACCGTCGGCTGGGCCACGGCGTCACTGTAGTGGCGACCACCGACAAACTCCGTGTGCTCGGCGTCGGGTCACGATCCGGGAATCGGGTTGCCATGTTCCGCCCACCTGAATCGATTCAAGGCGGGCCGAAGGTGGCAAGTCGGCGGCCGGCTCCGGCTCTCGGCGGCCGGCTCCGGCTCTCGGCGGCCGGCTCCGGCTCAGGGCGGCCGGGCCGGCTCAGGGCGGCCGGGCCGGCTCAGGGCGCACTGGCCCAGTCCACCACCTCCAGCACGTGCTGGTAGTCGTGCCCGGTCGCCCGGGTCATTCCGAGCTCGCAGGTGCGGTTGCAGGACGCGTAGGAGTCGAAGGAACTCTGCTCGAGCTCCTGCGCCTCTGCCCTGGACGCGGAGGCCGTCAGCTCCGGGTGCAGCATGCCGCGGTCCCCGGCGAACGCGCAGCAGCCCCACGACGCGGGCACCGTCACCGACTCCGAGACGGCCTCCGCCACCTCCTTGAGCTGGTCGTTGAGCCCCAGCTGGGTGGACGAGCAGGTCGGGTGCAGGGCCATCGACGCCTTGCGGCGCTTGATGTCCAGCCGGGGGAGCACGTGCTCGGCGACGAACGCGGTGGCGTCGACGATCCGCAGACCCGGGAAGTGACCGGCGGCGAGTTCGCTCTCCAGCATGTGCCGCAGCCCCTCGGTGCACGAGGACGCGTCACAGACGATGGGCAGCTCACCCTTCCGGGACGCCGCCCACAGCCGGGGCAGCACCTTGCGGACCATGGTCCGGTACCCGTCCTTGATGCCCTTGGACTTCCAGGGGGTGCCGCAGCACAGGTCGGGCAGGTCGGGCGGGTAGCTGAACGGGATGCCGGCCCGCTCACACAGCCGGACGAAGGCTTCCCGCGCGCCCGGTCCCCCGTCGGCCGGCCCGAACATGGTGCCGACACAGGCGCTGAAGAAGACGAATTGGGCGTTGCCGGTCGCCGTCCCCGAGTGGCGCTGCGGGCCACCGCCGGGCAACTCGGCCGAGTACAACGGCAGCAGATCCGGGTCGACGACCTTGCGACCCAGCTGGTTGGGCCCGGCGATCAGCGCGTCCGGGGTCTTGTCGGCGACGGTGAGCGCGGCGCCGGCGATCCGGGTCGTGGTCGCCCAGTGCTTCGCCGCATACGACCAGCCCTTGGCCGCGGTCTTGTTGACCGTCTCGGCCCGCAGCCGGCGGACCAGATCACCGGTGTTGATCAGCACCGGGCAGGCCGTCGAGCACATCCCGTCCACGGCGCAGGTCTGCACCCCGTCGTAGGCGTACTCGGCTTCCAGCTCGTCCAGCAGCGCGGTGTCGCCGGCCGCCCGGGCCCGCTCCATCTCCCGGCGCAGCACGATCCGCTGCCGCGGCGTGGTCGTCAGGTCGCGGCTGGGGCAGACCGGTTCGCAGTAGCCGCATTCGACGCAGCGGTCGACCTCCTCCTCCACGGTGGGCGTCACCTTGAGGTCACGCATGTGCGCCTGGTCGTCGTCGGTGATGATGACGCCCGGGTTGAGCAGCCCGGCCGGGTCGCACAGCTGCTTGATCTGCAGCGTCACGTCGTACAGCTCGTCGCCGTACTGGCGGCGGACGAACGGCGCCATGATTCGGCCGGTGCCGTGCTCGGCCTTGAGGTTGCCGCCGTTCTCGAGCACCACGTCGACCATGTCCTCGGTGAACTCGGCGAACCGGTGCAGGTCGCCCCCGGCGCCGAGCTGCTCGGTGAGCATGAAATGAATGTTGCCGTCCTTGGCGTGCCCGAAGATCACGTTGTCGGTGTAGCCGTGCTTGCCGAACAGTTCGATCAGCTGCTCACAGGTGTTCAGCAGGGACGGCACCGGGACGACGATGTCCTCCAGCAGCGCGGTGGTGCCGGACGGCCGGGCCTCGGCGACCGTGGTGTAGAGCCCTTTGCGGGTGTGCCACAGGCGCGCCCGGGCGCGCGGGTCGGCGGTCAGCTCGGCCGGCCCGGCGACAGGAATGGACCGCAGGACCGGCCCCGCCTGCGCAGCCATGTCGGCGACCGCCTCGGCCGAGTCGGCCTGGTATTCCACGAGTAGTGCGGAGTGCTTGTCGACGGTGATCCGCCTGATGATCTCGTCACAGGCCGGGTCGGACTGGGCGACCCGCAGCGAGGTGGCGTCCAGCAGCTCAATGGTGGCCGGCCCGGTGGACACCAGCGCGGGCAGCGACCCGGTGGCGCCGGACAGGTCGTCGAACACCAGCAGACCGGTCATCGCGTGCCGCAGCAGCGGCACCGTCCGGAAGACCGCGCTGGCGACAAACGCCAGCGTGCCCTCGCTGCCGATGATCAGGTGGGTCAGGATGTCGATCGGCCGGGTGTGGTCGACCAGCGAGTTCAGCCCGTAGCCCATGGTGTTCTTCATCGAGAACTGCCGGGTGATGATCCGCACCGACTCGGCGTTGCCTCGCACCCGATCGCGGAGCGTGGCCAGCCCTTCGTAGAGCGCCGGCTCGGTCGCCCGCAGCTTGGTGTCGGCGTCGGCGGCCCCGGTGTCGATGACGGTGCCGCTGGGCAGCACCAGGACCAGCGACTCCAACGTCTGGTAGGTGTTCTGCACGGTGCCGCAGGCCATGCCACTGGAGTTGTTGTTGACGACGCCGCCCAAGGTGCAGGCGATCTCACTGGCCGGGTCGGGACCGAGCTTGCGGCCGAAGCGGGCCAGCCGGGCGTTGACCTGCCGAACCGTCGCGCCGGGTCCTACCCGGATGCGCGCGCCGTCGTCGAGGATCTCGATGTCGCGGAAGTACTTGCGGGTGTCGGCCAGGATGCCGGCGGTGCCGGCCTGGCCGGACAGGCTGGTGCCGCCCGACCGGAAGGTCAGCGGTACCCCCTGAGCCGCGGACACGCGGAACAGCCGGCCGACGTCGGCGGCGTCGCGCGGGGTGACCACCGCGGTCGGCGTGAGGAAGTAGTGCGAGGCGTCGTGGCCGAGGGCGAGCCGGTCCAGCGCCCTGGTCCGGAGCTGGCCCGGTCCGGGTAGGGCCAGCAGCAGCGCGTCCAACAGGGCCGGGTCCGCCGGAGCCAGGAGCGACGAGGACGCCTGGCCCCCGCCGTTCGACTGCTTCGTTGCGATCGACATCAGTCCACCATCCAGTCACGGGCGGGCGTGGCCGGCAGGTCGACCGGCAGACATGTCCCGCACCGCAGGTCCAGGCTTCCCCAGGACACGACGCCGGACAAGTTCGCTTCTCGTACCCCGAGACCCCCCTGGGCGGCCACCGGACTGTTGACCTGTCGGACCATGCGTCACTCCCTCGTGTCGTACCTTCGGCGCCCTGATCGCCCTCGTCCACAAGTTGTATGACATGTATACACGTCTGTCAACCATTCGGATGGACTGTCTGACGATTCATCGGTAGATTTCTGTCGGGCGGATCGCTGGATCGAGGTGCGAGGAGGGCGGGCCGGTGAAGGGGCTACAGACCGTCTCGGTTGTCGATGCCTTGACGGCATCGCTGCGGGCGAAGGTCCTGGACGGGCAGATCGACCCGGGAGTGGGACTGGGCGAGACCGACGTCGCCGCCGACTACGAGGTGTCCCGGCCCACCGCCAAGGCCGCCATCGCCGCGCTGGTGTCCGAGGGGTTGCTGCGCCGCGAGGCCCATCGGTCCGCGCAGGTGCCGACCCTGTCCCGGGCGGATGTGGAGGACCTGTTCCTGGTCCGGATGCCGCTGGAGCTGGAGGTCGTCCGGCTGCTGGCCGGACATCCCATCCCGGAGGCGGCCGGGACGGCAGTGCGCGACCTGGCGCAGGTGCCACCGGATGCCCGGCATTCCATGTTCGTCGAGGCCGATCTGCGGTTCCACCGGGTGCTGTTCGACGCGGTGGCCAGCCCCCGGCTCACCCGGCTCTACCAGACGCTGACCGGCGAGATCCATCTGTCGATGGTGCAGTCCCGCTACGCGTTGGGCCGGGACCGCATCGTCGCCGAGCACGACGGGGTGCTGGCCGCGCTCCGGGCCGGCGAGGCGGACCGGGCGGCCGCGCTCATGCGGGTGCACCTCGAAGGCGCCCGTGATGCGTTGGCCGCCCACCTCGACCAGGGCGCCGGAATCGCCGGCTGACCTCTCGCCGGCCGACGTCGCGCCGGCACTCCCCGACCCGGCCCCGAGCCCCCGGTCGGCCGCGGAACATCCGCCGCCCCCAGCCCGGCCGACGTTCCGCAGCCCTCACTACGAGCGGCACACTCCCCGGGTCGGGGTCGAGCGCGGAGCATCCGCCGCCCCCAGCCCGGCCGACGTTCCGCGGCCCGAGAACCCGCGGCCCGGTCCGCGCCTATCCGAAGACACCCGTGTCGAACACGACGCGTCCGGCCACGAGGGTGGCCAGGGTGGTCGGCAGGTCGACGCCCGGCGTCAGGTCGGGCAGCAGCGGCACCCGCGAGCGAGGGTCGGTGGACCATCGGGCCACCGACGGGTCGGCCGCCGGCCGGACCAACTCGCCCGCCTGCACGATCGCCAGGTGCGCCGGCGCCCCGACATTGATCGTGCCGATCTCCCGGTCCATCCGGCCGGCCGCGCGGTGCCCGCCCCGGGTGTGGGCGGTGAATGCTCCGCGGGGCGACAGCCCGCGACCGGGTGTGCGGTGGTGAACCGCCGCCTGCACCGCGGCCCACGGCCCGATGGGGGTGACCGGCGCGTCGGACCCGAAGGCCAGGGCCACCCCGGCGGCGGCGAGCGCGGCGAGGTCGTTCATCGGCGCGGCTCGTTCAGCGCCGAGCCGCCGGGCGTACAGCCCGTCCGGGCCGCCCCAGGCCGCGTCGAACATCGGCTGCATGCCGGCGACCGCGCCGGTCCGCGCAAACGCGGCGATCGCGTCGGCGTCGGTCATCTCGGCGTGCTCCACCCGGTGGGCGCAGGCGGCGAGCCGGACCGTCGCGTTCTCCCCCAGCCGGTCCGCCGCGGCCAGCAGTCCCCGGCCGACGGCCGAGACGGCGTCGTCGCCGATGGCGTGGAAACCGGCCTGCACGCCGGCGACGGTGCAGGCGATCAGGTGGTCGACGATCTGCTCGTCGGTCAGGTAGCGGGCACCCCGGTTGCCCGGGTCGTCGGTGTACGGGTGGGTCAGCGAGGCGGTCCGGGAGCCGATCGCGCCGTCGACGACCAGATCCCCGCCGAGCGCGTGCGCTCCCGTCTCGGCGAGCGCGGCCCGGGCCGCCTCGGGCGAACCGACGGATCGGGCCAGGTACCCGCGGACCGGGATCGGCCCGTCCAGATCAAGCAGGGCCCGCAGGTCGGCCAGTCCGGACGGCCCGTCCGCGGCGCATTCGTGCACCTCGACGATCCCCTGCCCGGCGCAGGCGGACAGGAAGGAAAGGTGCGCAAGCCGGCGTTGGGCGGAGCTGAGCAGGTCGCGGGCCGCGGACCGGACGGCGGCGTGGGCCAGCCGGGTGACGGGCGCGCTGTCCGACCAACCGTCCGGACGGTCGGCGATCGTCGCGGCGAGCGCGGTGGACAGTTGCGCGGAATGCACGTCGATCCGGGACAGGTACGCCGGGCGACCACCGACGGCGTCGTCCAGTTCGGCCCGGGTCGGCGGCCGGCCCTCCGGCCACCGGGTGTCCTCCCAACCGTGTCCCCAGATCACACCGTCCGGGTGGGTGCCGGCGTACTCGCGCACGGCCTGGAGGCACTGGGTCAGCGACCGGGTACCGGACAGGTCGAGCCCGGTGAGCGCCAGGCCCGCGTCGAGGGTGTGCACGTGGGCGTCGACGAAGCCGGGCACGACGAGCGCGCCGGCCAGGTCGATCACCCGGTCCGGCCGGCCGGCGGTGTCGACGGCGTGTTCACCGCCGATCCAGCTGATCGTGCCGTCGGTGATCGCCAGGGCGGTGGCTTCGGGATCGGCCGCGGTGTGCACCCGGCCGTTGCGCAGGACTGTGAGCGTCATCGGCGACCAGTCAACACCGTCGGTGGGGTGAACTCACCTGACCGGTGTCGGTGCCATCTGTCACAGTGTTGCCTGTGATCCAGTCGTGCCGAGCCAACCAGTTGCCCAGTCGACGGACCGGTACCGGTCCTGCCGGGTATGGGCGGCCGAACCCCGAGGGGGCGTCGTGAGTATCTCCCCCGAGTCGACCGACGTCGGAGCCGTCGGCGCGACCGATCTCACCCGCGGCCTGACGGCCGAGCAGGTCGCCCAGCGGGTGGCCAACGGTCAGGTCAACCACACCGACCAGGCGTCGTCGAGGTCCCTGTGGGTGATCTTCAAGACGAACGTGTTCACCCGGTTCAACGCGATTCTGGGCGCCCTGTTCGTGCTGATCGTGATCACCGGATCCCTGGCGGACGGCCTGTTCGGGGTCGTGCTGATCGTCAACTCGGCGATCGGCATCGGGCAGGAGTACCTGGCCAAGCGCAAGTTGGATCGGCTGGCGCTGCTGAATGCACCCACCACCCGGGTCGTCCGGGACGGCCGGCTGATCGAGATCCCCACCGGCGAGGTCGTCCTGGACGACCTGATCGAACTCCGCACCGGCGACCAGGTGCCGGCCGATGGTGTCGTGCTCACCACCTCGGGTCTGGAGGTCGACGAGGCAAATCTGACCGGCGAGGCGGACCCGATCCCCAAGGCCCCCGGGGACGAGGTCCGCTCCGGCACCACCGTGGTGGCCGGCACCGGCCGGTTCCCGGCCTCCGCGGTCGGGCATGACGCCTACATCAACAAGATCGCGGCCGAGGCCAAGAAGTTCACCAAGACCCGGTCGGAGATCCAGGAGTCCGTCAACCGGCTGCTCAAGTACATCACCTGGATCATCGTCGTCGCGTTGCCGCTGCAGCTGTGGTCGCAGTGGCGGGCGATCGGCGACCAGGGCTGGCAGCAGGTCGTCATCCGGTCCACCGGCGGGCTGGTCGGGCTGGTGCCCGAGGGTCTGGTGCTGCTGACGTCGGTGGCGTTCCTGCTCGCCGCGGTGCAGCTGACCCGGCAGCAGGTGCTCGTCCAGGAGCTGCCGGCGGTCGAGGGCCTGGCCCGGGTGAACGTGGTCTGCCTGGACAAGACCGGCACGCTCACCGTCGGCGACATCGCCTACGAGGACTGCGAACCCGTGCCGGACGCGGCGATGACGGCCGACGAGGTGCGGGAGGCACTCGGCGCGCTGGCCGATGACCCGAACGCCAACGGCACCCTCAAGGCGCTGGCCGCCGCGCTGCCCGCGCCGGGCGGCTGGTCCCGCGAGGCCACGATCGCGTTCAACTCGGCCCGCAAATGGAGCGCCGCGTCCTTCACCGGCCGCGGCGCCCTGGTCTTCGGCGCCCCCGACGTGCTGCTGGCGCCCGACGACCCGTTGCGGGACCGGGTCGCCGAACTCGCCGCGACGGGACGGCGCGTGTTGCTGCTGGCCCGCTCGGACGCCGCGTTGCACGGCCAGGAGCTGCCCGCCGGGATGCGCACCGTCGCGCTGGTGACGTTGACCGAGCAGGTCCGCCCGGACGCCGAGGAGACCCTGAACTACTTCAAGGACCAGGGCGTCGCGATCAAGATCATCTCCGGGGACAACCCGACGACGGTCGCGGCGATCGCCCGCCGGGTCGGCCTGGACGTGCCGGCGGAGGCGGTGGTCGACGCCCGGACGATCGGCGAGGACCCGGAGGAGCTGCGCGAGCTCGTCGAGCGGACGACCGTGTTCGGCCGGGTCTCGCCGGAGCAGAAGCGGGCCCTGGTCAACGCGCTGCAGCGGAACGGGCATGTGGCCGCGATGACCGGCGACGGGGTCAACGATGCGCTGGCGCTCAAGGACGCCGACATCGGTGTGGCCATGGGCAACGGCGCGCAGGCGACCAAGGCGGTCGCCCAGCTGGTCCTGCTGGACGGCCGGTTCTCGCACCTGCCGAACGTGCTGGCCGAGGGCCGGCGGGTGATCGGCAACGTCGAGCGGGTGGCCAACCTGTTCGTCGCCAAGAACGTGATGAGCCTGATCGCGATCATCACCGCGGCCCTGTTCACCCTGCCGTTCCCGTTCCTGCCCCGGCACCTGACGCTGGTGTCCGCGGTGACGATCGGCATCCCGGCGTTCTTCCTCGCCCTCGGCCCGAACAAGCGGCGCTACGTCCCCGGCTTCCTCAAGCGGGTGCTCCGGTTCGCGGTGCCGGCCGGCGTTGTGTCCGGCATCGTCGTGTTCGTGTCCTACCTGCTGGCCCGGGCCGAGGTCGGCGCTCCCCCGGCATCGGAATGCCTGGTCAAGACCGAGGGGGCCGCGGTCACCGACAACGTGGTCTGCTGGCAGCCGTCGACCGCGGCGACCATCGCGCTGCTGTTCACCGCGTTCTGGATCCTGGTGGTGCTGTCCCGGCCGTTCCGGCTGTGGAAGGGCGCCCTGGTGGGCGCCATGGTGGGGATTGCCACGCTGGCCTTCATCACCCCGCTCGGCCGCCAGTTCTTCAACTTCTCCATCACCGAGACGACGCTGTTGACCTCGCTGGCGGTCGGGGCCGTCGGCGCGTTGGCGATCGAGATCATCTACCGGACCGAGCCGGGCATGCGGACGGCCGCCGGCACCTGAGCCGGTCCACCTCGTCGGTGAACCGCCCTTGCGCACCAGATCGGCCCAGTGCGCAACCGGCGTTCAGCCGGCGTGGCTACTTGGGCTCGGCCGAGGGGGCGCCGGCCTGGACCGCAGCGGCCGACGGCGCCTCGCCCGAGGGCGGCGCCGCGGCGTCCTGCGCCGAGGGCCGGCCACCGGGCAGCACCCAGGCCGCGGCGAACATGCAAGCGGCCAGCACCGCGGTGGCGACGAAGACGTCGTGGCTGGCCGCCGCGACCGCGGCCGGGTTGTCCGCGGCGTTCGCCGTCGCGCCCAGGCTGGCGTTGGCCAGCGCCCCGAAGGCCGCCACGCCCACCGCGCTGCCGATCGACCGGGCGAACAGGTTTGTCGCCGTCACCACCCCGCGCTCGGACCAGCCGACGCTGGACTGGGCCGCGATCAACGTGGGGCTGGCGATCAGGCCCATGCCCAGGCCGACGACGAAGCAGCTGGCCGCGACCTGCCAGACTACGGACGACGCGCTCAGCCAGATCGTGGACACCGCGCCCAGCACGGCCAGCGTGGCTCCGATGACCGCCGTCGTGCGGAAGCCGAGGCGCAGGTAGAGGCGGCCGGACAGGGTCGCCGAGATGGGCCAGCCGATGGTCAGCGTGGCCAGGGCGAACCCGGCCACCAGCGGTCCGGTACCCAGCACGGCCTGGACGAACGTCGGCACGTACGTCGTCAGGCCCAGCAGCACGGCACCGACCAGGGTGGCGATCACCGCGCTGGCCACCAGCACCCGCCGGGAGAACACCCACAGCGGCAGCACCGGCTCGGCCGCTCGGCGCTGCACCACCAGGAAGATCGCGATCAGCACCGCTCCACCGCCGAGCACGGCCAGGCTCGGCGCCGACGTCCAGGCCCATGCCTGGCCACCCTCGAGCAGCCCCAGGATCAGCAGGGCCGCGCCGACCGTCAACGTCACGCTGCCCAGGTAGTCGATGCGATGGGCGACCCGCTGCACCTTCTCGTGGAAGCGGCGGGCCAGCATCCAACCGGCCAGCAGGCACAGCGGGATGTTGATGATGAACAGCCACCGCCAGGTCAGCCATTCGGAGAACACGCCGCCCAGCGTCGGCCCGACCACCGCGGAGATCGCCCAGACGCTGGCCAGGTAGCCCTGCGCCTTGGCCCGTTCGGCCAGCGTGTAGATGTCGCCGGCGATGGTGATGCTCATCGGCTGGACGGCGCCGGCGCCCAGCCCCTGCAGCGCGCGGAACACGATCAGGGCGGTCATGCTCCACGCCGCCGCGCAGAAGATCGAGCCGAGCAGGAACAGCCCGATACCCACCAGCATGATCGGCTTACGGCCAACGATGTCGGCCAACTTGCCGTAGATCGGCACCGACACCGCCTGGGCCAGCAGGTACACCGAGAACAGCCAGGGAAACTGCGAGAAGCCGCCCAGGTCGGCGACGATGGACGGCACCGCGGTGGCCACGATCGTCGAATCGAGCGCGACGAGCGAGGTGGCCAGCATCAGCGAGGCCAGGATGGGCCCCCGCTCGGAGCGCAGACCGACCGCTGCCGTCACCGCCGCCTCCCCTGCCTCAGCCCGAACCTTATGCAGGCTAACCGTCCACCGAACATCGCTATTCCGGCCGGCCGACCGCCAATCCGGTGTGCCGCGCGGCGAACGCGAGCTGGTCGGCGTATTCCAGCGCCAACGCGCGCGCCGGTTTGCCCATTCCGTGGCCCGCCCGGGTGTCCACCCGCAGCAGCACCGGCGCCGGGCCGGCCTGACAGAACTGCAGCTGGGCGCCGAACTTGAGCGAGTGCGCGGGCACCACCCGGTCGTCGTGGTCGCCGGTGCAGATCAGGGTGGCCGGGTAGCTGGTCCCCGGGGTCAGCCGGTGCAGCGGCGAGTAGGCCAGCAGCACGCCGAAATCGTCCGGGTCGTCGGGCGAGCCGTAGTCGCTGGTCCAGGCCCAGCCGATGGTGAACAGGTGGAAGCGCAGCATGTCCAGCACGCCCACGGTGGGCAGCGCGGCCGCGAACAGGCCCGGTCGCTGCGTCATGACGGCGCCGACCAGCAGCCCGCCGTTGGACCGGCCGTGCACCGCCAGCTGCCCCGGGGTCGTCACCCCGGTGTCCACCAGCGACTCCGCGCAGGCGATGAGGTCGTCGAACACCTGCTGCTTGCGGTGCCGCATGCCGGCCTCGTGCCAGGTGGCGCCGAACTCGCCACCGCCGCGCAGGTTGGTCACCACGAGCACCCCACCGCCGGCCACCCAGGCCGCGAACATCGCGGAGAACGCCGGCAGCAGCGGGATGTCGAACCCGCCGTAGCCGTAGAGCAGGGTCGGCGCCGGGCCGGCGGGCAGGTCCGCGCGGCGCAGCACCGTCATCGGCACCTGGGTTCCGTCGGTCGACTCGACCCGCCGCCGGTCGGCCACCATCTCGGGCAACGGCACCTCACCACCGGGTCCGGGCAACGCCCGGACGTCGGTCGACGACGTACCCACCAGCAGCCGGAACAGCCGCGTCCGGGTGGTGAACGAGTTCACCCCGAGCAGGATCTCGGCCGATTCGGCGCGGGTGTTGACCGCCGCCATCGACACCGGGGCGGGCAGATCGGGCCAGTCCAGGTGCCCACCGGCCCGGTCCACGAGCTGGAGGCGATGCGCGGCGTCGGTCGACCAGACGAGCGCGAATGCATCGCGCGCCGGGTGGACGCTGACCAGCACGTCCTCGGCGTGCTGCGGCACGATCTCCGCCCACTCCGGGGTCGCGGCGGTGCGGACCCGGTTCAGGTCGGTGGCGACCAGCCGGCCCCGCGGCGCGTCCCGCTCGGTGCGCACGAAGAGCACGTCGCCGGCGGTGCCGACGACGTGGTGGGCGTCGGCCAGCTCGGTCACCACCGGCACCGCGGCCGGGTCGACGACCGTCCGACCGGCGGTGACGGCCAGCCGGTGCGCGGTCAGCAGGGTCCGCGAGTCGGTCCCCGGGCTGCACGTGAGAATGAGCCAGCGCCCGTCCGGAGCCACCCACGGATCGGCCAACCAGTCGCGGTCCGGCGGCGTCCAGACCACCTCGTCGTCCGCGGAGTCGGCGCCGATGCGGTGCAACGCCAGCTCGCCGGCCCCCATCGCCTCGGTCAGTTCGCCACCGGCCGCCGCCGGGTACCGCCAGTACAGGAAGCCGGACGCGTCGGGCAGCCAGGTCGGGTCGATCCACTTGGCGAACCGCAGCACGTCCGACCGGTCCCGGCCGGTCGCGACGTCCCGTACCCGGATCGTGCGCCAGTCCGACCCGGCCTCGGACACCGCGTAGGCCAGCAGTTCACCGTCCGGACTGACCCGGGCGGCCGTCATCGCGACCGTGCCGTCGGCGGACAGCGCGTTGGGGTCGAGCAGCAGCGTCGGCGTGTCCAGCAACTCGTCCAGACCGTCGGCGCGGAACAACTGGTCCTGATCCAGTTCGCCCGGATTGCCGACGACGAAGTACCGGCCGCCCCGCTCCCACGGGACACCGCGACGGGGGGCGGTCAGCAGGGCGGTGGTCAGTTCCAGCAGCGGCTCACGGGCCGGCAATGCCTCGAGATACGGCCTGGACAGCGTGTTCTGGGCGTCGACGAAGGTCCGGGTGCGCTCGGCGTCGGGATCCTCCAGGTAGCGGTAAGGATCGGCGACAGGGACGCCGTGCAGCGACTCGACGACGTCGTCCCGCTCGACCGCCGGGTAGGTCGGAGCCTGGGTCACTCGGTCGGGCCGACGGGGTCGACACCGATGGGCGGCGCGACGGGGCGCCCCTCGAACGGGGTCGACAGCACCACAGTGGTGCGGGTGGTCATCCCGGCGGTGCCCCGGATCTGGCCGAGCAGGGACTCCAGCGCGGCCGGCGACTGCACCCGCACCTTGACGATGTACGACTCGACCCCGGCCACCGAATGGCAGGCCTCGATCTCGGGCATCACCGACAGGCGCTGCGGATAATCGTCCGGCGCGGCGGGATCGATCGGGGTGAGCGAGACGAAGGCGGTCAGCGGCAGGCCGATCTGCTCGCTGTCGATCTGCGCCGTGTACCCCCGGATGACGCCGCGCTTTTCCAACCGGCGCACCCGCTGATGCACGGCCGACACCGACAGGCCGACCTTCTCGGCGAGATCGGTGTAGCTGCACCGGCCGTCGGCGGCGAGCACCGCGGCGATGCGGGCATCAAGCTCCTCGAGCATCCCTCGACCCTTCAGCCACCGACGACGACCAGCTCGGTGGACGCATTGTTCATCAGCAGTGCCCCGGACTCCCCCACGACAACGATGTCCTCGATCCGGACCCCGAACTCGCCGGGCAGGTAGATACCCGGCTCCACCGAGAACGCCATGCCCACCTCCAGGGGGATCGAATTGCCGGCCACCATGTAGGGGTGCTCGTGCACCTCCAGGCCGATCCCGTGACCGGTCCGAGTGATGAAGTATTCCCCAAATCCGGCGTCGTCAATCACCGAGCGTGAGGCGGCGTCGACCGATTCGGCGGTGGCCCCCGGACGGACGGCGGCCACCCCGGCCGCCTGCGCCCGCCGGACCAGCTCGTAGACCTCGCGGACCCGGTCCGGCACGGCGCCCCCGGCGGCCGACCCGGCGACGTAGGTGCGGGTGCAGTCGGAGAAGTACCCGGACGGCATCGGCCCGCCGATGTCGATCACCACCACGTCGCCGGGTTCGATCACCCGGTCGGAGGCCTCGTGGTGCGGGCTGGCCCCGTTCGGCCCGGAGCCGACGATCACGAAGTCAGGGCGTTCATGCCCCTCGGCGACGATCGCCGCGGCGATGTCGGCGGCCACCTCGTTCTCGGTGCGGCCGGGACGCAGCCACTCCCCGATCCGGACCTGCACCCGGTCGATCGCGGCCCCGGCGGCGGCCAACGCAGCCACCTCGTCGGCGCTCTTGCGCATTCGCAGTTGGGCGATCGTCTCGCCGGCCAACGTGAGCTCCGAACCCGGCACGATCGCCTGGGCGTTGAGCGCGTGCACCGCCGGCATGTGGTAGTCCACTGCCAGCACCCGCGCGTCGGCGGGCAGGAGGCCGGCCAGCGCCGCGTACGGGTCCTGGCCGTCGGTCCAGGTGCCGATCGCCACGTCCATCCGTTCGACCGGCGACCCGGCCCAACCCGGTCTTTCCAGCGTCGGTACCAGCAGCGATGGGCCGCCGGTGGCCGGCACCACCAGGCAGGTCAACCGCTCGTGCGAACCGATGGAATGGCCGATGAAGTAGGCCAGGTCGGGGCCCGGGGTGATCAGCACGGCGTCGGCGCCGGACACCCCGGCCAGCTCGGCCAGGCGGACCAGCCGGTCGGTGAACACGGCCACCGGGTCAGGGTCGGGTGACATACCCGGAGCCTAGTGTTCCTACCGGGGACGGAACGCCGACCGGGCCGGCACCGCGTCCGAGCGGGCGTACCGTCATCCGATGCAGACCGTCACGGTTCCCGGCTCGGGCGCGCTGCACGATCGTCAGGCCTACCTGGCCCGGCCCGTCCCCACCGGTCCCCAGCCGGGGCCGTGGCCCGGCGTCGTCGTCATCCACGAGGCGCTCGGCCCCACCGACGACATGCACGAGCAGTGCGACTGGTTCGCCGCCGCGGGGTATCTGACGCTGATGCCGGACCTGTACCACGGCAAGCCGATGATCCGGTGTGTCCGCGGTGCCGTGCGGCAGCTGGCTGCGCAACGCGGTCCGATGTTCGAGCAGATCGAAGCCGCGCGCAGCTATCTGGCCGGGCGGGACGACTGCACGGGCGCGGTCGGCGTCGCCGGCTACTGCCTGGGCGGGGGGTTCGCGCTGCTGCTGGCCGGTCGCGGCGGTTACCACGCGGCCGCGGTCAACTATGGCGAGCTGCCGCAGAACCTGGACGAGGTGCTGGCCGGCAGCTGCCCGATCGTGGCGTCGTACGGCGGCCGGGACGGGCTGGTGCGCGGCCCGGCGGCGGCCACGCTGACCGCCGCGCTGGACCGGGCCGGAGTGCCGCACGACGTCAGGCACTACCCGCCGGCCCGGCATGCGTTCATCAGCCGCAACGTGGTGCCGTCGCCGCTGACCACGATCGGCAAGGTGCTGGGGGTCGGCTACCACCACGACAGTGCCGCGGACGCCAAGCGTCGGATCCTGGCGTTCTTCGACGAGCACCTGCGCGGCTCAACGACCGGATAGCGCTTCCGGCAGCTCATCGGGAACCTTTCCGATCTATCGCTCGCGTTTCCGCGGGGACGACCCGGTCACCCGCCCGCGGCGGCCAACCGCTGGGCGATCTCGTCCTGCCCGCGGCTGCGGGCGTGCTGCAGCGGGGTGACGCCCTGCGCGTCGGCGATCCGCGGATCGGCGCCGGCGGTGAGCAGGATGTCGACGATCTCCCGGTACGGCGCGGATCCATCGCCGTAGACGATCGCCTCGAGCAGGGCGGTCCACCCCGGATCGTTGATGTGGTTGACGTCGATGCCGGTCTGCACGACGCGACGCACGTAGTCGACGTGCCCGCGCTCGCTGGCCGGGATCACCGAGACCCCGCCGAACCGGTTGGTCAGCGTCAGGTCCGGGTCGGCCGGCAGCAGCGTCTCCAGCATGGCCACGCTCCCGGTCACCCCGGTGACCAGCCAGGCGCTGTCGCGCCGATCGTCCTGGGCGTCCGGGTCGGCGCCGAGCACGACCAGCAGCCGGGCGACCTCGACATGATCGTTGGTCGCAGCCAGCACCAGCGGTGTCCGGCCCCCCGCGTCGCGGGATTCGATCGGCGCGCCGGCCCGAAGCGCGGCGGCGGCCGCGTCGGCGTCACCGTCGGCGGCCGCGCTCAGCAGCGCCGTCGCCGGATCGGCGGGCGGCGGCTGGGTACCGGCGGTCAGCGCGAGCACCACCGCGTCCTGACCCTGCCGCACCGCGTTCTGCGGCGGCGTCCGCCCGTCGGACGCGACCCGGTCCAGGTCGGCGCCGCCCGCGATCAGGGCGCGCACCGTGTCGACGTACGACGGGCTGCCGTCCCCGTAGACGATCGCCTCGTCCAGCGCGGTCCAGCCCGGCCGGTTCACATGGTTGGTGTCGATCCCGGCGCGCAGCAACCGCCCGACGATGTCCGCGTGGCCGCGTTCGCCCGCGCGGATCAGTCCGGTCCCCCGGTAGGAGTCCAGGCTGGTCAGGTCGGCGCCGTGGGCGAGGGTGAGCTCGAGCAGGTCCAGGTAGCCCTCGCTGGTCGCGATCAGGTAGGCGCTCTGCTGGGTGTCGTCCTTGGCGTTGACGTCCGCGCCGGCGGCGATCAGTTCGGCCGCCCGAGGCACGTCGTTCGCCCAGGCCGCGTCACGCAGGGGTTGGTCGAGGGTGGGGTCGCGCGGGGGTGCGGCCGGCTCGAGGGTGCTCGACTCGGTGGTCGGTGGGGACGACAGGGTCGTGACCGGCGGGATCGATGCGGTGATGGCGGGCTCCGGGCTGGTGGTCGGGATCGGCGGTTGGCTCGACGTGACCGGTGACGGGACGGCACTCGACGCCGCGGTCACGTCGCTGCCGGCCGGTCCGGCACAGGCCGCGAGCAGGACGGCGACACTGCCGAGCGTCAGGGCCGTTCGGGTGATCCTCATCGGGCCGCCGACCGTTCCGCACGCGAGTCCGGCTCCCCGGCCGCAGCCGACCGGGGTCCGCCGAGCCGGCGCGCGGCCGCGGCTCGGCTGGTGGCCAGGTGGTGCACCGCCAGACGCTGGACGGTCGGCTCGTCACCGGCCAGGATCGCGTCGAACAGGGCGACGTGCTCGACGTGCATGGCGGCCGGATCCTCGTGCTGACGCAGCAGCCAGCGCATCCGGTCCCGCACGCCGTCCAGCAGGCCCTGCAGCAGCGGGCCGGCGACGACCTCGGCGAGCACCTCGTGAAAGCGGGCGTTGCCGGCGACGGCGCCGGCCCGATCCCCTGCCGCCAAGGCTTCGCCGGTCGTGTCCAGGCAGTCCCGCAGCTGCCGGGCGCCGACCGGCGACAGGCCGCCGGACGCGCGGCGAAGCAGGACGGACTCCAGAGCCGACCGGATTTCGAACAGCTCGGCCACGTCGTCGGCGGGGTAGTCACGCACGGCGATCCCGCCGGTCGCCCGGGTCACCGCGTACCCCTCGGCGACCAGATCGCGCAGCGCCTCCCGCACCGGCACCCGGGACACCCCGAGCCGGTCGGCCAGCGCACGTTCGACGAGCCGAGCGCCGGGCCGGAGCTCACCGTCGATGATCAGTGCCCGCACGGCGTCGCGCGCGGTCTCGCGCAGCGCGACCGGGCCGTCGCCGCTCAGCCCGGCAGGTTCGGTTTGATGAACACTCACCATTTTAGGTATACCAAAATCTTGGTGGATCGGTCGGCGGACTCGATGACCGTCCGTCAGGCTGATCAATTCGGCAGGACACTCGACATTGCGGGCGCGTACCGCCGAGTTGATCAGCCTCGCCCGGCTCGATAGGTCAGCTGACGGACAACGGGTAGCGTCGGGCGCCATGCTGCAACTGCTGGACCTGGCCGGCATCTACTTCCGCGCGTTCTTCGCGGTGCCAACCTCCACCACGTCACCGGACGGGCGGCCGGTCAACGCGGTCCGCGGGTCGCTGGACATCATCGCCCGGGTGGTGGCCGACGCCCGGCCGACCCGGCTGATCGCCTGCCTGGACCTGGACTGGCGGCCGGCCTGGCGGGTCGAGCTGATCGACACCTACAAGACCCACCGCGTGCTGGAACCCGCAGCGGCGCCGGGGTCGACGCTGACCGCGGTGCCGGAGGCGCTCACCGGAGCGCTGACCGGGGCGGGCGCGACGCCGCACAGCGGCGGGCCCGGCCCGTCGGCCGACATCGAGGTGGTGCCCGACGAACTCTCGCCCCAGGTGCCGATCCTGCTGGACACCCTGGCTGCGATCGGGATCACGGTGGCCGGGGCGACCGGGTACGAGGCCGACGACGTCATCGGCACCCTGGCCGCCGCCGAGGCGACGGACCCGGTCGAGGTCGTCACCGGCGACCGGGACCTGTTCCAGGTCGCCCGGGACGAAGCGCCGCCGGTCACCGTCCGGTACATCGGCGCCGGGATGAGCAAGGCCAAGGTCTACACGGCGGCCGATGTCGCGGCCCGTTATGCCATCCCGGTGGGCAGCTACGCCGAGTTCGCCGCCCTGCGGGGCGACCCGTCCGACGGGCTGCCCGGCGTGCCCGGCGTCGGCGACAAGACCGCGGCCACCCTGATCGGCCGGTTCGGCTCGGTCGACGGACTGGTCGAGGCGCTCGATTCCCGCAACACCGGGCTGGCCCCGGGCGTGCGCACCAAACTGGCGAACGCCCGCGACTACCTGCTGGTCGCCCCGAAGGTCGTCCGGGTCGCGACGGACGCCGCGGTGACCGTCGAACCCGCCGGTGACGGCGCCCTGCCCCCGGAACCCGCTGATCCGGGCGCACTGTCGGAGCTGGTGCGGGCGCACGGCATCGGCGGCCCGGTGAACCGCCTGCTGCAGGCCCTCGCGTCCCGCTGACCCACACCCCCACCCTCCCGCGCGGACCTTCCTCGTCCACACCCCCACCCTCCCGCGCGGACCTTCCTCGTCCACGGCCGCCCCCGCCCGCGCGGATCAACAACGCCGGCGCGGATGAACTGACGCCGAATGTGGCGGGTGGGACAGGAGTAATCGAATTCATCCGCGCGGGTGTGCACACCTCGCGGTCAGCCGGTCTGTGCACAGCTGCGCGGATCAAGTGACGCCGAATGTGAAGGATGGGACAGAAGTCGACGAGTTCGGCCGCGCCGGGCCAGTTGATCCGCGCGGGGTAGGCGGCCGGGGGGCTACTTGATCCGCGCCGCGTAGGCGGCCCGGGAGTCGGCGGCCGGGGAGGGGGTGGTTCCGTCACCGGCCGGCGCCGCCTCGGCGAGCGCCGGGCAGAGCACCCAGAGCACGGTGGTGACCCCGTCACTCGCCTCGGCGCGGAAGGTGTGCGTCACCGCGGCGTCGAAGGTGAACGCGTCCCCGGGCCCGAGTTCGACGGTGCGGTCGGCGAACCCGACGGCCAACCGACCGGTGATCACATAGGCGAACTCAACATCGGCCGGCAACGCGTACGCCTCCGGACCGCTGCCGCCGCCGGGCCGGATGTCGGAGCGCAACACCTGCACCCGCCGCTCGGTGAACGGGGTCAGCTGGTACTCGTCGAGGTCCTGTCCGCCGAAGTCGATCCGCGGGTACTGCCCGGCCCGCACCACCTCACCGGTGCTGTCGTTCTCGAACAGCGACGCCAACGGGATGCCCAAGGTGCCGCAGATCCGCAGCAGCGCGGCGACCGATACCGATGCCAGATCCCGTTCGATCTTCGACAGGAAACCTTTGGTCAGCCCGCTCGCCCCGGCGACCTCCTCCAGGGTGCGTCGCTGCGCCCGCCGGACCGCCTTGAGCCTGGCGCCGATGCGCGCGGTCTCGCCGTCGTCCGGCAGTGCCACCACCGCTGCGCCCATCCCGTCGCCCCTTCGTGAGGTATCCCTGCATGCAACCCGAGTATTCCATCAGCGACGGGGGTTGCCGTCAAAGAATCTTTAGTTGCAGCCTCGGTGCGTCCCGGGATCAGCGTTGTCATCCGTGCCTTCTCAGCCTCAGGGATGCCGAGACCGACGGCCACGACGCCGTTGGCGACGAGATCCCCGTCAGCAGCGGTCTTTGACCGTTGTGGTGGATGTCGGCAGGCCGGTGACGAGCCCGCCATCGGAATGCACCGGGCAGGGTCGTGCCCTCCGGATCGGTCTCCGGTTGTCGACGGTCGCCGGTCCAGAGACCATTGCCCCATGTTTGCCGTCACCAACCCCGCGACCGGTCGCGAGGAATCTCGGTACGCCACCGCGACCGACGCCGAGATCGAGCAGATCCTGGCCAGCAGCGAGACTGCCGCGCGGGAGCTGGCCGGCAGCGAACTGGACCGGCGCTGCGCGGCGCTGGGCCGGATCGCCGAGTTGCACGACGAACGTCGCGACGAGTTGGCGATGCTGGTCACCACGGAGGTCGGCAAGCCCATCCGGCAGGCCCGCGGCGAGCTCGGCCTGGTCGCCTCGATCTACCGGTACTACGCCGAGCGGTCCACGCAGTTTCTCGCCGACGATGAGATCACCACGGGGGCGGGGGGTTCCGCTGTCGTCCGGAAGGTGCCGGTCGGCCCGCTGCTCGGCATCATGCCGTGGAACTTTCCCTACTATCAAGCCGCGCGGTTCGCCGCGCCGAATCTGGCCGCCGGCAACACGATTGTGCTGAAGCCGGCGCCGCAGTGCCCGTCGAGTGCGCTGGCTCAGGATGCGATCATCCGGCAGGCGCTGAGTGAATCCGGCCTGCCGGTCGACGGTTTCCAGACGGTGTTGGCCGGCAACGAGCAGATCGCGACGATGATCGCCGATCCCCGGGTCCGGGGGGTGTCACTGACCGGGTCGGAGCGGGCCGGCGCCGCGGTGGCGGCGATCGCCGGCCGGCACCTGAAGAAGGTGGTCCTGGAGCTGGGCGGGTCCGACCCGTTCGTGGTGCTCGACGCCGCCGACCTGGATCGGGTGGTGAAACGGGCCGTGCACGCCCGGCTGGCCAACGCCGGCCAGGCCTGCAACGCGGCCAAGCGGTTCATCGTCCTGGACGACCTGTACGACGAGTTCGTCGACCGCTTCGCGACCGCGATGGGCCGGATCGAGCCCGGCGACCCGACCCTCGACTCGACGTTCCTCGGTCCGCTGTCCTCGAAGGACGCCCGCGACACCCTGGCCGACCAGGTCGACCGGGCGGTCGCCCAGGGGGCCCGCGTGTTGACCGGCGGCCGGCGCACCGACGGACCCGGCTACGGGTACCGGCCGACAGTGCTCACCGGCGTGACCGCCGAGATGGATGTGTTCAATCAGGAGCTCTTCGGCCCGGTCGCCGTCGTGCACCGGGCCACCGACGAGGACGACGCGGTCGCGCTGGCCAACGCGACGCCGTTCGGGCTGGGCGCGTCCGTGCACTCCGACGACCCGGAGCGGGCGGCCCGGGTGGCCGACCGGCTCGATGCCGGGATGGTCTCGATCAACGAGTCCGGCGGCAGCAGCGCCGACCTGCCGTTCGGCGGCGTCAAACGCAGCGGCTTCGGCCGGGAGCTCGGCTCCTACGGGATCAGTGAGTTCGTCAATCACAAGCTGGTGCGCACCGCACCGGCCCGCTGACCGTCGCCTCGGGGTGCGAGGCGACGGTCATGGCGTGCGTCAGTTGGGCGGGTTGACCTGGTACAGGCCGCTGTTGTCCTGCACCTTGACTGTCACCGTCGTCGACTCGCCGTTGACCTTGAGCGTGCACTGGAAGCTGGTGCCCGCCGTCACCGGCTGGCCGGACGGGCACGTCACGTCGCTGACGCCAGTCATCCCGTAGCCGGACGGCGCCTGGCCGGTGAGCACGTTGTTCACGCCCTGGGCGACCTGCTTCTCGTCGAACACCTTCTTGTTCAGGAAGCCGGGCCAGACGAACAGCGCCACCGCTGCCAGCGCGGCCAGGACCACGACGACCACGATCGCGATGATCAGGCCCCGGTTGGACTTCTTCGGCGCGTCGGTGGTGGCCGGGAACCCGCCCGACGACGGGCCGTACCCGCCGTAACCGGGTTGCTGCTGGCCGTACCCCGCGGAGGCCTGACCGTAGGTCGGCTGGCCGTATCCGGCACCGCCCTGCCCGTAGTCCTGGCCGCCTGCCGGCTGACCGTAGCCGGGCTGCTGGTAGTAGCCCTGGCCGGCGTTCGGGTCGGGCTGACCGTAGCCGGGCTGCTGGTAGTAGCCCTGCTGGCCGGCGTCCGGCTGGCCGTACGACGGCTGCTGGTAGTACCCCTGCTGGCCACCGGACCCGCCGGGTTGGCCGTACGCCGACGGGTCGTAGCCCGGCTGCCCGCCGTAGGAGGGCTGCTGACCGTAGGAGGGCTGCACGCTGGTCGGCGGCGCGTACGAATCGCCGGGGCCACCCGGGGACGACCCCGAACCCGACGATCCGCCGGCCGGTGCCCCGGAGCCGGACGAACTACCGGAGGAGGCGGGGCCGCCCGACGGGCCGGCGCCGGAGACGCCGTAGTCGCCGGGACGGTAGACGGTGGTGGCGTCCGAATCGGCCGGCTGATCGGATCCGGGCTGCTGGCCGCTCCCCGATTGACCACCCTGTGGGGTACTCATCGCTTCCTCCTCGAATCCGCCGCTCGATCCGGCGCGACGTCCGGTCGTGTCACCACACCGGGACGGTGATTGATGTTGATCCAACCACGATGAGTCCGGGCGCGGGGCGGGGCACGACGAAGACCTTCCGGGCCTCCTCCGTGCCCACCACATCGTTCACTCGGCCAGCCTCGCTCAGGCGGCGCCGAGGGAGACGACGCCGCGCCGCAGACTTCCGACGGCCGACCGGGCGACCGCCGCAACGTCCGGCGCCGCCACCCCGGCGATCTGATCGAGCAGGTCGACCACCTGGCGGCACCAGCGGACGAAATCCCCGGCGGACAGGTCGGTTCCGCCGCCGACCGCGACGGCCAGGGCCTCCGCCAGGGTGGCCCCCCGGCTCCAGGCGGCGACCGCCGCGGCAAACCCCGGATCGACGTCCCGGGTGGCCGGCAGCCCGATCTCCCGTTCGGCGGCGGCGACCCGCACCCAGACCGCCGACGTCGCGGCGACCAGCTCGCCCGCCTCACCGGCCGCCACCCGGGTCGCGCCCGGTCCGTCCCGGCGGGATTCGTAGACCAGGCAGGACACCGCCGCCGCGAGCGCCGGCGCGGACGCTCCCGACCAGATGCCGCGCCGCAGACATTCCGCCACCACCAGGTCGCTCTCGCCCCAGATCCGGGCCAGCATCCGGCCGTCCGCGGTCAGCTCGTCACCGGCCAGGTACCCGTGCTGCTCGAGCAGCCGGACGATCTTGTCCAGCGCCAGGCCGAGGGAGCCGGTGGCCGCCGCGACCTTCGCGGCCAGGGCCTCGTTCTCACCCGTGAGCCGGCGCCAGCGGCGGGCCCACTGAAGGTGCTGCTCCCGATCCGTGCACCCGTGCACCGGGTGCGCCCGGATCGCCTTGCGCAGGACGGCCAGATCCATTTCCTCCGGCGACGAGACCCCCGACGCGGACCGCGCGGACCGGCGCTCACGGCCGGGCGGCCGGACGCCGGAGGAGGCGATCGCCGACGCCAGGTCGCGGCGCACCTTCGGCGAGCGGTGGTCGGTGAACTTGCCCAATTTCACCCGGCCCAGCGCCGGCACCGGACCACGGAAGTCCGCGGTGGACAGCCGGCCGGCCCACCGGCCGGCGGTCACCACCAGCGGGCGTGGCGGCCCGTCGGGTTCGATACCCGGGTCCAGCACGACGGCCAGGCCCGACCGGCGACCGGACGGCACGTCGATCACGTCGCCGCGGCGCAGCTCGGCCAGGTCCTCGGCGGTCCGGTCGCGGCGGCGGGCCGCGCCGGCCCGGGCGATCTCCTTCTCCGCGTCGGCCAGACCGGTGAGCAGGTCCAGGTACTCGGCGGCGCTGCCCAGATGGCACTGCATCGACCGCTCGTGGGCGACGATCGCCTCGGTGTTGCGGGCGACCTGCCGGGCCATGCCGACCACCGCACCGTTGGCCTGATATTGGGCGAAGGACTGCTCGATCAGCTCGCGGGCCGCGCCCCGGCCGAGCCGGTCCACCAGGTTGACCGCCATGTTGTAGCTGGGCCGGAACGAGGACCGCAGTGGGTAGGTGCGCCGCGATGCCAACCCGCCGACCATCCGCGGGTCCATCCCAGGCGACCAGAGGACGACCGCGTGCCCCTCGATGTCGATGCCGCGCCGGCCGGCGCGGCCGGTCAACTGGGTGTACTCCCCCGCGGTCAGATCGGTGTGGCTCTCCCCGTTGAACTTGACCAGCTTCTCCAGCACCACCGTGCGGGCCGGCATGTTGATGCCCAGCGCCAGGGTTTCGGTGGCGAACACCGCCTTGACCAGTCCGGCGACGAACAGTTCCTCGACCGTCTCCTTGAACACCGGCAGCATCCCGGCGTGATGCGCAGCGACGCCCCGCTCGAGGCCGTCCCGCCACTCCCAGTAGCCCAGCACGCCCAGGTCGACGTCCATCAGCTCGACGGTGCGGCGGTCGACGATCTGGCGGATCTCGTCGCGTTCCTTCTCGGTGGTCAGCCGCAGGCCGGCCCGCACGCACTGGGCGACGGCCGCGTCGCAGCCGGCCCGGGAGAAGATGAAGGTGATCGCGGGCAGCAGCCCGGCCCCGTCCAGCCGTTCGATGACGTCGACCCGGCCGGGCGGACGCCAACGGGGTCCGCCAGCCGCGCGGCCGTGCTCGCCGCGGCGCCCGGGGCGACCACCGCCGTACCGTTCGGCGATCGCCTCGGCGTCGTGGATCGCCCGGATGAGGGCCGGGTCGACGCGCAGCGCACCGCTCGGCCCGCCCGCCGGTGGGGCATCGTCGTGTCCGCCGAACAGGTCGAACAACCGCCGTCCGACCATCATGTGCTGCCACAGCGGAACCGGCCGGATCTCGTCGACGACGATCGACAGCTCACCCCGGACCTCGGCCAGCCAGGCGCCGAACTCCTCCGCGTTGGACACCGTCGCGGACAGGCCGACCACGGATACCTCCGCGGCCAGGTGCAGGATGACCTCCTCCCACACCGGGCCGCGGAATTTGTCGGCCAGATAGTGGACCTCGTCCAGCACGACGTGGGTGAGACCGGCCAGGTCGGGCGAGCCGGCGTAGAGCATGTTGCGCAGGACCTCGGTGGTCATCACGACGACCGGGGCGTGCGGGTTGACCGAGGTGTCGCCGGTCAGCAGGCCGACGCGGTCCGGCCCGTACTGGGCGATCAGGTCGGCGAACTTCTGGTTGGACAACGCCTTGATCGGCGTCGTGTAGAAGCACTTGCCGCCCGACCCCAGGGCCAGGTGCACGGCGAACTCACCGACGACCGTCTTCCCGGCCCCGGTCGGCGCGCACACCAGGACGCCGCGCCCGTCCTCCAGCACCCGGCAGGCGTCGATCTGGAACTGGTCCAGCGGGAAGGGGCGGGTCAGCGCGAACTCGGCCAGCCGGGGATGCATCCGATCGCCCCGGGACGCCATCGCGTGGGCGTACCGATCGGCCGGTGACCCGTCCGTCTCCTGCGTCCAGCCGTGTCGGGTCACCATTCCAGGGTGTCACACGCGTGCCGAGGACCGGGGCAGCGACGGCCGCCCCGGAACCGGATCCCTCAGGACGTGCCGGCGTCGGCCTCCTCGTCGGCCTCGATCTGCGCGGCGACCTCCGCGACCAGGGCCTGCGCCTCGAGTTCGGTCTCGATCTCCTGCGCCAGCTCGGCCTCGGCGGCCGCCAGCAGCTGCTGCACCGGAACGCGCCCGCTGGCGATCAGCTGCCCGCCGGACCGCCGCACCGCCGAGGCCAGGGGCGCCGCCCACAGGTTCTCGTAGATCAGCAGTGCCGCCGTGCTTCCGGGTTCCAGCGCCTCGGCGGTGGCGGCGACATCGTCGTCGGACAGCAGTTCGGCCAGGTCGCGTTCGATCTCCCGCAGTTCGGCCAGCGGGCCCTCCTGCAGGTCCTCGAATTCGAACGCCTCGTACGAGCCGTCCTCGTTCTTGCGGATCACCGCCAGGTCCAGGATCCGGACGACGCCGTGCCGCACCAGGGCCAGCAGTTCCGGCAGGATCTCGCCGTTGAACTGGCTGCCGGGGAACTCGACCACCAGGTAATCCACCGGGCCGAGTTCGTCGATGGGTTCGGTCATGACGTGCCTTTCCTGATTCGGCGGCCTGAGCCGGCCGCCGTGGGTGCGCAGAGCAGTCTCACCCGGGTGGCCGGCCGAGCGTGCGCCGCCCTCAACCCGGGTGCGGGCCCGAGCATATTCGGCGGGGCCGGACCCGACTCGGTCGGTGCGCCCTACAGACCTCGCCGCACCGGGAGCCGGCCGGAGTCGATCGCCGCGGTGAACGCCTGGTAGTCCACCTCGTTCTGGTCCGCGTAGCGCACCGCGAAGTCGGTGATGCCGGTCTCGAAGACGTCGGAATCGCCCAGGTACGCCGCCAACGCGATGACGTCCCCGGACCGGGCGTGGGCCCGGGCCAGGGTCCAGCCGCACAGGTCCGCGTAGAAGGCGAGCGCGGCCGGCGTCATCGACTCGATGACCGCGGACGTCTTCATGTCGCGCAGTTGCCGCCAGTAGTAGTACCGGTTCGCCTGGATGCCCTTGGTCCAGCCCAGGAAGATGTCGCTGGTGGCCTGCATCATCCGCTGGCCGCGCACGACCCGTTCGCCCGGGTTGGCGAACTTGCTCGCCGGCAGGTGGTCCTCCAACACCGATCGGGTCGCCTCCTTGACCTGCAGGAACAGCGGGTCCTTCATGTCGCGACCCTCCAGCAGGACGATGAATGCGCGGGTACCGACGCTGCCGACGCCGACCACCTTGCGGGCCATGTCGACGTAGGCGAAGTTCTCCAGGACATGCCGGCGATCCGGTTCCAGGCTGGCCCGGTACTCGCGGAACTGCTCACGCAGCACGTTCTCGATGTTGTCGGCCGAGAGCTCATCCACACCCTGGAAGTCCCGCAGCGGCACCACGATCGGCGGCTGGCTCTTGATCCGGTACCGGCCGTCGACCAGCTCACCCAGCTTGGACAGGGCCTGCAGGGAATCGCGGGTCCGCGCCTTGTCCAGGCCCTTCTGCGCCCGGCGGGCGGCCTGCGCGAGCACGTCGGCGTCGGAGACCGCCTCGGGCAGCGTCCGGTCCTGCTTGCCCTTCCCGCCGTCCTTGCGCGCCTTCGCGGCTCCCTTTCCGCTCTTGGCCTTGCCGGCCTTGCCCTTGCCGGCACCGTCAGTGGCAGCCGCGGCCGCCGATTCCGACAGTCGGCCGAGCGCCGACTTCAGGTCGTCCTCCGACAGATGGCTGTACCAGAGTTCCATCGTCCCCATCGCGGCGAACTCGCTCATCGCGGTGCGGTACCGACGGATCGCGGTCAGAGCGGCGGTGGCGGATTGCTCGGGCGAGAAGCCGTTGTTCCGTCCGGCGATGACGAAGCTGGCGGCCAGCCGCTTGACGTCGTACTCGACCGGTCCGGGCAGGGTCTCGTCGAAGTCGTTCAGATCGAACACCAGCCGGCGTTCCGGGGAGGCATATCCGCCGAAGTTCGACAGGTGGGCGTCCCCGCACAACTGGGCGTTCAGCCCCGCCGTGGGGGTGGTGGCCAGGTCGGCGGCCATGATCTTGGCCGCGCCCCGATAGAAGGTGAACGGGGACACCGCCATCCGGCCGTGCCGCACGGGCACCAGGTCCGGCTCCCGGGTCGTGTTCTGCTCCTCCAGCAAGGCCACCGGGTCGAACCGGTCGGGGGCCGGCGTCCAGCCCAGGTGGCTCTCCAGCGGCGTCCGCTCCCGTGCGTCCGCCCCCTTGGCCTGCCGGTCGGCGACGGAAAGGTGGACGAGGACCTTGGGAGTGGCCACGGGAACTCCAGACGATGGCGACGCGGACGACGGGCGACGTTCATCACACCGCCGGATCCGGGCGTCCGCATCACCCCAACAGAATGGGCACGGCGTCGCGGCTCAGGTCACGTCGCCCAGGTCGTCGAACGCGCGGCGGGCGGGCCGCGCGGGTACCGGCCGGGGCGGCCCGACCGGCGTCGCCGGAGCGACGGGCTGGACCACCGTGTCGGCGCCGGCGCTCACCGTGCTCGTCGGCAGGTCGGCCAGCGGGGTCGCCTCGTCGTCGGACAGTGCGCTCTGCGCCTCGTCGCGGCGCCGGCGGCGGTCGTGCAACTTGGCCGCCTGCACGGAGACCTCGTAGAGCAGGGCCAGCGAGACGGCCAGCGCGAGCATGGTGATCGGGTCGTTCCCGGGCACGATGAGCCCGGCGAACACGGTGAGGCCGAAGATGGCGTACCGCCGCCATTTCGACAGCTGGGCCCCCCGGACCACCCCGATGCGATTCAGCATGATCAGCAGCAGCGGCAGCTCGAACGACACCCCGAAGATGATGATCATGGCGATGAGGAAGGAGAAGTAGCTGTCCGGGGACAGTGCGGCGATGGTCGCGTCACCGCCGAAGCCGAGCAGGACGGTGAGCCCCTCCCGGATCACCACGTAGGCCAGCACCGCCCCGGTGGCGAACAGCACGGCGCCGGCGCTGACGAAGATGATCGCGTACTTGCGTTCCTTGCTGTACAGGGCGGGGGTGACGAACGCCCACAGCTGATAGAGCCAGATCGGGCCCGACAGCACGACCCCGGCGATGAGCGCCGACTTGAGCTGTAGCTCCAGCGCCGAGAACGGACCGGTGGCCAGCAGCTTGCACTCGTCGGTGGCGCCGAAGGTCACCCGCTCGGTCACCGGGACCGCGCAGTAGGGGGCCGTGAGGATGTCCGACAGGCTGGGCAGGCCGATCGCCGGAATGCCGTGCCCGAACCAGATGAAGCCGACGATCGTGCCCAGCAGGATCCCCAGGGTGGCCACGAAGAGCCGGCGGCGGAGCTCGTGCAGGTGCTCCATCAACGGCATCGTGCCGTCCGGGGCCTTGGGCGGCTTGCCGCGGCGCAGGCGCAGGCTCGGAAGCGACCGCCCGAACACCCGCACGCCTGGCTCCTTCGTCGATCCGACGGACCGTGAATGCTGTTCGGAACGATCCTACGGAGCGCTCGGTCCCGCCCGGACCCGATCGCCGGCGACGGTCAGGCCGGCGGCGTCACCCGGCGGCGCAGATTCATCTCGACGGCGCCGAAGATCAGCTTGGCGACCAGGCCGAAGACGATCAGGTTCAGCAGCATCTGCAGGCTCACCAGCAACCGGGGAAGGTCGCCGACCGGGGTGATGTCACCGAAGCCGACGGTCGAGAAGACCGTAATGGTGAAGTACAGGGCGCCGACGCGGTCCAACGGCTGGGAGAACGCCGTGGGGTCGCCCTGGGAGATCAGGTAGTAGCCCCCGGCGAAGGTGATCAGCAGCAGCGGCAACCCGACGGACAGCGTCTCGAACGCGCGAAGCCGCGGGAACGGCGAGCCGACGATCGCCCGGATCTGCCAGGCCAGGACGAGGGCCAGCGTGAGCACGCCGACCACCAGGACGACGATCCCCGTGCCGGCCGGCTGCTTGAGCGGCAACAGGAAGTAGGCGGCGACGATCACGACGACGGACACCAGCGATCGCAGGATCAGCAGCGCGGCCATCCGTTGCTTCTGCCGCCGGGTCAGGTCGTCGAACTGGGCGAGTGTGCGCATCGCTGCACCGTGGCAGCCGAGCGCATCCGCGGCATCCCCCGCGCAGGACGAACGCGACCGGCCGTCACCTCCGGTCGTAGGCGGCGAGCGCCTGTTCGGCGCGCCGGGCGACCAGTTCGGTGATCTCGGGCCGATTCGTGACGACCGCGTCGCCGCCCAGCGAGAGCACCAGGCGGGCGAGCCACTCGTCGCTCCCGGCGTGGATGGTGACCCGGACGCCCGGCCGCGGTTCCGGCATCGGACTCACCGACTCGACGGGGTAGTACTCGGCCACCCAACGGGCCCCGCCGGTCAGCTCGATCTCCACGGGTGGCACCGCCGGATCCGGGTGGAAGATCCGGTCGGGCACCTCCGAGTCCACCCACAGGCTGCCCTGGGCCGGCTCGTCGAGCACCCGGGCCGCCTCGATCCGGTCGATCCGGAAATGGCGGATCGCCCGGGCCAGATGGCAGTACGCCTCCAGGTAGGCGTGCCCGTCGGTCACCAGGATCCGCAAGGGGTCGACCGTACGTTCGGTGACGGTGTCCCGCGACGCGGTGTAATACCGCATCCAGAGCCGGCGGCTGCGGTCAAGGGCGTCCCGCACGGTGCCCATCTCCACCGCCGGGTCCGCCGGCAGCACCCGCACGACGTCGGTCGATTCGGCCGCCGGCCGGTCCAGTTCGGCCAGCTTGGCCAGGGCCGACTGCACCGCGTCCGTCTCCACCAGCCCGGGCGTCTGGGCCAGCGCACGCAACGCCACCAGCAGGGCCTGGGCCTCGTCGGCGGTCAGCCGCACGGGGCGTTCGATTCCGGCATCGAAGGTGATCGACACGGTGCCGCCGTCGTCGTCGAGCACAACGTCGATCAGGTCGTCCGGGTAGTAGCCGGGTAGTCCGCAGACCATCAGCAGGTCCAGGTCGGCGCTGATCTGGTCGCGGCCGACACCGAACTCCCGGGCCAGCTCGTCGATGCCCACCCCGGGGCGCCGGGAGATGTACGGGACCAGGGACAGCATCCGGGCCAGCCGATCCGTGGCGTTCTCGGTCACACCGATCCCTTCCCGCATCGCCTCGCGAGCTCGGCGACCCGGCCGCGGGAACAGCGAGAGTGCAGATGGCTCGCTCGGCCAGCCTCACTCACGGCTCCCTTCCCGCGTCGCCTCGCGAGCTCGGCGACCCGGCCGCGGGAACAGCGCGGGCGCAGACGGTTCGCTCGGCGAGCCTCACTCACGGCGCCTCCCCTGCCCATTCGTCGAACGCGAGCACGGCGTCCGGCTCGCCCGGCTCCTCGGCGCCCGAGCCGGCACCGGCGCGCACGGACGCCAGCGTGCCGGTGAGCAGCGTGACGGTGGCCTCGATCAGGTCCGCGGGTTCCTCCACCACCACGTCCGGGCCGAGCGCGGCGATCTGCCGGGCCTTGTCCCAGCGCGGCCCGAGCGGGATCCGCACCCGGTCCCATCCCGGACGGTCGGCGATCGGGGTGCTGTCGACGGCGCCGCGGCGCAGCCCGATCGCCACCCCGGCGCGCACCCGCAGGGTGGCCTGCCGGTCCGTCGCCGGGCGCTGCACGCTGCCCGCGACCGCGGCGAGCAGGTCGATGCCGGCCGGTGCCCGGACCGTCGTCCGGCCACCCGGACGGACCGGCCCGGCGATCCGGGACAGCCGGAAGGTGCGCCGGTCGCCACGGACGTCGTCGTGGCCGATGACGTACCAGCGGCCGCGGAACGAGACCAGTCCCCAGGGCTGCAGCCGGCGCGGCTCGGCCGGCCCGCCGGGGTCCTTGCGGTAGTCGAACTCGACGGCCCGGCCGGCCCGCACCGCGGCGAGCATCGGCTCGAACGCCGGGTCCGAGGTGCGCACCCGTGGCTGCAGCAGGGTGACCACGGAATCCTCCGGGAGCCCGCCGTCCTCGTCGGCGTCCGTGCCGGGGTCGGTGGCCTCGGCGTCGCGGATCTTGCGCAGTGCGCCCGATCCGGCGGCGTCGAGCGCGGTGGTCTCCCACAGCCGGCCGGCCAGCGCCAGCGCGGCCGTCTCGGCGGGAGTGAAGGACAGCGGTGGCAGGGTGAACTCGCTGCGCGGGATCCGGTAACCGTCGCCACCGTTCGGCGGGGTCTGCAGGGGGACGCCCAGGTCCCGCAGTTCCTTCTTGTCCCGTTCGAAGGTGCGTAGGAACGCCTCTTCCGTGGGGGCGTCCCCGTACCCGGCCACCTTCGTCCGGATCCACGCCGCGGACCGGAACGTCGGGGCGTTCAGCAGGGCGATGACCAGGTTGAGCAGGCGCTCCGCCTTCGCCGCCTTCGTCGTCACCACGCGAACCAGCCTGTCACACCCCGACACTCCGTTGACCGCGCGGATCAACTGCGCCGGCGCGGCTGAACTCGTCGACTTCCGTCCCACCCGTCCCATACAGCGTCAGTTGATCCGCGCATCTGTCCACAACCCGCGGTGGGGACGGCCGCGCGGCTGAACTCGGCGACTTCTGTCCCACCCGTCACATTTGGGGTCAGTTGATCCGCGCCGGCGAAGATGATCCGCGCGGCAAGGGGCAGCCGCGTGGTGCCGGCGGGGGGGTAGGCGGCAAAGGGCGGGGCGGGGGGTCCAGGACGTGCGGGGTCAGCGGCGGGTTACATGGCCTCGATCAGCTTGGTGACCCGGTCGTCGGTGGCGCGGAAGGGATCCTTGAGCAGCACCGTTCGCTGGGCCTGGTCGTTCAGCTTCAGATGCACCCAGTCGACGGTGTAGTCCCGTCCGGCGTCCTGGGCGGCAGCGACGAACTCGCCGCGCAGCCGGGCGCGGGTGGTCTGCGGCGGCACCGTCATTGCGGTGGTGATCTGCCCATCGGTGACCACCCGGGCGGCCCGACCCCGAGCGACGAGGAGTGAATGCAGGCCGCGACCCGGGCGTACGTCGTGATAGGTCAGATCCAGCTGGGCGATCCGCGGGTGGGTCAGATCGAGGCCGTGCTTGGCCGCGTAGGCGTCGATCAGCTTCTTCTTGATCACCCAGTCGATCTCGGTGTCGACCTTGGTGAAGTCCTGCGTCTGCACCGCCTCCAGGGTGCGTCGCCACAGGTCCAGCACCTGATGGGTGACCGGGTCGGTCCCCCGGTTGGCGACGAACGCGGCGGCCTTCTCGTAGTACTCGGTCTGCGCGTCCAGGGCGCTGATATCGCCGCCGCCGGCCAGCCGCACCGGCTTACGGCCGGTGGTGTCATGGGAGATCTCCCGGATCGCCCGGATCGGGTTCTCGAACGTGAAGTCCCGCATCGGGACGCCCGCTTCGATCATCTCCAGCACCAGGGCCGCGGTGCCGACCTTGAGCAGGGTCGTCGTCTCGCTCATGTTCGAATCGCCGACAATCACGTGCAGCCGCCGGTACCGCTCGGCGTCGGCGTGCGGCTCGTCCCGGGTGTTAATGATGGGCCGGGACCGGGTCGTCGCCGACGAGACGCCCTCCCAGATGTGGTCGGCCCGCTGGGACAGGCAGTAGGACGCGCCGCGCGGCGACTGCAGCACCTTGCCGGCGCCGGCGATCAACTGCCGGGTGACCAGGAACGGGATCAGCCCATCGGCGATCTTGGCGAACTCGCCGCCGCGGGCAATGCAGAAATTCTCGTGGCAGCCGTAGGAGTTGCCAGCCGAGTCGGTGTTGTTCTTGAACAGGTAGATGTCCCCGCCGATGCCCTCCTCGGCGAGCCGGGACTCGGCGTCCACGACCAGGTCCTGCAGGATCCGCTCACCGGCCTTGTCGTGCGCGATCAGCACCGGCAGCTCATCGCATTCGGCGGTGGCGTACTCCGGATGCGAGCCCACGTCCAGGTACAGCCGCGACCCGTTGCGCAGGAAGACATTGGACGAGCGGCCCCAGGACACCACACGGCGGAACAGGTACCGGGCCACCTCGTCCGGGCTGAGCCTGCGCTGACCGTGGAACGTACAGGTGATGCCGAACTCGGTTTCGATCCCCAGGATCCGCCGCTGCATGCGCCGACCTTATGCCCCGGAACGGCCGGTCGGGGGCCGTAGGTCGGCTGCCGGACGGCCCGGCGTGCGGCGGGTCGCGTCCTGCACCTCGCCGATCAGCGCCTCGATGACGTCCTCCAGCATCACCACGCCGACCACCGAGCCGATCCCACCGTCCATCCCACCGATGGCCGGCGGCGGGACCGACTCCGGGGTCGGGTCCACCACCTGGGCCAGGTGCGCGCCGATCCGGCGCATCCGGTCGAGCGCGGTCCGCAGGTCGGTCATCGGCGCCACCGCCGGCAGTTCGCGGATCCGCTCGGCCGGCACCGGGTCGTCGCGGCGGCCAGCGGGGATGTCGACCACGTCCCGGATGTGCAGGTAGCCGGTGAACTCGGTGCCCCCCGCCGGCACACCGGTCCCGGGCCCGGCCGCCGTCCGGATCGGGAAGCGGGAGAATCCGGTGCGCGCGCACATGCGCTCGACCTCGGCCGGAGTGACGCGGTCGGAAGCCGATTCCACCTCGGCGATCGGCACCATGACCGCCGCGACGACCGTCGTGTCGAAGCCCAGGGCCGAGGTGATCAGCTGGTGCTCCTCGTCGTCGAGCAGTCCCTCCCGCCGGGACTCGGCGACCAGTTCGGCGACCTCCTCGCGGGTGAACGCGGACGCCACCTCGTCCTTGGGTTCCCGGCCGGTGAGCCGGACCACCGCGTTGGCGAACCAGTTCAGCGACCGGATGATCGGGCCGATGCCGGTGGCGATCGCCTGCAGGGCCGGCGCGAGCGCCAGCGCGGTGCGCTCGGGGTCGGCGATGGCGATGTTCTTGGGCACCATCTCGCCGAACGCCACATGCGCGGACACCACCAGCAGCAGCGCGATCACCAGCGAGACGGGGTGCAGCCATGCCTCCGGCACGCCCAGGGCGTGGAAGACCGGTTCGAGCAGGGCCGCCACCGCCGGCTCGCCGAGGGCGCCGAGCAGGACGCCGCACAGCGTGATGCCCAGCTGCGCGCAGGCCATCATCAGGGACACGTGCTCCATCGCCTTGAGCGTGGAGCGGGCCCGGGCGCTGTTCACGGCGATGGGTTCGATGACCGACCGCCGGGCGGCGATGAGCGCGAACTCGGCGGCGACGAAGAAGGCGCTGGCGGCGAGCAGCACGACCACCAGCAGGAGCAGCAGCCACTGCGTGGTCATCGGCGCTCACCCCCTCGGTCACCGGTGTCGCCGTCCCCGTCCGGCACGTCGTCACCGGTGTTCAGGCTGACCGCCGACATGAGCACGGACTCGACGCGCCGGCGGTCGAGCCCGTGCACGGTGAGCCGCACGGTGACCGATCGCGGCAGGTCATCCTCGGTCTGCGGGTCGATCGGTTCGTCGTCCGAATGCAGCACCTGGTTCTCCGGCACCCCCAGATGCGCCGATGCGTCCATGGTCGCGTCCACCTCGACGGTGTCGAATTCGCGGGGCATCCGGCCGAGCCGGGCGATCAACAGTCCGGCCACCGTCTCGTAGGCGTTGGACTCGGGCAGCCGCACGCCGGTGACGTCGACGATCTCGTCCGGCCGCAGGGTGCCGGGCAGCAGCCAGGAGCCGTCGGCCCGGCGCTCGGCCGGGCTGTCCACCGGGTCGTGCTCGTCGGTGATCTCACCGACCAGTTCCTCGACGACGTCCTCGAGGGTCAGAATGCCTGCGGTGCCGCCGTACTCGTCGGCGACGACGGCCATCTGCAGGCCGCTGCGCAGCTCGTCCATGACGTCGTCCAAGGGGATGGATCCGGGGACGACCGGCACCGGCACCATCAGCTGCTCGACCCGCACCCCGGCCCGCTCATCCGGCGCGATGGCCACCGCCCGCTTGAGATGCACCACGCCCACGACATCGTCGGAATCCTCCCCGGAGACCGGGAATCGGGAATGGCCGGTCTCGGCGGCGGCGACCAGCAGGGCCTGGGCGGAGTCGGTGGCCTTGACGAACCGCACCCGCACCCGCGGGGTCAGCACGTCGTCGGCGGTCTTGCCGGAGAACGAGATCGAGCGGGCGAGCAGACCGGCGGTGGGCTGCTCGAGGGTGCCCTGGGCGGCGGATCGCCGGACCAGCGAGTCGAGTTCGACGGCCGACCGGGCGGAGCGGAGTTCCTCCTGCGGCTCGACCCCGATCATCCGCAGCACCGCGTTCGCCGTGCCGTTCAGCACCACGATCAGCGGCTTGAACAGCATCGTCGACACCCGCATCGGGGTGACCACCGTCTTGGCCGTGTCCAGCGGCTCGGCGATGGCGATGTTCTTGGGCACCAGTTCGCCGAAGACCATCGACAGCACGGTCGCGACGACCAGCCCGAACAGGGTCCCGATCGTCCGGGCGACGGTGTCGCCCATCCCGATCCAGTCGAGCGCCGGCGCGATCAGATCGGCCAGCGCGGGCTGCATGACGAAGCCCAATGCCAGGGTGGTGATGGTGATGCCGATCTGCGCCCCGGACAGCTGGGTGGACAGCGATCGCAGGGCGACCATCAGCGACTTGGCGCCGCGGTCGCCCTGCGCGGCCTGCTTGGCCGTCGCCGCCCGGTCGGCGGTCACCAGGCTGAACTCGGCGGCGACGTACAGGGCGGTGCCGGCGATCAGGATCAGCCCGATGCCGACCATGATCCACTGCGTGATCAATTCTGGGCTGCTCCCCGGCAGGTGACGGCTGTACCGACGACGGTAACGGATCGTCGGCCCGCGACCGGACGACCGCGCGCGGCCGCGACCCACATCAGACTCCCACCCGGTTCGGGAGCGATTCCGGCCGCTTGCGCGTTGCCCTGGGTATGACGGTGTTGCTGCTGATGTTCCTGGAGATCGCCAGCCTGCTGATCGTGGGTTCGTGGATCGGCGTGGGCTGGACCTTGCTGCTCCTGCTCGGCGGCTTCGTGCTGGGCCTGGCGCTGATCGGCCGCGGCGGCCGGGCGGCGATGAGCGCGGTGAACCAGGCCGCCCGGTCCCGGCAGGTCGCCGACGATGCCCTGACCGGCGGGTTCCTCACCGTCGTGGCCGGCGTCCTGCTGATGATCCCGGGCTTCGTGTCCGATCTGGCGGCGGTCGCCCTGCTGTTGCCACCGGTGCGGACACTGGTCCGCCGGCGCATGCGGGCGTGGGCGGAGCGCAGCGCCACCCAGGTCCGCGTCGTGCATCTGGGTGGTCCGCCCCCCGGGATGTGGGCCGGCCCGGAGCCTGGGCGCAGCAGCGGGTATGTGGACGGGACCGTCGTCGACGGCAGCGTGGTGGACGCGGCGGTGACGGATGTGACCCCCGGCACCCGGCCGGCGATCACCCGGCACCCCGGGGAACACCCGGTCGCCTGACGCAGCTCGACGTCTCGGGTCGCCGGGAGCCGGATCGCTCCTACAGGCCGGCGCCGAAACAGGTGAACGGCGCCGGATCGCCTTCGACCTCGGCGGCCGCCTTGATCGCCCCGGCCAATGCGATGGCCGGCGCCTCGCCCTTGAACAGGCGCTGGTGATAGGCGGTCATCACGGCCGCGGCCATCCGGTCGGAGATCCGGCTGGTGCCGGCGACGACGGTGCCGACCCCACTGCGCAGCAGCGCGGCCACCAACCCGAGTGGTTCACCGCCCGGCCGGTCGTCGGTCCGGCCGACGTCGCAGCTGGACAGCACGACCTGAGACGGCAGGTTCGGATTGGGTGCGACGTCGTAGCCGTAGAGCAGCCCGTCGGCCAGCAGCACCCCGGAGAAGAGCGGATTCTCCGGCTCATGGTGCCCGTGGGCGGCGATGTGCAGCAGACCGCCGGCCGGGATCGCGTCGAGCACCTCCCGGCCCGTCGCCTCGGCCCCGGTGAGCAACCGGTTCGACGCCTCGAACGGGCCGCCGGCGGCATAGACGTCGGCGACGGCCTGGGCCTCCTCGACCCCGTGCGGCACCTCCGGCCCGGCCACCGCCAACACCCCCTTCCGGAACTCCTCGGCGGTGCGGCCCATCCCGGCCACCGCCGCGGTCACCGACGGGCTGACCGAGATCGCCCGGCCGGACAGGCCCGGCAGCAGCGCCCAGGGCACGATGGCGGCCGACCCGGCCGCCGCGACCACCACCGGACCGTCCTGCACGAGAGGCTCCACCGGGCGGGCGATGTAATCGGCGACGCGGTTCAATCCGGACTCCAACGACGATGCGGCGACGCGGCGCAGCGGCGCCAACACCCGGTGGTCGGCCAGGATGTTCAGGTCGCCGATGATCCGGTTCAGCGCCGCCTCGAGCCCGAAGTCGCGGCCCAACCGCAGGTAGCGGGCGGTCCGGGCAGTGATCACCAACGCGTGGAACCGGCCGGCGCCGCGGAACGGGGCGACGATGCTGACGTGGCCGCCGGATTCGGCCAACCGGCGCTGCACGGCGGCCAAGGTCAACGGCCGGTTGACCGACCCGCTGCCACCGACCAGCCAGGACCGGGACCGGACCCGGCGGCGCAGTTCGTCGACCTCGTCCTCCAGTTCGGCGTCCGGTTCCCCGGTCCGCTCGGCCATTCGGGCCCGGTACATCGCCATGCGCAGCTTGGACAGTTCTCGCGCCAGCACCCCGTCGGCGGACGGCCGGACCGCGGCCAGCCGGGTGCTGGCCGCCCGCGACCGCTCCAGCCATTGCAGGATGGCCGCCGGCGAACCGGTCTGCAGGGCCGTGCGCAGTCCCAACCGGGTCAACTCCAGACCGTGCACGGCCGATGCCGACTGCAGGTCCTGCGAACCGAACCGGGCCTGGTAGGCGGCCAGATCGTCGAGCCCGCGCCGGATGTGCAGCAGGCCCGCCGTTTGCCGGCCGCGGGCCAGTTCGATGCGGGCGTCCACCACTCGGGTGTGCAGTTCCGTCGCGATCAGCGGCACCCGCGGCGAGTGGCGGCGGCGCCTGGTCTCGGGGGTCTCGCGGGCCGGGTCACCGAGTTCGGCGGCGTCCGCGGCGGCGCGCTCGGCCCCCTCCACGTCACCGGCCTCCAGCAGCGCCTGGGCCTGCAGGAGCCGGACGGCTCGGGCGTCCTCCCGGAGGCCGGCGTCGAGGAGCGTGCCGGCCAGCCGCGCGGCGCGTTCGGCCCCCTCCCGCGCCCGACCGGGAGGCACGGTGCGGTGGGCCGCCCGCACCTGCCCGTCGGCCCGGACCTCCATCACCCGGGCGGCCAGGACCCCCCGCTCGTGCCGGGCGGCGGCGTAGGTGCGGGCGGCTCGCCGCGCGGCCGTCCGGGCGGGTGCCGCCGCCCCGGCCACCAGGTCGATCTCGGCGGTGACCAGCAAGGCATCGGCCAGGTCCACCCGGGACCGCTCCGCCGCGAAGACGTGCTCGGCCTGCTCGGCGACCTCCCGGGCCTCGGCCAGCAGGCCGGCGGCCAGCAGCACCCTGGCCCGGTCGAGCGCGCGCACCCCGGAGCGGACCTGCGGGCCGGCCTCCTCCGCCCTGGTCATCTGTTGCAGCGCGCCGGGCAGGTCACCCGAGATGTACCTGACGAGCCCGAGATTGTGGACGGCGATGACCACAGCGGCGTCCAGACCGGCCTGCCGGCCCAGTTCGGCCGCCGCCTCACAGTCCGCGGTTGCCGGTTCCAAGCGGGCTTCGCTCAGGTGCAGCAGGCCCCGCCAGAGCAGGGCCCGGACGAGGTTGTGCCGCGAGCCGCCGGAGCCGGAGAGCCCGGCGACGGCGGCGTCCAGGTGTTCGCGGGACGCGTCGAGCCGGCCGGTGCGGGCCAGCAGCACTCCTCGGGACGCCTTGACGATGGCCGCCACGTCGGGGCTCACCTGCAGGGCCGCGTCGAGCAACGACGCCGCCTGCTCGACCTCGCCCAGTTCCACCTTGGCGTCGGCCATGGTGATCAGGATCCGGGCGCGTAGCGCAGCGGCCATGGCGCCGGGCAGATGTTCGCGGCCCAGGTGGGTCAGTGCCCGGCTGCCCAGGCGGTACCCGGTGCCGGGCCGGCCGAGATCGACGCTGCCCCGAGCCCGCCCCCACAGCTCGGCGGCCGTCGGCACCGCGCGAGCACCCTCGGCCCGGCGATCGGCCGAAGGAGTCACCGCTCGATCACTCCTCGTCACCTTTCAAGGATCCACGACGTCGCCCGATCCGACATCCCGGGTTCAGCCCTACTCCCACCACCGGATCGGCATTACGCTGCCGGGGCGACCCCTCAGTTCTACCCCGCGCGTGCCTTTCCTTCCGCACAGCCTCGGCGGAGCCCTGATGAACCGACCACCCGACGCCCGCGTGAGCGAGCGGGTGCGGCGCGCCGAGGACAGCATGCGGGCTCTGCTGGGGCAGCTGAACCGGTGGGATGCCGCGCGGGCAACCCCGGGCGTCAGCGACCTGATGCTGGGCAACCCGCAGGAGCTGCCGCTGCCCGGGCTGGTCTCGACGCTGCAACGGCACGCGGTCCCCGAGAACAAGGACTGGTTCGCCTACAAACGATCCGAGGCGGCGCCCCGGGCGACGGTCGCCGAGGCCTTGCGGGTGTGGCGCGGGATCCCGTTCGCGGCCGAGGACGTCTTCCTGACGACGGGGGCGTTCGGCGCGCTGGCCGTCCTGTTCCAGGCGCTGCTCGACCCCGGCGACGAGGTCGCCTACTCGCTGCCACCTTGGTTTCTCTACGAACCCATGCTGATCGCAGCCGGTGCCGTGCCGATCAAGGTGCGAGTGCGGGACGCGGACGACGACCTCGACCTGGACGCGCTGGCCTCCGCGATCGGTCCGCGAACCACCGCGGTCATCGTGAACACACCGAGCAACCCGACCGGTCGCATCTACCCGCCGGCGACCCTGGCCGGGCTCAGCGCACTGTTGACCGACGCCTCGAACCGGTACGGACGACCCATCTGGCTGATTGCCGACGAGTCGTACTCCCGCTTGGTCTACCGCGACGCGCAGTTCCGCAGCCCGACCGAGTTCTACCCGTATTCGGTGCTGGTCTACACCTACGGCAAGGTGCTGCTGGCGCCCGGCCAGCGGATCGGTTGGATCGCCCTGCCCCCGGCGCTGCCCGGTGCCCGGAGGGTGCGGGAGGCGATCGATGCGGCGCAGATCGCCGCCGGTTGGCTGTACCCGAACGCGCTGCTGCAGCATGCGGTCGCCGATCTGGAGCACCTGTCGATCGATTTGGCCGACCTGGAACGCAAGCGCGACCTGATGGTCGGCGAGCTCCGATCGGCCGGTTACCGGTTGCGCTCGCCGGAGGGCACGTTCTACCTGTGGGTGCGGTCGCCCGACCCCGATGACGAGGCGTTCTGCCGGCGCCTCGCCGACCACCGGGTGCTGGTGATGCCAGGCG
Organism: Nakamurella sp.; assembly: GCF_044224575.1. Taxonomy (GTDB): domain Bacteria; phylum Actinomycetota; class Actinomycetes; order Mycobacteriales; family Nakamurellaceae; genus Nakamurella. The sequence goes on from NZ_JBGAKE010000013.1 coordinate 105,273, forward strand.
CGGTGTTCGAGGTGCCGGGCCGCTTCCGGGTCAGCCTCACCGGCTCCTGGGACATGCTGGAACGGGCGCTGCCCGGGTTCCGCGCCGCCGTCAGTCGGTGACGGCCTAAAGGTGGACGGCCGGGGTCACCACCGGCAGCGTGAGTGACGGATCCGAGTCCAGCGTCGGGTGCAGCACCAACTGCGCCGGCCCGGCCGGTACGGCGTCGAACACGAATCGGCCCGACTCGTCGCACTCCGCGGTCATCGTCGATTCGCCGACCCGCAGCTCGGCGTGCAGCCGCCCGCCCGGTGCGGCCCACCCGTCCAACCGCACCCGGCCGTCCCGCTGCGGGTTCACGACGACCATGACCGTCAGGTTCTCGCTCGCGAAGGTCACCCGACGGGCGTGTTCCACCGACCGGGTCCCGGCCCCGCCGGCCACCGCGAGCTCGGATTCGACGAGCCGGGCGAACTCCGCCTCGAAATCCTGCGCCTCCAACCCGAACATCACCAGCTCCGGCAGCATCCCCGGCATCGGGTCGACCGCGTCGTAGATGGCCTGCAGATCGGCCAGGATGCGCAGGTCGGCCCGGTCCATGGGAACGGGCACGCCACCGGCCCCATCGTCGTCGTCGTCCCAGTCGAAGCCGGCGGCCAGGTCGAGACCGCCGAGCAGGTCCGGCAGCGCAACCGTGCCGTCGAAGCCGGCGGAGCGGGGCGCCGGAGGGCCGTCGGCATCGCCCGGGCCACGTCCGGGGCCGGCCGCGTTACCACTCGTTGCCGTCATGTCCAGTCTCCCCCGTCGAGGCGGGCGCGCAGCTTAGCCAAGCAACGCCCTCGTGTCGGACCGATGGATCCCACCGGTATTCCCAGATCCACCGCGATGGTGGCGTAGTCGGGTCGTGGTGCGAATGCGATGACCGCCAGCAGCCGCCGGCAGCGTTCGGACATCTCCGAGACCAGTTCCCAGAGCCGGCGCTGCTGATCGGTCAGCACGGCCGCGTGTTCGGCGGACGGGGCGCGGGGCAGGTCGTCGTCGGTGGGCTCGTCGCCCGACCGCTTGGCGCTGTTGGCCCGTTCGCGCCAGGCGAGCCGGCGCAGGCTGACCGTCAACCAACGAACAACGGCCAACGGGTCGCTGATGCTGTCCTTGCTGCGGACCAAGGACAGGAACGTCTGTTGGACCACGTCCTCGGCCTCCGCCGAGGACAATCCGCACTGCCGCGCGGTGTGCCACAGCAGCGGGCTGACCAGCCGGACGAGGGTGTCGATAGCGCCGGGGACACCTTGCCGGTATTCGTCGAAGGCCGTCCCGGCCCGCACGACGAGATCGCCGACATCGGCCCGACGGCGCAGGCCCTCGGGGGTGGTGCCGCGCGGCGCCGCGGTCGCCGCCGATTCCTGGGCACCGGTCGCCGACGGTGCGGGCCGTTCGGCGGTCATCGGCTCCGTCACGGTGTCCTGGTCGGAGCCGATCACTGGCCGTACCTCCCCATTCCTTTGCGGCGACCGGCCGCAACCGGGACCGTGCCGCCACAGCGAACAATGCGCACGGTTCCTCCCGGTAGCGACGGATCGGATGCTGCTGTGAGGCGCCGGTAGACACCGACAGCAGCTTAGGGGCGGTTCTTTCGATCGCGAAAGGACCTGCACCCCTCAGCCAGGCCCTGTCGGAACACGGACAGGACCGGCGACCCCGACCGGGTGATACCTGCGCCCGCCGCCGGCCGTGTGATGTGGGTCACAGTGATGCAACCCACTCGGAAGCCGGCGGCGTCAGCCCGCTTCGGGGCCGTCCGGCGATGCCTCGGGAGCCGCGGGGGCGGGCGCCGGCGGGGCGAGCAACGTGGTCAGCAGGGTGCCCTGGACCCGGCGGAACGTCCGGCCCGGCGCGCTGCGATCGAGCACGGCCACCTCGAGCTGGGTGGGCAGCAGCTCGCGGGGCGCGTTCTCCCCGGTGGAACCGAGCGCGCTGACCGCGGCCCGCAGGGCGGTCGGCAGATCCCACCCGACCTGGAAGGTTGCATTCAGCGCGGTGATCACCGGTTCGGTGGCGCCGCCCATCACGACAAACTTGCGCTCCTCGACGATCGAGCCGTCGTAGGAGATGCGGTACAGCTGGTCCCGCACACCCGGGGCGCTGTCGTTGGCCGTCGGCACCGAGCCGGGCGGGCCCACCTCGGCCACGCAGATCTCCACCTCGAACGGCTTCTGATGTTCGGAGAAGATCGAACCGATGGTCTGCGCGTAGGCGTTGGCCAACCACCGCCCGGTGACGTCCTTGCGGTCGTAGGAGAACCCGCGGACGTCGGCGAGCCGGATGCCGGCCGTCCGCAGGTTCTCGAACTCGTTGTAGCGACCGGCGGCGGCGAACCCGATCCGGTCGTAGATCTCGCTGACCTTGTGCAGGGCCGGCGAGTGATTCTCCGCGACGAACAGCACGCCGCCCTCGAACAGGGTGACCACCACGCTCCGCCCGCGAGCGATGCCCTTGCGGGCGTACTCCGAACGGTCCCGCATGAACTGTTCGGGGGAAGCGTAGATCGGCATCGTCACGGCGGGCTGGGCTCCTCGAACGCTGAGTGTGGTGGTGTCTGCTGTCGAACCGGGACGGTCAGCCGCCCGGGTTCACCATCCGGCCGGCGACCACGGCCTCGGCGACCACGCCGACCTCGTCGTCGCTCCACCGCACGGCGCCCTCCACGGTGATCGCCACGACCACCGGGAAGATGCGCCGGGTCAGGTCGGGTCCGCCGGTGGCGCTGTCGTCGTCGGCCGCGTCGTACAGGGCCTCGACGGCGGCCCGCACCGCCGCCGGCACATCCGACGACCCGTCGTACCGCTTCTTCAGGGCGGACCGGGCGAACGTGGACCCCGACCCGACGGCGTAGTAGTCGTGCTCCTCGTACTTGCCGCCGGCGACGTCGTAGGAGAAAATCCGGCCCCGCCGCGGCGGACGCTGCGCGGGGTCGAACGCCGGGTCGGACTCGATCCCGGCGAACAGCGGGACCACTGCAAGCCCCTGCATGGCCATGCCCAGGTTGCCCCGGATCATCGTGGCCAGCCGGTTGGCCTTGCCGTCCAGGGACAGCCGGATGCCCTCGATCTTCTCGTAGTGCTCGAGCTCGAGCCGGAACAGCCGCACCAACTCGACCGCCAGGCCGGCGGTGCCGGCGATGCCGACGGCCGAGTGGGTGTCGGTGACGAAGACCTTCTCGATGTCCCGCTGCGCGATGATGTTGCCCATCGTGGCCCGCCGGTCTCCGGCGATGACCACACCCTGCTGGCAGGTCACCGCGACGATCGTGGTGCCGTGCGGGACGGTCAACGGCCCGCACCGTCAACGGTCACTGGCCACCCTTCTGCACGTACGAACGGACGAAGTCCTCGGCGTTGGACTCCAGCACGTCGTCGATCTCGTCCAGGATGTCGTCGGTCTCCGAGGCCAGCTTCTCCCGTCGTTCCTGACCGGCCGCATCGGCACCGGTGCCTTCGTCGTCACCGTCGCCGCCGCCGTGGCGGGTCGTCTGTTCCTGGGCCATCTGGAGTTCTCCGATCTGTCGAAGCTATTCGCGAGGATACCGACGAGCTCCGACAATCCACCCGGCGCACCTCATCTGCGGGTCAGCGCATCGACCAGCTCGGTCGCGTCGGCCGCGGCGTCGAGCAGCGCGCCGACGTGCCGCTTGGTCCCCCGGGTCGGCTCCATCGTGGGGATCCGGACCAGCGACTCCCGGCCGATGTCGAAGATCACCGAGTCCCAGGACGCGGCCGCCAGGCGGTCCGCGTACTTGGCCACGCACCGGCCCCGGAAGTAGGCCCGGGTGTCCTCGGGCGGTTCGGTGATCGCGGCCTGGACCTCGTCCTCGGTGACCAGTCGCTGCATCGACCCGCGCGCGACCAGCCGGTTGTACAGGCCCTTGTCCAGGCGCACGTCCGAGTACTGCAGGTCGACCAGGGCCAGCCGGCCGGCCCCCCAGGCCAACCCGTCCCGGCTGCGGAAGCCTTCCAGCAGGCGCAGCTTCGCCGGCCAGTCGAGTTCGCCGGCCAGGTCCAGCGGGTCGTGCGCGAGCCGGTCGAGCACGCTGATCCAGCGGTCCAGCACGTCCCGGGTCTGCTCGTCGACGTCCGACCCGTACTCGGCCTCGACGTAGGTGGCGGCCGCCTCGTGGTAGGCGCGTTGCACGTCCACCCCGGTCAGCCGGCGTCCGTCGGCCAGTGGGACGGTGACCTTCAGGGTCGGGTCGTGCGAGATCTGGTGCACCGCGGACACCGGGTGCGCCAGCTCCACGGACGGGAGCGCCCAGCCCGATTCGATCATGGCCAGCACCAGCGCCGCGGTGCCGACCTTGAGGTAGGTGGCGATCTCGGCGAGATTGGCGTCGCCGATGATCACGTGCAGCCGGCGATGCTTGTCGGCGTCGGCGTGCGGTTCGTCGCGGGTGTTGATGATCCCGCGCTTGAGCGTGGTCTCCAGGCCGACCTCGACCTCGATGTAGTCGCTGCGCTGGGCGAGCTGGAAGCCCTCGGTCTGGCCGGCCGGCCCGATGCCGACCCGGCCGGCGCCGGCGAACACCTGCCGGGTGGTGAAAAACGGGGTGAGGCCGCTGATGATCGACGGGAACGGGGTGTCCCGGCTGCACAGGTAGTTCTCGTGGGTGCCGTAGGACGCGCCCTTGCCGTCGACGTTGTTCTTGTACATCTGGATCGGCTTGGAGCCGGGCAGCGAGGCGGCCAGCCGGGCCGCGGCCTCCATGACCCGCTCGCCGGCCTTGTCGTACCGCACCGCGTCCAGCGGATTGGTCACTTCGGGCGCGGAGAACTCCGGGTGCGCGTGGTCGACGTACAGCCGCGCCCCGTTGGACAGGATCACGTTCGCCGCGCCGATGTCGTCGACGTCCGGCTCGGCGGCACCGAACAGGGTGGACAGGTCGTAGCCGCGGGCGTCCCGCAGCGGCGACTCCACCTCGTAGTCCCACCGGGGGCGACGGGCCCGGGGCGCGGCCACCGACGCGGCGTAGGCCAGGACCACCTGGGTTGAGGAGATGACCGGGTTCACCCCGGGCTCGCCGGGCACCGAGATGCCGTACTCGACCTCGGTCCCCATGATGCGCCGCACACTCATGACAGTGAATCTAGTGAATGCGGGTGCGGCAGGATCGGTCGCATGGATGCCGCACCCTCAGCGACGACCCGGGACGGGACCGGCCCGACGTCCCTGGACTTGATCCGCCGCCGGTGGCGCGCGCTGCGCGGGGTCGACGCGCGGCGCAAACGGACGATCGGCGAGCTGCTCGACATCGACCGCGGGGTGATCGTCCAGACGATCAAGGTGGCCGTCTCCGCGGGCCTGTCCTGGGCGCTCGCCCAGTGGTGGCTGGATTCCCCGGCCCCCATCTGGGCACCGATCACCGCCGCCCTGATCGCCATGCTGACCGTCCGCGCGTCGATCCGGGACGCGGCGGAGAAGGTGCTGGCCGTCACCCTGGGCATCCTGGTGGCGATCTGGTTGGGCAGCATCATCGGCCTGCACGCCTGGTCGATCGCGCTGATCGTCGGCATCGGATTCCTGGCCGGCAAGGTGCTCCGGCTGGGTCCGGGGGCGGCCGCCCAGATTCCGATCAATGGACTGTTCGTGCTGGCCCTGGGCAGCGCCGGCATCGAGCAGCGGTTCCTCGACACGCTGATCGGGGCCGGGGTCGCGGTGCTGGTCAACTTCGTGATCATCCCGCCCAACCACGTCGCCGCCGCGACCCGATCGGTCGCCGAACTGGCCGACGGCATCGTCGACTCGATGACGGCGCTGGCCGGCGGGATCGCCCGGCCCTGGCCCAGCCGTAGCGCGCTCGAGTGGCTGCTGGACGCCCGGGAACTGGGCCGCCTCTCGGCGACCGCCGAGTCCGAGGTCAGCAAGGCCGACCAGTCCCTGTCCCTGCACCCGACCCGGGCGTCGTGGGCGGCCTCGATGGTGCGGCTGCGGCAGGCCAACGAGACGCTGCAGGTGGTCGAGCTGCAGAACCGGACGATCACCCGGACCGTCCGGGACCTGTCGGTCAAGATCGTCGAGCAGGACGGCCGGCACCCGCCGATGCCGATGGCGTCGGCGATGCTGCGGGCCACCGCGGACGCCATCGAGGCGTTCGCGCACACCGTGCTGCGGGCCGAAAAGGGAGCCACCCTGGATGTGGTCGGCGGGCCGGCCCGGCGCGCGGTCGGCCATGCCCGGGACCGGATCGACGCGATCAATGCCGACCTGGGCGACATGCTGGCGGCCAACCTGTCCCGCGGCGTCTTCCTGGGCACTCTGGTGGTCGAGACCGGCCGGATCCTGGACGAACTGTGCGCCGGCCTCAACGCCCTCGAGGAACCCGCCGCGGGCGGCTGACGACGGGGGCGGTTCGCTGATCAAACCCGCGCCGAACCGGACATCTCACCGCCGCAAGCGCGGAAATGATCAGCGAACCCGGGAAGACGGGCCCGGGCCTAGTGCCAGCTCAGCGCGGAGCGGTCCTGCCAGTAGTCGGCCGGGTCGATGGCCAGCTCGGCGACCAGGCTGGTCAGCTCGTCCGGATCCAGCTCGACGGCGTCGGCCCGCAGGTTCGCGTGCAGCTGGTCGATCCCCGCCGCGCCGAGCAGCACCCGGTCGGCCCAGGGTTGCTGGGCCACCGCGGCCAGCGCGACGGCGTCGACCGCGGCCCCGTGCCGGTCCGCCGCCGCCCGCAACGCGGCCGGCGGGTCGATCACGAGGCGGCCGTTCGCGAGCGACTCCTTGACGATGACGGTGAGCTCGCGCCGGGACGCCTCGCGCAGTGCCGGCCCGGCGGACGGCTCCAGCAGGTTCCAGGTCGCCTGTACCGCGGAGAACAGCCGGGCCCCGTCGACGTCGATCTCCATCGCCCGGCGGATGATCTCCCCTTGCTGCGCCCCGGACGAGGAGAAGCCGATCGCCACACCGGCGTCCCGCAGCTCCCCCAGCGCCTGCAGCAGGTCCTGGTCGTCGAACAGCGGGGAGTCCAGGGTCAGCGAATGCACCTGGTACAGGTTCAGCCGGGGCAGGCAGGCCCGGGTGAGCGCCAGCTGCGCCCGGAAGTGGGCGAGCGAGTGGTCCTTGACCTCGTGCACGGCGGCCTGCATGTCCCAATCGCCGACGTAGCGGTAGCCCCACTTGCTGCTGATCGTCGGCGCTCGCTCCGGGAAGGAAGGATCCGCCGCCGAACGTGCGCGCCACCAGTCGCCGACGAACTCCTCGGCCCGGCCGTAGGACCGGGCGGTGTCGACCCAGTCGACCCCGGCGGCGACGGCCGCATCCAGCATCAGCGCGGTGTGCGCCCGGTAGGAGTCGACGGAACGGTCGGCCGGCAGTTGACCGGCGCTGCCGGTGTTGATGTACGCCGGGCGGCCGAGCACCGCGGTGCCCAGCGCCCACCGGGCCCGCCGCGGGCGACGCGAGGCCGGGGTCGTGGGCCGGTCGAAGATCGGGTCGGGCACGGGCCGAACCTACCGGTGCGTGGCGGCGCAGCGGCGGACGACGGTGGTACGGCGTCGCGGCGGCGCTGTGGCAGCCCCGCGGTGGGCGCCCCGGGGGAAATGCGCGAAGGCCGTGCCGTCGACGGGACGGCACGGCCTGCGCGGGGCTGACGCCCGGGACCTACAGGTACTGCCCGGTGTTGGACGCGGTGTCGATGGCCCGCGAGCCCTCGGACTGCTTGCCGGAGACGAGGGTGCGGATGTAGACGATCCGCTCGCCCTTCTTGCCGGAGATCCGGGCCCAGTCGTCCGGGTTCGTGGTGTTCGGCAGATCCTCGTTCTCGGCGAACTCGTCGGCGATCGCGTCCAGCAGCTGCGTCATCCGCAGGCCGTTGACCCCGGTCTCGATCCGCGACTTGATGGCCGACTTCTTGGCCCGGTCCACGATGTTCTGGATCATCGCGCCGGAGTTGAAGTCCTTGAAGTACAGGACCTCCTTGTCGCCGTTGGCGTAGGTGACCTCCAGGAACCGGTTCTCGTCGGTCTCCCCGTACATCCGCTCGACCGTGTGCTGGATCATGCCGGCCAGGCAGGCGGACCGGTCCCCGCCGAACTCGGCGAGGTCCTCGGGGTGGATCGGCAGCTGGTCGACCAGGTACTTGCCGAAGATGTCCCGCGCCGCCTCGGCGTCGGGCCGCTCGATCTTGATCTTCACGTCGAGCCGGCCGGGGCGCAGGATGGCCGGGTCGATCATGTCCTCGCGGTTGGAGGCGCCGATGACGATGACGTTCTCCAGGCCCTCGACGCCGTCGATCTCGGACAGCAGCTGGGGGACAATGGTCGTCTCGACATCGGAGGAGACGCCGGTGCCGCGGGTGCGGAACACCGAGTCCATCTCGTCGAAGAACACGATCACCGGAGTGCCCTCGGACGCCTTCTCCCGGGCCCGCTGGAAGATCAGCCGGATGGTCCGCTCGGTCTCGCCGACGTACTTGTTCAGCAGCTCGGGGCCCTTGATGTTCAGGAAGTAGCTGGTGACGGTCTCCTCACCGCGCAGCGCCGCCACCTTCTTGGCCAGCGAGTTGGCCACCGCCTTGGCGATGAGGGTCTTACCGCAGCCGGGCGGGCCGTACAGGAGCACACCCTTGGGCGGCCGCAGCTGGTACTCACGGAACAGGTCGGCGTGCAGGAACGGCAGCTCCACCGCATCGCGGATCTGCTCGATCTGCCGGGTCAGGCCGCCGATGTCCTCGTAGGCGACGTCCGGGACCTCTTCCAGCACCAGGTCCTCGACCTCGGACTTGGGCACCCGCTCGTAGGCGTAGCCGGCCTTGGAGTCGACCAGCAGCGAATCACCCGGCTTCAGCGGGAGCTCGAGCAGGGGCGCGGCGAGGTGCACCACCCGCTCCTCGTCGGCGTGCCCGACGACGAGGGCCCGGTCGCCGCCGAGGATCTCGCGCAGCGCGCAGACCTCGCCGATGACGTCGAACTGGGCCGCCTCGACCACGGTGAGCGCCTCGTTGAGGCGCAACTGCTGGCCACGCTGCAGTTGATCGATGGCGACCGTCGGCGAGACGGCCAGCCGCATCCGCCGACCACCGGTGAACACCTCGACCGTGCCGTCGGGGCCGGGGCTGACGAACACGCCGTACCCACTGGGCGGTTGGGCGAGGCGGTCGACTTCTTCCTTCAACTGCAGAAGTTGCGCCCGGGCGTCACGCAGGGTGACGACCAGTTTCTCGTTGCGTTCGGACAGCGCGTTGATACGGTTCGCCGACTCGGTGAGTTGACGTTCCAGCGGACGCGTGTCCGTGGGCGTGATGGCCAGCCGGCGGCGCAGCTGGGCGATCTCGTCGTTGAGTACCCGGATCTGAGCAGTCAGTTGCGCTGGGGTCTGGCGGTAACCATCGGCGGGACTCGCGTCCCGGTCGGCCTCTTCCGAGGAATCAAAGCCGGTCACAGTGCCTCCCTCATCATGGAGCTGCAAAAAGCAAGCCTACCTGGGCGTTCCGCCGCAGGTCGGGAAGTCGCGGGCGACACCGGTCACGGGCCGCGAGCGAGACGTCCACCTTGACAGAGGACGGTCGAACCCGGTCTGATCCCGTGAGCAGCCAGTTTCCCAGGCGAATTGATCGACCGCCGCGATTGTCGCGGGGCGATCGCCCGTCGCCTGCGTCGCACGATTGTTACCGCTCCGTCATGCCCCGACAATCTCGTTCGCGGGATTCGGGGTCTCCGTAGCGGTGGAGCAGGTCTGGTCCCCTTCCGCATTGGCGTGACCTTGGTCGGCGCCACGCACGACCGGTATGGGCCGTAGGAGTCTTGAGTGCCGTCGCTGGGGCGGAGGATGTACACGCTTCGCGTTCAGCGGTCAGCGGTCAGGACGGTGTGCGGGTCATGCGGTGGAAGCTCACCTGCTCGCCGAGGATCGGATGTCGGTGGGAACCGGCGCCGGTGAAACCCAACTTGCGCAGCAGCCCGATCGAGGCGGTGTTGTCCGGGCTGACCGAGGCCATCACCCCAGTGACACCGTGCGCGCCGGCCCACGCCAGCAGCGCCGAGGTCGCCTCCTCGGCCAGTCCGCGCCGGCGGTGCGCTGTGACGACCCGGTAGCCAATCTCCACCCAGCCGTCGGAGTCCGGCGGCCCGTGGAAGCCGACTTCCGCGAGCACCGGACCTCGAGCCTTCTCGACGTCGCGGGTTGCCGGGAACACAAGCCGGGTGCCCCACACGATGAAACGCTCATCGGACTCGCCGCGGATGGCCTGCGACTCCAGCCACTGCCAACCGTCGTCGCGCCACTCGAGCGGAAACGGTGCGCCGAGTAGACGTTCCGCCGTCACCCAATCCTTCTGCAGGACCGCGCGGACGAGCCGGCTCGACATCGGAATCATGGCGAGGCGAACCGTTCGAATCGCGGCGGAATGCACACCGCCGGCGGCCCGAACGCTGTCAGTCATTCCCGCAATATTCCGCATGCGGACCACCCGTGCACGCCCCGGGGATGCCGGCCTCATCGACGGACCCGCGTCGGGAGGGCATCGTGAGCCGGTACCGGCCGCGCACGGAGCCACCCGGGCATCGGCTGCGGGAGCGCGCGAGGCTCCGCGCCGGGCAACCAGACGATGAAGGCTCGTGTGCCGTGGTCGATCGAGCGGATCAGCGCCTGGGTCGCCTCTTCGGTGTGCCATTTCCAGCGACGTCGCCGGAGATGAACACCGTGACTGCCGCCATTCATCGCCTCGGTCAGGGGCGGTGAGGCTCCCGGTACCCGGCACGACGTGCCATTGGTCGAGGAATACGTCGACGCCGACTTTGCGAGTTGTTCCGCAATCCGAGTGATCAGCTCGGCGTCAGCGTGGCTGTGCGACAGGAATGGCGCCAGGTCATTTCTCCGCCCCTGACCGCGACCGGCCGCGGCAGATCGCGGGGATCACCGGCCACTGGTGGTCGGCCGGCGCTGCGGACGGGGGGCGGTGACCCCGGGCGCCAGTCGCCGGGCGGTCAGCAGGAAGGCGGTGTGCCCCGCCATCCGATGCTCCGGCCGCACGGCGAGCCCGACGAGGTGCCAGGGGCGGTGCAGCGTCTCCCAGGCGTAGGGCTCGGTGAACCCGCCGTGGGTCCGGATGTCCTCCGCGATCCGGGACAGCTGGGTGGTGGTCGGCACGTACACGGTGAGCACCCCGCCGGGCACCAGGCTGCCGGCGACGGTGGGCAGCACCGCCCACGGCTCGAGCATGTCCAGCACCACCCGATCGACCGGATCGCGGTGCTCGTTCAGGTCGGCCACGGTCAAGGTCCAGTTGGCCGGCCGGCCGCCGAAGAACCGCTCGACGTTGCGGATGGCGTGGTCGGCGTGGTCCTGCCGGACCTCGTAGGAGATCACCCGGCCCTGCTCGCCCACCGCCCGCAGCAGCGAGCAGGTCAACGCCCCCGACCCGGCGCCGGCCTCCAGCACCGTCGCGCCGGGATGGATGTCCCCCCAGTGCACGATCTGCGCGGCGTCCTTCGGGTAGATCACCGCGGCACCGCGGGGCATGGACAGTACGTAGTCGGTCAGCAGCGGGCGCAGCGCCAGGTAGGGCGTGCCGTTGGCGGACGTGACGACGCTGCCCTCGGGTTGCCCGATCAGGTTGTCGTGGGCCAGTGCCCCGCGGTGGGTGTGGTAGGTCGCGCCCTCCTCGAGGATGACGGTGTACTTGCGACCCTTCTGATCGGTCAACTGCACCCGATCGCCGGGCCCGAATGCGCTCACGCCTTGTCGTTCCTTCCGAATTCCTGCTGGCCGAATTCCTGTTGGCCGAATTGCTGTGGCCCGAACTGCTGCGGGACGGCCAGCACGTCCACCGCCCGGATCGCACCGACGGGCACGCCGCTGTCGTCGACGAGGACGAACGTGTCGGTGACCACCCGCCGGGCGCGGCCGAGCACGTCGTCGGGGTCGTCGCCATCGAACACCACGGCCTCGGGCCGGATCGACCGGGCGACCACGGAGGCCGGCGCCAGCGGGTCGCGGGCGGCCAGCTCGCGGGCGGCGTCCGCGTCGAGCACGCCCCGGGCCATCCCGTCGGCCTCGGCCAGGATGACCACGGCTCCGACGCTCGCGGCGAGCGCGTCGCGGACGGGGGTATCCGTCGGCAGCCGGACGATCGGCCGGGCGAGCGACTGCAGGGAGATGCCGACCGGCCAGGTCACCGGATCCGCCGGGCCGGGGTGACCGTGTGCGTCCACCGCGCCGCTGCTGTGCTCGCCGACCAGCCCGGCCACCACGAACAGAGCCATCGCCACCGCGATGCCGGCCGGCAGCAGGGCGGCCGCACCGTCGTCGACCAGCAGGAGCACGGCCCAACCGACGAGGGCCGCGCCCAGCAGGTAACCGCCGACGACCGCCGCGACCGTGCCGGCCCGCCGGCTCCCGGTCACCCCCCAGATGCCGGCCCGGATCACCCGTCCACCGTCCAGCGGTAACGCCGGCAGCAGGTTGAACACGGCGATGACCAGGTTGGACAGGGCCAGCAGCAGCAGGATGAGCCAACCGACGGTGCCGGCCGTCGTGGGCTGTAGGGCCAGCCAGAAGGCGCCGGCCAGCACCCCTGACACCGCCGGACCGGCCGCCGCGACCAGGGCCTCGTCCCGGGCGCCCACCGGCCCGGTGGCCAACTCGCTGACGCCACCCAGCAGGTACAGCCGCACCGCGACGACCTCGATGCCGATCCACTTGGCCACCAGGCAGTGCCCGAGCTCGTGCGCGAGCACGCTGACCCCGAGCAGCACGCCGAGCCCGACCGCCACCACCACCGCCACGGTCGGGTTCGTGCCGGGCACGACCCGGCGAACCACGGGCACGCCGAGCACCGCGATGACCGCGATCGACGCGATCCAGGACGGTGTGATCAGAATCCGGACGCCGCCGATCCGACCGACCGGCCAGCCCCGGGCCGGCGCGAACCGGGGCGCGGATCGGCGGCCGGAAGTCACGCCCGAAGGGTAGTGGCCCGGCCGGCCGGTCCGGCTGCGAGACGGGTCCTGACGGCGGAGCGCGCGTCGCAGATCACGACTGTCGGACCGCCGTCCTACGGTGAGCGCCATGACGTTGACCATGGCTGCGCCGGTCGGCGGTGCGGTGGGACCGCCGGCGCGACCGCGCCGTCCGCTGGCCCTGTCGCCGTCCCGGGCGAGCGACTTCAAGGCGTGCCCGCTGCTCTACCGGCTGCGCGCGGTCGACCGGCTGCCCGAGCCGCCGAGCCCGGCGGCGGTGCGGGGCACCCTGGTGCACACCGTCCTGGAGGAGATGTTCGGCCGGCCGGCCGCCGAGCGAACCCCGACGCGGACCGCCGATGAGGTGCCGGCGGCGTGGGCGCGAATGGTGGACGAGAGTCCCGAACTGGCCGCGATGCTGCCGGCGCAGGACATCGCCGGCTGGCTGGACTCGGCGAGGGCCCTGGTCCGGAGCTACTTCACCCTGGAGGACCCGCGCCGCTTCGACCCCGAGGCCTGCGAATTCGCCGTCGAGATCGACTCCCCCGACGGCGTGCCGCTGCGCGGCTACATCGACCGGCTGGACCTGGCCCCGACCGGTGAGCTGCGCATCGTCGACTACAAGACCGGCCGCTCCCCCGGCCCGGATTTCGAGGGCGCGGCGCTGTACCAGCTCAAGTTCTACGCACTGATGCTCTACCGCCTGCGCGGCGTGGTGCCGGCCCAGCTCAAGCTGATCTACCTGGCGGATCGGTTGTCCCTGCAGTACGCGCCGTCCGAAGCCGAGTTGCGCGGTTTCGGCAACGCCGTCGGCGCCCTGTGGCAGGCGATCGCGTCCGCGTTGGAGACGGGTAACTTTCCCGCCCGCCGCGGCCGGATGTGCCGCTGGTGCACCCACCAGGCACACTGCCCGGAGTTCGGCGGCACACCGCCGCCGTACCCGGGTGCGCCCGCCACGACCCCGTCCCGGTGACGCCTACAGCCGGCAGGTCCGGATGTCGGAGGCCACCATCGCCTTGGCCCCCAGATCGTGGAGGGCATCCATCACCGGGTTGATGTCGGTGCGGCGAACCATGGCCCGGACCGCGCGCCAGGCCGGGTCGGCCATCGGCGACACGGTCGGGGATTCCAGCCCGGGCGTGAGCGCGGTCGCCCGGCCCAGCAGCTCGATCGGGCAGTCGTAGTCGAGCATCAGGTACTGCTGGGCGATCACCACGCCCTGCAGCCGGTTGGACAGCTGAAGGGCGGCCGTGGACGGCTCGGCGTCCATCCGGGCGAACAGGGCCGCCTCCGACTTGAGGATCACGTCACCGAAGGCCACCAGGCCGTGCTGGCGCAGGGACCGGCCGGAGTCGACGACGTCGGCGATCGCATCGGCCACCCCGAGCTGGATGGAGATTTCGACGGCGCCGTCCAACCGGATCACGTCCGCGGCGATGCCGTGCGCGGCCAGGTCGTTGCGGGCCAGATTCGGGTACGACGTCGCGATCCGCGCGCCGGCCAGATCGGCGATGTGCCAGTCCTTGTGCTCCGGCCCGGCGTACCGGAACGTCGAGTAGCCGAACCCGAGGCTGGCCAGCTCCTGGACCGGTGCCCCGGAGTCGGCGGCCAGGTCGCGGCCGGTGATGCCCAGATCGAGCTCGCCGGAGCCGACGTAGACCGCGATGTCCTTCGGTCGCAGGAAGTAGAACTCGACGTCGTTGGCCAGATCCAGGACGCTCAGGTCACGGGACTCGGACCGCCCGCGGTAGCCAGCCTCGCGCAGCATCGCCGCGGCCGGCTCGGACAGCGTGCCCTTGTTCGGCACGGCAACTTTCAACATGGCGCCAGTTCTCCCTCGGGCCCGGCAGGTGCGGCCGGGCGGCATGCCACTGTGCCACGACCGGGCGCGGTCACAGGTACCGGTACACCTGATCGAGCGTGATCCCGCGGCCGATCATGATCACCTGAGCCCGGTACAGCAGCTGGGAGATCTCCAGGGCGAGACTGTCGTCGTCCTCGTGCTCGGCCGCCAGCCACACCTCGCCGGCCTCTTCGAGGAGCTTCTTGCCCTGGGCGTGCACCCCGGCGTCCAGGGCCTGCACGGTCCCGGATTCGGCGGGGCGGGTGCGGGCCCGGTCGACCAGCTCGGCATAAAGGGAGTCGAACGTCTTCACGGGCGTCGATTGTGGCAGAGGCCGCCTCGTCGGGACGGCCGACGCCCGCTCCCGCCGTGCTATATTCGTTGAATTGCAAATATTCGCAATTGCAGGGAGTTAGTGTGCCGCGACCGCTATACCAGGTGAAGGCGGAGTTCTTCAAGACGCTCGGTCACCCCGTCCGGATCCGCGTCCTGGAACTGCTGGGACACCGCGAGCACGCCGTCTCCGAGATGCTCCCGGAGGTCGGTGTCGAGGCGGCGAACCTGTCGCAGCAGCTGGCCGTGCTTCGTCGGGCCGGGCTGGTCACGACCCGCAAAGAGGGGTCGGCGGTCTACTACTCGCTGACCAGCCCGCGGGTGGCCGAGCTGCTCGGGGTCGCTCGCAGCATCCTCACGGAGGTCCTGATCGAGCAGGTCGAGCTGATTCAGGATCTGCAGGCACCCAGCTCCCCCCGCTGACCGGTCGCACGGTTCACCTTCTCGCACTCCAGTTCTCACACTCCAGTTCTCGCACGTCAGGTCTCGCACGCAGGGAGTTCGTCATGCTCGCGTTGTGGCGCAAGATCCGAGCCACCGGCCGGGTCGCCGAACCGGCACCGCCACCGCCGCCTGCCGATCAGGTGCCGGCGCGTGCGCGTGAGTTGGGCGGCTCGGTGCAACTGCGGCACGTGGACGCCGGGTCGTGCAACGGCTGCGAGGTGGAGATCGGCGCGGCATTCGGCCCGGTCTACGACGCCGACCGGTACGGCGCTCGCCTCGTCGCCTCGCCCCGGCATGCCGACGCGCTGATCGTCACCGGCGTCGTCACCCGCAACATGGCCGCGCCGCTGCGCCGCACCTACGAGGCGGTCCCCGACCCGAAGCTGGTGGTCGCCGTCGGCGACTGCGCCCGCAACTGTGGCCTGTTCCGGGACGCGCCCGGGGTCGCCGGCGCGGTGTCCGACGTCGTTCCGGTCGACCTGGAGATACCCGGCTGCCCACCCCGCCCCGAGGCGATCGTCGAGGGTCTGCGGAAGGTGACCGGCCGGTGACGGCGTTGCCGGCCGGCCTGATCATCGCGCTCGCCGCCGGGTCGCTGACCGCCGTGGCCGCGCTGGTGGTGCCCCGTTCGGTCCGGACCGCGGTGGTGGGCGGCGGCCTGGCGGTCGTCGGGGTCGCCGCCGTGGTCGCCGGGGTTGCGGCGATGACGGGTCAGACCGTGACGATCGCCGCCCCCGAGCTGCTGCCGCTGTTCGGTCTGCTGTTCACGGCGGACCCGCTGGCCGGGGTATTCCTGGCGATCACCGGCGGGGTCACGGTCGCGGTCGGCGTCTACGGCATCGGCTACTGCCGGGGCCATGATCTGGACTCCCGCGGGGTGCAGGCCCTGCTGCCGATGTTCGTGCTGGCCATGCTGGGCGTTCCGCTCGCGGCGAGCGTCGGCACGCTGTTGCTGTGCTGGGAGCTGATGGCGCTCACGTCGCTGCTGCTGGTCATCGCCGAGCATGGCCGCCGGCCGGCCGTGGCGAGTGCCGGCCGCTGGTACGCGGTGATGACCCACCTGGGCCTGGTGGCCGTCCTGTGCGGCCTGTCGGTGTTCGCCGCGCACGCGGCGGACGGCTCGTTCCCGGCCCTGCGGGCCGCGGCCCCGACGCTCACGCCGACGGTCGCCGCGCTGGTGTTCGTGGCCACCGGCATCGGATTCGGCTCCAAGGCCGGCATCGTCCCGCTGCACGCCTGGCTGCCCCGGGCCCACCCGGAGGCGCCCAGCAACGTGTCCGCGCTGATGTCGGCGGCGATGGTCAACCTCGGCATCTACGGCATCCTCCGGGTCGGCCTCGACCTGCTGGGCGGCGCCGCCCCCGCCGGTTGGTGGTGGCTGCTCGTCCTGGGGTTGGGCGCCCTGTCGGCGATCTACGGCATCCTGCAGGCCGCCGTCGGCACGAATCTCAAGCGGCTGCTGGGCAATTCGACCACCGAGAACATGGGCCTGATCCTGATCGGGGTCGGCGCCGCCGGGTTCTTCGCCACCACCGGGAATCCGGATCTGGCCGCCCTGGCCATGGCCGCCGCGCTGCTGCACCTGGTCAACCACGCCGCGTTCAAGACGCTGCTGTTCACCTCGGCCGGGTCCGTGGTGCACGCCACCGGGCGCCGGGACCTGGACGAGCTGGGCGGGCTCACCGCCGGGATGCCCGGCACCACCGCCGCTTTCGGGCTGGGTGCACTGGCCGCGTCGGCGCTCCCGCCGGGCGCGGCGTTCGTCAGCGAGTGGCTGCTGTTGCAGGCCCTCATCCACGGGTTGCCCGCCGCCGGGGTGTCCGCGGCGATCGTCATGCCGCTGGCCGTCGCCGCGGTCGCGCTGACCGCCGGGCTGGCCGTGGCCACCTTCGTGAAGGCGTTCGGCATCGGCTTCCTGGCCAAACCTCGGACACCGCAGGCGGCCTCGGCGACCGAGAGCCCGGCCAGCATGCTTGTCGGGATGGGCCTGGCCGGTGCCGCCTGTGTGGGGCTGGCGCTGGCGCCGACCGTGGTCCTGCCGACCATCGGCACCGTCGCCGGCGCGGTCGTCGGTGCCGGGGATCCCGTGCGGATCGACGGTCTGACGATCCGCCTGGTCGGCATCGCCGGGTCGCTCTCCCCCCTGATGCTGACGCTCGCGCTGCTGCTGGGCGCGGTGCTCGCGCTGGCCGGGGTGCGGGCGTTGGCCACCCGGCGCGCGGCCCGGCCGGCCCGGCTCTGGGACTGCGGCGGCGGACCGCTGAGTGCCCGGATGGAATACACCGCCACCTCGTTCGCCGAACCACTGCAACGCGTGTTCGACGACGTGCTGCGGGCCGAGCAGGACGTCGACGTGTCCCATCACGACGAATCCCGGTACCTGGTGCAGACCATCGAGTACCGGCGGAAGGTCCCGGACCGGATCGAGAAGCGACTCTACGATCCCGTGCTGCGCCTCGTCGCGGCGTGGGGGCGAGCCGGCCGCCGGCTGGCCACCGGCAGCGTGCACCGGTACCTCGGGTACGGCTTCTACACGTTGTGCGGGCTGCTCGTCCTGGTGGTGGTGACCCGATGATCGGGTTCGTGAGCGTCCCGCTGCAACTGCTGGTCGTCCTCGCCCTGTCCCCGTTCCTGACCGGACTGATGCGACAGGTCCGGGCGAGACTGGAGGGCCGGGTCGGGCCCGGGATCGGCCAACCGTGGCGGGATCTGCGCAAGCTGATGCGCAAGCAGCCGATCACCCCGGACGGCACGTCGGTGGTGTTCCGGACCGCGCCGCTGGTGTTGGTCGCGACCTGCCTGGTGGTGGCCGCGGTGGTCCCGTTGGTCAGCACGGCGGCCGTGCTGGACCCGGTGTCGGACCTGTTCGCCGTGGTCGCGCTGCTCACCCTCGGCACGGTGGCCCTGGCCCTGGCCGGTATCGACACCGGTACCGCGTTCGGCGGTCTGGGTGCCAGCCGGGAAGCGACGATCGTCGCCCTGGTCGAACCCACCCTGCTGGTGGCCATCTTCGCGCTGTCCGTGCCGGTCGGGTCGACCAACCTGGGCGCGATCGTCACCTCCACGCTGGACGACCCGGCGCAGGTGCTGTCCCCCGTCAGCCTGCTCGCCGCGGCCGCGCTGGTCGTGGTGATCATCGCGGAGACCGGCCGGCTGCCGGTCGACAATCCCTCCACGCACCTGGAACTCACGATGGTGCACGAAGCGATGATCCTGGAGTACGCCGGGCCGGACCTGGCCATGGTCGAGCTGGCCGCATCGATGCGGCTGACCCTGTTCCTGGGCCTGCTGGCGAACCTGTTCCTGCCGTGGGGCATCGCCACCGATGGCAGCCCCCTGCTGATCGTCGTGGCCACCGTCGCCCTCGTGGCCAAGGTGGGGGTGCTCGGGTCGGCGCTCGCCTTCGGCGAGGTGTTCCTGGCCAAGCTGCGGCTGTTCCGGGTGCCCGAACTGCTGGCCGGTTCCTTCGTCATGGGGCTGCTGGCCGTCGGCGCCTCCTACTTCCTGGCGTGAGAGACCGATGAGTGAGACGCTTTTCACCCAACTGCTGAACATCACCGTCGGCGCGATGCTGCTGTCCGCGGTCCTGATCGTGTGGCGGCGCGAGCTGTCCTCGATCATCTTCGTCTTCGGCCTCCAGGGGATCGCGCTGGCCGCGACCGTCGCGTTGATCGCCGTCCAGGAGGGCTCGGCCGAACTCGGGGTGGTCGCCGCGCTCGTGCTGGTGCTGCGGGCCGGGGTGCTGCCGTGGCTCCTGCGCCGCACGCTGGCCGCGGCCGGGCCGAACCGACGGGAAACGAAACCGCTGGTGAACGTGGTGACCTCGCTCCTGGCCGCGGCCGGCCTGACGCTGCTGGCCTACGCCGTCGCCCAGCCGCTGGTCGCGCTGGATCCCTCCGCAACGTCCCACGCCATCCCCGCGGCCCTGGCCGTCGCGCTGATCGGGTTTTTCGTGCTGGTCACCCGCCGGCTGGCGCTGTCCCAGCTCGTCGGATTCCTGTTGCTGGACAACGGGATCACCGCGGTCGGCATCCTGACCACGGCCGAGGTCGGGTTGGTGGTCGAGCTCGGCATCTCGATGGACGTGCTGCTGCTGGTGCTGGTCCTGCAGGTGCTCAAGTCCCGGATCCGGGAGGCCTTCGGCCGCACCGACATCGACGAGCTTCGGGAGTTGCACGACTGATGACCACTGCTCTGATCCAGCTGTTGATCGTGGGTCCGGTGCTGATCCCGCTGCTGGCCGCCGCGGTCGTCCCGGTCCTGCGCCGGCGGGACACCGTGGCCCGGGTCGCGACGGCCAGTTCGGCCGGGGTGCTCGCGGTGGCCGTCCTTCTCGCGCTGACGGTGACCCGGGACGGCCCCGTCACGGGCGTTTTCGGTCTGCTCGCGGTGGACGCGCTCAGCGCGTTCATGCTGCTGGTGATCGGGGCCGTCGCGCTCGTCGTCGGGCTGGCCACGCCCGGCCAGCTGCGGGTCGAGGTCGCCGCCGGGCGCCTCGACGAACCGGGGCGAACCCGGCATCTGGTGTTGGTGCAGCTGTTCCTGGCCGCGATGGCGCTGGCGGTGCTCGCCGCCGGCCTCGGCGTGCTGTGGGTGTCGCTGGAGCTGACGACGGTACTGACCGCCTTCCTGGTCGCGCAGGGCCGCGGCCGGCGCGCCGCCGAAGCGGCGTGGAAGTACGTGATCATCTGCTCCACCGGGATCGCGCTGGCCCTGCTCGGCACCTTCGTGCTGAACGCCGCCGCCCACCACGCCGGCGCCGGTCTGGACTGGCCGAGCCTGACCGCCGCCGCGCCGCACCTGGACCAGGGCGTCACCCGGCTCGCGGTGCTGCTGCTGGTGCTCGGCTTCGGCACCAAGGCGGGGCTGGCGCCGCTGCACGCCTGGCTGCCGGACGCACACTCGCAGGCCCCCGCCCCGGTCTCCGCCCTGATGTCGGGCGTGCTGATCAGCGTGGCGTTCTACGCGGTGGTGCGGGTCAAGGTGGTGGCCGACCTGGCCCTCGGTCCGGAGTTCGCCCGCGGACTGCTGGTCGCGCTGGCCCTGGCCTCGATCGCGCTCGCCGCGTCGCTGCTGATCGCCCAGCGCGACTACAAGCGGATGCTGGCCTACTCGAGCATCGAGAACATGGGCCTGCTCGCCCTCGGCGCAGCGATCGGCAGCCCGCTGGCCGTCGCCGCCGTGCTGCTGCACATCCTCGGCCACGGCCTGGCCAAGAGCTCGCTGTTCCTCGGCGCCGGCCGGATACTCCAGCTCACCGGGACCAGCCGGATCGACGGGGTGCGGGCGCTGGCCGCCCGGCAACCGGTGCTGGCCTGGAGTTTCGGCCTGGGCGTGCTGGCCATCATCGCGCTACCACCGTTCAGCCTCTTCGCCAGCGAGCTGGGGATCGTCCGGGCCGGGTTCGCCGGCGGGCTGGGCTGGGTCACCGCCGCCGCGCTGCTGCTGGTACTGGTCGCCGCGGCGTCGCTGGTCGGCCACACCAGCCGGATGCTGCTCGGCGCACCGCCGGACGACCCCGCCGACCCCACCGGCGCCGAGCCGGGTCCCGGCGGCGGGGTGGCCGTGTCCACCCGGCGGGGCACCCGGGTGGACACGCCCGCCGCGGCGATCATCATCGCGCTGACCGCCTGCGGGGTGCTCGGCGTCACCCTGGGCCCGCTGAGCGGGCTGCTGGACCAGGCCGTCTCGATCGTCACCGGCGGCCGGCCGTGACCGCCGCGCCCGTCACCGAGCTGACCGCCACCGGGCTGGTGCCGGCCGCGGAGTCGCTGCTGGCCCAAGGCTTCCGCCTGGCCCTGATGGCCGGGCACGACGACGGCGACGCCCTGCGGGTGGTGTATCTGTTCCTCGGGCCGGGCGCCGACCGGCGGGTGGAGCTGCAGCTGCGCTGCGACCCGGACGACCCGCGGGTGCCCAGTCTGGCCGGCCTGTCGTTCCCGGCCGGGCGGTTCGAGCGGGAGATCCGCGACCTGTTCGGCATCGTCCCGGACGGGCACCCGATGCCCAGCCGGCTGGTCCGGCATTTCCACTGGCCCCGCGGCTGGCATCCGATGCGCCGCAACGCCGGTGCACCACCGGCCTTCGGCGAGGTCGACGGCCCGTTCTCGTTCCGCACCGTCGAGGGCCCGGGGGTGTACGAGATCCCGGTCGGCCCGGTGCATGCCGGGATGATCGGGCCCGGTCACTTCCGATTCTCGGTGGTCGGCGAGACCGTGCTGAACCTCAAGGCCCGGCTGTGGTTCGTGCACCGGGGCATCGAGACGCTCTTCGAGGGAACAACTCCCGCCGACGGGGTGGCGTTGGCCGAACGGGTTAGCGGGGACACCTCCGTCGGCCACGCGCTGGCGTTCTGCCGGGCGATTGAAAACGCCCTGGACGCCACCATTGATCCGGCGGCGCAACGGATCCGGGCGATCCTGCTGGAACTGGAGCGGCTGTACAACCATATCGGCGACATCGGGGCGCTGGCCAACGATGTCGGGCACGGCATCATCAACAACCAGGCACTACGGATCCGTGAACAGTTGTTGCGGATCAACGACCGGGTCACCGGGCACCGGCTGCTCCGCGGCGCGATCGTGCCGGGCGGGGTCCGGATTCGCAGGTTGCCCGATCCGGCCGAGCTGGCCCTGATCGCCGCCGACTGCGCCGAGGTCGCCGAGCTCACCCTGAACCACAGCGTGGTCCGGGACCGGTTCACCGGCACCGCCGTGCTCTCCCACCGGCAGGCCACCGACCTGGGCACGCTGGGGTACGTCGCCCGGGCGAGCGGGGTGGCCGTGGATGCCCGGTACGACCATCCGGTGCCCGGCCTGACCTACCCACCGGCCGAGACCGGCGCGGCGGACGGGGACGTGCTGTCCCGGTTCCTGGTCCGATGTCGCGAGATCCAGGACTCGGTGCGGATCGTCACTGCGCTGGCCGGCGCGGTGGGCACCACGACCTCGCGGGAGGTGCCACTCGCCACCCTCTGCACCACCGCGGCCCGGACCTCGGGCGTCGGGATCGTCGAGGGCTGGCGGGGCACCATCGTGCACCGGGTCGAACTGGACGCCCAGGGCCGGCTGACCCGGGCCCGGATCGTCGACCCGTCGTTTTTCAACTGGCCGGCGCTGCCCGTGGCCATGGCCGACACGATCGTCCCCGACTTCCCGCTGGCCAACAAGAGCTTCAACCTCTCGTACGCGGGCAACGACCTGTAGCGGTCAGCTGCCGGCCGAGCCCTGCGCCACGGTTCGGCCGTTGAGCGGCTGCACCGGGCGGCTGGTGTCGTCGTAGACCGCGGTGTAGGCGGCGATCTGCTCGGCCGACAGCGTCGACGGCGCGAGGAAGACGTTCCACCGGACACCCTCCGTGCACGGCGGGGTGGTCAGCGATCCGTCGTACTGGGCCAGTGTCGGATCGCTGGGGACCAGTTTGCTCACATCGATCTCATGGTGCAATTCGACCGGCGCGCTGCTGTTCTCCGCCGGCGGAATGGAGGCGAACAATTCGGCCAGCGGCTCGCTGGCGGTCCCGGAATCGAGCAGGACGCCGACAACGGCGATCTGGCCGGCGTCACTCTTGTGCACCAGATGCATTTCCATCGGGCTGGTGGCGCCGTTGATCCGGTGCTCGCTCTTTGTGTGGAAATGGAACTGTTGCAGGTAGTAGGTGGTGCCGTCGATGATGATCGAGTTCTGTTCCAGGTCGGTCGGCACGGCCTCGATGGTGCGCCCGTTGTTCTCCACCTCGAACGTGGCCGGCGTGTAGTTCAGGGTCACATCGGTGCCGGAATCGGGGACCAATGATCCCTTCTCGATGTCGATCGGCGACTCGGTCGACTCCGGGGTGGTGGCGCAGCCGGGAGCGATGTCCCCCCAGTGCTCGGGTCCTGTCGCACCGTCGTAGGACCACACCGACAGGGCGGGCGGGGCGGAGACCGAGGCCGAGCCGAATGCCGACCCCGATTCGGACGCCGACGCCGACGCCGACGCCGACGAGGCAGCTGGCGCGGTGGTCCCGGACGATCCCTGATTGGATCCGGCGCAGCCGGAGGCGGTGAATGACACCGCGACCAGCACGATTCCGACGGCAGACTTGCGCATGACTTCGACTCCCGGAGGGTCCACTGCCGATTTGTCGGCGTTCCGGGGGAAACTACCGCGAACGGATCGTTTGTCGCTTCGCGAACCGGCGCATCCCACTCCGTCGTGACCGCCGTCACCCACAGTAATCGCCCGGCGGCGTCGATCGTGGCCGCCCGCCGTCAACCGATCGTGCCGATCACGCTCCCCTGCGCGGCGGCCCGGCCCTCGGCGACGACGATGGACAGGACGCCGTCGGCCGGCGCGAACACCTCGGCGTCCACTTTGTCCACGGCCACCTCGGCGATCAGCTGACCGACCGTGAGGGTCGCGCCGTCATCCACGAACCAGGTGGCAACGACGCCGTCGCCGTTCGGGTCCTGGTCCGACAGCCTCGGGAAGAGCACGTCCGTCACCGCTGCATGACCTCGCGGACGGCGGTCTCGATCCGCGCCGTGGTCGGCAGGACCGCGTACTCCAGCTCACGGGCGTACGGGATCGGCACGTCCGGTACGGCGACCCGGATCGGCGCCCGGGTCAGCATCCGGGGGTCGTGTTCGACGACCGTGGCGATGACCTCACCGGACATGCCGTAGGAGAGGTAGTCCTCGTCGACGACGACGAGCCGGCCGGTGCGGGCCACCGACTCACGGATGGCGGCGCGGTCCAACGGCACCAGTGAGCGCAGGTCGATGACCTCCACCGAAATGCCGTCGGCGGCCAGCCGCTCGGCGACGTCCAAGGCGAGGTGCACGGACAGCGACACGGTGACAACGGTGACGTCGGTCCCCCGACGCGCGACCGACGCCTTCCCGATCTCCACCTGGTAACTGTCCGTCGGCACCTCGCCGGTGGCCCGGCGGTTCTTGGCCATCCAGGGCAGCCCTAGGACGCCCTTGTGGAACATGTAGACGACCGGATTGTCGTCCCGGATAGCCGCTGTCATCAGTCCTTTCGCGTCGTACGGGTTACTGGGCACCACCACCTTCAGGCCGGGCAGATGCGCAAACGTGCCCCACAGGCACTGCGAATGCTGCGCGCCGTCGGAATAGCCACCGCCGACCGCGGTGGTCAGCACGACGGGAACGGTGACGTTCCCGCCGGACTCGAAATGGATCTTGGCCATGTGGTTGTAGATCTGGTCCAGGCACACCCCCATGAAGTCGACGAACATGAGCTCGACGATCGGCCGCAGACCTTCCACGGCGGCGCCGGTGGCCAGGCCGATGAACGCGGTCTCCGAGATCGGCGTGTCGAGCACCCGAGTCGGGCCGAACCGCTCCAGCAGGCCGGTGGTCGAGGAGAAGATGCCGCCGTAGGCACCGACGTCCTCGCCGAGCACGATGACATTCGGGTCGGCCGCCATCTCGTCGCCGATCGCCTCCACGATGGCCTTGGCAGTGGTCAGTCGACGGCTGGTCAGGGTCGCGGTCATTGGTGTGCCCTTTCAGCGCGCGGTGGCGAACACGTAGTTGCGGGCCTGCGCGGGGTCGGGGTGCGGGCTGTCCTTGGCGAACTGCACGGCCCGCTCGACCCGCGCGGCGGCCTGGGTGCGGACCCGGGCGATCTCACCCTCGTCGAGCACCCCGTCGGCCCGGAGCCGGGCCTCGTAGGCCGGGATCGGATCCCGGCCGGGCACGTCGGCGAGTTCGGGCCGGTAGCCCTGGGCGTCGCCCTCGAAATGGCCCCACAGCCGCAGGGTGTGCACCTCGATCAACGTGGGACCGCCGCCGGAGCGGGCCCGTTCGACTGCCTCTCCGGCGGCGGAGTAGACCCCCTCGACGTCGTTGTCCTCGATCCGGATGCCGGGCATGCCGTAGGCGGCGGCGCGTATCGAGTTGTCCGGGACGGCCGTCGAGGCCGATCGGGAAACCGAGATCCCCCAGTCGTTGTCCTCGACGACGAACACCACGGGCAGCCGCCACAGCGCGGCCAGGTTCAACGATTCGTGGAACGCGCCCTGGTTCGCAGCTCCCTCCCCGGTGACCGCCACCGCCACCCCGTCGCCGCCGCGATGTTTGAACGCGAAGGCCTGACCCAGCGCCGGCGGGTAACCCTCGGCGATGATGCCCGAGCAGGAGAAGTGGATGCTCGGGTCGAACAGATGCATGTGGCCGCCCCGTCCCCGGCCGAGCCCGGTCTCCCGCCCGTAGATCTCGGCCGCCATCCGATCGATGTCGATGCCGTGCGCCAGCGCGAAGTGGTGCGGCCGGTGGGTGGCGGTGACCGCATCGCCCCGCCGCAGATGTGCGCACACCCCGGCCGCAACCGGCTCCTGTCCGGCGGACAGGTGCATCTCACCGGGGATCAGTCCGGCGCCGATGTCCCACGCCGGCTTCTTGTCCGCGTGGTAGTCGGCCAGGATCGCTTCCTCGAAGCTGCGGATCAGCACCATCGTCGAGTGCATCGCACGCCGGACGTCCGGCTCGGGAATGTCGTCGGTCATCTGCCCACTCCTTCGTGGTGATGCCCACGATCGTGCTCCCGGCCACCACGCCCCGGACAGGGTGCGGATTTCAGATGCTGATAGCCGGTGCGGTGACTCGCCCGCCGTCGGAGACGTTCCCGCGGAGACGTCACCGACATATCGGAAACGCGAACGATAGGTCGTTGGCGTTTCCGCGGAGTCGCTTCCGGTGCCCCGGCGGCGCTACCTGCCCGCCGCGCCGAGCGCCAGACCGATCCGGTTGGCCCCGCGGCGCAGCACGTCGGCGTGATCCATCAACTGGCCGCGCCGGGCGAGCGGTGCGGAGACGGCGACCGCCGCGATCCCGTCCTCGGTGCGGACGGCGGCGCTGACGCAGGTCATCCCGAGTTGGTACTCCCCGGTGTCGACGGCCAGGTCGTGGTGCCGCACCAGTTGCCGGCGCAGCACCCGACGGTCGGTGACGGTGTGCGGGGTGAGGTCGGCGAGTTCGTGCCGGCCCAGGTAGTCCTCGCGCAGGTCGTCGGGCAGCACGGTCAGGATCGCCTTGCCCAACGCGGTGGCGTGGCCGGCGTCGTGCAGGCCGACCCAGAGGTCGACCCGGGGGTGGGCCGGGCTGTCCACGATGTCGACCAGCTCGATCTCACCATCCCGGTACACCGCCAGATAGGTGGCGCCGGAGAGCTCCTCGCCGAGCGCGGTGAGCGTGGATCGGGCCCGGACGGTCGTCGGATCGGTGCCCCGGATCAGCTCCCCGACCTGCTGGCCGAGGATGTAGCAGCCGTCGATGCGTTGCAGGTAGCCCTCATGAACCAGGGTCCGCAGCAGGTGATACGCCGTCGGCAGGGCAAGGTCCGTCTCCCGCGCCAACGCCTTCGCGGACACCGGCCGGTCCCGGCGGCCCACCGCGTCCAGCAGGTGCAGCGCACGCTGAACCGAGGTGATGAGGGTCGGACCGGAATCCGTCATCGGCCGTCCTGGAGTGTCCGGAACCATATGTTCTGGCTCACAGTGTCGCATGCCGGGCGGAAACGGTCAGCCCGCCTCGCACTCCGGCTCGTCGAGGCCGGCCAGCACCAACCGGATCGCCACCAGCCACACCAGGATGACCAGCCAGAAGCCGGCATTGAGCAGGTCCCATGAGTTGTCCATCGTCATCGCCTCCTGGTGAAGGGATGACCCGGCCTGCTGACGGTTCGGCTGATGAGACGGGCGTCTCGTTTCGGTTCGCGGCGTCAGACCAGCCGGGCCGCCTTCCGTCGCGCCTTGGCCGCTGCTGCGGTCGGTGCCACCGCCTTCGGTGCGGCGGTCTTCGGTGCGGCGGTCTTCGGTGCTGCGGTCTTGGTCGCCCGTGCGCCACCGACCCCGGCCGAGCCGTTGACCGCCCGTAGCCGCCGCCGCGTGGTCACCGCGGCCCGGCCCTCGAGGATCGGTTCCAGGAACTGCCCGGTGTAGGACTCGGGCATCGCCGCGACCTGTTCGGGGGTGCCTTCGGCGATGACCAGCCCGCCCCCGGACCCACCCTCGGGTCCCATGTCGATGAGGTGGTCGGCCGACTTGATGACGTCGAGATTGTGCTCGATGACGATGACCGTGTTGCCCTTGTCGACCAGCCCGTTGATGACCCCGAGCAGCTTCTCCACATCGGCGAAGTGCAGGCCGGTGGTCGGCTCGTCCAGCACGTAGACGGTGCGACCCGTTGACCGCTTCTGCAGTTCGGAGGCGAGTTTGACGCGTTGCGCCTCGCCGCCGGACAGGGTCGGCGCGGGCTGCCCGAGCCGCACGTAGCCCAGGCCCACGTCGACCAGCGTCTTCAGGTGCCGGTGGATCGGGCCGATCGCCTGGAAGAACTCCTCGGCCTCCTCGATGGTGGTGTCGAGCACCTCGGCGATGTTCTTGCCCTTGTAGTGAACCTCCAGGGTCTCCCGGTTGAACCGGGCGCCCTTGCACACCTCGCACGGCACGTAGATGTCCGGCAGGAAGTTCATCTCGATCTTGATGGTGCCGTCGCCGGAGCAGGCCTCGCACCGGCCGCCCTTGACGTTGAACGAGAACCGGCCGGGCTGGTAGCCGCGGACCTTGGCCTCGGTGGTGGCCGCGAACAGCTTGCGGATGTGGTCGAACACGCCCGTGTAGGTGGCCGGGTTGGACCGCGGCGTCCGCCCGATCGGCGACTGGTCGACACCGACCACCTTGTCCACGTGGTCGATGCCGGTCACCCGGGTGTGCCGGCCGGGCACCATCCGGGCGCCGTTGATCCGGTTCGCCAGCACCGCGTGCAGGATGTCGTTGACCAGGGTGGACTTGCCCGACCCGGACACCCCGGTGACCGCGATCAGGGTGCCCAGCGGGAAGTCGACGGTGACGTCCCGCAGGTTGTTCTCCCGCGCGCCGACCACGGTCAGCTTGCGTTTCCGGTCGATCGGCCGCCGCACCATGGGCACCGCGATCTCCCGTCGCCCGGAGATGAAGGCGCCGGTCACCGACTCGGTGGACTTCTCCAGCTCCTCGACGGTGCCGGAGACGACGACCTTGCCGCCGTGCTCCCCCGCGCCGGGGCCGATGTCCACCACCCAGTCGGCGGTGCGGATGGTGTCCTCGTCGTGCTCGACCACGATCAGCGTGTTGCCCAGATCGCGCAGCCGGGTCAGCGTCTGGATCAGCCGGTGGTTGTCCCGCTGGTGCAGGCCGATGGACGGCTCGTCGAGCACGTAGAGCACGCCGACCAGGCCCGACCCGATCTGGGTGGCCAGCCGGATCCGCTGCGCCTCGCCGCCGGACAGGGTGGCCGCCGGCCGGTCCAGGGACAGGTAGTCCAGCCCGACGTCGAGCAGGAAGCCCAGCCGCGCGTTGACCTCCTTGAGCACCCGCTCGGCGATCATCCGATCGCGTTCGTTCAGGGCCAATCCGGGGAAGAAGGCGGCCGCGTCCTTGATGGACATGGCGGAGAGCTCGGCGATGTTGATCCGACCGTGTTCGGCGTGCTGCAGACTGACGGCGAGGATCTCGGGCTTCAGCCGGGTGCCGAGGCAGACCGGACAGGGCACCTCCCGCATGTAGCCCTCGTACTTCTCCCGGGCGAAGTCCGAGTCGGTCTGCGCGGCCCGCCGCTCCAGGAACGGGATGACGCCCTCGAATTCGGCGTAGTACGAGCGTTGCCGGTTGTACCGGTTGCGGTAGGTGACGTGCACCTGCTGATCGGACCCGTGCAGAACGGCCTTCCGGGCGGCGGCCGGCAGCTTCTCCCACGGCGTGTCCATGGAGAAGCCCAGACCCTGCGCCAGGCCCTGCAGCAGCCGGCCGAAGTACTCGCTGGTCGTGCCGCCCGCCCACGGCTGGATCGCGCCATCGCTCAGCGACGCCCCCGGGTCGGGCACCACCAGCTCGGGGTCGACCTCCTTGCGGGTGCCCAGGCCGGTGCACTCCGGGCAGGCGCCGAACGGCGAGTTGAACGAGAAGGACCGCGGCTCCAGTTCGTCGATCGCCAGCGGATGATCGTTCGGGCACGCCAGCCGCTCGGAGTAGCGCCGCTCACGATGCTCGTCGCCCTCGTCCAGGTCGACGAACTCGAGGATGACCACCCCGTCGGCCAGCCCGAGGCCGGTTTCCACCGAGTCGGTGATCCGTTGTTTGCCCGTCGGCCGGTTGACCAGCCGGTCGACCACCACCTCGATCGAATGCTTCTCCTGCTTCTTGAGCTTCGGCGGTTCGGTCAGCTGGTGCACCACGCCGTCCACCCGCGCCCGCGAGTACCCCTTGGCCTGCAGCTCGGCGAACAGATCGGCGTACTCGCCCTTGCGCTCCCGGACGACCGGGGCGAGCACCTGGAACCGGGTGCCCTCCGGCATCTCCAGCACGCGATCCACGATCTGCTGGGGAGTCTGCTTGGAGATCGGTTCCCCGCAGATCGGGCAGTGCGGATGGCCGATCCGCGCGTACAGCAACCGCAGGTAGTCGTAGATTTCGGTGATCGTGCCCACGGTCGACCGCGGGTTGCGGGACGTCGACTTCTGGTCGATCGACACCGCCGGGGACAGGCCCTCGATGAAGTCGACGTCCGGTTTATCCATCTGGCCGAGGAACTGCCGGGCGTAGGAGGACAGCGACTCGACGTACCGGCGCTGCCCCTCGGCGAAGATCGTGTCGAACGCCAGGGACGACTTGCCCGAGCCGGACAGCCCGGTGAACACGACGAGCGAATCCCGGGGTATGGAAATGTCGACGTTCCGCAAGTTGTGCTCGCGGGCGCCGCGCACGATGAGGTGGTCCATCACGCAGCACATGCTAGGCGTGGCCACCGACAGTCCCGATCGTCGCAGGTCAGCCGCCCGGCCGGGCCGTGGTCGGGGCGATGTCAGGGCAACTGTCCGACGGATCTGCCAGGGTGGGGGGCATGACCGAAGGACGAGTGCGGTGGGCGCTGGCCGGCTACGGCACCGGCGGCCGGATCTTCCACGCGCCGCTGATCCGGTCCGCGGCCGGCCTGGACCTGGTCGCGGTCGTCACCGGGTCGGCCGCGCGGCAGGCGCAGCTGCGGGACGAGTTCCCGCAGGCGGTTGTCGTGCCGTCGGTGGCCGACCTGCCGGACCTGGGCGTCGAAGGTGTCACCGTCACCACGCCGAGCGCCACCCACGCACCGGTGGCCCACCAGGTGCTCGAGCTGGGCCTGCACGCCGTCGTGGACAAGCCGTTCGCCTTGACCGGCGGGGACGCCGCGGATCTCGCGGCGCATGCCGTCCGGGCCGGCCGGGTGCTGGTGCCCTACCAGAACCGGCGGTGGGACAGCGATTTCCTGACGATCCGGCGTCTGCTGGCCGACGGCACGCTCGGCCGGGTGCACCGGTTCGTCTCCCGGATCGACCGGTTCCGGCCGGTGAAGTCGAGCTGGCACGGGGCGACCGCGGCCGAGGGCGGTGGGGTGCTGTTCGACCTCGGACCGCATCTGGTGGACCAGGCGGTGCAGCTGTTCGGGGAGGTCGTCGCGGTGCACGCCGACCTGCAGACCGTCCGGGACGGCGCCGGAGCCGACGACGAGATAGAGCTGCACCTGGTGCACGCCGGCGGCGTGCACAGCACGCTGGCCGCCGGTCTGGCCTCGGCCGCGCCCGGTCCCCGGTTCCAGGTGAACGGTGACCGGGCGGGGTTCGTGATCGACGGATTCGACGGTCAGGAGGATCAGCTCAAGGCCGGGCACACCCCGGCGAGCCTCGGCGCCGGGTGGGGCGTCGAGCCGGAGTCGGCCTGGGGCCGGCTCTGGGCCGGGATGGATAGCGAGCCGGTGCCCAGCGAGCGCGGGGCCTGGGAGAGCTTCTACCCCGCGGTGGCCGCCGCGGTGCGCGAGGGAGCGGACCCGCCGGTCGCCGCGGCGGACGCGGTGGCCACGGCTCGGGTGCTCGATGCGGCGCGAGAGTCGGCGGTGCGCGGGTCGGTGGTGCGCCTATGACCGGCCCCGCATTGACCGACGTGCCGGCTGGCATCCATGCGGTCCGAGACGCCACCGGCCGGGTGGAGGCCGCGGTCGCCCGATTCCGCGAGGAGCGTGGGCTGGACGCGTTCGCCGCACCGTCGCTGCTGCCGGGTTGGACCGTCGGACATGTGGTGACCCACCTCGCCCGCAACGCCGACGGGCTGCGCCGGGTGCTGGTCGGGGCCCGGGTGGAGCAGCAGTTGCTGCCCTACGACTCGCCGCAGGCTCGGGTGGACGACATCGAACGGGGCGCCGCCCGGAGCACCGACACCATCGCCCTCGATCTGGTCGACGCGGATCGCCGGCTCGCCGAGACGATCGACGAGTTGCCGCCGCCCGCC
The DNA here is from genome assembly GCF_044224575.1 of Nakamurella sp. Lineage (GTDB taxonomy): Bacteria > Actinomycetota > Actinomycetes > Mycobacteriales > Nakamurellaceae > Nakamurella. The sequence continues at coordinate 137,121 of NZ_JBGAKE010000013.1, forward strand.
TGGGCATTCGAGATCGACCTGGGTCGCGGCGGGCCGGCGCCGGCCGCGGTGGTGCTGGCGACCCGACTCGGCGAACTCGAGTTGCATCACGCCGACCTGGGTGTCGACGCGGGACTCGAGCTCCTCACCGATGCGCAGGCCGGTCGGCTGCTGGCCGCCCTCCAACTCTCGTACGTGCGGACCCGGGCCGTGCCGGCGATGACGTTGCATCCCGACGGGGCCGCAGCGATCACCGTCCGTGGAGGTGGCCCGGTGGTGGCCGGCACCAACCTCGGGCTGGTCCGCTGGCTGTCCGGGCGTGGGGACGGTGGCGTCCGCAGCGAGGGTCCGTTGCCCGAGCTGCCATCCTGGTAGGCACGGCGGCCGGATCGCCTCTGGATGAGAGCCGTGGTGGTGCGACGGCTCCCCGGCTCCTACGGTGACGCCATGAGCTCCCCCACCTACACCGGTCATGTCGACGCCAAGGGCGCCCCGTCGACCCGCGACCTGCCCGACGTCACGATCACCAAGCTGTCGGTCGGGCCGATGGACAACAACGCCTACCTGCTGGTGTGCAAGCACACCGGCGAGGGGGTGCTGATCGACGCGGCCAACGACGCGGATCGCATTCTGACGCTGGTCGCGGCGGGAAGTGCGCCCGTCCCGGTCCGCTCGATCATCACCACGCACCGGCACTGGGATCACCACGTCGCCCTGCCGGACGTGGCCCGGGCGACCGGCGCGCAGAACGCCGCCGGCCGGGACGATGCGGACGAGCTGCCGGTCGCCGTCGACCGGCCGCTGGACGACGGCGACACCGTCCCGCTGGGCGACTGCACCCTCGAGATCATCGCCCTGCGCGGGCATACCCCCGGGTCGGTCGCCGTGCTGTATCGGGACCCGCAGGGCCATGGCCACCTGTTCACCGGGGACTCGCTGTTCCCGGGCGGGCCGGGCAAGACCAACAGCCCGGCGGACTTCGGCTCGCTGATGGACGACCTGGAGGCGCGGGTGTTCGGCGTGCTGCCGGACGACACCTGGGTCTACCCGGGGCACGGGGACGACACCACCCTGGGCCGGGAGCGGGCCAGCGTGCCGCAATGGCGGGCCCGCGGCTGGTAGCAGCCCCGTGCCCGGGGACCATCCGGCCGCTCCACGCGGCCGGATGGTCCCTGGGGGAAGACCGTTCGCCGGGTGGTCAGCGGGCCAGCGCCACCGGCTCGGACCCGGTCTCGGACCCGGTCTCGGGAGCCGCCCCCGCGCCGGTGGCATGGCGCCCGACCCGCACCGTGCGCAACCCGACGAACGCCGCCACCCCGCCCGCGGCGACCAGTGCCCCGGCGAGCAACAGACCGGCCCGGTACCCGCCGAGGAAGGCGTCGGTCGGGGTCTGGCCGGCGGCCAGCAGGGCGCCCTGCCGGGCAGTGAGCACCGCCCCGATCACCGTGATGCCCAGCAGGCCGGCGACCTCCCGGGTGGCGTTGAAGATGCCCGACGCCACGCCCGCCTCGCCGCGCGGCATCGAGTCCAGCACGCTGGCGGTCAGCGGAACCGTCAGGCCGCCGCCCACGCCGATCACCGCGAACGCCGGCATCAGCGAGGCGAACCCGGCGTCCGCGCCGAGCAGGCTGACCGAGGCGATCCCGCCGGCCATCAACAGCATTGCCACGGGCACCACCCGGCCGGCCCCGAACCGATGCGAGATCCGCTCGGAGACCACGGCCGACCCGGCCATCAGCAGGGCCATCGGCACGAACGCGGCGCCGGCCTCGGTCGGTGAGAAGCCGAGCACGCCCTGCAGGTACAGCGAGGTGAAGAAGTAGATCCCGAACAGGCCGAACGCCCACATCATCAGCGCGAGCACACCGCCGGTGAAGACCCGCTCACGGAACAGCGAGAGCGCGACCATCGGCTCGGCCGAACGCCGCTCGATCAGCACGAACGCCACGGCCAGGGCGGCCGCGACGGCGAAGCAGCCGAGGATCACCGGCGATGTCCAGCCGCGGTCGTGCCCCTCGATGAGCGCGAAAGTCAGCGCGAACAGCGCGAACGCGGAGGTCAGCACGCCGGGCACGTCGAACCGGCGCGGTGTCTGCGGGTTGCGCGATTCGGTGATCACCGCCGCGGCCAGCACGAACGTCGCGATGCCGACCGGCACGTTGATGAAGAAGATCCAACCCCAGCTCAGATACTCGGACAGCAGCCCGCCCAGCAGCGGCCCGACGGCCAGGGCCAGGGCCCCGACCGCGCTCCAGATGCCGACCGCGGCGGCCCGTTGCCGGCCTTCGGCGAAGGTCGCCGAGATGATCGCCAGGGTGGTCGGGGTCATCAGGGCCGCGCCCAGCCCCTGCACCGCTCGGCTGGCCACCAGCACATCGACGGAACCGGCGAACCCGGCGGCGAGGGACGCCCCGGTGAAGATCGCCAGGCCGATGAGGAAAACCCGCTTACGGCCCCACACGTCGGCGAGCCGGCCACCGGCCAGCAGCAGGCTGGCGAACACCAGGATGTAGGAGCTGACGATCCACTCCATTCCGGACGTCGTCAGATGCAGATCGCGCTCGATCGCCGGGATGGCGACGTTGATGATGTTGTTGTCCAGATAGCTCATGAACGTGGCCAGCGCCACCGCCAGCAGGGTCAGTCCGGGTCGCTTCACAGCTCCTCCTTTACGCCGTACATCTACGCTGTATAGGAAACCTCTACGGTGTAAAGTTGTCAACATGGTTCCGCCCGCCAGTGCTCGGACAGCTCCCCGTAAGGCCGCCAAAGCCGAGGCGGCGCCAAGCCTGTCCCGCGAAGCCGTGATCGACCGAGCCCTGGACGTCGCCGATCACGAGGGCCTGGCCGCGGTGTCCATCCGCCGCATCGCCCAGGATTTCGACGTCACCCCGATGGCCCTGTACTGGCACGTCAAGAACAAGGACGAACTGCTGGCCGCGATGGGCGACCGGGTGATCGACGCCATCGACGTACCCGCCCTGCCGAGTGCCGGCGGCCTGGAACGACTGCGCCCACTCCTGCAGCGCCTGGTCGGGATGCTGGCCCGGCACCCCGGCAGCACCGAACTGGTCCAGTACCGCATCCTGCAGTGCCAGCGCGGGCAACTGCTGGCCGAGCAGGCGTTGACCGTGCTGGCCGAGGCGGGTTTCGATCAGCAGCGGCGGGCCGAGCTCGCCCGCGCCGCCCTGCAGTCGGCGGTGATGCTGGTGGTCGGCGCGCCCGGCGCGGAGATCTCCGTACCGGAACCCGACCGGCAGGCCCTGCGCGAGAGCAAGCGGGCCGCGCTGGCCGCACTGCCCGCCGATCGCTTCCCGCAGCTGGTCCTGTGCGCCGGGGCCATGTTCGAGTGCGACGATCCCGAGGCGTACTACGCCGACGGCATCGAGCTGTTCCTGGCCGGCGTCGCCACCCTCGCCGGCCGGCTGCCCATGAACTGACCGCGCCGGTGTGACCCGGTGCTCATCGACGCTCGCCCTCAGCCCGTTCTAAGATAGTTAGCAACAGTAACTACTTGGAGGGCCCACCATGACGCTCGCCCGCGGGGAAGAAACCACCCCGGCCCACCCGAACGATGTCGCGCCTCCCGCGTCGACGAAGTCCGGGCAACCGATCGCGGTGTGGGTGCTGGCCTTCGCCGCGATGGTCTCGTTCATGGGCATCGGCCTGGTCGATCCCATCCTCAAGTCCATCGCCGCCAACCTCGACGCGACGCCGAGCGAGGTCTCGCTGCTGTTCACCAGCTACCTGCTGGTCACCTCCGTGGCCATGCTCGTCACCTCGTTCGTGTCCAGCCGGATCGGCGGCCGCACGACGCTGATGGCCGGCCTGGTGATCATCATCGTGTTCGCCACCCTGGCCGGGACCTCCGACTCGGTCGCCGCACTGGTCGGCTGGCGGGCCGGCTGGGGACTGGGCAATGCCCTGTTCATCGCCACCGCCCTGGCCGCGATCATCGCGGTCGCCCGCGGCGGTGCGGAACGGGCGGTCACCCTGTACGAGGCGGCGCTGGGCGTCGGCATCTCCGTCGGCCCGCTGGTCGGCGCCTTCCTCGGCACCATCAACTGGCGCGCCCCGTTCTTCGGGGTCGCCGTGCTGATGGGCATCGCACTGCTGGCGATCGCGCTGTTCCTCAAGGACAAGGTCCGGGTCAGCCACGCGATCCGGCCGGCCGACCCGCTCCGGGCGCTCGGCCACGGCGGCCTGCTGGTCCTGGGCATCGCCGCGCTGCTCTACAACGGCGGCTTCTTCGCGGTGCTGGCCTTCACCCCATTCACGTTGCCCTACAGCGCCTTCGGCATCGGCTTCCTGTTCTTCGGCTGGGGTGTGCTGCTCGGCGTGTGCGCCGTCTGGGGGGCGCCGTGGATGCACCGCCGGTTCGGCCTGACCCGCGCGTTCATCATCACCCTCGGCGTGTTCACCGCGATCCTGGTCGCGCTGGCGCTCACGGTGGACAACCACGTCGCCGTCACCGTTCTGGTCATCGCCTGCGGCGCCCCACTCGGCGTGCTCAACACGATGTTCACCGAGGCGGCGATGAACGTCTCCCCCGTCCCGCGCCCGGTGGCGTCGGCCGGGTACAACTTCGTCCGGTTCCTCGGCGCCGCCGCGTCGCCCTGGATCTGCGGGAAGCTGGGCGAGGAGATCGGCCTGTCCGCGCCGTACTGGTTCGGTGCCGCCTGCGTTCTCGGCGGCCTGCTGATGATCATGGTGTTCGGCCGCCGGCACCTCGCCGCGATCAACACGCGACACTGACCGGTCGGCGCAACGACGGCTTCCGCGGCGCGGCGTCCGCGGCGAGGTCGGCCCGCCCACCTTGTCAGGAGCGTGCGACCCGTACCGGACGTACCATTGGCCGACCGGGGTACGGCCCGTTCAGGCCGTGGGCAGATCAGGGCATGTGTCCCGGGCCGCCCCGACGCAAGGGGGAAACAGGATGGCTCTGTCGGATGGCGAACAGCGCCGGCTGGACGAGATCGCGGCCGGGCTGACCCTCGAGGATCCGACCTTTGCGCAACGGATCACCCATGCCGGCCTGCGCCGCCCGCGCATCGTCGTGGCGCTCGCGGTGTTCGTGATGGGCATGGTCGCGCTCGTCCTCGGGCTGGTGCTGACCGACGCGTCATTGATCTTCGGCCTCGTCATCCTGGGCCTCGGCCTGACCGCCATGGCCGGCGGCGTCATCCTGGCGCTGCGGGAGCGTCGCCGGCGCTGAGTTCAGTGTTTCTCGACCATCTGGATCTCCCCGGTGGCGACTTTGCGGTCGTACTGCTTGACCTCCCGCTTGAGTACCCGCGCCAGGATGTACAGCCCGATGACGTTCGGAACGGACATCAGGAAGATCATCGAGTCGGAGAAGCCGATGACCGGGCCCAGGGACAGCATGGCGCCGATGAGGGTGAACGTACAGAAGACCGCCTTGAACACGTTCTCGGCCCGGGCGCTGTCCCCGAAGAGGTAGCCGGTGGCCTTCATGCCGTAGTAGGACCAGGCGATCATCGTGGAGAAGGCGAACAGCGTCACCGCCACCACCAGCACGTACTGGAACCACGGCAGCACCGTCTGGAAGGCCGCGGTGGTCAGACCGACGCCACCGAGTGCAGGCGCGTTCGGGTCGTCCCACACCCCGGTGATCACGATGGTCAGCGCGGTCATGGTGCAGATGACGATGGTGTCGATGAACGGTTCGAGCAGGGACACGTAGCCCTCGGTGGACGGCTGCTTGGTTCGCACCGCCGAGTGGGCGATGGACGCCGAACCGACGCCGGCCTCGTTGGAGAAGGCGGCCCGCTGGAACCCGACGATCAGCACGCCGATCATGCCGCCGGTGATGCCCTCGGGTGCGAACGCACCGGAGATGATTGCACCGAATGCCGCCGGGACCGCGCCGATGTTGACGACGATGACGATCAGGCAGGCCGCGACGTACACGACCGCCATGAACGGGACGACCTTGTCGGTGACCCGGGCGATCGACTTGATACCGCCGACGATGACAGCCGCGACCAGGATCGCGAAGACCAGGCCGATGGCCCACCGGTAGCCGTCGAGGGCGCCGCCGGAGACGTCCACGATCAACGCGGTCGCCTGGTTGGACTGGAACATGTTGCCGCCGCCCAGCGAGCCACCGATGCAGCAGACCGCGAATACGGCGGCGAGGATGGCGCCGAGCCTGGGGTTGGCCACCTTGCCGACCCCGTCCCGCAAGTAGTACATCGGGCCACCGGAGACCGTCCCGTTCGGGTGCTCCTTGCGGTACTTCACGCCCAGCGTGCACTCGGCCATCTTCAGGCTCATGCCGAAGAAGCCGGCCACGATCATCCAGAAGGTCGCGCCCGGACCACCGATGCTGATGGCCACCGCGACACCGGCGATATTCCCCAGTCCGACGGTTCCGGAGACCGCCGTCGCCAACGCCTGGAAATGCGAGACCTCCCCCGCATCTTCGGGTTTGGAGTAACGCCCACGGACCAGGTCGATCGCGTGCTTGAATCCGGTGACGTTCTTGAAGCCGAGGTAGATGGTGAAGAAGATGGCGCCGGTGATCAGCCAGACGACGATCACCGGGAAACCGACGCCGAGGAGCGTGAACTCGTAGAAGACGAGTCCGGTGAACCACTCGGCGATCGGCCCGACCGCCTCGTTCACCGTCTGGTCGAAACCCGACGGCTCGGTCTCCTCGGCCGCAGCCAGCACCGTGCTCATGGGACCACCGTCACCGGAACCGGCGCCGCCGCGATCAGTCGCGCCGGTACGCTGCCGAAAAGAAGGTGCTTGACCCGGCTCTCACCGGTCCGGCCGATCACGATGTGTGACATCTTGCGCTCCTCCGCAACGTCCACCAGAAGGTCCACCGGGTGGGCGTGGGTGACCAGCCCGTCGGCCGGTACGCCCGCGACCGCCGCCCGGGCCATGGCCGGTTCGAGCAACTGTTCTCGCGCCGCCGCCAGTTCCTGGTCCCGGACGGCCGCCCGACGGTCGTTCTCCTCGGCCGTGGTGAACGAATAGGGCGACCAGGGGATCGCGTGCACGATCAGCACCGGCACCTTTTCGGCGGCTGCGATCTCCAGGCCGCAGCGCAGGGCGCGCTCACTTGCCTTGCTGCTGTCGATGCCGATCAGTACTCCGGACATTGGCGCTCCTGCCTCGAATCGGTCGTTCCGGGCGGTGTTCGTCAGGCTCGACCCGGCGCGCAGGCCAGGGCTTCTGCCCAGCATGCCTGAATGTGATCGGCATCACTACCCTTCCCGGAAAATCTGTCACGCAGCCGTGACCCATGACGGATGTCATGCCCGAAACATGACGTCCGCCGCCCCGGCGGGCGACGTCACCGGATCATCGTGGTCACATGACCACGAAAGCCCACCCCGCCGACGGCGCCGCGGTTCGACTGACCAAGCTGCACAAGAGGTTCGGGCCGGTGCACGCCGTGCGCGGGGTCGACCTGCTGATCGTCCCCGGCGAGGTCGTCGCCTTCCTCGGACCGAACGGCGCCGGCAAGTCCACCACCATCGACATGCTGCTCGGCCTGACCCGGCCCGACACCGGTGGCGTCCAGCTCTTCGGCACCGATCCGGCGACCGCCGTGCAGGCCGGCCGGGTCGGCGCGATGCTGCAGGCCGGCGCCCTGCTGCCGGACGTGACCGTCCGGGAGCTGGTGGCGATGTTTGCCGGCCTGCACCGGCATTCGATGCCGGTCGCCACCGCGATGGACCTGGCCGGCGTCGGCGACATCGCCGGGCAGAAGACGCAGAAGCTCTCCGGCGGGCAGGCCCAACGGGTCCGGTTCGCGCTCGCCCTGGTGCCGGACCCGGACCTGCTGGTACTCGACGAGCCCACCGCGGCCATGGACGTCGAGGTGCGACGCTCGTTCTGGGCGTCGATGCGTCGGTTCACCGCGACCGGGCGCACTGTGCTGTTCGCGACCCACTACCTCGAGGAAGCCGACCAGTTCGCCGACCGGGTGGTGGTTCTCGCCGGCGGGATCGTCGTCGCCGACGGCACCGGCGCGCAGATCAAGTCCACCGTCGCTGGCCGCACGGTTTCGGCCGTCGTGGATGGCGCGGACATCGACGATCTGGCCCGCCTGCCCGGGGTCCTCGGTACCGAACGACCGGCCACCCGAACCCTGCTGCGCTGCAACGACTCCGACTCCGCACTTCGGGCGTTGCTGGCGCAGTACCCGCAGGCCCACGACATCGAAATCGCTGCCGGCAATCTCGAGGACGCGTTCCTGGAACTGGTTGCCGCCTCCCGTCAGGAGACCGTCCGATGAGTACCGCCGTCCCGGCCGTGGCCATGACCGCCCGCTACGCACTGACCTCCACCCGGCTCGCGTACCGCAACGTGCGTTTCCTGGTGTTGACGGTGGCCCTGCCGCTGCTGCTGTTCCTGTTGTACGCCAACCTGTATCAGGGCCAGGACGCGGGCGACGGGCTCACCGTCGTCGCCTACCTGATGGTCTCGATGGCCTCGTTCGGCTGCATCGGCGCGGCCATCAACACCGGCGCCCGGATCGCGATCGAACGGCAGGTCGGCTGGAACCGGCAACTGCGGTTGACCGCCCTGCCCGGGTCGTCGTACCTCGTGGCCAAGGCGATCGTCTCGATGCTGGTGACGCTGCCCGCGCTGCTGCTGGTGTTCCTGGCCGGTGCCACCATCGGCGCCGTGCAGCTGACCGCCGGGCAGTGGATCGGCACCGGGTTCGCCGTCTGGCTGGGCCTGATCCCGTTCGCGGTGCTCGGGCTGGTCATCGGGTTCGCCGGCACGGTCGACACGGTGCAACCGATCTCGATGATCACCTACCTGGGCCTGTCCATCCTGGGTGGCCTGTGGTTCCCGGTGGAGGCGTTCCCGGCGTTCCTGCAGCAGGTCGCGAAGGTGACCCCCTCCTACTGGCTCGCCGACCTGGGCCGATCGGTCCTCGCCGGCCAGGGAGTGCCGGTGGACGCGGTGCTGGTCCTGGCCGCCTGGACGCTGGTGCTCGGGGTCGTCGGGGTGTGGGCGTACCGGCGCAGCGGCAGCAAGGTCTGATGCTGCGGTCGCATGACGAGGGAGGATGGGCCCGTGACACAGATCGATCCGGCCATCCCCGACCGCCGGATGAACGGCCGGCGACGATGGGAGCTGGGCGGCGTCATCGCCCAGGTCTTCCTGATCACGGTGTACGTCGCGGTCGCCACCGCCCCGGATGTCCCGGTCTCGACCAAGGCGTGGTCGTTGACGCTCCTCGCGGCCTTCACCCTCTTCTACATCTTCGTGCCGGGCCGCTGCCTGTTCAGCCCGTTGCCGGTGAAGCTGGCCGTCGTCGGCGTGCTGGTGGTTCTCCCGGCCGCGCAGCTGCCGGTACTGGGATCGACGGCCGCCACGCTGTGGATCTACCCCGCGGTCGTCGCCGGCTTCCTGCTCCGCACCTGGGTGGGGATGAGCCTGGGCATCCTGCTGGCCGGGGGCATGCTCGCGGTCGACCTGTTGTTCGATGACCCGCTGAGCTGGGAGCTCGCCCTGACGATCGTCGCGATGACGGCATTCATGACCGGATTCGTCGGCAACATCCGGCTGAACCGGGAGCTGCAGCTCACCCGGGAGGCGTTGGCGGTCGCCGCGGTGGCCGCCGAGCGGGAACGGATCGGCCGGGACCTGCACGACATCCTGGGGCATTCGCTCACCGCGATCGCAGTGAAGGCCGGGCTGGCCCGCCGGCTGGTCGGCCGGGACGATGCGGCCGCGGTCACCGAGATCGGCGAGGTGGAGCAACTGGCCCGGGACGCCCTGGCCGACGTGCGGGCGACCGCCTCCGGCTTCCGGGAGGTATCCCTGGCCGGCGAGCTCGCCGTCGCCGGCAGCGTGTTGCAGGCGGCGGGCGTGGCGGTCCGCCTACCGGCCGACATCGACGCGGCGGTCGACCGGATCGACCCGTCGGCGCGGGCGCTGTTCGGTTACGTGGTGCGGGAGGCCGTCACCAACGTGGTGCGGCATGCGCACGCCCGCACCTGCACGATCACCGTCGGTGCCGCGTCGGTGGAGATCGTGGACGACGGCCGCGGTGGCCCGGCGGATGCCGGGACCGGGCTCTCCGGCCTGGCGGAACGGGTCCGGGCCGCCGGCGGGACACTGACCGCCGGACCACGACCGGGTGGCGGGTTCACGGTGCGGGCCGCGGTCCCGATGCCGGCTCGAGCCGGCCGATGATCCGGGTGCTCGTCGCCGACGACCAGGCGCTGATCCGGGGCGCGTTCGCGACCCTGATCGACCTGGAACCGGACATGACGGTGGTCGCCCAGGTCGGCACGGGGGACGGCGTGGTGCCGGCGGCGCTGCGCGAGCGACCGGACGTGGCCCTGCTCGACGTGCAGATGCCGGGCCTGGACGGGCTGGCCGCCGCGGCGATGCTCGCCAGCCGGGTGCCGGCGTGCCGGGTGGTCATCCTGACCACCTTCGGCCGGCCGGGCTACCTGCGCCGGGCGATGGAGGCCCGCGCGGCCGGGTTCATGGTCAAGGACGCCCCGCCCGAGACGCTGCTCGACGCGATCCGCCGGGTGCATTCGGGGCTGCGGGTCGTCGACCCGGACCTGGCCGCCGAGAGCCTGGCCCTGGGCGATTCCCCGTTGACCGGCCGGGAGCGGGACGTGCTGCTGGCCACCGCGGACGGCGGCACCGTCGGGCAGATCGCCAAGCGGCTGTTCCTGTCCGAAGGCACCGTCCGCAACCACCTGTCGTCGGTGATCGGCAAGACCGGGGCGGCGACCCGGGCGGACGCGTTGCGGATCGCCACCGAACGCGGCTGGATCTAGCCGTCCGTCCGCGCCTTGGCGCTCGCCCGGTCGTTCGCCTTCTGCAGCGCATCGACGAGCTCGTCCTTGGACATGGTCGAGCGCCCCTCGATGTTCAGGCGCCGGGCCAGCTCGTACAGGTGCTCCTTGGTGGCATTGGCGTCCACGCCACCGGCGGTGGGATGCGGATCGTCCCGGCCGCCCTCGGCGTGCGCGTCCGACGGCCCCCACTCCGGTTTGGGCTCCCAGTGGTCGCCGACCTTCTCGTGGGTGTGCTTGAGCGCGGCGAAGGCCGTCTGGTGGGCGCGCTGCTCATCGCCGTCGTACTGCTCGATCGCCGAGTCGTAGGTCTGCGCGAACGTCCGCCGGGCCTTCTCGTCGGAGCGTCGGAGGGTGCTGGGCAGCTCCGCCGCGATGGCGTCGCCGCGTTCGGTCGACTTGGGCATGCCGGTCAGGTACCCACCGGGCGCGGCGGCGACGCGCCCGCGGCCCGGGCGTTCCTGACGCTCTCGCCGGTGGAAACGCCTCCGCGGAAACGTGACCGATATGTCGTTGACGTTTCCGATATATCGGTCACGTCTCCGCGGGAACCGCCGAGCCACTGTCGGACCCGGTTCGTAGCCTCTGACCCATGGCATACACATTTCAGGTCGCCGTCGACAGCTCCGATCCGCACGCCCTGGCCGATTGGTGGGCCGATGCGCTGCACTGGGACGTCGAGCCCAGCAACGAGGAGTTCATCCGCACGATGGTCGCCGCCGGGCACGCCAGAGCGGGACGTGCTGCTGGCCACCGCGGACGGCGGCACCGTCGGGCAGATCGCCAAGCGGCTGTTCCTGTCCGAAGGCACCGTCCGCAACCACCTGTCGTCGGTGATCGGCAAGACCGGGGCGGCGACCCGGGCGGACGCCCTGCGGGTGGCGACCGAACGGGGCTGGATCTAGGGGTGTCCTGTGCTCGATGGTGGCCCGTTCGCAAGCTGGCCAACTAGTCGTCCGGGCGGTCCTGCGCCAGCGCCCGGGCGCTGGCCCGATCGTTGGCCTTCTGCAAAGCCGCGACAAGCTCGTCCTTGGTCATGGTCGAGCGCCCCTCGATGTCCAGCCGCCGGGCCAGCTCGTAGAGGTGCTCCTTGGTGGAATTGGCGTCGACGCCGCCCCGGCGGTGCGGGTGCGCCGATCGGCGTGCGCCGGACCGCCCCATTCCGGCGGCTTCCCCGGTCGCCGACCTTTTTCGTGGGTGTGCTTGAGCGCGGCGAACCCCACTGATGGGCCCGCTGCTCGTTGGGCTCCCAGTGGTCTGCGCGACCTTCTCGTGGGTTGTGCTGGAGCGCGGCGAAGGCCGTCTGGTGGGCGCGCTGCTCATCGCCGTCGTAGCAGGGCGGCGATCGCCCCGCCGGCGACGACGGCTCCCATCGCCGCGGATCCGCCCCCGCCCACGGCCACCAGCGGGGAGAGACCAGGATTCCCCCGCCGAACATGCAGGCCCCGAGCACCGCGATCACCCCGAGACCGGCGGGGCGGCGGCCGAGCTGACCGCCCTGGCCGGGGTGCTGGCCGGTCGCATCCGCAGCGGCGACCTGGACCTGGCGCTGGTCGGCCTGTTCGCCGATCAGATCTCGCCCGATCTGGCCCATCGGGTGCTGACGGTGGAGCCACTGGTCGCCACCCTGCCGATCGGTCATCCACTGGCCGGCTCGGCCGATCGGCTGGACCTGCGGGAGCTCGCCGGGGTGGAGTTCGGGGAGATGCGGCCCGAATCCGGCCTGCGCCGCCAGGTCGACGCCGCCGTCGAGCGGGCGGGCATTGTGCGATCGGTCGCGTTCGAACTGAGCACGTCGGACAACGTGGTCCGCTTCGTGCAGCTCGGCTTCGGGGTAGCCCTGGTTCCGTTGTCGGCGCAGGGCCGGCCGGTGGTGGTGCGGCCGCTGACCGACGCCACGGCGCGGCACCCGGTGAGAGCTTGATCCATCGGTCGCCGGCGCCGTCGGCGCCCGCCGCGCGGGCGTTCCTGGACCTGCTCGCCGGTCCGAACGTTGCCGCGGGAACGATCGATCGGAAACGTGAAAGATAGATCACTGACGTTGCCGCGGCAACGACCGCACCGCTGTCGGACCCCCTTCGTAGCCTGTCCCCCATGGCATACACATTTCAGGTCGCCGTCGACAGCTCCGATCCGCACGCCCTGGCCGATTGGTGGGCCGATGCGCTGCACTGGGACGTCGAGCCCAGCAACGAGGAGTTCATCCGCACGATGGTCGCCGCCGGGCACGCCGCCGAATCGGACACCACGACCCATCGCGGGGTGCTGGTCTGGCGCGCGGGTCAGGCGATCACCAATCCCGACGGCGGCGCGCCGCGGGTCCTGTTCCAGCTCGTCCCGGAGGCGAAGACGGTGAAGAACCGGATGCACCTGGACATCCGGGTGGGTGAGGAGAACGTGGAACAGGAGGTCGAACGGCTGACCGCAGCCGGAGCGCGGGAACTCTGGCGGGGACGGCAGGGCCCGCACTGGTGGGTGACCATGGCCGACCCGGAGGACAACGAATTCTGTGTCAGCTGAGCTCCTCGGCGAACCAGCGGACGATCTCCTCCCCGGCGAGCACACCGAAGTTCGCGGTGACCCGGACATGCGGCGCGTGCCAGCCGCTGTCGAACAGCTCGCCGTGCGCCGGCCGGATCCCGTCGTCGGCCAGGGCGAGCATCCCGGCATCCAGGGCTCCGTCGCCGGCGGCCAGCAGCCGGCGGCCGCCGACCCGCCGGCACACCTCGGCGATCGCCGCCTCCTTGGTCAGCACGGCGGGCAGCGCGTAGATCTTGCGGCCCTGCATCGACACCACCCAGTCCCGGTCCGCGCACCACCCGGTCAGGTCGGCCACGAAACCCCTGGGCAAGGAGGCGGTCTCCACCACGAGGTAGCAGAACAGGTCGTCGGCGATCCGTCGGCTGCGCACCCAGCAGTCGTCGGTCAGGCCGTCGACGTGCGCCACCACCTCGGCGAGCGTCGCTGCGGCCGCCGCGATGCGCTCCTGCACCCCGGCCCGCCACCCGCGATCCGGCACCCCGTCGACCAGGATGTGCCCGCCGTTGCTGACCACCGCGAACGGCGCCGGGCCGCCGGGCAGCTGCACCCTCCCGTACTGGGCCGGCGTGCGGGTGGTGGTCGGCACCAGCACCGACGCGGACCGCACCCGCGCCAACCCGGCGTGCGCCGCGGCGGTCATGAACGACTGAGGGTGCTCGTCCAGCACTTCCACGCACACCAGCTCGGTATCGGACGAGCCGGCCGCGGACGCCGAGTAGATGAGCGTGCGATCCAGATCGGAGGCGACCACGGTCGTCATGCCGGTCAGCCCTCACCGGTTTCGGCGCCGACCCGGCGCACCAGGCCCACGCAGGAGTAGGCCAGGTCGGGCACCACCTCGACGGGCACCCCGCGGTCCGCGGCCAGCAGCCGCAGATGCTCGTGGTCCGGATGATCCGGCTCGCGCACGAGGATCTTCCAGGGAACGCGGCGCAGCAGCACCCGGGTCGCCTCGCCGACGCCGGGCTTGACGAAGTTGACCGAGTCGATGCCGTACCGCTCCCGGATCGCCTCGACGGCCGCCCACCCGGCGAAGGTCACCGCCCGGTCCGACCCGGCCAGCGCCGGCCCGTCGGCCCGCACCCGGGCGGCGACCTCGTCGAACCGGGCGCTGACCGCATCCAGGAACACCCCGGACACATCGCGATCGCCGAGCTCCGCGTAGAACTTCGCGCCGTGGAAATCACCGGGGCCGATCAGGTCCCGGTTCAGCACGGTCCGGGACACCAGACCGGAGACGGTCGAGTTCAGGCACGCCGACGCGATGAGGAAGTCGTCCCGGGTGCCGAAGGTACGCACGCAGTGCCCCGGGTCGGCGAGCACGGCCAGATCGTCGGAGAACGCCGGTCCGCCGGCCGCCCGGACCGCGTCGAGTGCCGCGGTCAGCTCCCGGGCGATCGCCCCCTTACCGGTCCAGCCGTCGACGAACACGACGGACGCCGGGTCGTGCCGGGTGGCCAGGTACCGCAGCGCGACCCGGTCGATCCCCCGCGCCCGGACGATCGACACCGCGTAGTGCGGGAGGTCCAGGCCGTGGAACCGCCGCGCCCAGCGCCGCATCAGGATGCCGATCGGGGTGCCGGCCCGGGCCAGCGAGGCGAGCACCACGCCGGGTCCGCGTTCGGCGAGCACCAGTTCGGTGACCGCGCCGACCGCGTACGCCAGCCGCGCCGCCGAGCCGGCCAGGATCGTGTCGAACAGCGCCTGGTAGGCCGGGTCGGGCTGGTATTCCACCGGCAGTGATTCGGCGTAGTGCGCGCGGCCGGCCTGGATCTCCGCCTCGCGATGCGCGGGGTCCGCCTCCAGGTCGACCGCGGACAGGTCGGTCAGCAGCCAGGACACCTCGTCCGGCCGGTAGCTGCCGAACGCCGGTCCGGTCAGCGGCACCGGCAGGGCGGTGACCGCGGTCATCCGGCGACCCCCGT
Source organism: Nakamurella sp. (assembly GCF_044224575.1). Lineage (GTDB taxonomy): Bacteria > Actinomycetota > Actinomycetes > Mycobacteriales > Nakamurellaceae > Nakamurella. The sequence goes on from NZ_JBGAKE010000013.1 coordinate 152,377, forward strand.
CAGCCGGGCCAGCACGACCGGCGTCCCGGTCGCCCGGGCCACCGACTCCGCGACACCCGTCGGCCCGGGGACTGCGTGCCCGTCGTCGACGACGACGATCAGATCCGCCTCGCCGCCGCCGGCCGACTCGGGCCAGCCGGCGTGGTAGACGTGCCGCTCGGCCCGCTCGCGGCTCCCCGGGTGCACCAGGGAGGCAAAGTCGATGCGTCGCCGGATCGGGTAGCCGGGGGCGTCGATCGCGTGCACCGGGGACCGGGTGGTGGATTGGAAGGCCGTCGCCCGGGTGGCCGACCGCAGCGCGAGCGCCAGCCGCAACGGCAGGTACATCAGTTCCTCCGTGCCCAGCACCAGCACCCGGCCGGCGTCGCCGCACGCCGTCGCCAACGCATCGGCGGCGGCCGGCAGGGTCACCTCGAACTCGGGCCGGTCGGTGACGGCGAACCCGTGCCGCCCGCCGGGCGGCAGCCGCGCCGGCCACGGCAACGGCACCTCCCGGACCGCGACCGGCCGGTCGACTCCCCGGCCGTCGAGCGGCGGCGACCCGGCCAGATCGCGGGCCACTCGCTCGGCGGAGCCGTCCGGCACGCTGACCGTTCCGCGGACCAGCGAGACGACGTCGATCCGGCAGCCCAGCCGCGCGGCCAGCTCGGCCCGGACCGCGTCGGACGCCGGCGAGCGGACGTCGACCAGCCCGGCCAGCACGTACCGCTCCCGCGGGAACCGGGCGTGCAGCGCCTCGACGACGTTCAGCGCGGTCCGGCCGGTGGACAGCTCGTCGTCGACGAGCACCAGCGGCCCGTCGCCCGCCAGGGTGAGCCGCGCATCCGGGCGCAGCAGATGGTCGGTGGCGTGCGAGTGCGACTCGACGAACTCCGCGGTCACCGGTACCGGCCCGTCGGGGCGCCGGGTGGAGTGCAGGTAGGGCGCGCCCAGCTGATCGGCGACCAGGTGACCCAGTGACGTGGCGGTCTCGGCGAAGCCGAACGTCACCACCCCGGGCCTGGGCGCCGGGTCGGGCAGGGCGGACAGCAGCCGCCCGGGCTCCGCACCCCGGACGGTGGCGACGGCCGCCGCCGCCCACTGCGCGGGGAGCTCCGCCGCGCCGGCCAGCTGTCGGGCGACCATGGCCCCGAGCAGCCGGCCGGTGCCGCAGACGACCCGGGGATCGACGGGCAGGTGCTTGCCCAGCACGGTCGAGACCAGCAGCTGGGCCCGTTTGGGGTTGCGCCGCAGGGCGATGCGCGTCAGGTCAGCCATCGTCAGGCCGATCGACCACGGGCCGGCCGGCTCATCCGCAACCTCGATGCCGTAGTGATCGGCGACCCAGGAGGACGTCATCGCGGCCCTCACCCGGCCTCCTGCAGTTCGGACTGCTGCTGGGCGGTGAGGATGTCGATGTGCGAGATGCCGGCCGCGGCCGCGCCGAACACCCGGGCCCGGAGCAGGGTGCGGTCGGCCCAGTTGCGATGCGGACGCATCTCGTTCATCTTGTTGCGGTAGCCGGACGTCCGAACCCCGCCGTGCGCGGATTCGGGTTCGACGATGTCCAGCGCATCGAGGTACTCCTCGTGCGGCACCACCGCCAACGCGTGCACCGGCGCGATGTGCGACGGGTGGATCACCGACTTGCCGGTCAGCCCGTTGGCGCGGTCCAGGATGATCTCCCGCATCAGCCCGTCCAGGTCGCGGCTCATCAGCGATCGCCGAAGCTCGTCGGCGTGCCGGTCGGCGAACGGCGTCTGCCGCAGCTGGGGTCGCAGGATCCGCTCGTGGTTGGCGAAGTACTCCCACACCGGCCCGGTGATCGCGAACCCGGTGCCGTCGGTGCGGCCCAACTGGTTGACCACCTGGGTGATCAGATCGGCGGCCACCCCGACGTCGTAGATGGACAGGTCCCGGTCCCGCCGGATGCCGAACAGCCCGCACAGATCGGTCGCCCCGATCCGCACGGTCAGCACCTGGGGCCGGTACCGGTCGAGCAGCTCCCGGATGCCGACCAGCTCCGTCTCCCGGGTCTCCCGGTACAGCACCTCGGGGGTCTCCAGCACCGGCATCGCGTAGACCGGGTGCGCGGACCGGGCGTCGATCTCGGTGACCGCCTGCAGGTACTCCTCCCCGGTCTTGGTGGAGAACTTCGGCAGCACGAAGCCGCTGACGATCCGCTGGTCGGGGCCCAGCGCCAGCGCGAGCTCCCGGATCTGCGCGGCCGACCGCACGCGGACGAACAGCAGGCTGTCCGGCGGATCCTCGCCGAGCTCGGACAGCACCGCCCCGGTGGACCCGACGGCCGCATCGACCGACGGGTCGGCGATCGCGTCCTCCAGGTCGATGACCATCGAGCGAACGCCCCGGGCGGCCCGCCGGCGGACCGTGCTCGCCAGATCGTTCCGCGTTGCCGGCACGTACAGCGTCGCGCCCAACGCGTGCGCCAGCACGGATCGCTCGCTGGTCCGCTCGAACGACTCCGGCGCGAGATGGAACAGCTCACGGCGAACGCCCTCGGCCAGCTGGTCGAAGTGCCGCATCGTCCTCCTGTCGGGTGGTGCCCGGCCTGTCGGGTTGAGTGGGGGGTGCCCGTCGGGAACTCTGTACCCGGGCCGGACGTTCGCGGGGCGGATGTTGGGAGGGATGCCGCGAACGACTGCGCGCAGAGTAACTGGCCCGACCCGGACGCCAAGTGAACGACAGACGAACAAGCGATCGAGCAAGGCAGTTCGATCAGTGAGTAAAGGGGTAGAGCAGCATGGGTGTGAGCCTGACCAAGGGCGGCAACGTTTCGCTGACGAAGGCCGCGCCCGGCCTGAAGGCGGTGTCCGTCGGCCTCGGCTGGGACGTCCGCTCGACGACCGGCGACGACTTCGACCTGGACGCCAGCGCGCTCGGCCTCGATCCCAATCACCGGATCGTCGCCGACGACTACTTCGTCTTCTTCAACAACACCAGCTCGCCGGACGGCTCCATCGTCCATCAGGGCGACAACCTGACCGGCGAGGGCGAGGGCGACGACGAGGTGATCAACGTCGATCTGCCGTCGGTGCCGGCGACCGTCGACTCGATCGTGTTCCCGGTGTCCATCTACGACGCGGAGACCCGCGGGCAGTCCTTCGGCCAGGTCCGGAACGCGTTCATCCGGGTGGTGGACCAGGCCAACGGCAACGAACTCGCCCGCTACGACCTGTCCGAGGACGCCTCGACCGAAACCGCGATGGTCTTCGGCGAGTTGTACCGCAACGGCGCCGAGTGGAAATTCCGCGCGATCGGTCAGGGTTACGCTTCTGGACTGGCGGGCATCGCCCGCGACTTCGGAGTCAACATCTGACCCCGGCCCGACGCGAAGGAAGGGCTGCGGTCGGACGCGCTCCGAGGTGAACCGACCCACCGCGCCCACCGCGCCCGTCCGTCGTGAAGAGGCCTGGAGTGCATCTCAAGATCTTCATGTGGTCGTACATCGTCACCGCCATTTCCCTGGTGGTGGCGTTCGTCTACGACAGCTGGTCCGGCGTTGTCCTCTGCGCCATCCTGGGCGTCCTGGAGGTGTCGCTGTCCTTCGACAACGCCGTCATCAACGCCACCATCCTCGAACGGATGAGCGACTTCTGGCAGAAGATGTTCCTGACGGTCGGCATCGTCATCGCCGTCTTCGGCATGCGACTGCTGCTGCCGCTGCTGATCGTCTACTTCGCCGCCGGGTTGAGCCCGGTCGAGGCGTTCCAGCTCGCGATGAACCCGCCCGCCGACGACGCCCCGTACTTCCCGGACGGCTCCCCGAGCTACGAGACGCTGCTGACCGACGCGCACCCGATCATCGCCGCGTTCGGTGGCATGTTCCTGCTGATGCTCTTCCTCAACTGGCTGTTTGAGGAGAAGGAGCACCACTGGCTGACCTGGCTGGAGAAGCCGCTGGCCAAGGCCGGGCGGTTGGACTCGATGGCGATCATGGTCGCCTGCCTGATCCTGCTGGTGACCTCGGAGACCCTGGCCGAGGACGCCGAGACGGTGCTGTTCGCCGGGCTCACCGGGTTGGTCGTGTATCTCGCGGTGAACGGCCTCGGCTCCTTCTTCGAGAACGCCGAACATCCGGACGAGGAACCCGAGCGCGACGTCGATCACGAGCCGGCGTCGGCGTTGAGCCGCAACTCCAAGCTGGTCAAGGCGACCGGCAAGGCCGGCTTCTTCCTGTTCCTGTATCTGGAGGTGCTGGACGCGTCGTTCTCGTTCGACGGCGTGATCGGTGCCTTCGCGATCACCTCGGACCCGATCCTGATCGCGCTGGGCCTCGGCCTGATCGGCGCGATGTTCGTCCGGTCGCTGACGGTCTTCCTGGTCCGCAAGGGCACGCTGTCCGAGTACGTCTACCTGGAGCACGGTGCGCACTGGGCGATCGGCGCCCTGGCGATCATCCTGTTCATCTCGATCGGCGTGCACATCAGCGAGTTCATCACCGGGCTGCTCGGCGTCGGGTTCATCGGCGCGGCGCTGTGGAGCAGCATCCAGCGCAACAAGCGTCTGCGCGCGCGGGGCGAGGAAGTCGGCACCATCCACGCCTGAGCCGGGCCCATCATCGACAGCATTCTGAAAGGACGTCGCGGTCCCATGGCCATCGACTACACCAAGCGTCCGCAGCAGCCCCCGGCCGCCCCCGCGGCGCCGGCCGCGCCGTCCGGGGGCGGCAAGGTGATCCTGACCAAGGGCGCACCCAAGGTGTCGCTGACCAAGTCCGGGGCGGTCGGCGGCACCGCCCGGGTCAACCTGAACTGGTCGACCGGCGCCACGCCACCGCCCGCCCCGACGGGCGGATTCTTCGCCAAGTTGAAGGCGGCCGCGGCGACTCCCGCATCCGGCGGCGTCGATCTCGACCTGGGCTGCCTGTACGAACTCGGCGACGGTCGTAAGGGCGTCATCCAGGCGCTGGGCAACGCGTTCGGCTCCTTGACCGCCCCGCCGTGGATCCAGCTCGATGGCGATGACCGCACCGGCAGCGTCGTCGGCGGCGAGAACATGTCGATCAACCTGGGCGCCCCCGGCCGATTCCGCCGCGTGCTGATCTTCGCGATGATCTACGAGGGCGCGCCGAACTGGGCGGCGGTGGACGGCGTGGTCACCCTGACCTCGGCCAGCGGCCAATCGTTCGAGGTGCGGTTGGACGACCCGGACCCCGGCGCGCGGATGTGTGCGGTGGCCCAGCTGGTGGACACCGGGGGTGAACTGGTCTTCCAGCGCGAGGTCCGGTATGTGCAGGGCGGGCAGATGGCGCTGGATCGGGCCTTCAACTGGGGGATGAACTGGCAGGCCGGGCGCAAGTAGCGCCCGGCCTGTGCCGGCCTGGATCAGACGTCGAACTCGGCAGGCGGGATGCCGACCGCGTTGCAGGCCTCCCGCACCGCGGCCCGCTCCTGCGGATCGAAGTTCCCGTCTGCCCCGCCGATGATGATGCCCAGCTGGATGACGGCCCGCGCCTGGTCCGGCTTGTTCCGCAGCTTGCCGATCGTTGCGATGGCCTCGATCTTGCCGAACTCGAAGTCACCGGCCAGCTTGCTGCAGTACCAGTCGAACTTCTGCTGCAGCTCGTCCGGCGGGAACACCGCCAGCACCGAGTTGGTCCGGATGAAGCCAGCCGTCTTGGCCTGCTCCGCCGGGTCGATCGATCCGTCGGCCGCCGCGATCAACGCGCACATCGCCATGCTGCCGTTGGCGAACTCCTTGTTCTTGAACTGACCGGCCTTGGTAGTCAGTTGGCCGTTCATCTCCTTGGTCTTGGCCTTGAGCGAATCCCAGAACGCCATGACGAACTCCCTTGCCGTGTCGACGCCAATGCGGTTGGTGCTGCGCCGGACTCGAGTCCGGCCACCCCCGCCTCCGGCTAACGAACCTCGGCCGCAAGAGGTTCCGCCCGGGGCGCGGGACCTGCCGGTTCGGAGTCGGCCGGCGGCAACGGGGGCGCCGGCGGAGTCCACGGGCGGACGCGTTCGACCACCTGCGTGTAGAACTCGTCGACGGCGTCGCTCACGGACGTCACGAAGCTGCCGCGGGCGCCTGACCGTTTGGTGCCCATCGGGTGCACCCGCGACACGACGAACGTGGTCGGCTCCCAGTCCTTGCCGGGCACCAGGCTCTGCGGCCGGGTCCGCACGTCCGCCAGCCGTTCGCAGGTCGTCTCGGCCCGCGGAGCGAACCGCGCCTCCACCAACAGATCGTCGGGGGCGTCCTTGAGCTGCTTGGTCAGCCACGTGACCCGCCGGGTCAGCGAACTCTCCTGGGGCGCAGCGATCTCGATCGAGACGTGCACCTGGGAGGTGCGCAGATCGGCGACGATGCCGATCGGGCCGGCCGCGTCCGGGACCCGCAGGCTGGCCGCCAACTGCCCGTGATCCCCGAGCCGGTGGGTGCCCTCGTCCAGCCGGGCCGCCGGATCGGCCTGCAGCCGGCGCGGCACGATTGTCCGGACCGGTACGCCGAGGCGGGCCGTCAGGCCCAGACTCAGTTGGCGGATCAGCTTGCGCCAGCTGTTCACGATCGGCACGGCCTTGGCGTCGCTCGGCCGGAGCGTGCCCGCCGCGACCGACTCCCGCACCGACACCCAGGACGGACCCATGTCGTTGAACGGCATCGCACCCGAGCGCGGGTGGCCAAGGTAGCGGTCGAGCTCGGACAGGATCCACATCGGCAGCGGATCGGTGAATCGATGGTGCGACAACAGCATCCGGATCTCGTGCATCACCTCCGACCACGAGATGTGCACCAGGCCGACCGCCAGGCTCGCCTTCGCGGCGATCTCCACCGGGTGCACGTCCGGCTCCGTGCTGATCTGGTTCGAGATGGTGATGACGGCGTCGTACTTGCGGCGCTTGGCCAGCCGCAGGTACGTCTCGATCTGCTCCCGCCCGAGCATGCCGTCGCCGGTCTTGACCTCCACCAGGGCCGTCCAGACCCGCTGGCCCCGTGCGATCCGGATGACTCCATCGGGAATCACGCGCCGTTCGCCGAGCGGGAACCCGACCTCGATGAACGTCTCCAGCGCCCCGGCCGGCGCACCGGCCCGGGCGGTGAGGGCTCGGCCGAGCGGGCGCACCGCCGCCATGGTCCAGAGCAGCGCCGACGTGGCGCGCTTCTCCTGCTCATCGGCAGCGCCGATCCCGGAGATCGAAAACAGCCGGGAATCCTGCCACCCCGGCTCGTCGGCCAGCCGCCGAGGTTCCAGGGCAACGGGTTTCGGGGCCGCGACCCGCACCCGCCGGGGGCGGTCCGCCAGCTGCGAATGGCTCGGGCTCGGGACGGGCCGAGCGGTCGCCTGCGCGTGACCCGCCGCACCCGCCTGCGGCTCGGCCATCGGCGACTCGTCGGCGAGCGGGTCGTCCGTCCACTGGTCGGGGCTCGGGTCGGGGGCCGGGTCGTCGGCGGCTTCGACCTCGTCCGGCGCACCGGCGCTCGTCTCGATCTCGGTGCTGATCTCGGTGCTGATCTCCCCGCCAATGTCGGAGTCGATCTCACCCCCGACGTCGCCGGCGATCTCGGTGTTGCTGTCGCTGTCGCTGTCGACGCCACTGCCACCGTCGACATCGCTGTCACTGTCGAGGTCCCCGTCCGGGCCCGGCTCTGCGGGGTCGACGTCCACCCCGTAGTCCGTCGCCAGCCCGGCCAGGCCGCCCTGCCAACCCTGGCCGACCGCGCGCAGCCGCCAGCCGTCGTCGCGCCGGTAGACCTCGCCGACGACCACCGCACGTTCGGTGGTCAGCCCGGCGACCGGGAAGCGCGCCAGCGGGTTCGCGCGCTCGTCGTTCACCAGCCACTCGAGAACGTCCAGGTCGGCCAACGTCGCGCCGTCCGTGGTCGCGACGAGCGTCAACGAGCGCACATCGGGCTCGACGGCGGACAGATCGACCAGGACATCGCCCGACCCACCGGCATCGGCGGCAACCTTCCCGGCCAGCACGACCGAACCGTCCGCCGTCGCCGGTTGGTTGTAGAAGATCATGTCCGCGTCGCTGCGCACCCGGCGGTCGGCCCCCAGCATCAGCGCCACCACGTCGACGTCGACCGGATCATCGGTGGTCGACCAGCGCACGCTCAGTCGAAGGCTGGACAGCTCCCCGTCGATCGGCACGTTCTGACCCTTGACAAGAACGATTTCCCCCATCGGCCGACGATAGGTCCGGACGACGCACCGCGCATCCGGGCCTCAAGCGGATTTATGGGCGATCCCGTCGGCCCGAGTGTGCGGAAAGTGCCCCCAAACCTGCGGTTTGGGGGCACT
>NZ_JBGAKE010000001.1:0-490001 GCF_044224575.1 Nakamurella sp.
CCGTCGAGTCGTCCGCCGTCGGTGTGGTCTGTGTCACAGTGGGTGCCTTCCTGGGGTCCGTCAAGCTAGATGATCTTGAGGCCTCAGGTCCTTACACAGTTGTCGTGACACCCCCCCGATGACTTCTGGACGATCGTCGAGCCCGTGCTGCCGTCCTCGACCGGCCGCCGGGGCCGGCCGTGGGCGTGTCACCGAACAACCTTAGAAGGTATCGCCTGGCGGTACCACACCGGGTCCCCATGGCGAGACCTCCCGGACGAGTTCGGTCCCTGGCAGACCGTATGGAAACGGCATTTCCGCTGGTCGAACGACGGGACCTACCAGAAGCTCTTCGACGCCGCCCGGTCAGCAGGACTGCTCGGCGTCAGTGCCAGCGAGGAACTCGACCGCATCCTCTCGATCGATTCCACCGTGGTCCGCGCGCACCAACACGCCGCCGGAGCCCGCAAGACCAGCGCTGCCGCGGAGGACCTGTCGAAGCTCCCGGACACCACAGGGGGGCAGGTCGAACTACACGAATCCGCCCCTTGAGCCTGCTGATCATGCTCTGGGCCGGTCTCGGGGTGGGTTGAGCACCAAGATCCACACGCTGACCGACGCAGGTACCCGCCCAGTGACGGTCATCCTCACGCCCGGGCAGGCCGGTGACAACCCGCAACTACAGCCGCTGCTGGACCTCCACGAGAACCAGCGACTGCCCGGCCCGCGGCCCCCGTTCCGGCTGCTGGCAGACAAGGCCTACTCCCACCCGAGCAGTCGAAAGGAACTGCGACACAGGCGAGTCCCGCACACGATCCCGGAACGCACAGACCAGAAGGAGCGGCGAAAGGCTAAGGGTTCCGCCGGCGGTCGACCACCCGCGTTCGATCCCAAGATCTACGCCCAGCGGAACACCGTCGAACGCGGATTTCTCCGGCTCAAGCAGTGGCGGGGCATCGCCACCCGGTACGACAAGCACGCCCTGACCTACCTGGGCGGCATCACACTTGCCTCGACCCTCATCCACCTACGAACGAATTAGTCGACAGGCTCTAGGCGGCGGTGTGCTCCCGGAGTGCGAAGTCGTCCAGGATCAGGACAGCGGGCCGGAGATGCAACCGACGGCCGAGCGTGGTCCCACGCTGCGCAGCCGGCAGGCCGGGCTCACCCGATGCGGCCCCGGTCCGGTCGTTTCCGGGCGAGGTGGGGAAGGGGGCCGGGCAACACGGTCGGGACGACCAGGTCGTTCCCGAAGACCACTGCGGCATGCTCGGCGCAACCGCGGGCAGGCAGCGCGCTCCCTCGTCCACCGACTAGCCTCATCCGCAGGTTCGGGATCGATCCAGAACATGCGTATGGCACGAGTCGGCGAGATCCGGACGGCGGCACGCCCCGGCGCAACCCGGCCGGATCCGCGTCCGGGTCAGCCCGGCCGGCTGCGCAGCGTGGGACCACGCTCCGCCGCAACCAGGTCGCCGTCCTGCCGCCCGACGGCGACATCGCCCTGGGTGTCGGTGCGCAGCACGGTCCGCACGCCCTCCCGATCGAGCAGGCTCAACGCCTTCGGTGACGGGTGACCGTAGTCGTTGTCGGCTCCGACCCCGATGACGGCCACCTCCGGCGACACCTGGTCGACGAACCGCTCCAGCAGCTTGGACGACCCGTGGTGGGGCGCCTTGAGCACGTCGGCGTCCAGGTCGACGCCGGCGTTGAGCAGGGCCTGTTGGGCCTCGATCTCGATGTCCCCGGTGAGCAGGATCCGGGTTCCACCCAGGTCGGCCATGATCACCAACGAATCGTTGTTCGGGTCGGAGTCGGTGCCCCGGAACTCCCCGGCCGGACCCAGCACAGCCAGCGTGGCGTCGCCGACAGAGGCGACATCGCCCGGCCGGAACTGCGTGACGGGCACCCCGCGCTCCGCGGCCAGGCCGTTGACCTCACGCCAGGCCGTGGCCGGTTCCCGGCCCGGACCGACCGCGATCATCCCGACGCTGCGCCCGTCGAGGGCGCCGGACAGCCCATCGACATGGTCGGCATGCAAGTGGGTCAGCACGATCAGCGCGATGCTGCCGACGCCGAGCCGGGACAGGCATCCGTCGACCAGTCCGGGATCCGGTCCGGTGTCCACGACGATCGCCGTGCCCGGTTCGCCGGTGGACAGCACCAGGGCATCCCCCTGGCCGACCTCGCAGGCGACCAGCAGCCACCCGTCGACCGGCCAGCCCGGGGCGACCACCCCGATCGGCACCAGCACGACCGTCACCCCGGCCAGCCCGGCGACCACGAACAAGCGGAACCACCGGCGGCGCAGCAGCACCACGATGGCGACGGTCGCAGCGATCAGCAGCGTCGCCCCGACCGGGGTCGCCGGCCACGGCACCGTCGCCTGCGGCCAGCGGGCCAGCGTGTGCGCCACCGTGGCGATCCAGTTCAGCAGGGGAGCCACCACCTGGGCGAGCATGTCGGCGGCGCCGGGCCACCAGGGGCCGATCAGGGCACACAGCATGCCGAGCACCAGGGCGGGGGCGACCACCGGCGCGACCAGCAGGTTGGCCAGCACGCCGACGATCGAGACCGACCCCGACATCACCACGATCACCGGCATCGTGACCACCTGAGCGGCGATCGGAATCGCCAGCAGGTCCGCCCATCCGGCCGGCAGCCCGCGCCGCTGCCATGCCTTGGACCAGAGCGGGGCGAGCAGCACGAGTCCGCCGGTGGCCAGCACGGACAGCGCGAACCCGGCACTGACCGCCAGGTCCGAATCGAGCAGCAGGAGCAGGATCACGGCGGCGGCGAGAGCGGGCAGGCTGGTCCGGGTGCGGCCGGAGAACAGCGCCAGCACGCCGACTCCACCCATCACCGCCGCACGCAGCACCGACGGCTCGGGCCCGACCAAGATCACCAGCCCGACCAGCGTCACCGCCGCGCCGGACGCGGCCACCCGCGGCCCGAACCGCCGCAGGACGACGATCACGAACCCGCACAGGACCGCGAAGTGCGAGCCGGAAACCGCCAGCAGGTGGGAGATCCCGGTCGCCTTGGCGTCCGTGTCGAGCCGCTCGTCGATGCCGCCGGTGTCGCCGACGACCAGCCCCGGCAACAGACCCACCGCATCCCCATCGAGCCGGCCGGCCGTGTCGTGCAAGGCCGATCGGACCGTGCCGGCCAGCCGGTAGGCGGCCGGGGCCGGATCCCGAACGTCGGGTGGGTCACGGGCGGCGAGCGACACACTCGGCCGGCCGGCGAACATCGATGCGGCCAGCCGTCCGGACGTGTCGATCTGCTGCCCGGGCAGCAGCGTCGCCCACCCATCGCCGGTGCCCATGACGGTGACGCCGACCGTGCTGGTGGACGCCCGCCCGGCGATCTCGGCCGTGTCGACGCGGATCGGCACCCGCCAGCGCTGCATATCCGGGCGGGCGCCGCGATCGGCGGGCACGGTCCCGTCCCCCGCGCCGAAGCCGGACGCGACCCGTTCGGGAAACCCGACGACGGTCCCGGTCAGGTGGGCCCAGGACCGTTGGCCGGCGCCGAGAGTGACGCAGTCACCGGACCGCGCACCCTCCCGCAGGCCGGCGATGGCGGCCGCCGCGATCAGGAAGGTCAGCACGGGCAGCCCGACCGTCCAGCCGACCGGCCGGATGAGGAACAGGCCCAACACCCCGACGGTGGCCGGACCGGCGATCCACCAGGCCAGCTGCGGACCCCCCAGCAGGACGACGACGGTTCCGACCCACAGGGCGAGCGCGCCAGGTACCAAACGCAGATCCGGCGGGACCGCGTTCTCCTCGTCCGCCACGGCGCGAAACACGTCTCACCCCACGGTCACGAGCGGGGCGAGCTGCGCGTACCGGGATGGCCCGATACCGCTGATCTCCTGGAGTTGCTCGATACTGCTGAACTTCCCGTTGGTCTCCCGCCAGGCCAGGATGTTCTGCGCCATTACCGGCCCGACCCCGGGAAGCGTGTCCAGCGCTGCCTCGTCGGCCGTGTTGAGGTTGACCAGACCTCCCGCCGGCTGGGTCGCCGCACCGCCCGACCCACCGGCCGGGCCGCCGCCCGATGCGGCTGCCGTGCTTGCAGTGTCGGAGACGACCACCGAGTCGCCGTCGGCCAGCTTGGCCGCCAGGTTCATCCCGGTCAGATCGGCCCCCGGCTGGGTGCCGCCGGCCGCGGCAATCGCGTCGGCCACCCGGGCTTCCGGCGCCAACCGCACCACCCCGGGGCTGGCTACCAGACCGGTGACCGAGACGAGGATCTCGGTCACCGGCGCCCCGGCCGATCCCGACACCGGGACCACCCCGGCCGTCCCGGCGGCGCCGACGGCGGCGGCCGGGGACGCCGCCGCCTCCGAGACCGGCGCCGCGAGCGGCCCGGATGCCGCCGCGACCACGGCGGTCTCGATCGGCCGCGGTTCCGGCCGGTCCCGCCACACCCCGACCGCGGCAACGACGGCCGCGACCGCGGCCACCAGAACGAGCACCAGCATCCCCCGCCGGCCGGGATCGACCCGTGCCTCCCGCATCGACTCGGGGACCCACAATTCGGCGAATCTGCCCCACCGGCCGTTGATCCGGTGGACCCGCGCCCGGGCGGGCTCCCCGGCCTCGGGGTCGGGAACCTCGTCGGCCCCGAGGTCGGCATCGGCGTCGGGAGCTGTGTCGACCCCGAGGTCGATGTCCGCGTCGATGTCGGGTTCGACGGTGCCGGTGGCGAGGTCACTGTCGGGATCCACGGGCGGAGGAGCCGCCGCGTCTGCACCGGACGACCCCGGCGGCTCATCGGAAGCGGGAGCCGGCACACGGTCCTCGCCTCGGCCGTCATCGTCCGGCCAGTCGTCGATGGACCATTCTTCGTCCCGGCCGGCCGAGCCGTCGTCCGGCCACCCCTCCCGGTCTACCGGGACGAGCCGCAGCACCGGTGGGTCGACGGCCGGCCCCCGGCCATCCCGCCCGGACGGTCCGCTCGACCGGTCCGACGCCGGTGCCGCAGCGGGGGTGCGGTGCCGGCCCGGATCACGTCCGGGCCGGGGCGCCCACTCCGAGAGCAGGTCGTCATCGTCCGGCGCGCGATCGACCACAGGCACCCAGCCGCCCAGTTCCGGCCCCGCCGGCATCATCTCGCCGGCCTGATGCCCGACCGCGGGGGCGGTGCCGGCGGAGGCCGGCGGACGGCGCAACGGCGCCAGCCGGGGTCGCGGATCAGGTCGAGAACGCACACCCCGACGCTAGGAGGCGGGCGACCCGCCCCGGGTCCGCCGACCGCGAATGTGCACGGATATCGGACATGGGGACAACTCCGCGGGTCAGTGCGGACCGGGCCGAGTCTGCACGACACCCGCGAGCCGGCCGAGGTCCGGCGGATGTGCACAACTCCCCGGCGGGACCCAGCAACCCGTCGACAGGGACCGCAACCTCCCGGACCGGAACCCGGTGCCTACCGGCGCGGTCCTGTGGGCTCGATCTGCCGCATCGGCTGAGAGCGACCAACGCCCCCTGCACGAATGAGCGGAACCCGGCCCGGTTGACCCATATCCCCCGCCGATTTTCGGCGCTACAGTGACTTCTTCGTCCTCCGAACAGGGAGGTGCCGTGAAGCGAGTACGCGCTGGTGACCGGTGTCCGGTCTGCCGACGGGGCCGACTGATGGCGCGTGCGAACGGCCGCGTCGCCTACCTCATGTGCGGCGACCGCCTTCTGCAGCGAGGTTGTCAGGCTCGGTGGTCGTATGACGGCCGGCATCGCTGGTCGCTGGCACCGCGAGACGCCCGGCAACAGCTGCGCCGACGCGCCGCTCGCGAACGGCACCGCCGTCAGCAGGACCTTCGACGTTCGCGATCCACTCGCGAGCCCGTGGCGAAGCGCTCGGATGGTCGCGGCGCGCGCTCGTCCGGCCTGTGGGTGCTCCTCGGAATCGGCCTCCTCGTGATGGTGGCGGTGGCGAACGTCCCGCACTGAAGGACCGCCTGCGGGTGTCCGTTCATGACCCCAGCTCGACGATCGCCCGCGCCAGCACATCGGCCGCCCCCGGCGGCGCCTGCGGCAGCATCAACGACGGTTCGACCAGCTCCAGCTCGAGCACGGCCGGGGTGCCGTCCGCGCCGATCACGAGATCGACCCGGGCGTAGAGCAACTCGTCGCGGGGGAACGGGATGGCGGCCAGCACCGCCTGGGCCACCGCCAGCTCGGCGCCCGAAGGCTCGACCGGATGCAGCTTCTCGGTCGCGAAGAGCTTGTCCTCGGTGGCCCGCTCCCCCGGCACCAGCAACGCCTCCTTGATCACCGCGTGGCTGTACCGGCCGCCGACGAACACCAGGGCCGTCTCGCCCCGCTCGTCGACGCTGGCGACATACGGCTGCACCATGATCGTGCGGCCCCGGTCGAGCAGGCGCCGGGCGTGCCCGCGGGCGACGTCGTGCTCGTCGGGGTCGTACCGGGCGGTGTTGCGGCTGCCGGCGGACACCGTCGGTTTGACCACGAACGGCACCCCGGCCGGGAAGGCGGGCCGGTCGCCCGGGCTGAAGAACTCGGTCGGCACCACCGGCAGCCCGTATCCGGCAAGTTCGCGCAGGTAGGTCTTGTCGCTGTTCCACCGCACGACGTCCGGCCGGTTCCGCAGCCGGGTCACCGCGTCGGTCGCCGTCACCCAGGCCAGGAACTCGTCCCGGCGCATCGTGTAGTCCCAGGTGGACCGGAGCACGATGACGTCGAACGCCGCCCAGTCCAGGACCGGGTCGTCCCAGACCACCACCACCGGTTCGGCGCCGGCCGCCCGCAGCGCGGGTAGCAGCAGCGCCTCGTCGTCGTCGGTGCCCAGAGCCGGGGTGGCGGACACGATGGCGACGCGCATGGCGGCCAGGGTAGTGGGCACTCAGGTGCCGGCGACCTGGTCCTCACCCTTGGGCAGCACCAGGCCACCGAGCCCGGCGTTGTACGAGTGCAGCCGCCACGCCCCGGCATACCGGTGCAGGACGACCCAGTGGCAGTTGCCGATCCCGACCAGGGTGCCCCAGGAATCCTCGGGCAGCACCAGCAACCGCCCGGTCAGCCCGACGATGGTGCCGCCGTGCGACACCAGCAACGCGCGGGTCACCGAGCCGGAGTCCAGTTCGTAGACCACCGCGGCGGCCCGGGCGGCGACCTGCCAGCGGGACTCGCCCCCGGGCGGTGACGCATGGGCCGAGGTGGTGCGCCAGTCGTTCCACTCGCGCGACCAGTCGGCGACGACCTCGTCCCGGGTGAGCCCCTCCCACTTGCCCATCGAGGTCTCCCGCAGCCGCCGGTCGACGGTCACCGGCAGTTCCCGCACGGCGGCGACCGCTTCGGCGGTCTCCCGTGCCCGGCCCAGGTCGGACGCGACGATCACCTCCGGCCGCAGCGCGGACACCGACGGGGCGGCGTCGATCGCCTGCATGCGGCCGACGTCGGAGAGCGGGATGTCGCGGTGGCCCTGCAGCCGTTGGTTCCGGTTCCAATCCGTCTCGCCGTGCCGCATCAGGATGAGGTGCTCGAGAGTCACGACGTGCCGACGGCTTCCGGGTCGGCGTCGGCCAACGCCCGGTCGGTGAAGGGGATCACCGGGCAATCCTTCCAGAGCCGGTCCAGCGCGTAGAACACGCGCTCCTCCGGATGTTGCACGTGCACGATGATGTCGACGAAATCGAGCAGGACCCAGCGTCCGTCGCGCTGGCCCTCCCGGCGCGGCGGCCGGCAGCCGGCCACCCGCATCTGCTCCTCGATCTCGTCCACGATCGCACCGACCTGCCGCTCGTTGGAGCCGGTGACGATCACGAACACGTCGGTGATCGCCAGCCGCTCGGAGACGTCGACCAGCAGGATGTCGGTCGCCTTCTTGTCGGCCGCGGCCTGGGCCGCGACCGTGGCCAGCTCGATGCTGTCCGGGGTGGCACTCATGAAATACCTCTATCTGTGTCGGATTCACACTCACGTTCGGAGGTGGCTGCGGAGTCGGACGCGGACCGGTACAGGCCGTGTTTGGCGATGTACTGGACGACCCCGTCCGGCACCAGGTACCAGACCGGCGCGCCGGACCGCACCCGTTCCCGGCAGTCCGTCGACGAGATCGCCAGCGCCGGAACCTCGATCAGCGTCACCCGGCCGCCCGGCAGCTGCGGGTCGTACAGCTGGTACCCGGGCCGGGTGACCCCGATGAAGTGGGCCAGCCCGGCCACCTCCTCGGGGTCCTTCCAGGACAGGATCGCGGCCAGCGCGTCCGCGCCGGTGATGAAGAACAGCTCGGCGCCCGGGTTGGCCTCCCGCAGGTCCTCCAGCGTGTCCCGGGTGTAGGTCGGCCCCGGCCGGTCGATGTCGACCCGGGACACCCGGAAACGCGGGTTGGACGCGGTGGCGATCACCGTCATCAGGTAACGGTGTTCGGCACCGCTCTCGCCGGCCTTCTGCCACGGGTTCCCGGTCGGTACGAAGACCACCTCGTCCAGCGAGAACTGGTGCGCCACTTCCGATGCGGCGACCAGGTGCCCGTGGTGAATCGGGTCGAAGGTGCCGCCCATCACCCCGATCCGGCGCGCCGGCCCGGTCATCCAGCGCGGCGCTGACGGAGTGGAAAGCTCATGAGGCCGACCGGATCTGACCGTTGCCGGTGACCACGTACTTGGTGCTGGTCAGCTCGGCGAGGCCCATCGGCCCGCGGGCGTGCAGCTTCTGGGTCGAGATGCCGATCTCGGCGCCGAATCCGAACTCGCCGCCGTCGGTGAACGCGGTCGACGCGTTGACCATCACCGCGGCGGCGTCGACCCGGGCGGTGAACCGCTGGGCCGCGGCCAGCGACGAGGTGACGATCGCCTCGGTGTGCCCGGTGCCGTGGGCGCCGATGTGCTCGATCGCCGCGTCGATGTCGGGGACCACCCGGGCCGCGATATCCAGGGACAGGTACTCGGTGTCGAAGTCCGCGTCGGTCGCCGGCACCACCCCGGGCACGTCCCCGACCAGGTCGCGGACCGCGTCGTCGGCGTGCACCACCACGCCGGCCTCGCGCAGCGCCGCCACCGCGGCCGGCACGAAGGAGGCCGCCGCGTCGGCGTGCACCAGCAGGGTCTCCGCCGCGTTGCACACCGAGGGCCGCCGGGCCTTGGAGTTCACCAGGATCTGCAGGGCCATCGTGTGGTCCGCATCGGCGTCCACGTAGACGTGGCAGTTGCCGACCCCGGTCTCGATCACCGGCACCGTCGAGCCGTTCACGACCGCCTGGATCAGCCCGGCGCCGCCCCGGGGAATGATCACGTCGACCAGCCCGCGAGCGGTCATCAGGTGGGTGACCGACTCCCGGTCGGTGCCGGGCACCAACTGCACGGCGGCGGCGGGAATGCCGGCGGCGGCTGCACTCTCCGCGAGAATGTCGACCAGCACCCGGTTCGACTCGTACGCCGACGCCGATCCGCGCAGCAGGGCCGCGTTGCCCGCCTTGAGCGCGATCCCGGCAGCGTCCACGGTGACGTTCGGTCGCGCCTCGTAGATGATCGCGACGACGCCCATCGGCACCCGCACCTGGTCCAGCCGCAGCCCGTTGGGCAGCACGGACCCGCGCACCACGGTGCCGACCGGATCCGGCAGACCGGCCAGTTCGCGCAGGCCGGCGGCCATTGCGTCGACCCGGGACACCGTCAACCGCAGCCGGTCCACCAACGAATCCGGCGTCGACGAGGCGACTGCGGCGGCAACATCCTTCTCGTTGGCGGCCAGGATCTCGTCCCGACGGTCCAGCAGCGCGTCGGCCATCGCCCGCAGCGCACCGTCCTTGACCGACCGGGTCAGCACGGCCAGCTCGGCCGCCGCCGCCCGGGACCGGCGCGCCGACGCCAGCACCTCGTCCCGGGTGGCCGGCACCGTCTCCCGCTTCGCGACCGGAACCGGCACCCCGGCGTTGATGACCGGTTGCTCAAGAATGGACATGCTCCGACCCTTCACTGCGCTGGGAGGCTGCTGAATCGACCATAGTTGGCGTGACGGCAATGAGGTCGTCGGCGTGCACGACGGGATGCCGGAGCCCGTCCGGCAGTTCGGACAGCGAGCGGCCGATCATGCCGGGCAGTTCGCCCGCGTCGTGCCCGACGAAGCCACGGGCGACGACCTCGCCGGTCGGCGCCAGCAGGTCGACCACGTCACCGGACTCGAAATCGCCGAAGAAGTGGGTGATCCCGGCCGGCAGCAGCGACTTGCGCCGCTGGACGACGGCGTGCACCGCGCCGGCGTCCAGTCCGATCGAACCGGCCGAGGTGGCCGCGTGCCGCAACCAGAACAGCCGCGCCGGGGTGCGCCGGGTGGCCGGCGCGAACGCGGTTCCCACCACCGGCCCCGGCACCGGCGCGGAAGCCGCGGCGAGGGCGGCGCCGGCGTCGGCGGCCGACGCCAGCAACACCGGGATTCCGGCGCCGGTCGCCGTCAGCGCCGAGGTCAGTTTGGACTCCATGCCGCCGGTCCCCACGTCACTGCCGGACCCGCCGATGCCGATCCCGGCCAGCACCGAGGCGTCCGGGACCTCCTGCACCCGGCTCGACCCAGGAAGCCGCGGGTCGCCGTCGTACAGCGCGTCGACGTCGGACAGCAGGATCAGCGCCTGCGCGCCGACCAGATGCGCGACCAGCGCGGCCAGCCGGTCGTTGTCCCCGAACTTGATCTCCGCGGTGGCCACCGTGTCGTTCTCGTTGACCACCGGCACCACGCCGAACGCCAGCAGCTTGCCGAAGGTGCGTTGCGCGTTGCGATAGTGCGCCCGCCGGACCACGTCGTCGCTGGTCAGCAACACCTGTCCGACGGTCAGCCGGTACCGGGCGAACGAGCTGGCATACCGGTGGGCCAGCAGCTGCTGCCCCACCGATGCGGCCGCCTGCTGAGTGGCCAGGTCCCGCGGGCGACGAGCCAGGCCGAGCGGCGACAACCCGGCGGCGATCGCCCCGGACGACACCAGGACCACCTGGGAGCCGGCCGCGACCCGCCCGGCGATCGCGTCGACCAGGGTGTCCAAGCGGTCCGGATCCAGCCCGCCGGTCGCCGTGGTCAGCGACGACGAGCCGACCTTGACCACCACGGTGCGGGCCTGTCCGATGGCCTGCCGGGGCTCGGACAGGGCCGACCCGAGCCCGGACAGCGCCTGCTGGACGGTCATGACTCGGACCCGTCCGCCATTCCCCGGTCGAGCGTGTGACCCTCCACGTCCAGTCCGCGACGCAGCCGATGCATGGCCTTGCGCTCCGCGGCGCCGACCCGGTCGGTGCGCGAGATCCGCTCGTCGGTGCCGCGCGCGGTCGGCACCGTGTCGACCCCGGCCAACGTGGTGGGCTCCCAGTCGAAGGTGACGCCGGCGATGGTCACCGGGGCGCCGGCCTCGGCACCGAGGGCGGCCAGCTGCTCTTCCACCCCGAGCCGGGCCAACCGGTCGGCCAGGTAGCCGACGGCCTCCTCGTTGTCGAAGTCGGTCTGCCGGATCCACCGTTCCGGCCGGGCGCCGGTGACGACGAAGCCACCATCGACCTCGGGATCGACGGCCACCTGGAACTCTTCGGAATCGACCGGCTTGGGCCGCACCACGATCCGCGGCGCCACCGCGGCCGGTCGGGCCGCCCGGTCGGCCGCCACGGTCTGCGCCATGGCGAACTTCAGCTCGGCCAGCCCCTCGTGGGTGGCCGCGGAGATCGCGAACACCGGATAGCCGGCCGCCTCGAGGTCGGGCCGCACGAACTCGGCCAGCTCCCGCGCCTCGGGCACGTCGATCTTGTTCAGCACGACCAGCCGTGGCTTACTGGTCAGGTCGGTGGCCAGCCCGGCGCCGTACTCGGCGAGCTCGAACTCCAGCGCCATGATGTCCGACATCGGGTCGCGGCCCGATTCGTAGGTTGCGCAGTCGATGACGTGCACCAGCACCGAACACCGCTCGATGTGCCGCAGGAACTCCAGGCCAAGGCCCTTGCCCTGGCTCGCGCCGGGGATCAACCCGGGCACGTCGGCGACGGTGAACACCTCCGCACCGGCGGTGACCACGCCCAGGTTGGGCTCCAGGGTGGTGAACGGGTAGTCGGCGATCTTCGGCCGGGCCGCGGACAGCACCGAGACCAGCGACGACTTGCCGGCGCTGGGGAAGCCGACCAGGCCGACGTCGGCGACCGACTTGAGCTCCAGCACGACCTCGGCGGACTCACCGGGCTCGCCGAGCAGCGCGAATCCGGGGGCCTTGCGGGCCCGGGAGGACAGCGCGGCGTTGCCGAGCCCGCCGCGACCGCCCTTGGCCGCCACGTACCGCGAGCCGGTGCCGACGAGGTCGGCGAGCACCTGACCGGCGGCGGTCCGGACGACCGTGCCGGACGGCACCTTCAACTCCAGGCCGTCGCCGTTGGCGCCGTCCTTGTTGTCGCCCTGGCCGGGCCGACCGTTGCCGGCCTTGGCGTGCGGCCGGAAATGGAAGTCCAGCAGGGTGTGCACGTTGCTGTCGACGATGAGCGTGACGTCACCGCCGTTGCCGCCGTTGCCACCGTCCGGGCCGCCGAGCGGCTTGTACTTCTCCCGGTGCACGGAGGCGCACCCATGACCGCCGTTGCCGGCCTGCAGGTGCAGGACGGCGCGGTCGACGAAGCGGGCCACTTCTCGCCTCCGTTCCTTGGATCAGCGCTCAGAGCGCACGAAAGGGGCGTCCCGTCGAAACGGGCCGCCCCTGTCGAGGTGTCGCGTCAGACGGCGGCCGCTTGGGCGGCCGGCTCCGCGACGGTGATGTTGACGGTCTTGCGACCACGCTTGCTGCCGAACGTGACCTCGCCCGCGACCAGCGCGAACAGGGTGTCGTCACGGCCCCGGCCCACGCCCTCACCGGGGTGGAACTTGGTGCCGCGCTGCCGGATGATGATCTCGCCCGCGTTCACCTGCTGCCCGCCGAAGCGCTTGACCCCGAGCCGCTGGGCGTTGGAGTCACGACCGTTGCGGGAGCTGGACGCGCCCTTCTTATGTGCCATGTCGGCTTCTCCTCTACTACCCGATCGACCGGCGTCAGCCGACAGAAATGGTGGTGACCCGGACCTTGGTCAGCGGCTGACGGTGCCCCTGGCGCTTGTGGTAGCCGGTCTTGTTCTTGAACTTGTGGATGACGATCTTCGGGCCCTTGGTGTGCGCGACGACCTCACCGGCCACCGAAACCTTGGCCAGCGCATCGGCCTGCGCGGTGACGGCGGACCCGTCCACCACCAGAACTGCGGGCAGGGTCACCGCGGCGCCGGGATCGCCATCGAGCTTCTCGACCTCGATGACGTCGCCCTCGGCGACCTTGTACTGCTTGCCGCCGGTCTTGACGATCGCGTACATCAGACGCGCCTTCCTGCCTCTTGTCGTGCCAGTGTCGTGGTCCCGCCCGCGGACACCGATCGGCGCCGCGTTCACCGCGGGATTCGACCGGGTGAAACCCAGGCAGTACGAAGCGCGCTGCGTCGCAGCGTGCCGATTGTTCAGAGTACGCGGCCCGGTGAGCCGGGGCAAACCGGCCCGGTCCGCGCTCAGGACACGGTTTCCGTGTCGACCGGCGCCACCACCCCATCGGAACCGTCGGGGGCGGCGGACGGTCCGGCGGGACGGGACGCCGCCCGCCGGCGCGGCCTGGTCGCCGCGCCGTCGTCGCTGACCAGATAGCCGCCGGACGGCACAGTGGCCGCTGATCCGTCGCCGTCACCGTCGCCGGACGGCTGAGCCACCACGATGTCGACCGCCGCCGCGGCCGGGGGCGCACCCGCGGCCCGGCCGGCGGCCCGGCGCCGGCGCACCGGCGGCGCGGGCTCGGCCGCCGTCGTCGGCACCGATGCAGCCGGGACGGCCGGCGCAGTCGGTGCGGCCGGTTCCGGCTCGTGGACCACGGCCGGTTCCGGCTCGCCCTCGGGGCGGGCCAGCACCTCGCCCGGGACCGCCTCGACGACGAGTTCGTCGTCCGGTCCGTCCTCGCCGTGCCCATGGCCGTCGTTGCCGTGCCCAGGGCCGTCCACGCCGATCGAGGCCGGCGCCCCGTCGACGTCTGCCTCGACGACGACATCGACCGGCTCGCCGGCCTCGTCGGCCATCAGGGCCGCCGCATCGGCCGCATCCGCCACCGCGGCAATCAACCGGCCCTGCGCCGCCGCGGCACCGGCCACGTCCGGCAGATCCTGCTCGTCCGGTCCGTCCGCGGGCGGCGCCTCGGTCTCGTGATGGGCCGGCACGCTCGGCGGCCTGGGCCCGCGGGGATCCGGCCGCCGGCCGGCAGCCGGGTCGACCCGGGGGATGACGATCTCCTCGGCCGTCCGGCCGCCGTCCCGGCCCCGCCGGCGGCCTTTGCCGCGCCGCTCGACGGCCGGCGCCGGCTCGGCCAGGGTCGCCACCGGACCCTCATGCAGCATGATGCCGCGGCCACCGCAGTGCGGGCACGGTTCGGAGAACGCCTCGACCAGCCCGGTGCCCATCCGCTTGCGCGTCATCTGCACCAGGCCGAGCGAGGTCACCTCGGCGACCTGGTGCCGGGTCCGGTCCCGGCCGAGCGCCTCGGTGAGCCGGCGCAACACCAGCTCGCGGTTGGACTCCAGCACCATGTCGATGAAGTCGACGACGATGATGCCGCCGATGTCCCGCAGCCGCAGCTGACGGACGATCTCCTCGGCCGCCTCGAGGTTGTTCTTGGTGACGGTCTCCTCGAGGTTTCCGCCGGAGCCGGTGTACTTGCCGGTGTTGACGTCGACGACGGTCATCGCCTCGGTGCGGTCGATGACCAGCGAACCGCCCGATGGCAGGTGGACCTTGCGTTCCAGGGCCTTGGCGATCTGCTCGTCGATGCGGTAGTTGGCGAAGACGTCGGAGCCCTCGTGGTCCCAGCGGACCAGCCGGTCGGCCAGTTCCGGGGCCACCGCGTTGACGTACTCGGCGACCGGCTCCCAGGCCTCGTCGCCGTCCACGACCAGCCGGGTGATGTCGGAGTTGAACAGGTCCCGGACGACCTTGATGAGCGTGCCCGGCTCGGCGTACAGCAGGGTCGGTGCGCTGCCCTTCGCCTCGGCCTTGCGGGAGATCTCCTCCCACTGCGCCTTGAGCCGCTCCACGTCGCGGGCGAGTTCCTCCTCCGACACACCCTCGGCGGCGGTCCGGATGATCACTCCGGCGTCCTCCGGGACGATCCGGTCCAGGATGGCCTTGAGCCGCTTGCGCTCGGTGTCCGGCAGCTTGCGGGAGATGCCGGTCGCGCCCCCGCCCGGCACGTAGACCAGGAATCGGCCGGGCAACGAGATCTGCGTGGTCAGCCGCGCACCCTTGTGCCCGACGGGGTCCTTGGAGACCTGGGCCAGGATGGTGTCGCCGCTGGTCAGCGCCGATTCGATGCGCCGGGCCTTGCCACCGAGGCCGGCCGCATCCCAGTTGACCTCGCCGGCGTAGATGACCGCGTTGCGGCCGCGACCGATGTCGACGAACGCCGCCTCCATCGACGGCAGCACGTTCTGCACCTTGCCCAGCAGGACGCTGCCGATCAGCGAATCGGCGCCGGTCTGCGACACGAAGTGCTCGACCAGGATGCCGTCCTCGAGCAGCGCGACCTGGGCCAGGTCGCCGCGCTGACGCACCGCCATGACCCGCTCGACGGACTCCCGCCGGGCCAGGAACTCGGCCTCGGTCAGGATCTGCGGGCGACGCCGGGACGAATCGCGGGAGTCGCGCCGGCGCTGCCGCTTGGCCTCCAGCCGGGTCGACCCGCGGACGCCCTGGACCTCGTTGTTGACCGCCGGGGCGGCCGCCCGCGATTCGCGCACGTGCACGACGGTGTTGTCGGGGTCGTCCTCACGCGTGCTGCCTTCATCACCGGACGTGCGCCGGCGACGACGACGCCGGCGACGGCTGCCACCGCCGCCGCCGCTGTCCTCTTCGGCGTCCACCTCGGCGCCCGCGGCCGACTCGGTCGCGGCGTCCTCGGCATCGTCCTCGGACTCGGCCGGTTCCTCGGTGTCGGTCGGTCCGGCGGGGGTCTGGTCCTCCCCGGCGTCGTCCTCATCCTGCTCGTCCGTATCGACCGTCCGGCCGCGGCCGCGCCGACCGCGGCGACGACGACGGCGGGCACCGCCGTCGGAGGACTCGTCCTGATCGGGATCGGGGCCCTGATCGGCGGGCGCCTCGGCCTCGTCCGCCTCCGGTTCCGGTGTCGCGGCCTCGACGGCCTCGGTGGCTTCGGTGGCTTCGGTGGCCTCCTCCGGCTCGGATCTGCGGCCGGCCGGGCGGCCACGCCGCCGCCGGGACCGCTTGGCGGGCGCCTCCTCGGCCCCGTCCTCCTCATCGGGTCGGCCACGATCCTCGGCCGGCCGGACCTCGGATGGCACGGTGACCGTCTCGCTCGGGGGCAGGAACAGCGGGGCCAGGGGGTCGCCTGCCGGCTTGCGCGTACCGGGGTCATCGGCGACCGGCCGCTCGACCGCGGTCGACTCGACCGGCGGCCGTTGGTGAGCCGGGGCCCCGACCGCCGAGTCCCCCGCGGTGGGCGATTCGGTCGGCGATTCGTCCGGCTCGATCGGCACCGGCACGCCCAGATAGTGCTCGATGACCGCGATGGCAACCGCGCGCGGCACGGAGGCCGAGGCGCTGCTCACGGTCAGGCCGCGCTCGTTGAGCACGGCGATCATTTCCTTGCTGGTGGTGCCCACCCGCTTGGACAACTCGTGCACGCGAGGCTTGGCGGGCAGGTCGGCCAGTGCGGATTCCAGGGTCAGCGTCATCGCGACGTTCCTCTCACGGACCCCCGGGCGCGTGAAAACGCGTCCGCACAGGGGCCCTACGGGTCAATGGACCGGGGCCGGTAGGCCTCCGGGAAGTCTGGTGGTCGAACGAACGACGCCATTTCCGCCGCGGCCCGGTTGGCGGTCTCCGGGTAAGAAACACGGATCGCCGATCGGCGCGGCGGATGCTGAAGTCGACCCGCCCGAACGCACCGCTGACCCATGCCAGCGACGCGTCGCCATGATTATCCCACAGCCCGGCCGCGCGGGTCGCGGCGCCGCGCGCGCCCCCACCACGGTCGTCGATCGGCGCGCCGTGACCGTTCCCGCCCCGAGGTTCCTACACTGGCTGGTTGACCACACTGGACATCCTGTCCATTCAGGTCGACTCGAGAGGCAACCACACGGCGGCCTCACACGTCTTCACCGTGACCCCACGATTCGCCCGCGACCACAGACAGGACACTGCGACCCCACGATGGCCATGAAGACCAGGACCCCCAGCGTCCGACGGTGGCTCACCGCCGGCGTGCTGTCGGTGTCGCTGATGGCCTTGAGTGTGCTGTCCGCCGGCGCAGCTGCCGCCGCCACCGTGTGGACGCCGGTCACCGAACCGACCGGGGAGCCGGTCCCGACCGCGATGGTCCTGGCCAGCACCGGCCTGGACATCGTCTGGCCCGTCGTGCTGGGGCTCGGCCTGCTGCTCATGGGCACCGTCACCGTCGGTTGGGCCTTCCTGGCCACCGGGCGGCGCGGCCAGCACCGCTGACCCGGCGCGACGATCCCGACCCGGCGAGGCCGGTCAGCCGCCGACGACGGCGAACGCCCGCACCGGGAAGGTCCCCATTCCCCGCACCGCCGGTGGCGCCGCGGTGAACCGAAACCCCGTGTCCGGCAGGTCGGCCAGTCCGGTCAGATGCTCGACCACCGGGATCCGCGCCGCCAGCAGCCAGCTGTGCGCCGGCCGCCGGCCGGTGTGCGTCGAGTCGATGTTCAGCGAGTCGATGCCGACCAGGGACGGCTTGGTCGAGATCAGGAACTCGACCGCGTCGTCGGTCAGGTAGGGATGCTCGGCGAAGTACGCCGGTGTGCCCCAGCGGTCGCTGTGCCCGGTCTCGACCAGCACCGCCATCCCGACGGGATCGACGTCGCCCAGCGCCGCCCGCAGCTGTGCCTCGCCGATCGCTCGCCCATCGCGCGTGTCCCGGTTCCGCACCCGGACCACCACCCCGGGCCGGTCGACCATCTTGTCCAGGCTCAGCCGGGACAGATCCTCCCCGTCCCGGTAACGGTGCGCCGGGGTGTCCAGGTAGGTGCCGGTGTTCGCCGCCATCGAGATGGTGCCGATGGCGAACTCGGTGCCGGCGGCGTAGTGCGCGGCCGATTCGTCGAACGTGAGATGCCAGCCCAGGGTCGGGCCCGGGATACCGGGGTAGGTGACCATGCCCTCGACGATCACGTGGGACAGGTCGATGACTCGCCGGCCGGAGGCGCTACTCACTGCACGACCCCCATGCTCACAGCACCAACCCCATGATGGTCTCGTCCCGGTCGACGCCGGGGCCCAGTCGCTGCCAGCCGGGCCGGCGGCCCCACACCTGGAAGCCGAACCGTTCGAAGAACCGCTGCACCCGGTCATCCTGCCCGAATTCGACACCGACCCGGTCCAGCCCACGGGCTCGGGCATCGTCCAGCAGCGCGGTCAGCATCGCCCGGCCCAGTCCGCAGCCGGTCAGCGCCGGCTCCACCACGAGCAGGTCGAGCCGGCCGGTGTGCGCGCGGGCGCCCGGCCCCGGGTGCAGCACCGCCGCGCCGACCAGCCGCCGGCCCTGGTCGACGGCCACCGCCAGGGCCCGGCCCCTGCGCAGATCATCGACGATCGGCGCGACCAGCCGGGCCACGTCCGCCCGATCGGTCGTGTCGGTGAAGCCGACCCCGCCGCCGGCCTGCGCCACCTCGTGCCACAGGCCGACCAGCGCGACACCGAAAGAGCTGTCGGCGGCCATGGAAGCAGCCGACTCCGCCGAGGATGCCCGAAGGCCGGGGCCGACCCGCCGGATGACGGGGACCGCGGAATCCAACCCCGGCTCTGCCGTCACAGGCCGGGGAACCAGAGCGCGATCTCCCGAGCCGCCGACTCCGGCGAGTCCGAACCGTGCACCAGGTTGTACTGGGTCTCCAGGCCGAAGTCGCCGCGGATGCTGCCGGTGGCGGCCTTCTCCACCGGGTCGGTGCCGCCGGCCAGCTGCCGGAACGCGGTCACCGCGCGGGGACCCTCGACGACCGCGGCCACCAGCGGGCCGCCGGTGATGAAGTCGAGCAGGCCCTGGTAGAAACCCTTGCCCTTGTGCTCGGCGTAATGCTCCTCGGCGACCGCCAGCTCGACGGTGCGCAACTCCAGGGCGACCAGCGACAGGCCCTTGCGCTCGATCCGGGACAGGATCTCGCCGACCAGGTGCCGCTCGACACCGTCGGGCTTGATCAGGACGAGCGTGCGTTCAGACATGGCGAGAACCACTCCTTGAGTGTTTGAGAGCGTGCGGGTCGGAGACGGGCTGTCGGCCGACCGCTCAGGAACCACTGGGCGGCGGCTCCGGCAGCGTACCGGCCGCCAGCCGCCGACGAAGTTCGGCGCGGAACCACAGGATCAACGCCCAGACGGCGGCGAAGACCAGCCCCATCACCCCCAGGGTCGGGGTGATGAACCAGCCGGCGATCATCAACGCCTGCAGCACCAGGATCGTGGTCAGCGCGTACGGCCGCCGGATGATCACGCAGCAGCCGATGAGGGCGACCGCCAGCAGGCAGATGAGCACCACCCACACCGGGCCGACGCCGCCGTCGGTGTTGATCGCCACCGGCAGCGCCAGCAACACCACGATGGCCTCGAGCACCAGGGTGGCCGACATCACCCCGCGTAGGCCCTTGTTGATCGCCGCCTCGCGCCGGGCGTACTCGCGCGCGGCGGCGTCCGGCTGGGGGCCGGCCTCGTTCATGCCGGTCTCGTTCATGCCGGCGCCAAACCGGCCAGCGCGCGCCCGTCACCCGCGGACACCACCGAGCCGGTGATCACCACTCCGGTCCCGGCGACGTCCGCGACGTCGGTCTCGGCGAGTTGCACGGCGAGCTCGATCGCGTCGTCCATCCGCGCGGCGACATGCACCAGACCGTCGCCGAAGACGTCCTCGGCCAGCGCGGCCAGCTCCGCCGGGTCCATCGACCGCGGCGAGGAGTTGCGGGTGACGACCACCTCGTCGAACGTGTTCGCCAGGGCGTCCAGGATGCCGGTGACGTCCTTGTCGGCCATCACCGCGAGCACCCCGACCAGCCGGACGAAGGAGAACTCGGCCGCCAACGCGGCGGCCAACGCGGCGGCGCCGTGCGGGTTGTGCGCCGCGTCCACCAGGATCGTCGGCGAGGCGCGGACCCGCTCCAACCGGCCCGGCGACGAGGCCGCCGCGAACCCGTCCTGGACCGGCGCGAGGTCCAGCTGCCGGGCCGCGCCGGCGCCGAAGAACGCCTCGACCGCGGCCAGCGCCAGGGCCGCATTGACCGCCTGGTGCTCACCGGCCAGCGGCAGGAAGACGTCCTCGTAGACCCCGCCCAGCCCCTGCAGCGTCAGCCGCTGCCCGCCGACCGCGAACGACCGGTCGAGCACGGAGAACTCGCTGCCGAACCGGGCGACCGCCGCGTCGACCTCGACCGTCCGGCGCAGGATCGCGGTCATCGCGTCCGGCTCCTGCGGCCCGACGATCGCCACCGAATCGGCCTTGACGATGCCCGCCTTGTTCGTCGCGATCTCCCGCAGCGTCGAGCCGAGGAACTCGGTGTGATCGATGCCGACCGGGGTGATGACCGCGATGGCGGGGTCGACGACGTTGGTCGAGTCCCAGGTGCCACCCAACCCGACCTCGACCACGGCGACGTCGACCGGGGCGTCCGCGAAGACGGCGTAGGCCATCGCGGTGAGGATCTCGAACTTGGACAACGGCACGCCGCCGGCCCGGGCCGATCCCTGATCGACGATGTCGATGAAAGGGGCCACGTCCTCATAGGTCTGCACGTAACGGTCCGCGCTGATCGGTTCGCCGTCCAGGGCGATCCGCTCGGTCACCGACTGCAGGTGCGGCGAGGTGAACCGGCCCGTGCGCAGGCCGAACCGGGTCAGCAGCGCGTCGACCATCCGGGCGGTGGACGACTTACCGTTGGTGCCGGCGATCAGGATGACGGGGTAGCTGCGCTGCGGGTTGCCCAGTACGTCCAGCAGCGCGGTGATCCGGTCCAGCGTCGGCGAGATCTGCACCTCGTTGCGGCGGGTGTCGAGCAACGACTCGACGTACGCCAGGGTCAGCGGCGGCGAGTCCGGCACCAGCGCGGTGGTCCCGTCCGGCGCCTGGTCGTCGAGGTCGGCCGTCGCCTCGGCGATGTCGGCGGCGTCGTCCGCCGAGAGATCGAGTCCGAGGTCGGCCGGTTCGACCGCGTCGGCGTCCCAGCCGAGCGGGTCGTCGTTCGCTCCATCGCGGCCCGGGTCCCCGCTCATCGTCCGCCCTCGCGCAACTGCCGCAGCCGGTCGGTGAGCCGGGCGACGTCCTGCTCGGCCTTGTCCAGCCGGCCGCGGATCTTGCCGACCACCGCGTCGGGTGCCTTGGCCAGGAAGTCGGCGTTGCCGAGCTTGCGCCCGCAGTCCCCGACCTCCTTCGACGCGGCGGCGAGATCTTTGGTGGCCCTGGCGATCTCGGCGGCGACGTCGAGGACACCGCTGGTGTCCAGCTCGACCGTGGCGGTGCCGGACGATAGCCGGACGGGCAACGTCACGGTGGCGTGGAACCCGTCTGCGGGTTCGGTGAGCCGGGTCAGCGCGCGGGCCGCCGCGTCCAGCCCGGCGGTCGGCACGGTGATGCGGGCCGGCAGCGGCCGGCTCGGCGGCACCTTCTGATCGGCCCGGACCCGGCGGATCTCGGTGGAGAGCACCTGGATGTCGGCCACCCAGGCGGCCGCCGCCGGGTCAACGGGGCGACCGGACGGCGCCGGCCAGTCGGCGATCACCAGCGATTCCTCGCCGGTCAACGTCGTCCACAGGGTGTCGGTGACGAACGGCACGAACGGGTGCAGCAACCGGAGCAGTCCGTCCAGGACGGTGCCGAGCACCTGCCGGGTGGTCACCAGCCGGTCGGCCGCGCCGGCACCGTCTTCGTTGCCGTAGATCTGGACCTTGGCCAGCTCGAGGTACCAGTCGAAGACCTCGTCCCAGGCGAAGTGGTAGAGCCCCTCGGCCGCCTTGGCGAACTGGAAGTCGGCCAGCAGATCCGTGGTGGCGACGGTCATCTCGTCAAACCGGTCCAGGATCCACCGGTCGGCCGGGGTCAGCAGCGACTCGATCAGCGGCACGTCGGGCACCACGGCGCCGTTGAGCAGCGCGAACCGGGTGGCGTTGAACAGCTTCGAGCAGAACTTGCCGGCGCCGGCGACCCACTCCTCGGCGATCGCCTGGTCGGCCCCCGGGTTCGATCCGCGGGCCAGGGTGAAGCGCAGCGCGTCGGCCCCGTAGGTGTCGATCCACTTCAGCGGGTCGACCGTGTTGCCGCGGGACTTGGACATCTTCTTGCCGTACTGGTCGCGGACCAGGCCGTGCAGGGCCACCGTGGCGAACGGCACCTGGGGCTCGCCGTCGTCGGTGCTGGTCCCGTAGAGCCCGAACATCATCATCCGGACGACCCAGAAGAACAGGATGTCGTAGCCGGTGACCAGCACCGACGTCGGGTAGAACGCCTTGAGCGTGTCCGACTCCCGCGGCCAGCCCATGGTCGAGAACGGCCACAGGCCGGAGGAGAACCAGGTGTCGAGCACGTCCGGATCCTGGGTCCAGCCCTCGCCCGGCGGTTCCTCGCCGGGGCCGACCGCCCGCATCTGCCCGTCAGGGCCGTACCAGACCGGGATGCGGTGCCCCCACCAGAGCTGCCGGGAGATGCACCAGTCGTGCATGTTGTCGACCCAGTCGAAGTAGCGCGCGGCCAGTTCCGGCGGGTGGATCGTCGTCCGGCCGTCGCGGACCGCGTCACCGGCCGCCTTCGCGAGGGACTCCACCCGGACGAACCACTGGGTGGACAACCGCGGTTCGATGACGTCGTCGGAGCGGGAGCAGTGCCCGACGGCGTGCACGTACGGGACCTTCTCGGCGACGATCCGGCCCTGCGCGCGCAGCTCCTCCTTCACCGCGATCCGCGCGGTGAACCGGTCCATGCCGTCGAACCGCGTTCCGGTGCCGGTGATCTCGGCCGCCTCGTTCATGATGGTGAGCGCCGGCAGGTCATGCCGGCGGCCGATCTCGAAGTCGTTCGGGTCGTGCGCCGGGGTGACCTTCACCGCGCCGGTGCCGAACTGCGGCTCCACGTGGTCGTCGGCGACGACCGGGATCTCCCGATCGACGATCGGCAGCAGCACCGTGCGGCCGATCAGGTGCCGGTACCGCTCGTCGTCGGGGTGCACGGCGATGGCCGTGTCGCCCAGCATGGTCTCCACCCGAGTGGTGGCCACCACCACGCCGTCGCCGCCGTCGGGCGAGCCGTAGCGGATCGAGACCAGTTCGCCGTCGTCGTCGGAGTGCTCGACCTCGATGTCGGACAACGCGGTGAGGCACCCCGGGCACCAGTTGATGATCCGCTCGGCCCGGTAGATCAGGCCGTCGTCGAACATCCGCTTGAAAATGGTCTGGACGGCGTCGGACAGGCCTTCGTCCAGGGTGAACCGCTCGCGATCCCAGTCCACGGAATCGCCCAGGCGCTTCATCTGGCCCAGGATCGCGCCGCCGGACTCGTGCTTCCAGTCCCAGACCTTCTGCACGAACAGGTCGCGCCCGTAGTCGTGCCGGGTCTTGCCGTCGAGCGCGAGTTGCCGCTCGACGACGGTCTGGGTGGCGATCCCGGCGTGGTCCATGCCGGGCAGCCACAGCGCCTCGTCGCCGGACATCCGGTGCCAGCGAGTGAGGACGTCCATCAGGGTGTGGTCCAGGGCGTGCCCGATGTGCAGGCTGCCCGTGACATTCGGCGGCGGCAGCACGATGGAGAAAGGCCGGCGTTCACCGCTGAGCACCCGCTGCTCGTCGGCCTTGAAGTAGCCCGCCCTGGTCCACCGCTCGTACAGGGGTACCTCGACCGCCGCCGGGTCGTACTGCTTGGCCAGGTTCGGCACCGAACCGGGTGCGGGGTCAGGTCCCTGATCGACGGTGGAGTTCACCCGGCAATCCTAGGTGGGCCGCTGCCGGGCCCGGCACCGGTTTTGACCGGCCGGAGCCCGGCCCGGGGCCGGCCCCCGCGACGTCGCGGTCAGGCCGACTCGGCCAGCGCCATCGGCCCGTAGACCGCCTGGTGATCGTTGAACAGGGAGACCTCGGCGATGCCGTGGTCCAGGAGCTCCGGCCAGGTCTCGCCGAGCCAACCCTCGGCCTCCTCCTGGGAGGCGAAGGCGATGTCCGGGCCATCGGCGACGACCCCCGCCTCATCGGCGTAACGCCACAGGTAGACCATCGGGTCCTCCTTCCGTCGATCCGGATCACCGTCGATCCGGTGGCCCGACCGTAACCGGGAACTCTGACAGTTCCCTGTGAGCTGCGGTTTTTCACATCGCTTTACGATCTGGTGCACCGTCGATCGGCAATCTCGCCGAGCCCGCCCGGTCGGCGGCCGGACCCGGGTCGGCATACTGGGCCCGATGGACGCCGACCTGCCGCCGGTGCCGGCCCTGGACCATGAGGCCGTACTCACCGCCGCGGACGTCCGCGAGCTGTTGCCGGTCGGTGCCTTCGGTGTCTGGGCGTCGGTGATCGACCTGCTGGCCGGTGCCCGCGGGTCCGTCGAGGCGCCGCTGCGACCGCGCCCGCGGCTGACGGTGTTCGCGGCCGATCACGACATCGCCGAGCTGTCCGTCTCGGCCACGCCGCCGGGCGAAACCCGTCGTCGCGCGGCCGACCTGGCGACCGGGGTCGGCGTCGCCGCCGGGCTGGCCGCGGCGAGCGGAACCTGTGTCTCGGTCGTCGACGTCGGCCTGCGCGAGCCCGTCCCCGAGGTGCCCGACCGGATCGCCGGCGCCCGGCCGGCCGGCCGGATCGACCTGGTCGACGCCATGAACGCCGCCGGGCTGGCCGCGGCAGTGCAGGCCGGGAGGGACCGTGCCGACGCGGCCGTCGACGCCGGCTCGGATCTGTTGATCGGGGCGACCTGCGGGGTCGGGGTGAGCACCCCGGTGGCCGCCTTGACCGCCGCGCTGACCGGGATGGAGCCGGTGGACGCCACTTCCCGAGGGTCCGGCATCGACGACAACGCCTGGATCCGCAAGGCCGCCGCCGTCCGGGACGGCCTGTTCCGGGTCCGCCGGGCCGGCGGCAACTCGTTGGACATGCTCCGGGTCGGCGGCGGACCGGACCTGGCCGCACTGACCGGCTTCGTCGCGCAGGCGGCGACCCGGCGCACTCCGGTGATCGTCCACGACCTGCCGAGCACGGTCGCCGCTGTGCTCGCCCATCGGCTCGCCCCGGGCGCGGACACCTACTTCATCGTGTCCTCGCTGGCTCCGGAGCGGGGCCACCCCCGGTTGCTCGGACTGCTGGGCCGCGACCCGCTCACCGACTGGTCGATGACCGGGCATTCGGGGATCGGCGCGCTCATGCTGCTGCCGTCGTTGCTCGCCGCCGTCGGCGCGTTCGACGGCATCGACCGGACGGTGCGACCCAATCGATCCCCGCACGCCATCAGCACCTGGGACGCCACCCTGCTGTAGCGAAGCTATCCGCCTCGGGTGAACTCGGGGGACGTGGCCGACCGGCGCTCGGCCGGGGGTGAGGCGGCGGGATATGTTGACCGCTCGGACAACCCTTCCGTCACGAGAGGTGCCCGATGGCCGACTCGACCACCCCGCCGGCCGCATCACCGCCCGCCGGAGCGGCACCGGCGCCGAAACCCGGACCGGCGGCCGATCCCGCGGCGATGGACCCCCGCAAGGTCATCCGCTCCCCCGCGTACCTGTCCGCGCTGATCCTCGCGGCGATCCTGGGCATCCCCATCTCCGCGGTCGCCTACGGCTTCCTGACCCTGGTCAGCAAGATCCAGACCTACATCTTCACCACGCTGCCCCACGACACGATGGGTGGGACGGCCCCGGCCTGGTGGCCCCTGCCCTGGTTGCTGCTCTGTGGCCTGCTCACCGGGTTGACGGTCCGCTACCTGCCCGGCAACTGCGGCCACTCCCCGGCCTTCGGCTTCCAGGCCGGCGGCGGCCCGCCCAGCGGCAAGGAGTTGGTCGGGGTCTTCCTGGCCGCGCTGACCACGTTGAGCCTGGGCGCGGTCCTCGGCCCGGAAGCCCCGTTGATCGCCATCGGCGGCGGCCTGGCCGCGCTGACCGTGCATCTGGTCCGCAAGGACGCCCCGCCGATGGCGGCCACCATCATGGCCTCGGCCGGCAGCTTCGCGGCGGTCAGCACGCTGCTGGGCTCGCCGGTGCTCGGCGCCTTCCTGATCATGGAGGTGGCCGGGATCGGCGGCGCCACCCTGAGTCTGGTCGCCCTGCCCGGCCTGCTCGCCTCCGGGATCGGCGCCCTGATCTTTCTGGGCCTGGGCAACGTCACCGGCCTGGGCACCTTCTCGCTGTCCCTGGGCACCGTGCCGCCCGACGTCGACCCGACCGTCGGGTCGCTCGGCTGGGCGATCGTCATGGGGGTCGTGGGCGCCGGTCTCGGCTGGCTGATCCGGTGGGGCGGGCTGTCCCTGCGGCCGCTGGTGCACATGAACCGGGTCCTGGTCACCGCCGGCCTGGGCCTGGTCGTCGGGGCGAGTGCCATGACCTACCAGCTGGTCACCGGCAACAGCTTCACCCAGGTGCTGTTCTCCGGCCAGGACGCGCTGCCGCAACTCGTCAGCCACGCCACCGAGTACTCCGTCGGCGCGCTGATCCTGCTGGTGATCTGCAAGGGTTTCGCCTACAGCCTGTCGCTGAGCGCATTCCGCGGTGGCCCGGTGTTCCCGTCGATGTTCATCGGTGCCGCGATCGGTATCGCCGCGTCCGGACTGCCGGGCATGGCGTTGGCCCCGGCCATCGCGATGGGCATCGGCGCGATGTGCGCGGCCATGCTGCGGCTGCCGATGACATCCACGCTGTTGGCCACCTTGCTGCTGGGCGCCGACGGCATCTCGGTGACCCCGCAGGTCGTCATCGCGGTCGCGGTGGCGTTCGTGGTGACCTTCCTGTTGCCGGTTCCCGGACCGAAGCCCCTCACGGCCCTGCCGGTGTGACCGGGCGCTGACCGGGCGCTGACCGGCTCAGCCCGAATCGGCCTTCTTGCGGGCCGCGCCGCGTTGCGCCGCCGACGAGATGACCCGGATGACCAGGCCGAACACCACCAGGTTGAGCAGCATCTGGAGGGTCACCAGCAGCTTCATCGGGTTGGACGCGGCAACGATGTCGCCGAAGCCCACCGTCGCGAACACCGTGACGGTGAAATACACGGCCGTGTCCTTGTCCAGGGGCTGGGTGAACACCGCCGGATCGGCGGCCGAGTTGCTCAGGTAGACCCGGGCGAAGATGAGGATGAACAGCAGGATGGTCAGCGCCAGCGACTCCATGCCCCGCAGCAGGGGGTAGCGGGCCCGGGTGATCAGCGGCACCTGCACGCCGACGATGGCGCCGAAGATGACCAGCTCCAGGATCAGCCAGGGCAGGTCGGAGTCACCATCGGCGCCCTTGACCGGGATCGAGTAGTAGACCCACAGCAGCGCGACGATCGACACCGACAGCCGCAGGCACATCCAGATCGACGGTTTGAGCATTCCCTCGGGAATGTCGGGTGGGGACGCACTGGCGCTCACGAGGTAGAACTTTGCCGCTCCGCCCACCGATCCGAGCGCGGCGCGCCGAGGAACGCCACGACCGCGGCCGCCCCGCTGATGGCGACCACCAGCACCGTCGAACCGGTCCAGCCGAATCGGGCATACAACGCGGCCCCCACCAGGCCGACCAGGCTCGACCCGGCGTAGTAGGCCAACGAGTACACCGCGGATGCCTGGGACCGGGCGGCCGGCACCCGCTCGCCCGCCCAGGTCGCGGCGATCGCATGAGCGACGAAGAACGCGAAGGTCAGCAGGATGAGGCCGGCCAGCACCGACCACAGCGGCGTCGGCACGGTGATCGCCGCGCCGACCGCCATCGTCGCGCCGGCTCCGGCCAACACCCGACGGCGACCGAACGCGGCGACCAGTCGGCCCACCCCGGACGATCCGACGGTGCCCACCAGATAGGTCAGGAACAGCAGGCTGACCAGCGAGGCCGGCATCCGGTAGGGGTCGCCGAGCAGCCGGAACGACAGCAGGTTGTAG
Organism: Nakamurella sp.; assembly: GCF_044224575.1. Classification (GTDB taxonomy): domain Bacteria; phylum Actinomycetota; class Actinomycetes; order Mycobacteriales; family Nakamurellaceae; genus Nakamurella. The sequence continues at coordinate 28,072 of NZ_JBGAKE010000001.1, forward strand.
ACCGTGACGAACGCCCCCATCAGCAGGAACGCCTGCGCGTAGAACACCCAGACCACCCGGTCGGCCATCGCCAGCCGCACCCGGGACCACTGGCCCGCGGCGTGGGGGTCGGCCCCGACCTTCGGCCCGGAGTCGAGCAGCACCGCGAAAACCGCCGCCGCGATCGCGACGAACAGGGCCGTCGTCACCAGACCCCACCGCCAACCGAACAGACCGCCGACGGCGCCGGTGAGCACCCGACCCGACAGCCCGCCGATCGTCGTGCCGGCGATGTACAGGCCGCCGATCCCGGCCACCCGGGCCGGTGGTGCGGACGACACCAGGTGCGCCACGGCCAGCGCCGGCAACGCGCCCAGTGCGGCCCCGGACACCGCCCGCAACGCGAGCAGGACCGCGAACGTCGGCGCGAGGGCCACCAGCAGGCCGGAGACGGCGGCGACCACGGCGGACACCCGCATGGCCCGCGCCCGGCCGAGCCGATCACCCAGGGCGGCCCAGGGCAGCACGGAGATCGCCAGTGCGCCGGTGGCCACCGAGACCGCCAGGGTCGCCTGCGACTCGGTCAGTTCGAACTCGGCGGCCAGCCCGGGCAGGACCGCCTGCACCGCATAGAGCTCGGCAAACGTGGCGATGCCACCGGCGAACAGCGCCGCGGTCAGCCGGCCCGGCCGGCGGCCGCGGGATCCCGCGGCCGGCGCCGCACCAGGCGTCACAACGTCCAGTCGACCGGTTCGCCGCCCTGCTCGACCAGCGAACGGTTGACCCGGGAGAACGGCCGGGACCCGAAGAATCCGCGGTCCGCCGACATCGGCGACGGGTGCGCCGATTCGACGATGGGGGTGTCGCCCAGCATGGGCCGCAGGGTCTGCGCGTCCCGGCCCCACAGGATGGCGACCAGCGGGCCGCCGCGTTCGACGAGCGCACGGATCGCCTGCTCGGTGACCGGCTCCCAGCCCTTGCCGCGGTGCGAGGCTGACTTGCCGGGCTGCACGGTCAGCACCCGGTTCAGCAGCAGCACCCCCTGGTCCGACCAGGCGGTCAGATCGCCGTGCTGGGGCGCTGTGATGCCGGTGTCGGCCAACAGTTCGCGGTAGATGTTGGCCAGCGACCGGGGGATCGGCCGCACGTGCCGATCGACGGCGAACGAGAGGCCGATCGGATGGCCCGGGGTCGGATACGGGTCCTGGCCGACCACCAGCACCCGGACGTTGCTCAGCGGACGTTCGAAGGCTCGCAGGACCTGATTGCCGGCCGGCAGGTACGACCGCCCCGCCGCCACCTCGGCCCGGAGGAAATCACCCATCGCCGACACCTGGCCGGCCACCGGCTCCAGGGCCTGCGCCCACTCCGGGTCGACCAGGGAACTCAGCGGTGCCGGCATGCGGGGAGGGTATCGGCTCCCCGACCGGCCGCCGGGACCCGGCGCCGGCCGGATGCCCGCGGAAAATCCGCCGGCCTGACACCGGCCGGAGTTCCGCAGGCCGCGTGAAATCGCCGATCAGGCGAAATGGTCCCAGCCGCCGGCCGAATCCCAGAGCGTGCCGTCGACCAGCACCCCGCTGCCCTCGCGCACCACGCCGATCACCACCCAGTCACCGGACGGCGCGCGGCCCGGCGGGAAGGTGGCCGCGAGCGCATGGTCGTCGCCGCCGGTCAGCACCCACTGCATCGGGTCCCGGCCCAGGGCCGAGGCGACCTCGGTGAGGCGGTCGTGCACCGGCAGCGACCTGGTCGCGACCTCGATGCCGACCCCGGACTCGTCGGCGATGTGCCCCAGATCGGCGACCAGCCCGTCCGAGACATCGATCATCGCGGTGGCCCCGGCCTGCGCCCCCGCGACCCCGGCCGCCAGCGGTGGCTCGGGCACCCGGTAGGCCCCGACCAGCGCGGCGGGCGAGCGGAACCCGCGGGACAGCACCGCCAACCCGGCCGCGGCCCAGCCGAGCCGCCCGTTGACCGCCACCACGTCGCCGACCCGGGCCCCGGACCGGCGCACCGGCTCCCGGCCCGCCAGGTCGCCCAGCGCGGTCACCGAGATGGTCAACACGGGTGAGCGGGTGATGTCGCCGCCGACGATCCCCGCTCCCGCCCTGCTCGCCTCGGCGTCGAGTCCCCGGCCGATGTCCATCACCAGCTCGATCGGCGTCTCACCCGGGGCGGACAGCCCGACCAGCAGGGCCGTCGGGGACGCACCCATGGCCGCCACGTCGGCCAAGGACGCCAGGGCGGCCCGCCGGCCGATCTGCTCGCCGGTCGCCCAATCGGTGCGGAAATGCACCCCGTCGACCAGGACGTCCACGGTCGCCACCACCCGACCGTCGGGTGCGCTGACCACCGCACAGTCGTCGCCGGGCCCGAGCAGGGTGCTTGCCGGCTGGCCGGTTCGGGCGACGAGCGCGTCGATCACCGAGAACTCGCCGGTGCTGGCCAGGGTGGGCGGTTCGCTGCTGATGGGGCACCTCGCTCGTGACATGCGGATCGATCGCGGTTCGCCGATCCGCCGCGCTCATCATTGCCGATCCGGGCCCGCCTGGGGCCCCGCCGCCGGCCGACCGTCCCGATTGCGGCCCCGCCAGGTCGGCCGACCGTCCCGATTGCGGCCCCGCCAGCTCGGCCGACTACGCTCAGGCGGCGGAATCGGGCGACCCGGAACCGTCACGGACTGATGGAAGGGGCACATCGTGGTGCAGGCGTTCATCCTCATCCAGACAGAGGTCGGTCAGGCCGCTGCAGTGGCCCAGGCGATCGCCGAGCTGCCCGGAGTGACCAGCGCCGAAGACGTCACCGGTCCGTACGACGTCATCGTGCGGGCCGAGGCGCAGTCGGTCGACGAACTCGGCAAGCTGGTCGTCGCCCGGGTGCAGGGGGTCGCCGGCATCACCCGCACGCTCACCTGCCCCGTGGTGCACCTCTGACCGCGCCGCCCCCATCCCCATCGGCGCCGGCCGATCCGCGTGGCTTCCCGCGTTGGCGGGTTTACGCGGCGGTCGCCGTCGCGCTTATCGCCGTGGTCGGCGTCATCGTCGGTGCCCGGATCGTCAGCAACCGGCCGGACCGGTCGGTGGACGACCCGCTGCTGCTCGCCGGGGTCCAGGCCCCCGGCGCCACGACCCCCGCCTGCGCCGCGCTCGTCGCCGCGTTGCCCGCGGAACTCGGCGGGCTGCCGCGCCGTCAGATCGAGCACGGCGACGACCCGTCGCTCACCGGAGCGGCCGCCTGGGGCGAGCCGCCGGTCGTGCTGCGCTGCGGCATCCCGACCCCGGCCGAGCTGACCTGCACGGCCGCCGTCCAGGAGGTCGACGGGGTCGCCTGGCTGCCGCTGTCGACCGGGGGCGACACCACCTACTTCGTCGTCGACCGGTCGGTGCGGGTCGCGCTGACCGTGCCCGGTGAGGTCACCTCCACCGGCCCCTGGCAGGACGCGTCCACGCTCATCGCAGCGACACTGCCGAAGCGGGACATCTGCCTGGGTGGCGTGCCGCAGCCCGCCGACGGCGAATAGGGCTCAGCGCAGGCCGGTGCCCCGGGCCACCGCGGTGCGCAGCAGCACCGTGATCAGCTCCCGGTACGACAGGCCGGCCTTGGCCCACATCGCCGGATACATCGAGATCGGGGTGAACCCGGGCAGGGTGTTGACCTCGTTGATGACCACCCGGTCGGCCGGGTCGCCATCGGGCCGGACGAAGAAATCCACCCGGGCCATGCCCTGCGCGTCCAGCGCGGTGAACGCCTGCCGGGACAGTTCATGGATGCGCGCGGTGACCGCGTCCGGCAGGTCGGCCGGGATGTCAAAGGTGGCCGCGGTGTCGTCCAGGTACTTGGCGTCGAAGTCATAGAACTCGTGCCCGCCGCCGACGTGGATCTCCGCGGTCGGCGAGGCCACAATCCGGCCGTCCGGATACTCCAGGACACCGCACTCGATCTCGCGGCCGACCACGGCCGCCTCGACCAGCACCTTGGGGTCCGCCTCCCGGGCGATGGCGATCGCCCGGTCCAGATCGGCCCAGTCCGCCACCCGGCTGACCCCCAACGAGGAGCCGGCCCGGGCCGGCTTGACGAAGACCGGCAACCCCAGCCGCTCCCGCTGCTCGACCGTCAGCGTCGCGGCGCCGGGTCGCAGCACGACCCAATCGCCGACCGGCAGGCCCTCCGCGGCCAGCAGCTTCTTGGTGAACTCCTTGTCCATGGCGGCGGCCGACGACAGCACGCCGGCGCCGACGTAGGGCACACCGGCCAGCTCGAGCAGGCCCTGGATCGTGCCGTCCTCGCCGTAGGGACCGTGCAGGACGGGGAACACCACGTCCACGTCGAGCGCGGCCCACGACGACGCCGCCGGGTCGAGGGACACCAGCGTCGAACCGGTCGGATCGACCGGCAGGGCCACCACCGACCCGTTGGTCACCGCCGGCAGTTGACGTCCGGACGCCGCCGGCAGGGCGGCGGCGTCGACGTGCAGCCAACGGCCCGCCGGGGTGATGCCGATGGCGGTGACGTCGAACAGTTCGGTGTCGATGTTCGCGAGCACTCCCGCACCGGAGATGCACGACACCGGGTGTTCACCGCTGCGACCGCCGAACACCACGGCCACCCGGACCCGGTCATCGCTCATTGCGCCGCCCTCCTCGGGGCGCTCGCAGGCTCCGCACCCCTCCCGCGGGCGCCGCCGCGGTACCGATGATTCGCTCGGCAAGCCTCGCTCATGACGCCGCCCTCCTCGGGGCGCTCGCAGGCTCCGCACCCCTCCCGCGGGCGCCGCCGCGGTATCGATGATTCGCTCGGCAAGCCTCGCTCATGGCTAAACCCTATCGGGGCATCGGAGCCAGGCCCCGGCACAACACAGCGATGCACCGGGCGGCCGGGATCACTCCGGGCTGTGCGGCTGATCCATCAGGAATCCCATCAGCCGGCCGGGCGGCAGGTGCCGGTAACACACCTGGTAGACGGCCTCGGTGATCGGCATGTCGACCTGGTGCCGCACCGCCAGATCCCGCACCGACCGGCAGCTGACCACCCCTTCGGCGACCTGCCCGCCGGCCGCCTCCAACGCGGCGTCCAGGCCGATGCCGGCGGCCAACCGGCCGCCCAGGGTCCGGTTGCGCGACAACGGGGACCAGCAGGTGGCGACCAGGTCCCCCAGCCCGGCCAGGCCGGCGAACGTCGCCGGCGTCGCCCCGAGTTCCACACCGAGCCGGGTCATCTCGTTGAGCCCGCGGGTGATCAGCGAGGCGGACGCGTTCAGGCCCAGCCCGAGGCCGTCGGCGATACCGCACGCCAACGCGATGATGTTCTTGCCGGTGCCGGCGATCTCCGCACCGATCACGTCGGTGACGGTGAACGGCCGGAAGTAGGGCGTGGCGCACGCTTCCTGCACGGCGCGGGCCCGGTCGTGGTCGGTGCAGGCCAGCACGGAGGCAGTCGGCCGTTCCAACGCGATCTCGGCAGCCAGGTTCGGGCCGGTGAGCACGACGATGCGATCCGGGTCGACCTGGCCGACCCGGGCGATGATCTCGCTCATCCGCAGGCCGGTGCCGATCTCGACGCCCTTGGCCAGCGACACCACTGGCACCACGGGCGGCAGGCTGTCCCGGAACACCCGCAGGTTCTCCCGCAGCGCCTGACTCGGGACGGCCAGCACCACCGCGTCCACATCGGCCAACGCCTCGTCGAAATCCGAGGTGCCATGGAGGTTCTCGGGCAGGTCGACTCCGGGCAGGTAGTCCGGGTTGCGGCGGGTGTCGCGGATCGCGGTGGCCACCGATTCGCGGCGCGCCCACAGCGTGACGTCGCGGCCGGCATCGGCCAGCACCTTGGCGAAGGTCGTGCCCCAGGATCCCGCGCCGAGCACCGCCAGCCGTTCCAGGACACCGGTGTCGGCGGTCACCGCTCCGGTGTCTCCGGCGACGACACCGGCGATGTCGGAGCGGTCGTCGCCGACGGCGTGCCGACCTGCGCGGCTCGCTGCGCCAGCCGCTCCGCCTTCTTCTGGTCGTAGAACTCGGCCGGCGGGGTGATGCCGCGGACCTCGGCCAGCAGGTCCCGGACGGCGGTCATGATCCGGAACGAGGCCGCCCGCACGGCCCGGGCATCGTGCGGGCCGGCGCGCAGGTCGTCCAGGTCGACCGGCTCCCCGAACCTGGTGTGGACGTCCTTGCGCGGCAGCGGGTGGAACCGGCGACCCTCGACGTAGGACGTGTAGACGTGGTTGGAACCCCAGTGCGCCACCGGAATCACCGGGAAGTCCCCGGCCAGCGCGAGCGCGCCGACGCCCATCCGCGGCTTCATCGGCCACATGTCGGGGTCCCGGGTCACCGTGCCGTCCGGGTAGATGAGCACGACCTTGCCCTTCTGGAGGGCGGCCGTCGCCGCCTCCAGGCTGTTCTGACCGGCGCCGGCCCCGGCCCGATCGACCGGGATCTGTTCGGAGTTGGCCAGCGCCTGGCCGAGCACCGGCACCTTCCACAGTGAGGCCTTGGCCATGAATCGGGGGATGCGGCCGATCTTGCGGACGGCGACGGAGTCGAACAACGGGTCCAGGTGGGAGATGTGGTTCGCCACCAGCAGGTAGCCGCCGCGCCGGCGCGCGTGCTCGGCCCCCGATACCTTCTGCCGCCCGAGGAGGAACGCCAGCGGATACATCACGATCTGACAGAAGACGAGCCAGGCGTTGCCCTTCTCGTGCACGGGACTGCGGGCCACCCTGAAGCTCCTTCGCGCCGACGACGTCCGTCACCCTATCCCTCGGGCCCGCGCCGAACCGGGCGCGTCGTGACGCACTGTTCACCTCGGATGTAGCGCCCCGTGCGTCCCGGACTGGACAATGGCGCGGTGACCGCGAGCGAAGCCACCGAACCGACGACCGACCGTAACGGCAGGGCGCCCGCGCGCGCCACGACGAGGACCCGCCGGCCCCGGGCGACGGTGGGATCGGCGGCGGCGGATGCCGCGGTCGCCGCGGATGCCGCGGTCGCCGCGGAATCCGCCGCCGCCGATCCCACCGTCGAGACACTGGTCGAACCGTTCCACGGCGGTCCGTCCGAGGTGGCGCTGGACAGTGCGGTGGTGGCCGAGATCGAGGACGATCCGCTGCCCGACGACCGGTTCTCCAACCGGGAGCTGTCCTGGCTCGACTTCAACGCCCGGGTGCTGGCGCTGGCGCAGGACCCGCGGCAGAAGCTGCTGGAGCGGGCCAAGTTCCTGGCCATCTTCGCCTCCAATCTCGACGAGTTCTACATGGTGCGGGTGGCCGGCCTCAAACGTCGCCGGGACATGGGCCTGTCGATCACCAGCGCGGACGGGCTGACCGCATCCGAGCAGCTGGCGTTGATCTCGGCCCGCACCCGGGAGCTGCAGGAGCAGCAGGGTCGCTGCTTCGTCGACGAGGTCCGGCCGGCGCTGGCCGAGGCGGGCATCCGGATCGTCCGGTGGAGCGAGGTGGACGCCGCCGACCGGTCCCGGCTGGGCGAGTACTTCACCGCGCAGATCTTCCCGGTGCTCACCCCGCTCGCGGTCGATCCGGCGCACCCGTTCCCGTACATCTCGGGACTGAGCCTGAGCCTGGCCGTCGTCGTCCGGAATCCGGAGAGCGGGTCCGAGCGGTTCGCCCGGGTCAAGGTGCCGCCGAACGTCGACCGGTTCGTCCAGGTCCGCCGGGGGGTGTACGACTACCTGCCCCTGGAGGAACTGATCGCCGCCCACCTGGGCCAACTCTTTCCCGGCATGGACGTGGTGGAGCACCAGGAGTTCCGGCTCACCCGCAACGCCGACCTGGAGGTCGAGGAGGACCGGGACGAGGACCTGTTGCAGGCGCTGGAACGAGAACTCGCCCGGCGCCGATTCGGCCCGCCGGTGCGGCTGGAGGTCACCAACACGATCAGCGAGCGGGTGCTGAACTGGCTGCTGACCGAGCTGGACGTCGACCCGGCCGATTCCGTGGAGGTGCCGGGACTACTGGACCTGTCGAGCCTGTGGCAGATCTACGGAGCGGACAAGCCCCTGCTCAAGGACGCGCCCTTCGTGCCGGCCACCAATCCGGCCTTCGCCGAGGGTGAGACGCCCAAGAGCGTGTTCTCGACGTTGCGCGACGGCGACGTGCTGCTGCACCACCCGTACGAGTCGTTCGCCACCACCGTGCAGCGGTTCATCGAGCAGGCCGCCGCGGATCCCCGGGTGCTGGCCATCAAGCAGACCCTGTACCGCACCTCGGGCGACTCCCCCATCGTGGACGCTCTCATCGCCGCCGCCGAGGCCGGCAAGCAGGTCGTTGCGCTGGTGGAGCTCAAAGCCCGGTTCGACGAGCGGGCCAACATCTCCTGGGCCAAGGCCCTGGAACGGGCCGGCGTGCACGTCGTCTACGGCCTCGTCGGCCTCAAGACCCACTGCAAGACGGCGCTGGTGATCCGCCAGGAGGGCAAGACCTTGCAGCGCTACTGCCACCTGGGCACCGGCAACTACAACCCGAAGACCGCACGCATCTACGAGGATCTCGGCCTGCTGACCGCCGACCCGGACATCGGCGCCGACCTCACCGACCTGTTCAACGTGCTGACCGGGTACTCCCGGCAGACCGAGTACCGGAACCTGCTGGTGGCACCGCATTCCATCCGGCGGGGGATCATCACCCGGATCGAGCGGGAGATCGAGCACCAGAAGGCCGGCCGTGGGGGCCTCGTTCGGCTGAAGATGAACTCGATCGTGGACGAACGGGTCATCGATGCGCTGTACCGGGCGTCCCGGGCGGGGGTGAGCGTGGACGTCACCGTGCGCGGCATCTGTGCGCTGCGCGCGGGCGTCCCCGGGCTGTCCGAGAACATCACCGTTCGCTCGATTGTCGGACGGTTCCTGGAGCACTCGCGGATCTTCTACTTCCGCAACGGCGCCCAGCCGGTCGAGGGGGGCGGCAGCACCGAGGAGTACTGGATCGGCAGTGCGGACATGATGCACCGCAACCTGGATCGCCGGGTGGAGGCGCTCGTGCAGGTCAAGGCCAAGAGCGCCACCGACCGGATGGCCCGCCTGTTCGACCTCATCACCGCGCCCGACACGCGGTGCTGGACGCTGGGTCCGGACGGCTGGAGCCCGTCCCCGGCCGACGGCCCCGGCGTCGACGTGCAGGAGGTCCTCCTGCGGGGTCCGGTGGCTCGTGGCGACTGAGCCGCCGGGCATCATCCGGGCCGCCGGCGCGGTGCTGTGGCGGCCGTCCCGGCAGGAGGGGCTCAAGATCGCCCTGGTCCACCGGCCGCGGTACGACGACTGGTCCCTACCCAAGGGCAAGGCCGAGCACGGCGAGGTGATCCAGGTGACGGCGGCCCGGGAGGTCCAGGAGGAGACGGGGTTCCGGGCAGCCATCGGCCGCTCGCTGACCACGGTGTCGTACACCACCAGCGCCGGGCCGAAGACCGTGCACTACTTCGCCGCCCGGCGGATGACCGGGTTCTTCACGCCCAACAAGGAAGTCGACAAGCTCGAATGGCTGCCCGTGGCCAAGGCCGGGTCTCGGATGAGCTACGAGTTCGACCGGGCCGTGCTCGCCACCTTCGCGCTGGAACCCGCGGTGCAGCAGGGAGTGCTGCTGGTCCGGCACGCCCGGGCCGGACAACGGGAGGCCTGGTCGGGTGAGGACGACCGTCGACCGCTGGACGCCAAGGGCCGCCGGCAGGCCGCCGCGCTCGTCGGGGAACTCAGCGTATTCGCGCCGATGACGGTGCACAGCGCACCGCTGGAACGGTGCCGGGCCACAGTCGCCCCACTGGCCGAGAAGCTCGGCACCGGAGTGTGCACGGAGCGCGCACTGTCCGAGGAGTCGTACCGGGACGACCCGGCCGGCGCCCGGCGACGGGTGGTCGAGTTGGCCGCCGAGCAGGAACCCGGGACGACCACCGTGGTCTGCAGCCAGGGCGGCGTGATCCCCGGAGTGGTGAAGTCGTTGGCGGCGCGCGACGACGTGCCGGTGGCCGGCGTCAGCACACCCAAGGCGGCCTACTGGTTCCTGTCGTTCGACGGTCGCCGGCTGGTGCAGTCCGATCCGTATCCGGCGCCGGCGATCTGAGCTGATCCGGTCCGCGTCGGCCGTCCCGCCTCGGCCGGCTGTTGTATCGGCCGGGCGCCAGCAGGCCACGGACGGCGGTCCGTCGCAGCGACGGGCGGCGCCCCGCACAGCCGAAGGCCCCGGCGGCGCGGTCGGAACCGCGCCGCCGGGGCCCCTCGGAGGTTGTTCAGCTCGACGCCGGCGCAGCGGCCTTGGCCGAGGCCCGACGCGCAGGCGCCTTCGTGGCGGCTGCCTTCGGCGCGGCCGCCTTCGGTGCGGCGGCCGACTTCGCCGCCGTTGCCCGGGTCCGCGGGGCGGCGGCCTTCGGCGCCGCCGCGGTCTTGGCTGCGGTGGACCGGGTCCGGGTGGTCGCGGCCGGTGCGGCGGCGGTGGCCGTTGCGGCCGGCTTGGCAGCGCGAGTGCGGGTCGTGGTCGCCGCCGGCTTGGCCGCCGCCGCGCGGGTCCGGGTGGTCGTCTTGGCCGGCGCCGCCGCCGCGGCGGCCCGGGCCTGCGCCGCGGCCGCGCGGGCGGTCAACACCTGACCGGTCGGCTTGGGCAGCTTGACCGTGCCGGCGATGACGTCCTTGAAGTACTTGCCCGGGCGGAACGCAGGGACGTTGGTCCTCTTGACCTTCACCGCCTCTCCGGTGCGCGGATTGCGCGCGGTCCGGGCCGCCCGGGCACGCTTCTCGAAGACGCCGAAGCCCGAGATCGAGACGTTCCGGCCCTTCTGGACCTCACGCTGAATGAGGTCGATGACCCCCTCCACCGCGAGTTGCGCCTGCTTCTTGTCACCATCCAACCGGTCCGCCAGTTGGTTGATGAGGTCGGTCTTGTTCACTGTCCCTCCCGGGCACTTCGGGCCCGCGGCACGTCGGGGCCGATTGGTGGCAAACGGTAGGCGCAATTGGACCAAAGCGCCAGTGCGGCACGCCCAGGATGCAGTGTGTTCTAACGGTTCTCAGCAACTCCGCGGCCCCCTCCAGGGGGCCCCGGACCACCTCACCGACCCGATGACGCAGCGAAATCTGCTGTGATTCAACCGTTCTCGCACGGAGGTCAGGACGGCGACGGCTGCCGGGTCACCGGTTTGTACGCCGGCCGGTTGCCCTCAAAATTCTCGATTTCGTCGGCGTGCCGCAGGGTCAGCGAGATGTCGTCCCAGCCTTCCAGCAGGCGCCATCGGGTGTACGGATCGATCTGGAATGCGATGACCAGCGAGCCGGCGGTGATCGTCTGCTTTTCCAGATCGACGGTCACCTCGGTGCCCGGCTCGTTCTCCAGCAGCTTCCACAGCAGTTCGACCTCGTCCTGGGTGATCTGCGCGGCCACCAGGCCGGCCTTGGCCGAATTCCCGCGGAAGATGTCGGCGAACCGAGGCGAGATGACGACCCTGATCCCGAAGTCCATCAGCGCCCAAACCGCATGCTCACGCGAGGATCCGGTGCCGAAGTCGGCCCCGGCGACGAGCACCGATCCTTTGCCGAATTCGGCGTGATTGAGCACGAACGTGGAGTCGCCGCGCCAAGCGGCGAACAGTCCGTCCTCGAAGCCCGTTCGGGTGATCCGTTTGAGGTAGACCGCCGGGATGATCTGGTCGGTGTCCACGTTGGTCCGGCGCAGCGGGATGCCGATCCCGGTGTGGGTGTGGAAGGCGTCCATCGTTGTCTCCGTGGGAGTTGTCTGTGGAAAGTCGAGGGCGGGGACGGGGCGGACCGGACACGCGTCCGGCGGCGGCTGGTGCGGGGTGGCTCAGACCCCGGCGGTTGCCGGCTCGAGATCGGCAGGGGAGGACAGGGTGCCGCGCACCGCGGTCGCCGCCGCGACGAGCGGCGAGACCAGATGCGTGCGCCCGCCCTTGCCCTGCCGGCCCTCGAAGTTGCGGTTGGAGGTGGATGCGCTGCGCTCGCCCGGGGCCAGCTGGTCGGGGTTCATGCCCAGGCACATCGAGCATCCGGCACTGCGCCATTCCGCGCCCGCGTCCAGGAAGACCTTGTCCAGGCCTTCCTCCTCGGCCTGTGCGCGGACCCGCATCGACCCCGGCACCACCAGCATTCGCAGCGTGGGATCGATCCGCCGGCCCCGCAGGATGTCCGCGGCCGCCCGCAGGTCCTCGATCCGGCCGTTCGTGCACGAACCGAGAAAGACGGTGTCCACATGGATCTCGCTCAGCGGGGTGCCCGGGGTCAGATCCATGTAGGCCAGGGCCTTCTCCGTGGCCAGTCGCTCGTTGTCGTCCGCCATCGTCGTGGGGTCAGGCACCACGTCGGACAGCGGCAGACCCTGTCCCGGGTTGGTCCCCCAGGTGACGAACGGGGTCAGTGCAGCACCGTCCAACTCGACCTCGGCGTCAAAGGTCGCGTCGTCGTCGGTGCGCAGCGAACGCCAGTACTCGACGGCCTGCTCCCAGAGTTCACCTGTCGGAGCGTGTTCGCGGCCGGCCACGTACTCGAAAGTGGTCTCGTCCGGGGCAATCATCCCCGCCCGGGCGCCCGCCTCGATAGACATGTTGCAGATCGTCATCCGGCCCTCCATGGACAGGGCCCGGATCGCCGCCCCGCGGTACTCGAGCACGTACCCCTGGCCCCCGCCGGTGCCGATCTTGGCGATCACGGCCAGGATGATGTCCTTGGCGGTGACCCCCGGCGCGAGCGAGCCCTCCACGTTGATTGCCATGGTCTTGAAGGGCTTGAGCGGCAGCGTCTGGGTAGCCAGCACGTGCTCGACCTCGCTGGTGCCGATGCCGAACGCGAGCGCGCCGAACGCGCCGTGGGTCGAGGTGTGCGAGTCGCCGCAGACGATCGTCATGCCCGGCTGGGTGATGCCCAGCTGTGGGCCGACGACGTGCACGATGCCCTGCTCGAAGTCGCCCATCGGGAACAGCCGGACGCCGAACTCGTCGCAGTTGCGACGCAGGGTCTCCACCTGGGTCCGCGAGACCGGGTCGTCGATGAGCAGGTTGCGGCTGCGAATGCCGCCCACCTCGCTCTCGGTGAACAGGGTCGGCACGTTGTGGTCCTCGGTGGCCAGCGTCAGATCCGTGCGGCGCACCTTCCGGCCGGCCTGGCGCAGCCCGTCGAACGCCTGCGGGCTGGTGACCTCATGGATCAGGTGCAGGTCGATGTAGAGCAGGTCGGGCTCACCCTCCGCGGAATGCACGACGTGCGCGTTCCAGATCTTCTCGGCCAGCGTGAGCCCCATTGCCTGATCTCCTTCGAGGTGCGGAAAGCTGCCGGCGAACCGATCCACCGCCGATGCCCGCGGCGTTCGGCGGCCGGGTGGACATCTCAATATGTGGGAAACTAGTATCGCCTCGTGGGACAGCATAGCGGTATCGGCGTTCTGGACAAAGCCGTCGCCGTGCTGACCGCGGCGGCCGCGCAGCCCTCGACGCTGGCCGAACTGTGCGCAACCACCGGCCTGCCCCGGGCCACCGCACACCGGCTGGCCGTCGGACTGGAAGTGCACGGCCTGCTGGCCCGGGACGCGGGTGGTCGCTGGTACCAGGGCCCGGGCCTGGCGGCGCTGGCGGCCGGCACCCCGGATCCACTGGTGGCGGCCGCGGCCGGGGTGCTGCCCCGGTTGCGCGACCGGACGGGCGAGAGCGTGCAGGTGTATCGGGCGGACGGCCTGTCCCGGGTCTGCGTGGCCGTCGCCGAGCCCGCCTCCGGTCTCCGGGACACCGTGCCGCTGGGTGCCCGGCTGCCGATGACGGCCGGCTCCGGCGCGCAGGTGCTGACCGCCTGGGCCGATGCCGGCTACCGGCGTGCGGTGCTGGCGCAGGCGTCCTTCACCGAACGCTCCCTGGACGCGGTGCGCCGGCGCGGCTGGGCGCAGTCGGTGGCGGAGCGGGAGGCCGGCGTCGCGTCGGTGTCGGCGCCCGTGCGCGCGGTGGGCGGTGGAGTGATCGCCGCGGTGTCGGTGTCCGGCCCGGTGGACCGGATCGGTCGGCAACCGGGGGCGAAGTGGGCCGACGACCTGATCGAGGCGGCGCAGGCGCTGACCGCGGCCATGTGACCGTCGGCGTGCCCCCTCCCCAGGGCACGCCGCCCCCCTCGTGTCCTCCGGGCGGGCCGCACTCTCGTGTTGATCATGGGCAGGCGGCCGTTCTGAAACGAGTCACACGGCCGCCTGCCCATGATCAACACGGAAGAAGGGGGCCGGGAAAAGCGAACAGGCCGGACGCTGAGCGTCCGGCCTGTTCTGTGCTTCTGTAGCCCCGAAGGGATTCGAACCCTCGCTACCGCCGTGAGAGGGCGGCGTCCTAGGCCGCTAGACGACGGGGCCCTAGAACATTCTCGACCGGCATCATTGCCGAGCCTCGAACATGCTACACGACCAGCCGGGTTGCCTCGGCCGATCGAGCGCTGGGGTACTAGGACTCGAACCTAGAATGAGGGAATCAGAATCCCTAGTGTTGCCAATTACACCATACCCCACTGGGTATCTCGACCGGCAGACCGGGCGAGGCACCGGCCGACAATACTACCGGGCCGGTGCCCCTCATCCCAAATGCAGCCCGCCGCCGGCGACCACGAGCTCGTCCAGGGTGGCGATCTGCGCGACCGGACCGGTCGCACGCTGTCCGTCCGGCCGGTCCGCGCCGGCTCGGTTGAGCCACACCGACGCCATGCCGGCGGCCAGTGACCCCAGCACGTCGACCTCCCAGCGGTCACCCACGTAGGCCACCTCGGCCGGCGCCCGGCCCAGCCGGGCGGCGGCCAGCGTGAAGATTCTGGGGTCGGGTTTGGCCACGCCGAGCTCGCCGGAGAAGAACCCGTCCGCGGCCAGGTCGCCCAGGCCCACGGCCGTCAGCTTGGCTCGCTGGTAGGCCCCGTCGCTGTTGGACAGGACGCGGACCGCGATCCCCGCCGCCCGCAACCGGTGCAGTGCGGCCGGCACGTCGTCGAAGAGCCGGAAGTGCCCGAAGATCGCCTCGTTCCGCCGCTGCTCCATCAGCTCGTGATCCAGCCGCCGGGCCCCCGGCCGGTCGATCGTGCGCAGGAACGCCGACATCCGGCTCAGCCGCATCTGGTCGAAGTCGAGCTCGCCGGCGGTGAAGCGCGAGTACTCGTGCTCGGACACCTGCTGCCAGGCGTGCTGGGCGGCCGCGACCAGATCCTCGTCCGCCCCGGCCCCGGCGCCCGGCGTGCTGGCGGGATCGCCGCCCAGGGCTGCCACGACCACCTCGGCCAGCGCGGCACGGGCTGCACCGGCGAAATCGACGAGGGTGTCGTCGACGTCGAACAGGACGGTTCGGACGCCGGGTTCAGGCACCAGCCGGGTCCACCGGGAGAGCCGACCGGGCGGCGCGCAGGCGCACCGTACAGACGTCCCGGCCGAGCAGCTCCATCGACTCGTAGAGCGGGGGGGACACGGTCCGTCCGGTGACGGCGACCCGGACCGCGCCGAAGGCGACCCGGGGCTTGAGCCCGAGCTTGTCGATCAGCCGCGTCTTGAGCTCGGCCTCCAGCGCGGCCGCGGTGAACTCGGGCACCGCCGTCATGGCCTCGATCGCCTCGTCCAGCACGGCGGCGGCGTCCGGCTTGAGCACCTTGGCCGCGGCCGCCTCGTCGACGGCGAAAGCATCACCGGCGAACAGGAACCCGGCCATGGTGGCCGCCTCGGACAGCAGCGCGGACCGCTCCTGGACCAGCGGGGCGACCGCGGCCACCTGCGTGAGCTGTTCCGGTGACGGGTCGGCCGGCAGCACACCGGTGCCGCTCAGGTACTCCCCCAGCCGGCCGGCGAAGTCGTCCGGGGCGAGCAGGCGGATGTGAGCGCCGTTGATCGCGGTCGCCTTCTTGCGGTCGAACCGGGCCGGGTTGCCGGAGATCCGGGTGCCGTCGAACGCGGCGACCAACTCGGCCGGACTGAAGACGTCCCGGTCCTCACCGCCGACGGCGGGCAGCGACCAACCCAGCAAGGCCAGGTAGTTGACCATGCCCTCGGTGATGAAACCGTCGTCCCGGTACTGGAACAGGTTGGACTGGGGATCCCGCTTGGACAGCTTGCGATTGCCCTCGCCGGTGACGAAGGGCATGTGACCGAATTCGGGCACCAGCTGCGCCCGACCGATGTCGATGAGCGCCTCGTACAAGGCGATCTGCCGCGGGGTGGACGGCAGCAGGTCCTCCCCACGCAGCACGTGGGTGATCCCCATCAGCGCGTCGTCCACCGGATTCACCAACGTGTACAGCGGTTCGCCCGTCCCGCGCACCAGCACCGGATCGGGCACCGTGCCGGCCGGGAAGGTGATGTCCCCGCGGACGAGGTCATGAAAGCCGATGTCCCGGTCCGGCATCCGCAGTCGCAACACGGGCGCGCGGCCGGCCTGCTGCGCGGCCCGCACCAATTCGGGGTCCGGCGCACGGTCGTGATTGTCGTAGCCGAGCTTGGGGTCCCGGCCGGCAGCCAGATGCCGGGCGGTCACATCCTCGGTGGTGGAGTAAGACTCGTACAGGTGGCCGGCGGCGACGAGCTCCGCGACCACCTCCCGGTAGATCTCGCCCCGCTGGCTCTGCCGGTACGGCGCGTGCGGGCCGCCGACGTTGGGCCCCTCGTCCCAATCCAGACCCAGCCAGGTCAGCGCGTCGACGATGGCGAGATACGACTCCTCCGAATCCCGGGCGGAATCGGTGTCCTCGATCCGGAATATGAACGTGCCGCCGTGGTGCCGGGCGAACGCCCAGTTGAACAGCGCGGTTCGGGCCAGGCCGACATGCGGCGTACCGGTCGGCGATGGACAGAAGCGGGCGCGTACCGGGCGATCCGGCGCGGGAGGTGTCTGAGTCATAGCAGGCTGACCCTATCGCCCGCGCCGCAACCACTCCCCTATTCCCGCGCCGCCGGTGCCCCGACCCGCCGCCCGCACCTCCCATGGCGCCCCCGCCGCGCGTAGCGGATAGCGGTCGCGGCCCTGCTGCGCGGATCAACTGCGCCGGCGCGGATCAAACTGCACCGGATGTGAAGGCTGGGACTGCAGTCAACCCGTTCAGCCGCGCGGGCATCCACACCCGCGGGTGTGGACCTGTGCGCGGATCATCTCGCACGGATTGGGACGGGTGGGACGGAAGTCAACGACTTCAGCCGCGCCGGCGACGTTGATCCGCGCGGCCAAGGGCGGCCACGGGAATGACGGGGCCGGCATCAACGGGGCCGGTGCAACGGGCCCGGTGCAGCAGGACCGGTGCAGCAGGACCGGTGCAGCAGGACCGGTGCAGCGGGATTGGTGCAGCGGGATTGGTGCAGCGGGATTGGGGGTCAGCGGTCCTGGATGGGGTTGGTCAGAGTGCCGATGCCCTCGACGGTGACGGAGATGCTCTGGCCGGCCACCATCGGGCCGACGCCGGCCGGGGTGCCGGTGAGCAGCACGTCGCCAGGGAGCAGCGTCATGACGGCGCTGACGTACTCCAGGAACTCACCGATCGAGAACACCATGTCGGCGGTGGTCCCGTCCTGCACGACCCTGTCGTCCAGCTCGGTGCTGATCCGCAGGTCCGACGGGTCCAGTTCGGTCTCGATCCAGGGGCCGAGCGGGCAGAACGTGTCGTAGCTCTTGGCCCGGGTGAACTGCACGTCGGCCTTCTGCTGGTCGCGGGCGGTCACGTCGTTCGCGACGGTGTAGCCCAGGATCACCGAGGTCGCGTCATCGGCCTTGACGTCCCGGCAGGGCCGGCCGATCACCACGGCCAGCTCACCCTCGTAGTCCACCCGGTTCGACGACGCGGGCAGCCGGATCGGCGCGTGCGGCCCGATCACGCTGGTGGACGGCTTCATGAACAGGATCGGGCTGGTCGGCACCGGGTTGCCCATCTCCGCGGCGTGGTCGCGGAAATTGCGGCCCAGGCACAGCACCTTGGACGGCAGGATCGGCGCCAGCAGCCGGACGTCGGCCAGCGGCCAGGACTTCCCGGTGAACACCGGCGCACCGAAGGGGTGATCGGCGATCTCCCGGGCCCGCTGCTCGCCGCCGTCCGGGCCGTCGACGGCCGCGAAGGCCACGCCGTCGGGATGGGCGATCCGGGCCAGTCGCATGGGGCTCCTCAGGTCGGGTCGGTCGGGATCGGGCCGGGTCAGGTCGGGTTGCCCACCGGCAGCACGTAGACCAGCGCGTCGACCAGCGCCTGCCAGGATGCCTCGACCACGTTGGCGTGCACCCCGACGGTGGTCCACTCCTCGGGACTCGGCACGCCCTGCTGCGCGCTGGTGACCAGCACCCGGGTGATGGAGTCGGTGCCGGCATGCCCGGCGAGGATGCGGACCTTGTAGTCGATCAGCTCGACCTGATTCAGTTCCGGGTACTGCTCGGCGACGGCGTTGCGCAACGCGGAATCCAGCGCGTTCACCGGCCCGTTGCCCTCGGCGGTGGCGATGATCCGCCGGCCGCCGACGTGCACCTTGACGGTCGCCTCGCTGGTGACCGACCCGCCGACGTTCTCCACGATCACCCGGTAGGACTCGAGGGTGAACGGCCGCACCGGGGGAACCGACGCGGCGCCGGAATCGGCGGCGGCGGCATCGGTCGCGGCCAGCTCGTCCCGGATCAGCAGCTCGAACGAGGCGTCCGCCGCCTCGTAGGACCAGCCGGCCGCCTCCCGGTCCTTCACCGCATCGACGATCCGGCCCACCGCGTCCGGCCGGCCGGCCAGGTCGACGCCCAGCTCCTTGGCCTTGAGCTCGACCGAGGCCCGCCCGGCCATCTCGGTGATCAGGATGTGCATGTCGTTGCCGACCAGGGTCGGGTCCAGGTGGTTGTACAGGTCGGGGTCGACCTTGATGGCCGACGCGTGCAGACCCGCCTTGTGCGAGAACGCCGACGAGCCGACGTAGGCCTGGTGGGTGTTCGGCGCGATGTTGGCCAGCTCGGCCAGCGCGTGCGAGACCCGCATCATCTCGGCCAGCGCGCCGTCCGGCAGCACCGGCAGGTCCATCTTGGTGGTCAAATTGCCGACGACGGCGAACAGGTCGGCGTTGCCGGCCCGTTCTCCGTACCCGTTGGCCGTGCACTGCACGTGGGTGGCCCCGGCCTGCACCGCGGCCACGGTGTTCGCCACCGCGCAGCCGGTGTCGTCCTGGCAGTGGATGCCGATCCGGAAGCCGCCCCGCTGCCGAACCTCCCGCACCACCCGCTCGATGCCCATCGGCAACATGCCGCCGTTGGTATCGCACAGGACAACCACGTCGGCGCCGGCCGTCACGGCGGCCTCGGCCACCCGCAGGCCGTAATCCCGGTCGGCCGCGAACCCGTCGAAGAAGTGCTCGCAGTCCAGGAACACGCGGCGGCCGTGCTCGACCAGCAGCCGCACGGTGTCGCCGACCATGGCCAGGTTCTCGTCCAGGGTCGTCCGCAGCGCCCGCTCGACATGCCGGACGTCGGACTTGGCGACGAGGGTGATCACCTCGGCGCCGGAGTCGAGCAGGGCCCGCACCTGCGGGTCGGCGTCGGCCCGGACGCCGGCCTTGCGGGTGGCGCCGAACGCGACCAGCTTCGAGGTGGTCAGCGAGAGTTCACCGGCCGCGGCCCGGGCGAAGAACTCGGTGTCCTTGGGCATCGCCCCCGGCCAGCCACCCTCGATGAACCCAACCCCGAGTTCGTCCAGCAGGGTGGCGACGGCGATCTTGTCGACCACCGAGTAGGTGATGCCCTCCCGCTGGGCTCCGTCCCGCAGGGTCGTGTCGAAGACGTGGAAGGCGTCGCCGAGCGGCGAGCTGCGGCGGACGGCCGGACGCGCGGTCGGGGCAGTCATGGTGGTCACGGCACTCTCACAGGGAACGGGGTCAGCTGGCGGCCAGGGCGGCCAGCCGGTCGCCGATGGCCGAGGTGCGGGCGACCGACCCGCTCTGCCGGGTGGCCAGGTCGAACGCGACGGCCGCTTCCACCCGCCGGGCGGCCTCGGGCAGGCCGAGGTGGTCCAGCAGCAGGGCCACCGACAGGACGGTCGCGGTGGGGTCGGCGGTCCCGGTGCCGGCGATGTCCGGCGCACTGCCGTGCACCGGCTCGAACATGCTCGGGTTGGCCCGGGACACGTCCAGGTTGCCGGACGCGGCGAGCCCGATACCACCGGACACGGCCGCGGCCAGGTCGGTGAAGATGTCGCCGAAGAGGTTGTCGGTGACCACGACGTCGAACCGGCCCGGGTCGGTGACCAGGTAGATCATCGCGGCGTCCATGTGGCAGTAGGCAACGGCGACGTCCTGGAACTCCATGGACACCTCCTCGACCACCCGGCTCCAGAGCTGACCGGCGTGGGTGAGGACATTGGTCTTGTGCACCAGGGTCAGATGCCGGCGCGGCCGGCGGGCCGCCCGGCGGAAGGCGTCGCGGACGACGCGCTCGACGCCGAAATAGGTGTTCAGCGACACCTCGGTGGCGATCTCGTGCGGGGTGTCCTTGCGCAGGATGCCGCCGTTGCCGACATAGGGACCTTCGGTGCCCTCCCGCAACACGACCAGGTCGATCGCCTTGTCGCCGGCCAGCGGGCCGGGCACCCCGGGGTACAGCCGGGCCGGCCGCAGGTTCACGTGGTGGTCGAGTTCGAACCGCAGCCGGAGCAGCAACCCGCGCTCCAGGATGCCGGACGGGACGGTCGGGTCGCCGACCGCGCCGAGCAGGATCGCGTCGTGCTCGCGCAGTTCGCGCAGCACCGAATCCGGCAACAGTTCGCCGGTCCGGTGCCAGCGGGCCGCCCCGAGGTCGTAGTCGTTGGTCACGACGTCGGGAACCACCCCGCGCAGCACCTTGAGACCTTCGGCCACCACCTCTGGACCGATGCCGTCACCGGGGATGACCGCCAGCTTCATTGTTGACCTCTCTCATGCGCTCATGCCGTTCCGAGCCCGGCAAAGGGTACCGTCCGCGCCACCGCGCTATTTCCGGGCGTTCACCCGGCCGGGATGCCCCGGACCTGGATCGCCTCGATCGCGACTCCGATGCGATCCAGCAGGGCCTGATCCGGGATCCGATCCACCCGCAGGACCATGATCGCCGCGTGCCCGTCCAGCTCCTGGGACAGCTGAGCCGCCTCGATGTTGATCCGCTGCTCGCCCAGCAGCGCCCCGATGGTGCCCATCACCCCGGGCCGGTCGGCGTAGGCGAAGACCAGCAGGTCGCCCTCGGCCCGCAGGTCGAAGTGCCGGCCGTTGATCTCAATCAGCTTGGCGACCAGTCGCGGGCCGGACAGGGTGCCCGACACCGTGCGCTGGCCGCCGTCGGCCATGGCCGCCCGCAGTCGCACCGACGATCGGAAGTCGCCGATCTCCTCGGTGGAGACCCCGGTCAGGGTCAGTCCGTGCTCGGCGGCCAGGGCGGGCGCGTTGACGAAGGTGACCGCGTCGGTGATGACCCCGCCGAAGATCCCGCGGACCGCGGCCAACTGCAGGATCGAGGTATCCATCGCGGCCAGGTCACCGCGCACCTCGACCACCACCTGGCTGGGCACCCCACCGGTGACCGCGGTGAGGATGGTGCCCAGGCGGGAGACCAGCGGGATCCACGGCTGGAGCTCGTCCGCGACCGGCCCGGCGGCCTGCACGTTGACCGCGTCCGGCACGAAGTCACCGCGAAGGGCGAGCCGAACCGACCGGGCGACCGCGGTGCCCGCCTTGTCCTGCGCCTCGGCGGTGGAGGCGCCCAGGTGCGGGGTGAGCACGGTGTTCGGCGCGGTGCGCAGCGGGCTGTTCGCGTCCAGCGGCTCGTTGACGAAGACGTCGATACCGGCGCCGGCGACCCGGCCATCGGTCAGCGCGTCGGCCAGCGCCTGCTCGTCGATCAGGCCGCCGCGGGCGGCGTTGACGATGATCACGCCGGGCTTGACGGTCGCCAGTTCGGCGGCGCCGACCAGGCCCAGGGTCTCCGGCGTCCGCGGCAGGTGGATCGAGATGATGTCGGCCGTCGCGAGCAGGGTCGGCAGATCCACCAGGCGCACGCCCAGGGCGGCGGCCCGGGCGGGCTGCAGGTACGGGTCGTAGGCGATGACGGTGGTGCCGAACGCGGCGATCCGGGCGGCGAACAGCTGGCCGATCCGCCCCAGGCCGACCACGCCGACCGTCTTGTCGGCGATCTCCACGCCGGTGAACGTGCTGCGCTTCCACTCCCCGGCCCGCATGGAGGCGTCGGCGGCGGGCACCTTGCGCGCCACCGACAGCAGCAGCGCGACCGCGTGTTCGGCGGCGGTGATGATGTTCGACTGCGGCGCGTTCACCACCAGCACACCCTTGGCGGTCGCCGCGGGCACGTCCACGTTGTCCAGGCCGATGCCGGCGCGGGCGACCACCTTCAGTTGCGGTGCGGCGGCCAGCGCCTCGGCATCGATCCGGGTGGCCGACCGGATGAGGACCGCGTCGGCCTCCTTCAGCGCGGGCAGCAGCGCGTCGCGGTCCGCGCCGTCCACGTGCCGGATCTCGACCTCGCTCCCCAGCAGGTCGACGGCCGCAGGGGCCAGTTGCTCGGCGATCAGCACGACGGGTTTGGGCACGGCTTGTTCATCTCCACAGTTGGGTTTTCGGTCCACCGCGCCGTTCGTTGCCGGTCGAGGATCGACCCGACGTCGCCCGGCGACCGTGGCGGCCGCGCACGGCAACACCGGTTCTCGGGGGCGGGCCATGGTCCGGGCAATCATGTAGCCGTATCCGGGAGGACGCCCGCGCGCGGTCACCCCACCACGCGCGAGTGATTCACACCTATGGCGGTATCAACACGATTTCAATTTGTTCTTCAAGGTGACCCGCGGCGATATCGTCCTTGCGTGCATCGTGGTCGACAAGGTGTCGGCCGGCGCTCCGACAGAACGGACCCCCCATGAGCACACCCTCCGGTTACCCCGGCCCCGGCAACGATCCGTACGGCTGAACCCCGAGCCAGCCGGACCCGGCCAACCGGCTACCCGCCGGCCGGTGACTACCCCCGCCGGGGGCAGTACCCTACGAGCCAGCCCTATGGAAGCCAGCCGTACGGGGCCCAGGGGACCCACCCGCCGGGGGCCTACGGCGCCGCATCCGAGCGGGCTGCTGGCCGCCCCGGCATGGTGACGGCGGCGGCCGTGCTCGCCTTCGTTGTCGGCGGCCTGTCCATCCTGGTCGGGCTGCTGGCGCTGTTCGCCGGGAGCGCGCTGACCGGTTACGTCGTTGGCTTCCTGCTCGGCGGCATCGTCATCGTCATCTCGATCCTGGTCCTGGCGGTGGGCGCGCTGTACATCTGGTCCGGCCTGATGGCCCTGCAGGGCAAGAACGCCAAGATCCTGACGATCGTGGCGATCGTGGCTGCCGTGCTCGAGCTGATCGGCCTGATCAGCAGCTGGTCGGGCGCCGGCCGTAGCTCGGCGTCAGCTCGGCGATCTCTGCCGCGATCATCGCGCTGCTGCTCCAGCCGCCGAGCAAGGCCTGGTTCAAGAGCAAGGGCGGCCGAGCTTCTAACGGCGACGAGGCAGAGACGAGACGGCACGATGAGCTACCCCGGCAATCCCAACGACCCGTACGCCCAGCAGGGCGGACAGCAGCGGATCTCGAAGACCCGCAGCCCGGCCAGCAGCCGGGCGGCTATCCGTCGGGCGGCTTCCAGCAATCAGGCACACCCAATCTCCGGCGGGTTCCAGCAACCCGATACCCGCAGCAGCCCTACCAGCAGCAGCCGCCGCCCGGGCAGCCGGGATAGTGACGTGGAGCACAGTACCCGCCACCACCGCAATCCGGCGCGGCCGTAGACGTGTCGCTACCCCGGCGGCTACGGGGCAGCCGGTGAAGGCCGGCCGGCCTGGGATGGTCACCGCCGGGGCCGTGCTCGCCTTCGTGTGGGGCGGGCTTGGGATCCTCTGGTCGATCATCGCGCTGTTCGCCGGCAGCGTGCCGAGCGCGGCCAGCAGCGCGGTCTGCGACTCGAACTCGGTCTACTACGACTCTGGACACAGGATGCCTGCAACGCGGTGAGCGGGGTCGGCATGTTCCTGATCGTGATCACCATCGGGCTCATCGTGGTCGCCGCGCTGCTCATCGCCGGCGGCGTCACCGCCATCAACGGCAAGAACGGCCAGATCCTGGTGATCGCCTGTGCGTTGTACGCGGTCTTGGCCATCGTCGGCCTGATCGTCTCCGGGGCGTTCGGCGTCAGCTACCTGCTCGGCGTCGTGGTGCCGGTGCTGATCGTGGTGTTCATGCTCAACAGCGGCTCGCGCACCTGGTTCCGGTCGGTCGGCGGCAAGACCTTCTGAGCCGATCCGGCACGGTCCGCCCGGCGCCACCGGCCCGACCTCCGGTGGCGCCGTTGTCGTCGGTGCGATCGATGGCGATCAGCCGCGGGCGGCGGTGCCCTCGTAGTCGTCGGTGACGGCGACCCAGCTCATCAGCGGACGCAGCTTGCGGCCGGTCTCCTCGATCGGGTGCTGCTCCTGCTCGGCGCGCAACTTCTTGAACTCCGGCGCCCCGGCGTCCTGGTCGGCGATGAACCGGGCGGCGAAGGAGCCGTCCTTGATCTCGGCCAGGATGGTCTGCATGTTCTCCTTGACGTGATCATCAACAACACGGGGACCCGACACATAATCGCCGTACTCGGCGGTGTCGGACACCGACCAGCGCTGCTTGGCGATGCCGCCCTCGTACATCAGGTCAACGATCAACTTGAGCTCGTGCAGGCACTCGAAGTAGGCGATCTCCGGCTGGTAGCCGGCCTCCACCAGGGTCTCGAAGCCCTGCTGGACGAGCCGGGACATACCGCCGCAGAGCACGGCCTGCTCACCGAACAGGTCGGTCTCGGTCTCCTCCGGGAAGGTCGTTCCGATGACGCCGGCCCGGGTACCGCCGATGGCCCGCGCGTAAGACAGGGCCAACGCCTTGGCGCCACCGGTGGCGTCCTGCTCGACGGCGATGAGGCAGGGCACTCCCTTGCCGTCGACGAACTCGCGGCGGACCAGATGCCCCGGCCCCTTCGGGGCAATCATGATGACATCGACATCGGCCGGCGGCTTGATGTAGCCGAACCGGATGTTGAAGCCGTGGCCGAAGGCCAGCGCCTTGCCCGCGGTCAGGTGCGGCTCGATCGACTCGGCGTACACGTGCCGCTGCACGTGGTCCGGGGTCAGGATCATGATCACGTCGGCTTCCGCCGCGGCCTCGGCCGGGGTGACCACCCGCAGGCCCTGGTCCGCCGCCTTCTGCCGGGACTTGGAGCCCTCGGGCAGGCCGACGCGGACGTCGACGCCGGAGTCACGCAGGCTCAACGAGTGCGCGTGGCCCTGTGAGCCGTAGCCGATGACGGCGACCTTGCGCCCTTGGATGATCGACAGGTCGGCGTCGTCGTCGTAGAAGATCTCCACGGCCATGGGTTGAGTTCCTGCTTTCTGGTGTTGTGGTACCGGTGAACTGCGGGGTTATTCTGCCCGGCTGCTGGACGAGGTGATGGAACGCTGGCCGCGGCCGAGCGCGACCATGCCGGACTGCACCATCTCCCGGACGCCGAACGGCTCCAGCATCTTCACCAGAGCCTCGAGCTTGTCGCTGGTCCCGGTGGCCTCGACGGTGACCGCCTCCGGGGTGATGTCGATGATGTGCGCCCGGAACATGTCCACGATCGTGACGATCTGCGGCCGGGTGGTGCCGTCGGAGCGCAGCTTGATCAGCAGCAGTTCCCGTTGCACCGCCTGCGCGGGTGCCAGCTCGACGATCTTGAGCACGTTCACCAGCTTGTTCAGCTGTTTGGTGACCTGCTCCAGCGGCAATCCCTCCACCGCGACCACGATGGTCATCCGGGAGACCTCGGGGTTCTCGGTCGGCCCGACCGCCAGGGAATGGATGTTGAAGCCGCGGCGGGAGAACAGCGAGGACACTCGGGCGAGCACGCCGGGCTTGTTCTCCACGAGCACGGACAACGTGTGGCGGGACAACGGATTGCACTCCTCGGTGAGGTCGGGCCCGGCAGAAGGGCAGCCGACCGGTCAGGCTATCGGGTGGACGGCGCACCGGCACACGCGGCCGCGCTGATTGCGCGCCCGCGGGTGCGGTGCGGTTACTCCTCGTCGAGCAGTGACACTGACGTCGGACTCATTCTTCTTCGAACAGTGGCCGGATGCCGCGGGCGGCCATGATGTGGTCGTTGCCGGTACCGGCGGCGACCATCGGCCACACCTGGGCGTCCTTGCCGACGGTGAAGTCGACCACCACGGGACGGTCGTTGATCTCCATCGCGGCTTCGATCGTCTTGTCGACCTCTTCCTTGGACTCGCAGCGCAGGCCCACGCACCCGTAGGACTCGGCCAGCATCTTGAAGTCCGGGATGCGGTGCTTGTGGGTCCCCAGGTCGGTCTGCGAGTAGCGCTCGCCGTAGAACAGCGTCTGCCACTGGCGGACCATGCCCAGGTTGCCGTTGTTGATGATGGCCACCTTGATCGGAATGCCCTCGATCGCGCAGGTGGCCAGCTCCTGGTTGGTCATCTGGAAGCAGCCGTCGCCGTCGATCGCCCACACGGTCGCATCCGGGCGGCCCATCTTCGCGCCCATCGCCGCCGGCACCGCGTACCCCATGGTGCCAAGACCGCCCGAGTTGAGCCAGGTGTAGGGCTTCTCGTAGCTGATGAACTGGGCCGCCCACATCTGGTGCTGCCCGACGCCGGCCGCGTAGATCGCATCCGGGCCGGCGATCCGGCCCAGCCGCTCGATGACGTACTGCGGCGACAGCGAACCGTCGTTCGGCCAGTCGTAGCCGAGCGGGAAGGTGTCGCGGAAGTCGTCGAGTTCGGCCCACCAGGCGGTCAGGTCGGCGACCGCGCCGGCCGCCTGCTCGGCGGCGACGGCGGCGACCAGGTCGGCGATGACCTCGGCGACGTCACCGACGATCGGCACGTCGGCGACCCGGTTCTTGCCGATCTCCGCCGGGTCGATGTCGGCATGGATGATCGTCGCGCCGGGCGCGAAGGTCGAAAGCTGGCCGGTGACCCGGTCGTCGAATCGGGCACCGAGGGCGACGATCAGGTCCGCCCGCTGCATGCCCGCCACTGCCGCCACGGTGCCGTGCATCCCCGGCATCCCCAGGTGCTGGATGTGCGAATCCGGGAAGGCCCCGCGGGCCATGAGCGTGGTGACGACCGGAATACCGGTCGACTCGGCCAGCTGTCGAAGAGACTCGGTCGCCCGAGCCTTCAACACCCCACCACCGACGTAGAGCACCGGACGCCGCGAGTTCGCGATCAGCTTGGCGGCGGCGGCGATCTGTCCCGCGTGCGGCCGCATGGTCGGCCGGTAACCCGGGAGATGGAGGTCCGGCGGCCAGACGAAGGTGGTCTCCGACTGCAGGACGTCCTTCGGGATGTCCACCAGGACGACACCGGGTCTGCCGGTTGCCGCCAGGTGGAACGCGGCCGCGATCGTTTGTGGGATCTCGGCCGGATCGGTGACGAGGAAGTTGTGTTTGGTGATCGGCATCGTGATGCCGCAGATGTCGGCCTCCTGGAAGCCGTCGGTGCCGATCATGGCGCGACCGACCTGCCCGGTGATGGCCACCATCGGCACCGAGTCCATCTGCGCGTCGGCGATCGGGGTGACCAGGTTCGTGGCCCCCGGGCCGGAGGTGGCCATGCAGACCCCGACGCGCCCGGTGGCCTGTGCGTATCCCGTGGCCGCGTGCCCGGCACCCTGCTCGTGGCGGACCAGCACGTGGCGGACCTTGGTCGAGTCCAGCAACGGGTCGTAGACCGGCAGCACCGCACCGCCGGGGATGCCGAAGACGACGTCGACGCCGGCCTCTTCGAGCGACCGCACCACGGAGGCCGCGCCGGTGACCCGCTCGACCGTGCGGGCGGCGGCGGCGTTCGCGGCGGGGGGTATGACTGCGGTGCGACCCTGCGTCATCGGATCCTCTTCTTCTTCAGTGACGTGCCGTGTTGCGTGGGTGTGACGGGCCCGGGACACAATCGGACAACAAAAAACCCCTCGTCACCGAGTCCGGTGTCCAAGGGGTTGCGCGTCGTCGCCGTTTCGGCGAAGACGCGCTAGGTGATTACGAGGTTCTGAGCCACGAGCGCAGAGTAGGACGCGGTCCGATGCGCTGTCAATTCCTCAGCCCGGCGGCGCGGCGCCGATTCCCCGGCTGGGGTGGGATCCGTGCCGATCCGGCGGCCTTACCCTGATGCGCGTGACCAGCCGGCCCGCGCCCGGGGTGCCCGACGAGGCGCCACCGAAG
This sequence comes from Nakamurella sp., assembly GCF_044224575.1. GTDB lineage: Bacteria > Actinomycetota > Actinomycetes > Mycobacteriales > Nakamurellaceae > Nakamurella. Next base: position 56,259 of record NZ_JBGAKE010000001.1, read on the forward strand.
ACGGCCGCCGTCCCGGCGACGCCGGCCGGCCCGCCCGACCCGGACACTTCGGCCGCGAACGCCGATCCGGACGGCATGCAACCGCTGATCGGCGACACCGTCGGGGAACGGCATCGGCTGTCCCGGCGGGTGATCGCCTACTGGCGCTGGCGCTGGCTGATCAGCCTGATCCCCACGTTGTTACTGTTCGCCGCGCTGGCCATCGTCATTCCCTGGGGCGAGTGGTGGATGCGCTGGTCGCTGTTCACGGTGTTGGCGGTGGTCGGCATCGCCGCGCTCGTCGTGCTGCCGCCGATCCGGTTCCGGGTCTTCTGGTACGCCATCTCCCCCACCGAGATCGACATCCAGCACGGCATCGTGTTCATCAAGCGCAGCGTCATTCCGATGCACCGGGTGCAGAGCCTGCGGGTGGAGCGCGGGCCGATCGCCGACCACTACCGGATGGCCACGCTGCGGATCTCCACCGCGGCCGACACGCTGTCCGTTTCCGGACTGGGCCGGCCCGAAGCCGACGCGGTGTGCACCCGGATCGCCGAACTGGCGGACGTGGCCGATGACGTCTGAACCGATGACCTCCGCGTCGATCCCGTCCGAGCCGATCCCACCCGACCCGACCGCGCCCGACCCGACGGCGCGCCGGCCGGTCACGTTGACGCAGGCGGCCCCGGCCGCCGGGCCGGCGATGGTGGAGAGCGGTTCGCGCCTGCCCAGCGCGATGGGCGTCGCCGTTCCGGACACCCGGCTGCACCCGATCTACCTGGTCACCGAGACCGCCAACACGCTCCGGCAGGCCATTCCGTTCCTGATGGTCACGATCCTGGGCGGCGCCCCGTGGCAGGTGAACGTCGCCCTGTTTGCGCTGATCATGATGGTGGCCACGGCCCAGTGGTACGTCCGCAAGTACTCGGTGATCGCCGGGGTGCTCCGGGTGCGCAGCGGTCTGATCAACCGGATGGTGCGGATCGTGCCGATCAGCCGGATCACCGCGCTGGAGGCGCATCGATCGCTGGTCCAGCGGCTCATCGGGGTCTGGGGGCTCAACGTCCAATCCCCCGGCGACGGGGCCGGCGCGGCGGTCAGCCTGGCCAGCCTGTCCGGCCGCCGGCTGGACGAGCTGCGGGTCGCGCTCGAATCCGGACGCGCCCACGAGGGCGGGGACGACGAGAAGTACCGGGGCCGGTCCAAGACCATCCGGCGCTACCTCGCGTGGCGGCACACCGAGACCGTCGGCAAGGGACCGGACGTGATCGCGGTGCTCAACACGCCGGAGATGCTGTTGGCGACGGTCACCAACAACACGATCCCGTTGATCTTCGCCGGGGCCCTGGTCATCTGGTTCCGGTTCTCCTCGTTCGTGCCGGATCGGGCCGCCGACATCATGAAGTCCACCGTGGAGCCGCGCGGCATCGTCGCGGTACTGGTCGCCCTGGTGGTGGTGGCCATCGTCGGCGGGGTCATCTTCGGCGCATTGCGACTCAACCGGTTCACGCTCATCCGCGACGGTGACGTCATCCGCAACACCCGTGGGCTGCTGGGCAAGCAGTCCGCCACGATCCCGGTGCGGCGCGTCCAGGCCGTCCGCATCGTCGAGGGATTCACCCGCGGCCTGTTCGGCTACTGCACGTTGCAGGTCGAGGTCGCCGGTTTCGGCCGGGCCAACGCCAGCCAACGCATGCTGTTCCCGTTCGTGCGGACCGACCGGGCGCCGGCGCTGATCCGCCGGGCGCTGCCCGAACTGGCCCTGCCCGAACAGCCACTCCGACCGATCCCCCGGCGGATCCACCGCAAGTACTTCGTGGTGCCGCTGAACTATGCCTACGGCTTCACCCTGCTCGCCCTGTTCCTGCCGGGCTGGTGGGCGTGGCTGGCGGCGTTGCCGATCCCGTTCGCGATGGTGCTGGGCTACTTCCGCGGACGGGAGGCCCGCTGGGGCCTCGACGAGGAGACGGTGGTCCTGCGGTGGCGTCGAATCTTCGCCCGCAACACCGTCATCGCGCACCGGGCGGGCGTGCAGAGCGTCGAGTGGGACAGCTCGCCGTGGAAGGCCAAGGCCCACGTGGCCGGGTTCATCGTGCACTTCTCGTCCGGCCGCCAGGCCAAGATCCGCTACATGGTCGACGCGGATGCGCTCATGCTGCTGCACGCCGTGGGTCGGCCGGATTCCGCCCCGCCCGGGCCGGGCGACCCGAGCTGACACCCCGGCAACGGCCGGGTCCGTACCGTTGACGCCAATGCCTGCCTCCCGCCGCTCCCGCGCCCGTCGGGCGCTGCCGATCGCCCTGCTGGCGATCAGCCTGCCACTGGCGGCATGCGCGGATTTCTCCGCCGAGACCCCGACGTTCACCGTCCAGCCCTCGCTCACCGCCCGCGCCGCCGTCCCCGACGAGCCGACACCCGGCGCGCCGCCGTCGGTCCAGCCGCCGACAGATTCCGGTGCACCACCGACCAGCGGGTCGGCCTCGTCCACCGACCCCTGCGCGCCGACCGACGATGCGGTCATCGCCACCTGCCTGAGCGCACCCTGGGGCCTGGCTCCGCTGCCGGACGGACAGTCCGCCCTGGTCGGGGAACGAACGACGGGTCGCATCCTCAAGGTGGCCAAGGGCGCCGAACCGCAACTGGTGGCCCAGATCGACGGTGTCGACGGCAGCGGCGACGGCGGGCTGCTGGGGCTGGTGCTGTCCCCGTCCTACACCGAGGACGGCCTGATCTATGCCTACGTGACCACCGCGGAGGACAATCGGATCATCCGCATCGCCTCCGGCGACGTCCCCAAGGCGATCTTCACCGGCATTCCCAAGGGGGCCACGCACAACGGCGGCCGGATCGCCTTCGCGACCGATCGGTCGCTCTACGTCGGCACCGGGGACACCGGCAATCCGGCGCTGGCCGGTGACCCGGCCTCGCTGGCCGGCAAGGTGTTGCGGCTGGACGAGTTCGGCAAGCCGGCGCAGTCCAATCCGACCCCGGGGTCGGCGGTGTACGCCAGCGGGTTCAGCCAGGTGACGGGCATGTGCGCGCTGACCGACGGCACCATGGCCGCACTGGATCGCCGCACCACTGCCGACGTCCTGCTCCCGCTCACCGCCGGCAGGAGCTACGGCACGCCGGCCGATGGTGACGCGTTGTGGACGTGGACGGCGGCCGACGGGGGCGCCGTGGCCTGCGCCGTCACCAACGGTGTGCTGGCCAGCACCTCACTGGACAAGCAGCAGCTCAGCGCGCTGCAGATGGCCGGGCCGCGGACGTTCACCGGTTCGCCGACCGTGTTGCTGGACAACCGGTACGGCCGGCTGCTGACGGTCGTTCCGGACAGCACGGGGCTGCTGTGGCTGACCACCTCGAACAAGGACGGCCTCGGCCAGCCGGTGCCCAGCGACGACCGGGTCATCGTGGTGCCGTCCAGCGGCGGTGGCGAGGGCGGGTTGGACTGAGCCCGGGTTCGCTCAGAATCGCCGGTTGGCCAGCACCGGCAGCTGCTCACGCACCCGGTCCACCTCGGACAGGTCCAGGTCGACCACCAGCAGGCCGGGCGCCCGGTCCAGTTGCTGGACGACCGATCCGACCGGCGAGACCGTCACGCTGGCCCCGATCCCGGTGGGCGCCTTGCCGTTCGCGGCTCGCCCGATCGTGATCGGGTCGCCCTGGGCGGCGGCCAGCACGAAGCTGGTGGAATCCAGCGCCCGGGCCCGGGTGAGCAGGTCCCACTGCTCGCGCTTGCCCGGCCCGGCGCCCCAGGACGCGGCCAGCAACATCACCGTCGCGCCCCGGTCGGCGAGGGCCTGGTAGAGCCCGGGAAACCGCACGTCGTAGCAGACGGTCAACCCCATGACCACCCCGTCGACGTCGATGGTCACCGGTTCCGCCCCCGGGGCAACGGTTCTCGACTCGAGGAAGCCGTGCGCGTCGTAGAGATGGATCTTGTCGTAGGCCGCCTCCACCCCGCCCGGCCCGCGACCATCGGTGGCCAGCAGGGTGTTCCGCACCCGACCGTCGTCCCCGGGGGTGAACATGCCGGCCACCACTGTGATTCCGGCGGCGCGGGCGATCTCCCGGACCGCAGACGCCCAGGGACCGTCCAGCGGCTCGGCGACCGGGCCCAGCGGTACGCCGAACGCGCACATGGTGGCCTCGGGCAGCACCACCAGCCGGCAGCCGTCCCGCGCGGCCCGACCGGCGGCGGCCTCGACCAACTCGAGGTTGCGCGCCGGCTCGGTGCCGCTGACGATCTGCGCCGCCGCGATCCGCATGCGTCCCGCCTCCGTCCCGGTCCGGTTCAGTCTCCGGCGCCCACCGTGGCCAGCACCAACTCCCGCACCCGGGCCGCGTCCGCCTGACCCTTGGTCGCCTTCATCACCGCACCGACGATCGCCCCGGCCGCCTGCACCTTGCCGCTGCGGATCTTGTCGGCGACCCCGGGCTGGGCGGCCAGCGCCTCGTCGACCGCCTGCTGCAGGGCCGCGTCGTCGGACACCACGGCCAAGCCGCGGGCGGCGATCACCTCGTCCGGCTCACCCTCGCCGGCCAGCACGCCGTCCACGACCCGTTGCGCCAGCTTGGTGGTCAGCTCACCGGTACCGACCTTGCCGATGACGAGGGCGAGCTGGGCCGGGGTGATCGGCAGCTCGTCCAGGGCCACCCCGCGACTGTTGGCCTGCTGAGCCAGATACGACGTCCACCAGGACCGGGCGGCGTTCGCCGGGGCCCCGGCCTGCACGGTCGCTGCGACCAGCTCGACCCCGTCGGCAGCAACCAGGTCCCGCATCTCCTTGTCGGCGAAGCCCCACTCCTGCTGCAGCCGCGCGCGCCGCAGCCAGGGCAGCTCGGGCAGCGCATCCCGGATCTCGGCGACCCAGTCCGCGTCCGGGGCAACCGGGACAAGGTCCGGCTCCGGGAAATACCGATAGTCCTCGGCGGTTTCCTTCGAGCGGCCCGATGACGTGCTGCCGGACGCCTCGTCGAAGTGCCGGGTCTCCTGCCTGATGGTGCCGCCGTCGACGAGAATTGCTCCCTGACGAGTAATCTCGTACCGGACCGCCCGCTCGACGGAGCGTAGGGAGTTGACGTTCTTGGTCTCCGTCCGGGTGCCGAACACCGGATTGCCGGCCGGGGTCAGGGAGACGTTGGCGTCGCAGCGCAGCGACCCCTGATCCATCCGGACGTCCGAGACACTGAGCGACTTGAGCAGGTCGCGCAGCGCGGTCACGTAGGCGCGCGCCACCTGCGGGGCGGACGCCTTGGTGCCGACGATGGGCTTGGTGACGATCTCGACGAGCGGAACGCCGGCCCGGTTGTAGTCCAGCAGCGAGTACTCGGCGCCATGGATGCGTCCGGTGGCGCCGCCCACGTGGGTTGACTTGCCGGTGTCCTCCTCCATGTGCGCGCGCTCGATCTCCACCCGGACGGTCTCGCCGTCGACGTCGACGTCGAGGTACCCGTTGGATGCGATCGGGTCGTCGTACTGGGAGGTCTGGAAGTTCTTGGGCATGTCCGGGTAGAAGTAGTTCTTCCGGGCGAACTGGCACCACGGCGCGATGGTGCAGTTCAGCGCCAGACCGATGCGGATCGCGTACTCCACGGCGGTGCGGTTGATGGTCGGCATGGCGCCGGGCAGGGCCAGGCAGACCGGGCAGACCTGGGTGTTGGGCGGGGCGCCGAACTCGGTCGGGCAGCCGCAGAACATCTTGGTCGCGGTGCCGAGCTCGACGTGCACCTCCAACCCGAGCACCGGGTCGAATCGTTCGATGGCCTCGTCATAGTCGAGCAGCGCCGGGCCGGTCATCGGGCCACCTCCAGTTCCGGCGCACGGTCCGGCACGAGGGCCGAATGCTGCGCCAGGTAGGCATTTTCGAAGGCCGCGGCGACCCGGTAGATCCGCTCCTCGCCCAGCGCGGGACCCATGATCTGCAGGCCGACCGGAAGTCCGGTGTCGGTGGCGATGCCGCTGGGCACGCTCATCGCCGGGATCCCGGCCAGCGAGCCGGGAATGGTGGCCAGGTCGTTGAGGTACATGGCCATCGGATCGTTCACCTTCTCGCCCAGCGGGAACGCGGTGACCGGCGACGCCGGCGAGATCAGCACATCGGCCGTGGTGAAGGCGTTCTCGAAGTCCCGCCGGATCAGTGTCCGCACCTTCTGCGCCGAGCCGTAGTAGGCGTCGTAGTAGCCGGCCGACAACGCATAGGTGCCCAGGATGATCCGCCGCTTGACCTCGGGCCCGAAGCCCTGGCCGCGGGTCCGGGACATGACCTCCTCGGCAGACACCGTCGAGGCGTCCTCCACGCGCAGGCCGTACCGCATCGCGTCGAACCGGGCCAGGTTGGACGAGCATTCGCTGGGCAGGATCAGGTAGTAGGCCGCCAGCCCGTACTCGAAGTGCGGGCAGTCCACCTCGACGATCTCGGCCCCGGCCGCCGTCAAGGTGGCCACCGCCGCGTCGAACGACTCCAGGACGCCGGCCTGGTAGCCCTCCCCCCGCAGCTGTTTGACCACGCCGATCCGCATCCCGGCGACCCCGTCGGCCTGCCCGCGGCGGACCGCGTCGACCACCGACGGCACCGGGCTGGGGATGGAGGTGGAATCCCGCGGGTCGTAGCCGGCGATCACCTCGTGCAGCAGCGCGGTGTCCAGCACCGTCCGGGCGCACGGCCCGACCTGGTCCAGCGACGACGCCAGGGCGATCACGCCGTACCGGGACACGCCGCCGTACGTCGGCTTGGTGCCGACCGTGCCGGTCACCGCGGCCGGCTGCCGGATCGACCCACCGGTGTCGGTGCCGATGGCCAGCGGCGCCTCGAACGCGGCGAGGGCGGCGGCCGAGCCGCCACCGGAACCGCCGGGGATACGGGTCAGGTCCCACGGGTTGCGGCTGGGTCCGTAGGCGGAGTTCTCCGTGGACGAGCCCATCGCGAATTCGTCCAGGTTCGTCTTGCCCAGAATGATCACCCCGGCATCCAGCAGCCGGGTGGTGACGGTCGCGTCGTAGGGCGGCAGCCAGCCCTCGAGGATCTTCGAGCCGGCCGTGGTCGGCACCCCCTGCTGCACGACGATGTCCTTGAGCGCCAGCGGCACCCCGGCCAGCGGGGAGGCCGGCGGACCGCCTGCCGCGATCTCCTTGTCCACCGCGTCGGCCTGCTGCAGCGCCCGTTCCGCCGACACGTGCAGGAACGCGTGCACGTCGCCGTCCACCGCGGCGATCCGGTCCAGATGCGCCTGGGCCACCTCACGGGAGCTGACCTCGCCGCCGGCGATCATGTCCGCGAGGGTCGCGGCGGTCAGCCGGGTCAGGTCGGGGGAGGTCACTGTTCTTCTCCCAGAATCTGCGGGACCCGGAACCGGCCGTCCTCGGCGGCGGGGGCGGCGGCCAGCGCCGCCTCGTTGGTCAGACCCGGACGGATGACGTCGTCGCGGTACACGTTGGTCAACGGGACCGCGTGGCTGGTGGGCTCGACCCCGGGAGTGTCGGCCACCGTACTGACGGTGGCGACCGAGTCCAGGATCACCGACAACTGTCCGACATAGACATCCAGCTCCTGATCGGACAGTTGCAGGCGCGCCAGATGGGCGAGATGCGCGACGTCGTCCCTGGTCAGAGTGGGTTTGGTCACGAGTCTCCTACAGGCGGTTCGGGTACGGTCTTCATGAGGCGCACCGATCCTAGTCGCCTCGGCGTGGGGCGGGGGTCGGTCAACGCATCGCCTGCCGGAAGCACATCCGTGATCTGCCGGAAACGCGAGGCCGTGACAATGAGGCTCGACAGTCGAATTCGAGCGACAACGCACCTGGGAAGCGAGCTAGTCGATATGTCCTTTGTTCTCCGTGTGGTTCTGCCGGACCGGCCTGGCACGCTCGGGGCGGTCGCCACGGCGCTGGGCGAGGTCGGTGCGGACATCCTGGCGATGGACGTCGTCGAACGGTCGCCGGACCTGGCGGTCGATGACATCGTCGTGGCCCTGCCGGCCGGCCGGCAGCCCGACACGCTGATCACCGCGGCCGAGTCCATCGAGGGCGTGCAGGTCGAATCCGTTCGGCCCGACCCCGGGGTGGCCGCCCGGCACAAGGAATGGGAACTGGTCGAGGCGATCGCGGCGGATCCGAAGCAGGCCGTGCAGACCCTGGCCCGGATGTTGCCGTTGGTGCTGCGCGCCAGCTGGGCGATGGTGGTCCGGACACCGGCCAACGGTGGCCCCGGCTCGGTCGAGCTGATCGCCGGTGGCGGTGGCGTTCCCGACCTGACCGACGTGACTCCAGGGTGGGCGCCGATCGACAAGGCGGTCGTGCTCGATCCGGAGGCGCCCTGGGTGCCCGAGGACTGGAAGACCGTCAGCACCGAGATGGCGGCAGCGCCGCTGTGGGATCCGGAGACGACGGTCATCGTCGGGCGGCCCGGCGGACCCGCGATGCGCGACTCCGAGGTGGCGCGGCTGGGCCACCTGGCCGGGCTGACCTCCGTCGTCACCGGTCGATCGCCGCTGGCCATCCTGGACTGACGCCGCCGCGGTCCGGACGCTCGGCGTTCCCGCGGAACCGTAGAGTCGCCTGGTGCCGACCAGTCTGCGCCTGGAGATCTTCCCCGCCGATCTCAACGCGACCGTCCGGTTCTACGTGGACCTGCTCGGCTTCGCCGTCGAGGACGACCGCCGCGCCGATCCGCTGCCGTACATCGCGTTGGCCCGGGACGGCTTCCGGCTCGGTGCGGTCGCACTGCCCGGCGGGGTTCCGGCGCACCGGCATCCGCCCACCGGCGTGGAGATCGTCGTGGAGGTGGACTACCTGCATGCCGAGCGCGACCGGATCGTCCGGGCCGGCTGGCCGCTCGAGGAGGACATCACGCTGCGCCCGTGGGGGCTCAAGGACTTCCGGATCCTCGACCCCGACGGCCACTACCTGCGCTTCACCACCCACGACCGCTGACCGGCCCGCCCCGACCCCCCCGTGCCGCGCGGATCAACTACGCCGGCGCGGACGAACTCACCCCAAATGTGAACGGTGGGACGGAAGTCAACCACTTCATCCGCGCGGGCATCCACATCGCCCGTATGGATAGGTGCGCGGATGAACTCGCACCGAATGTGAACGGTGGGACGGAAGTCGACGAGTTCGGCCGCGCCTGGGTAGTTGATCCGCGCGGCAGGAGCGGAAGCGGCCATTCGGGGGCGGGATCCTTCAGGTGCGGCGCCACCAGCGGTTGCGGCCGGACAGGGCCAGCAGTTCGGTCAGGTCGTCGGTGCAGCCCGGCACCGGGATGGACGGGGCGAACGCCTCCGGCCGGAACCAGCGCTCGTGCGAGGCCTTGGTCTGCTCGAGCAGGGCACCGATGAGGTCGTTGGGGAACTCGTCGGACGCGTTGACCGCGCGGGCCAGGTCCCAGGCGTGGATGGTGAGGTCGGTCGTGAGCAGCCAGCCGAGCTCCTCCAGGGTGCCGGTGACGCCGGTCGGCAGGGGCGCGGGCACGGACCAGTCGGGCACGGCCTCGAACGCGGCGACCGACGCCGCCGACGCCGCGGCCCACGCCCCGACCAGCGCCTCGCCGGTGGCCTCGGTCGGGCTCGACCGGCTCCCCCCGACGTGAGCGGCGAACCGGCTCTGCACGTTGACCACGTGGGCGACGAGCCGCTGCACGTCCCAGTCGGTGTCCGGGGTGCTGGACGTCCACTGCGCGGGGGCGACCGCCCGGATCCGGCTGTCGAACTGGCGGACGGCGCTGCGGTAGAACGGCACGAGCATCATCGGCTCAGTGCAGCACATCCCTCCGCGCGACGACGAGTCGCCCGACGACGAGCCGCCCGTCGATCAGATCCCTGCGGGAAGCGGCGGCCGGCTCACCACCGGACGCGCAGTTCCTTGAGCCCGCGGATCACGAAGAACGGCTCGTACTGCGGCTCCTGCGCCAGCTCGATCCGCGGGCAGTCCCGGCGCAGCCGGCCCAGCGACACCGCGATCTCCAGCCGGGCCAGCGGTGCTCCGATACAGAAGTGGGTGCCGCCACCGAACCCGATGTGCCCGGTATCGCCGCGGCCGATATCGAACCGGTCGGGGTCGGCGAAGCGAGCCGGGTCGCGGTTGGCCGAGCCGAACAGCATCGCGATCCGTTCCCCCACCCGCAGACGCTGCCCGGCGATCTCGACGCCGTCGTCGAGGACCCAGCGCTCGAACAGCTGTAACGGGCCGTCCCAGCGGATCATCTCCTCGACCGCGACGGACGGGTCGACCGGATCACTCGAACCGACCAGGCGGGCCCACTGCTCGGGATGCCGCAGCAGCGCCCGCATGCCGTTACCCAGGGTGTTCACGGTGGCCTCGTGACCGGCGTTGAGCAGCACGATGACCGTGCCGACGATCTCGTCCTGGGTCAGCCGGTCACCCTGGTCAGCGATGCCGATGAGCTGTGAGATCAGGTCGTCCCGTGGGTGCGCACGGCGGGCGGTGATCAGAGCCGTGACGTAGTCGATGAACTCGCCGGCGGCGCGTTCGGCGGCGGCCCGATGCTCGTCGTCGGTGCTGATCTCGTACATCTTGACGATGGCGTGCGACCAGTCCAGCAGGCGCGGTCCGTCATCGACCGGTACTCCCAGCAGGAGGCAGATGACGGCGACCGAGAACGGTTGGGCGTAGTCGGCGATCAGGTCGAATTCCCCCAGATCCCGGGCCCGGGCCAACGTCTCATCGCTGTACCGCTCGATGACCGGGCGCAGCGCGGCGACCGCGCGTGGGGTGAACACCGCGGTGACCAGCCGGCGCAGCCGGGTGTGGTCGGGTGGTTCGAGATTCAGCAGCGACCAGCGCTCCGACTCCTGCCAGCGGATCCACCGCGGATCCGGTTCCGGCCGGCCGAATTCGGCGGCGCTGTAGCGGTGCTCGAACGCCCGGCCCAGCCGGCGGTCCCGCAGCGCGGCATGCACCTGCTCGAACCGGGTCAGCAGGTACACCTGCCGCGGTTCGTGCCACAGCACCGGCCCGGCATCCCGCAGCCGCGCGTAGACCGGGTACGGGTCGGCCAGGAAGGCCGACGACGCCGGGTCGAAGCCGAGATCGGTGACGGTCACTCCTCGGCCGCCGGCCCGGGCGCGGCCGCCGGCGCGGGCTCAGCCTCCGGAACGGGCTCGGGCTCGGGCTCGGCCGCCGGCTCCGGCCGGTTGGTCGCGACGGCGCGGGCCGCGGCGGGACCGTCGGCCAGCAACACCCGGAACCCGGCCTCGTCCAGGATCGGCACCTTGAGCGACACCGCCTTGTCGTACTTGGTTCCCGGGCTCTCGCCGACCACCACGAACGCGGTCTTGGACGATACCGACGCGGCCGCCTTGGCCCCCCGCTCCAGCAGGGCCGCTTTTGCCTCGTCGCGGGAAAATCCCTCCAGCCCACCGGTGACCACGATCGACAGGCCGGCCAAGGTCTGCGCCGGACGGTCGGTGATCTCGTCGGCCATCCGCACCCCGGCCGCCGCCCACTTGTCCACGATCTGCTCGTGCCAATCGACGGTGAACCACTCGATGACCGCGTCGGCGATGGTCGGCCCGACCCCCTCGGCCGCGGCCAACTCCTCCCGGGTGGCGGCCCGGATCGCGTCCAGTGACCCGAACTGCTGAGCCAGCGCGCGGGCGGCGGTCGGGCCGACGTGCCGGATGGACAGCGCCACCAGGACCCGCCACAGCGGCTGCGCCTTGCGCGTGTCCAGGTTCTGCAGCAGCTTGCGTCCGTTGGCGGACAGTGCGCCGGCCTTGGTGGTGAACAGCGGGACGGTGAGCAGTTTCTCCTCGGTGAGTTCGAAGATGTCGCCCTCGTCGGTGATTGCGCCCGCGTTCAGCAAGGCGATGGCCGCCTCGTAGCCCATTCCCTCGATGTCGAACGCGCCGCGGCCGGCCAGGTGGAACACCCGTTCCCGCAGCTGCGCCGGGCAGCTGCGGGAGTTGGGGCAGCGGATGTCGACGTCGTTCTCCTTGGCCGGGGCCAGGGCGGTGCCGCACTCGGGGCAGTGCGTGGGCATGACGAAGTCGCGCAGCTCGCGCCCCTCGCGGAGTTCGACCACCGGGCCGAGGATCTCCGGGATGACGTCGCCGGCCTTGCGCACCACGATGGTGTCGCCGATCTTGACGCCCTTGCGGACCACCTCGTCCTGATTGTGCAAGGTGGCCATGCCGACGGTCGACCCGGCGATCAGCACCGGTTCCAGCACCGCGAACGGGGTGACCCGGCCGGTCCGGCCCACGTTGACCTGGATGTCCCGGAGCAGGGTGGTCGCCTCCTCCGGCGGGTACTTGTAGGCGATCGCCCACCGCGGCGCCCGGGAGGTCGAACCGAGCCGACGCTGCACCGCCACCTCGTCCACCTTGACGACCAGGCCGTCGATGTCGTGCGACAGGTCGTGCCGATGCTCCGCCCAGTAGGCGATCCGGTCGGCCACCTCCGCATCGGAGTGCACCACCCGGTTGTGCTCGGAGATCGGCAGCCCCCAGGACCGCAGCCGGTCGTAGGCCTGGGATTGCCGCTCGATGTCGAACCCGACCCGCGCCCCGATGCCGTGGCACAACATGGTCAACCCACGGGCGGCGGTGACCCGCGGGTCCTTTTGCCGCAGCGACCCGGCGGCCGAGTTGCGCGGGTTGGCGAAGGGCGCCTTGCCGGCGGCGACCAGCGACGCGTTGAGCTCCTCGAACGCGGCGAGCGGGAAGAACACCTCGCCGCGGATCTCCACGAATGCGGGGACGTCATGGGCGCCGTCGTCGCGCAGCAGCTCAGGGACCGCCCGGATGGTGCGGACGTTGAGGGTGACGTCCTCCCCCACCCGGCCGTCACCGCGGGTCGCGGCCCGGGTCAGCCGGCCGTTCTCATAGGTCAGGTTGATGGCCAGGCCGTCGATCTTCAGTTCGGTCAACCAGCTGACCGCGGTGCCGGCGTCCCGAATCGTGCGCTGCAACCAGCCGACCAGCTCGTCGGCCGAGAACACGTTGTCCAGGGACAGCAGCCGTTCGGTGTGCTCGACGGCGCCGAACTCGGTGGAGAAGCCGCCGCCCACCCGCTGCGTCGGCGAATCGGGCGTCCGCAGCGCCGCGTACTGCTCCTCCAGCGACGCCAGTTCGCGCAGCAACGTGTCGAATTCGCCGTCGGTCATCGTCGGCGCGTCCAGCACGTAGTACCGGAACTGGGCGTCGGTGATCGTCTTGGCCAGGTCGGCGTGCCGCGCCGCGGCGGCCTCGGGCACGCCGACACCGGGCAATTGCGCGGAGGCGGGCACCTGGTCGGTCACGGGTTCGCTCACACGAACACAGTAGGACCGACCCCCGACAACGGGTGATCACCGAGCGGGGCGACGATCCGGCGGACGGTCCGGCCCGATGACATGCTCGGGGCATGCCCCACCGATCCGTCGACATCGGCCCCGACATGCTGGCGTTCCTGACCGAGCGGCACCTGGCCACGCTGTCCACGGTGCGCCGGGACGGTTCGCTGCACGTGGTCGCGGTCGGCTTCACCTACGACCCGCAGGCCGGCCTGGTCCGGGTGATCACCGGCGACGGCAGTGTCAAGGTGCGCAACGCCGAACGGCCGGGTCCGGACGGCCGGGCCGCGCGGGCCGCGGTCGGTCAGGTCGACGGCCGCCGCTGGATCAGCCTCGAAGGCAAGGTGCGGATCAGCCGGGAGCCCGCCGACGTCGCGGAGGCCGTGCGGCGGTACGCGCTGCGGTACCGTCCGCCGCGGATCAACCCGCGCCGGGTGGCCCTGTTGATCGCCGTCGATCGGGTCCTCGGGCACGGCTGAGGGGGCCGCTGCGCCGGCTCGGTACCCACGACGGCGCGCCCGACCCGCACCCGGACCCGCACCGTGGCATGCTTGGTTCACATCGCATCGGCATGGATCGGCGCAGTCGCCGATCCGCAGGGAGGCCACCGCTCATGGACAAGCCCACCGACATGGCCGAGGCATTCGGCGCCTTCGTCAAGGCGCAGCGTCAGCTGGCGAACATCTCCCAGCGCCAGTTGGCCAAAGCCAGCGGCATGTCCGACTCCTACCTCAGCCAGATCGAGCGCGGGCAGTACCGGCCGTCGGCCGAGGTCCTGCGTGGGATCGCCGGCGCCCTGCACATCCCGCCGGCGGTGTTGTTCACCCAGTTCGGCCTCCTGGACACGGATGAGGAGCAGGCCCCCCGGGTCAGCGTGGAGGAGGCGATCCGGCTGGACGGCACGCTCACCCAGGACAAGAAGGACGCGTTGCTGCACATGTACCGGACCCTCCGAGAATCTGCTTGATTTATCAAGCAACTTGCTTGACATACTTCGGAATGCTTGGCAGACTAAGCACTGTTCGTTGAACACCACCAAGCCAAGCAGACCCCGAAGGGATGACCTGAAGATGACCGATTACGTCGCCGAGGCCACCAAGACCGCTGACGAGTTCCTGGCCACCGTCGCCAAGGTGCAGGACAACTTCGTCGAGGCCGTCGCGGCCTTCGTCAAGGCCCTGCCCGAGCTGCCCAAGCCGGCCGTCGAGGTTCCGGTTCCGGCCGACCTGCCCACGGCCGAGGACGTCACCGCCGCCGGTTTCGACTTCGCCGAGAAGGTGCTCGCCCAGAGCCGCGCCACCACCGACAAGCTGTTCGCCGCCCTGGCCCCGGCTGCCTGAGACAGGCTGCCGGCACCGCCTGCGCACCACCCGATGGACTCACGGCCGTCCGGGGGACAACGAGCCTCCGGACGGCTGTGACCTCATTTCCTTTTCCGGTTCGACCGCCCCGCCCTCCCGCCGGGGCGGTCGAACCCGGCTCACATATGTCAGTCAGCGCAACCTCACCAGAGGGGCCCGGAACATGAACCAGCGCGTCAGCTTTGCTCCGGCAGTCGGCTCCGGCACGCCCCACCACCAATCACAGATCCGCCGGGTGGACGCGCCCTCGGCGACGCCCAATATTGCCGACCGCTTCGCCGACCTGCTCGCTCCCCTGAGCCCGCGTCGGCGGCGGGGCCTCATCGCCCGCCTCTCCCAGGGCTACTACGAAGGCTGGCGGCCCAGCCGGGCCGAGGTGGCCGCCCTGGTGGCCCAGGAGCTGCGCAAGAGCCCGCGGTAGAACGGCGCCGGCGGCAACCCAGGCTCCGCCGTCGCCACATTCGCCGTCAGTCCGTCCTCGGTGCTGGATAGCGGCCTCGCAAGCTCGGCCGACCGGCGCCCGACCTACCAGTTCTCGGGCGGATCCGGCAGCGCCTGCGCCAACTGCTGAGCCAGCCGCATCGCCCGCACGGCCCAGTCCCGGTCCGCGCCGGCCAGCCCACAGCACGGGGTGGGTACCACCCGCGCAGCAAGCTCCTCGCGGCGGAAACCCAGCCGATTCCAGGCATCCAACAATGGTGCTGCCCAATATCGGAGTGACGCCGACGGTTTGGCCGGCGCCGTGCCGGGAATGATTCCGGCCACGAGAATTCCACCACCGTCGACGAACTCGCCAACCGCATCCAGGGCACTCGTCCGGTCCCCCACGAACGCGAGATCGACAGCCAGTCCGTCGAATCCGCACGCCCGCAGCAGGCGGACCGGTGCATCGGCGTGACAGCAATGGGCGATCGCCGGGTGCCTCTCGATCGACTCCACCACAGCGGCCAGCA
This sequence comes from Nakamurella sp., assembly GCF_044224575.1. GTDB lineage: Bacteria > Actinomycetota > Actinomycetes > Mycobacteriales > Nakamurellaceae > Nakamurella. The sequence goes on from NZ_JBGAKE010000001.1 coordinate 71,849, forward strand.
GCTCCTGGGCCCGGAGCGCCGGCACCGGCCGCAGGGTCCCGAAACCGCTTGCCGTCGGCAGGCTGCCGGCCAGCACCGCGGGCAATCCGGGCTCGTCGATCTGCACCACCACACCCGCGCCGGGGATGCGCCGCGCCACGTCCGCGACGTGTGCGGCCAACCCCTCGATCAGCGACTCGGCCAGATCCCGGACCGCGCCGGGGTCGGTCAGTGCCCGATGGCCGGACGGCAATTCCAACCCGGCTGCCAGTGTCCACGGACCGCACACCTGGACCTTGACCCAGTCGGCTCCGGCGTACTGCTCCTCGGCCGCGTCGAGATCCCAAGCCATGAAATCCCTGGCCCGCGCCGTGTCCCGCCCCGGCCGACGGCTGATCCGCCACCCGGACGGCACCACCTCGGCCCAGATGTCCACCAGCAGGCCGACCGTCCGGCCGATGAGATCGGCACCCACTCCGCGACCGGGCAACTCGACCAGATGCGGCAGCGCCGGCAGTTCACCGGCCACCATGGCCGCCGCCGCACCCGGCACGATGCCCGGTAACGAGCCGATGCCGGTGGCCGCGCCGGCGGACCAGGCCCGCTTCACCGGGAACTTGGTCAACAACTCCGAGATCTCGCCCGGGTCGGGCAGTTCGATTCGGGGCACGGTCTCGGCCATCAGCCGGTCCGGACGATCGTGCCGGCGGCGATGACGAACTGATCGGCGGACGGACCACCGGCTGGTGCCTGCAGACCCACTCCCCCGTAGAGCACCACGGTCTGGCCGGGCGCCACTCCCCGGCTGGGCTCGTCCAGGCTCAGCCGCAGCTCCCCGTCCACGAGATCGGCCGATCCGCCGACGGTCCCGCCGTGCGCGCGCAACTGCACCTGCGCCCGGACCGGGAAATCGGGACGGCGGCCGCCGGGAAACACCACGCGGTCGGCGACGATCAGCCGGACGTCCAACCCGGTGGCCGGGCCCACCGTGACCGTGCCGCTGACCGGCTCGATTCCGAGCACATACCGTGGCCGACCGTCCGGTGCAGGCCGGTCCAGCCGCAGTCCTTTGCGCTGGCCGATCGTGAAGGCGAAGGCGCCGTCGTGCTCGGCCAACTGCACCCCACTGGCCGCATCCACCACGGCACCCCGTCGGGCCCCCAGCTTCTCGACCAGGTATCCGTGGGTGTCCCCGTCCGGGATGAAACAGATGTCGTACGAGTCCGGCTTGCCGGCCACCGCGAAGCCGCGCTCCCGGGCCAGCTCGCGCACCTGCGGCTTGGTCAACCCACCCAGCGGGAACATGCTGTGGGCCAGCTGATCCGGGGTCAAGACGGCCAGCACATAGGACTGGTCCTTGGCCACGTCGACGCTCCGGTACAGCGTGCCGTCCAGCAGCCGGGCGTAGTGACCGGTGGCGACGGCGTCGAACCCGAGGGCGATCGCCCGGTCCAGCAGCGCGGCGAACTTGATCTTCTCGTTGCAGCGCAGGCACGGGTTGGGCGTGCGACCGGCAGCGTACTCGGCGAGGAAGTCGGCGACCACGTCATCGAGGAAATCCTCGCTGAAATCCCAGACATAGTAGGGGATTCCGAGAAGATCGCAGACCCTCCGGGCGTCGAAGGCATCCTCGACCGTGCAGCAGCCGCGGGAGCCGGTGCGCAGCGTGCCGGGGGTCCGGGACAGCGCCATGTGCACGCCGGTCACGTCGTGGCCGGCCTCCACCGCCAGCGCCGCGGCGACCGCCGAGTCGACCCCGCCGCTCATGGCGGCGAGCACCCTCATCGGCGTCTCGACCCGGCCAGCGCCGCGCGGCGGGACCGCTGCACCGCCGGGCCGATGGCCTCGGCCACCGCGGCCACATCGGCCGCGGTCGAGGTGCGCCCGAAGGTGAACCGCAATGAACCCCGAGCCGCCCGTTCCTCTACCCCCATGCCCAGCAGGACGTGCGAGGGTCGGGCCACGCCGGCCGTGCAGGCCGACCCGGTGGAACACTCGATGCCCGCGGCGTCCAGCAGCATCAGCAGCGAGTCCCCCTCGCAGCCGGGAAACCGCAGATGAGCGTTGCCGGGCAGCCGTGACGGCCCACCCTCCATCAGCCCGGCGCCCGGGTCACCGGTCAGCACGACGTCCGGCACCTTCGCGCTGACGGCGCGGACGAGGTCGTCGCGCAGGGCCGCCTGGGTGACCGCCCGATCGGCCCGATGCGCGACGGCATCGGCCACGGCGACCGCCAGCCCGACGATGCCGGCGACGTCCAGCGTGCCGGAGCGGATGGACCGCTCCTGACCGCCGCCGAACATGATCGGCACGACCGGGGCGTCCCGGCGCAGCACGAGCAGTCCGGCCCCGGCCGGCCCGCCGATCTTGTGGCCCGTGACGGTCAACGCGTCGGCGCCGCAACGGGTGAAGTCGACGGGCAGCTGGCCGAGCGCCTGCACCGCGTCGGTGTGGAACGGGATGCCCTGATGGTGAGCGACCTCGACCAGCTCGCGGATCGGGTTGACCGTGCCCACCTCGTTGTTCGCCCACATCACGGTGACCAGGGCGACGTCGGCCGGGTTCTCCGCGATGGCCGCGGCCAGGGTGTCGGCATGCACTCGACCGAAATCGTCGACCTCGAGCCAGGTGACGGTGGCGCCGTCGTGCCGCACCAGGTGCTCGACCACGTCGAGCACCGCCGGGTGCTCGATCACCGGGGCGAGAATGCGCCGGCGCGACGGATCGGCCGCGACCCTCGCCCGATACATGCCGGCCACGGCAAGGTTGTCCGATTCGGTTCCACCAGAGGTGAAGATGATCTCGCTCGGCCGCGCCCCCACCGCGTCCGCGATGCGTTCGCGTGACTCCTCGACCCGGCGCCGCGCCGCCCGACCGGAGGTGTGCAGCGACGAGGCGTTGCCGGTGAGGGTCATCGCCTGGGACATCGCAGCGATCACTTCCGGCAGCACCGGGGTGGTCGCGGCATGGTCGAGGTACGTCATCGCCCCTCCAGGGTAGGTCCTGACCCCGCAGTACCCCGAATCGCGTTCGCCGACGAACGGTACGGCGGGGGCCGCCTCGGGACCCTCCGGCGGGCCGTCCCCCACTATCCCGGGCATCGTCCGGAGCGTCGGATTGCCGCAAGGCCGGACCTGGACCACGCTGAACGGCGCGACCGCGGCCTCGCGGCGCGCGATGACCGACAGAGGGGATGCCCATCATGGCTGTTTCGGTGAACCTGGGGAAGGCGCTGGACAAGGCGTACGAGAACTCGAGCCTGGAGGAGATCCTGGCCGCGCCGCCGTCGGCGCTGGCCGGCCTGACCGAGAAGCACGACGTGCTGCTCTCGGAACTGGGCATCAAGACCGTCCAGGACCTGGGCTCCAACAAGTACTTCGCCGTCGCCGGCGTCCTGGTCGCGCTGTCCGGCAAGACGGGCTGACCGGCGGTCGCCCGGCCCTGGGGTGGTCGGCCACCGGGGCGACCCGGGTGGTCGGCCGCCACCGGCGGAACACCGGGTCGGCCGGGCCGGGTCGGGCCTATGCTGCTCGATCCGGCCGGTCAACGGCGATCACGGGGTTGCGTGACAGAGCGCGGCGGGACGGTCGGCGGGAGACCGATGTCACATTCGTGGCGACCCGTCGCGGGTCGACGGGGTGCGACTCGGCGCCCAGCGCGTGACTGATCCGACCCCGCGCGTCGTCCGCGGCGCGGGCCCGGTGATGGGCTCGATGGCCACCGTCCTCGGTGGCCGCGGCCGGGGTGTGCCAGCGCACCCGGACGAGCACCGGCCCGGCTCGGAGCACCCGCCAGGTGGATGCCAGCAGGGTGTCGTCACCGACGAAGGCCGTCGACCCGGTCGGCCGGCCCCGACGGTCGGCGTAGTCGATCGACACCGGCTGCACCGGGGCCGCGGCGTCGACGGCGGCCTGGAACCCCGCCCGGTGAAATGCTCCCGGCGGTCCGCCGCTGGTCGTGGTCCCTTCCGGAAACAGCAGCACCCGATACCCACGGCGCAGGGCGGACGTGATCCGGTCCACGGTGGCCGGCAGGTCGCGGCCGATCCGGCGGCTGACGAAGACGGTCCCGGTGCGCCGGGCGAGCGGGCCGATCAGCGGCCAGTGCGCCACCTCGCACTTGGCCACCGGGACCACCGGTGAGGTGGCCGTGATGGCCAGGATGTCGACCCAGGAGACGTGATTCGCCACCACCAGGGCGGCACCGTCCCGGGCCGCGCCCGTCGTCAGGAGGCGGATACCCAACGCGCGCAGCAGCATTCGCGACCCCAGCGCGGCGGCGACGCCGGCCCGTCGGGTTCGCCCGTAGGCCGGGCCGGCCGTGGCGGCGGCGAGGATGATGATCGAGGCGAGCAGCGCGGTCCCCAGGCACAGCACCATCCGGCCGGCGGCGGCCAGCCGGGTCCGGTCGATCGCCGGCGCCCTCCGGGTCACCGTTCGACCGGTGAGAACCGGCCCAGATGACCGGGTTTGACCAACGCCAGGTCGAGCAGCAGCAAGAAGTCGGCGGTGCCGAACATCTCGTCGTGCGCCGGTGGCCCGCAGACCTTGGCCCCCAACCGCAGGTAGCCGGCCAGCAGCGGCGGGATCTCGGCCCGCGCAGCCCGGGGCAGCCGACCGATCGGGACCGGGTTGCGTGGCCGGCACCGCCGGTGGGCGGGCGCGAGGTGCTCGGCCACCGCCCGGTCCCAGAACGCTGCCGCCGATCGACCGCCGTCGGTGATCGGCATGGAGGCGCAGCCGAGCAGGTACCGATGGCCGGCCGACTCCAGATAGGACGCGATCCCGCGCCACAGCATGGCGATGGCCGGACCGCCGCGGTGATCGGCCCGCACGCAGGCCCGGCCGAGCGCGACCGTGCGGTCGAGGATCGACTCCATCGGCATGAGACCGAATTCACCGTTCGCGCACAGGCCGTTGGCGCGCGGCTGATGATCGTTGCTGTGCGGCGGCAACAACCGGTAGGTGCCGACCGCCTCGGCCGGATGGCCGGGCCGGCGATGCCAGACGATGAGGTGGTCACACAGGTCGTCGTACTCGTCGGCATCCAGACCGGGCGGTCCCGGCGTGACCGCACCCAGCTCGAGCGCGAAGACGCCGTAGCGCAGGGATTGTGCGGCGATCACGTCGGCCTGGCTGGTGGCGAGCCGCAGGACGTAGTCGGCCGGGCGGTGTTGACGGGGCAGGGGATTCGTCGGCGACGCCGACAGGTGCTGACTGGTCGTCACGGTGGCTCATCGTGACGCGGCCGGGCCAGCATCGGCCGACGCCGCCGTGTCCGCCTCCCGACGGCCAGGTGAATTTCCGCGGACGGCGGCCGCGCCCGGCGCGGCCGCCGATCCCCGGTCAGCCCTTGCGCTCGCGCACCGCCGCGGCCAACTGCGGCGCGACGGCAAACAGATCGCCGACCACGCCGAAGTCGGCGATCTCGAAGATCGGGGCGTCCGCGTCCTTGTTGACCGCGACGATCGTCTTCGAGGTCTGCATGCCGGCCCGGTGCTGGATCGCACCCGAGATCCCCAGGGCGACATACACCTGCGGGGACACCGTGGTGCCGGTCTGCCCCACCTGGAACTGCGGCGGGTAGTAGCCCGAATCCACCGCGGCCCGCGAGGCGCCGACCGCGCCGCCGAACGCGTCGGCGAGCTCCTCGACGACCTTGAAGCTCTCGGCCGAACCGACGCCCCGACCGCCGGAAACGACGACCGACGCGGCGGAAAGTTCGGGGCGATCGCCGGCCGGCTCCGGGTGGTCGGCGACGATCACGGCGGAGATCGCGGGATCGACGGTGACCTCGAGGGGTGTCACGGTCGGCGACGCGGCGGTCCCGGCTCCCTCGATCGCGCCGGGCCGGACGGTGAGGATCGGGACGCCGGTGGCCACCGTGGCACGCACGGTGTAGGAGCCACCGAACACCGAGTGGGTGGCGACGACGGTGCCGTCCTGGTCGGCGACATCGACGACGTCGGCGAGCAGGCCGGAGTTGAGCCGCACGGCCAACCGGCCGGCCACTTCCCGTCCCTCGACGGTCGCGGCCAGCAGGATCGCCGCCGGGTCACCGGCCGCGGCGGCCGCAGCGGCCAGGCCGGCCACCGCCGGGGTGACCAGGAACCCGGTCGCCTCGTCGGACTCGGCCGCGTACACCTTGGCCGCGCCCCACGCGCCCAACTCGCCGGCCAGCGCCTCGGCCGTGCCGGGCTTGCCGACGACGACGGCCGCCGGCTCACCCAGCCGGGTGGCCGCGGCCAGCAGTTCACCGGTCACCTTGGCCAGCGCACCCTCGTGCTGCTCGACCAGAACAAGAACCTCGGACATGTCTGTCTCTCCTTCTGCCGGCCGCGTCAGATGAGCCGGGCCGCGGCCAGGAACTCGGCGGCCTTGCTGCCGCCGGTGCCGTCGTCGGTGATCTTCTCGCCGGATTCCTTCGCGGGGCGGGGGGCCGCGTCCAGCACGACGGTGGCCGCGTTGGCGAGCCCGACGGTCCCGGCCGCCAGGCCCAGGTCGCCGATGCCCAGCACGGTGACCGGCTTCTTCTTCGCGGCCATGATGCCCTTGAAGCCGGGGTACCGGGGCTCGTTGATCTTCTCGGTCACCGAGACCAGAGCCGGCAGCCCGGCCGTGACCTCGCTGTAGCCGCCGTCCCGGACCCGCTCGGCGCGCACCGTGCCGCCGTCGATCTCCAGGCTGCGCACCGAGGTGACCTGGGGCAGGCCGAGCCGCTCGGCGATCATCGACGGGACGGAGCCGGTACGGCCGTCGGTCGACTCGTTGCCGGTGATCACCAGGTCGGCCGACAGGGTGCCGATCGCGGCGGCCAGCGCCGCCGAGGTCTGCAAGGCGTCGGAGCCGGCCAGGCCATCGTCGACGACGTGCACGGCCTTGTCCGCACCCATCGCCAGGGCCTTGCGCAGCGCCTCGGTGGCCCGCTCCGGCCCCATGGTGACCACGGTGACCTCGCCGCCGTGTTGCTCGACCAACTGCAAAGCGGCTTCGACGCCGCGGGAGTCGATCTCGTCGATCACGGCGTCGGCGGCATCCCGGTCCAGCGTCCAGTCGGAATCCGTCAGGACCCTTTCCGACCAGGTGTCCGGTACCTGCTTGATCAGAACGGCAATGTTCATCGCCGGCATTCACCCCTCGTGCCTCTTCGGAGAACCCATCATGCCCGGCGGCACCGACAGTCCGGCCGCCGCGGCTAAGTTACTGGCCAGTAGCTTACGCCACGACGCCGTCGGATGGCAGGCTTGCGGCCATGGCCCCGACCCCGGTGATCATGGACGTGGACACCGGCATCGATGACGCGTTCGCGCTGATGCTCGCCGTTCGGCACCCCGAGGTCGAGCTGCGGGCCGTGACCTGCGTCGGCGGGAACACCGGCGTCGACCAGGTGGTCGCCAACACCTGCTACGTGCTGGACGCGGCCGGCGCCGGGGAGATCCCGCTGGCCCGCGGGGCGTCGGCACCGCTCCTGGTGCTGCCGGCCGACGCGGGCCGGTTTCACGGCGGCGACGGGCTGGGCGGCTTCTCCCGGCAGTCGGATCGGCGCATCGACCGGCGGCCGGCGATCGAGCTGCTCCGGCACGAGCTGTCCGCCGCCGTGGCGACCGGCGAGCCGATCACCGTCGTCGCCACTGCGCCGCTGACCAACATCGCCCTGCTGCTGCGCGCCCACCCCGAAGTCGCGGCCGGCATCGAGCGGCTGATCTTCATGGGCGGCTCGGCCGGATCCGGCAACGTCACCGCGGCTGCCGAGCACAACGTGTTCCACGACCCGGAGGCCGCCGCGATCACCCTGGCCGCCGCCCGCGACCTGGCCGTCCCCACCACGATGTACGGGCTGGACGTCTTCGGGCAGGTGCTGGTCGACCGGTCGGACGCCGATCGGCTCGCGGCCTACCTCGACCCGGCCTGCCAGCTCGCCGCGGCGCTCATCCGCGCCCGGTGCACGCTGCTCGACGTGGACGCGATCACCATCGGCGACGCCGGCACGATCTGCGCCGTGGCCGACCCGGAGGGGCTGACCACCCACCCCTACCCGGTGCGGGTGGAGACCGGCTTCGGGTACGCCCGCGGCCAGACGACGGTCGACCGGCGGGAGTCCCCGGTCGATCGGGTGCGGCTGCCCGGTCACCTCCCGCCCACCGTCGTCGACGTCGCCGAGCACGTCGATGCCCGGGGGTACGCGGATCTGTGGGTGCGCACGCTGCTGGGCTGACCCCGACCGCGACCGCCCGACCGCGACCGCGCGGTCCGACGCTCAGTCCGGGACGCCGATGTCCTCGTTCCAGAGCGACGGTCGTTCGGCGATGAACGCGGTCATCATGGCGACGCACTCCGGGTCGTCCAGCACGGTGACCTCGACCCCGCGGCTGCGCAGCAGGTCCTCGGCGCCCAGGAACGTCTGGTTCTCACCGATGATCACCCGCGGGATCTTGTAGAGCAGGATCGCCCCGGTGCACATGTCGCACGGCGAGAGGGTCGTCACCATCGTCGCTCTCGCGTACACCGTGGCCGGCAGCCGGCCGGCGTTCTCCAGGCAGTCGGTCTCCCCGTGCCGGATCGCGCTGCCCAGCTGGACCCGCTTGTTCCAGCCGGTGGCCAGCAGACCACCGTCCACGATCAGGGCGGCGCCGATCGGGATGCCGCCCTCGGCCAATCCCTGCCGGGCGGCCCGCACGGCCGCGGCGAGATGGTCCGGATCCACCAGCGCACCTGTCACTTCGTTCCTCCGGTCAGCTCGATGAGGGCATCGACGGCGGCCGCCCCGCCCAGGCCGGACACCCCGCCGCCCCGACGGGAGCCCGCGCCCGCCAACAGGATCCGCCGGCAACCCGGCACCTCGACGCCGTAGGCGGCGGCCGGGGTGTCGACGGGGAAGTCGTCGGCGAGCCACGGCCAGCTCAGGTCGTCGTGGAAGATGTTGCCGCCCGGCATGTTCAGGCTGCTTTCGAGATCGACCGGGGACGCGATGTCCACGCAGGGCTCACCGTTGATGTCCCGGGCCAGGCAATCCAGCAGCGGTTCGGCCAGGTGCTTCTGCAATGCGATCAACGCACCCTGGGCCGCGGCCGAGCGGGCCGCATCCGGGTCGTCCCGGAACAGCTCGACCGGGGTGTGCAGTCCGAACAGGGTCAGGGTGGCCCCGGGGTGGCCGTTCATGATCGTCGGATCGGTCAGCGAATGGCAGTACACCTCCGACGGAACGACGGCCGGCAGGGTGCCCGCTCGTGAGATGGAGTATGCGGCTTCGAGTTCGGACAGCTCTTCGTTGAGATGCATCGTCCCGGCGAACGCGGTGCGCGGATCCAACCCGGACCTGAGCCGGGGTAACCGGTCCAGCAGCATATTGACCTTGATCTGGGCGCCGACCGGATCTTCGGTCTCCCGGTTCAGGCACCGGTCGAGCACTGACGGCGCGATCGCAGCGAGCACATACGGTGCCTCGAACGTGACCTGCGCGCCTTCTCGGGAGGCGGTCACGGTCACCGCATCCGCAGACTCCTCGATGTCGATCACCGTGGCGCCACAGACGATCTCGACACCAAGTTCGCGAGCCCGCCGGACCAGCGCATCGGACACCGCGCCCATCCCGCCGATCGGCACCAACCACTCACCGGCGCCGCGACCGATCAGGTGGTACAGGAAGCACCGATTGGCCAGCAGATCGGGGGCGAACAGGGACGTGTGGGTGCCGATCAGAGCGTCGGTGGCCACCACGCCCCGGACGGTGTCGTCCCGGAAGCGGCGTTCGATCATCCCGCCGATCGGTTCCTCGACCAGGTCGTCCCACACCTGGGCGCCGGCCACGGCCGTCACCGCGTCGGCGACCTCGTGCCGCCGGCGCAGCGGGCCGGTCAGGGTCGGGGCGACCGCTCCGGCCAGCGCCAGGATCTCGGCATACAACCGACGCCAGGCGGCGAAATCCTCGCCCGAACCGGTCACCTCGCGGAACGACTGCTCGGTCGCCGGACCCAGGTGACGCTCGACCAGCAGCCCGGACGCGGCGCCGTTGCGCACCACCGGCGTGTAGGACGAGACCGCGCGGGACGCCAGCGGAATCGCGATGCCGAGCCGCCGGATCAGCTCGTCGGGCATCAGCGCGATCAGGTAGGCGTACCGGGACACCCGGGCCGGGTGCGGCGGAAACACCCGCTCCCCCACCGTGGCCCCGCCGGGCTCCCCGGCCCGCTCCAGCAGGGTCACCGAGCGCCCCGCCGATGCCGCGAGAATGGCGGCGACCAGACCGTTGTGGCCGCCACCGATCACCAGTACGTCGTTCGTCATGCGGTCGCCCCTCGGATCGCCATGGCCCGCCGGTACTCCCGATCGACCGTTGCCAGCACGGTGGACCACGCCGTCGGCGGCGCCGTGGTCCGATTGTGATCGGCGATCGCGCGCCGCAACTCGACATCCGTGGCCAGCTCGACCAGCGCCGCCGTCATCTGCGCGTCCCCGTCGGCCAGCAGGCCCTCCCGCCGGTCGGCGACGAACTCGGTGATGCCGGTGGCCCGCATCGCCACCACCGGCAGGCCGGCGCAGCGCGCCTCCAGCGCCGCGATCCCGAACGACTCGAGATAGGCCGGGGCCAGGAAGATGTCGGCCCGCCGGTAGATCTCGGTCAGCTCGGCCCGGTCCACCCGGCCGGCCAACCGAACCGAGTCGGCCATGTCGTTCCGCCGGACGTACCGGCGCATCCGCGGCATCAGCTTGCCGTCCCCGAAGACGGTCAACCGCAGGGTGGCCGGCGAACCGGCGGCGGCCAGCCGGCGCTGCGCCGCGCGCACCATGGCCAGCATCGGCAGCGGTCGCTTGCGCACCGACAACCGCATGGTGCTGACCACCTCGATCACACCGGGGTCGTGCTCGGCCGGTTCGATGGCCCAGTCCTGCGGGTCCAGACCGTTGGGCACACCGACGACGTCGACCCCGGTCCGCTCGCGCAACGGGCGGGCCGCGGCCTCGCTCACCGCGCTCAGCGCGATCCGCCGGGCGATGTCCGGAGTGGTCCATGGGGTCAGGATGTCCGGCAGGCGGAACGATGCCGGCAGGCAGTGCACGGTCACCGCGACCGGCAGGCCCAGGTCCAGGGCGACCCGCACCCCGGCCGCGGCGAACGGTGATCCGACCCCGGCGTGCACATGCACCAGGTCATACTTGCCGGCCAGCAGGGTGCGTCGGATCGGGCGGGACGGGATCGGATTGTTCGCGATCTCGGCGGGGATCGGGATGCCCGACCGGTGAATGGGCACCGGGAACCTGCGGCCGGCCATCCGGCGCGGCAGCGGAGTCGCGGTTAGCACCTCGGGTTCCAGGCCGGCCGCCTGCTGCCGCCGGGTCAGGTCGTTGACCTGCATTTCGATGCCACCCAGCCGGGGAACGAAGCAGTCCGAGATGTGCGCCACCCGCACGATCCCACCGCCTCCGCTCCCGCACCCCGGTCGTCACCGGCTCTGGGTCAGACTAGTCCCGTGCCCCGCACCGTCGTCTTCGTCCACGCCCACCCCGACGACGAGGCCCTGCTCACCTCCGGCACCATGGCCGCCCTGGTCGCGCATGGTCATCGGGTGGTGCTGGTGGTGGCCACCGCCGGCGAGGCCGGGCTGGCGGCCGACCCGTTGCGCGGTGATCTCGGCGAGCGACGGCTGGCCGAGTTGCACGCCTCCGCCGAAGTGCTCGGGGTGAGCCGGGTCGAGGTGCTCGGCTACGCCGATTCCGGGCTGGCCGACGACCCCACCCCCGCTCCCCGGCCGGGCCGGCTGCCCCGGCTGGTCGACGCGCCCGTCCCGGAGGTCGCCGCCCGGGTCGCCGACCTGCTGCGCGAGGAACGGGCCGACGTGGTCACCGGGTACGACGCGAACGGCGGATACGGCCATCCGGACCACGTCGCGGTGCACCACGTCGCAGCGGCCGCCCGTGACCTCGCCGGGACCCCGTTGCTGTTGGAGGCGACGGTGCCGCGGGACCGGCTGCTGGCCGCGGCCCGCCGGGTCAACCGGCTGCTGCCGCCCACCCGCCGGGTCGATCTGGGCCCGTGGACCCACGCCTACAGCGCCGCCCGGGACGTCACGCACTGCATCGATGTGCGCCGGTTCGCCCCGGCCCGGCGGGCGTCCATGCGGGCCCATGCCTCGCAGGCCACCGCCGACTCCGGCGCCCGCACCCTTGGCGTCTTCACCAAGGTGCCGCCCCCGCTGTTCGGGGCCGTCTTCGGGCACGAGTGGTACCGCCAGCCCGGCCTGACCGGGCCCGTGCGGCACCGCTCCCTGTTCGCCACCCTGCCGCCCGCGGAGAAGGCATGATCGTCATCCACTTCTACGGGCCCGACGACGCGTGGGGTGAGTTCTCCAACTTCTACCCGTCGCCGATGACGGTCGGCGGGCTGAGCTGGCCGACCAGCGAGCACTACTTCCAGGCGGCCAAGTTTCCCGGCTCGCCGCACGCCGAGCGGATCCGGTGGGCGGTGACGCCGGCGGCGGCCAAGTCGCTGGGCGGCGACCGCACGATCGCCCTGCGCGCGGACTGGCTCGCCGTCCGGGACGAGGTGATGCGGACGGCCCTGCTGGCCAAGTTCACCCAGCACCGGGACCTGGGGGCCCTGCTGCTGGGGACCGGCGACACCCCGCTGGTCGAGCACACCGAGTACGACGCCTACTGGGGCGACGGTGGCGACGGGTCAGGGGTCAATCGCCTGGGGCAGTTGCTGATGCAGATCCGGGCCGAGCTGGCCTGACCCGCCCGCCCCGGCCGGCCCAGGCAGCCCGGCCGGCCGGACGGACACGGGTTGCTCGCTCGGCTCGGCCGGCCGCTTCTTGCGGCCCCACAACCAGACCAGCCAGGCGGCGATCCCGAACGGAATCTCGATGACGTGCGTGAAGATGGTGAACAGCAGGGTGCCGGCGGCCGCCTCCGCGGCTCCCGCGCCCATCGCGACCAGCAGGGCGACCGACCCGGCCTCGACCAGGCCCAGGCCACCTGGGGTGACCGCGACCGAGGTCAGCAACCGGCCGAGCGCGAATGCGGCGAGCATGGTGCCGATGCCGACGACCGCGCCGCAGATGTGCAGGCAGATCCAGAACAGGACGAAGTAGATGACGAAATAGCCAAGGGTGCCCAGGGTCATCTGCAGCCAGCCGTGCCGCATCACGTCCTGGGTCTGCGCGCGGAGCTGGGCGATGCCCTGTTCCCAGCCCAACTGCCTAGGTCGCCGGATGAGCCGCAGGAATCCCTCGGCGGCCCGTTGGATCAGCCGGCCGACCGTGTGCGCGGCCCGGTCACTGATCATGACGACCACGAACAACGCCAGCAGGGCCACCAGGGTGAGCACACCGACCAGGGCCGCGTCCCGCAGGGCCGGATTGATATGGCCGCCCTGCAGGAGCAGCGCCGCCAGCCCGACCAGCGGCAGCACCACCTTGCCGGCGGTGGCGAACACGCCGCCGAGCACGACTGAAATGCCGATCGCGGACCGGCCGAACCCCCAGGACCGGCAGATCGCATAGGTCGCGCCGATGCCGAGTGCCCCGCCGAACGGCAGGGTGTTGGCCACCAGCGAGCCGGCCAGGTTGACCACCAGTGCGCGGCCGTGACTGATCCCCGGAAGCGCGCCGGTGATGGTGAAGGTGAAGGCGAGCAGCGCGCACAGCTGCAGGGCGCCGAGCAGCACCAGCGCCGGCACCGGGAGCCGGCTCAGCGGCTCGGCGATCTCGCTCCAGCCGACCCCGGCGATCCGGGGCAGGCCCCAGATCAGCAGGGCGACCGCCAACGCCAACGACCCCACGTCCCGGACGATCCGCCACCAGACCCGGCCGCGCCGCCACCAGGGGCGCCGCGGTAGCGGTTCCGGCTCCGGCGACGGCGACGGCGACGTCGGTGGGGTGGGCTGCACCGGACCAGGGTGTCATGCCGACCGGTCCGACCGGGTGATCGGCGGCCGGGTGCCGCGGCCGGCCACGGCGGCCGAACTCGGCCGGGAGGCACTGTCCGACCGCGCGTCTACCGTGTCGTTTGTGCCAGCAATAACCTCCACGTCGACCGTCGAGCCGACCAGCGGTCGCGGGACCGGTGGCGCCGACGGCCGGCCGCCCACGCCGGCCGGGGCCGGCCCGGGCTGGCTGCGTCGCCTCGCGGGGTACTGCTGGCGGCACCCGGTGATCACCGTGTTGGCCGGCGCGGCCGCGGTCGGCGGCGTCGGCCTGGGCGCGCTGACTCCGCTGCTCACCCAGATCGCGGTCGACGACGCGACGTCCGGCACCACCGCGAACCTGGTCTGGGTCATCGCCGGTCTCGTCGCCCTGGCGTTGATCCGGTTCGGGTCGTCGTTCCTGCGCCGGTGGGCCGGCGGCCGGCTGTCCCTGGACGTGCAGCACGACATGCGGCAGGACGTGTTCGGCGCCCTGCAGGGGCTCGACGGGTCGGGCCAGGACCGGCTGCGCACCGGGCAGGTGGTGTCCCGGGCCAACACCGACCTGCAGATGGTCCAGTCGCTGCTGGCCATGGTGCCGCTGGCGGCCGGTCAGGTGGTGCTGTTCGTCGTCTCCCTGGTGATCATGCTGGTGCTCTCACCGTTGCTCACGGTGATGGCGCTGCTGGTGGTGCCGGCGGTCGTGCTGGTCACCCGGCTGACGCGGACCAAGCTCTTCCCGGCCACCTGGGCGGCGCAGCAGTCGGCCGCCGAGGTCGCCGAGATCGTCGAGGAAGACGTGACCGGCGTCCGCGTGGTCAAGGCGTTCGGCCAGGAGGAACGGGAGCTGGGCCGGTTGCGCGACGGCGCGACCGCCCTGTTCGCGACCCGGATGCGGGCGGTGCGCAGCACCGCGGCGATCAGCCCCGCCCTGCAGGCATTGACCTCGCTGGGGCAGGTCGGCGTCCTCGCACTGGGCGGCTGGCTCGCGCTGAACGGCTCGATCTCGCTGGGCACGTTCCTGGCTTTCACGCTGTACCTGGCGCAGCTGGTGGCCCCCACCCGGATGCTGACGATGCTGCTGGTGCTGGCCCAGCAGGCGCGCGCGTCGGTGGAACGGGTGCTGGAGATCGTCGATTCGCTGCCCGGGATCACCGAGCCGGCCGATCCGCGTCCGCTGCCGGCCGGCCCGCTGGGCGTGCGGTTCGACGGCGTCCGGTTCGGCTACCAGGCCACCGAGCCGGTGCTGCGCTCGTTCGACCTCGACGTGCCCGCGGGGTCGACGGTGGCCCTGGTCGGGCCGTCCGGATCGGGCAAGTCCACCGTGTCCCTGCTGCTCCCCCGGTTCTACGACCCGCAGGCGGGCACGCTGCGGGTCGGCGGGACGGACATCCGCGAGGTGGCGATGGACGACCTCCGGTCCACCGTGGGGGTCGTGTTCGAGGAGGCTTTCCTGTTCTCCGACAGCATCGCGGCCAACATCGCGTACGGCCGTCCGGACGCCACCCCCGACGACATCCGCGCGGCCGCCGCGGGGGCCGAGGCGGCCGAGTTCATCGAAGCCATGCCGGACGGGTACGACACGGTGATCGGTGAGCGGGGACTGACCCTGTCCGGCGGCCAGCGGCAGCGGCTGGCGTTGGCCCGGGCGCTGCTGACCGACCCGCGCGTGCTGATCCTGGACGACGCGACCAGCGCGGTGGACCCGGTCACCGAGGCGGCCATCCACGCCACCCTGCGCAAGATCACCGCGAACCGGACCACCATCCTGGTCGCGCACCGCCGCTCCACCCTCGACCTGGCCGATCGGATCGCCGTGGTCGTGGCGGGCCGGGTGGCCGACTACGGCACCCACGCCGAACTGGTCGGCCGCTGCCCGCTGTACCGGCAGTTGCTCGGCGGGGAACTCGCCGACGACCAGACCCCGGCGGCGGCACCCACCGGCGTACCGAACGCGAACGGGGTCACCCCCGAGCTGTGGCCCACCGCGGACGCCACGGCCGAGGCGGGGAACGGGTCGGCCACGGAGGCGGCCGCCAAGGATGCCGAACTGGCCCGGGCCGGCACCCAGGCCCTGCGCGCGGCCGGCGGTGGCGCTCCGCCGCTGCGGATGGGCGGTGGCCGGGGCGGCGGCGGGGCCGGCGGCTTCGGCTTCACCGGCATGCTCGGCTCGGTGCCGCCGACCCCGGAACTGCTCGCCCAGGTCGCCGGACTGCCGCCGGCGGCCGACCGGCCGCTGCCGGCGGGGCCGGCGGAGTCCGGCCGGTTCAGCCTGCGCCGGACGCTGCGTCCGGTGCTCGGCCTGCTCACGGTGGCCCTCGTCCTGGTCGCCGCCGATGCCGGCGCGAGCCTGCTGCTGCCCGTGCTGATCCGGTACGGCGTGGACAACGGGGTCTCCGCGGGCTCGGTCCAGGTCGTGCTCGCGGTCGCCGGCCTGGCGTTGCTGGTGGTCGCCGCCGACTACCTCATCCAGCGGTTCCAGCTGCTGGCCGCCGGGCGGGCCGGCGAGAACGTGCTGTTCCGGCTGCGGGTGCGCGAGTTCGCCCATCTGCAACGGCTGGGCCTGGATTACTACGAGCGGGAGATGGCCGGCCGGATCATGACCCGGATGACCACCGACGTCGATGCACTCTCGACGTTTCTGCAGACCGGGCTGGTCACCTCGCTGGTCTCGCTGGTCACCTTCGCCGGCATCGCCGTGGTGCTGATGGTGATGGACCTGGGGCTGGCGCTCATCGCCTTCCTGGCGCTCCCACCGGTGGTCGTGGCCACCGTGATCTTCCGCCGGTTCTCGGCCCGCGCGTACCACGATGCCCGGGAGAAGGTCGGCATCGTCAACGCCGACCTGCAGGAGAACGTGGCCGGCCTGCGCGTCTCCCAGGCACTGGGCCGGCAGCAGCGCAACGCGGAGGGGTTCTCCGCGCGCAGCGACGACTACCGCCGCAGCCGGATGCGGGCGCAGACCGCGATCTCCATCTACTTCCCGTTCGTCGCGCTGATGTCCGAACTGGCCGCCGCCGCGGTGCTCGGCTCGGGGGTGCTGCGGGTCATCGCCGGGACGATGACCGTCGGGACGTTGATCGCTTTCGTGCTCTACCTGGACAGCTTCTTCACCCCCATCCAGCAGCTGTCCCAGGTGTTCGACTCCTACCAGCAGGCCCAGGTCGGCCTGCGCCGCATCGGTGAACTGCTGGACACCCCGACGACCACCCCGGCGGCCCTGCACCCGGTGTCGGTCCCGCCCACCCTGGGTGAGCTCGCCACCGTCGATATGGGCTTCCGGTACGCGGGCGGTGACGGGACACCGCCCGCCCTGGACGGGGTGAACCTGCGTTTCGCCCCCGGTGAGACCGTCGCCGTCGTCGGGTCGACCGGCGCCGGCAAGTCAACGCTGGTGAAGGTGCTGGCCCGGTTCTACGACCCGACGGCAGGGTCCGTCGTCGCCGGCGGCACCGACCTGCGTCGCTTCGAGCTCTCGGCCTACCGGCAGCGGTTGGGCGTGGTGCCGCAGGAACCCCACCTGTTCATCGGCACCGTCCGGGACAACATCGCCTACGGCCGACCCGACGCCAGCGACGCGCAGGTGGAGGCGGCGGCCCGGTCGGTCGGAGCGCTGGCCGCGATCGGCTCGCTCACCGGCGGGTTCCACCACCTGGTCGACGAACGGGGCCGCAATCTGTCGGCCGGCCAGCGGCAGCTGATCTCGCTGGCCCGGGCCGAACTGGTCGATCCGCAGATCCTGTTGCTCGACGAGGCGACCGCGGCGCTCGACCCCGCAGCGGAGGCTGCCGTGCTGGCCGCGACCGACCGCCTGACCCGGGGGCGGACCACCGTGGTGGTCGCGCACCGGCTGACCACCGCAGCCCGCGCCGACCGGATCGTGGTGATGGAGCACGGCCGGGTCGCCGAGACGGGTCGGCACGAGGCGCTCCTCGCGGGTGGCGGAGTCTACGCCCGGCTCTACGCCGAACAGGCCCGAACAAGTGGGTGACGCCACTCGAGTACCCGAGCGTCGGCATCGACGACAGGTTTAGCCTGGGTGCACCGGCCCACCATCTTCCAGAACAGGCGGACATCGACCGTGTCGTCAGCAGCGCCAGAGTTCGGTCCCAACGACTGGTTCGTCGAGGAGAAATACCAGCAGTTCCTCGCCGACCCGAAGAGCGTGGATCCGATCTGGCGTGACTTCTTTGCCGACGCCAAGGCGCCCAGTGCGCTCGTCGGGGTGAGGAGCAACGGGGCCGCCGCCGTGCTGCCCACCTCGGTCGCCGCCGCGGTGAGCGCGGGAGCGACGGCCAAGCCCGCCGGACCGGCCAAGCCGGCCGCATCGGCCAAGCCGGCAGCATCGGCCAAGCCGGCCAAGCCCGCCGCAACGGACACGCCGGCAGCGCCGGCCGGGACGCCCGCCCCCGCGGGCAGCTCCGCCCCGCCGCCCCCGCCACCCCCGAACCGGGCCAACCGACCCGTCCGGGCGGCCACGGCCAGCCCGGCGGCCCGCCCGACCGCACCGGCCGGCGGCAAGGAGAGCGTCGACGTCACCCCCGCGGCGGCGAAGCGCCCCACGACCACCGCCACCCCCGACGACATGGTCGCGGCCAAGGCGGCGAAGGCCGCGAAGGCCGCGCATGACGCCGAAGGAGACGGGCTGACCACCACCCCGCTGCGGGGCGCGGCGGCCATGGTCGTGAAGAACATGACCACCTCTCTCGAGGTGCCGACCGCCACGTCGGTGCGGGCCGTGCCGGCCAAGTTGATGGCCGACAACCGCATCGTCATCAACAACTTCCTCAAGCGGAACCGCGGCGGGAAGATCTCCTTCACCCATCTCATCGGTTACGCGATCGTCCGGGCGATCAGCGACTACCCGAACATGAACCGGCACTTCGCCGAGGTCAACGGCAAGCCGGCCATGGTCACCCCGGCCCACGTGAATCTCGGGCTGGCCATCGACCTGCCGGGCAAGGGCGGCGCCCGCAACCTGGTCGTGGTGCCGATCCGCAGCGCCGAGACGATGAGCTTCACCCAGTTCTGGAGCGCCTACGAACAGGTCGTCCGCAAGGCCCGGCAGGGCCAACTGACCGCGGAGGACTACCAGGGCACCACCATCTCGCTGACCAACCCCGGCGGCATCGGCACCAACCATTCGGTGCCGCGGCTGATGGGCGGACAGTCGGCGATCATCGGCGTCGGCGCGCTCGAATATCCGGCCGCGTTCCAGGGCGCGTCCGATCAGACCCTCGCCGACCTGGGCGTCTCCAAGATCATCACGCTGACCTCGACCTACGATCACCGGGTCATCCAGGGAGCGGAGTCCGGCGAGTTCCTGCGCCGGATCCACCAGCTGCTGATCGGCGAGGACCAGTTCTACGACGACGTCTTCACCTCGCTGCGGATCCCCTACGAGCCGGTCCGCTGGGTCCGCGACCTGGACTCCGGCGGGCACGGGCAGATCGACAAGACCGCCCGCGTCCTGGAGATCATCGACGCCTACCGGACCCGCGGCCATCTGATGGCCGACACCGACCCGCTGAACTACCGGCAACGCCGGCACCCCGACCTGGACGTGCTCTCGCACGGCCTGACCCTGTGGGACCTGGACCGGGAGTTCGCGGTCGGCGGCTTCAACGACCGCGACTACATGAAGCTGCGCGACATCCTCGGCGTGCTGCGCAATTCGTACTGCCGCACCGTCGGCATCGAATACATGCACATCATGGATCCGGTGCAACGGCGCTGGATCCAGCAGCGCGTCGAGGTGATCCACGACAAGCCCCCCGTCGAGGAGCAGAAGTACATCCTGGGCCGGCTGAACAGCGCCGAGGCGTTCGAGACGTTCCTGCAGACCAAGTACATCGGGCAGAAGCGGTTCTCGCTCGAGGGCGGCGAGACCGTCATCGCCCTGCTGGACGCCGCGCTGAACAAGTCCGCCGAGTACGGCATGGACGAGGTCGTCATCGGCATGGCCCACCGTGGCCGGCTCAACGTGCTGGCCAACATCGTCGGCAAGCCCTACTCGCAGATCTTCCGCGAGTTCGAGGGCAACATGGACCCGGGCCAGGCGCATGGCTCGGGCGACGTGAAGTACCACCTGGGCGCGGAGGGCAAATACATCCGGCCGTTCGGCGATGGCCAGGTCGACGTGACGCTCTGCGCCAACCCCTCGCACCTGGAGGTCGTCGACCCGGTGCTGGAGGGTGTCGCCCGGGCCAAGCAGGACATGCTCAATCTGGGCGAAGAGGGCTACACCGTGATGCCCATCGCCATCCATGGCGACGCCGCGTTCGCCGGGCAGGGGGTGGTCGCCGAGACGCTGAACCTGTCGCTGCTCCGCGGCTACCGCACCGGCGGCACCATGCACGTCATCATCAACAACCAGGTCGGGTTCACCACCGCGCCGGAGTCGTCGCGGTCCAGCGAGTACTGCACCGACGTGGCCAAGATGATCCAGGCGCCGATCTTCCACGTGAACGGTGACGATCCCGAGGCCGCGGTGTGGGTGGCCCGGCTGGCCGTCGAGTACCGGCAGACGTTCGGCCGGGACGTCGTCATCGACATGGTCTGCTACCGACGCCGCGGGCACAACGAGGGTGACGACCCCTCCATGACGAACCCGCTGATGTACCAGATCATCGACGGCAAGCGGTCGGTGCGCCGGATCTACACCGAGGCCCTCATCGGCCGCGGTGACATCACTCCCGAGGACGCCGAGGAGGCGCTGCGCGACTACCACACCCAGCTCGAGCGGGTGTTCAACGAGGTACGCGAACTGGAGCGCGCGGTGGTCGCGCCGTCCCCGTCGGTCGAGGCCGAACAGCCCATCCCGCCGCGGGTCGAGACCAAGATCAGCCAGCAGACGTTGGAACGCATCGCCGACGTCGCGTTGGAGTTCCCGGAGGGATTCACCCCGCACCCGCGGGTCAAGCAGGTCCTGGTGCGCCGGGCCGAGATGGCCCGGGAGGGCGGCATCGACTGGGCCTTCGGCGAGCTGCTCGCGCTCGGTTCGGTGGCCATCGAGGGCCGGCTGGTCCGGTTCGCCGGCCAGGACACCCGCCGCGGCACCTTCGTGCAGCGCCACTCGGCCCTGATCGACCGCAACACGGGCGCCGAATACCTTCCGCTGCAGCATCTGTCGGACGAGCAAGGCCGGGTGCTGATCTACGACTCGGCCCTGTCGGAGTACGCGGCACTCGGCTTCGAGTACGGCTACTCGGTGGCGAACCGGGACGCGCTGGTGCTGTGGGAGGCGCAGTTCGGCGACTTCGTCAACGGCGCCCAGTCGGTCATCGACGAGTACCTGTCCTCCGGTGAGGCCAAGTGGGGTCAGCAGTCGGGCGTCGTCCTGCTGCTGCCGCACGCCCACGAGGGTCAGGGTCCGGACCACACCTCGGGTCGGATCGAGCGCTTCCTCCAGCTCTGCGCGGAGGGCTCGATGACGATCGCGGTGCCGTCCACCCCGGCGAACTACTTCCACCTGCTGCGCCGGCACGTGCTGGACGGCGTGCACCGGCCGATGGTGGTGTTCACCCCGAAGTCGATGCTGCGGAACAAGGCGGCGGTGTCGTCCGTGAAGGACTTCACCGGTGGGAAGTTCGAGTCGGTCATCGCCGACACGACGATCGCCCCGCTGCACGCCAAGAAGGTGCTGCTGACCAGCGGCAAGCTCTACTACGAGCTCGACGCGTACCGCAAGGCGCACGACATCACCGACACCGCGATCGTCCGGCTCGAGCAGATCTACCCGGTGCCGCGGCGCAAGCTGCTGCACGTGCTGGAGTCCTACCCCAACGTCATCGACTTCCGGTGGGTGCAGGAGGAGCCGGCCAACCAGGGAGCCTGGACGTTCCTGGCGTTGGCCCTGCCGGACATGCTGCCGCGGCTGACCGGGATCCAGCGGGTGTCCCGCCGGGCGATGGCCGCGCCGTCGGCCGGCTCGGCGAAGGTGCACGACGTGGAGCAGCAGGCGGTGATCGCGGCCGCGTTCGCCCGGTAGGCGCGCGGTCCGCATCGCCCGGTCCCACGTGCGCCCATGGCGGCCTCGCAAGCTCGGCCGTCTACGACACTGGGCGCAGGTGGACCTGCTGCGCCCCGGAACCGTCGCGCAGCAGCAGCACGATCGTGTCGTCGCGCACGACGAGCCCGCGGACCTCACCGGCCGGAGTAGGCACACTCGTCCAGGTCCCGGCATCGGTGCCGGTGAGCAGCTCCGAGCCGGCCCCGACGGCGATCACGGCCAGCGGGCCGTCCCGGGCCACTCGGGGGTGTCCGGTGTAGCGGTCGACGGCGCGGTCCGGCAGCGCGACCGGCTCGACCCGCATGCCCGAGTCCGGCCCGAAGACCCGCCAGGCGGCCAGGGCTCCGGCCAGCCGGCCCACCACGAGGCACCCCGCGTCCGAGCAGGTGACGTCGGTGGCCGCGCCGTCGGCGCCGGAGGTGTCCAGGTCGGTCCGCGACCACGTTCCACCGTCGGACCACCAGAACTCGGCCCGTTGCCGCACGGCACCCCCGGCCAGGTCGGTCTGCAAGCCCACGACGACCGTTCGCGCATCGAAGGCGTTCGCCGCGGTGGCGCTCTCCGTCGACGCCGACGGCGACCCGGTGAACACCGCCGGGCTCGGTTCCCGGACCCAGGTCAGCCCTCGGTGTCGCCAGACCGCGACACCGGTGCCGCCGGCGTCCACGCTCCACGAGCCGACGACGGCGGGTTCCGCACCGTAGGTCACCCCGGTGAGGCCACCCGCGTTCGGGCCGCCGAACGTCTCCATCGTCTGTGGCTCTTCCACGACCCCGGCGTCGTCACCGACCCACGCGGTCCAGCGTGGGTTCAGGTGAGCGCCGCCGGTCGCGGTGCCCAGCAACACGATCCGGCCGGCCGGATTCGCCGCCCCGGCGACGAGGGTCGCCACCTGCCCGTAGCCGGTCACCGCGGTCGCGGGGACCGAGCGCCAGCCGGCGCCGTCCCGCAGCTTCAGGACGGGGGCCCCATCCGACACCGCCTGACCGGCTGCGAACACCCCGTCCGGGCCGGCGAACAGCGCCGACGGGACCATCCCGGGGGGTGTCACCAGCTGCCAGGACGGCGTCACCGGGCCGGTGCAACCGCCGGTGAGCAGCGCCACCGCCAGGACGACGACGACGCCCACCGCGAACGGTGGGCGTCGGATCGGCATATCTCAGTATCGGCACTTTCCTGTTCCGAACCCCGGAACGATCCGGCGAGCGGTCCCCGCAGGCGAGCTCAGGTCACCGGCTCGACGGCGTGGCGTTCCGGTGCGGACCGCTCCGGGTGCCCGGCCGGGTGGACCCCGGTCGCCGACGGCCCGCGGCGGCCGAAGAGCACCCCGAGCAGGCCCAGCGCCCCCCAGGCGAGCAACACCCACACCGGGAAGCCGATCGCGGCGTCCGGGAAGTAGGTGACGCTCCGCAGCAGGGTGCCGCCGGCGCCGGTCGGCAGCCACTGCCCGAATTCACCCCAGGGGGCCGGCAGCAGCCGCGGGGACGAGGCGATGCCGGACAGCGGGCTCCCGATGATCATCAGCAGCAGCGCACCGACCGCGAGTCCGGCCGCTCCGAGCAGCCGGGTCGACCCGGCGACCACCAGCGCCGACACGGCCACCGTCAGCGCGATCGCCGATGACGCCGCGAGGTAGGCGCCGCCGACCACGCCGAGCCAGGCCAGCACCCCGGCGAACGACAGGCCGATCGCCACCGCGCCGCCCGCGACCGCGCCGAGGACGACCCACCGGTTGCGCAGGCTCAGCGCCGCCGCCGCACCCAGGGCAAGACCGGCCAGCACCATCGGCAACGATCCGGCGGGGAGGCCGGCACCGTGGCTGTCGTCGGGCGACAGTGGCACCACGTCGACCACGGGCGTCGCCGCCGCGGCTCCGTCGGGGCCGAGGTGCGCCGACGCGGTGGTCAGCAGTTGGGCGATGGCCGGTGAACCGGCACTGGCGATCAGCACGGTCGGACCGGTCGGCCCGAGCACGATGGCGCCGTCCACGGTCCGCTCCTGCAGCGCGGTCCGGGCCTGCGCCGGGTCGGCGACCGCGTCGACCTCGAATGCGTCGGGACCGGCTGCCGCGGCCAGCTCGGCGGCGATCTGTCCGGCGGCGGCCGGTGGCCCGGCCACGGCCAGCCGCACGCCGTGCGGCCCGCTGTTCACCGCCACCCCCACGAACAACGCCAGGACCAGCGTCAATCCCGCCGTCACGGCCAGGACGAGGCCGACCGCGTGGCGGGACTCGGCTCGCCAGGAAGTCGATGGATGGGTCATGCCGCACCTCCGAATGATCGTTCGTTTTTCTTGATGGGAACGATAGACCGAGGCCGGTCCAGCGTCAAGAACGATTATTCGGTTTATATTGGGACCATGCCCAAGGTCACCGATGCCCATCGCGCCGCCCGCCGCGGCCAGATCCTGCAGGCGGCATGGAAATGCTTCGCCCGCAAGGGGTTTCATGCCACGTCGATGGCCGATGTGATCGGCGAGGCCGGCCTGTCGGCCGGCGCCGTCTACCTGTACTTCCGGTCCAAGGACGAGATCATCGTGGCCGTCGCCGGCCAGGTCTTCGCCGGAATCGAGGATCGCCTGTTGACGTTCCTCGCCGGCGATCCCCCACCCAGCCCCGCGGACATCGCCGAATTCCTCATCCGGCAACCGCTCCGGGCGCACGCCGACGCCCCCGCGGAGCTGTACCCGCTGCTGCTGTCCGTGTGGGCCGAAGCGGCGCGCAACCCGGCGGTCAACGGGGTTGCCCGCTCCGTGCTGGAGGAGTTGCGGACCGTGCTGGCCCGGGCGTTGCGCCGCTGGGCGGAGGTTGGCCACTCGCTCCCGGCCTCACCCGAGCAGCTGGCGCCGGTGTTGATGTCGCTGGTCCAGGGCCTGGTCATGCAACAGGCCATCACCGGTCAGCCGACGGTCGAGGACTACCGGACCGGCGTGCGCGCGCTCTTCGAGACGGCGGACTGAGCGCCCGGCACCGGAGCGCTCGCCGATCGCCCGCAGCGCTCGCCGGTGGCTCAGTAGGCAGACTGTGCCCGCGCGTACTGCTCCCGGATCACCGGTTGCGGATCGGCGGGCAGGTCCGCCGCGGTGTCCACCGCCCAGGTCGGCCGCCGGCCGGCGAGCACCCACCCCGCCTGCACCGCGCCACCCATGGCGACGTACTCGCCGGGCGTCGGCACCACGACGGGCACGCCGAACAGTTGCGCCGCCACGGTCTGCACCGCCGGATTCAGCGCGGCACCGCCGATCAACAGCACCCGGGCCGGCCGCCCGCCCTGCCGCACGACCGCGTCCAAACCGTCGGCCAGGCCGCACAGCATGCCCTCGACCGCGGCCCGGGCCAGGTGCGGGCGGGTGGTCGAGGCCAGCGTCAGGCCGGTCAACGACGCGGTCGCGGTCGGCAGGTTCGGCGTGCGTTCACCCTCGAAGTACGGCACCAGCACGGCCCCGGCGGCGCCCGGCTCGGACTGCAACGCCAGATCGGCCAGGCCCGCATGGTCCACGCCGAGCAGCCCGGCCACCGCGTCGAGCACCCGGGCCGCGTTCAGCGTGGCCACCAGCGGCAGGTACATGCCGCTGGCGTCGGCGAAGCCGGCGACCGTGCCGCCGGCGTCCCGCACCGGTTCCGGAGTGACCGCGAAGACGGTGCCACTGGTGCCGATGGACACCACGCAGTCACCTTCGCTCGCCCCCAGCCCCAACGCGGCCCCGGCGTTGTCACCGGCGCCGGGGCCGACCAGCAGGTGCCCGGCCTTGCCGGCCGCCTCGCCCGGCCCGAGGACCCGGGGCAGCACCGCGTCGTGGCCCAGGGCCCGAACCAGCAGGTCACGGTCGTAGTCTCCGGTGCTCGGCGAGAAGTACGCCGTGCCGCTGGCGTCCGACCGGTCGGTGGTCAGCTCGTCGAAGTTCGGGCCGAGCGGGCTCTCCCCGGCCGGCCCGAAGCCGCGCAGCCGCCAGGTCAGCCAGTCGTGCGGTAGGGCCACCGCGGCCACCCGGGCGGCATTGGCGGGTTCCGCGTCGCGCAGCCAGCGCAGCTTGGTGGCGGTGAAGGAGGCCACCGGCACCACCCCGGTGCGGTCGACGTATTCCTGCGCGCCGACCTCGTCGATCAGCTGGCGCGCCGCGTCCGCGCTGCGGGTGTCGTTCCACAGCAACGCGTCCCGGATGACGTTGCCGTGCTCGTCCAGGGCGACCATGCCGTGCTGCTGGCCGGCGACCGAGATCGCGGCGACGTCGTCCAGTCCCCCGGCGCCGGCGATCGCTTCCTGCAGCGCCGACCACCAGGCGGCCGGCGGGACGGACGTGCCGTCGGGATGAGCGGCCCGCCCGGTCCGGACCGGCGCGCCGGAGTCGGCGTCGACGATGACGACCTTGCAGCTCTGGGTCGACGAATCGACCCCGGCGACCAGCGGCATGGCGCTCCGTTCTCCAGGCTAATTTGTTTGGAGGGTCAACTTATCGACCGTGCGGACACCCGTCAAGGGGCGGGCTCGTGCAGGTCGTGCCGGGAGATCTTGCCGCTGGCGGTCAACGGCAACTCCGACCGCACGTGGATCCGCGCCGGGATCTTGTAGGCCGCGATCCGGGATCGAAGGAAGTCGACCAGCTCCGATCCGGTGACCGCCGCGCCAGGCCGGGGAACCACGAAGGCGACCGGCACCTGGCCCTCCTCGGGATCGGATGCCGCCACCACCGCTGCGACCGCCACCGCCGGGTGCTGTTGCAGGGCCGACTCGACCTCGCCCGGCGTGATCTTGGACGTCCGCCGGACGATGATGTCCTTGATCCGCCCGGTGAACCACCATCCGCCGGCGGCGTCCGGCCGCCCCAGGTCCCCGGTGTGCAACCAGCCGTCCTGCAGCGTGCTTGCGGTCAGTTCGTCGTCGGCCCAGTAGCCGCTCATCACCATCGGTCCGCGGACCAGCAGCTCCCCCGTCGCCGGGTCGGTCCGGACCTGGGCCCCGCCGACGGGATACCCGATGAATCCGTCCCGATCGGCGGGCGGCCGCCGGGCGACGGTCAGCCAGATCGCCTCGGTCATTCCCCACCCGACGCCGATCGGCAGTCCGGTCAGCTCGGCGAACTCGATCTGCAGATGTCCCGGCACGCTGTCTCCGCCGGTGTACACGCCCCGCAGCGAGGCGAAGTCGGATCCGCTGATGCCCGGCACCCGCAGCACCTGGGCCAGCACGTCGATGTGCGTGCAGATCAGGGTGGGCCGGTCCCGGCGCAGCGCCTCGACATAGGCGTCGGGCCGGAAGCCCTCGTGCAGCGACACGGTGCCGCCGGCCAGCAACGTGGTGAACGTCCCGATGAACCCGCTGACGTGCACCAACGGCTCGAAGACCTGCACCACGTCGTCCGCCCGGAGATCGCCGAGGGCCTGCGACGTGCTGGCGAGCACGGCGTGGGCGGAATCGTGGCTGTGCACCACGCCTTTGGGCACGCCCGTCGAACCGGAGGTGAAGAAGATGACAGCCGGGGCCGCTCCCGGTACCGGGTCCTCCGCCGCCCCGCCGAGAGGTTCGGTCGATGACCCGGCGGCGGGCGTGCTCGCCGGGACCGGGGCGACCAGCACCCGGACGCCGTCGAGCGCGTCGGCGGGAACCGCGTCGAGGATCGGCCGGCGGTCCGGGTGCACGATCAACCACCGCGGGCGGGCCCGGCGCAACGCGCCGGCCACCTCGGGCGCCGCATACCGGGAGTTCAGCGGCGCGGCGACGGCTCCGGATGCGAAGCACGCCAGGTAGGCCAGCACCGCGTCGCTCCCGTTCGGCAGCATCAGCGCGACCCGCTCACCCCGCAGGCCGTCGGTCCGCATGGCGGCGGCGAGATGGTGCGCGGCGGACGCCAGGTCCCCGTAACTCCATCGACGCTCGGGCGTGATCAGTGCGGTGACTTGGACCGGATGGGCGTCCACCAGGCTCTGCAGACCCGTCACCCGAGTCATTGTGCATGCCAGCCGTCCGCCGCGCGGGCCTGGCGGAGCCACCGGTCACGCCGGCGGCCCCGTCCGCCGTCCGCTATCCGGGCGGCGCGGTGAGCCGGTCGATCGATCGCTGCAACTCGGCCTGACGCTCGGACAGTTCGCGCAGCTGCCCGGCCATCGCGACCAGGGTGGCGGCCACATCCGGCGCGTCGTCATTGCGGCCGGCGGCGGCGGTGGTCGAGTCGCTGGGGGTCGAGTCGCTGTCGGTCGAGTCGCCGTCGGTCGAGTCGCTGTCCGTCGATGCGCCGCCGGCGGCACCGTCCCGGCGCGACTTGTGCTGGACGAACCACGCGGCGACGGTCGCCGACACCGTACCGATCAGGCCGATGCCGACGAGCATGATCGCCGACGCGATGACCCGGCCGATGGGTGTGACCGGGTAGGTGTCGCCGTACCCGACGGTGGTCGTGGTGACGATCGCCCACCAGAACGACAGTCCGAGCGTCGTGATGTTCGCGCCGGGAGCGTTGTGTTCGACGGCGTACTCCAGGACGGCACCGGATGCGACGAGAATGCCGACGATGGCCAGCAGCGACCCGGCGATCCGCTCGGTCGAGATGTTCTTGAACGATCGGCGCACCAGCAGAATGGCCCGCAGCACCCGCAGCATCGGAAGCAGGACCATCAGCAGATCGAGGGGATGCGCGCGGATGAACTCCCACCGGCGCGGCGACAGGATCAGCCGGACCGTGTAGTCGATGACGAAGGCCACCCAGACCAGGATCGAGATGATCGTCAGGGACGGCTGCCACCATGACGGACCGCCGGGCACGAGGCGTCCGGCCAGGAAGTCGATCAGGAAGAGCAGGCCGAGGAGGTCCAGCGGGCGGGTGGTTGCCGCCACCCACCTGTCGTACCTCGATGTCGACGGCTGCGTCGTCGTGGGCTGTGTCACCGTCGTGCCTTCCCGGTCGGCCTACCGGGCTCGATGATTCCTCACCGGTGCGGCCCGCGGGCCACAGGACCGGTCGGGTGGGCGGAAATTCGTCCGGGTCGGAGCAGGGAATCTCATCCGGCCGCGCCACCCACCTCGACCCCGTGCCGGAAGACTCGAGAACTCAACGGCATCCCGATCTGGTGGACGAGGTGGTCGTGGCTCGGTGCGTCGAGAACGTGGATGTCGGCGCGCGCCCCGGGCGCCAGGTGGCCGACGTCGGTGCGGCGCAGCGCGGCGGCGCCCCCGGCCGTCGCCGCGAACACCGCCTCCCCGATGGTCAGGCCGCCGCGCAGCACGGCCAGCGCGACCACCAGGTTCATCGATGACGTGAACGACGCTCCGGGCGTGCCGCCGGAGGCCAACGCAACCGGTGCACCGGCATCCAGCAGCGCCCGGCCCGGCGCCGGCGGTTGCCCGGCGGCCAGCTCGCCGGCCGGCAGCAGCGTCGTCACCGTCGCCGACCCGGCCAGCAGGTCGATGTCGGCGCCGGTCAGCCGGGTGCAGTGCGCCACCGACGCGGCGGCCACGTCGACGGCGACCCGCACCCCGGCGCCGGGATCGGTCGGGTCGGCGTGCACCCGCAACCCCAGACCCTTGCGCTGCCCCGCGGCCAGCACCCGGCGGCTCTGCGCCTCGTCGAAAGCGCCCCCCGCACAACAGACGTCGATCCAGTCGACCGAACCTTCGACGGCGTCCAGCATCGGCCCGCACACCAGGTCGACGTATCCGTCGGGATCGCCGTGATACTCGACGGGCACGAGATGCGCCCCCAGGAAGGTGATCTCGTCGAACCCGGCGGCCGCGGCGGTCAGCGCCGTTCGCCGTTCATCGGCGGCCGTCAGGCCGAAACCGGTCGCCGTCTCGGCGCAGGTCGTGCCCCCCAGCAGCATCCGGGCCCGGTGCCGGCGCGCGGCGGCCAACAGGGTCGCGTCATCGGTCCTTCGCGTCGCTTCGACGATGGCCCACGGACCCCTGCCCGGATCGCCGCCATGCACCAGATGCGTGTGCGAGTCCACCCATCCGGGCAGTACGGCCCGGCCGCCGAGGTTCAGCGCGCGGTCCGCCGCCGGCGCCGAGCGTTCCGGGCCGACCCAGACGACCCGGCCGTCCTGGACGATCAGCCCCGCTTCGGGGATCCGCCCCAGCGGCGTCGCCCCGAGCGCCGGATCATTCGTCACCAGCTCCGACATGCCGTGCAGCAGGGTTGATGTCGCCAACGAGGGTCTCCAGTACGTCCGCCAGTGCCTGCACACCGGTGACGCAGTCGGCGGCGTCGGCATGCTCGTCCGGAGCATGGGATACCCCGGACGGGTTGCGGACAAACAGCATCGCGGTCGGCACGTGGGCGGCGAACACCCCGGCATCGTGCCCGGCCGCGGTTGGGATGACCGGCACACCCAACCGCCCGGAGATCTCGAGCCCGAGACCGGGGTCGAAGGTCACCCGGTCGGACATCGACTCGCGCTGGACCATCACCGTGCAGCCCTCGGCGGCCGCCTCGGCCCGGACGTCGGCGACGATGGCGTCGACGACCGCGGCGGTGACGGTGGCGTCGGCGTGCCGGACGTCCAGCCAGAGCGAGACGGCCGAGGCGATCACGTTGGTGCCGCCCGGCACCGGGATGATCCGGCCGACGGTGGCCACCGCGCCGTCGAAGCCGGACAGCGCCCGCCGCGCGGCCAGCACCGCGGCGGCGGCCGGGATCATCGGATCGGCCCGGTCCGCCGGTGCGGTGGTGCCGGCGTGATTGCCCTGCCCGGTGATCGTCAGTCGCCATCGCCCGTGGGCGACGATCTCGGAGGCCACGCCCACCACCGCGGCGGGGTCGACCGCCCGCAGCAGTCGACCCTGCTCGATGTGCAGTTCCACGAACGCACCGATGGTGGCCAGGCGCGCCGGGTCCGGTCCCATCGTCGACGGGTCGAAGCCGACCCGTCGGGCCGCGTCGGCCAGGGACATGCCGTCGGCGTCGTGCAGCCGGCGGACGTGATCGGCGTCGGCCGCACCGGTCAGCAGCCTCGAGCCCAGGCACGGCAGGCCGAACCGGCCGCCCTCCTCGTCCAGGAAGCAGGCGAGCGCCAGCGGGCGGGCCGGGGTGATCCCCCGCACCCGCAGTTCATCGACGGCCAGCAACGCCGAGACCACGCCCAGCGGCCCGTCGAAGGCGCCGCCACCGGGCACCGAGTCCAGGTGCGAGCCGGTCACCACCGCGCCCGGGGCCGGGGCACCCCACCAGGCCCAGACGTTGCCGTTACGGTCGTTCTCGACCTCCAGGCCGCGGCGCTGCGCCTGCTCGGCGAACCATTGCCGCAGCTGCATCTCCGGGTCGTCGAAGGCGTGCCGGGAGTAACCGCCGCGCAGGTGGTCGCGGCCCACTCCGGCCACGTCGGACCACGCGCTGACGAACCGGCTGGCATCGCCGGGCGAGGGGCCGAATCTCAAGGGTCAACTCCCGGCTGTGGTTCCCGACGACAGGTCGATGCTTCCCGAAGACAACAGTGCTACCACGGCCTCGATCTCGGGCGCCAGATGGCGGTCCGGGCCCGGCCCCGGGACGACGGTCCGGATGATGTCGCGGACCTCACGGGTGACCGGTCCGGGCGACAGCGGCGCTCGCAGGTCCAGGGCCCGGGCCGCCGCCAGCAGCTCGATCGCGATCACCCGGCGCAGTCCGTCCACCGCGCGACGCAGCTTGCGCGCGGCGTGCCAACCCATCGAGACGTGATCCTCCTGCATCGCCGACGACGGGATCGAATCGACGGAGGCCGGGACGGCGAGCCGCTTGAGTTCGGAGACGATGCCGGCCTGGGTGTACTGGGCGATCATCAGGCCGGAGTCCACCCCGACCTCGTGCGCCAGGAAGGGCGGCAGGCCGTGCGAACGGGTCCGGTCCAGCATCCGGTCGGTGCGCCGCTCGCTGATCGACGCGACGTCGGCGACGGAGATCGCCAGGAAGTCCAGGACGGCGGCCACCGGAGCACCGTGGAAGTTGCCGTTGGACTCGACCCGCCCGTCGGGCAGCACCACCGGGTTGTCGATCGAGGACGCGAGCTCGCGGTCGGCGATCAGCGCGGCGTACTCCGTGGTGTCCCGGGCGGTGCCGTGCACGGCCGGCGAGCAGCGCAGTGAGTAGGCGTCCTGCACCCGGGTGTCCTCCGGCCCGGCGTGCGAGGCGACGATCGGCGAACCGGCCAGCGCGGCGGCGATGCGGGCGGCGCTGAGCGCCTGCCCGACCTGCGGCCGCAGGCGCTGCAGATCGGCGGCGAACACCCGATCGGTGCCGAGCAGCGCCTCCACCGACATGGCGGCGGCCAGGTCGGCCGCGTTCAGCAGGCCGGCGATGTCGTGCAGCGCGAGCACCAGCATGCCGAGCATGCCGTCGGTGCCGTTGATCAGCGCCAGACCTTCCTTCTCGGCCAACGTCACCGGGGTCAGGCCGGCCGCGGCCAGGGCGTCGGCGGCCGGTCCGTGCGTTCCGTCCGCTGCGACCACCTCACCCTCGCCGAGCAGGCACAACGCGACCGCGGACAGTGGGGCGAGGTCGCCGGAGCACCCGAGCGAGCCGTACTCGGGCACCACCGGGGTAATCCCGGCGGACAGCACACCGGCCAGCAACCCGGCGGTGGCCGGGCGGATGCCGGTCCGGCCCCGGGCCAGGGTGGCCAGCCGCAGCAGCATCAACCCGCGGACCACCTCACGCTCCACCGGCTCCCCGCTGCCGGCCGCGTGCGACCGGATCAGCGAGCGTTGCAGCGCGGTGCGCCGGGACGGCGGGATGGAGGTGGTGGCCAGCGCACCGAACCCGGTGGACACGCCGTAGTGCGGCTGGGCGTCGCCGGCGAGGGTGTCGATGACGGCCCGGCTGGCCGCCATCGCGGCGAGGGCGTCCGGGCCGAGGGTCACCGGGCGGCCCGCCCGGGCCACCGCGACGACGTCGGCCTGGGTCAGCGGCTGGGTTCCGATCTGCAATGGGCTGGTCACCGCCTCATTGGACGACGCGGACCGGCCCGGCCGGAACCGGGCACGGGCCGGAACTGTCCGGTATACCGGACACATGACCCGCGAGGCACCCGCGCCCGCCCTGCGCCGCGGATTGACGGTGCTGCAGTTGCTGGCCTCCCGGGCCGCGCCGGTGTCGGCCGCGGCCATCGCCCGGGACCTCGACCTGCCCAGGTCGACCACGTACGAGCTGCTGGCCGAACTGGCCGCGGCCGGGTTCGCCGTGCACCTGCCGGACGAGCGGCGCTGGGGTCTGGGCCTGGCCGCGTTCGAGATCGGCAGTGCCTACCTGCGCGGGCAGCCGCTCGAGCGGGTCGGCCGGCCGGTGTTGGTCCGGTTGAGTACGGCCACCGGCGGCACGGCCCACCTCGGGGTCCTGCACGG
This sequence comes from Nakamurella sp., assembly GCF_044224575.1. GTDB lineage: Bacteria > Actinomycetota > Actinomycetes > Mycobacteriales > Nakamurellaceae > Nakamurella. Next base: position 105,041 of record NZ_JBGAKE010000001.1, read on the forward strand.
CAACCAGACCCTCTACCTGGCCAAGGAGAAGTCCGAGCGCACGCCCACCCTGGTCACCGACGTCGGGGTTCGGCTGCCGGCCGCGTTGACCGCCACCGGGTTGTCCATCCTGGCCCACCTGCCGGCCGGCCAGGTCCGGGCCCTGTTCCCGGACGCGGCGGCGTTCGTCGATCGCACCGGACGCGGCCCGGCGACCCTGCCGGCGTTGCGCCACGACCTGGCCGACACCCGGCGACAGGGTTGGGCAGTCGAGGACGGACGCATCTCCGCCGGGACCGCGTCCGTCGCCGCCGCGGTGTTCGACCACAACGGGGTGCCGATCGCCGCGGTCGGCGTCACGGTGGGCCATCGGTGCCCGGCCGGGCCGGCAAGGGCCTGTCCGGAGTCGTTTGCGGCGCTCGCCCCGGCCATCCGGACGGCCGCCCGCGAGGTGACCGCCGCGATCGGCGGCCGCGGGCCGGGCTGAAGCGAGCCCGCGGCCCCCGCCCCGATGGTGGGGGGCGAGGGCCGCGGGTGGACCGGGGCCGATGGTGGGGCCCCGGTGGTCGGGAGGCCGGTCCTACCGCGGGCAGACGCCCTCGGCGGTCGCGGCAGCCATGACCGCATCGGCCACCATCCGGGCCAGGCCCGGGGTGAACGGGTCGGGCACGATGCGTCCCGCGTCCGCCCGGCCCGGCACGGCGGCGCAGATCGCGCCGGCCGCGGCCACCTTCATGCCCTCGGTGATCCGGGTGGCCCCGCAGTCCAGTGCGCCCAGGAAGATCCCGGGGAAGGCCAGCACGTTGTTGATCTGATTCGCGAAGTCGCTGCGCCCGGTGGCCACCACCGCCGCCCCGTTGGCGCGCGCGTCGTCCGGGTGGATCTCCGGGGTCGGGTTCGCCAGCGCGAACACGATCGGCTGCGGGCCCATGGTGCGGACCAGCGCCGGGTCGACCGCGCCGCCGGAGACGCCGATGAACACGTCGGCGCCCGCCATGGCCACGGCCAGGTCACCGGTCAGCCCGCGCGGATTCGTCACCGTCGCCATCTGCTGCTTGACCGTGTGCATGTGTGAGCGGCCCACCGACAGGATGCCCTTGGAGTCGACCACGACCAGGTCCCGCACGCCGGCGGCGAGCAGGATCTTGGCGCAGGCGATGCCGGCGGCGCCCGCGCCGGCGACGACCACCTTCAGGTCGACCATCACCCGCTGGATCACCGAGGCGGCGTTCATCAGCGCGGCGAGGACGACCACGGCGGTGCCGTGCTGGTCGTCGTGCATGACCGGGATGTCCAGCGCCTCGACCAATCGCTGCTCCACCTCGAAGCAGCGGGGCGCCGAGATGTCCTCCAGGTTGATCGCCCCGAACGAGGGGGCGATGGCGGTCACCGCGGCGACGATCTCGTCGGTGTCCTTGGTGCTCAGCACGATCGGCACCGAGTCGAGCCCGGCGAACGACCGCATCAGGGCCGACTTGCCCTCCATCACGGGCAGCGACGCCTTGGGCCCGATGTCACCCAGGCCGAGCACCGCCGTGCCGTCGGAGACGACGGCGACCAGCCGGGACGCCCACGTGTACGCACGGGCGGCGTCGGGCTCGCGGGCGATCAGGCTGGACACACCGGCGACGCCGGGGGTGTACATCATCGACAGGTCCCGCTTGTCGACGAGCGGCGAGCGCAGCTCGATCGACAGCTTGCCGCCGCGGTGCGCGTCGAGCACGTCCGCGTCGGTGAAGCCGGGGCGGGACGTGGGCGGCGGCGGAGTCGTCTGAGTGGGCAGCGTGGTGTCCGGACAGTCGAGGGCGGTGAGCATGGAAGATCTCCGGGAACGAGCAGGCGGCATCCGCACGGTGCGGATGGTGGGGAACGCGGTCCCGGTCAGCGAGCACGCGGTGGGCGCTGGCGAACTGCCGGACCGTATGGGCCTGGTCGGTCCATCGGAAGGGTCGGGGGTCGTGCAGGCGGTACGAAGGGTGCACACATGATGCACCACGAACTGCCGAAGTCCTAAACCGCCGGCGTGTCGACCGGCTCAGACGATGCCCAACCCGCGGGCGATGCCGTCGATCCGGCCGGCCAGCCGCAAGTCCTGGTCGGTGACCCCGCCCTCGGAATGCGTGGCGAGCACGAACAGCACGTCGCGCCAGCGGATGTCGATGTCCGGATGATGGTCGGCCTCCTCGGCGGCCACGGCGACCGCGTCGACCAACGCGATCGCGGTCGGGAAGTCGGGGGCGCTGTACCGGCACCGGATGCCGTCCGGATCACCGCCCCAGCCGGCCAGTACGTCCAGGCCTCGGTCGATGTCGGCGGCGCTGAGCAGGGTCATGCGGCAACGGTAGCCAACCGGCCCTCGTAGGATCACCGGTCATGAAGGTTCGCGAGCTCCTCGTTCCGGGGGCATTCGAATTCACCCCCACCCAGCACGGCGACCCGCGCGGGGTCTTCCTGGAGTGGTTCAAGGTTGAGCGACTCGTCGAGGCGGTCGGGCATCCGCTGACGCTGGCCCAGGCCAACCTGTCGGTGTCCGCCGCCGGGACGCTGCGCGGTGTCCACTTCGCCGACGTGCCCCCCGGCCAGGCCAAGTACGTCACCTGTCCGCGCGGTGCCGTCATCGACTTCATCGTCGACATCCGGGTGGGCTCGCCCACCTTCGGAGCGTGTGACGCGGTCCGGCTGGACGGCATCGACCGGCGGGCGGTGTACCTCAGCGAGGGCCTGGGGCACGCCTTCCTGGCCCTGGAGGACGATTCCACCCTGACCTACCTGTGCTCCACCGGCTACTCCCCCGGGCGCGAGCACGGCATCAATCCGCTGGACCCGGCACTGGATCTGCCGCTGCCCGCCGGGATCGACTTCCTGCTGTCCGACAAGGACGCGGCCGCCCCCACCCTGGCCCAGGCCGCCGAGCAGGGACTGCTACCCGACTGGCAGAAATGCCAGGAATGGGTGGAGAGTCTGCAGATATGACTGAGCGAGGCTTGCCGAGCGAACCATCAACACGTCAGGTCGGCGCCCTTCCCGGGGCGACCGAGCCGGCGAGGTGCCCCGGGAAGGCGGCGGCATGACTGAGCGAGGCTTGCCGAGCGAACCATCAACACGTCAGGTCGGCGCCCTTCCCGGGGCGACCGAGCCGGCGAGGTGCCCCGGGAAGGCGGCGGCGTGACCTTTCGGATAGCGCTCGTCCGGCACGGACAGACCGCGTGGAGCAAGTCGGGCCAGCACACGTCGACCACTGACATCGATCTGACCGATGAGGGCGTGCATCAGGCGATGACCGTGCCCAGCCTGCTGTGGGGGCTGGGCCTGGACCCGACCACGGTGTGGACCAGCCCTCGGCTGCGCGCCCAACGCACCGCCGTCCTGGCCGGCCTGCACATCGACGAGGTCGTGGACGACCTGGCCGAATGGGCCTACGGCGACTATGAGGGCATTACCAGCAAGCAGATCCACCAGACCAATCCGGGCTGGTCGATCTTCAAGGACGGCGCCCCCGGCGGCGAGTCACCCGCTCAGGTCGCGGCACGTGCGGACCGGGTCCTGGCGGCCGCCCGGGAAAAGCTGGCCGACGGTGACGTGGCGCTGGTCTGCCACGGCCATTTCTCCCGCGTCCTGGCCATCCGGTGGGTGAATCTGGCGGTGGCCAACGGCGGTCTGCTGTTGATGAATCCGGCCGCGGTGACGGTGCTGGGCACCTATCACGACGAGCCGTGCATCGAGCACGCCAACATCATCCCGTTCCGGTCGCCGCAGGTCGGGCACTGACGCCGCGGTGACCGAGCGAACAGTGTCCGATCCCAGGGGGTCCGACACGGTGTCCGATTCCGTGGGGCCGGCCGGCCGCATCCGAGCGATCGAGCCCGGGCACGTCGCCGACGTGGTGCGGTTGGTGCACGACCTGGCGCTGTACGAGAAGCTGCCCGAGCTGTGCCGGCTGACCGACGGGCAACTGCATGAGGCGTTGTTCGGGCCGGCGCCGGCGCTGTTCGGGTTGGTCGCCGAGAGCGAGCCCGGACGGGTCGGTGGCTTCGCCCTGTACTTCCTGAACTTCTCCACCTGGGAAGGCGTGCACGGGATCTACCTGGAAGACCTGTACGTCCGTCCCGAACTGCGCGGATCCGGGCTGGGCAAGTCGCTGCTGACCCGATTGGCCCAGATCGCCGTCGAGCGTGGTTACGCCCGGGTGGAGTGGTCGGTGCTGGACTGGAACACCCCGTCCATCGACTTCTACCGCTCGCTCGGCGCGACCCCGATGGACGAGTGGACGACGTTCCGGCTCACCGGTCCGGCCCTGCGAACGGTAGCGGGAACCGGTTGACCCACCCGTTGGTCTGACGGCTGAGCAGTAGCCCGGCGCCCGACGCACCGACGAGCACGAGCAGCGGTCCCCAGACGTACTGCCCGCTCGGCGCGACCAGCCAGACTCCGATGGCGAAGACGACCACCTGGGCGACCAGGCTGGGCGTGCGGGCCCAGCGCCGGCCCCGGAGCAATCCGCCGGCACAGAACGCCAGCGCGGCCGCCAGCACCAGGTAGTAGGCGACCTGGGCCAGCGTGCGGCCCACCGCGAGTCCCTCGGCGAGGCCGGAGACCAGGTTCACCCCGGACAACACCAGCAGGCCGCCCGCCTCCAGCAGCACCAGAGCGGCCGCGACGACGACCGACCAGGGCGGCGGGATGCTGATCGGCGGCGGGTCGGGCTCGGCTGTCATGGCAAGGTCACGGGCTCCGACAATACCGACGTAGGCTGCCGGGCGATGCGCGCACTTCTGATCGTGAACCCGCACGCCACCTCCACCACGCAGCGGCGCCGGGATCTGCTGGCGCACGCCCTGGCGGGTGAGCTGTCACTCAAGGTCGCCCGCACCGAGAGCCGGGGACACGCCGCCCACCTGGCCGCGGCCGCGGCGGACAGCGGCGTGGACGTGGTGGTCGTCCACGGCGGCGACGGCACCGTCAACGAGGTCGCGAACGGCTTGATGTACCGGGGGGTCCGGCCGGATGCGCCGATGCTGGCGGTGGTGCCGGGCGGATCGACCAACGTGTTCGCCCGGGCCATGGGCATCGACCCGGACCCGACGGTGGCCACCGAACAGATCCTCGAGGCGCTCGCCGCCCACCGGGTGCGCACGGTGTCCCTGGGCCGGGCGGGCGACCGGTACTTCACCTTCAACGCCGGACTGGGCCTGGACGCGGAGACGGTCCGCGCGGTGGAAAAACGACGGGCCAAGGGCAGCACGATCTCCAACGCCATGCACGTCCGCGACGCCCTGATGCAGTTCTTCCGCGCAAAGCGGCGGAACCCGCGGATGTCCCTGGAACTACCCGGCCGCGACCTGATCGACGACGCGCACCTGGTTTTCGTCTCCAACGTCGACCCATGGACCTACTTGGGCAAAACGCCTATCCGCACCAATCCAGGCACTTCGCCGACCGGCGGGCTGGGAATTTTCGCGCTCACCAGCATGGGTGTGCCGCAATCCCTGAGAGCCTCCGCGGCCATCATCACGGGCCGGTTGAGCGGCGGCCGACACGTCATTCGCGCAGATGACGAGGCCTGGGCGACCGTCCGCTGCCGGGAGCCGGTCGCCTTCCAAGTCGACGGAGACTACCTGGGGGAAAGGTCCGAAGTCGAATTCACCTCTGTTCCTCGGGCGCTTCGGTTAGTAGTGTGACGACGACCTGCGGTCCGATGACGCGCCGAGGTCGTCGTCACCAACCCTGGTCTGAATCGTGTCGACCAGGCATCATGGTCGGTGGGGACACCAACGGAAGCGATTGTTCGTGACGTCGGTAACCCCGGCGTGACGAAACCTTGACACGAACGTCCCATGTGAAAGCATTCACAAGCAGGCCGTACGGGGGCGATGACGCCGTCCGACGACCAATTGGATACCGGTCGGATCCCACCCGATCCGGCGCAGCACCCGAGGAGCACACCCATGGACTGGCGTCACCGCGCGATCTGCCGCGACGAAGACCCCGAGCTGTTCTTTCCCGTCGGCAACTCCGGCCCTGCCCTGCTGCAGATCGCCGAGGCCAAGGCGGTGTGCCAGCGGTGCCCGGTCACCAGCGAGTGCCTCGCGTGGGCCCTGGAGACCGGCCAGGACGCCGGCGTGTGGGGGGCCATGAGCGAGGACGAGCGGCGTTCGCTCAAGCGTCGCCGCGCCCGGGCCCGCGCCCGGAGCATGTAGGCCTGCTCGCCACGGGTTCGGCGACCGCTCGCGTGAACCGAACCCGACTCACCTGCTACTTGCTCCGGCCGCGCAGCGGGAACGTCATGTGCACGTAGGTGCCCTGCTCGTCCCCACCATCGATCGTGCCCATCTCGATGGTGCCCAGCAGTTCGGCCTCGACGAGCGTGCGCACGATCTGCAGGCCCAAGCCCTTGGCCTGCTCGATGGCAAAGCCGGGCGGCAGCCCGACACCGTTGTCACTGACAACGATGTCCAGTTCCTTGGCCGACCGGTCGACGGAGATCGTCACCTGCGCACCGCCATCCGGAACGGGTTCCTCCGGCGCGCCGTCGAACGCATGCTGCAGCGCGTTCTGCACGACCTCGGCCAGCACCATCACCAGCGGCGTGGCCATCTCCGCGCCGAGGATGCCCAGGGAGCCCACCCGGCGCACCCGGGCAGACGTCTCCGCCGCGGCGACGTCGGAGATCATCGGCACCAGCCGGTCCACGATCTGATCGAGGTCGACCCGATCGTCCGGAGACGTGGACAGTGTCTCGTGCACCATCGCGATCGAGGCGACCCGGCGCACCGACTCCCCCAGAGCCTGGCGGACCGACGGGTCGGCCGACCGCCGGGCCTGCATCCGCAGCAACGCGGCCACGGTCTGCAGGTTGTTCTTCACCCGGTGGTGGATCTCCCGGATCGTGGCGTCCTTGCTCAGCAGGGCACGGTCCCGCCGGCGGACCTCGGTGACGTCCCGGACCAGCACCAGCGCGCCCGACGGGCGCCCGTGCGGGCGCAACGGCAGCGCCCGGAACAACACGGTGGCCGCCCGGGCCTCGACCTCCATCCGCAGGCCCGGCCGGCCCTCGACGGCCTCGGCGATCCGCTTGGCCAGCTCCGCGGCGTCGAACGGGTCGTCCACCAGGCCCCGGGTCACCTGGGCCAACGACTGGCCGATCATTTCGCCGTTGTAGGCCAGCCGGTGGTAGGCCGACAGCGCGTTCGGGCTGACATAGACCACGTTGCCGTCGGCGTTCAACCGCAGCAGGCCGTCCCCGGCGCGGGGGCCGGTGTGGAGCTCGGCCGGCTGGCCGGGCGGCGGGAAGGTGCCGTCGCAGATCATCTGGAACAGATCGTCGGCGGCATCGACGTAGGCGGTCTCCAGGAGACTGCCTTCCCGGCCGACGAGGCTGCTGGTGTCCCGCTCGATGACCGCGATCACCTCGCCGAGGTGACGCACCGGGATGGTCTGCCGGCGGATCCAACTGCGCGGCGCGTCCACCGGCGGGTCGTCGGAGACGACCCGTTCCTCCTCCCAGGCGCGCCGCAGCAACGGGAAGTCCGGCAATGCGACGACGGCCTTCACCCGGTCGTCGATGAAGGCGGTGACCCCGGTGGTGGGGCGCGCCTGCGCGGCGCAGATGAGCCGCCCCGGTTCGGCGGGCACCCAGAGCAGCAGGTCGGAAAAGGACAGGTCGGCCAGCAACTGCCATTCGGACACGACCGCCTGCAGATGGGCGACCGCGGCACCGGACAGTGAGGAGAACTCGGCGAGAACGTCGGAGAGTGTCGACATGAAGGCGGTGCGATCGGGAATCAGGAGATCTCGGCGATCAGGTCACCCTCCTGGACCAGGCCGCCCTCCTCGACAGCGAGTTTGGACACGGTTCCGTCGACCTCGGCGATCACCGGGATCTCCATCTTCATCGATTCCAGGATCACCAGGGTGTCCCCGTCGGCGACCGTGTCGCCCTCGGCGACCAGCACCTTCCAGACGTTGGCCACCATCTCGGCCCGGACTTCCTCGGCCATCCGCTTCCCTTCAACCTGCGCCAGGCACCATCGTCACGGCGCGAGCACCCATCTTGTCATCTCCACCCGTGGCAAGATGGCGCGGGCAATATCGGAGAAAGCGAGGTCAACCTATGAGCAAGCGCGGACGCAAGAAGAAGTCTCGTCGCAAGAGCGGCGCCAATCACGGCAAGCGGCCCAACGCCTGAGGCTGTTGCCGCGGGCCGGCCTGACCGGATCTGACCCTCAGCTCCGGTCAGGCCGGCCCGCGGGTCACTCGCACGGTGGTGACGGAGACCTGCAGGCTGGCGACCACCCGGGCCCGCAAATGCTCGGGTGCGCGATCGCCCCCACACTTGCGGTGCAGCAATTCCTTGAGCTTGCGCTCCAGCCCGGCCTCCTCGAGGCAGGGCGAGCACTCGTCCAGGTGCTGCTGCACCCGGGCCCGGTTCTCCGGGTCCATCTCGTCGTCGAGGAACTTCCACACATCCCGCAGCACGTCGGAACACCGGGAATCGGGGTCGGCCGTTTCGGCCGGGTCACCGCACGCCATCGTCGTGACCGTCCTCTCGTCCGTTTCCACGCAAGAAGCCACGTTCCATCGCGTAATCGGCCAGCAGATCCCGCAGCTGGCGTCGCCCCCGGTGCAGCCGGCTCATCACCGTGCCCAGCGGCGTGCCCATGATCTCGGCGATCTCCTTGTAGGAGAAGCCCTCGACATCGGCCAGGTAGACGGCCAGCCGGAAGTCCTCGGGCAGCTCCTGCAACGCTTCCTTGACGTCCGAATCGGGCAGCCGATCCAGCGCCTCCATCTCGGCCGATCGCAGCCCCGTTGAGGTATGCGACTCCGCCGACGCCAACTGCCAGTCGGTGATCTCGTCGGTCGCGGTCACCGTCGGCTGCCGCTGCTTCTTGCGGTAGCCGTTGATGTACGTGTTGGTGAGGATGCGGTAGAGCCAGGCGCGCAGATTGGTGCCCTGGGTGAACGACTTGAACGCCGCAAATGCCTTGAGGTAGGTCTCCTGGACCAGATCCTCGGCATCCGCCGGGTTGCGGGTCATCCGGAGCGCCGCCGCGTACAACTGGTCGATCAGCGGCATGGCCTGTTCCGTGAACCGCTGGCCCAGGTCGTCGTCCACCGAGGTGGTCACGCCGGTCACCTGCCCCGCGGTCGACGATGGCAGGCGCTGAACACCCACCGCGCCGCGACCTGCGCGACGCAGCGTCGAGGGTACCTGCCGACCCGGGCGGGTCTCGTGCGGCCGCCGTGCCGGCCGACGGACGGCCGGGTTCTGCTGCAGGATCGTCACGCTGCTGGTCAACGCCGCACCCCGGGCGGCTATTCCGACTTACCAGACCACTGGCATCTTCACGGCGCTGTACACGATGGACGTCTGCCGGAAGTCCAACTCGGCCATCGACACCGCGGGACGCAGGGTCGGGAACCGCCGGGCCAGCGCCGGGAACGCGATGCGGAGCTCGATCCGGGCCAGTTCGGCGCCCACACAGCGGTGGATGCCGTACCCGAAGCCCAGGTGCGAGGTCGCCGGGCGGGTCGGGTCGAAGCGCTCCAGGTCCGGGCCCAGCGCCGGGTCCCGGTCCGCGCCGGACAACGAGACGAACACCATCTGTCCGGCCGGGATGTCAACGTCGCCGATCCGGACGGCGGCCCGGGTGAATCGGGGAAAGGCGACCTGCACGACGCTGAGGTACCGCAGCAGCTCCTCGACGGCCAGGTGCACGGTCTGCTCGTCGGCGGAGCCGAGCGCGGCGAAGGAGTCCGGGCTCTGCAGCAGCGCTAGCGCGCCGAGCGACAGTGACGCGGCGGTGGTCTCGTGCCCACCGGTCAGGATCCCGTCGGCCAGCCCGGCCAGCTCCCGATCGGTCAGCTCATCGCCGTGCTCGGTGATCAGCTGGCCGAGCAGCCCGTCCCCGGGTTTCGCCCGCTCCCGCGCCACCAGCGTGCCGAGGTACTCCAGGGAGGTGCCGATGACGTCCAGCGGCGACTCATCGCCCATCTCGAAGCGAGCGGTGGACAGCGCCTGGAACTCCTCCCGGTCGCCGTAGGGCACGCCGAGGAGTTCGCAGATCACCAGTGACGGGATCGGCATCGCGAAGTGCTCGACCAGGTCCGCCGGCCGCCCGGCGGCCTCGATCGCGTCCAGCTGGCCGTCGACGATCTCGGCGATGCGCGGTCGCAACCGCTGCAGCTTGCGCATGGTGAACTCCGGCGTCAGCAACCGGCGGAGCTTGGTGTGGTAGGGCGGGTCCGTCATGCCCAGACCACCGGGATCCTCCGACGACTCGCTGGTCAGATTGCCGATGTCGTTGCTGAACGTGGTGGCGTCCCCGAGCACCTGCTTGGCCTGCTCGTACCCGCTGACCAGCCAGGCCACGATGCCGAACGGCAGCTCCAGCTTGGACACCGGCTCCGCCGCCCGCCGCTCCCGCAGTTCGGCGATCGGGTCCAGCCCGTCGCGGGACAACAGCAGCGGGATCGGCAGCGCTTCGGTCATGCAAGAAGCCTCGCACAGCGACGTCATCCGACGGCACGGGCTTGGCCGTCGGTCGACGCGGGTACTGTCACCGCGAGCACGTGACCCCAGGCCTACCCGAAAGGGACCGCCCGTGATCAGCTTCGAATCGGTGTCCAAGGTCTACCCCGACGGCACCCACGCGGTCGAGAACCTGTCCTTGGAGATCCCCACCGGAAAGATCACCGTCTTCGTCGGACCGTCGGGGTGCGGAAAGACCACCTCCGTCCGGATGATCAACCGGATGATCGAGCCCACCGCCGGGGTGGTGGCGATCGACGGCAAGGACATCCAGGCGGTGGACGCGCCGGTCCTGCGCCGGGGCATCGGCTACGTCATCCAGAACGCCGGACTGTTCCCGCACCGCACCGTGCTGGACAACGTGGCCACGGTGCCGGTGCTGCAGGGCCGGTCCCGGCGGGAGGCCCGGGCGGCCGCGGCGGAGCTGCTGGACCGGGTGGGCCTGGATCGGGCGCTGGCCCGGCGCTACCCCGCCCAGCTCTCCGGCGGGCAGCAGCAGCGGGTCGGGGTGGCCCGGGCGCTGGCGGCCGACCCGCCGGTGATGTTGATGGACGAGCCGTTCTCCGCGGTCGACCCGGTGGTCCGGGCCCAGCTGCAGGACGAGCTCATCCGGCTGCAGGACGACCTCGGTAAGACGATCGTGTTCGTCACCCACGACATCGACGAGGCGGTCAAGCTCGGCGACCGCATCGCGGTGTTCGCCGTCGGTGGCCGGCTGGCCCAGTACGCCGAGCCGGCCGAGGTGCTCAGCCGCCCGGCGGACGATTTCGTCGCCGACTTCGTCGGGCGTGACCGGGGCTACCGGGCACTGTCGTTCGTGCACGGCTCGCTGCCGCTGCACGACGAGCAGACCCTGGCGTTCGGGTCGCCGGTGCCGGTCGGGGCCGGTACGGCCGCCGAGGGGATCTCGGCCGAACACGGCCGGTGGGTGCTGGTGGTGGACGAGGGCCGGCAGCCCCGCGGCTGGCTGGACTGTGCCGCGGTCCCCGTCGGGCACGTCGTGACGAACGACGACCTGGTGCTGGGCGGCTCGCTGGCCACGCCGGACGGGTCGCTTCGGCGCGCGCTGGACGCGGCCCTGTCCTCCCCGTCCGGGCGCGGCGTCGCGGTGGACGCCGACGGCGCGGTGATCGGCACGATCGCGGCCGGTGAGGTGCTGGCGGCGATCGAGCAGGCCCGGCGGGTGTCGTGAACGGGGTGGGTGGCAGGTGAATGGGGTGGTGGGCGGGTGAATTGGGAATGGCTGTCCCGGAACTCGGCCCAGATCTGGGCCTGGACCCTGGACCACATCTGGCTGGCCGCGGCCCCCACCGTGCTGGGCCTGCTGCTGGCCCTACCCCTGGGTGCGATCGCGCACCGGTACCGGTGGTCGTACGCAACGCTGATCACCCTGGCCGGCCTGCTGTACACGATTCCGTCCATCGCCCTGTTCGTCGTGCTGCCGGGTCTGCTGAGCACGCGCATCCTCGACCCGGTCAACGTCGTCGCCGCCCTGACCCTGTACACGCTGGCGCTGATGGTCCGGGTCGTCGCCGACGCCCTGGCCGCGGTTCCGCCGCTGGTGGTGGCCAGCGCGACCGCCATGGGCTACCAGCCGCTGCGGTCGCTGGTGACGGTGCAGCTACCACTGGCCATACCGGTGATCGGGGCCGGCCTGCGGGTGGCCGCGGTGTCCAACGTCAGCCTGGTCTCGGTGGCCGCCCTGCTGGGCATCCCCCAGCTGGGCCAGCTGTTCACCGTTGGTTTCCAGCTGGACTTCTTCACTCCGATCTGGGCCGGCATCGTGCTGTGCCTGGTGCTGGCCGGGATCTTCGACGCGATCATCCAGATCCTGGTGCGGCTCAGCACCCCCTGGGCCCGGGTGGGCACGTGACGGGGGCCTGGAGCTGGCTGACCGACCCGGCCAACTGGAGCGGGTCCGGCGGCGTCTGGGCGCGGCTGCTCGAGCACCTCTGGTACTCGATGCTGTCGCTGGCCATCGCGTTGGTGATCGCGTTGCCGCTGGGCGCACTGATCGGGCACACCGGCCGGTTCACCGGGCTGGTGTCCGGCGTGGCCAACGCGCTCCGGGCGCTGCCGAGCCTGGGCCTGTTGATCCTGCTGGCCCTGTGGGGGCTACACACGCTCAAGGGCAATATTGCCCTGCTCGGCCCGGCGATCGCGGTGCTGGTGATCCTGGCGGTGCCACCGATCCTGTCGAACACCTACGCCGGCATCGCCAACGTCGACCCCGCCGCCCGGGACGCGGCCCGCGGGATGGGCATGACCGGCGCCCAGGTGCTGCGCAAGGTCGAGCTGCCGGTGGCCCTGCCACTGATCATGTCCGGCGTGCGGTCCGCATTCCTGCAGGTGGTGGCGACGGCGACGATCGCCGCGGTGGTCTCGCTCGGCGGGTTCGGCCGGTACGTCATCGACGGGCTGGCCCAGCAGAACTACTCGATGATGGTGGCCGGCGCCTTCCTGGTCGCCCTGCTGGCCGTCATCGGCGACCGCATCCTGGCCGTCATCGCCCATTTCCTGATCTCCCCCGGCCTGACCGGTCGGGCGGCCCGGCCGCGTAAGGCGTCGGCGACCACCGCGGACCTGGTGGTGCTCAAGGACGAGGCGGAGGCGCAGACGTGACCGGCGTCCCGGCCACCGATTTCGCGGCCCAGTTCCGATGTCGTACCCCGGTGCGACCATCAGCCCTTCCCCATCGATCAAGGAGATTCGCATGACCGCACGCACCGGCCGCCGCCACGGCCTGTTCCGAGCCGCCGGCGTGGTCGCCGCCGGCCTGGCCGCCCTGCTCACCGTGTCCGCCTGCGGCGGCTCGTCCGGCAGCCCGCTGGACACCAGCACCTCGGCCGCCGCGTCCGGAGCGGCCTCGGGTTCGGCCGCGGCCGGCGGCGGGAAGATCGTGGTCGGCTCGGCCAACTTCCCGGAGAGCGCCCTGCTGGCCAACATCTACGCCGCCGCGCTGACCAAGGCCGGCGTGGACGCGTCGACCAATCTGAACATCGGCAGCCGCGAGGTCTACATCAAGGCCATCGAGGACGGCTCGATCGATCTGGTCCCCGAGTACTCCGGCGTGCTGCTGCAGTACTTCGACCCGCAGGCGACCGCGGTCTCCGCCGATGACGTGTTCGCGGCCCTGCCCAAGGCGCTGCCGGCCACCCTGGTGGTGCTGGACAAGTCAGGCGCCGAGGACAAGGACGCCGTCGTGGTCACCAAGGCCACCGCCGACGCCAACAACCTCAAGTCGATCGCCGACCTGGCCCCGGTCGCGTCCACCTTCATCCTGGGCGGCCCGTCGGAATGGGCGACCCGGCCCACCGGCGTGCCCGGCCTGAAAGAGAAGTACGGCCTGACCTTCAAGGAGTTCAAGGCCCTGGACGCGGGCGGCCCGCTCACCCTCAACGCACTGACCTCCGACCAGATCCAGGCCGGCAACCTGTTCACCACCGACCCGGCGATCCCGGCGAACGACCTGGTGGCACTCGAGGACCCGGAGAACCTGTTCGCCGCGCAGAACGTGCTCCCCCTGCTCCGGGCCGACGCGAACAACCCGCAGGTTGCCGCAGCGCTCAACGCCGTCTCCGCCAAGCTCGACACGGCCACGTTGACCGATCTGCTGACCAAGGTCACGGTCGACAAGCAGGATTCCGCGCAGGTCGCGCAGGAGTGGGTGGCCGCCAACCTCGGCAGCTGATCAGGCGGGACGGACGGCCGGCGCCTCCGGGTCGCCGGCCGACCGTCCCACCGCTTCTCCCGGCGTCCGGACGAACGCGGCCAGAGCCGCAGCGAACGCGTCCGGCTCGTCCAGGTGCGGAAAGTGACCCGATCGGGGCAGGATCGCGACCTGGCTGTGCGGCAGTTCCGCCCGCGCCGCCTCGACATGGGCGGCCGGGATCATCCGATCGCCCGCCCCCCAGATCAGTAGGACGTCCCGGGAGGTGAGCCCGGACAGGCGGTTGCGGGCGCTGACCGTCTGCCCGCCGGCGTCGATGACGGAGCGGCTGGTGGCCAGGAACGCCCGCCGGGTGTCGCCGTCGGCCAGGGTGGCCAGGGCCCCCCAGGCCTCGGTCGTGCTGGGACTGACCGCCGGCAGCCCCGATCGCGACCACACCCGCAGAGCGGAATCACCGATGCCGCGCACCCATCCGGACGCCAGCACCGGGAGGACGAACTCGCTGCCGGGCAGGGTCGCCGCCCGCAGCACCGGGTTCAGTTCGCGGCCCAACCCGCCCGAGCTGACCAGCACCAATCGCTCGACCCGCGCCGGGAACAGGTACGCCAGTTGCATGGCGACGCCGCCGCCGAGCGAATGACCGACCACGCAGACGGCGTCCAATTCCAGCGCATCGAGCAGATCGCGCAGGCTCGCCGCGTGCGCGCCGAGCGAGTAGTCACCCAGCGGCTTGGCGGATTCACCGTGGCCGAACAGGTCGGGAGCCAGCACCCGGTGATCCGTGGACAGCCGCACCGCCTGATCGGACCAGGTCCGGCGCGAACTCATCAGTCCGTGCACGAACAGGATGGGCGGTCCGGACCCGACGTCGGTCAGGCACATCCGCTGGCCGTGCAACTCCAGGAAACGGCTCTGCTCCATACCGGGCCTCCACTAAGTTACCGACCGGTAGCGACGCTACCGGAGCGGGCCGGGAAACATGTTCGGCATGTGACCCGCCTAGGTTGGGCCGATGGGAACCCGCAGGCTGGCCATCGGCGGCGACTTCCGCTACTCCGCGTCCATTGCGACGCCGGCCGTCGTGCAGGTCGCCCCGCTCGGCGGCGACGGCGTGACGATCGAGGTCGAGCAGTGGTACCTCGATCCCCCGCAGGACACCCACGAGTACCGGGACATCTACGACAACCGGTGCCACCGGGTGGTGCTGCCGGCCGGCAGTTCGAGCTTCGGCTACCAGGCGCTGGTCACCGTGCCGGACGCCACCGAGGACGCCGACTTCGCGGCGCCGGAATGGGCGCCCAACGCGCTCCCCGACGACGTGCTGGTCTACCTGATGCCCAGCCGGTACTGCCTGCCGGACATGCTGGGCCACGAGGCGTGGGCCAGGTTCAGCAACCTGACGCCCGGCTACGGCCGGGTCGCGGCCATCTGCCAGCACGTACACGACCACCTGCAGTTCGCCTACGGCAGCAGTTCGCCCACCTCGACCGCGGTCGACGTCAACGCATCCGGCTTCGGGGTCTGCCGCGACTTCACCCACCTGGCGATCACCTTCTGTCGCGCGCTGAACATCCCGGCCCGCTACGTCTTCGGCTACCTGCCCGACCTGGACGTGCCGGTCGATCCGGCACCGATGGACTTCGCCGCGTGGATGGAGGTGTGGCTCGGTGACCGGTGGTGGACCTTCGACCCGCGCAACAACCGGCGGCGCAAGGGGCGGGTGCTCATCGGGCGCGGCCGGGACGCCTCGGACGTCGCCATGGTGACCACATTCGGCGGACCCACCCTCGACTCGATGTCGGTGATCGCCCACGAGGTCCTGCCCGGATAGGGTGCCCCCGTGGCCGGCGCCCCGACTCCCGCGATCGCGGCCCTGACCCGGGCCAAGATGCCGCACACCCTGCACCCCTACCACCACGACCCGGATTCGACCGCATTCGGCGACGAGGTGGTCCAGGCGCTGGGCTGGCCGGCCGAGCGGGTGTTCAAGACGCTCGTCGCCACGGTCGACGGCAAGCTGACCGTCGGCATCGTGCCGGTGTCCAGCCAGCTGGACCTCAAGGCGCTGGCCGCGGCGGTGGGCGGAAAGAAGGCGGCGATGGCCAAGGTTGCCGACGCCGAGCGGTCGTCCGGCTACGTCGCCGGCGGCATCTCGCCACTGGGTCAGCGGAGGCCGCTACCCACCGTCGTCGACCGAACCGCGGCCGACTTCGCGACCATCATGGTCAGCGCCGGCAAGCGGGGGTTGCAGGTCGAACTTGCCCCGACGGATCTGATCACGGCGACACGGGCGATCTTGGCCTCAATTGCATCAAGATGACCCTCGGTTGCACCTATGCCTAGACCCCATGGGTCCACATGAGTGAAGATCACATCCGTCGTCCGTCCCGCTCGGTGCCTGGCCTGCCAGGACGAACCGCAGCGCGTCTGCATAAGGGGGAACCCGGGTGAGTCAGCCACCCGTTCGACCCGCGCCACCGTCCTATCCGCCACCCTCCCAGCAACCACCGTCCCACCAGCCACCGCCGGCCCACCGACCACCGCCGGCCCAGCCGTCCGGGGGTGATCTGACCCCCGAACTGATCGACACCGACATCTGGACCGACGAGATGGTGCAGCGGGCCGGCATTCCGATCATCGATACCAAGTTCGTCACCGTCGGTGGCGGTATCGGATCGTTCGTCACCGTCGACTTCCTGCGCATCTACGGCATCTCACCGCAGGACATCACCGTGCTCACCCAGCTGGAGACGCCCTGGCAGAGCTACGAGTACCTGACCCGGGTGTCCCAGATTCCGCGCACCGAGCGGCTGCGGTCCGACTCCAAGTCCACTCCGGACAACATCTGGGGGTTCCCGTCCTACGCGGTGCGGGAGGCATTCGGCGCCAAGAGTGTCGGGGGCTTCGTCAAGCCGCTGTGGAACGTGCTCACCGAACCGATCATCGAGAACTACTACACGCCCAAGGCCGGCCAGGCGTTCGAGACCATGGAGCGCGAGGCGGAGCGCATCGGCTACCAGCAGTGCGTCCGCAAGGGCCAGGTGCGGATGGTGCGCCGGCGGCGGGAGGGCGGGTACTTCACCATCCTGACTCCCCCGGCCGGCGCCACCCCGACCAAGCGGCTGGCCTACCGCAGTCCGTTCGTACATATCGCCATCGGCTACCCCGGCCTGAAGCTGCTCCCCGACCTGCAGCGATACCGCGAGTACTACCGGGATCCGTCCCGCGTCGTGAACGCCTACGAGCCGCACGAGCACGTGTACCAGCAACTCGCGCTGCGCCCGGGCACCGTGGTGATCCGCGGCGGCGGCATCGTCGCCTCCCGGGTCCTGCAGCGGCTGATCGACGACCGCGACCGGGGCCACCTGCAGACCCAGATCATCCACGTGTTCCGCACCTACATCACCGGCGCGCACGGCCCGAACATCTTCAAACGCCGCCGGGGCGGCGACGGCTGGGCCTACCAGGGCTTCAACTATCCCAAGTCCGTCTGGGGTGGCCAGCTCAAGGCCAAGATCCGGGGCCTGGAGGGCGAGGAGCGGGCCAAGGCGTACAAGGAGATGGGCGGCACCAACACACCCATCCGCAAGGACTGGCAGGAACAGCTCAAACGGGGTCGCCGGGAGGGCTGGTACCGCACTGTCACCGGCGAGGTCAGCGAGCTGCGGCCGGGGCCGAACGGCCAGGGCGTCGTCACCTACCTCACCGCCAAGGGCCAGCCGGGGCCGGTCGAGATCTACTCGGACTTCGTGATCGACTGCACCGGCCTGGAGGCCGACATCCGCGAGCACCGGGTGCTGGCCGATCTGCTGGATCACTCGGGCGCCGGCCGGAACCCGGTCGGCCGGCTCGACGTCGACCGAAGCTTCGAGGTGATCGGCACCCGCAGCCAGCCGGGCCGGATGTACGCGTCGGGCAGCGCCACGCTGGGTGGCTACTTTCCCGGCGTCGACACTTTCCTGGGCCTGCAGATCGCCGCCCAGGAGATCGCCGACGACCTGGTCAAGCTCGGTTTCTGCAAGAAGTTCGGCGTGGCGGCGTCGACCCGACAGTGGTGGCGCTGGGCCCGCCACCGCACGATCTGAGGGGCGGACATGGTTCCCACCCTGTACGGGCGCATCCAGACCCGGATCGTGCTCACCATCGTCGTCGGCGGCATCTGGACGCTGATCATCACGCCGTTCCTGCCGACCGGCGAGCCCCTGGGCCCCTCGTACCGGATGACGTTCATCATCCTGCTCACCGTGCTGGTGCTGGGCATCGTGTGGGAGTTCGTCTACCACGGGCTGCAGCAGTTCCGCTGGGAGAAGGACTGGCCGACCTTCTTCGGGTTGCTGACCGGCATCAATGAGGGTCTGCTGGTCTGGATCCTGCTCAAGGCCGGCGCAATTCCCGGCGTCGGCGACGTGCCGGTGTCGGTGTTTCTGATCCAGTTCATCACCACCTGGCTGGTGATCTTCCTGGTCGTCAACGGCCCGGTGCAGATCTTCTTCTCACGATGGCGCTTCCGGGGAGGCCGGTTCTGGTGAACGTCAGCTTCGACGACATCCGCGCGGAGGTGCTGCCGGGCGCGCATCTGGTGGCCCGGGTGCCGGGCATCGTCGTGGTCATCCGGCGCGACGGCACGGCCGGCGAGGCGACCGCCGCGGACCTGCTGGGGCTGATCCGGCAGGCCGCGGTCGACGCCGCGCCGGCGCCCGGCCGCGACCTGGCGCGCCGGCTCACCGAGTGGGTGGTCCGCACCCGTTCGGTCCCCGGCTTCGGCACGATCGCCGCCGCCGAGGACGGCATCGCCGTGTTCCTGCACGGCGACGTCGGCGTGGCCGAGTTGCCGGAGCCCGGCGCGGTCGCCGCGCCGAAGGCGGACCGTCTGCACCTGTCCGGGCGGACCGCGGCGTTCACCGTCGACCGGCTGCTGCCGTGGCCGGCCGGTCCGGTGGTGCTGACGGCCGGCGCGACCGCGGACCCGGAGGAGGGCGGCACCTCGATCGGCGTTCTCGGCTGGTCCGGGCTGGTCGAGGGCCTGGTACCCGGCGACGGGATCGTGCTGGGTGCGCCGAAGACCGCCGCCGGCACTCCCGCCGGCCGGCATGCCTCCCCGCTGCCGTCGGTGCAGGCGCCCGTGCCGCCGGCCGATCCGGAGCCCACCCAGGAACATCCGGCCGCCCACCCGGACCGCGAACCAACCGCCGAGCATCCGATTCCCGTGCCGGCCGTCGAACCCGTGCCGCTTGTCGAGCCCGAACCCGCGCCCGGCGGGCCGGTCGGCGTTCCCGACGGCCGGAAGTTCGTGAGCACGCCGCTGGGCCCGCCGGCGGCGCCGCCGCCCGCGCCGCCGAGCGACGACCCGGTGCAGCTGCGACCGCCGCGGCTCTCGGAGCAGATCTTCGGCTCGCACGAGCACGCGACGCCCCGGCCGCCCCTGCCGGTGCCGAACCGGGACGACCCGGCGAAGCCGGTGAAGCCGGCCCCCGGCGCGGCCGGGCCGGCGCACGTCCTGGTCAAGGGCTTCCGTTGCTCCCGCAACCACCACAACGATCCGCGGGTGTCCTTCTGCTCGGTCTGCGGGATCCGGATGGACCAGCGGACCGGGGTGCTGGTGGACGGCCGCCGGCCGCCGCTGGGCCTGCTCGTGCTGGACATCGGCTCGACGTTCGTCCTGGACGACAACTACCTGCTGGGTCGCAACCCGGAGGTCGACGAGGCCGTCATCTCCAGCCGGCTGCGACCGATCCGGCTGGACGACGACAGCGGCACGCTGTCCCGGGTGCACGCCGAGATCCGACTCGAGGGCTGGGACGTGCTGCTGCTGGATCGCGGGTCGGCCAACGGCACCTACCTGGCCGCCGCCGGGCAGTCCGGTTGGACCCGGCTGGCTCCGCAACGGCCGGTGGTCCTGACCCCGGGCACCCACGTCCGGATCGGGCGGCGGGTCTTCACCTTCGAATCGGCGCACGCCCGGCTCTGACCCGCCGGCGGCCGGGCCGCCGGGCCCGAGCCCGCCTGCCGGCAGGCGTCGGCGGGCTCAGCCCCCCGGCGCGGCCGCGACCTTCGCCAGCTGCTCGGCGAGTTCGATCTCCCGGTCGTCCAGGCCGGCCCGCACCCGAAGCACGGTGGACCGCCGCTGCGTCCCCACCAGCTCTGCGGCGAATGCTCCGCCGTCCGCGACCAGCACCAGATCGGACGCCATCGCCTCGTCGGTGGCGTCCACCAACCGGACGTCCAGCCCGCCGCCACGCAACGGCGTCAGGGCCGCGGAGACCCGTCGGGCCGCCCGGCCGCCGTCCGGCACCGCGACGTGCAGCGGCCCGCCGAGCCGCGCGGCCGCCGCCGAGCCGAGGACGACCGCGACGTGTCCGTCCGGTCCGCCGTCCACGACCACGCCGGCCGACGCCCCGCTACCCAGCGGGCCGGGGCCGAGGTGCGCCACCGCGAGAGTGAACGCCGCGTCGGCGGGCGCGGGTCCGGCGGACCTGGAGAAGGAGTCGGCGACCAGCACGACGGCGGCGTTCACGCTGGCCGCCTGCGCGGCGACGTCGGCCCAGGGATCCACCGAGAATCGGGTGAGCACCGAGCAGTCGACCCCGCCCGCCGACAGTTCGCGGGCCAGCACGTTCAACTCATCGACGGTGCTGGCCATCCGGGCCAGATCCGGTACCACCGGCGCCCCCACCTCGAGCGGCGCCTTCGGCCGGACCAACAACCGGGTCAGCACCAGCTGGGCCGGCCGGCCGGTGCCCAGCAGGGTGGCGGCGACCTGCGCCAGATCCCGCGCCCGGGCGGCATCCTCAAGCACTACCAGCACCCGGTAGGAGTCGACGACGCCGAGCGCGGCGCGTTCGGCGTCGGCGATGTCGCGCTGCATGTGCCGGTCGGAGTAGACGAGTTTGAGCAGCGGTCCGGTCATCGCGGTGGTGATCAGCGCCATCAGCACCATCATCGTGAACAGCTCGCCGTCCAGGACGCCGAGTTGCTTCCCGACATTGAGGATGACCAGCTCGGTCAAACCACGGGTGTTCATCAGCAGGCCCAGGGCCGTGGCCTGGCGCGGGCGAACCTTCATCGCCCGGGCGCCGGCGTAGGCGCCGACGAACTTGCCCCCGATGGCGACGAGCAGGATCAACGCCAGTTGCCAGATGCCGCCGCCGGTCAGCCCGAGAATGTTCGTGGACAACCCGGTCACCACGAAGAACAACGGCAGCAACAGCAGCACGCTGACCTGTTCGAGCCGCTCCAGGATCTCCCGAGTGAGGTCGGCGGCGCCCTGTCGCGGCATCACGGCGCCGAACACGAAGGCGCCGAAGATCGCGTGGATCCCGATGATCTCGGTGACGAAGGCCGACGCCAGCACGCCGATGAGCACGACGGACAGGATGTCCGGGGTGAGCCGGCCGACCCGCTGGTACCAGTCGTTGAGCCGCTTGAGCAGGGGGCGGACGACGCCGAACATGATGGCGGCGAAGATCGCGGTCAGGATGACGATGCGCAGCACGTCCAACGGGCCGTTGCCCTGCACGACGGCGACGACGAAGGCCAGCAGCGTCCACGCGATGATGTCGTCGACGGCGGCGCAGGCGAGGGCCAGGACGCCGATCGGCGTCCGGTGCATGCCCCGATCGGTGAGGATGCGGGCGAGCACCGGAAATGCGGTGATCGACATCGCGACACCCAGGAACAGGGCGAGGGCCAGCGGCGCGACCGGACCGGAATCGGTCTCGTCGTGCATCGGGTACAGCACGATCGACAGTCCGGCGCCCAGCGCGAACGGCAACGCCACGGAGGCCGCCGAGATCGTGCCGGCCATCCGCTCGCGACCGCGGATCAGCAGCATGTCCAGTTCGAGCCCGACGATGAACATGAACAGGACCAGACCCAGCTGAGCGAGAATGTTCAGGTACGGCAGCACCTCGGGCGGGAACAGGCGGCCGTCCAGATCGCCCGGCAGCAGCCCGAGCAGGCTCGGGCCCATGGCCAGGCCGGCGACGATCTCGCCGACCACGGGGGGTTGACCGATCTTGATGGCGAGCCGCCCGAAGAGCCGGGCGACGACCATGATGATCGCGATGTCGATGAACACCAGCGCGGTGATGTGCATGGGCGGCTGTCCCGTGATCGGTGGCGGCAATGGGTCGGTGGGGGCAAAGCTCGGTCGGGGCAAAGCTCGGTCGGGGCAAAGCTCGGTCGGGGCAAGGCTCGGTGGCGGCAAAGGGGTCGGGCCCGCCCCGGACGGTCCAAGGGCGTGTCGTCACCGAGTGTGAGGCACATCGGACCTGCGCCGATACCCGGTCCGTCGATCTTCCGCCATCCGGGTTCGCCGGTTCGGGGGATGACGCTGCGAAGTTCGGCCCGGCGGGCCGGACGGCGGATATGCTCGCGCCATGGTGCTTTCGGACACCCCTGTGCAGGCCGTTCCGGTGCTGGCCGACTTCCGCGTGGTCCGGCTGCTCGGCGAGGGCAACCACGGTCGCTTCTACCTGGCCCAGCCGCCCGCCCGCCTCGGCATCACCGACGAGTACGTGGCGGTCAAGGTGTTCGCCGGGCAGTGCAGCGAGGACGCCTACCGACGGGGAACCCGCGAGTTGCGGGCGTTCGCCGCGGTCGATTCGCCGTACCTGGCGCGGGTGTACGACGCCGTCCTGGAGGACAACTTCCTGTACGCGATGGAGTACTTCCCGCTGGGTTCGCTGGCCGCGCCGGCCCGGCCGTTGACCCGGGACGACGTGCTGCGGGCGGTGGAGCACGCGGCCCGGGCGGTGCACGCCCTGCATGAGGCGGGCATGGCCCACGGCGACGTCAAACCGGGGAACGTGATGGTCACCGAGGATGGCGGCAAGCTCTCGGATCTGGGCCTGGCCCGGGTGTTCAACGCGGGCGCCGCACTGACCGGGATGGCCCCGGAGACCTCGGTCGAGTACCTCGACCCGTCGCTGCTGCTGGGCGAGCCGCCGTCGCGGGCCACCGATATCTGGGCGTTGGGGGCAACCCTGCACCGCGCATTGTCCGGCCGCGGGCTGTACGGGGAGCTGCCGGAGAACCAGCCGCTGCTGGCGATCCGGCGGGTGCAGAGTTCCGCGCCCTCGATGGACCCGTCATTGACCGCGGGCGAGGCCGACCTGGTGCTCGCCTGCCTCGCCCCGCTGGGCAGCCGGCCCGCCACCGCCGACGACGTGGCGGACCGGATCGCCGCACTCCGCGGCTGAGCCGGTCCTGCTCGATCAGACTCGCGGGATCAGAACGGCGCCGGCTTCCACCAGCTGTCGATCAGCTCCTGCGTGGTGTG
Source organism: Nakamurella sp. (assembly GCF_044224575.1). Classification (GTDB taxonomy): domain Bacteria; phylum Actinomycetota; class Actinomycetes; order Mycobacteriales; family Nakamurellaceae; genus Nakamurella. The sequence goes on from NZ_JBGAKE010000001.1 coordinate 128,501, forward strand.
GTCCTTCCACTCGGCGTAGACCAGGTAGTCCTGGAATTGCGGGTCGTCGAAGGTCGTCAGCAGGTACGCCAGGGTCTTCTCGTCGTCGGCCGATCCGTAACGGGTGCCCGCGTCCTGGTCGTCACGGGTCCAGGTGATCACCTCCGGCGAGCTGCCGAAGTTGTCCTTGACGTAGGTGTCCAGCGTGGCGGTGTTCGGGAAGTGCATCACCCAGAAGACGACGCCCTGACCGTCGGTGCAGTTGATGATGCCGTCCGCGTTGCTGCCGAAGTTGTCGCTGGCGCTGGTGCAGGTCGCGTCCTCGTAGCCCTTCCCGGACGGCGACGACGGGATCATGCCGTCGAAATCGGCGGCCACATTGGTCAGGTTGGTCCAGCCCTGGTCGGGCACCGTCACCGCGGCCGGTCCCGCGGTCGGGGACGTCTGCCCGGCCGCGTTGGTGGCCGTGACGGAGTAGTTGTACTTGCCGGGCAGCACCCGGTCGTCCACCCAGCTGGTGTTGACGCCGGTATACATGGTTTCGCCGTTACGGGTGACCGTGTAGCCGGTGGCTCCGGTGGTCGGCGACCAGCTGACGGTGATGTTCCGCTTGTCGTCGGCCTTGGCGGCGAAGTTGGCGGGCGCCGCGATCACCGGGTCCGGGGTTCGGGTGAGGAACACGGCAGCCGTGACGCCGGCGGCGATCACCAGCACCGCGGCCAGGCCGATCAGGATCCACTTCTTCGCGCCGCCCGGCTTCGGCGGCGCCTGGGACGGGCCGGTCAGGTGCACCGGGCCGGTCTGGAACCCGGGGCCGGCCTGGTAGCCGGGGTGCGGACCGGACTGGTAGGGCGCACCCGGCGGGATGGCGCCGGTGGGGCCGGTGTGCTGGAAGCCGGCCGCGGCGTACGGGTTGAGCTCGGTGGGGCGCACGGCGTTGCCGCCCAGCGGGGGCACCGAGCCGGTCGGCGTCCAGCCACCCGGGCGATACTGCGGACCGGTGTTCAACTGCCGGGTCTGCCAGCCGGTGTGCCGCCCGACCAGCTCGATCAGGTCGTCCAATGCCTTGGGGTGCTGGGAGCCCCGCCGGGCGTAGGCGACGGTGCGGGTCACCTCGCCGTTGGCGACGGTGATCTCCTGGTCGTCGTCGTCGGGGATCACTTCGATGAGGCGCATCGGCGACGGCAGGTCGAAGAAGTGGACGTCCTCGAGGATCAACTTCTCCAGCTCGATCCGCTCCTGGGCCGGGAGCGCGGCCGTGCTGATCGGGCCGAGTTCCAACACCGTCCCGCGGGCGCGGCTGATCCGCCGGACCCCGATCTGGTACGGCGGCCGGGGCGTGGTGGGCGCCCGGTTCTCCACCGCATCCACCGCCGCCGCGGCGACCGCGGGTAGCGCGACGTCCATCGACGTCCGGTCGGGGTGCGCCGCAGCGTGCTCGACCGGGACGGCCGTCTCGGCCCGGGTCGGGCTGGACAGCGCCGGATCGGCGGCCACCAGCGCGGCCCGGGCGGCCAGGCTGAGCTCGCGGCAGCTGTTGTACCGGTCGTCCGGGTTCTTGGCCATCGCCTTGGCGACCACGGCGTCCATCCCCGGCGGCAACCACGGCACCTTGTCGGTCACCTTGGGGATGGGGTTCTTCAGGTGCGCCGTCATGGTGGCGAACGGCGAACTCTCCGGGTACGGCACGCTGCCGGTCAACAGCTCGAACAGCACGCAACCCAGCGCGTAGATGTCGACCCGATGGTCGAGCTTGCGGGCCTCGATCTGCTCGGGGGACGCGTAGGCCAGGGTGGCCAGCAGGTTGCCGGTGCCGGTGAGGTGCTGCACCTCCTCGCTGGTCGACTTGGCGATGCCGAAGTCGGTGAGCAGCACATGCTCGGGCTCGCTCGGATCGTCCGGTGCTGCCAGCAGGATGTTTGCCGGCTTGACGTCGCGGTGCAGCAGTCCGGCCCGGTGCGCGTAATCCAGGCCGGCCCCGACCTCGCTGATGATGTGCACGACGCGATGCGGGGTCATCGACCCGTCGCCGGCCCGGGCGGCCACCGAGGCGTCCACCCCGGCGACGTACTGCATGGAGATCCACAGCTGGCCGTCGACCGAGCCCCGGTCGTACACCGCGACGATGTTGCGATGGACCAGGCCGGCGGCCAGGTCGGCCTCCCGCTCGAACCGGGTCCGGAAGTTCGGATCGTTGGAGAAGGCCGGGTTCAGCAACTTGAGCGCGTCGCGCCGCGGCAAACGGGGGTGCTTGGCCAGGTAGACGGCACCCATGCCGCCGGTGCCGAGCACGGATTCGATTGTGTATCCGGCGAACTGTTCGCCAGGGTTCAGGACCACAGTGCGTCCCCTATTCCAGAAGTACTGATCGTCAACCATATCGGCGCCCGGCACGCTGACGTGACAGCTTGTGTCGACGTCACCCGGTACGCCATCCGAAGGAGTGAACGCCCGCCCGGGTGATACAGCGGGGCTCGTCGCCGGCGGACTTGGTGCGGTGTCATGACCCTCGGACGGCGTTCACAGCAGGGTCGGTTGCTCCGGCACCTCGGACAGCTCCGGGGCCGGCGCGATCAGGCTCGGGTCGTCGTTGGCGACGGTGCCGACCCGCGGGCCGACCGGGCGCAGCTCGATCGCGGCGATCAGCTCGTCCGGGGGTGGGCCGAGCATCGGCGCCGGGTCCACCCGCGGATCGAGCCACGCCGCCCACTCCGACGCGGGCAGCACCAGCGGCATCCGGTCGTGGATCTTCGTCAGCGGCCCGACGGAGGGGGCGGTGATGATCGTCATCGACACGACGGCCTGGTCGGCGGTGTCCGCACCGGACTCGGGGCCGCGGGGGCGCCAGTACTCCCACAGGCCCGCGAAGGCCATCACGCTGCCGTCCTGCGGAGTGAGGTAATAGGCCTGCTTGACGGGGCGTGTGCGACCGCCCACGGTCTGGTCGCCGAGCCTGCGCCATTCGAAGTACCCGCTGGCCGGGATCAGGCAGCGGCGCTTGGCCAGCGCGGTGCGGAATGCCGCCTTGTCGGCCAGCGATTCGACCCGGGCGTTGAACATGCGGTTGCTGACTGACACGTCCTTGGCCCAGGACGGCACCAGCCCCCAGCGCATCGGCTCGATCTGCCGGTGCGCGTCCTCCGGGGCCACCCGGGGTTCGAGCCGCACCACCGGCACGGTCAGCGTGGGCGCGATGTTGTACCGGGGGCGGACCGGGTCACCGCCGTACAGCCCCTGGGCACCGCCGGCCCGCTCGTCCGGTTCGGCGTCGAAGGTGCCGTACAGCGACTCCGGTTCCATCGTCAACGCGTAGCGGCCGCACATGAGCTCGATGGTGCCACCGAGGTATGACAGCCCCCGACGAGGCAGGCCCCACCGACGAGACAGCCCTGGGCGACCGGGACCGGGACCGCAGCACCGGCCACCCGACCACCAGGGCGCCCAGCAGCACCACGGCCGCCATCGGCGGCAGCGACCCGTACCCGAACTCCCGGGCCAGGAACGACGGCACCACGGCTCCGACGATCGCCCCGGCGGCAACGGCGCTGTTGGACAAGCCCATGGCCCAGCCCTGGCCGTCAAGGGTCAACTGCGCGGCGAGCATGGTGCCGCCGATGTAGTCGAACGGGTAGCCGAGCGCGACGATGATCAGCGCGGCCACGCCGATCGTCCCTGTGCCCGACAGATCGAACGCCCAGGCCGCGGACATCGCCGCGAACCCGAGCAGGGTGACGAGCAGCCCCGTGCGCAGCACCCAACCGGCGCCGTCACGGTCGGCCAGCTGCCCGCACCCCGGGTCGAGGCAGGCGCCGATCAGCGATCCGCTGAGGGACCTGCCGGCGGTCCGGTACGCGCCGATCTGGAACGACGGTCGAGCCCTTGACAGCGGTCGAACGCTCACTCCAATCTATCTACGATAGATATTCGATGACCGATCGAAAAACTCGACGACCGGGCGGCAGCGGGGCGACCGCATCGTCCGAGCGCCAGGGAGGCGACGCGACCGTGAACATTCCCCCGGTGGCCGGGAAACCGGATCGACGCGCGGCGCGCCACGAGGCGAAAAGGCAGTCGATCGTGGCGCAGGCGTGGGTACTGGCCGAGCGTGACGGGCTCGGCGCGATCTCCATGCGCGACCTCGCCGAGCGCGTGGATCTTCGACAGCCGTCCCTCTACGCCTACTTCGATTCCAAATTGGCCCTGTATGACGCCATGTTCGCCGACGCGAACCGGCAGTTGCTCGCCACTGTGCGGCAACTTCCCGATCTGGGCAGTCCACGGGCGGCGTTGGTGCAGTTCGTGGAGACCTGCGTCCGGTTCTCGTCGCGGAACATCGTGCGGCACCAGCTGATGTTCGACCGACCCATTCCCGGCTTCGAACCGTCGGAACAGGCATTTCGCCCGGCCCTGGAGTTCTATCAGATAGCGGTCCTTCGGCTGGGTGCGGCCGGGGCCTCGGGGCAGGAGGACGTGGACGTCTTCAGCAGCCTGGTCTCCGGGCTCTCGCATCAGCAGGTGGCCAACGATCCTGGCGGTGACCGCTGGGTGGCCCACGCGCCGCGGGTGGTGGACATGCTGCTGGCCGACATCGATCGCCGACGCGGTGACGCCAGACGGGGCCGGTTGCCGACCGGGCCCATATCCGATCAAGGGTTGTCTATCACTGATAGATAATCTATCGTTGATAGTAAGCAGGGAGCCGTCCACCGGAACGGACGTCCCGGACCTGCGACATCCCTCTCGAAAGGCCACCTGGTGATGGTGAACTCCGCGGTCGACGTGACCACGATCGAACGGATCGGCCATGACGAAGCGATGGCGATCACCACCGTCGAGGGCCGCCGGTTTCTCGAGCAGCTACGCAGCCTGGACGCCCACGACTGGACGCGGCCCACGGCCTGCGACCGCTGGGACGTCCGGGCGGTGGCGGCCCACGTCGTCGGCTCCGCGGCCGGGCAGATCTCGCCCCGGGAATTCCTCCGGCAGGTCCGCGCGGGCCGGCCCGTGGTGCGCGAGATCGGCGCCCGGTACTGGTGGGACGGTATGAACGAGGTCCAGGTTCGGGAGCGGGCGGACCTCACCGGCGACGAGCTGATCGCCGAGTGGGTGGGCAATGCCGATCGGGCCCGGGCCGCCCGGACCAGGCTGCCGCGACCGATCGCCCGCCTTCCCTTGTTGAACCTGCCGGCGCCGGTCGGTCGTCAGCCGCTCGCGTACCTGTTCGACATCGGCTTCACCCGCGACGTCTGGGCCCATCGCATGGACATCGCCACCGCGACCGGGCGGCCGATGGACCTGGACGCCGGGCACGACGGTCGCATCGTCGCCGACATCGTCGCCGAGTGGGCGGCGACCCATCGTGAACCGTTCGTCCTCGAGCTCACCGGGCCCGCGGGCGGCACCTACACCGCGAGCAGCGGCGGCGACGTGGTCCGCATCGACACCCTCGACTTCATCTCCATCCTGGCCGGCCGGGCCGCCGGCACCGGCGTGCTGCGCAATCCCCTGCCCCTCTAGGGGTCTCCTGAACAATCCGGCTCCTCCGTCGCCGCATTGCCTCCAGGACACCCCTCCGGTGCTCGATGGTGGCCTCGCAGGCTCGGCCAACTACAAGATCGGACGATCATGAAGCTGTCCTTCGACGATGTCGAGATCGACCAGCAACCGCAGCGGACCTTCGCGAAGGCGTCGAGCCCGCATGGGCCAGGCTTGCCACCACGCCGGCGCTTTCGGATTCGCCAAGGAGGAACTTTCGTCGTGGACCGGCGCCGAGCGCGGACGCTCGTCTGCGTCGTCGCCGTGCCCGTCCTGACCCTCGCCGCCGCCTGCGGGTCGACGACGCCCGGAGGCGCGGTCACCACGTCGTCGACGGCTCAGGTCATCACGTCGTCGATGGCTCCGGTGACCACGTCGTCGCCGGCGACCACGGCCGGCGCCGCCGCGTTCGACGACGCGACAACCGCCTCCTTTCAGCGGGTCCTGGACGACACTCGCGCCACCGGCGGCTTCCCAGGCGTCATCGCGCTGGTCAGCTCGCCGCAGGGCACCTGGATCGGCACCTCAGGCACGACGGGCGAGGGCCTCGACGCGGTGCCCACCCCGACCGACCACACTCGGGTGGGCAGTCTGACCAAGACAATGACGGCGACCGTCATTCTCCAGTTGTCGGAGGAGGGCAAGCTCGACCTGAGCGACCCGATCGGCAAGTACGTGGCCGGCATGCCCAACGGCGACGTCGCGACGATCCAGCAGTTGGCCGAGATGACCTCAGGAATAGCGCCGTACACGGAGTCGGATGCCTTCCAGCAGCAGTTGTTCGCCGACCCGCTCAAGGTCTGGACTCCGCAGGAGCTCATTGCCTTCGAGCAGGGCCAGCCGGCCGAGTTCGCCCCGGGCCAGGGGTGGGAGTACTCGAACACGAATTACGTGCTGCTCGGCATGGTGATCGAGCAGGTCACCGGTCAGTCGATCGCCGACGTCTTCCAGGAACGGCTTTTCGGTCCGCTCGGGATGACCAACACCGTCTTCCCGGGCTCGTCGAACGCGATCGCCGATCCCCACCTGCACGGACTGACCGAGCAGGGTCAGGACGATGGAACCACCGCGGACGCGACGGAGTGGAACCCGTCCGAGGCCTTCACGGCCGGTGAGGTGATCTCCACCCTCGGCGATCTCGAGATCTGGTCGAAGGCGTTGTTCACAGGTGAGGGCATCCTGAAGCCCGAGACCCAACAGTTCCGACGGGACTCGATCAATCACACGATCCCGCCGAACTCGGCCACCGCCGGCTACGGCTTCGGGATCGGCGATATGGGCGGTTGGTGGGGCCACGACGGGCAGATCCCCGGGTACACCACCGCGGTGATGCACAACTACGACCTGGACACCACCATCATCGTCCTGGTCAACAGCGACATCCCGCTCCCCGGTGAGAAGGGACCCGAACCGGCACCCGCCGTGCAGAAGGCGCTGGCCCAGGCCCTGCCCGGGGCCTGACCGGGCCTGACTCGGGGTCCCCTGATCAATCCGGCTCCTCCGTCGCCGAATTGTCTTCCGGGCACCCCTGACGTGCTCGATGGCGGCCTCGCATGCTCGGCCAACTAGTCGATGACGTAGGTGAGCGCCACCGTGCCCAGATCCGTCTGCCCGACCGAGCGCAGGGTGAGCCGGCGCGGATCCGGCAGGGACCCGAACAGCCGGGTGCCGGTGCCCATCAGCAGCGGGTGGATGAACAGGCGGAGTTCGTCCACGAGGCCGGCGGCCAGCAGTGCGCGGGACAGCACGCCGCTGCCCAGCACGGTGATGCTGCCCGGCCCGTCCGCCTTGAGCGCGCGCACCTCGTCGTCGAGATCGCCGGTGAGGATGGTGGTGCCGGCCCAGTCGACCGTCGTGAGCGTGCCCGACAGGACGAACTTGGGGGTCGCGTTCAGGTGCGCGGCGATCGGGTTGTCGTGGCCCTGGAACGGCCAGAACGCGGCCATCTTCTCGAACGTGCGGCGGCCGAACAGGTAGGCGGAGGTGCCGGACAGCCCGTCCGGATCCATCACCTGCCCCATGGCCGGGCCGAACTCCGCCCCCCAGCCGCCGTGGGTGAAGCCGCCGGAGGTGTCCTCCTCGGGCGACCCCAGCCCCTGCATGACGCCGTCGACGGTCAGGAACTCCACCAGGGCGAGTGTGCGCATGCCGATCAGACTGCACCGGCCGCCGATATTCATCGCGCGGCCGCACCGGGCTCACCACCGAACTCCGCTCGGGCGAATCGAACGCCACGTCGAACGGGCGTTGCCTTCGCCCGGTGGGAGTTGCGTCCCGGTCCGGGCCTGACCGGCCGGTCACACCCGGGCGACGGCGGGCGCAGAATGCTCCCGATGAGACTCGCGGACCTGGTGGCGGCGCCCGGCCTGGGCATCCGGGTGCTGCACGGCGACGACGACGATCTGGCCCGACCGCTCGGCTGGATCTACACCACCGACCTGCCCGACCCGAGCCGCTACCTGACGTCCGGGCAGACGCTGATGACGGGCATGATGTGGCGCGCCGACGAGGCGGACAGCGACCCGTTCGTCCGGCGGCTGGTCGAATCCGGGGCCGCAGCGCTGATCGTCGGCGACGCGCTGTTCGATCACGTGCCCGGCGACGTCGTACTGGCCTGCCGGCGGTGGAACCTGCCGTTGCTGGCGGTGCCCACCCACGTGTCGTTCGCCCGGGTCACCGAGTACGTCGCCGGCCAGCAGACGCAACAACGGCTGGGCCGGCTCACCGAGGGGCTGGTGCGGCAGCGGCAACTGCTGGCTGAGATGGCCGCCGGACGCACGCTGGACGAGCTCGTGCGACGGATCGCCCGGGAGACCGGTCTGGGCTGCCGCGTGCTCTCGTCCACCGGCCGGCAGATCGCCGCGTCCGGATCGCCTCTCACCGAGGACCAGCTGGACCGGCTGCTCGCTCAGCTGCTGCCGGCGCAACGCTTTCCGGCACAGGTCAGCACGCCGGCCGGGGACGGCACCGCCTTCCTGGTCGGGCCGGCCAGCCAGCACCGGGCCTTGGCCTGGTTCGTGCTGGCCGACCATCCGGCCGCCGGGTCGGAGTTCCGGGACGACCCCGAGACCGTGCACCCGTTCAATGAACTCGCGGCGATCGCCGCCCTGGAGCGACGGCGCACCGAGGACCCGATCCGGGCCCGCCGGGAACTGGCCGACCAGGTGATCGCGCTGCTCGACGAGGACGCCGACCGCCCGGAGATCCCGCTGCTGCTCCGCCAGCTCGGGCTGGACCTGGACCGGCCGACCACGGTGGTGGTCCTGCAGGCCCAGGGACCACCGACCGCGCGCGGGCTCACCATCAGCCTGCTCGGCGAGGCGGTCGGGCAGCTGTCCACTCCGGTCGTCGGCGCGGACACCGATGGCCATGCGGTCGCCCTGGTGTCGGGCGCCGCCCAGGACCCGCCCGGCGGCGAACCGGCGATCGCCGTCCGCCGGGCCCTGCTCCGGGTGACGCCGGCCCTGCCCGGGATCCGGCTGGACCTCGGGGTTAGCCGGCCGACGGATCCGGGCGGGCTGGCCGGCGCGCTGCGGGCGGCCCGGTACGCCCGGCTGATGGCCACCGGCCGGCCGGGCGATCCCGCCGACCCGGCCGACCGGAGCGTGCGAGTGGCCTCCGGCGACCGGGCGACCTCGGCCGTGATGCTGCTGTCGGCGGTGCCGGACCGGCTCCGCCGCTCGTTCGCCGGTGCCGTCCTGGACGACGTCGTCGACTACGACCGGCGCACCGGCGCGGACCTGCTGGTGACGCTGCGGGCCTTCCTGGACTGCAACGGGTCCTGGAGCCGGACCGCGCAGCAGCTGCATCTGCACCTGAACACGGTGCGGTACCGGATCACCCGGGTCGAGGAGCTGACCGGGCGGGACCTGAGCCGGACGGACGACCGGGCCGACGTCTACCTGGCCCTGCACCTGCTCTGATCCCGGCCGGCCCGGCGCCGGCCGGGATCACAGCAGCATCAGACCTTCTCGGACGGGTCGGGGCGGCTGGCCCCGGAGCGCGCGGCGGCGATCGGGTTGGCGTCGGCGACCAGCTCGTCGAACCGGCCGTTGGCGATCTTGGCGATCTCCACCAGGTTCGCGGCGCGTTCCACCCCGGCCGAATTGGCCATCCGGTCCCAGCCGGCGTTGAGCACCCGTTCGTACCGGTCGACCTCCCGGGCGCAGATCACCAGCGGGAAGCCGAACGTGGCCCGGTAGGCCCGCGCCATCGTCAGGATGTCCGCGTGCTCCTGCTCGTCCATGCCGATGACGCCGGCGGCGTGATCGGCCAGGTAGGCGGTACCGGCCTCCTCGCTGCCCAGGTCGTGGAAGGAGTTCATCAGCTCCAGCTGTTCCTCCGGGCTGCCGGTGAGCAGGGCGTCGTGGAAGGCCGCCCGCAGCGCCAGGGTGTCGCCGAACGGCCGCTCGACCCAGGCCCGCTCGGCCGGCCAGCTGGCTCCTTCGGTGAGGAAGGCGAACGTCGTGACGAACGTGTCCTGGTCCATCCCGTTGACCTCGTCCAGGGTGACCAGGCCGTGGCCCGGACGCCCCGCGACGCCGGGCCCGTGCCCGCCGGGGATGTGGAAGAACACGACGTTGAGCAGGATCGCGCACAGCGCACCCAGGGTGATGCCGGAGCCGAAGATGATCTGCGCCCATTCCGGGAAGGCGAACGCGATGTACGGCTGCGCGGTCACCATCATGCCCAGACCGACGCTGGTGCCGACGATCACGATGTTGCGATGGTCGTTGAAGTCGACCTTCTGCAGGGTCTGGATGCCGACGACGGCGACCGCGGCGAACATGGCCAGCGCGGCGCCGCCGAGCACCGGGTGCGGGATACCGGCGACGATCGCCGCCGCCTTGGGCAGCGAGCCGAGGATGATCATGATGACGCCGGCCGAGCAGACCACCCAGCGGCTCTTCACCTGGGTGAGCCGGACCAGGCCCACGTTCTCGGCGAAGCACGTGTACGGGAACGAGTTCAGCACGCCGCCGAGGGTGGTGGAGACGCCGTCGGCGCGCAGCGCACGGGCGATGTCCTCCTTCACGATGCGCTTGCCGACGATCTCGCCGGTGGCGTAGACGTCGCCGGTGGTCTCCACCGCGGTGATCAGCATGACCACGACCATGGACAGGATCGCGGTGAAGCTGAAGGTCGGCCAGCCGAAGTAGAACGGTGAGGTGTAGCCGAACCAGGACGAGTCGGCGACCGCGTCGAAGTGCGCGTCGCCCAGACCCCAGGCGACCAGGGTGCCGATGACCAGGCCCAGCAGCACCGCGATGGTGCCCAGGAACCCGCGGAAGATCCGCTGGATCGCGACGATCAGGAACAGCGTGCCCATCGCGTAGGCGATGTTCTTGAGCAGCACCGGATTCTGCATGGCCATGGTCGTCTGGCCGTTGACGATGTCGTTCGCGGCGACCGGCAGCAGGGCGATGCCGATGATCAGGATCACCGAGCCGGTGACCACCGGCGGGAAGAACCGCAGCAGCTTGGCGAAGTAGGGGGCGGCGAAGAAGGTCAGGAGGCCGGCGACGATGACCGCGCCGTAGATCGCCAGCAGGCCCTGGGTGCCGCCGCCGACGGCCAGCCCGATGGCGATCATCGGGCTCACCGCGGTGAACGTGACGCCCTGTAGCAGCGGCAGTTTCACGCCGATCTTCCAGATCCCGACGGCTTGGATGATCGAGGCGATGCCGCAGGTGAACAGGTCGGCGTTGATCAGGTGGATCAGCTGCTCGCTGGACAGGCCCAGGGCATTGGCCACCAGGATCGGCACCAGGACGGCACCGGCGTAGAAGGCCAGCACGTGCTGGAAGCCGTACGCGGCGAGCTTCGGGACGGGGAGAACCTCGTCGACCGGATGGACGCGCTTGGCCGGCGCCGGCGCGGGTGCGGTAGTCGTCATGAATGTCCTTCGGTGACCTGGGCGGGCTCGGACCCGGCCGCTCCCCCGGACGAGCACGGGGCAGCCGGAACCGAGCGGACGGCGGGGCGCCTGTGAGAATTGCCCACCCGTTCACGGGCCGGAAGTCACCGGATCGCCAAACTTCTCCGGGTCGGACGCGGTGGCTCTGTGGGATCGCACAAGACGCGATCGGGCGACATCACCCGGTCACCGGACCGTCATCAAGGCAATGGTGGGAGCGCTCCCGGTTCACCGTGCGGGGTGGCCGGAGCGGGGGCATACTCATGCCCGCGTGTGATCGTGACGGCACCGTCCGTACATACGCCCCCCTCCCCCGTGCCCCGATCTCCCAGGTGGTGGCCAGTGACGCTCGCCCGATTCCTCCGATTCGCTGTTCTCGTGGTGGCGGTGATCGCCGCCTCACTCGCCGCGCCCGGCCTGGCCGCCGCGACCGGATCGGGCGGGGGCGGATCCGGCGGCGGGAGCTGGGGCGGCGGCGGCCGCCAGCCCGACCTCGGCCCGAATGTCAAGATCTTCGATCCGACCATGACCACCGCAGACATCAAGGCGACCGTCGATGCCGTTCACGCCCAGCAGGTCGACAAAGAGTTCGGTCTCGAGCGGTACGCGCTGTTGTTCAAACCGGGCACCTACGGCACGGCAGAGAACCCCCTGAACTTCAATGTCGGCTACTACACCAGCGTGGCCGGTCTGGGCCGGCTGCCCGGCGACGTGACGATTAACGGGTCGATCGACGTCGAGAATCAGTGCGACGACGCCGGCAAATGCATCTCGTTGAACAATTTCTGGCGTTCGCTGTCGAACCTGACAATCAACGTGAGCAAGCCCGCCGGCAGTTGCGAGTCGTCGGCCATGTTCTGGGCGGTGTCTCAGGCAGCGCCGCTGCGGCGGGTGCAGATCAACGGCGCGTTCTCCTTGATGGCCTACTGCAAGGGTCCGGCGTGGGCGAGTGGTGGGTTCATCGCCGACTCGAAGGTCACCGCCACCGTGGTCAACGGATCCCAGCAACAGTGGATCACCCGCAACAGCGCCGTCGGCGGCTGGTCGAACGGGGTGTGGAACCAGGTGTTCTCCGGGGTCACGGGCGCGCCCGCGCAGTGCTTCCCGGCCGCCGCGTCCTGTGGCGGGCCGTACACGACCCTGCCCACGAGCCCGCGGACCAAGGAGGCGCCGACCCTGTACGTCGACGACCGGGGCCGCTACCAGGTCTTCGTGCCGGCGGTCAAGCAGAACACCAGCGGCGTGTCCTGGGACAAGGGGATCCCGCCGGGGACGAGCATCCCACTGGATAAGTTCTACGTGGCCAAACCGGGCGACTCGGCGCAGCAGATCAACAACGCGCTCGCTCGCGGCCAGCACCTGCTGCTCACCCCCGGCATCTACCCGCTCACCCAGGCCATCAAGGTGACTCGCGCCAACACCGTCGTGCTCGGCCTGGGCTACGCAACGCTGATCCCGCAGCGCGGCAACGCGGCGCTGACCGTCGGCGACGTCCCCGGCGTGGACATCGCCGGCGTGACGATCGATGCCGGCCCGAAGAACTCCCCGGTCCTGCTGCAGGTCGGCACGAAGCATGGCCGGCCCTGTGGCGGAGACAAGAATCCAACGGTGCTGCACGACGTGTTCTTCCGGATCGGCGGGGCGGCCATCGGCAAGGCCTCCGTCAGCCTGGAGGTGAACAGCGACAACACGATCCTGGACAACATCTGGGCCTGGCGGGCCGACCACGGCACCGGCGTCGGCTGGACCGTCAACACCGCCGATACCGGGGTCGTGGTCAACGGTGATGACGTCACCGCCTACGGCCTGTTCGTCGAGCACTACCAGAAGCAACAGACGATCTGGAACGGCAATGGCGGCCAGGTGATCTTCTTCCAGAACGAGATGCCGTACGACCCGCCGAGCCAGGCCGAGTGGATGCGGGCACCCGGTGTCGATGGCTACCCGGCGCTCAAGGTCGCGGACACCGTGCGCTCGTTCAACGGTTGGGGCATGGGCAGCTACAGCTTCTTCAACCAGGGTGTCGACATCTTCTCGGAAAATGCGTTCGAGGTCCCGGCCACCCTGCCGCCCGGCGGAGTACAGGATCTGCTGACCGTGTTCCTGGACCCGAACACCGGCAAGGGCGGCATCCGCCATGTGGTCAACAACGAGGGCGGATCGTCGACGATCGCCAACGCGTCGACGCCGGTGACGGTGGTCAAGTACCCATGACCAGGGTCGGGTGCGGGATCATGGGCCGGTGACCCCTCCCGCACCCGTCGCCCTCGCGCCCTGGTCCGCGCCCGTCGCCAGCGGCCCGGTGACGGGCACCGTGCCGGTGCCCGGCTCCAAGTCGCTGACCAACCGGGCGCTGGTGCTGGCCGCCCAGGCGACCGGACCATCCCGGATCGTGGCGCCGCTACGCAGCCGGGACACCGACCTGATGGCGGCGGCGCTGCGTTCGCTGGGCACCGGGGTCGCGGTGGACGGGGACGACTGGCTGGTGACCCCGGCGCCGCTGACCGGGCCGGCGCAGGTGGATTGCGGGCTGGCCGGGACCGTGATGCGGTTCCTGCCGCCGCTGGCCGCCACCGGGACCGGCCCGATCACTTTCGACGGCGACGAGGCGGCGCGGCGCCGGCCGATGGCCACCGTGTTGGACGCCCTGCGGGCGCTGGGGGTCCGGGTGGACGGCGACCGGCTGCCGTTCACCGTCGATGCGTCCGGCGGCGTACCCGGCGGCACGGTGCGGATCGACGCCAGCGCATCCTCGCAGTTCGTCTCCGGGCTGCTGCTGTCGGCGCCGTCGTTCACCGACGGGGTGCAGGTGCTGCACGTCGGGGCGCCGGTGCCGTCGATGCCGCACATCGAGATGACCGTGCAGACGCTGCGGGCGGTCGGCGTGGTCGTGGACGACTCGGTGCCCGATCGCTGGCGGGTCGAGCCGGGGCCGGTCGCCCCGTGGACGACGCCGATCGAACCGGACCTGTCGAACGCCACCCCGTTCCTGGCCGCGGCCGCAGTCACGGGCGGGCGGGTGACCGTGCCGCACTGGCCGGCCGCCACCACCCAGGCCGGCGATGCCATCCGCGGGCTGCTCACGGCGATGGGCGTGTCGGTGGATCTGGGACCGGACGGGCTGACCGTCACCGGGCCGGCCGCGCTGCGGGGGCTCGACGCGGACCTGCACGACGTCGGCGAGCTGACCCCGACGGTCGCGGCGATCGCGCTGTTCGCCGAGGGTCCGTCCCGGCTGACCGGGATCGGGCACCTGCGCGGGCACGAGACGGACCGGTTGGCGGCGCTCGCGCAGGACATCGCCGCGGTCGGCGGCCGGGTGGCCGAGCACGCCGACGGCCTGACCATCCATCCGGGGCCGCTGCACGGCGGCGAGTGGGGCGCGTTCGCCGATCATCGAATGGCCACCGCCGGGGCGATCGTCGGGCTGCGGGTGCCGGGGGTGCTGGTCGACGACGTGGCCACCACGGCCAAGACGCTGCCGGGGTTCGAGGCGATGTGGACGCGGATGCTGGGCGCGCCCGGCGCATGAGCAGGGTGGGCGGGCGGGCTCGAGACCGTCGAGCGAATCATGGGCACCGCGCCGCCGCCCCGCGCAGGGGCGCGGAGCCTGCGAGCGCCCCGTCGAGGGCGGCGGCATGAGCGAGGCGGGCCGAGCGAATCATGGGCACTGTGACGCGGTCCTCCGCAGGGGCGCGGAGCCTGCGAGCGCCCCGTCGAGGGCGGCGGCATGAGCGAGGCGGGCCGAGCGAATCATGGGCACTGTGACGCGGTCCTCCGCAGGGGCGCGGAGCCTGCGAGCGCCCCGTCGAGGGCGGCGGCATGATGGCCCGCCTCGGCGACGACTGGGACAACGACGACGTCCGGGTGCGGCCGGCGCGTTCGTCCCGCCCGCGTACCAAGACCCGGCCGGCGCACACCGAGGCGGTCGAGGGATTCGTCACCACCGTCGACCGGGGCCGCTACACCTGCCTGGTCGGCGAGGGCACCCGTCAGGCGCGCGTCGTCACCGCCATGCGCGCCCGGGAACTCGGCCGGCGCGCCGTCGCGGTGGGCGACCGGGTCGACATCGTCGGTGACACCGGCGGCGCCGCCGACACCCTGGCCCGGATCGTGCGGATCGCCGAGCGGCGCAGCATCCTGCGCCGTTCCGCGGACGACGTCGACACCACCGAACGGGTACTGGTCGCCAACGCCGACCAGCTGGTCATGGTCAACGCCCTCGCCGACCCGGAGCCACGGACCGGGTTCATCGATCGCTGCCTGGTCGCCGCCTACACCGGTGATCTGGACCCGCTGATCCTGCTCACCAAGTCCGACCTGGCCGATCCGGCGGCGCTGCACGAGGTTTACGACGTGCTGGACGTACCGATCCTGGTCACCGGTCGGGGGGTGGCGCTGGACGGTTCGCGTGAGGTCACGGGGCTCGACGCCGTGCGGGAGCGGCTGACCGGGCAGGTGTCGGTGATGGTCGGACACTCCGGCGTCGGGAAGTCGACGATCGTCAACGCGCTGGTGCCGGACGCGGACCGGGCGACGGGGTCGGTCACCGGCGTCGGCAAGGGCCGGCACACCTCGACATCGGCGATCGCCCTGCCGCTGCCCGGCGGCGGCTGGGTGATCGACACCCCTGGCGTCCGCTCCTTCGGCCTGGCCCACGTCACCCCGGACGACCTGCTCGAAGCGTTCGACGACCTGCTCGATGGCACCGTCGACTGCCCTTCGAACTGCGATCATCTGGGCCCGGCCGCCGACCTCGCGGGCGGCGGCACGCCCGCGGACGGGCCGGTGTGCGCGCTGGACGGCTGGGTGGCCGCCGGCCACTCGAGCCCGGGGCGGCTGGCCTCGTTCCGCCGGCTGCTGCTGTCCCGGGCCGGCTCGGACTGACCCGCACCGGCGATCAGTCGATGGCGGGCCGGACCCGATTCACCGGTGTCACGTTCCGGAGCGGCTGCATCGCGAACTGCACGGCCGCGGGCAGGGTGTGGGTGTCCTGCCGGATCTCGAGCAGCAGCGACAGCTCGACCGACAGCTGCTCATCGGCCCAGGTCATCGACCGCTCGTCGGTCGGCCCGGGCCGCAGGTGGGGCACCCGCAACGGATCGGCGATTCGCGCGGCCATCCGGTCGCGCAGCCGCTGGGCGGCGCGATCGTCGGTGACGTTGGCGATCAGGCCGACGAAAAACCCGTCGGCCCCCTCCCCCGTGTGAGCCCGCACCCGACCACCGGACGCCGGGTTGGTCCAGACGGTGTCGATCACGCTGTCGGCGATGCCCGCCCCCGGTGACCAACCGAGGTCGGCCAGGCCACGCCTGACTCCCTCGAGGCCGTCGGTCAGAAACCCATCGACCTGCCGGGCGACCGCGTCTTCCGCGGCCCGCTCAGCCCCGGTCATAGTCGTCGTCCCCACCGACCTCGATCGCCTGCTCGATGACGTCGGCGGGGTCGGCCTCGCCGATGTCCGCCGCGACCTCGCCGGCCGGGTCCACCACCGTCGTGGGGTCGTCGGCGTCCACCGTCATCGCCTGCTCCGCCACATCGGCCGGATCGGCCTCGCCGGGGTTCTGGGTCGACCAGGTGGTCATCGGTGCCTCCTCGCGCTCGGGTCGATCATTGGGTCCGTCGCTGTCCCCTACCGGTATCCCGCACGATCGCGGATCGCGCAAACCGATCGCGCCTCGACGGCCCGGGCCCGCTGCCGATGTCGAGTACCCGCGGCCGGCTCCGACCCAGGGGGAGGGCGGCCAATCCCGACCGTCCGCACCGACCGAGGAGAAGACCCATGGATGCCAGTCACATCGCCACGATCCTCGACCGCCCGGCCAGCCGAGAGCTGCTGGCGCGGGACATCATGCGCCTGGCCTACGTGGCCGCCGACGGGACCCCACGGAACATTCCCATCGCGTTCACCTGGAACGGGGCTCAGATCGTCGCCTGCACCACCAAGAACGCCCCGAAGCTGCCCTCCCTGCGGCGCAACCCCCAGGTCGCGCTGACCATCGACACCGAGGTACACCCGCCGACGATCCTGCTCCTGCGCGGCCGGGCCGAGTTGGACGTGGTCGACGGCATCCCGGACGAGTACCTGCAGATGAACGGCACCTACCAGATGACACCCGAGCAGCGTCTGGAATGGGAGGCCGAGGTCCGGTCGCTCTACGACGGCATGGTCCGGATCGTGATCACCCCGACCTGGGCCAAGCTCATCGACTTCCACACCACCCTGCCCAGCGCGGTGCAGGAACTGGTCGAGCAGCGGGAAGCGCGGCGAGCATCGAGGTGAACCCTCGCCGGGCGCGACAGCGACCCGACCGGGACCTGAGTCCCGGGCCGGCAGGCCCAACGGCAGTCGCCGTCGGGGGTCGCCGCTCCCTACCGTCGGGACATCGGCGTGCTCGATCGCGCGGTTCCGACCCGCGAGACCGACCTGACTCCGACTCCCACCGGCGAGAGGAACCCGTCATGTTCGGCCACATTCCCCGGAACGTCCGCGCCGCCGTCGACGACGCCACCCGGGCGGCGTCGATCCACAACAGCCAGCCCTGGATCTTCGTCTTCCGCGGCGACGCGATCGACCTGTGGCTCGATATCGGCCGGGCACCGCATGTCGTCGACCCGGCGGGCCGCTGGGCCCTGCAGTCGGCCGGCGCGGCGCTGGCCAACCTGGAGTTGGCCCTGGCCCACCGGCTGGGCTCCCGGGTGAGCGTGACGACCTTCCCGACCGGACCGGCGACTCCCCCGAAGGGCCTGGTGCCGATCACCCGCGGGCAACTTCCCCCGGCCCTCCGGGCGCTGACCGGATTGCCGGTGGCCACGGTGACGTGGGCGGGCGGTCCGGCCGAACCGAGCGCGCCGGAGGAGGCCCTGTACGGCGCGATCGAGCACCGCTACACGAGCCGGGCGCCCTTCGCCGCCACCACGCTGAACGCCCGTCAGTGGCAGGACATCACGACCGCCGGGGCCTGCGGCACCGTGTCGACCGACCAGGCCACCGAGGACTTCGCGCGGGCCTTCCTCAAGCTGACCGCGGAGGTCGAGGCCCGGATGGTCGACGACGTCGCCTACCTGGCCGAGATCAAGCGGTGGGTCGACCGCGGCCCGCGGGAGGGCATCCCCAGCGGCGCCACCGGCGTACGCGACACGTCGGGCCGGTACCCGGGCCGCGACTTCTCGGTCGGGCCGGACGACTGGGGCAGCGCCTTGCCGGAAGGCGAATTCGAGGGCCGCCTGCAGTTGGCCGTCATCCACAGCGACTTGGACTCCCCCGCCGACTGGCTGGACGGTGGCCGGGTCCTGGAGCGGGTGGGCCTGCGGGCAACGGCGTCCGGACTGCGGATGGGCATCCTGGGCCAGGCGATCGAACAGGACGAGACTCATCGAGCGGTGTCCGAGGAGTACAGCGTCGCGCTGGGCCGCCCGGTCGTGGTGCAGCAGGTGGTTCGACTGGGCTACGGCGACGGATCGCCGCGACCGGCGGCGACGCCTCGACGGCGACTGGAGGACGTCCTGGTTTCCGGCCACGAGTGACCAGGCTCACACCTTGTTTCGCTCCGTCGATAGGTGACACGTCTACTTTCCCGGAATATGCTGACGGCAGGTTCGTTGAACATTCATGTAACCGCCGCTCGGGAAGGAACCCACACCATGACCACCACCGTCGCCACTCCCACCATCACCGCCGGCACCTGGGCCGCCGACGCCGTGCACTCGGACGTCTCGTTCAAGGTCCGCCACATGGCCGTCGGCAAGGCCAAGGGCAGCTTCGCGCTGAAGTCCGCCACCCTGGTCGTCGGCGAGAACGGTATCGCCGACGCCTCGGTGACCGCCGTCATCGACGCCACCAGCGTCGACACCAAGCACGAGCAGCGGGACGCGCACGTCCGCTCCGCCGATTTCCTGGATGTCGAGAACCACCCGGAGCTGACCTTCGTCTCCAAGTCCGTCAAGGACGTCGACGGCGAGGAGTTCGTGCTGGTCGGTGACCTGACGATTCGCAGCACCAGCAACGAGGTCGAGCTGGTCGTCGAGTACCTGGGCGAGACCGTCGACGCCTACGGCGCCACCCGGGCCGGCTTCTCCGCCAAGACCACCATCTCCCGTAAGGCCTACGGCGTCAGCTTCGAGGCCGCCTTCGGCGCCGGCAACGCCGTCGTCGCGGACAAGGTCGAGATCGATCTGGAGCTGGAGTTCGTCCGCAACGCCGACTGATCCAGCGCGAAGGGCGGGTCCGACCGAGAGGTCGAACCCGCCCTTCGGCGTCTGCCCGGCGCCGCCGGCCGAATGTCGGTGTTGTCCGCTATCGGCACTTCTAGACTCAGCTGGTGCCCAGTCAGGTTCGCCTTGCCGGTGTGCTCGCGGCGCTGTCCCTGACCAGCGATCTCACCCGCGGGCATCCGCCGGGTGAGGCCATGCGGGCGTGTCTGCTGGCCGCCGACCTGGCCCGCCGGGCCAGCCACGACCCGGCGGCGGTCGGTGACGTGTTCTATGCCGGCCTGATGCGTTTCGCGGGCTGCGCGGCGACCTCGCACGACGCGGCCGCCGCATTCGGTGGCGACGACGTGATCGTTCGCGCCCGCGGCGACCTGATCGACCCGACCCGGCCGGTCGAGGCGCTCCGGTTCCTGGCCGGGCTGGGCCACGGGGTCGACAAGGCGCGGATCGTCGCCCGGGCACCTCAGGTTCGGCGGATCGTCAAGGAGTCGGCCCGCGCCGACTGCGAGGTCGGCGCCGGTCTGGTCAGCCGACTGCGGCTGCCCGATGTCGTACGTCAATCGGTGCTGTGCGCGTTCGAACGCTTCGACGGCCACGGGTCACCGACCGGGCTCGCCGGCGAGGACATCCCCGCGGCGGCGCGGTTCGCCGCGGTCGGCTACGCCGCGGTGATGTTCGACGCGGTCGGCGGCACAGCCGCCGCTCGGGCCGCCGTGACGCGCTGGACGGGCCGCGCCCTCGACCCCGCGATCACGGCCGTCTTCCTGGACGCCCCCGACGAGCTCCTGGTACTGTCCCGGCCGGACGACGTCTGGGCCGCGGTCGTGGACCGGGAGCCGGCGCCCCACCGGTTCTTCCGCGACGAGGCCGATCTGGACGAGGCGCTGGCCGGGTTCGGCGACGCGGCCGACCTCAAGACACCGTTCTTCCAGGGTCACTCCCGGGGCGTCGCCGGCCTGTTCCGTGACGCGGCCCGCGCGGCGTCCCTCGATCCGGGCGTGGCCTACCGGGCGGGCCTGGTCCACGACCTCGGTCGGGCGGCGATTCCCACCGGCATCTGGGAGCGGCCCGGTCCCCTTCCGGTCGAGAGCTGGGAACTCGTCCGGCTGCACCCGTACCAGTCGGGCCGCATCCTGTCCCGCTCCCCCGATCTCGCCCCGCTGGGCGCGATTGCCGGCCGGCACCACGAACGCATCGACGGCTCGGGCTACCCCTCGGGCGTCCACGGTTCCGACCTGGACGACTTGTCCCGATTGCTGGCGGCCGCGGACGTCTGGCACGCGCTCGGCGAGGACCGGCCGCATCGGGCAGCGCTGAACCCGGCCGATGCGGCCCGGGTGTTGTCCGGGATGCCACTGGACCGGTCCGCGGTGCGGGCGGTCCTGGCGGCGGCCGATGCCCCGGCGCCTTCCTTCCCGCCACTGCCGGTGGACCTCACCGAGCGGGAACTCGACGTCCTGCGGCGACTGATCGTCGGGCGCACCAAGCGGGAGATCGCCGGCGAATTGTTCATCTCCCACTCGACGGTGCACACCTACACCGTGCACATCTACGCCAAGTGCGGTGTGTCGACCCGGGCCGGGCTGGCCATGTTCGCGATGCGGCACGGCCTGGCCGGCACCGGCCGCTGACGGGCCCGCAGGAGACGCCCGCGAGGCGGCGTGGATCGATCGAACGATCGATGTGCCGGCACCCTCCGACCACCTACCGTGAGCGACCGACAGCCACTCACCAGGAGGATCCGATGACCGCCACCACCGCCCCAACCAGCACCGACATCGATTCCGTACGAGCCGGTTTCGCCGCCGTAGCGGCTGGGGACCTGCCCGGCTTCGCCGCCGTGTTCCACCCGGACGCCACCTGGAACCACCGCAACGACGACCAGCTCGGCGGGATCAAGCACGGGGTCGACGAGATCGTCGGCTTCCTCTCGGAGTCGATGACGTTGACCGCCGGCACCCTGCGTCCGATCCCGGAGATCTACCTGACCGACGACGCCGGACACGTCGCCGTGCTCACCCGGATCAGCGGAACCCGTCCGGACGGGCGACATTTCGACGACACCCAGATCCTGATGTTCACGATCGAGCAGGGACGGGCCCGCAGCGTGGATCAATTCGTCGGCGACCCGACCGCCGTCACCGCGTTCTGGTCCTGACCACGATCCGATGTGCGGAACTGCGGGCGCGACCCTACCGATCCCAACGCCGATAGATCGCTCGGCAAGCCTCGCTCACGTCGCCCAAGGGATCGTTCGGTCATCCGCCGAACAGGCTCGCCGCCACCGCCGCGACGGCGTCCGCACATTGAGGGTCGTCGGCCGCCGTCGTCCGCACCACATCGCTCCCCGCCGGCGCGTCGCCCACGCTCGCGAAGCACACCAACGTGTTCCAGTACGCCACCGTGCGGGTTCCGATGTCGTCGGGCGTGACCAGTCGCAGCTCGACCGCGGCCGCCAGGAACCCGCCGGCCGCCTGCGCCGGACGTCCCGACCGGTAGGCCGACGCGGCCGCCTCGAACCGGGACAGCGCCGCGTCCAACCCGGCCGGTTCGTGCGGCAGGTAGGCCGGGCGGGCCAACGGGTACAACGCCAGCCAGGTCATTTGAGGTGCTCCCCCGCGTCGAACCAGGTGACCAGGGCGGGCGCGTTGGTGCCGAGGTACTGCCGGTCGTTCTGCCAGAACGAGTAAGCCTCGGCGAAGAACTCCTCGGGGTGGTCGGGCCAGTTGGTGCGTGCGTACTCGGTCAACGGCGGGATCTTGTTCTTGGTGACAACCGCGACGAAGGCGGTCAGTCGCTTGGACCGGCCGGCGGAACCGGTGACGGCGGCCTCGTCGGTGCGGCGGTCGTGCACGGTGGTGTTGGCGGCCGCCCGGTCCTTGGACGTGGTGAACCAGTCGCCCTGAGCGGTGATCGTCGAGGCGAAGTCGGTGAGCGCCGGATGGCCGGCGTTCGCCTTGGCCAGGTCGGCGCGGGCCTTGTCGCGCGCCGCGATCGCCTTGGTCGCCGCGGCCTCCAGTGCGGAGTTCTGGGCCGGCGTGTCGTTGGACGACATCGCCTGCAGGCGGGTGGTCACGCCGTTGACCGTCCGGCGCAGGCTCGCCGACGACGCCAGGTTCGCCTTTGAGTACTTCTGTACGGTGCCGAAGGCGGTGCGTGACTCGGTGTTGAACTTGGTGATCGCCGCATTCATGGCGGTGATCTTGCC
This sequence comes from Nakamurella sp., assembly GCF_044224575.1. Classification (GTDB taxonomy): domain Bacteria; phylum Actinomycetota; class Actinomycetes; order Mycobacteriales; family Nakamurellaceae; genus Nakamurella. Next base: position 151,351 of record NZ_JBGAKE010000001.1, read on the forward strand.
GTTGAGCACACCCTGCGCCTGCAGGGTCGCGAACTGCGCATCGCGGAGCGCCTTCGTCTCGACCGCATGGCCGGCCTCGTGCACGATCGTGTGGAAGCTGGCCGGGCCACCGGTGGTCCCGTCCCCGATGAACGACACGCCATCGGCCGCGAATGCCAGATCGGCAATCTTGAGCGCTTGGCTGCGGGTCGCCGTCGTGGCACCGGTGGCCAACGTCGCCCGGTGACTGAACTGCCCGGCCAGGGGCTGACCCTTATCATCGGTCAGCGTCGACTCGCGGATCAGCTCCACGCCACCGAACGCGGCCCGGTCGGTGGCGGGCAGCCGGGACAGTGCCGCGTGCACCTTGGACAGCTCGGCCACGGTCCAGGTCCCGCTACCGTCCTTGACCGAGGCGAACCCGAGGGCCTGGATCGCCGCGATGGCGGCCTTCAGGTCGGGGAACACGGCGACCGCCGCTGGCGGGCCGGCCGCCACCAGCGTCGCCGCGGCATTGCCCTGGGCGTCGATCCGGATCGTCACCCGCCCCACCGGCGCCGGGCCGGGCGGCTTGACCGGTGCCGGCCCGATCGCCGTGACCAGGTCGACCTCGGTCCCCCAGCGCGCCCGGGTGCCGAGCTGCACCAGCGTGTTCCAGACGAACAGCTCGGCCTGGCTGCCGGCGGTCACACCGATCACCGTGACGGTCGGACCGAGGTCGGGCGGCGTGGCCGTCTGCTTGGTCTTGACCTCGGCGTTGAGGGTGGCGAGCGTGGTCGCCTTGGTCGGCGGGTTGATCCGGTAGGACGCGGTGTCGTATCGCAGCACCGAGGCCGGCGGCGCACCGCTCGGCGGCGTCCTGCCCTGACCACTGCTGCCGCCGACGTCGATCGGCCCGTTCAGCGATGCGGACGTGCGCGGCCCGATCACCGCGTCGGCAGTGAGCGCGTGGGTCCGTTGATAGGCCACAGTGGCCTTGTGCGTCAGCGGGCCGAAGATCGCGTCCGTGACCAGCGGGGGTGTCGCACCGTGCGCGTTCAGTCGGTCCTGGACGTGCCGTACGTCCTCACCATGGGAGCCCTGCCGCAGCAGCCGGGGCGCCGAGCCGGGCGCCGTCAACGGATCTGCGACGAGCCGTTGCAACCCGCCGGTCCGCAGGGACAAGGTCACCGCCCGGTTGCCGGCCGTGCTCTGAAGGGCGAGCAGTCCGTGCCGTTTGACACCGGGACCCACCTCGTCGAACACGACCGGATCAGCCGGCGGCGGGCGGCGCAGCCTCGGCGGGATCCGTCGTTCTGCGCCCACCCCGCCGTCCGTTCCCCGGGTGGCCGCACCCGATTCCATGCCGCCCGGTGCGGAGCCGTTCGGACGACGAGCCGATGCCACCGATGATCCACCCCTCGCCCGCGCGGCCGGATTCGCGTGCGGGCGGCATTTCGAGCAGCGACGGGTGCCCGTCCGGGCACCGCCCCTTCGGGACGCGCCGCGCAACCCCCACGCCGATGTGGCCGACCGAACCCGGCCGACCACCGCGGCGGGCGTCTACCCGTCCAGCTCCGCCAGCAGGTACCGGATCTCCCCCGGCGCGTACCAGGCCAGGTCGAAGTCCTCGGCTGAACCGAGGGTGAACTCGGCGTCGGGGTCACCCAGATCGGCGGCGTCGATCACCGCGGCGGCCGCGCGGACGGCGCCGGCGGCGTCGGCACCGTCCAGGTGCACCGAGACCACCCGCTTCCACGGCACCGCGTCACCACCGACGGCGACGACCGCCCGGTCGCGTTCCGGCCGCGCAATCGCCTGCGATTCGTCCACATCGGCGGCCACCACGACGCGCAGGGACGGCTCGTCGGGATCGGCCGCCGCCAGCAGGCGCAGGGACGCCCGGGAGGCGTCGAGCATGGCCAGATACTCCAGCTCCTCCTCCGACCAGCCCGGGTACTCGGCCCGCAACGAACCGGTGACCGCGAAACCGACGCCCGAGCGCACCGGGACGGCGCCGGCGGCCAGCGCCGCGCGCACTCCCGACACCGTTCCCGGTAGGTAGATCCGCACGTCGCTCACGAGGTGGACCGCGACCGCCGCGACCGGGTCGGCGTCGTCGGTGATCCGGACGCCGGCACGGTGGACCGGATCTCGTCGACCGCCTCGGCGATCTGGGCGGCGAACTCCTCGACGTCGGGCACGGCCTCGCGGTCGGCCGTGATGCCGAAGAAGACGCCGCCGTTGTACGACGTGCAGGACACGGCCAGCGCGTGCCCGACGGTCAAGGGAGCAACCGGATACAGGGCGACGACCGGATAACCGGCCGCGTAGAGCGGCACCTGGGGCCCCGGAACGTTGGTGATCAGCAGGTTGTAAGTACGCCTGGACAGCTGGCCGGCCACTCGCGCGCCCAGCGCGTGCAAGGTCGGCGGGGCGAACCGGCCCAGTTCGACCAGGGAGTCGGCCGCGACCTGCTGCCCGGAGTCCACGTGCGGGCCCATCGCGAACGAGACCTGGTGCAGCCGCATGGCCGGGCTGGGCTCGGCGATCGGCAGGTCGACCAGGTAGGACGCCACCGATCCGGCCTCCTCGCCGGGCCCGGGTGCCACCGACATCGGCACCATCGCCCGCAGGCTCGTGTGAGCGGTCACTGCCTCACCGCGGGACAGCAGCCACGACCGCAGCGCGCCGGTGATCACCGTGATGATCACGTCGTTGATCGAGCCGCCGTGCGCCCGCCGCACCTGCTTGAAGTCGGCCAGGTCGGTCCGCACGCTGGCGAACCGGCGCAGCCCGCTCTTGGCGTCGTTGAGCGGCGACCGCGGCGCCGGGCTCACCGTGTGCCAGGCCATCTCGGCCACCCGACCGGCAACCCCCAGCAGCTTGCCGGCGACCGCACCGGCGTCCTGCGCGAACGTCTTGGCCACGTCGAGCACCTCGGACGGACGGGCGGTCAGGTCGGCGATGGCATCCACCACCAGATCGATGTCGCCCGGCGCAGGATTCGGGATCCACGGCTGCTCGGGCAGATCACGGGAGCGTTTGGTGATGTCCAGGATCGCGGCGGCGACGTCGACGGCGCCGATCCGATCCATGATCGCGTGGTGCGTCTTGTTCACCAGGGCGACCCGGCCCCCGGTCAACCCCTCGATGACATAGACCTCCCACAACGGGCGGGTCCGGTCCAGCGGCCGAGTGATCAACCGCCCGACCAGTTCGTCGAGTTCGATCTCGGTCCCCGGTTTCGGCAGGGCCGAACGCCGGACGTGGTAGGTGATGTCGAAGTCCTCGTCATCCACCCACACCGGGCGGGCCAACCGACCCGGCACGAAACGCACCTTCTGCCGGTAGCGCGGCACCAGCGACAGCCGCGACTCGATGAGATCGACGATCGTCGAGTACCGGAAATCCGGGCCGTCCGGATCGGGCTGCAGGATGGCCACGCCCCCGACGTGCATGGGGGTACCCGCGTCCTCGGCGTAGAGGAACGAGGCGTCCGTGGCGGACAGCCGGTCGGTCACAGGCACCTCGCCCGCCTGCGCTCGACGCCCCGGTGTCGGTGATGTCGGCGGTCTGGTGCCCGCCCGGCCGCCCTGCTCATCCCGTCATCGTGGCACAGAGCGCGTACGGTCACCCGGGACCGCGGCCGGATGGGGAGCCGCCGGCCGTTCGAAGAGTTGGGCGAGCCCGGCCACGCTGAAGCAGGCCGCCCCCAGCGCGGTCCCCCAGTTGATCATCCAGACGCTGATCACCTCGCCGGTCGCCGGCCGCACGAACGCGGCCAGCCCGGACAGCAGGAACAGCCAGGAACCGATCTGGTTGACCACGACGATCCACCAGCCCAGGTCGCCGACGATCAGGCGGAACCGGCCGTGGCAGACCTCCACGATGCCGATGTGCCCGGAGACGAGGAACAGGATGCATCCGACCATCTCCGGTGCCCAGATCAGCTTGTCCACCTGGCCGGAGGTCAGCTCGGTCAGGAACGCGTCCACCAGGCTGATGGCGAAGGCCAGGGTGCCGCAGAACAGCACGAACGCGGCGAGCCACCCCGGCCGATGCGGTTCGTAGGCCCACCAGCGCCAGGGGCGGGCCGCCAGCGCACCGTCCTTGCCGATCTTGCGCGGCGAGTTGACCTCCTGCACGAGGGCGACGTAGGCACCGGTGGAGAACCAGAAGCCGCCGACGAGGAACGTCCAGTCGATCACGGACGTCGACGCCGTCGAGTACTGCGACATCAAGGCGCCCAGGGTGAACAACGCGCCACCGAGAAAGAAGGACAGGCCCGAGATGTCGTTGCATCGGCGCAGGCGCACCGCGACCGCCGGCCGGGCCATGATCCGCTCGACGACGCCGTCCCGAACGACCTCGATGAAGCCGCGCTTGCGCGCTTTGCGGGACTCCCAGGTGGCGGTCGAGCCGTCCGGGTGTTCCCACCGCACCTGGCTGACCAATGACCCCCGCCCGCCGGTATGGCGGACCGCGGCGTCGGCGGGCACGTCGAAGGGATGGTGCGCCATCACCCGGGATCCTCGCTCACCCGGTCATCTTCACCGATGGCTGCTCGCCCCGAATCACCCGGTCGGTAGCAACGGCCCGGCCGGCGGTCCGGCCCGGCCAGGGCGGGCGCCCCCGCGTCATGGGCCGCCGCGGACCGGCAGCCGGGACACGGACCGGGCCAGGTCGGCGATCGCCCCGCGCAACGGCGACCGCGGCGCGGCGTCGGCGAGCGCGACGCCCCGCCGCCAGGCCCGATCGGTCGCGGTGCGGTCCTCGGGCAGGCGCGCATACACCTCGAGCCCGGCGAATCGGCGCACCGCGGCCTCCGCCTCCGCGGCCGACCCCACCGATGATCGGCACCGGTTGAGCACCACCCGGGGCACCACGTCGGGCACCGCTTCACCCAGCTCGGCCAGCCCGCGAACCAACCGCTCCAGTCCCGGCGGATCGCAGGAACCGACGACCAGCACCAGGTCGGCCTCGGCCAGGATCGTCAGCGTTGCCCCGTTGCGGCGCGGGGCCCGGGTGTCGAACGAGATCTCCTCGTCCGCTTCGAGTGCGAACGCGCAGTCGACGACGGTCAGCGGGGCCATCTCCCGGGCCGCGTCGAGCACCAGCGGGATCGCCGACGGCCGCACCTCGGGCCACCGGTCGGCCCGGGAGATGCCGGTGAGCAGGCGCAGGTCGTCACCCAGCGACCAGCACAGGCCGGCCAGCGCACCCAGATCCAGTTGACCGCCGGCCGCCAGCCGGCAGGCCCCGGCCAACCCGGGCGACTCGTCCAGCAGACCGAAGGCCGATGACACCACGCCGCCGTACACGTCGGCATCCACCAGCAGGGTGGGCACCGATTGCGCCGCCGCCTCGACCGCGAGGTTGGTGGCGAGCAGAGTGCGACCGGGGGCCCCGGTCGGTCCCCACACGGCGAGCACCGAGCCGCGCAGCGGCGGGCCGTCCGGGATCTGCACGTCGGCCAGCGAGCCGGGCGGTGGCAACGCGGACCGCGGATTCGACGCGCCGAAGGACGCCGGCATCGCCGTGGGATCGAGGTCGGTGATCTCCGCGACCGCGACCCCGGCGGCGGCGACCAGGGCGTCGACCCCGGCGTCGTCGGCGACCAGCGCGGTGATGCCGATCCGGAGCAGCCGCGTGCGGGCATTCTCGTCCGCCGCCGGATGGACACCGACCACGGCCACGCCGGACGACCGGAGCCGGTTCACCGCGTCGGTGTCCAGCCGACGCAGATCGGCGGAGACCACGGCCACCGCGGCTTGGCCGGTGGTCGCGACCGCCAGCACGTCGCCGATGTCGACGCAGCGCCGCAACACGGTCATCGGCGAGCCGGGCCGGTCCAGCGCGGCGACCAGCTCGTTCTCCCAGCCCTGACCGCTGCCCGCGGTCAGCAACCCCTGGGCCATCCCGCCGCCTCAGCCGTTGACCAGCACGACGATGGCCGACCCGGTGGGCAGCACCCGCACGAGCCGGTCGGCCACGTCGGCGGGCAGCAGCACCGACAGCTGGTACTGGTTCGACGTCGCCCCGGACAGGCCCCCCGAGGCCGGCGCCGCGATCGACTGCACGGTCAGATCGCGGCCGATCAGATCGGTCGTTGCCGGGTCGCCGGACCCCGGCGTCGCATCGGTGGTCAGGTACAGGTCGATGGTGGAACCGTGCCCGACGCCCGGTGGCAGGTGTTCGGGAGCCACCGCGATGGCAATCACCCGACCGTTCTCGCTCGGGCCGACCGCGGACGCGGCGAGCAGCTCACCGGCGGCCAACGGGGCGGCCAGCGTCATGCCGACCGGGGAGCCCGACCCCGGGCTCAGGTACGCATCGGCATTCGCGCCGAGGTTGACCTCGACGGCGGCCACGTCGCCGGCGCCGATGATCGTGCCCGCGGCCAGGCTCCGCTCGGCCGCCCACACTGGCGATGTCTGGGAGCCGGCGGCGATCACCCGGGCGCCGATCACGATCGCCGCGATGACCAGCAGAATGCCGCCCACGACCCGAACGTTGACCCACCGGGGCCGGGACAACCGACGTGGGGCAGGGGCCGGCGGCAGTGACATGCCGATCCTCCCTGTGCGTCGGTCGCGACCTGTGCCACACTCTTCGTGGCAAACTACATCATCATCAGTCAAGCGCCATCAAAAGCAGCCCAACGATGCGCGGCACCCTCTCATCGGGCGTGCGCGCTCGTCGTAGCGACAGCAGAAGGGACTCAGGTTGTGGCCTCGGAGCGATTTCTCACTTTTGCCGACGTCGCCGACATGATGTCCGGTCCTTCCGATATCTCTTCGACGCGACGGGTGGAGGTCGGCTCATGACGGCCGAGCGGTTCCTGACCTTGACGGACGTCGCCGAGATCTTGAACATATCGGCTTCCCAGACATATGCCCTGGTTCGCAGTGGTGACCTGCAGGGCATCCAGATCGGCGGCCGCAACCAATGGCGGGTCGAACGGTCCAAACTGGAGGAGTACATCGAGACGGCCTACAAGCGGACGGCGGCCAACCTGTCCGAGCTGCCGACGTCGATGCCCAGCGAGACCTGACCCCGGCTGCTCGTGTCGGGTCCGAGCAGTGGATCGACCGGTCCCGTCGGCGGCAAGCAGGGCCATGGCGGGCAGTAGGTGCCGTGCTCTTGTTCATCGTTTTCGGCGGTGTGGTGTTCTTCTTCGCCACGGCAGCCAATTCCGATGAAGCGGCCGGCCAGGGCTTGGGTCATGCCGGTCCGAAGAGCTGGTCCGAGAGCAGGAGTGAGGTCCATTCCACCCAGCGCCGTTTGGACCAGCCAGTGTTCAGCACGAGCTCGGCGTACGCTTCGGGCCCCATCAAGAAGTCAAGGATGTCGGCAGCCTGTGCAGGCAGGAGGCCGGGGCGTAGCGGCGCCTTGGCTTTCAGGGCCTTCACCAAGTACTCCATTCCCTCCCGCCTCAGCCGCCTCGAGTTCCGGTAGATCTCGCCGGCGGGCTCGCGCGCGAGTGCCGCGAAGATCGGCAACGTCGGGGCAATGCGCTCGTTGAGGGTGACGACGCCGGCAACCATTGCGGCCACCGCGTCGCGCGCATCGACCTGCGCAAGCGCGGCGATGCTCCACTCCTGGAGTTGGGGCGGCAGTCCCTCGTCTCCCATGACGGTCCACTCATGGACGGCCCGCAGCAATTCGTTCTTGGTCCGGTACTGGAAGTACACCGTCTGCACCGCCACCCCGGCGGCGGCGGCGATCTCTTCCATGGTCGCCTGCCGGATGCCACGTTCGCAGAACAGGGCGTGAGCGGCCCGCACGATCCGTGCCCGCGTCTGGATCGAGCGCTGCTCCATCCTCGACTTTGGAGCGTTGACCTCCGGCACAGCCTCACGCTAACATTTGTAGTGAACCACTAGTGGTTAACTACAAATCATGCTCGTGAGCTGGGAGGAGACTTGCAGTGTCCAACATCGAGACGCAGGTACGGACCACTGAGACGGGTCAATCGGGGATGCGGCTGCTCGCCGTGCTCGGCATGGCGGGGGCACTGGCCCAAGTCGGCGGCGGCCTGCTGGAGACCGTCGATCGTGTCGGTCCAGGCGAGCCCGGCTACGCGCTGCGCACGTCCGCGATCGGCGTGGCCTACTTGCTGTTCCTCGCGACCCTGGTGGGCGTCGAGCGGTCGGGGGCCACGGCGCACCGCCGCCTTTCGCGTGTCGGCCTGACGGTCGCCGGCGTCGGGTGGGTGCTGTACTCAGTCGCCCAGTTCGTGCTCCAGGTCGATCCTCGCCCAGCCGAGACCGTCCTCTTCCCGGTCGGCACGGTCCTGATCGGAATCGGCATGATCGCCGCGGGGGTCGGTGTGCTCCGCGCCCATCGCTGGACCGGTTGGCGCCGGTACACCGTGCTGGCCTGCGGCGTCTACCCGTTCGCCATACTTTTCCCGACGTTCGCCATCACCGGCGGGCCGAACTTCCTCGCCCTGGCACTGTGGGGCGTCTGCTGGTTCGTGTCCGCGCTCGCGCTCTGGCCAGCGGCCGAGAGGTCATGAATCCGCTTGCCGGATTTGGTCCGGGCGAGAACCCGATGCCCAGCGAGACCTGCCCCCAGCCGTTCGTCAATCCGTTGCCCGACGCAGGACCGGATACCTGGACATCACCTCGTCGAACTGGGCGACCAGGCCCGGCAAGAAGGTCTGGTCGTCGCCGAGACGGTCCCTTCGACGGCGAGCCGGCCCGACCCGTCGCCGGCAATGGTGAGGTCGAGCCAGTCCACCAGCGACCCCAGACGAACCGTGCCGGTGAGCCAGCGGTGGAGTTCTCGCAGCTCATTGACGAACTCCCCCAGCTCGTCGCCGCGCAGCTGAGCCTCCGGGACACCGACGTGGACCCCGCCGATCGATCTGCTGATCGGGGTTCGAAGCCAGCCGCCGTCCCAGAAATCGCTGGCCGACGGATCTCTGCGCGAGCGCACCGCAATGTGCAACCAACCCAGCTGAGTGCTCCCGATCGTCAGACCCGACCCACTGGGAACCGTCTGCGCCGACCGACCCGTCACCCCGTCCCCCGTCACCAACCGGTCCGACCGACCCTGCCCCTCAGGCGAGCGGCGTCGCCCGCACCAGCAGCACCGACGCCAGCGGCACAAGCGCGACCGAGCGCACCGCTCCGGCCCGCCGCGGTTCCCAGGCCGCGTGCAGGGCCACCTCGATGAAATCCGCCCCCACCCGGTCGATCGTGCCGATGAGTTCACCCGATCCCCCGCCCGTCGCCGGCGGACCCCCACCGGTCCACCCGGCCAGCGCCACCTGCACCGGTGCGCGATCCCGGGCCAACCCACGCAGCGCGCGGCGCAGGTCGAGCCGCAGATCCAGACCCGACGGCGCCGCCCCGGTGGTGGCCGTCACGCCCTGCACCACGGCGACGGCCCGCCACGGCACCACGCAATCCCGCTGCCCCCCTTCGACCACCAGCAGCCAATCCGGACCGACCGCCCGCAACGCCCCGGCGACCACGGCGCCGCCGGTGACTCCGATGCGGACCTGCTGGTTCAACGCACCGGCGAGCCGCTCGATCGCGGTGACGGCGCCAATGGCCACCCGCTCGCGATCCGCCCGTTCGGCCGCTTCCTGCTCATCGGCGAGCTGATCGAAGCGGCCCTCGAGCTCGGCGAACAACCGATCCCATCGCATGGCACCACGATCGCAACCACGGTCAGGCCGGTCAAACCCGAGCCGAATGGGCCCTTTCGGGCTTGACACAGCTCATCCCTATCGTTTTCACTTCTCGTCATGGCAAACGATGTCAAACGCAATGATCGGCGATCGTTTCGCACGAACGACGAACGAGCGGCGCCACCGACCGGGCCCGCGCGCCTGACGCTGCTCGCTTGCGTCGTCGCCCTGGCCGCGCTGCTGACCCAGCTGCCGGGGCCGGCCGAGGCGCTCGACGTGCTGACCGGCACCGGTGCGGTGCCGACGTCACCGAACGCGCCGCTGGCGGCCGTCCAGTCCATGCTGCTGATCACGGCCGGCCTGCTGGCCTGGTCATTGGCCGGGTGGGCGGTCGTTGTACTCGGCGTCGGGCTGATCGCGCGCCTGCCCGGCCGATCGGGGCGCCGGGCCCGGCGACTGCTGCCGCGGATCGCCCCCGCCTCGGTCGGTCGACTCGTCCTGGCCGCGGTGGGTGTCTCGCTGATCGCCGGGACCGCGGCCTGCGCCGCGCCGGGCGCACCGGGTCCGGCCGCCGCCGGTGCGTCCGTCAGTGTCTGGTCGACGCCCGCCTCATCCGCGACATCGACGACCCCGCCGACAGCGCCGACGACCGGGCCGGGGGCGTCGGTCACGATTGACTGGCCGGACCCGAGCACGGCTCCGACGCTGGCATCGGCTTCGGCTGCGGCATCGGCCCCGGCATCGGCTCCGGCTTCGGCATCGGCTTCGGCATCGGCTCCCGCTCCCGCTCCCGCTCCCGCTCCGGCGACCCTCGCGCCCGCCACGACCCTGACACCGGCGGCGGCGGCGGCGACCACACCGTTGTCGGATCCGCACTCCGCCGCGGCGGACCCCGGAGCGACAGCGACCATCGACACGCCGGAGCCGCCGACCGGATCACTCGTGAACCCGGCGTCGGCCGCCGGGCCTGGTACCTCAGCGACCGGCGGTCAGGCATCGACGAACACCCCGCCCGCCGAGCGGTCGGCCGCCCCTGCGCCGTCCAGCGTGGTGAGAGTGCAGCCCGGGGATTCCCTGTGGCGAATCGCCACCGCGGCCCTGGGCCCGGACGCCACCGACCTGGACGTCGACAACGCCTGGCGCGCGTGGTATTTCGTCAACCGGGAGGTGATCGGCGACGACCCCGACACGATCCTGCCCGGTCAGGATCTCCTCGTGCCGAGCGACGCCGGGCAGGTGCGGCCGTGACCGCCGCGGTCGCCGGGTCGGCGGGCCGACGCACGAACCGGCCCTACCTGGCCCCGGTGCCCGACTCAGAGCCCCCGTTCGATCAGGTCGGTGGCCCGCACGGTTCAGCGGCGACCATCCACGAGCGGCGGCCGGCGGCCGGCTTCAGCCCGGGCGGGAACGCTCCGATCCAGCTGGCGGCGTCGGTGACGGCGCCCATCCCAGCGCCCACCTCGGTGGCCTGCGCAGCCGTGCCGTCGTGGTCCGCGGACCCGGACATTGGCATCCGGCGCACGGGCACGGCGCAGCTACCGGCAGCGCCGCGGGCGGCGCAGGTCTTCACCACGGCGCTGGTCGAGGTACTTGCCGGCCGGCGGCCGGTCGGTCAACTGCGTGTACACACCGCGCCGGCGGTCTTCGCCGGCCTGGTCAATCGGGCGCCGCACGGGCTGAGCGCACCGGCTCACGTGATGTCGGTACGGATCTGTCAGCCCACCGACGGTGTCGCGGAGGTCAGTGCGACGGTCCGCAGCGGCGCCCGGGTGCGAGCGATTGCGTTCCGGATGGAGGGTGTCGACGGGCGGTGGCGGGTGACCGCCCTCGACATCGGCTGAGCCGGCGCGACCTCTCAGATGCCGAGCAGCTTGGCCTTGGCCGCGGCGAACTCGGCGTCCGAGAGCACGCCGGCCTCCTTCAGCTTGGCCAACTGGCCGATCTGACCCACGATGTCGTCGCTGCCACCCGACGCCGGTTCCGCCGGCGGGGCTGGCGGCGCCTGGTAGGCCGGCGGCGCCTGGTAGGCCTGCTGCTGTGGGTATTGCTGCGGCGGCGGGCTCTGCTGCTGGTAGGCCGCCTGTTGATCGGCGGCCTGCTGGTCGGCGGTCGCCTGCTTGTCGGCCGCCTTCTTGGCCTGGCGGTTGTTGACCGCGTTCGCGGTCGCGGTCGCGGTCCCCGCGACCACCGCCGTCCGGGCCACCGTGCCGATCAACCCGGGCCGTCCCACTCGTCTGAACATTCGCCGCTCTCCTCGATCCCGTCCGACCCGGACCGTCACCGGCACACCGGGCGTGTCGAGTGTGCCACGAGCGCAGCCGCCCACCTCGGCGGCCCTGACACGAACCCGGCGCCCCCCGGCACCCGCACCCCTCAGCGCGCGCACCCGAAGGTCAGGGCGTCCAGGAGTCGTCGCGCGGCAGCAGCAGCCGGCTGGCTGACGCCCGACCGGGTGGGAAGCCGGTCGCGACGGCCCGGCCCAGGATCCGACCGGCCACGCTGTTCATGGTGTCGACGTCGTTGTCGAACCCGCCGTGGCTGACCGCCATGCTGCGCCGCCCCGGGGGCGCGTCCGGGGGCGTCGGCGACCAGACGACCTCCGCCGCCCGTTGTTCGGCCGGGTCCAGACCGAAGGTGGCCAGCAGTTCCCGGCTGGCCCGGATCGCGACCTCCATCCCGAGCAGCGGACTGTCGGTCGGGTCCTCGAACAGCTCGCTGACCAGGTAGAGCAGCGACCGCCGGTACACCCGGAAACACGAGTCGGCCTGTTCCGCGGCGTCGGTCATCGTGTACAGCACCAACGAGTCGACGCCGGCCCCGACCAGCGGCAGCAGGGTCGAGGAGAAGTCATCCACCCGCAGCGCAGGCGCGAGCAGCTGCAGCGTGCCGAAGGTCGGGCCGCTGGATCCGCCGAGCGCGACGACGGCGGGCACGAAGCGCGAGTGGAAGATCGCCCCCGCCGAATGGCCCGCGGCGTGCACCGTGATCCGCCCGGGATTCTCCGCGCAGAACCGGACCAGGCGCTGCGCGACCGCATAGGCCCCACCGCCGGGCCGGGACGCCACCTGGGCGCTGACCTTCACCGACCACCACGGCGCCCCCCGGCCACCGGTCGGCTGCATCGACCGGATGAGACTCGCGACGCTCAACAAGGTGTCGGAGAGCCCGGTCTCCCACACGAAATGGATCGGGTAGCAGCCGTTGTCCCGCCACCAGGGCACCTGCTGGCCGGCGATCCGCAGGCCGGCACTCTCGGACACGATCCCGCCGTGGGCCCAGAACACCACCGGTACCGGCCCGTCCCACCCTTGCGCCGCACGGTCGGCGATGAACCGCGGCAGGTGCTCGTCGAAGATGGCGTCGACGTCCTCGATCGGCGTCTGCATGACCCCATCAGTGGACAGCAGCCCACGGGTCAGGTTCACCACATACGGGCGCAGCGCCGCCAGATCCTGCGGGTCATCGGGGTCGACACCGTCGTGCAGCGACGCCAACGGGTCGGTGGTGCCGGTGGACATCCCCATCCCGCCGATCGATCAGCTCACCCGGTCGGGCCCGGGCTCATCACCCAGCTCGGCCCGCTCCGCCGCGTCACGTTCCTCGTACTCCTCGACGCCGTGTCGCGCCCACTCGTCGATGCCCTGGTGGCTGCGTTCGGTCGCATCGTCGGCCGCGGTCATGGAATCAGCATCCACCGGGTCGGTGACGATCGCATGACGACGCGCGAGCGGCCTTCATTCACTTCCGGGCCGCCCGTGGCACAGCTTGTACTTCTTGCCCGACCCGCACGGGCAGGGAGCGTTCCGGGACGGCTTGTTCCCCGTCGCGGTGGCGGCGCCCGCCTTGCCGCCGGCCCCCCCGCCGGTGCGCCGGGTCTCGGTGCCGCCGTCGTCGGCCGGGCCGCTGTAGGTCAGCGGAGTGACCGGCGGGGGGCCGCCCAGCCCCTTCCCGCCCAACGCGGACGGCGTCGCGGTCGGCGGAGCCGCCGGGGCGCCCTGATCCGTGGGGAGTGCCTCGACCGGGCGCATCCGGCGTCGCACGGGCTTGCCGGCCGGCGCGGTGCCGTTGCCGTTGCCGGCCGGCACGGCGCCGTCGGCCGCCGCGGACGCCCCGTTGCCGCCCGCGGCCAGCGCGGTCGCCGCCGCCGACGTGCTCGTGATCACCGGGGTGGCCGGTGCCGGCTGCTGCGGCTGATCGGCCGGGACGACCTGAACCTGCAGGTTGTAGAGGAATCCGACCGACTCCTCCTTCAGCGAATCGAGCATGGCGGCGAACATGTCGAAGCCTTCGCGCTGGTACTCCACCAGCGGGTCACGCTGCGCCATCGCCCGCAGGCCGATGCCCTCCTTCAGGTAGTCCATCTCGTAGAGGTGCTCGCGCCACTTCCGGTCGAGCACCGACAGCACGACGCGACGTTCCAGCTCGCGGGTGATCGGGGAGGTCAGCGTCTCCTCCCGCTTGGCCCAGGCCGCGCGGGCATCGGTGAGGATGGCCTCCCGGAGCGAGTCCTTGGTCAGATCGCCGTGCTCCTTGGCGATCGACTCGGGGGTGACCGAGATCGGGTAGAGCGTCTTCAGCGCGCCCCACAGGGTGTCGGTGTCCCAATCCTCGGCGTAACCCTGCCGGGTCGCGCCGTCGACGTAGGCGGTGATCACGTCGGTGATCATGTGCTGCACCTGCTCGTGCAGATCCTCGCCGTCGAGCACGCGGCGCCGCTCTTCGTAGATGACGGTGCGCTGCTTGTTCATCACCTCGTCGTACTTCAGCACGTTCTTGCGGATCTCGAAGTTCTGCTGTTCGACCTGGGTCTGCGCACTCTTGATCGCCTTCGAGACGAAGTTGTGCTCGATCGGCACGTCGTCGGGCATCCGCAGGCGCGTCATCAATGCCTCGACGGTGCCGCCGCCGACCCGCCGCATCAGGTCGTCACCGAGCGAGAGGTAGAAGCGCGACTCACCGGGGTCGCCCTGCCGGCCGGACCGGCCGCGCAACTGGTTGTCGATGCGCCGGGACTCGTGCCGCTCGGTGCCCAGCACGTACAGACCACCCGCCTCGCGCACCTTCTCGGCCTCGGCCTTGGTCCGCTTGGTGGCCTCCTCGACCGCGACGGCCCAGCCCGCCTCGTACTCCTCCGGCGTCTCGGTCGGGCTCAGCCCCTTGGCCCGCAGGTCCAGGTCGGCGGTGAAGTCGACGTTGCCGCCGAGGACGATGTCGGTGCCGCGGCCGGCCATGTTGGTGGCCACGGTGACCGCGCCCGACCGGCCGGCCTGCGCGATGATCGCCGCCTCCCGGGCGTGATTCTTGGCGTTCAGCACCTCGTGCGGGATGCCGGCCCGCAGCAGCAACTTGCTCAGCAGCTCGGACTTCTCCACCGACGCCGTGCCGACCAGCACCGGCTGCCCGTTCTCGTGCCGCTCGGCAATGTCCGTCACGACCGCGTCGAACTTGGCCAGTTCGGTCTTGTAGATCATGTCGGCCTCGTCGAGGCGCTGCACCGGCTTGTTCGGTGGAATCGGCACCACACCGAGCTTGTAGGTCTGGTGCAGCTCGGCCGCCTCGGTCTGCGCGGTGCCGGTCATCCCGGCCAGCTTCTCGTACAGCCGGAAGTAGTTCTGCAGGGTGATGGTGGCCAGGGTCTGGTTCTCGGCCTTGATCTCGACCCGTTCCTTGGCCTCGATCGCCTGGTGCATTCCCTCGTTGTAGCGGCGACCGTGCAGCACCCGGCCGGTGAACTCGTCGACGATCAGCACCTCGCCGTTGACCACGATGTAGTCGCGGTCCTTCTTGTACAGCTCCTTGGCCTTGAGCGCGTTGTTGAGGAACCCGACGAGCGGCGTGTTCACCGACTCGTACAGGTTCTCGATGCCCAGGGCCTGTTCGACCTTGGACACACCCTCCTCGGTGACGCCGACGGTGCGCTTGGACTCGTCGACCTCGTAGTCGGAGTCCCGGTGCAGGCGCGGCGTCAGCCGGGCGAACTCGGTGTACCACTTGGACGACTGGTCGGCCGGGCCGGAGATGATCAGCGGCGTGCGGGCCTCGTCGATCAGGATGGAGTCGACCTCGTCGACGACGGCGAAGTGGTGGCCGCGCTGCACCAGATCGTTCTTCGACCAGGCCATGTTGTCGCGCAGGAAGTCGAAGCCGAACTCGTTGTTGGTGCCGTAGGTGATGTCGGCGGCGTAGGCCGCCCGGCGCACCTCCGGGGTCTGCTGGGACAGGATGACGCCCACCTCGAGGCCGAGGAAGCGGTGCACCCGGCCCATCCACTCCGAGTCGCGCTTGGCCAGGTAGTCGTTCGTAGTGACCAGATGGACGCCGTTGCCCTCGAGCGCGTTGAGGTAGACCGGCAGGGTGGAGACCAGGGTCTTGCCCTCGCCGGTCTTCATCTCGGCGATGTTGCCCAGGTGCAGCGCGGCACCGCCCATCAGCTGCACATCGAAGTGCCGCTGTCCGAGCGTCCGCTTGGCCGCCTCACGCACCACCGCGAACGCCTCGACCAGCAGGTCGTCGGTGCTCTCGCCCTTCTCCAGGCGTTCCTTGAACGCGGCGGTCTGGCCACGCAGTTCGTCATCGGACATCGCGACGTAGTCGTCCTCGATGGCGTTGACGTGGTCGGCGATGACGCGCAGACGCTTGAGCGTCTTCGCCTCGCCGACCCGGAGCAGTCTGCCAAGAACCACGTGTTTCACCCTCGGTCGAATTCACGGTCTCGCCGGCCGGGACCAACCATCGGTCACGGCCGACCCGGGACCGGGCCCACCCGGCCGTGACCATGGTAGGCGCACCGGCCCGGGAGGGTCCGCGGTCGGACCGCTACTTCAGCCGCAACAGGCCGTAGTCGAAGCCGCGGCGGCGGTACACCACGGAGGCGACCCCCGTCTCGGCGTCGTTGAACAGGTAGAAGTCGTGCCCGACGAGCTCCATCTGCAGCAGCGCCGTGTCCACGGTGATCGGCTCGGCGGGATGGTCCTTGATCCGGACGACCTGGCCGGGGCCGGCGTCCTCGGTGGCCCAGCGGTCCTCGGCGGCCGGTTCGTCCCGTTCGTCCTCGAGGACGGCCGTGCGCGCGAAGCCGTTCGTCGACGGCTCGCCGGCCAGGATCTCGTCCGGGGTGGCGGCCACGGCGCCGATCGGCGTGCGGCTGTGCTGCCGGTCGCGGCGCCGGTCGTGCAGCTTGTGCAGGCGGGTCTCCACCTTGGTCACCGCGGCGTCCAGGGCGGCGTAGAAGTTCTCCCCACTCGCCTCGGCCCGGACGGCCGGGCCCCGACTGGCGACGGTGATCTGCACGCGCTGGCACGTCTTGTGCTGCCGCCGGTTCGTCTCGTGGGACAGCTCGACGTCGACACGGATGATCTTCGGGTCGTACCGCTCGGACCGGGCGAGCTTCTCGGCCACGTGAACCCGAAAGTGTTCCGGAACTTCCACATTCCGGCCCTTGACGACGATGTCCACGATTCCTCCTGTCTGGCCGGAACCCTCGCTTCCGGCCGGTCACGCGCACACGAAACGATCTTCCCGCACCACACCGAGCGTTCACCGGGGCGTCACCCGGGACACCCTGAAACCTACAGGGCCGGCCCGGCTTCGCAAGGCGCAAAGGTCCCGTTTCCATCCGGCACCCGATCGGGTGCGGTCCCCGGACGAGCGCTCACCGGGCGGCCGGCCGCCCGGGCACTCCGGCCAGCGCAAGCAGGCCGGCCACCGGGTGACCGGCCGCCCGGAGGACCCGGGCCGCCGCGACGGCCGTGGCGCCGGTGGTGAGCACGTCGTCGATCAGCAGCACGTCGGCCCCGGGCGGCGGGGCGGCGCGCTCGAGCAGCCGCACCCGGCCGGCCAGATTGCGCTGCCGTTGGGCCGCGTCCAGGCCGACCGAGTCGCGCGCCCGCCCGCGGGTGACCAGGCAGGGCGCGACCCCGGTGGACAGGCCGGCGGTCGCGGCCGTCCGGGCGGCCGCGATGGCCATGGCGTGCACCGGGTCGCCGCCTCGGCGCCGCGCCGCCGACGGCCGGCTCGGCGCCGGGACCAGCCAGACCGGTTCGCGGACCGACCCCCAGGCGTGCAGCTGCCGGATCGCCGCACCCATCGGTGCGCCGAGGATCGTCGGCAGCTCGCGCCGTCCCTTCTCCTTGCCGGCCAGGATCGCCGCCCGCACCGGGCCGGAGTATCGGGCCAGGGCCCAGACGGGCGGCAGCCGGTCGGCGTCCGGGAGCTGGTCGGGGGGCCGCACCCGCCGCGGCGGACCGGCCAGCGTGGCCGCGCAGCTGTCGCACCACGGCCCCGCGCGGCCGCACCCCGGGCAGGGCCGCGGAAGCACCAGGTCGGCCGCGGTGTCGAGCAAGCCGCTGCGCCACCTGGGTTCCGGACCGGGCCTGCGCACCGGCCGAGCGTCCCGGCCCCATCCCGGCCGGTCAACCCCGGTCCCGCCGCCTGTGGACAACCCACCCTCCCCGCGCGGATCAACTACGCCTGCGCGGACGAAACGACGCCGAATGTGAACAGCGGGACAGAAGTTGACGACTTCATCCGCGCGGGGCTGGCCGGGGCGGCGCGGCGGGCGGCTGCATGGCGGCTGCGCGTCCGGGCGGGCGGGCGCGCGGCGGGCGGCTGCATGGCGGCTGCGCGTCCGGGCGGGCGGGCGCGCGGCGGGCAGTTGGACGGCGGGCAGCTGTGGGGCGGGTGGCGTCCGGCCGACATCCACCTCACCCGCCGAAGAACGCCGCTGATGTGGATCTGGCGCCTTCGCACCGCTGCGCGGATGAAGTTGCACCGAATGTGAACGGTGGGACTGAAGCCGACGACTTCATCCGCGCCGGCGAAGTTGATCCGCGCGACAAAGGGCGGAGGCGGGGCGGGGCGGGGCGGACCGGGGCGGGCGGGGCGGAGCCGGGGCGGGCGGACCGGGGCGGGGCGGACCGCCGCCGGCGGGGGCCGGCCGGGCTAGGCGACCGGGGAGGCCAGCCGGCCGCGCACCTCCGGGGCCTCGAGCCGGGCCTTGTCGGCGGCGTCGTCGTCCGGCTCGGTCTGCGACCGGCGTTCGGCGTCGACCCGCGCCTGGTAGGCCGCCACTTCCTCGTCCACCTGCGCGCCCGACCAGCCGAGCACGGCGGCCATGATCTCGGCGACCCGCCGGGACGACTCGGTGCCCCGGTGCGCGTACTCGATGGAGATCCGGGTGCGGCGGGCGAGAACGTCCTCGACGTGCAGCGCGCCCTCGTGGGTCACCGCGTACAACGCCTCCGCCTGGAGATAGTCCGGCGCGCCGGGAATCGGCTGCAGCAAAGACTTGTCGCCGTCCGAACCGGCTGCCGGGGCGAGCAGCTCGTGGATCTCCGAGCCGTACCGGTCCAGCAGGTGCCGGATGCGGTACGGGTGCACCCCGTGCTGCGCGGCCAGCCGGTCGGCCTGGTTGACCAGTGCCTGGTAGCCCAGGGCGCCGACCAGCGGAACGTCCGCCGTGCAGGACGGGTTGATCCGTCCCGGCAGGTCCTCGCCCGCCGCGTCCACGGCGTCGGCGCCCATCACCCGGTAGGTCGTGTACTTGCCGCCGGCGATTGCGATCAGGCCCGGCGCCACCCGGGCGACGGCGTGCTCGCGGGACAGCTTGGACGACTGGTCGCTCTCCCCGGCCAGCAACGGCCGCAGCCCCGCGTAGACGCCCTCGATGTCGTCGTGGGTCACCGGCACCGCCAGCACCTTGTTGACGTGTTCGAGGATGTAGTCGATGTCGGCCTTGGTGGCGGCCGGGTGGGCCAGATCCAGGTGCCAGTCGGTGTCGGTGGTGCCGATGATCCAGTGCGACTTCCACGGGATGACGAACAGCACCGACTTCTCGGTCTTGAGGATGATGCCGCTCTCCGACGAGATCCGGTCCCGCGGCACCACCAGGTGCACGCCCTTGGACGCCCGGACCTTGAACCGCCCGCGCCCGCCGGACAGCCGCTGCAACTCGTCGGTCCAGACCCCGGTCGCGTTGATCACCACCCGCGCCTTGACCTCGGTCTCGGCGCCGGTCTCCACGTCCCGCACCCGCACCCCGGCAACCCGGTCCGACTCCTTGACGAAGCCGATCACCTGGGTGGAGTTGCGGATGACGGCGCCGTAGCTCGCCGCGGTCCGGGCCACGGACAGGGTGTGCCGCGCGTCGTCGACCTGCCCGTCGTAGTACCGGATGCCGCCGACCAGTGCGTCCCGGCGCAGCGCCGGAACCAGGCGCAGTGCGCCGGCCCGGGTCAGGTGCTTGTGCCGCGGCACCGACCGGGCGCCGCCCATCGTGTCGTAGAGGATCAGCCCGCTGCCCACGTACGGGCGCTCGACCACGGACGTGGAGAGCGGATACAGGAACGAGACCGGCTTGGCCAGGTGCGGGCAGATCTTGGTGAGCATGAGTTCGCGCTCCGCCAGCGCCTCCTTGACCAGCCCGAACTCGAACATCTCCAGGTAGCGCAGGCCGCCGTGGAACAGCTTGGACGACCGGGAGGACGTGCCGGAGGCGATGTCCCGCGCCTCGACCAGGGCGACCGACAGGCCCCGGGTCGCCGCGTCCAGCGCGGCCCCGGCCCCGACCACGCCCCCGCCGATGATCACCACGTCGAACGTCTCGGCCCCGAGCCGGTCGAAGTTGGCCGCGCGCTCCTGCGGACCGAGCCGCGCGCTGGTGGAGATGCCGTCACCGGTCATGGGAGCTCGACCCCTTCGTCGTTGTGCCGGTCCCGACGCTACCCAAGGATGTTCGGGGCGCAACCCGTCATCGGGCCGGCCCGGTGACCACGGGTCCGGCGATCCGTTCGAGCCGCACGCTCTCCAGCGGGACCGGCCGCCCGGCGGCGTCGACGAAGCCGGCCACGGCGGGCGCGCCCGTCGCCGCATCGACGAACCGGAACGGCGAGGAGTCGGCGACCGGCAGGTGGGCCAGGCCCCAGCCGCCGAGCGCGGCGAGCGCCGGCGCGAGCTCCCGCCCCACCGGGGTGACCAGGTACTCCTCCCGGGCCCGCTCGCCCGGCTCCCGGTAGCTGCGCCGTTCCAGGATGCCGTGCTCGACGAGCTTGCCCAGCCGATCGGCCAGCATGTCCGGGGCGATGCCGAGCGAGGTGCGGAACTGGGCGAACCGGCTGGCGCCGGCGAGGGCGTCGCGGACGATCAGCAGCGCCCATTTCTCGCCCACCACCGCCAGGCTGCGGGCGATGGGGCAGGCCGCTGTCAGTCCCGTCGTCGCCGTCATGACCATCACTCTACCGGCTGAATTGCCTTTTCCAATTCAGATGCTAGATTGGAATTGCCAACCTAGCTGAGGAGCTCCCATGACCACACTCGACGGCGCCGTCGTCCTGATCACCGGCGCGAACGGCGGCCTGGGCCGCGAGTTCGTGCGGCAGGCCCTGGCGCGCGGCGCGCGCAAGGTGTACGCCTCCGCTCGCGCGCCGCGCGCCTGGGACGACTCCCGGGTGACCACCCTGCCGCTGGACGTCACCGATCCGGATTCCGTCGACGCCGCCGCGGCGGCCGCCCCGGACGTCACCGTGGTGATCAACAACGCCGGCACCACCGGGCCCGGCGCGCTGCTCGACGCCGACCTGGACGACGTGCGGAACCTCTTCGAGACCAACGTCTTCGGGCCACTGGCCGTGGCCCAGGCGTTTGCGCCGGTGCTCGCCGGGAACGGCGGCGGCGCGCTGGTGGACATCCATTCGGCACTGTCCTGGCTGGCCCGCGGCGGCGCCTACAGCGCGTCCAAGGCGGCGCTGTGGTCGCTCACCAACTCGTTGCGGCTGGAACTGTCCGCGCAGGGCACCCAGGTGGTCGGGGTGCACCTGGGGTACACCGACACCCCGATGATCGCCGCCCTGGACGTGCACAAGGAGGACCCGGCGGACGTCGTCCGGGAGGTCTACAACGGACTGGAGACCGGCAGCCACGAGGTCCTGGCCGACGACACCAGCCGGTTCGTCAAGGCCCGGCTCAGCGAGCCGCTCAGTGTGATGTACCCGGAGCTGGCCCGGGCCTGACGGCGTCAGATCCCTTCGGTGTCGGAGTGCATGAGTCGCCGGCCGAGTTCGGTGATCGAGCCCGACAGGGACGGGTACACGCTGAACGTGTACGCCAGATCCTTGACGGTGAGCCGATTCTGGACGGCGACGGCGATCGGCAGGATCAGCTCGGAGGCCGACGGGGCGCACACCACCCCGCCGATCACGATGCCGGTGAGCCGGCGGGAGACGATCTTGACGAAGCCCTCCTCCAGCCCGAGCATCTTGGCCCGGGCATTGGTCGCCAGCGGGATGATCTGGGTCTGGGCCAGGGCCGGCCCGGTCTCCGCCTCGACCTCCGAGTAACCGACCGTCGCGATCTCCGGGTGGGTGAACACGTTGCTGCACACGGTCTTGAGCCGCAAGGGCGCCACACCCTCGCCGAGCACGTGCCACATCGCGATCCGGCCCTGCATCGCCGCGACCGAGGCGAGCATGAAGACGCCGGTGCAGTCGCCGGCCGCGTAGATGCCGGCGACCGATGTCCGGGACACCCGGTCGACCTCGATGAACCCGCCCTGGTTCAACCGGATCCCGGCCTTCTCCAACCCGATGCCGCGGGTGTTGGGCACCGCCCCGACCGTCAGCAACGCGTGCGAGCCCGCGATCTCCCGCCCGTCCTCCAGGGTGACGACGACGCCGCCCCCGGTGTTGCGCACCGACTTCGCCCGCGCCCGCTTGGCCAGCACGCTGCCGCGGGCGGAGAAGACCTGCTCGATGACGGCCGCCGCGTCGGCGTCCTCGGACGGCAGCACCCGGTCCCGGCTGGACACCAGCGTGACCATCACCCCCATCTCGGTGTAGGCGGAGGCGAACTCGGCGCCGGTCACCCCCGACCCGATGACGATCAGATGCTCCGGCAGCACATCCAGCGAGTACACCTGCCGCCAGGTCAGGATGCGTTCGCCGTCCGGCACGGCCTCGGGCAGCACCCGTGGGCTGGCCCCGGTGGCGACCAGGACGACGTCGGCGGGATGGTCGGTCTCGGCGCCGCCCGGTGCGGTCGCGACGACCGTGTGGGTGGCCAGCCCGGAGCCGGCGTCGGCCAGCCGGGCCGTGCCGTCCACGATGCGCACCCCGTCGGCGATCAGCTTGGCCCGGATATCCGCGGACTGGGCCAGCGCGAGGCCGGCCACCCGGCCGTGCACCGTCGCGACGTCGATGCCGACCTGGCCCGGGTCGACGGTCACCCCCAGGCTGGCGGCATCCAACACCGCGGTCCGGCCGCCGGCGGACGCGATGAACGTCTTGGACGGCACGCAGTCCGACAGGACGCAGGCGCCGCCGAGGCCGTCCCGTTCGATCAACGTGACGTCGGCGCCGTACTGCACCGCGACCAGGGCGGCCTCGTACCCGCCCGGCCCGCCACCCATGATCACGATTCGGGTCACCGCTGCTCCTTCTCCCCTGGATCGGCCCCCCGACCGTAACGGGCCCCGGGCGGGCCCGCTCCGCCGTGCGGGTGGCGCCCGCCACACCACTACGCTCTCCACCCATGGCTTTGTACGCGGCCTACGGCTCCAACATGGACCCCGCCCATATGCTCCAGCGCTGCCCCTCGTCGCCCGTCGCCGGCACCGGCTGGCTGCCGGGTTGGCGGTTGACCTTCGGCGGGGAGGACATCGGGTGGGACGGCGCCCTGGCCACCGTGGTCGAGGACCCCGAGTCCTCGGTGTTCGTCGTGCTGTACGACATGGCCGAGACCGACGAGAAGTCGCTGGATTCCTGGGAGGGCACCGATCTGGGCCTGTACAGCAAGATCCGGCTCCGGGTGCACACGCTCGACGGTGACGTGCTGGCCTGGCTGTACGCGCTGCAGGCCTACGAGGGCGGATTGCCGTCGGCCCGCTACCTCGGGGTGATCGCCGACGCGGCCGAGGCGGCCGACGCGCCCGCCGAGTACGTCGTCGGCATCCGGAACCGGCCCCGCCGCTCGTCGAGCTGACCGGGGCGCCGCCGGGCCGGTCAGTGGTGCAGGGCGGCCAGCGCGGTGTGGGTCATCAGCCGGACGCCGGCGGCAATCGCCCGCTCGTCGGCGACGAACTGGGACGAGTGCAGGTCGACCTTCGGCTGGATCCCGTCCCACACGCCCAGCCGGGCCAGCGACCCCGGCACCTTGTCCAGGAAGACCGCGAAGTCCTCGGCCCCGGTGGACTGCTCCGCGTCCCGGACCGCCGCCGCGCCGAGCGCCCGCTGCGCGGCGGTGCGCATCAGCTCGGTGGACAGAGCCTCGTTCATCACCGGCGGGACGCCGCGCAGGTAGTCGAGTTCGTACTGCGCGCCGAGCGGCCCGAGGAGTTGACCGATGATGTCGCGGACGTGCCCCTCGGCGGAGTCCCAGGCCCGCCGGTCCATCAGCCGCAGCGTGCCGCGCAGCACCCCTTCCCGGGGGATCGCGTTGGCCGCCTGGCCCGACTGCACCGCTCCCCAGACCATCACCGCGGCCGCGCGGGGGTCGAGTTTGCGGGTCAGCAGGGCCGGCAGTTGGGTGATGACCGTGCCCAATGCGAAGACCAGGTCGGTGGTCAGGTGGGGGCGCGAGGTGTGCCCGCCGGGTCCGAGCACCCGGAGCTCGATCTGGTCCGAGGTCGAGGTGATCGGCCCGACCTTCAGCCCGACCAGCCCGACCCGCAGGCGCGGGTCGCAGTGCAGCGCGTACAGCCGGGACAGCCCGTCCAGGCCGCCGGCCGCGATCACGTCGTGGGAACCGCCGGGGAAGACCTCCTCGGCCGGTTGGAAGATCAGCCGGACCCGACCCGGCAGGTCGCCCGCCCGGTGCAGGGCGAGCGCCGCACCGATCAGGATCGTGAGGTGGACGTCGTGCCCGCAGGCGTGGCAGACGTCCGGCAGGGTCGAGGAGAACGGTAGCCCGGTCGCCTCGCGGATCGGCAGCGCGTCGATGTCCGCCCGCAGACCGACGACCCGCTCCCCCGAACCGATCTCGGCGATGACCCCGGTCCCGGTCGGCAGCACGGCGGCCGGGATGCCGTCGGCGTCCAGCGCCCGGACGATCATCGCCGTGGTGGCCGACTCGCGGTGCCCCAGCTCGGGATGGGCATGGACCTGCCGCCGGAGACGGACCAGATCGGGCAACCCGGCGCGCAGGTAGTCGTCGAGCCAGAGCGGGCCCAGGCCCGCGCCCAGGTCCTCGACCCGTTCCGGTGCCGGCACGAACGGCGGGCGCGTCAACAGGTCGTCGGTGTCGATGCTCGCCTCGCCTTCCTCGGGTGCAGGTCCCGACGTACTTTACGAGAAACGATGTGGTTGGCTTGCCGCACCGCCGGGCGCGAGCGCAGGAGGACCCATGGGCGACGACATCGCGGCCACGACCTATACCCGCGAGCAGCGGCATGCCTATCGGACGAAGGTCCGACGGTGCCTGGACGTGTTCGAGCGGATGCTGGTCGAGCACGCCTTCGATTTCGGCCAGCCGATGACCGGCCTGGAGATCGAGCTGAACCTGGTGGACGGTGACTGGCAGCCGGACATGGCCAACGCCCGCGTGCTCGAGGCGATCGCCGACCCCGACTTCCAGACCGAGCTCGGCCGTTACAACATCGAGTTCAACGTCGCCCCGCGCGAGCTGGGTGGGGCCTCGATGGCCGAGTTGGAGCAGCAGCTGCGGGCCTCGCTGGATCACGCCGAGGAACGGGCCAACCGCACCGGCTCGGAGATCATCATGATCGGCATCCTGCCGACGCTGCGTACCGAGCACTTCGAGACCGAGTGGATGAGTGCCAACCCGCGGTACCAGGCGCTGGACGAGGCCGTCTTCGCGGCCCGCCGGGAAGACCTCGAGCTGGACATCCGCGGCGCCGAGCACCTGAAGATGTACGCCGACACCATCGCGCCCGAGTCGGCGTGCACGTCGGTCCAGCTGCACCTGCAGGTGTCCCCCGCCGACTTCGCGGCCTGCTGGAACGCCGCCCAGGTGCTGGCCGGGCCGCAGCTGGCGCTCGGCGCGAATTCGCCGTTCCTGTTCGGCAAGCGGTTGTGGGCCGAGACCCGCACCGAACTGTTCCTGCAGGCCACCGATACCCGATCACCCGAGCTGCGCAACCAGGGGGTGCGGCCGCCGGTGTTCTTCGGGGAGCGCTGGATCACCTCGATCTTCGACCTGTTCGAGGAGAACGTCCGCTACTTCCCGGCGCTGCTGCCCGAGTGCACCGACGAGGATCCGGAGGCGGTGCTGGCCGCCGGGAAGGCGCCCAAGCTGCAGGAGATGCGGCTGCACAACGGCACCGTCTACCGCTGGAACCGGCCGGTGTACGACGTGGTCGACGGGCGCCCGCACCTGCGGGTGGAGAACCGGGTCCTGCCGGCCGGGCCGACCGTCGTCGACGTGCTGGCCAACGCCGCCTTCTACTACGGGGCACTGACCGTGCTGGCCACCGAGGACCGGCCGATCTGGACCAAGATGTCGTTCGACGCCGCGGAGGCCAATTTCGACGCCGGCGCCCAGCTCGGCACCGACGCGGTGTTCTACTGGCCCGGCTTCGGCCAGGTCACCTGGGACGAGCTGATCCTGCGCGACCTGCTGCCCAAGGCCCATGAGGGGCTGGCCCGCTGGGGCGTCGACGACGAGGTCCGGGAGCGTTACCTGGGGGTCGTGCGGGACCGCTGCGTCACCCGGCGCAACGGGTCCTGGTGGCAGGCCGAGACCGTCGCCGCGCTGGAGCGCGGCGGCCTGTCCCGGGACGCCGCCCTCACCGAGATGCTCAAGCTCTACTCCAAGGGCATGCACTCCAACGAGCCGGTGCACACCTGGGAGGTGCCGGGCTGAGCACGCGTCGGCCGATCGATCCGGACCAGCTGGCCGGCGAGATCGCCACGGGGTCCCGCACCGCGCTGTCCCGGGCGATCACCCTGGTGGAGTCGACCCGGGACGACCACCGCGAGGTCGCCCGCTCGCTGCTCACCACCCTGTCCGCGCATCCCGCCGACGCCGTCCGGGTCGGCATCTCCGGGGTGCCGGGGGTGGGCAAGTCCACCTTCGTCGAATCCCTGGGCACGATGCTCACCGGCCGCCGACTGCGCGTCGGGGTGCTGGCCGTCGATCCCTCCAGCATCCGCACCGGCGGGTCCGTGCTCGGCGACAAGACCCGGATGCCACGGCTGGCCGCCGACCCGCTCGCCTACATCCGGCCCTCGCCGAGCGCCGGCACGCTGGGCGGGGTGGCCCGGGCCACCGCGCAGACCATCACCCTGCTGGAGGGCGCCGGGTACGACGTCGTGCTGGTCGAGACCGTCGGTGTCGGCCAGTCCGAGACCACCGTCGCCGGGATGGTCGACACCTTCCTGCTGCTGGCCCTGGCCCGCTCCGGCGACCAGCTGCAGGGCATCAAGAAGGGCGTGCTGGAGATCGCCGACGTGATCGCCATCAACAAGGCCGACGGCGACCGGGTGGTCGAGGCGAAGGCCGCGGCCCGGGACCTCGCCGGGGCGTTGCGGCTGGTGCACGGCCGGCATTCGGTGCACGGCGGCGCGCACTCCGCGGCATCCGGCTGGTCGGTGCCGGTGCTCACCTGCTCCGGGCTGACCGGGGACGGCATCGACGGCGTCTGGGATGCGGTGCACCGGCATCGCACGGCGCTGGGCCCGGACGGCCTGGCCGACAAACGGTCCGCGCAACGGTGGGAGCTGACCTGGGCGCTGGTGCGGG
Source organism: Nakamurella sp. (assembly GCF_044224575.1). Lineage (GTDB taxonomy): Bacteria > Actinomycetota > Actinomycetes > Mycobacteriales > Nakamurellaceae > Nakamurella. Next base: position 178,643 of record NZ_JBGAKE010000001.1, read on the forward strand.
ACGAGCTGGACCAGCGGCTGCGCCGGTCGCCCGTCGTGGCGGACACCGCGGCCCGGATCCGGCCGGAGGTGGTGGCCGGCACCCTGCCGGCGCCGGCCGCCGCCGACGCCATCCTGCGCGCCTTCGACGAACGGGGTTGACCGGTCGAGGCAGGCTGACCGCGACGGTCCGAAATGCCATGATATGTCCGGCCGACCACATCGCCGTCGATCGATGCCGGAGGGGAAGCAGGTGGCCGCTCGCACGAGGATCTCCCATGAGCTGGCCGCCGCCAAGCTGCGACCGCCCGGTTTGCCGGCTGCCATGGTGCACCGGGATCGGCTGGTTCGGGCGGTCGAGGCGGGCACCAAAGGCCCGTTGACGCTGGTGGTTGGTCCGCCCGGGTCCGGCAAGACCGTGCTGGTGACCGACTGGACGGTCACGGTGGGCGCGCCGGTCGGCTGGTTCACTCCGGAATCCATCGACAGCTCGTCGAACCGGTTCTGGCCTGGGTTCGTGCAAGCCCTGCGGGCCGCCGGGGTGATCGGATTGCCGGCCCCCGATGCGTGGCTCAAGCGTGATTTCGGCGCGCTGCTGGTCGAGATCACCGCCGCACTGGCCGATCTGGTGGACCCGGTGTACGTCGTGCTGGACGACTTCCACGAGTTGGACGCCCAGGTGTGCGGGGAGATGGACCGGCTGCTGGCCTACCCGCTGCCGGCGCTGCGGATGGTGTTCATCGCGCGGCACGATCCGGGCCTGCGGCTGGGCCGGCTGCGGTTGGCCGGTGCGGTCACCGAGATTCGCGCCACCGATCTGGCCTGCACCCAGGAGGAGACGATGGCGGTCGTCCGCGGCGGTGGGGTCGACCTGCCGACGCCGGCGACGACCGCGTTGTGGATGCGCACCGAAGGATGGATGGCCGGTGTCACGCTCGCCACGATCAGCCTGCGGACCAGCCCGGAACCGGCGCGGCTGATCGATCAGTTCGGCGGGGAGGACGCGCTGGTCAGCGACTATCTGATGGCCGAGGTGCTGTCCAGGCAATCCGAGCAGGTGCAGGAGTTCCTGGTCCGGACATCGGTGGTCGAGGTGCTCGACGGCCGGCTGGCGAATGCGTTGACCGGCCGCACCGACGGGCACCGTCAGCTGGCGGCGCTGGTGGCCGGCGGCGTGCTGGTCACGCCGGTCGATGCGAGGTCGCGGTGGTTCCGGTACCACAGCCTGTTCGCGGAACTGCTGCGGGCCCGGTTGCGGTTCTACGCGCCGGAACTGGAGACGGATCTGCACCGGCGAGCGGCTCGCTGGTACCACGACAACGACGATGCGGAACGGGCCGCCCGGCATGCCGTCGCGGCCCGCGACTGGGATCTGGCCGTGGCGATCGCCGCGGATCATTGGGTCGACCTGCTGCTACGGGGCGAGATCCACACCTTGGCACCACTGCTGGACGCGGTTCCGAGTCATGTCGTGGACGACTCGCTCCCGCTTGCGGTGGCCCTGGCGGTGGTGAGCCTGGAAACCGAATCCCGGGATCGGGCCCGCAACCGCCTGGCCCGCGCGAAGGTGGTGGCGGGTCGGTCGAGCAACGACCCGGTCACCACGACCGGACTCGTCCTGGTCGAATTGATGTACGCCCGGTACGTCGGCGACGCGGGGGCGGCATCGGTGGCCGCGGCCCGGGCGCTGACCGCCTCCGGAGTGGACGCCGTCGAGATCGACCCCGCACTTCGTAGCATGGTGCTGACCAATGTCGGCACCGCCGAATCCTGGACCGGCCGGCCGGCCCAGGCCCGCGAGCACCTGCGCAGCGCGTTGGCGGCCGCCGACGACGCCCGGTCTCCGTGGCTGCGGATGCTGGCGCTGGCGCACTTGTCCCACGCCGAGGCGAAGTGCGGCGACATGCGGGCGGCGCAGCGGCGCGCCGAACAGTCGTTGGCCATCGTCCACAGGCACGGCTGGGAGCGGACGTCGCCCGCCGGTGCCGCCGCCATGATGGCTGCCCTGATCGCCACCCTGCAATGCCGGTTCGACGAGGCGGAAGCACTGACCAGAACGGCCGAGGCGGCCACCTTCCGCCCGCAGGACCGTCCCATGCGCGCTGCGACCGCGCTTCCCCGGTTGATCCTGTTGTCGGTCCAGGGCCGGCACGGTGAGGCCTACGACCTGGCTCGGGAGGCCATCGAGGAGATCGGCACCTTCCCGGTCGACGAGATGGTCACCGACGCTCTGCATGCCTGGCAGGCCCGCCTGGCCGGGGCCTTCGGTGGTCCCGCCGAGGCGAGAGCCGTCCTGGATCGGGCGCGGCCCGCCGGTGCGCTGGTGGTGGCGACCCGGGCGCGGATGCTGCTCGACGACGGCGATCCGCGCGGCGCGGCCGCCCTCGTCGAAGATCGGATCGGAGCCGGGCCACTCCTGTTCCCGTCGGTGCTGATGGACCTGCACCTGGTGGCCGCAATGGCCCGGGATGCTCTCGACGAGCCCGCCGCGGCGGTCGAGCATCTCGAGCGGGCGCTTGACCTGGCCGCACCGGCCGAGCTGATCCGGCCGCTGCTCTCCCACGACCGGGCGCTCCTGCCGCTGCTGAACCGGCACACCCGCGGCGGCACCCGGCACGGCGATCTGGCCGAACGGGCGATCATGTTGATCGAGGGCCGGTCACCCGCGGTCCGGACGAGCGCACGACTCACCGAACCGCTCAGCGCCCGGGAACTTCAGATCCTCGGCCTCCTTCCGGGGATCATGTCGAACCAGGACATCGCCGCCCGGCTGTATCTGTCGGTGAACACGGTCAAGACGCATATGCGGTCGATCTACCGCAAGCTCGGGGTCGACGGGCGCCGGGAGGCCGTCCGGGTGGCCCGGGAGCAGAATCTGTTCGCCGGCCGCTGACCGATCAGTCATCCCGGGAGGATGACCTCAACTCACCCTCCGGCCCGGGACCATCTCGACATGTCGACGGAGTATGAGATCCGGGTCCGGGGCCATCTTCGGCCCGAGACGGTCGCCGCGATCGGGCCGATGGCGGCGGCGCTCGAGCCCGCGGAAACCGTGCTGCACGGTTCCCTGCGAGATCAGGCCGAGCTGTACGGCGTGCTGGACCGGCTACAGGCCCTCGGCCTGGACCTGGTGGGGATCCGGAGTCTGGCCGCACCAACCGAGGACGGTGACGCGAGATGAGGCCCGAACGACGGGGCATCTCCCTGCCTCGGTGGCTGTCGGCGGTGGTGGGCGTGGCCGCGGTGGCAGTGGGCGCCGTGCTGATCCTGCGACCCTTCACCTCGCTGTCCGTGCTGGCCCTGCTCGTCGGGATCGGCGCCCTGATCGGCGGGGTGTCCGAGTTCGTCGAGGCCGGCGCGGCGCCGCGTCCGTGGCTGCGGATCGTGGCCGGAATCGGCTGGTGCGTGGCCGGCGTGCTGGTTCTGGCGTGGCCGGGCATCACCATCGGGCTGCTCACCGTCGTCGTCGGATGTGCGCTGATCGTGACCGGTGCCATCGACGTCGTCTCGGGCATCCGGGGCAGCACCGACGAACGGCTGGCCGCGGTGATCGGCGGTCTGGCCGGTGTCGTTTTCGGTGTGCTGGCGCTGGTCTGGCCGGACATCACGGTATTGGTGATCGCGGTGGTGTTCGGGGCCCGGGTGGTGCTGCTCGGGGCCAGCCGGATCGGTGCCGCGTTCGCCGGTGACCCCACGACGACCACCGAGCCGACCGAGACGTCCGTACCGCCGGTCCGGCGGGGTCGGTGGCGTCGCTGGGCCCGGGTCATCGGCTCGGCGGTGGCTCTCGCATTGGCCGTCATCCTGGCCGTGGTGAGTATCCGGATCATCCAGACGAACCCGTCAGTCACCGACTTCTATGCGGCCCCCGAGGCCGTGCCGGCCGAGCCCGGTGTGCTGCTGAGCAGCGAACCCATGACGAACGGGATTCCGGAGAACGCCAACGACTGGCGCATCCTGTACACGACCACCCGGGACGACGGGCAACCGGCGGTCGCCAGCGGCCTGGTCATGGTCGGCAAGGACGCCCCGCCCGGGCCGCGACCCGTCATCGCCTGGGCGCACGGCACCACCGGCACCGACATCACCTGCGCCCCCTCGCTGCTGGCCGACCCGTTCACCAGCGGCGCCATGTTCGTCCAGGATCAGGTGCTCGAACGCGGGTGGGCGATGGTGGCCGCCGACTACGTCGGGCTCGGCGTGGACGCGCCACACCCGTACCTCATCGGGCAACCGGAAGGCCGGTCGGTGCTGGACGCCGTCCGCGCCGCCCGGCAACTCGGCGACGTGGAACTGCAGGACCGGACCGTGGTCTGGGGGCACTCGCAGGGCGGGCACGCCGCGCTGTGGACCGGGGGGTTGGCGCCGACCTATGCCCCGGACGTCAACGTCATCGGGGTCGCCGCGCTCGCCCCGGCCTCGGACCTGGTCGGGCTGGTCGACAACCTGTCCGCCGTCCCGGGCGGGTCGATCTTCGCCGCCTACGTCGTCGACGGCTACACCAAGACCTACCCGGATGTGCAGATCGACGACTACATCCGCGCGTCCGCCCGCACGCTGGTGACCCAGGCCGCCACCCGATGCCTGGGCAAGTCCGCGCTCGTCTCGGTGATCGCCGGACTCCCGCTGGACCAGCCGGTCTTCGACCGGGAGCCCGGGGATGGAGCCTTCGGACAGCGGCTGACCCAGAACATCCCCCGCGGGCTGATCCAGGCGCCCCTGTTCGTCGCCCAGGGTGCGGCCGACGCGCTGGTCCTGCCGCAGGTCCAGCTCGCGTACGTGCAGCAACAGTGCGCGGCGGGTCAGCACCTTCAGTACCGCACCTACCCCGGGCGGGACCACGTGGGTGTGGTCGCGGCCGATTCACCGCTGATCCCGGACCTGCTGAGCTGGACCGAGGACCGTCTCGCCGGCGCACCGGCGACCGACGACTGCCCCGACCTATGAGCGTCCCGGCGGCCTCGAACCGGCCGGAGGGCCGACCATGACCAGCCTGCTGCTGGCGCTGATGCCGATCATGTTCACCGCGAGCATCGCGGTCACCGTGTTCAGCTACGGCCTGCGCGCGACCAACGACGACATCATGTACGTGTTCCGGCGGCCCCGGCTGCTGGTCATCTGCCTGATCGCCATGTTCGTGGTGGTGCCGGTGATCGCGCTGGCCCTTGACGTGTACTTCGACTTCCCGTACCCGGCCCGGGCCGGCCTGGTCGTCCTTGCCCTGACGCCGATCTCGCAGTTGCTGCCCCGCACCGAGATCGCCTCCGGCGGGCGCCCGTCCTTCGCCTACGGACTGTCCTTCGTGGTGTACGCGCTGTCCATCGCGATCGTGCCCGCCATGGCGAACTTCCTGGGACGGGTCATGTCCCGGCCGTTCGACCTGCCGCCGGGCACGATCGCGGTGACCATCGCGACCACCGTCCTGGTGCCGCTGGCCGTCGGGATGCTGACCGCTCGGCTGTGGCCCCGGTTGGCCGACCGGATCGGTCCGCCGATGCTCCGGATCGCCGACATCGTGCTGTGGGTAGCCATTCTCATCGCCCTGGTCGCCCTGGCCCCAGCCATCTGGCGGATCCTGGACATCCGAACGCTGCTGGCGATGATCGTGTTCATCGCGGCCGCACTCGCGGTCGGACACTTCCTCGGCGGCCCCGACCCGGACCACTCGGTCGTGCTGGCCATCGCCTGCGCGAACCGCAACCCCGGCATGGCCATCGCGATCGCCGCGACGGTCTTCCCCGCCGAGAGCTTCACCGCGACCCTGGTCTTCTACGGGATCGTCATCGGGTTCGTCACCAAGCCCTACGTGACCTGGCAGCAACGCCGGCTGGCCGCCGCCACCCGTCCACCACAATCCGACCGGGGTTCCGACGCCCGCTGAGGGCGCACGGCCGGAAACCAGCACCGCCAGGCCGACCCGGGCGCCGGGCGATTGACCAGGGGCCGACCCATCGGTGGCCAATCATGGCGCCCGACCGCGGTCATCTCGCGGTGCGCCTCGGGCCGGAGGATCTCCGCGCCACGAAAACGGCCGCGGCCCCGGGAACCACCAGGGACCGCGGCCGCAGACCGGGCGTCGGTACGGCGTCAGCAGGGCGCCGGGATCACACCGACCCGGTCGCCACCTCGGCGTCGAGCCGGGCCAGAACGGCCTCGAACACCGCATACTCGGCCTCGTTGATCGCGTCGGCCGCGAACTCGATGGCGGCCACCGCATACCGTTCGGCGTCCTGCGCTTCGCGCAGCGCAGCGTCGGCGCTGCGCTGGGCCTGCCGATCGGCGAGCTTGCCGCGCATCGCCTCAACCTGGGCGTGCCAGCTTTGCCTGACCTCGGCCCAGTGGCCGGCGGCTCGATCCAGCACGTGGTCGGCGGCGGAGCCGGCCTGTTCGACCGAGGCCTCCACGGATGCCCGCGCCTTGGCGACCTGACCGCTGATCGCGTCCTTGGTCTGCGTTGCGGACGCGCGGACGCGTTCGGCGGCCTGGTCCACCTGCGACTGCAGGTCGGCGAACTTCTCGGAGGATGTGGTTGTTGTGGTACTCATGTCAACCCTTCGGGACAGTGGCTGGTCGGTTCGTGCGGGTTGCCCGAACGCCAGCCTGGTCGTCCGGATCCGCTGGTCGGCTCAGCCGCCCGTGGCGGCCCGTTCGCCGATGGGAAACAGGCCCAGTTCGATGGCCCGACCCAGGTCCCAGTAGTCCGCCTTCGGGCTGTCGTCCAGCAACTTGTACGCCCAGTAGGTCCACGCCTCGGCCCGGTCGAAGACCTCCAGCTGCGCACCGGCGATCGCCCGGTAGTAGGCCCTTCGCTCCGGCAGCGACCGTTGATCCAGCTCCCTGACCGCGGTGTCGAGCGACCACTCCCCCACGAGAACCGGGGCATGGGCGGATAGTTCGGTCAGTTCCGCGGCCATCGCGGTATGGACGAACTCCACGTACTCATCCAGGGACCGGGAGCCCGCCCGCAGCGTGTACATCATCAGGTACTGATGGGTGTCCACCGTGATGTTCTGGAAATCGGAGCCGTCGAGGAATCCGATCAGCTCCGGTATGCGGAAGCCGTCATGGAAGACCACCCGCAGATCCGGCGCCACCGCGCGAATGCGGTCGTAGGCCCGCCGGTAGTAGTCGAAGAGCACGTCGGTGGGCACCGGTCCGGAACCCTCGCCCTCCGCGGGCACGGCCGCGGGATACCGCCTGGGCACATCGATCAACTCCCACAGAGCCGGCGAGATCGGCTCGTTGAGCACCTCGAGCCCCCAGAACGCGTCGCGTCCCGCGTACCGGGCGGCCACCCGCTCCAGCACGTCCAGCGCGGCGCCGACGTTCCGCTGGTCGGTGTGCCACGTGCACACCCCGGCCAGACCGCCGTTGTCGAAACCGTTCTGACTGCCCGGCACCGTGTGCAGGTCGACCAGCACGCTGATTCCGTACGTGTCCGCCCAGTCGAAGGCACGGTCCACGAAGTCGATGCAGCCGATGAACGGCTCGACGTCGCCGAAGACGAAATACGGGATGGGCAGGCGCACCAGTTCGAAGCCGTGGTTCGCCAGGTAGGCGAAGTCCCTTTCGGTGATCCAGGTTCCGCGGTGCGCCCGGAACCGTTCGCGCCGCAATGGCTCATCGAGCTGCCGACACAGATTGGTCTCGTCCGGGGCTGTGGTATCCGCGAACAGCTGCGGATTCATCCACTTCTCCAGCACCAGCCAGTTGCCCAGGTTGACGCCTCGCACGGGGGTCCCTCCTTCGTCGGGATTTCGATGGTTGACGATCGTCAGCGCTCGGCCGGTTCGGTGGTGTCGGAATCCGACCGCACGGGCCAGGCCGGGTCGACCGATTCCTGCCGGTTCCGGGGCAGGCTGGCCGGATGGAACCGGCGCAGGTACTTCACCAACGCCTCTCGGACCTCCCAGCGCAGGGGTGTGATCGCATCCCCGTCCACCGCCGACACGACGACCAGCAGCTCCAGCGCGGCACCGCTCGCATCATCGACGACCAGGTTGGCGGTGCGGCGATCCCAGTACTGGGACCGGTCGACGACGCGGTTCAGCTCCTCGCGCAACGCATCCAGCGGGACGGACCAATCGACGCACAGCCGCACCTCGCCGCTGGTCGCGGTGCCCTTATGTGTCCAGTTCCGGAAGTTGGTGGTGTTGAAGTAGGTGCACGGCAGGATCAGGCAGGTCCCGTCCCAGACCCGCAGTACCACATACGTCAGCTTGATCTCCTCGATCCGGCCCCACACGCCGTCGATGTCGACGATGTCGTCGATCCGGATGCTGTCGGCAAAGGCGATCTGGATCCCGGCGAACACGTTCCCCAACGAGGTCTGCGCGGCCAGGCCCGCGATGATGCCCACCACGCCGGCCGAGGCGAAGATCCCGGCACCGATCTCCCGCACCGCCGGGATCGTCCACAACGCCGCGGCGACCCCGAGCGTGATGATCACCGCCTCCGCGATGCGGCGGATCAGGGTAATCTGGGTACGGACGTGACGTGCCTTCAAGTCGCCCATCCCGGAGGCGGGATGCTTTGCCAGTGCCGCCTTCTCGATCACCAGGACGATGTCGACCAGCAGCCAGGCGACCGCGCCGATGATGGCGATGTCGATCACCGCGGCCACCCAGGACGCCCACTCCTGACGCTGCGCCGGGCCCTGCAGGACGACTCGCACCGCGATGAGCGCACACAGCAGCACGATCGGCGACCGCCGCAGCCGCGTGTGCTCGACATCCAGCCCGAACCGAGCGGTGAGCCGACGAACCCCGACCGTCAGCACCAACCCCACCGCAAACGCCAGCACCCCGGCAACCGCGCACCAGACCAGCACCGTGGGCGCCGATTCGCCGCTGATCCCCGTCATTGTCGCTTCGGGCCCCTCATCCTGTCGCCGGGTCGAATCACCTGCTGCGCGCCGATCACCGGCGCGAGCAGTGAACCGCGAGGCAGGGTGAACCGCCCTCATCCCCCGGGGGTGAGCCGGGTGGCGGGATAATGGCCCACCATGGTGCGGACGCGTGCACGCTCGAGTCGTGGACGCCGTGTCGCGCTGATCCTCACGGGCGTCATCGTGCTCATCGCCGCGGTGGTCGTCATCGTGATCCTGCGCCGGGTCCCCGCGGCGCCGGCCGGCTCGGTCGACATCCCCGACGACCAGCCGGTCGAGGTCGTGTTCGGGCTCACCCGCGACCAGGCCGGCCTGCAGGCCTACGCGGCCGGCGGCGGCCCGGTGCTGCCATTGCCCGACATCGCGGCCCGGTTCGGCGCCGGCCTCGCCGTGCGGCAGGAGGTTTCGAACCGGTTGGGGGCGTCGTCCGTGACCTTCTCCGCGACCGGCGGCCTGGCCCGCTGGCGGACCACCTTGGGCGCGGCGTCGGCCCTGGGTATTCGGTGGGACATCAGCACCGTCGCCGGCCGGCGGGTGCTGGTTCCGGCCGGTGCGCCCGACCCACCCGCCGACCTGCGCGACGCGGTGACCGAGGTGATCCCCCTGTCACGCGTTCTGCCCACCGATCCGGCGTCGCGATCAGCATCCGCATCGGCCCCGACGGCACAGCTCACGGATCTGACGGCGGCGCCCGGCTGCGCGCAGGCCCGGCAGGCCGGCGCGGACGTGGTCGCGGCGCAGGGCCTGGACGCGGTTCAGGCAGCCGGCGCTCGCGGCACCGGCGCGCGGGTGAGCGTGATCGCGGTGACCCGCTTCGATCCGACCGCGTTCGAGGCGTGGCTGCAGTGCATCGGCCACGAACCGGTGGCGGTGCATCTGCTCCCGGTTCGCGACGGTGCCCCGGACCTGCGATCCGCCGAGGCGCAGACCGACCTGGCGGCACTCACGTTGACGCTGCCCGCGCTGGCTGCGGTGACCCTCGTCGGCGCGGACGACACCGACTGGGTGGGCGACGCTCTCGAGACGGCGCTGACCGATCCGGCGGGCCCACCGCAGGTCATCAGCTCGTCGATCGTGTTTTGCGAAGACTCGGTGTCCGCGCCCGCACGGACCCTGACCGAGTACGTGCTGGCCGCCGCGGCGGCCGCCGGGGTCGGTGTGGTGGCCGCCACCGGGGACCGGGGGTCGGCGGCCTGCACCCCGGGCGATACCGCGCCGGCGGTCACCTACCCGGCGTCGTCACCGTTCGTCCTGGCCGTCGGCGGCAGCAACGGCTCCCGCGAGGTCTGGGTGAACGCCCAGGAACACCGCGCCGGCGGCGGTGGGATGAGCAGGGCGTTCCCGGGGCGCAAGCTGCCGGACCTGGCGATGCTGGCCTCGGCGCCGGACCTCCCGCCGATGCCGGTGTGCCCTGCCGGCTGCACCTGGCGCTCCTACGGGGGCACCAGTTTCGCCGCGCCGTTCGTCGCGGGCGCCATCCTGGCGGTCGGCCAGGCTCGATCCGCAGCCGGCCTCGGACCGCTGCGGCTCGGCGTCGGCGGCGTCGACCGGTCACTCGATCCCGGCTGGTTCGACGACGTGACCCGGGGCAGCAACGATCTCAACAGTGTCGGCTGCTGCGCGGCGGCCGCCGGGTTCGACCTCGCCTCCGGCTGGGGCGTACCCAGGTTCGATGTGCTGGCCCGCTCACCCGCCGGCTGAGGCCGACGGCGAGATCGTCGGGGTCGACGGCGAGACCGGCGTGGTCGGGGTGGTCGGCGGCGGTGGCGTGGGCGGCCACTTGGGGTCGACCCAGGCGCTGCCGCACGGTGTGGGCAGGCCCTTGTAGGACGCGGCCCCCAGGAAGCAGGTCGGCGTGATCACCGGCAGGATGCCCGGGAAGACACCCGCGGCGCAATTGGTCGCGAACAGGCAGGTGCTCGACCCGTCGGCGACGTCGTAGTAGCCGGCCTCGCCGGAGCGCCAGAACCCGTAGGCCACCTGCGTCACCCCGTCGACGCCACCGGTCGGCGGGATGGTGAACCCGTTCTGGTTCAGGTACGCCTGCGGGGTCGCCCCGCCCCGGGCCGATACGAGCGCGGTGAAGTCGGCCGCGATCGGATCCCGCCAGATCGCCGACGGGTCGCCCGTGCCGTCGAAGAGGGCGTTCTTGGCGATCGGGCTCTGCCCGATCACCGTCGGCACCCAGGCCGCCGGCTCGGTGTCGCCGGGGTTCCAGCCCAACGTGCACACCGAGGCGCCGGCCGGGAACTCGTAAACCGGCGGCGGCACCGGACCGCCGCCGCCGTTGTTGCCGATCGTCCAGGCGCGCAGCACCGAGTCGTAGACGGCCTGCTGGATCGGCCCGCTGCCGGAGTTGTTGTTGTAGACGATGTCGTCCGACGAGAGCTGCGATGTCACGCACAGCGGGGTCCGGGCCCAGACGGTGCCGGTGGGGACGTGCACGATCACGTTGGTGTCCGTGACGGATGTGCCGCCGGCCTGGTAGAGGTCGCGGATGTCGGACCACAGGTCGGCCAGGGTGGCCTTGGCCGCGGCGGTGTCACCCTGCTGGTGCTGGGCCTCGATCATCAGGCTCATCCCCATCAGCGCCAGATTCACGAAGTAGGCCGTGTAGTTCTGCATCGGGCCGCTGTAGATGGGCCGGTCGTCGAAGGTGGCCGCGCCCTGATCGATGACGAAGGTGGCGAACATTCCGGGCAACGGCACGTCACCGGTGGTCGCATTGCCCTTGAAGGCCTCGGCGATGGCGGTGACGTGGTCGCGGATGCCGGTGGCCGGGTTCAGCACGTCGTCGGCCAGCTGCGAGATGGTGGACGCCGTGGTGTCCTTCGTGGCGACGATGTTGCAGTAGCGCTGCCACATCGACAGGATCGGGGCCACGTGGTTCGAAGTCAGGCTGGTGATCTCGGACTGGTAGGTGCTGTCCTTGATCAGGTTGTTGATGCCGGACAGCTCGCTCTCGATGGAGTTCAGGTCGTTACTGATCGCGGTCAATTGGCCCGACAGGTTGCTCAGCTGGGTCTGCAGGTCCGGCGGCAGGTCGCCGCTCTGACCCGAACCCAGCAGCTCGTCCAGGGCCCAGCCGACCAGGCTGCTGGGCCCGTTGCTGTACTGGACGACGCCCTCGGCAACGGTCTCGGCGACGGTGAGAGCGTCGGAGGACGGATCCGTCACGGCGGCGCCGTTGGGTGCGGCGGTGGCGGATCCGGGCACCATCGCGGACGGACTGGGCGTCTGCGTACACGACGCCGGCGTGTCGGCGACGCCCGCGGTGGACAGGCCGGTGGTCGATTGCACGGCAACCTGGCCGGACCCCGCCGAGCACCCGACCAGCAGCACGGCACTCAGGCCGACGACGAGGGCTTGACGGGCACGCATCGAAGACCGCCTCGATCTCGTCCTGGTCATGACGACGCCGACGTGCTGGTCGGGGTGGTGGCACCGGCCGGGGAAGTCACAGGGGTGGTCGGTGGAGCCTTGGGCGGGGGCGGATTGGCCGGCCACTCGGCGGCCAGCCAGTCCGTCCCGCACGCGGTCGGCAGGCCCTTGTATTCGGCGGAACCGAGGAAGCACTGGGGAGTCGCCACCACCTGGTAGCTGAGATACGCATTGCCGGCGCACTGGGCGAAGAACAAGCAGGTGTCGGTGCCGGTGGTGGCGTCGAAGTACCCGGTGTCGCCGTCGTTGATGTAGTCGTAACCCAGTTGCGGCACGCCGTACAGGCCACCGGCCTGCGGGATGGCGAACCCGTTGGCGTTCAGGTAGTCCTGTGGTGTTGCCGATCCCCGCGCCCCCGTCAGCGCCGCGTAGTCCCCGCTGACCGGCGCCCGCCACACACTGTTCGGATCGCCGGTTCCCGCGTACAGGTGGGCCGATGGCAGGCCGGCGTGGGTGAGCGCCTCCGGCACCCAGTTCCCGGCCGGGATGGCATACAGCCACCACAGCCCGCCGCACACGCGGTCACCGGTCTTGAAGGTGAAGCTGGTCGGCAGGCCGCCCACGCCGGTCGGCGGCGTGGTCGGCGCGGCCGCCCGGGCCGATTCCGGAGCCGTCGCGGCGACCTCGGCGATCCTGCTCGACAATGCGGCGCCGGCGGTCGAGCCGGAGTTAGCCGTCAGATCCACCACGTTCCAGGCCAACGCCTGCTGGTCGATGTCCGGATTGTTCAGCTGGTTCGGGGCGTCGGAACTGTCGAATGCCGCAGTGATGCAGATGGGCGAACGCGACCACACGGTGCCGGTCGGGATGTGCAGCACTCCGGCATCGTTGGACACCGGCGCCCCCGTGCTCCGGTAGATGGCTTCGACGTCGGCCCACAGGTCGTTCACCGCGGCTTCGGCGAGCGCGGTGTCACCCTGCTGGTGATAGGCCTCGGTCAGCAGCGTCATGCCCATGACGATCAGGCTGGTGAAGTACTCGGCGTACGGAATGACGTACTGCTGGTACAGCGGCTGGTCGTCCAGCGGCGGCACGCCCTGATCGACCAGGAATGTGGAGAACATCCCGGGCAACGCCACCTCGCCGGTGACCTGCGACCCGGTGTACACCTCGGTGATCGCGGTGGTGTGCGCGGTGACGCCGTTCGCCGAGTCCAGGATCGCAGACGTCAAGTTCTTGATGGAGGCGGCGTCGGTGTCCTGCGTGCTGGTGATCTCGCAGTAGTCCTGCCACATGGACAGGATCGGCGCGATGTGGTCGGTGGTCAGGCTCTGGATCTCGGTCTGGTAGGTGGCGTCCTTGATCTGGTTGGTGATGCCGGCAAGCTGACCGGAGATCTGGTTGAGCTGGCTGCTGATCGTGCTCATCTGGGTCGACAGATTGGTCAGCGCCGTCTGCAGTTGGGGGTCGATGTCGCCGCCCTGCTGGCCGGCCTGAAGCAACTCGCCCAGCCCCCACCCGACCAGACTCAACCCACCGCTGTCCCATGCGGCGACGCCCGTCGCCAACACATTGGCGACCTGGGCGAACTCGGGGTCGACCGGGATGGGCGGGCCGGCCGCAGTGGCCGATGGCGCCGCCGACCCGGGCAGCAGCGCCGTGGCGTCCAGCGGGGTCGCGCAGGAGACCGGGGTGTCCGCCGGCTGACCGGTGGCGCCGGCCGCGGTGGATTGAACCGTCGTCACGTCGGACGGTGCCGTCCCGCAGGAGGCCAGCAGAGTCGCGCACAGCAGGCCGGCGATCCAGCCAGCCGGCCGGCGGTACCGAGGTTCGCGCATCGACGAATACTAGGACCGCGCTGAACAATCAGGCTCCTACGTCGCCAGATTGCCTGCGCCGGTCCAACTGCCCACATGGCGGCCTCGCAAGCTCGGCCGACTCTGAAAGAGCGCCTTCGGTCGACCGGGGTCGCGTCAGCCGTCGCGCTCCGCTCGATCAACGGGTCTTCGTCGACGATTCCGGCCGGCCGACCGGTCCGCCGCCACACCCGACGGTGACGGGGCCTGCGGCCGACACCACACCGCGCGGCGGTGTCCGCCACACGCGGGCTTTGGCACGATGGGCGGGTGACCGCTTCAGCCGCCCCCGGAGGGACCCCTACCCCGCGGGTGTTGGCGGACCGGTACCGCCTCGACTCGGTGATCGGCAAGGGCTCGATGGGCACCGTCTGGGCGGCCACCGACCTGGTGTTGCACCGCAACGTGGCGATCAAGGAGATCGACTTCCCGGTCGGCACACCGGCGGGTGAACGCCGGCAGCTGGAGCAACGCACTCTGCGGGAGGCCCGGGCGATCGCCGCGCTGTCCAACCCGTACGTCATCACGCTGTTCGACATTCTCACCGTGCCCGCCGGTCCGGTCATCGTCATGGAGCTTCTGCATTCCCGGTCGCTGGCCGACATCCTGAAGCGGGTCGGTCGCCTGCCGGACGGTCAGGCCGCCACCATCGGGGTGGCGGTGGCCTCGGGCCTGCTGGCGGCCCACGCCGCCGGCATCACCCATCGCGACGTCAAGCCGGCCAACGTGCTGATCTGCGATGACGGGCGGATCAAGCTGACCGACTTCGGCATCGCCCGCAGTTCGGCGGAGAACACGATGACCGCGACGGGCCTGCTGTTGGGCTCACCGGCCTACATCGCCCCTGAGGTGGCCAGCGGTACACCGGCCGGCCCGGTGTCGGACGCCTGGAGTCTCGGTGGCCTGCTGTTCGCCTGCGTGGAGGGCCGGCCGCCGTTCGACCAGGGCACCGCGATCGCCACGCTCACCTCGGTGGTGAAGGATCCCGTGCCTCCGCATCCGCACTCCGGGCGGCTCGGTGCGGTGGTGTCCGGCCTGCTGGTGAAGACTCCGAACCTGCGCATGCGCATCGAGAAGTCGTTGCAGATCATGCGCGGGATCGCCGACGATCCGTCCGGCACGTACCTGGCGGCGGTGAGCCGCATTCCGCGGAGCGAGTGGCCCGGTTTCGGCCGGAATGCCACCACCGGATCCCACTCGATGACGCCACCGCCGGCACCCGGCGCCGGGCGCCAGCAGAATCCGGCGGCCCGGAGCCTGCCGCCCGTCCGCTCGTCCGGACCGTCGGCGTCGCCGGCCCGGCCGGTCCCGGGCGGCCCCGGTGGGGCACCTCTGCACTCGACCCAGCGTCCACCGGCCATGGGCGATTCCTCGTTCGCCTTCCGGCCCGCGGCGCCGCCGGTCGGTCCGCCCCCCGGCGACCCGGCGTCGGGCACCGCGTCACCGACCGGGCGGCCCGACGATCCGGCTCGACCGCAGGACTCCGCGCAGTTCAGCCGCAACATGCCGCTGCACGGCATCCAGCAGGCGGCCGGACAGGCCGGGCCGGGCTTCGGCACCCGGGCCGAGCCGCTGCCCCCACCGCCCTGGGCACAGGCGGACGCCGCGGCCCTGCCGCCGCTGCCGGACGTGGCCCCGGAACCCTCGGCCGCCAGACGGATCGCCGTCGCGGTGGTGGTCGCCCTGCTCGCGGCCGTCGCGGGTTTCTTCGCGGTGCGGCTCATCGCCGATGCCGCCGACGGCAGCGCGGCCGCGCCGCCCACGGCGATCGCACCGGCGTCTCCCGGCCCGCAGGCTCTCGCCCCGGCATTGGGGGGGACGGTCGTCGTCGCCGCACCGATCGGATTCGAACCGCCCGTCGTCTGACCGGCCCGGTTACGCTCCCGGGCATGTCTGTCGACCCCGCCACGCATGCCCGAGCGACCGCCGAGGAGGCCGCGGCGGCGATTGCCCGGGCCACCGGCGCCTTGCGCCACGACGTCGCCCTGGTGATGGGCTCCGGCTGGTTACCCGCGGCCGAACGCCTGGGCACCGCCGCGGTCGAGCTCGACGTGGCCGAGCTGCCCGGGTTCGCGCCGCCGTCCGTCGAGGGACACTCCGGACGCCTCCGGTCGATCCCGGTCGCGGACAAACGGGCGCTCGTATTCCTCGGCCGCACCCACCTGTACGAGGGCCGCGGCGTCGGGTCGGTCGCGCACGCCGTCCGGACCGCGGCCGCGACCGGGGCCCGGCTGATCGTCCTGACCAACGCCGCCGGCGGGATCCGGCCGGGCATGAAACCGGGCGATCCGGTGCTGATCTCCGATCATCTCAACCTCACCGCGACGTCTCCGCTCACCGGCGCGACGTTCGTCGACCTGACGGACCTGTACTCGCCCCGCCTGCGTGAACTGGCCCGGTCGATCGACCCGACGCTGGCCGAGGGGGTCTACGCGCAGCTGCCCGGGCCACATTTCGAGACGCCGGCCGAGATCCGGATGCTGCGCGGGATGGGCGCCGATCTGGTCGGCATGTCGACCGTGCTGGAGGCCATCGCGGCGCGGGCTGCCGGGGCCGAGGTGTTCGGGCTGTCCCTGGTGACCAACCTGGCCGCCGGCATGACCGGCGAGCCGCTCAACCACGAAGAGGTGCTGGCCACCGGCCGGGCGGCGGCCGCGCGGATGGGCGACCTGCTCGCCGAGTTGGTGGCCCGCGCGTGACCGGCGCGGGCGTGTCCCGGCTGACCCCCGACCTGCGGGACGCGGCGATGCGGTGGATCGCCGACGACCCGTCGCCCGATGATCGGGCCGAGTTGCAGCGGGTCCTCGCCGGGGCCATGGCCGGTTCGGCCGAGGCGGTCGCCGACCTGGCCGACCGCCTGTCCGCGCCCCTGGCGTTCGGCACGGCCGGGCTGCGGGGGCCGCTGCGGGCGGGGCCCGCGGGAATGAACCTGACGGTGGTCCGCCGGGCCGCGTACGGCATCGGGTCCTTCCTGCTGGGGTCCGGCGAACGCGACGGTGTGGTCGTGGTCGGCTACGACGGCCGGCGCCGGTCCGCCGAATTCGCCGCCGATGCGGCCGGAGTGCTTGCCGCGCAGGGCTTTTCGGTCCTGCTCAGTAGCCGGGCGCACCCCACCCCGCTGACCGCGTTCGCCGTCCGGGAGCTGGGGGCCGCGGCCGGTTTGCAGGTCACCGCCTCCCACAACCCGCCGCAGGACAACGGTCTCAAGGTGTACCTGCGGGGTGGCGCGCAGCTGATCTCGCCGCTGGACACCCGGATCGAGCAGGCCATCGCCGCCGCCCCCGCGGCCCGGTCCATCGAGGTGAACGAGACCGCCGGTGGCCCGCTGGTTCTCGGCCCGGTCGTCACCGGATCGGTCCGGCCATGGCCCGATTCGATCGTGGACGACTACCTGGCGCGGGCCGCGACGCTCGCCCGTACCGGGCACACCGGCACCGGCGTGGGCGTGGCACTGACCCCCATGCACGGTGTCGGCGGCGAGATCGCCGTCAAGGCATTACACCTGGCCGGCTTCCCGACCGTGCACGTGGTCAGCGAGCAGGCCGTGCCGGACGGCGGCTTCCCGACCGTGCCGTTCCCGAACCCCGAGGAGCCCGGGGCCACCGACCTGCTGCTGGCGCTGGCGGCGCGGACGGACGCGGCGGTCGCGGTGGCGCTCGACCCGGACGCCGACCGGTGCGCGATCGGCGTCCCGACGGGCGGATCCTGGCGGATGCTCACCGGTGACGAGACCGGTGCTCTCCTGGCCGATCATCTGCTTCGGCACCTGGACCGGACCGCCCACCCGGATCCGCTGGTGGCCACCACCATCGTGTCGGCCGAACTGCTGCGCTCGATCGCCGCCGGGTACGGCGCGCGGTACGACGAGACGCTGACCGGGTTCAAGTGGATCGTGCGGGCCGGCGACGGCGAGGGCACCGGCCTGGTTTTCGGCTATGAGGAGGCCCTGGGCCTGTGCGTCGACCCGGACCGGGTGCGGGACAAGGACGGCATCTCCGCGGCCGTGCTGGCCTGCGATCTGATCGCCGAACTCGCCGCGGCCGGCCGGACGATTGGCGACCGGTTGGACGAGCTGGCCCGGACGCACGGCCTGTTCGTCACCGGGCCGCTGTCCATCCGGGTGGCCGACCTGTCGCTGATCCCGCAGGCGATGCGCCGGCTGCGGTCGAGTCCCCCGGCCTCCCTGCTGGACGATCCGGTGACCGAGTCGACGGATCTGCTCCCGCAGACCGACGGGTTGCGCTGGCGGACCGACCGCGTGCGGGTCGTGGTCCGCCCCTCCGGCACCGAGCCGAAACTCAAGTGCTACCTGCAGGTGCACGCGGACGTTCCGGCCGCCGCCGACGACGCCACCCTGGCGGCCCTGCGGGCAACCGCCACCGGCGACCTCGACCGCCTCCGGGCCGAGGTGGCTCAGATCGTCGGCCTCTGACCCCGGCCGGGCCCTCGCCGCGCGGATCGTCGGCCTCTGACCCCGGCCGGGCCCTCGCCGCGCGGATCAACAACGCCGGCGCGGACGAACTCGCACTCTCCCGTCCCACCCGTCACATTCGGGGTGAGTTGATCCGCGCAAGGTTCCACACGCCGATCGGTGACACAAAGGCATCATCTATGTGTTCGATAAATATGTCTTGACGAGCACTGATTCCTGGACCGGAGTAGTTGCTTCGGCTACAATCGAACACATGTCGAGTACCGAGCAGGCCGTCGCGTTGATCGCGACACTGGCCGCGCTCGACACCGCCGGCACCAACCCCGAACTCATCGACGAGATCACCGCCCTGGAACAACTTAAGACCGCGATCAGTGCCCGGCAGGCCCGGCTCACCGACACGTTCGCGGTGTCCCAACGCGCGGAACTGACCGCGGCGGGCGTCAAACCGGTCGACGCCCGCCGATCCGTGTGCGCGCAGATCGCGCTGGCCCGCCGGGACAGCCCGCACAAGGGCAACCGGCACGTCGGCCTCGCCCACACCCTGGTCCATGAGATGCCGCAGGTGCTGCACGTCCTGGAACGCGGCGATGCCAGCGAATGGCGGGCCACCCTCATCGCCCGGGAAACCGCCCACCTCAGCGTCGAGCACCGCGCCCGGATCGACGCGGCGATCGCCGACCAGTTGCCCGGGTGGAGCGATCAGCACACCGCGCACCAGGCCCGCGGCTGGGCGCACCGCCTCGACCCGCAGGGCGCCGCCGACCGCGCCAGTAAGGCGGTCACCGACCGGCGGGTCACCATCCGCCCCGCCCCCGACTGCATGACCTACCTGACCGCACTGCTCCCGATGAAGGAAGGTGTCGGCGTCTACGGGGTGCTGCACCGGGCCGCGATGACCGCGCACTGCGACCCCGATGACCACCGCAGCAAAGGCCAGGTCATGGCCGACGAGTTGGTGAAGCGGACGATGACTCCCGGCGCCGGGGAGCCCGAACACCCCGCCGTGGAACTGCATCTGGTGATGACGGACCGGGCCCTGGCCGACCGGGACGACGAACCCGCCCACCTCATCGGCCACGGACCCGTCCCCGCCCCCATCGCCCGTGACCTGCTCACCGCAGACGAACGCACCCGGGTGTGGGTGCGGCGGCTGTTCACCGACCCCGGCACCGGGGACCTGCTCGCCACCGACGCCCGCCGCCGCGACTTCCCACCCGCCGCCCGCCAGTTCCTCGCCGCCCGCGACCAGATCTGCCGCACCCCCTGGTGTGGCGCCCCCATCCGCGAGGCCGACCACGCCGTCGCGGTCAGCAAGGGCGGACCCACCGACCTGCGCAACGGCAACGGCCGCTGCACCAACTGCAACCTGGTCAAAGACCTGGACGGTTGGACCACCCGCGTCGACGACACCGGCGTCATCACCACCACCACACCCACCGGACACACCCACCACGGCCGGCCACCGAACCCACCCAAATCAGCACCCTGGGAACCCCGGCCCCGGATCCGCCGCCCCGACGGCACCGGGGAACCTGCACCGCGGATCGAGATCCACTGGCCCGGGGAGATGCTCCGCAGTCGGCAGTGACTTCAGTGACGTACCGGGGTCAGCCGGACGTGCTCGTCGCGGCCGCGGACCCGGATCCGGACGGGAAGGCGTCCGGGCCGACAGAGTTGTCGGCGAGCAGACCCAGACCCTTGGTGCCGTCGGTGGACATGATCCGCAGGTACTTCGTTCCGCCCGCGGACGTGATGGTGTAGGTGGTCTCGCCCTGCAGCACCGCGGACATCGTTTGCTCCAGCGTGTCGCTGGCCCCCACGCATGCCATCAGCGTCTGTCGCAGCGCCCCGAAGGTGATGGTGTCGTCGCCGATCTGCGCCGGACCCCCGCCGCCGTTGCACGAATCGTTGAAGGCCACCTCCCCGCCCTTGAACCGCATCCAGGCGGTGAGCGACGGGTCGACCGCCGCCGTGGTGTTCGCCTGATTGGTGATCGTGATCGTGTCGGAGACCTTCCAGCCGGTCGACTGCAGCGCCTCGGCACCGCTGGGCGCCGGCCCGAACACGACGGTGTCGGTGCCGTTGGTCAGGGTGAGGGTGTCCCCGGTCAGGGTGTAGGTGGGGCTGGAGCCAAGGAAAGTACCCAGCCAGGTGTCCTGATCGCCCAGATCACCCAGGCAGGCCATCATCGTCGACGCCAACTGCGGGGCGGTCAGCTTGCCGCCGACCAACGTGTACCGACCGACCATCGTGTTGCACCCGGCGTTGGCCGACAGCGAGCCACCCTCGAAGGCGATGGTGATCGTCGAGTCCGGCACCTGGGTGTGACTGCCCGTTACCTCGGACGCGACAAACGTCTTGCCGTCCAGCTCACTGCGCGTGGTGCGGCCCGATTCCGACGCGGACGCTGAGGCCGAAGCCGACGCGGCCGGCGATGGGGAGGCCGAGGTCGTCCCTCCACTGCCCGCGGTCCCGCTCGATCCGCAGGCCGTCAGGCCGACGAGCAGGACGCCCGCGCCCAGCATCCCGAACACTCCGCGCATCCGCGCACCCGTCACCATCGAGAACCGCCTCTCGGAACCATCTTGTCGGCCCGAATCATCACAGAACAGGATGCGAACCATCGACCAGACAAGGCTCCACAAGGTCTCGATCCGGTACCGATTGCCTACGCTGGTCTGATGTCATCACGGCGCAACAAAGATCCGAAGACGCGATCACACTCGGCCACGAGCGCCACCGAACGACCGAGCGTCGTATCTCCGGAATTCGAAGCGGTGGCCAACGGGCGCAGCACGGACCTCGATCTAAGACGGTTCTCTCATGAGAGCATCGAGGAACTCCCCGAGGGGATTCGGCTGCTGACCGGTCTGCGCACGCTGAGGCTCGACTCGTACAAGATCAGGTCCCTTCCCAGCTGGCTCCGAGAGCTACCTAACCTGCAGCTGATCGACACTGGCGACAGCATCCTCGAGCACGTACCAGTGTTGCCGAAGGTTCGCTGGGGCGTCAGCGCAGACACTCTAGTACAATGTCCGGAGATCGACCCGTTGTCTGTCGACTCTGTTTCAGTTTCGGGGTTGACGACCCCCACGGCTATCGGTTGGTTGGGGAGCGCGGCCCGCGACAGTTCGCTCAGGCTACGTCAACTGTCCGTCAGGAGGCGCATTCGAGTCGGGGATGACATGAGTCACCCGGACGAACATTGGAAGACCAAACTTGGCGCACTCAGAGAAGTCATCGACCTCATTCTTGAGTACCAAATCGACATATCGTCTTTCATCCTGTTCGGATGCCCAGTCGGCGTCCCGACGGGTCTCCGAGGTCTTAAACATCTTAGAAGGTTGATACTGCTGGGTGCATTCCCAGTCGACATTCCCGCATGGCTATTCGACCTTCCCGCCCTGGAGGCCCTCTACCTTAACTACAATGGCCTGTCCAGCCTTCCAGCAAACGTCGGACAAGCTCCTCGCCTAAGAATCCTATCATTGCGACAGAATCCATTCACCGAAGTACCGACTGACGTTTGGAAAGCACCACTATTGGAGGTACTAGATGTCTCCGAATGTCCTATTGCCAGGATACCTGCTGACATCCTGCGTTCAGACCGGCTGCGAGAATTAAGACTCGGTCCTGGTGGCCACAGGTACAGTTCTCTACCCGATCAGCTTATCGTGCCGCCACCTGAAGTCGCGGCCCGGGGACTGAACGCGATCCGCCGGTACTGGCGTCAAGAGCAAGAAGTTGGGGTGGACTACCTCACGGAAGCCAAACTGCTGATCGTCGGTGAACCCGGCGCCGGAAAGACCACGCTAGCTCGAAAGATCCTGGACCCAAATTACATGTTGGACGTTGAGGAGAAATCAACGGAAGGCATCGACGTCAATACCTGGCAATTTCCGACAACGGTCTTGAATGCCCTGGAGCCGAGGTTCCCCCGCGACTTCCGAGTGAATGTTTGGGATTTCGGCGGACAGGAGATTTATCATGCGACGCATCAGTTCTTTCTGACCCGGCGCTCTGTGTATGCGTTGGTTACGGACGAGCGTAAGGAAGACACTGACTTCGAGTATTGGCTGGAGATCGTCAACCTCCTCAGCGGCGCCAGCCCGCTGGTCATCGTCCAGAACCAGAAGCAGGGCCGCGCGCATGGAGTGGACCTCGGAACACTGCGGCACCTCTACCCAAACCTTGTCGGCGCCGTGCCACTCAATCTTGCTGACCCGACGAACCCCGGCTTGGCTGAGGCCGTGTCGATTATTCGCCGGGAACTCGAGCGGCTGCCTCATGTCGGTACTGCGCTGCCGAGAACCTGGCGGAAGGTCAGACTAGCCTTAGAGAATGACCCTAGGGACCACATCACCGCGGACGAGTTCTTTTCAGTATGTTCGGCAAACGAATTCACCCGCACCGAGGACATGGAACAACTCGGTGGGTATCTGCACGACCTAGGAATCTGCCTGTTCTTTCAAGATGACCCAGTCCTGCGCAAGACCGTCATACTCAAACCCGAATGGGGCACCGACGCCGTCTACCGCGTTCTGGATGACCCGCAGGTGGCAGCGTCGCTCGGCGAATTTAACCTAGTCGACCTTCTAAGGATCTGGAGTTCGCCGGCCCATTCGTCGATGCGCCACGAACTGCTACAACTGATGGTACGTTTTGCACTCTGTTTCCAGGTTCCAGGCACAAACACCTTCGTCGCGCCCCAACTGCTTTCACCCAGCCGACCCATATACGATTGGCCAGAGAAGGACGATCTGGCCATCAGCTATGAGTACGAAGTTATGCCCAAAGGGATCGTCCGACGGCTAATCGTAGCCCTGCACGATCACATTCGACCGGGCAACCACGTTTGGCGCAACGGGGTGGTGCTGGAATACTTGGGCACCTCGGCTGAGGTGGTCGAGGATTACCGACGCCGCGCTCTTCGGCTGCGCTTGAAGGGTCCGGATCCCCGCGTCCTCCTTGGCATTATCGACCAGAATCTTTCGGTCATCCACAGGTCCTTTCCCGGTCTCAAGTTCGAAACATTTCGTCCTTGTGACTGCGACGGATGTTCGAGCGCGTCGGAACCAACAAAGTTCTCAGTCCGTGATCTCAGAGATTTTGCCCGAACGGGACATGGAATTCAATGCCGGATCAGTAGAGAGCTTAGGGACCCGAACCTTCTTCTCCGCGTACTGCAGCTCGACGAGAGGATCAATCACCAATCACGGTTCGCGTCTGGTCAGATTGAAAGTGCCGCGAGCAAACCTGCGGTCTTCATCTCCTATAAGTGGGGCGGCGCGAGTGAGGAACTCGCCGTCGAGATCCAGCGGGTCCTGTCCCAACGCGGCTTCACTGTCATCCGGGACAAGCACGAGCTGCGGTACAAGGACTCGGTCAGCCGGTTCATGCGTGAGATCGGTGCTGGCCGGGCGGTCGTGGTCATCCTTGGGTCGGAATACCTGAAATCGAGGAACTGCATGTTCGAACTCACCGAGATCGCCGCACGACCGGAATTCGCCGATCGAATTTTTCCTGTGGTGCTGGACGATGCCGATATCTTCGACGCGGTAAGTCGCGTCGAATACGTCAAGCATTGGGAACAGCAGATCAAACGACTGAAGACGGCAATGAAAGGCGTCGGCGCAGAGAATCTCCATGGAATCCGCGAGGACCTAGACCTGTATGAGCGGATAAGGAACACCATTGCGGGTCTTACCGACACGATCGCGAACATGAACACGCTCACTCCACGGGACCACCGCGGGACTGAATTCGATCAGCTCTACGCCAGCGTCGAGGTCGCACTTATGCGTTGAGCCCTGTCACACCGCGCCGAACTGCCGATCCCCGGCATCCCCGAGACCCGGGACGATGTAGCCGATCTCGTTGAGCCGTTCGTCCACCGACGCGGTCACCACCCGCACCGGCAGGTTCGCCGCGGCCAGCGTGACCAACCCCTCGGGGGCGGCCAGCGCGCAGATGGCGGTCACGTCGGTGGCCCCGCGGCCGGTGAGCAGCTCGATCGTGTGCACCATCGATCCGCCGGTTGCCAGCATCGGATCGAGCACGTACACGGGGCGGTCGGCCAGTGATTCGGGTAGCGACTCCATGTACGGCGTCGGCTCCAACGTCTCCTCGTCCCGGGCCAGCCCGACGAACCCCATCTGCGACTCCGGGATCAGGGCGTGGGCCTGGTCGGCCATGCCCAGCCCGGCCCGCAGCACCGGCACCAGCAGCGGTGGGTTGGCCAGCCGGATCGCCAGCGTCGGCGACATGGGCGTCTGGATGGGTTCTAACCGGATGGTCAGATTGCGCGACGCCTCGTAGATCAGCATCAGGGTCAGCTCACGCAGCGCGGCCCGGAAGGCGGTGTTGTCGGTCGTCTTGTCCCGCATGGTGGACAGCCGGGCGGCGGCCAGCGGGTGATCGACGATGGTGACGTCGAGGTTCTCGGGGATGCGGGGCGTCCGGGCTGCGGTCACGGTCAAACCGTATCCGGTCCGGTCGAACCCACCCGGCCCTAGGATGGCGCCATGTCAGCGACGACCGGGCCGACGACCGGGGTGACGACGCACGGGTTGCCCGCTCACCTGGCCGACGTGACGCGCGACGATTCGTCGTTGCGCCGGTTCCTGCACGGACTGCCCGGGGTCGACCCGGTCGGTGTCGAGGCCCGCGCCGCCACACTGGCCACCCGGTCGATCAAGAAGTCGAGCAAGGTGGCCGGGATCGACCTGGCCATCTCCATGGTCGACCTGACCACCCTGGAGGGCGCGGACACCCCCGGCAAGGTCCGGGCGCTGGCCGCCAAGGGCCGCCGACCAGACCCGGACGACCCGCACACCCCGTCGGTCGCCGCCCTGTGCATCTACCCGGACATGGTGGCCACGGCCGTGCAGGCGCTGGCCGGCACGTCGATCGGCATCGCCTCGGTGGCCACCGCCTTTCCCACCGGACGGACGTCCATGGCGGTCCGGCTGGCCGACGTCGCGGTCGCCGTGGACGCCGGCGCCACCGAGATCGACATGGTGATCGACCGGGGGGCGTTCCTGGCCGGCCGGTACGCCGCCGTGTTCGAGGAGATCGTCGCGGTGAAGCAGGCCTGCGGCGATGCCCGGCTCAAGGTGATCCTGGAGACCGGCGAGCTGGCCACCTATGACAACGTCCGCCGGGCGTCATGGCTGGGACTGCTGGCCGGCGGGGACTTCATCAAGACGTCCACCGGCAAGATCGCGCCGGCCGCCACGCTGCCGGTCACCCACGTCATGCTGCAGGCGGTCCGTGACTGGTACGACCAGACCGGCGAGCGACGGGCAGTGAAGCCGGCCGGCGGCATCCGCACCAGCAAGGACGCGCTGCGCTACCTGGTCGCCGTGAACGAGGTCGCCGGCCCGGAGTGGTTGGACCCGTTCTATTTCCGCTTCGGCGCGTCCAGCCTGCTCAACGACCTGCTGCTGCAACGGCGCACGCACCGGCTGGGTCACTACTCGGGCGCCGACTACGTCACCGTCGACTGAGAACGGACTGATATGGCACACCTGGACTGGGCGTACGACCCGGCGCCGGAATCGGCGGCGATCGGTCGGCTGCGGGAGCGGTATCAGATGTTCGTCGGTGGGCGGTTTCTCGACGGCCGGGGCGATGACGTCAAGACGGTCAACCCGGCCACCGAGGAGGCCCTGGCGTCGGTGAGCACCGCGTCGACGGCCGACATCGACAACGCGGTGCGCGCCGCCCGCGCGGCGTACGAGGGGCCGTGGTCCCGGCTCACCGCGGCGCAGCGCGGCACCTACCTGTTCCGGATCGCCCGCGGCATCGCCGAACGGTCCCGCGAACTGGCCGTCGTCGAAACCCTCGACAACGGCAAGCCGATCAAGGAGTCTCGCGACGTCGACGTGCCGACCGCGTCCGCGCACTTCTTCCACCACGCCGGCTGGGCCGACAAGCTGACCCACGCCGGCTACGGCCCGGCCGTCCGGCCGCTCGGCGTGGCCGGTCAGGTGATCCCGTGGAACTTCCCGCTGCTGATGGCCGCGTGGAAGATCGCGCCGGCGCTGGCCGCCGGGAACACCGTCGTCATCAAACCCGCCGAGACCACCCCGTTGTCGATCCTGGTACTGGCCGAGATCATCGCCGACGCCGACCTGCCGCCGGGCGTGGTCAACATCGTCACCGGGGCCGGCGACATCGGCGCCGCGCTGGTGAACCATCCCGGCATCGACAAGGTCGCGTTCACCGGGTCGACCGAGGTCGGCAAGCAGATCCAGGCGTCACTGGCCGGCACCGGACGAAAGCTGACCCTGGAGCTGGGCGGCAAGGCCGCCAACATCATCTTCGACGACGCCCCGATCGACCAGGCCGTCGAGGGCATCGTCAACGGCATCTTCTTCAACCAGGGCCACGTGTGTTGTGCGGGATCCCGCCTGCTGGTGCAGG
Organism: Nakamurella sp.; assembly: GCF_044224575.1. Lineage (GTDB taxonomy): Bacteria > Actinomycetota > Actinomycetes > Mycobacteriales > Nakamurellaceae > Nakamurella. The sequence goes on from NZ_JBGAKE010000001.1 coordinate 205,607, forward strand.
AATCGGTGGCCGACGAGGTGATCGCCAAACTGCAGGCCCGCATCTCGACCCTGCGGGTCGGCGACCCGATGGACAAGAACACCGACGTCGGCGCGATCAACTCGGCCGGCCAACTGTCCACGATCCGCGCTCTGACGGCGGCCGGCGACGACGAGGGTGCGGTCCGCTGGACCTCGCCCTGCCCGCTGCCCGACCGCGGCTTCTTCTTCGCGCCAACGGTCTTCACCAACGTCTCGCAATCGATGCGGATCGCCCGGGAGGAGATCTTCGGACCGGTGCTGTCGGTGTTGACGTTCCGCACCCCCGACGAGGCGATCGTCAAGGCCAACAACACGCCCTACGGGCTCTCTGCCGGAGTGTGGACCGAGAAGGGTTCACGGATCCTGGGCATGGCCGGGGCGCTGCGGGCCGGGGTGGTGTGGGCCAACACCTTCAACCGGTTCGACCCGACCGCGGCGTTCGGTGGGTACAAGGAGTCCGGGTTCGGCCGGGAGGGCGGGCGGGCCGGGCTGGCCGCCTACCTCGACACCGACGACGAGCCGCGCGCGATCGGGCCGGTCGACCCGTCCGCCGCCGACGCGATTCTCGGCGCCGCACTGGACGAGGCGGTGTCGGACCTGCTCGCACCGCTGGCCGAGTCCCCCGGCCCGGTGCCGGCCGGGCCCGATTCCGGGCGGGTCGCCGTGACCAAGACGTACAAGCTGTTCGTCGGCGGGAAGTTCCCGCGCTCCGAATCCGGCCGCACCTACCCGGCGTCCGGCGGTCCCGGCGGGTCGATCACTGCCAACGTCGCGCAGGGCTCGCGTAAGGACGCCCGGGACGCCGTCGTCGCTGCCCGGAAGGCCTTCGGCGGCTGGTCGAAGGCGACCGCGTACAACCGCGGGCAGGTGCTCTACCGGGTCGCGGAGATCATGGAGGGCCGGCGCGCCCAGTTCGTCGACCTGCTCGGCGGGCGCGCGGAGGACAACGGCACGGTGGACGCGGCGATCGACCGGTGGGTGCACTACGCCGGCTGGACCGACAAGCTGGCCCAGGTCTTCGGCAGCGCGAATCCGGTGGCCGGGCCGTTCTTCTCGTTCTCCACCCCGGAGCCGACCGGTGTCGTCGTCGCCGTCGCGCCGGCCGACGACCCGCTGCTCGGGCTGATCTCGGTGCTCGCGCCGATCATCACCTCCGGCAACAGCTGCGTGCTGCTCGCGTCCTCGGCGGCGCCGCTGGCCGCGGTGACCTTGGCCGAGGTGCTGGCCACCTCGGACGTCCCCAGTGGGGTGGTCAACATCCTCACCGGCGACCCGCTGGAGATGGCGCCGCATCTGGCATCGCACGCCGACGTCAACGCGCTCGATCTGACGGGCGTCGAGCCCGCGGCCCGGCCGGCGTTGGAGAAGGCGGCGGCCGGCACCGTCAAGCGGGTCTACTCCCCCGGCCCCCAGGATTTCCGGCGGCCGCCCGGCACCGCCCGGCTGCGCGCCTTCCTGGAGATCAAGACCGTCTGGCACCCGACCGGCGCGGTTTCGCTGGCGGGTGGCGGCGCCTACTGACTCCTACTCGTACCGCTCCGAGTCAGTAACCTCGGCGGGGTGACCATCGTCCCGGTACCGGCGAAGGACGACGATCGCGGCAGCAAGGCCGTCGCGCGGCTGCAAGGCACCGCCACCACGGGGATGAGCACCGACGAGATCCTCGCGCTGACCCGCGCCTGACCCGGCCAACACCCCTGGTGGACACCAGCGCGCTCTTCGACGTCGCCACCGCGCCCCTGCGACCTTGATCACTTGCGGTCCACCGCGGGTCATGCGCTGCCTACCATGGAAGGGTTACCTAACTTCTACCTGGAGTGCCGCATGACACCGCCCCTTCGCGTCGCCATCGTCGGCGCCGGTCCGGCCGGCATCTACGCCGCCGATATCCTGACCACCAAGGGCGATCATCGTCGCGCTGCACCGCGTGCTGGAGAACGAGCGGATCCGATTCATCGGGAACGTGCACGTCGGTGTCGACATCAAGGTCGACGAACTGCGGCACCACTACGACGCCGTCATCTTCGCGACCGGCGCCGAGCGGGACCGGTCGTTGCGCATCCCCGGCGAGGACCTGGCGCGTTCGTACGGTGCGGCCGACTTCGTCGCGTTCTACGACTCGCACCCGGACCGCGAGCAGGCCTGGGACCTGTCGCAGCAGCGGTCGGTCGCGGTCATCGGGGTCGGCAATGTCGGCCTGGACGTGGCCCGGATGCTGGCCCGCACCGCCGACGAGCTGCTGGCCACCGACATCCCGCCGCACGTTCACGCGGTGCTGGCAGACTCGACGATCACCGACGTGCACATGTTCGCCCGGCGGGGTCCCGCGCAGGCCAAGTTCACCCCGGTGGAGCTGCGCGAGCTGGACCACTCGCCGAACGTGCAGGTGGTCGTCGCCCCCGAGGGCATGGAGTTCGACACGGAGTCCGAGGCGGCGCTGGGCCGCAGCAAGTCGCTGCGGATGGTGGTCGACGTGCTGTCCGACTGGGCCATGCGCGACCCGAGGCCGGGCCCGCACCGCCGCATCCACCTGCACTTCCTGGAGAACCCGGTCGAGATCCTCGGAGCGGACGGCACCGATGGCGGGGTGACCGGCCTGCGCACCGAGCGTCAGGAATTGACCGGCGACGGCAGCGTCCGCGGCACCGGCGAGTTCACCGACTGGGACGTGCAGGCGGTGTACCGGGCGGTCGGCTACCGGTCCGAGGCGATCGAGGACCTGCCGTTCGACCCCTTCCGCCTGGTGCTGCCCAACGCCGGCGGTCGGCTGCTCGACCTGGACGGCGAGCAGATCCCGGGCCTGTACGCGACCGGCTGGGTCAAACGCGGGCCGGTCGGCCTGATCGGGCACACCAAGTCCGACGCCGCCGAGACCATCGCGAACCTGTTGGCCGACGCGCCGGAGCTGACCCCGGCGCCGCATCGCGGCCCGGCCGACATCGACTCACTGCTGGCCGGCAAGGGTTTGCCGGTCACCGACTTCGCCGGCTGGGATCGCCTCGACGCGCACGAGCTGGGCGCCGGCGCGCCGGCCGGCCGGGGCCGGGTCAAGGTGACCTCCCGGGCGGAGATGACCCGGATCGCCGCCCGCGGCTGACGGATCCGCCTCCCGAAAGTTGATCATGGCGTTCTCTGCACGACACGCCGGCGACACGCCGAGCGGGTGACAGAGAACGCCATGATCAACGTCTGGGGCGGGGCGGCGCGGGCGCGGTGCGGGGCGGCCAAGGGTGACCAGGATCAGCGCGGACGTCCGGCTGTACCCGGCGGACACCGCGTAGGTCAGCATGAAGGTGGCCAGCAGGGACTGGATGAACAGCGGGGCAAGCCCGCCGACGATGGCCTCCAGGGTCTGCCGCGGGTAATCTACCGGCCGGAGCTGATCGAGCAGGCTCTGCCGGCCGTGCTCGCCGCCGCCGAGTTGGGGCAGGCGTCGGCCGAGGGCGCCCAGAACTGACCGAGCACTGATCCACCGGTCGGCGGACGGCTATCCGCCACGGCCCAGCGCGGTCAGCACCGCCAGCACGCGCCGGTGCTCCTGCCCGGTCGACTCGATGCCCAGCTTGCTGAAGATGTGCCCGACGTGCGTCTCCACCGTCTTGTCCGACAGCACCAGCGCCTGGGCGATCGCCAGATTCGACCGGCCCTGCGCCATCAGCCCCAGCACGTCCCGTTCCCGGTCGGTGAGCCGGTCGAGCGTGCGGTCCCGCCGGCCCCGAGCGACCAGCCGGGCGACGACGTCGGGGTCGATCACCGATCCGCCCGACGCCACCCGGCCGACCGCCGCGGTGAACTCGGCGACGTCGGCGATCCGGTCCTTCAGCAGGTAGCCGAAGCCGGCGGGGTCGTCGCCGAGCAGCTCGAACAGTGTCTCGGTCTCCACGTGCTGGGACAGCACCAGCACCCCGACGCCCGGGTGGTCGCGGCGGATGTGTCGGGCCGCCCGCAGACCCTCCGTGGTCTGCGTCGGCGGCATCCGGATGTCGGTGATCGCCAGGTCGGGTCGCAGCTCGGCGACCAGGGTGAGCAACCGGTCGGCGTCGCCGGCCACCCCCACCACCTCCATACCGGCGTGCTCCAGCACGTGGGTCAGTCCCGCCCGGAGCAGCGCGGAGTCCTCGGCGAGCACCGCCCGGGTCCGGCCCCCGCTCACCGGTCAACCTCCGTCGGTGCGGTGACGGCCCCGGAGTCGGCTACCGGCAGGCGGGCCCGCACCGCGGTTCCGGCCCCGGTCGGGCTACGCACCTCCAGGCGACCACCGGCGGCCGCGACCCTGTCGGCCAGACCGCCCAGCCCCGATCCCGCCCGGACGACCGCCCCGCCGGGACCGTCGTCGGCAATCTCGATGTCGAGCGTGGCGGCGCCCTGGCCGATCGTGACCGTGGCCGCCGCGCCGGGCGCATGCTTGCTGACGTTGGCCAGTGCCTCGGCGACCAGGAAGTAGGCCGTGATCTCGACCGACGCCGGGTAGCGGCCGGGGGGCACCGCCGCGACCGTCACCGGGACCGGGCTGCGTTCGGCCAGCGCGCGGATGCCGCCGGCCAGACCGCTTTCGGTCAACACCGCGGGATGGATGCCGCGGGCCAGATCACGCAACTCGGCCAGCGCGGCGGCCGCCTCGCCGGCTGCCGTGTCGAGCAGCTCCCGGGTCGGCGCGTCGTCGTCCGGAAGGCCGGCCCGGGCCAGGCCGACCGCCAGACTCAGGGTGACCAGCCGTTGCTGGGCACCGTCGTGCAGGTCACGTTCAAGCTTGCGCCGGGCCGCGTCCGCGGCCTGCACGATGCGGGCCCGGGACTCCCGGACCTCGGCCAGCTGGGCCCCGATCTCCGCCCGCATCCGGGCGTGGTCCAACGCGAGTCGAGCGGCAGCCACCACCATCTCGAGCAGCTCGGGCTCGTCGGCCAGGTGCGCGTCCACCACCATCACCCAGTCCGCGCGGGTGTCCAGCCGGACCGCGGTGCGCCCGGGCGGCAACCGGCCGGGGTCGACGTCGACCCCGGTGACGTCCCGGTAGCCGGCCCGGTCGCCGTCCCGGTCGCCGTCCCGGAGGGCGAGCCGGATCTCGTTGTCGCCGACGGCGCTGCGGAGGGCATCCTGGAGCGCCGCCGGGGTGGGCCCCGGATCGAGGCCCACCAGCGCCTGTCCCACGGCGGCGCGGGCGACTGCGGCCCGGCGCAGCTCGACCCATTGGGCGACGGGAGCGGACAGCAGGAGCAGCGGCGCCACGGCGTAGGCGAGTTCATCCGGCAGGTCGGGCTCGAATCGCGCGGTGAGGTCGACGACCACGCTGTACGCCGCGATGGGCACGGCCACCAGCAGCAGCCGGTTCATCGACGTGCGGCGGTATCCCTCCGATGTCCGCCAATGCCACCCGATCACCCCGACCACGGCGATCGTGAACAGCTGGCTGATGAAGATCGAGACGCCGTCGATCCGGGCGATCGCCTCCGGGTCGGCGTCGACCAGCAGCGGATTCTCCGGACAGGTAGCGCAGCCCTCGGCCTGGTGATCGCGGAAGAGCAGCAGGAGCACGTTGTGGCCGACGTTGTACGTGTAGATCGCGACCACCAGGGCCGCCTCGAAGCGCGATCGCAGTTGCCCGGACGGCCAGGCCAGGCCCAGATGGGCGAGGGCGGCCTGGTACGCACTCACGGTGGCCAGACCGACCGCGAACGACCAGGTCTCGTGCAGGTAGCCGACCGATCGCAGCAGGTAGAGGTAGCCAACGACGCTGAACAGCAATCCGATCCGGCGGTCCGGATGCTCGGCCGTCGACAGGTGGCCCACGATCAGGTAGGCGGCGGCGACCACGCACGACGACAGCACGAACAGCGTCGGGTCACCGAACGGATCGGGCCAGCCGCCGAAGTACGCGGAATACAGGATGAAGATCAGTGCGGCGCTCGCGCCGACGATCCCGACCAGCCGTCGCCGGGTGGACACCCCTACCCCCGACCCAGGAACGAGCGGATCGCGGAGGCGGACACCCGCTCCTTGGCGACGAAGCCGGCCGCCGGCGCCGATTCGACCCGGCCCCCGAAGTCCGCCGGGTCCCGCCCGGACGTCAGCACGATGACTTGCTCGGGATGCGTGCCGGACAGCTGACGGGCCAGCGCGAAGCCGTCGGTGTCGGGCAGCTGGATGTCGAGCAGCACCAGCCGGGGTCGCAAGGTCCGGGCGGCCCCGGCCGCCGCCGCCCCGTCCGCCGCCTCGGCCACCGTGAAACCGGCCGACTCGAGCACACGTCGCGCCAGCCGGCGGAAGCCGGCGTGGTCGTCGACCACGAGCACGTCCGTCCGCCCGTCGGAAGATTCGGCCCGGGCGACCATCGCCCCAGTGTGGGCGACCGCTCCGTCCCGCGCATCGGGGCAGGCCCCGAGCCCGAATCGCAGGCCTGCCCCGATCCGCCGGCACCGTACCCGGGCCATCGTCGGGAGCGGCAGGGCGACCCGTCCCGGGGTCGCCGACCCAACGATTCGGAGGCGATCGTGAACGACAGCTCCGTCCAGTCCGCCGTCACTCCCCCCGGCCCGAGCGAGCCGCTGACGGCGGCGGCGGCACCCGGCGGGCACCGGATCCAGGGCTGGATCGTGATCGGGTCCGCCGCGCTGGCGGTGACCGGCAACGTCCTGCACCCCCGCAGCACCGGTGACGGCGTCGAGACCTACCGGATGATCGCCGATTCGATCGCCTGGCCGGTCGCGACGCTGCTCATCGGGATCGCCCTGACGGGGCTGGTGATCGGGGTGGTGCCGATCTGCCGCTCCGCCCGCCGGGGCGCCACCGCCGGCCGGGCGGCGGTGCTCGATGCGGCCGGGTGGGCCCTGGCGGTGGGCGGCACGATCGGCATCGCCCAGCAGGGTGTCGACGGCATCGGGCTTCCCCGGCAGGCCGCGGCCTTCGTCGCGGTGGACCCCGAGTGGAACGCGTTCCCGTACTGGTCGGTCGATGCGGTCGCCGCGATCAACAGCTCGCTGGCGGTGATCTGGTACGTGCTCGTGCTCGGCGTCGTCCCGGTGCTGCTGGCCGTGGCCTACCGCGGCCCGTACGCACCGGGTCGGGTCATCCGCTCCGCGGCGGCCGCGGCCGGCACCCTCACCGCGGCCACGGTCGCGGTGATCACCGTCGGCGGCGGGAACGGCGTCACCGACTCGCTTTTCCTGGCCGGATCGTTGGTCGTCACCGGCTGGTTCGTCGTGCTGGGGGTGGCCGAGGTGCGTGACCCCCGCGGCTGATTCCGGAACCCGGCAAGGTCACCCCGGACGACCTCGTGGCAGACCCTCCCGACCTCGTCATGGTTGTTCGTATAGCGCACAACACTCAGACAGTCGAGGGAGTCAACGATGACCAACACCCCGCCCGCCGACGACGCACCGGCCGGGCCCGGACCGGTCCTCGATGCCGACGTGCTGATCGTCGGCGCCGGACCGGCCGGCCTGGGCCTGGCCAACCTGCTCGGCGTCATGGACAACTGCGGGCACTGGCCGCAATACGAAGACGCGGACACCTTCAACCGCATCCACCTGGACTTCCTGCTGGGAAGGAACTGACCATGACCGTCGCCCTGCTGTCCATGTCGCACAGCCCGCTCGAACACGTTGACCCCGGCCCCGAGGCCACTGCTGCCGTCACCGACGCCTTCGACGTCGCCCGCCGCTTCGTCCACGACTACGACCCCGACCTCATCGTCACCTTCGCCCCGACCACTACAACGGCTTCTTCTACGAACCCATGCCCACGTACTGCATCGGCTACGACGCCGTCTCCATCGGCGACTACGGCTCCCGGGCCGGACCACTCACCGTGCCCACCGACACCGCCTGGGAACTCGCCGGGTTCGTCCTCGATGAGGGTCTGGACACCGCGGTCTCGCTGCGGATGGAAGTCGACCACGGCGCCGTCCAACCCCTGGAACTGATGTACGGCGACATCACCGCCAAACCCGTCATCCCTGTCTTCCTCAACTGCGTCGCCCCACCGTTCATCCAGGTGAGGCGGATCCGACTGTTCGGCGGGGCCGTCGGCCGGTACTTCGCCCACTCCGATCAGAACGTGCTGTTCCTCGCCTCCGGTGGCCTGTCCCACGACCCGCCCGTTCCCTGCATCGCCCGCCACCCCCGAACAACGCGAGTTCCTGCTCGGCGGCGGCCGGCACCCTCACCGGCTGACCGGCCAGGAGGCCACCCGTGCCGAGCAAGCCCCGCCGGGACGACACCCCCGCGTCCGTGCTGCGCCGCGCCACAGACATCCTCGACGCGTTCGACGCGAACCACCCACGGCTGACCCTGACCGAACTGGCGCGCCGGTCCGGGCTGCCGACCAGCACGGCCTACCGAATGATCGCCGAACTCGTCGGACGGAACGCCCTGGTCCACGATCACGACAGCCGATACCGGCTCGGACCACGCCTGGTCGAACTCGCCCTCCTGGCCGGCGCCGCCGCACTGCTGACCGGCGAGAGGGCGCCGGGTGGCCGGGCCGCCTGAGTCCGCCGAACGGGTTACCCTCGCCTGCGGTGATCGACCGCGATCCGCGAAGGCGAAGGAGCCCGTTTCATGGCGCACGAGGTGCAGGGTGTGGTGTCGCTGGCCAAGGACGCTCCGGTCCAGCTGACCACGATCGTCGTCCCCGATCCGGGCCCCGGCGAGGCACTGGTCGACGTGCAGGCGTGCGGGGTGTGCCACACCGACCTGCACTACAAGCTCGGCGGCATCGGCGACGACTACCCGTACCTGTTGGGCCACGAGGCGGCGGGCGTGGTGTCCGCGGTCGGCCCCGGGGTGACCGAGGTCGAGCCCGGGGACTACGTAGTCCTGAATTGGCGCGCCGTCTGCGGGCAGTGCCGGGCCTGCCGGCGCGGCCGGCCCTGGTACTGCTTCAACACCCATAACGCCCAGCAGAAGATGACCCTCGTCGACGGCACCCCGCTCTCCCCCGCGCTGGGCATCGGTGCGTTCGCGGCGAAAACCTTGGTCGCCGCCGGGCAGTGCACCAAGGTCGACCCACGGGTGCCGCCGCAGGTCGCCGGGCTGCTCGGCTGCGGCGTGATGGCCGGGATCGGCGCCGCGATCAACACCGGGGCGGTCACCCGGAACGACTCGGTCGCCGTGATCGGCTGCGGCGGCGTCGGTGACGCGGCCATCGCCGGGGCCGCCCTGGTCGGCGCGCACACCATCGTCGCGGTCGACACGGATCGCCGGAAGCTGGAGTGGGCCAAGGAGTTCGGCGCGACGCACACCGTGCACCCGGACGACGGCGACGTGGTCGAGCAGATCCAGGACGCCACCGGCGGTTTCGGCGTCGACGTGGCGATCGACGCGGTCGGCCGCCCGGAAACCTGGAAGCAGGCCTTCTACGGCCGTGACCTGGCCGGCACCGTGGTCCTGGTCGGCGTTCCGACCCCGACGATGCAACTGGAGATGCCGCTGCTGGACTTCTTCGGCCGCGGCGGATCGCTCAAGTCGGCCTGGTACGGCGACTGCCTACCCAGCCGCGACTTCCCGGTGCTGTCGGAGCTGTTCCTGCAGGGCCGGCTGCCCCTGGACCGGTTCGTCACCGAGACCATCGGCATCGACGGCATCGAGGCGGCGTTCGACAAGATGCACGGCGGCGACGTGCTGCGGTCGGTGGTCGTGCTCTGACCTCCGCCCACCTCGCGTCGGTCGCGGGCGGCTGATCAGCAGCGCGCGGCCTGCAGGCCTGCCCAGGTGTCCCGGTCCACCTGTTCCGTCCTCGGCAGCCCGTGGTCGGCCTGGAAGCGGCCGACCGCGGCGGCGGTCTCGGTGGTGTACTCGCCCCAGTGCCCCGGGTTCCCGGCCGCCGCGTCGGCGTTGATGGAGCCGACCTGGTAGTCCAGCCCGGCGCCGAGCACCCGCTGTAGTTCACCCACCCATACCCCGCGTTGACCGACCGTGGTGATGGCGGGCAGATCACCGACGCCGGCCGGGCACAGGCAGGTCAGGAAGGTGTCGACCGAGCCCGGGTCCGTCGACTTGATGAACGCATCCGGCGGGCTGCTCAACCGGGCCGGGCAGCCGTCCGCCCACGTTGCGAACGGACCCGCGTACGACACGAATACGTTGGTCTGGCTGGTGAACAGTGAGCAGCCGGCGGCGGTCTGCGTCCACCTGGCGTCGTTCGGGAACATGCCCGTCGAGCGCAGGGTGGCCACCCGGTTCCGGAACGTCGGCTCGTCCAGCTCCGACGCGATCTGCACGATGAAGCCGCTGCTGCAGGCGATGTCGGAACGCGGGCCACCCATCGGATCCGGCGCAATCGTGGTCGTGGCCACTGTCGTGACGGTGGTGGCCGGCGCGGGGCTCGGGTCTCCCGGCGCGCCTTTACCGGCGCCGGGGCCGAGCGGGGCCGGCCTCGCCGAAGGGTCGGTGGCCGGGTTCGCCGACCCCGCCGCGACGGTCGGCGCCGGTACTGTCGGGGTCGTGGCGGCCTCGCCCGCGACCGGACGAAGCGTGAACCACAGTCCGACGCCGGCCAGCAGCAGCACCGCGACAGCCAGGAACACCAACGCCGCCGCGCCCCGCCCCCGACGGGCCGGCAACGGCTGGGGCGTCGTCGGCGGCGGGAGAGGGTATTCGCCGGTCGGCGGGAGTGCGGAATGGGCGCCGGTCGGCGCGGCGGCCGGAGACCCGGGCGGCCCCGAGGCCGGATACCCCGCACCCAGCACGGTCGGCGCGGCGGCCGGAAACCCGGGCGGCCCCGAGGCCGGATACCCCGCACCCAGCACGGTCGGCGCGGCGGCCGGGACCCCGGGCGGCCCCGAGGCCGGATACCCCGCACCCAGCACGGTCGGCGCTGCGGAGTCGACGCCGCGCACCTTCTCCAGGCTCACGAGACTGGTGGTCGCCGATACCGGGCTCCCGCATCTCGTGCAGAACCGGCCCTGCTCGCCAGTCGCCCCGCAGTGCCCACATTCCGGCATCGCCACTCTCCTCAGCCCGTGCAATCCGCGGTGATCAACGCCGGCCAGGTGGTCGGGGTCAGCCGGGCGTCCACCGGCAGTGATCTCGCGGTCTGGAACGCCCGGACCGCAACCTCGGTGTCGGCGTCGAACGTGCCGGTTCCGTCGCCGCCGTAGAAGCCCAGTCGCTGCAGGGCGTACTGCGCCTCGGCAACGTACGGACCCTTGTCGCCCGCTCCCAGATCGGGTGGGGTGACGCCGGCCGGGCACAGGCAGCTGACGGTACGGTCGGTGACCCCGCGGTCGGCGATCTTGACGTAGGCATCCCGGGTGCCCGCGATCCGAACCGTGCACGCCGTGTCCACGGTCGCATACGGACCCTCGTAGAGCACGAATGCGGACTGCGAGCGGAAGTTGAAGCACGACGAGCCCGAGATCAGGTAGTTCGTACCGGGGTACTTGGCCGTCAGCGCCGATGCGGTGTCGGCGAAGCCGGCCGGGTCCAGCGCGGAACCGAGCACCACGATGTAGCCCGCACCGCAGTCGATGTCATGTCGCCGCACGCCGGCGATGGATTCGACGGTGGGCGCGGTGGTGGCGGAGGTGCCAGTCGGGGCGTCCGCCGGGGTCGGAGTGGCCGGAGTGACCACGGCAGTGACGGTCGCGATCACCGTCGTGGTCGCCGAGTCGGCGGGCGCCGTCGAGGGCACCGCCGGGGCCGGGGCGAGCTTGCCCGGGCGGGTGCCCCGCGTGGACGGCGATTCGGCGGTCGCGGTGCCGGCCGGCGTCGGCGCCGATGCCGTCTCGTCCCGGGCGAGCCACCACCGGGTGCCGACGAAGCTGCCGATGCCCAGCACCAGGATCGCCACGACGATGACCGCGGGCAGCGTCCGCGATCGTTGGTTCCGCGGCGCCGGGGACGAACTCACCGGTTGCGCAGACCGCATCGACGCAGGTACGCCGAGCTGCGGTGCGGCCCCGACCGACACGGTCGGCTCGTCCGGCTGCACAGCCCCGGCCAGCAACGATCCGCACTGAGCGCAGTGTCGACCACCGGACTGCGCCGCACCGCACTGCGCGCAGTACCCAGGCGTTCCGGCCATGGCGCCCCCCGCGTTCGTCGACGTCGAACTGCCGGTTCCGCGACGGTTCCCGAGTCCGTCTGCGAACCGACGATACCGGCCCACTCCGGACAAAGCGCGGGTGGGCGCCGCCCGCGGATCAGGCGCGGCGGACCACCAGGCTCCGGTCGCCGAATCGAACCGTCGAACCGTCGGGCACCGGCGTGGCCACCCCGGGCACGCAGGTCAACTCCACTCCGGCGGTCACCACCACGACGCCGTTCGTGGAATGCCGATCCATCACCTGAATTCCGGCCGGGCCGACCTCCAGCAGCAGGTGGGTCTTGGACACGCTGCGCGCCCGGTCACTGATCGGCACCAGAACGGCGTCGAGCTCCGCGGGGCCGGCGCTGGGATCGCGGCCGAGCATCACCGGGCCGTCCACGGTCAGCATCCGCCCATCGTCAAGCGCCGCGCGCCACACCGGGGACGCCGCGGCCTGGGGTGCCACCCGCATCCGGGTGTGGTCCAGCCGGTCCGGTTCCAGGGGCGGCGGTATCCCGACGCCTGCCGGCGACGGCGACTGACCAGCGCTCACGAACCCGGGCACCGACCGGATCAACGCCGCCGCCGCCAGGGAGTCGGTCGGGCGAGCCTCCGGGTGTGGCTCCGCCTCGGCCGGACTCGGCGAAGCGTCCGGACACGAATCCGCGGCGCGGGTGATCGTGCTCGCGGGTTGGCCGGGCCAGCCGGACCCGGGCAGCGGATCGGCCCGGGCGGGTCGATCATTCCCGAACGGCTGGTCGTTCCAGGACGCAGCGGGCATCGAAACCGGTTCGGCCCGTCCCTGGGCGGACACCGGTGGAAGGTCCCAGGCGGGCCGGTCATCGACGATGGGTTTCGGAGCGGCCCACCCGGAGAACTCGGTCTCCGCAATCCCTGGGTGCGGCAAGGCGGACAGCGACATCGCGGCCAGCGACGGCGGCTGGGTCTGGGCCACGGCGGCCCGGTAGGCGGGCACCGCATTCCGATCCAGCACGACGGTGCCGCATGCCGCGTCCCACCAGCCCTTGCGTCGGCCGGACTTGTCCCACAACGGGGAGAACCCGCCGATGGTCAGCGTGATCCCGATCAGCAGACCCTTGAGCAGCAGCCGGCCCAGGCCGAGCCCGACACCTGGCTGAGCGCCGGTTGATTCGCGGATCACCCGGATCCCGAGGATGGCGTTGCCCGGGCTGCTGCCCTTCGCGGCCATCGCCCATAGCAGGACCAAGTACACCAGCGGGCCGACCACCACCAGAATCAGCCCGGTCGGCGTTCCGGCGATCGACCGACCGAGAATCGCCGCGATCAGCGCCGAGTATCCGATGGCCAGCAGGATCAGGTTGGGGATGGCATCGATGACGTAGGCCGCCGATCGCTTGCCGAAGCTCGCGTACCCGGTGACGTCGGGCGATCCGATCACGGGTGGCGGGGCCGGCGGCAGTCCCCCGGGCGGCAGTTCCTGTGGCGGAACCGGAGCAGGCGCGGGCGGGGCGGCCCCGATGGTGCCGATCATCGTGGGCGGCGGGACCGGCAGCACCGCCGCCGCGGCCGGTCCGGGAGTGGGCGCCCCGCACGAACCGCAGTACAGCGCACCGTGCTTCACCACCGATCCACAGGATCCGCAGAAGGAACCGGGGGTCATTCACGCCGCCTTTCCACCGGCCGAGGCCGGGGCCTGGACGATCCGGGGATCGTCACCGATGATCGGCAGCTTGCGCGCCTCGTAGCCGTGGGTGTCCACCACGGTCGACCCGGGGCCGAAGAAGCCGGACAGCGCATTCTCCGTCGCCGCGAAGGCGCCCTGGTCCTGCAGGTGCCGGGCGTCGTTCTGGTAGCCGGGCATGTTGTGGTTGTCCAGCGGGCTCCACGCACTCGGACCGAACGACCAGTGCTCCTGCTGACCGGGGCGAACGGTCGCGATCGGTTCGGAATCACCCAGCCAGGAGACGATATCGTTGTAGTGCCGCAATGCCTGGAATTGCACACCGGCCGGCGGCGCCGTGTTGTCGGTTCCGGCGCCGGCGGTGAACACCCCCTCGACCTGATAGCGGGCGGTGAAGTCCGGATCGCGGGACATCTGCACCGCGGTCAGCCCGCCCAGGCTGTGCCCCGCCAGTACCAGCGCAGCGCCGTCGGGTACTCCGGACGCCTTGATCGCTCGTTCGACGGCGATGGACAGGGGGGTGTCGTCGTGCAACCCACCCACCTCGAGGTCCGACATGACGTCAGCGGGGTTGTTCGTGCCCGGCAACCATTCCTGGGTACCCGGGATGTAAACGACGTAGCGCAACTGGCCGTCCGCTCCGCGCACGGTCTGCACCTCGATGTGCCCCGGCCCACCGTAGTTGTCCGCAAGGTTGTCGTAGATCCGGCTGACATCGAGTTGCCCGCCGACCCCACCGACCAGGGAATCGGCGGGCACCACCCCCGCGGTCTGCTCGACCAGTTCGCCGACCAGCGGCAAGGCGGCGGCCCAGTCGTACAGTTCGAACAGGTCTCGCTCGAGGGCGGGGACCACGACGTCGTCGAAGATCGACCGGCCGGCGTCGGCCAGTTCCTGGCCGATCCCGGCGGCGACCCGGGCGACCGCGCTCGCGCCGTCCAGCGCGAGCGACCCCAGCCCGACCAGCAGGTTCCCGGTCACCCGCCCGACGGTCTGCAGGAACGAGCGACCGACGCCGATGGCCCCGTTCCACCAGTCCCCCAACACCTCCGCGATGGCGCGCCGGTCCGTGATCGACCGCGTGTAGTACCAACCGGCATCCGAGGCGCGGCGCTGCTGCTCGGCCTGCTGCCGGATCTGCCGGGCGGCATCGTGCAACGACTCGGTGGTCCGACGCAGACCCGGCCGACAGCCACTGTTCCACCGCAGGCGGACGTCGTCGATGTCCGCACCGGCCCACTCGGCGACGAAAAGTCTTGAACTCGCCAACCACTCGATCCGCCGGGTCTCCCCCGCCGCCTCGTCCAGGACGGCGGCGAGCCGTTCCAGCTCATCCAGGTCGGCTCCGACCATCGTCATGCGGACGGCCCCCCGGCCGGCGCGCCGCCACCCACGGTGATGGCCGCCCAGGACAGCAGGTCCGCAGCACTGCCGTGGCCCAGGTTCGCCCACCCGGTCGTTGGGTTCGCACCGTCCGCCGCCCGCCGGACGTCGTCCGGCACCAACGGCTCGGCCCCGGGCCATCGGGCCAACGTCCAACCCGCACCTCGCCGCACGCCGTGAATGGCGGCGGTCGGCCCGCCGAAGCCGACCGCGTTGACGACCACCCGGCCCGTCGCGTCGACTGCGGAGAGCGGGGTCAGGATCTGCAGTACCGCCGCCGCGATCGCCACTCCCGGGCGCAGGCCGGCGAATTCGAGCACACCCAGCGGTCGGCGGTTGACGATCAGGACGGCCCCGCTGCCCTCGACGACGTGCACCACCTCGGATCGTCCCCCGCCGGCCACGCCGATCTCCACCCACCGCTGCGCGGTGGCCAGCACGGCGGCAACGACGGCGTTCTCCGGCGTGGGCCGGATCGACCCGCGCGTGATGCCGACCCCGGCGCGGGCGGCGAGCGCGGACAGCCCCGAGCGCAGCACATCCTGATCCGGTTCGGCGACCAGCTGCAGCCGCTCCCGGGTCAGCGCCTGCCCGTCCGCCGGGGCCAGGTGCAGCAGGTAGACGAGCTCGGGCAATGACAGGGCGACCGTCGGAACGGGTTGGGCGATGGTCGATGTCATCGAGTGACCACCTTCGCCAGGTCGGCCAGCGCGCTCACCCGGTCCCGGTCGACGTAGGCCGACGCGGGAAGCTCCGGGGCACCGGGTCGGGGGACGTCGTGCGCGACGCGCCACCGGTCGCCACCGATCCGGACGACCGCGGCCGACTCCTCACCGGTGTCGGTCGATGCGCGGACCACCGCGATCCGGTCGTCCGACTCGTCCAGGAAGGCCCGGGCCAGGGGGAGAACGGTGTCCCGGACCGGGCTGCCCGGCCGCAACGCAACGACCTCGAAGATTGCCAGGGAGCGTGGGGTGAACAGCAGGCTGAGGTCGTCGGCAGTCAGGATGAGCGCGCCATCGGTGATCTCGGGAGCCAGCAGCGCCAGCTCTGTCCACACCCGTGCGTGCGTGATGACGTAACCGATCAGGCCGGTGATCTCGTCGAGCACCAATGTGCCATCGGCGACCCTGGCCAGGCCCCGGACGAGTAAGGTCGCGGCGCCGGCGCCGATGGCGTCCGACTCGTCGGCAACCT
Source organism: Nakamurella sp. (assembly GCF_044224575.1). Classification (GTDB taxonomy): domain Bacteria; phylum Actinomycetota; class Actinomycetes; order Mycobacteriales; family Nakamurellaceae; genus Nakamurella. Next base: position 221,894 of record NZ_JBGAKE010000001.1, read on the forward strand.
CGGGCAAACTGAATCGGCGCCGGTTCGCCCGCGCGACCTCGGTCGGCTCCAGATTGAACAGATAGCGAAGCTCGTGCGCGGTGATGCCGATCGGCGCCGCTGGGTCTGCAGCGGATGAGGTCATTTTCGGTCCCCTGTCCTACTCACCACGGCGTCCACGCCGGCTTCCGGAAGATCCCGTCGACGAAGTTCCGGCCGGCTTCGGTGACCGACCGGGCGATCCCACCGGCCGTGTCGGCCACCGTCCTGGCCCCGTCGGCCGCTCCTTGGACGAGGCTGCGACCCAGATCGACGGCCCGGTCCGCCGCCCATGCCCCGGCCTTGGCCACGGTTCCCCCCACCGCGCCGGCGAACTTCCCGATGGCTTCGCGCTCGTGGTAGGCAAGGCTGGCCAGCCCCACCACGGCCGCCCCTACCGCCAGCGCCGGGGCCGCGCCGACAATCAGGGCGCCCCCGAGCCCGAAGGCGGCCAAGGTGGCCACGCCGGTGACGGCAAAGGAGGCCGCGCTCAGGGCCATCCCCCAGCCGTCCCCGTGCCGCAGGTCGTTACCGAACTCGAGTCCGTCGACGACCATGCCGACGGGACCGAGCCATCGGCCGACCTTTCCGAGCGTCGTCAGCTCTTCGGGAGCGGCCTGCAGAAACTTCTCGACCAGAGTGCCTTTCGCGCCCCACTTCTCGACCATCTCGACGCCGGTTTCGGCTGCGTCGTGGATGGTGTCGGCCGCGCTGACGATCCGCCAGGGCACCGATTCGGTGAGGTCCAGCACCCGCGTGATCCAACCGCGGTCGTCGACCCGGTCCACGGCGTCGGGCCGCCCCGCCAGGAACTGCCCGACCGCGGGCACCCGGCCGCCAAAGGTTGCGTCACTGGCCAGCTCCTGCTGGTCGGCGTTGGCGCGCAACACCTGGGCGGCGGCGGCCAGCGAGGTCGCCGCGTTCGCGATCGACCGCCGGTGGACGGAGGTCCAGTCGTGCTGGAACCGGCTGACATCGGCCCCGTGCCAGGGAGCGGAGTGGATGCGCCAGGAGACCTGGCTATCGATGGAACCCAACTGTGCTGCGCTGCCCTCGAACGTGGCCGCCAGCGCGCGGAGTTCGGCGACGTCGGCCCCGACCATCTGACTCATCTGCTCCCCCTCCCCGGTTCTCGGGTCACGGTGTCCGGACTCCAGGCCGGAGCCGGCCCGCGGCGTCAGGCGTTGGAGGCGTCTTCCTGCTGCTGGGCGTTGTTCGTCGCCAGCATGCCGGCGTCGGTCAACGCCTGCGCCACCTGTTGCAACGCGGTGACGTGGTGCGACTGCCAATCGCTCTCGAACCGCTGACGGTCCGGGCCGACCCAGGTGGTCTTGGCCAGCTCGCCGTTGAGCCGGCTGATCATGTGGGTGATGTCCGACGACGCGGTCTGCAGGTTGGTCGCCAGCGTGCGGACCTCGCTGATGTCCATTCCGAACATGGCCATACCGTTCACTCCCCTTCGGACGGACCATTCTCGGTCCGTAGTGTGGTGGTTGCCGCTCGCGCGGCGTCGGGTCCAGTCTCTGGGTCCGATCCGGATCCGTCGATGGGGACGAGTCCCCATCGACGCGGTCCCGGGCCGCGACCTCAGTCCGGCAGTGCGATCTGCACCTTCCTGGTCTTGCCTCCTTCGACGAGCAGGCCGCGGCCGGGCGGGAACTCGGCGCGGGTGATCCGGGGAAAGCTGGTGCGGAAGATCGCGTCACCCTCGGTCTGGTCGGGTTGCAGCGCCAGCCCGCGGCGGGCCGACCGCACGGATTGCACCAGCGGCCAGGACGAGGTGAGGGTCGAGGTCTCGGAGTCGGCGAGCAGCAGGTGATCTCCGGCCTTGACGACCTTGACCAGTTCCTGCAGCGCCATCTCGGCCGGGCCGGACAGGAAGTCGGTCAGCCCCTCGATCACCACCAGCGTGGGCGGCGCCGCGGCCAGGCTCGACGCCAGCTTGCCGGCCAGTTCGGCCACCCGCTCCGGACTGTCGGCTGCGTCGGTCCACCCCAGCCGGCCGGGCAGCGTCGCCGCCAGCGGTGACCGCCGGTTGCCCAGGTAGTACCGGTCGGCGTTCGGTCGCCGCCGGACCGCCGCGGTGGCCAGCGCTCCGAGGCAGGTCGTGCGGCCCGACCCGGGCGGTCCGGCCAGCAGGAACACCCCGCTCGGCTCGATCGCCACCGGTCCGAGGGTGTCATCGGCCAGCCCGATCACCAGCCGGCCGGCGAGTCCGCCCGGCTGACCGGGGGTTCCGGTCCGGGAGGCCGCGGCGACAGCGGCGGCCAGGTCGCCCGCGTGGACCACCTCGGGCAGCCGGCGGATCTCCGGCACCGGCGCGGTGCCGCGCGACCGCAGGGTGCCGGCGAGCCGGTCGATCGCCCGGGCCTGCTCGGCCACATTGGCGGCGCCGCCGAACACGGCCACCTGGAGGTCCTTTCCGTCCAGCACCCCGCGACCGGGCGGCGACGAGGCGTCCAGCACGTCGGTGCCGGTGTCGAGCATCAGATAATCGTTGTCGTCGGCCAGCCGGAGCACCACCCGCCGTTGAATGGTCGAACCGAGCGCGGCCGGCACGGTGGCGGGCCGGTCGGCTGAGACCACCAGGTGCACGCCGACCGGCCGGCCGTCGGCCGCGACCTGCGTCAGGGACCCGAAATGGTTGGCCCGGCCGGCGAACTCGTATTCGGCCCGGAATCCGGCCAGCCCGTCGAGCAGGACCAGCACCCGCGGTTCGTCGGCGCGACCGGTGATCTGCCGGTACTCGGTGATCGTCCCGGCCCGTGCGGCCGCGTACCGGACGGCGCGTTCCTCGACCAGTTCGCGCAGGAACCGGATCAACCGGACGACCCGTTCGGTGTCGTCGCCGGAGATGATCGACCCGACGTGCGGCAGTGGTTCGAGCATTCGCAACCCGGCCGACCCGAAGTCCAGCCCGTACACGTGGCACGGCCCGGACCGCGGGGTGATGCCGGCGGCGATGCCGAGGGTGCGGAGCAGCGTGGACTTCCCGGCGCCGCCGGTGCCGTACACCGCCAGGTTGCCGTCGACGTCCGGCTGGAAGGCGACGCTGCGCTGCTCCTGCCGCCCCGGGTCGTCCAGCACCCCGAGGATCAGCTCGTGGTCGGTGCGTTGGCGCAGGAACTGCAGGTCGTAGGTGCCGGCGAGCTCGGGCAGCCAGGGCCGGCGCGGTTCCGGGATCTCGGCCCGGCGGGCCGCCTCGGAGACGGTGCCCACCAACCGGGCGATATCGGTCGGTCCGAGCTCCGCCCCGGACTCGGCCCCGCCGGCCGCACTCACCTCGGCCGGCTCCTCCCAGGCCCGGCCGGCGCCGAAGGTCAACTCGTGCAGGTCCAACTGAACTCGTTCCTCGCCGCGGCCGGTCCACCCGCCGACGTAGCCGGTCTGGAAGCCGGTGATCCGGCCCGGGCCGGTCTTGGCCGCGCCGCGCCCGGGAATGTCCGGTGAGAAGTCGGCCGCCAGCGGCGAGCCCAGCACGTCCGTGGAGTCGGCGGCGTCGGCCATCCGCAGCGCGATCCGCAGGTTCGTGTTCGCCCGCAGGTTGTCCTTGATCACGCCGGCCGGGCGCTGGGTGGCCAGGATCAGGTGCAGGCCGAGGGAGCGCCCGCGCTGGGCGACGTTGACCACCCCGTCGACGAACTCGGGCACCTCCTGGACCAGCGCGGCGAATTCGTCGACCACGATGACCAGGCTGGGCGGCGCGTCGGGGTCGCCGCGGCGTTGCAGCTCCAGCAGGTCCTTGACCTTCTTGGCGTTGAGAATGTGCTCCCGGTGCCGCAGTTCGGCGTTGAGCGAGGTGAGCGCGCGCCGGACCAGGTGCGGGGACAGGTCGGTCACCATGCCGACACTGTGCGGCAGCGAGATGCACTCGGCGAACGCGGCGCCGCCCTTGTAGTCCACGAACAGGAACGTCAGCGTGTCCGGGCTGTAGCCGGCGGCCATCCCGAGCACCCAGGACTGGAGGAACTCGCTCTTCCCGGCGCCGGTCGTCCCACCCACCAGGGCATGCGGTCCCTGGCTGCGCAGATCCAGCGTGAGCGATTCACCGGCGGACTGGCCGACCACCGCGCGCAGGCCCAGATTGCGCCGGCGCGTGGGCTTCTCGCCACCCCGCCGCACGATCGACTCGGACTCGCGCCAGCGTTCCAGCACCGCTGCCGGGTCGGCCGCGAGATCCGCCCCGACCAGGGCCAGGAACGAGACCGACCGGGGCAGGTCCGAGTCGTCCTCGATCCGCACGCCGGCGTCGCCGACCGGCGCGAGGGCGCGAGCCGCCGCCGATGCGGTCGGCCCGTCCAGGGTTTCGCACACGACGGGCGCGATCTGCGCGCCCGCCCGGACGAAACCGGCCGCAACCGTACCGCTGCCGTCGGCCACGGCCAGAAAGGTGCGGCAGGCGGCGGGCAGTCGCTCCTGGCCGCCGGCGATCCAGAGAACGTGCACGCCGGCCAGCGGCCCGCTCTCCGCCAGCCCGACCAACCGGGACCGCTCGACCGGGGCCGCGTCCTCGATCACCGCAACGACGGCCGGCCAGGGCGGGGCGTCCGTGTCTGCCGCGCTGACGGCGGTCCGGCGGATGATCAGTTCTTCGAGCTCGGCGACCAGCCGCAAGCCGGCTGCCGCCTCCCCGGCCAGCTGCGGCCCGGTGACCGGCGAGAAGGCGGAGCCGTTGTGCGGCAACCATTTCAGCCATCCCCAGTCGCCGATGGTGTCCGCCGAGACGAACGCGACGACGGTCAGATCGGCCGGTGAATGCAGGCCGGCGAGTTGGGCGACCAGGCCGCGGCCCACCCCGACCGCCGCCGCCCGCGGCCCGGCCACCCCGATCGAACCCGAATCCCGCAGATCGCCGACCACCGGCACACCCGGAACCTCGGCGGCGGCGTCCCGCACCGCGGCCAGGGCCAGCCAGTGCCGGGGTTGGGTGCGGCTGCGGTTCGGCAGTTCGACGGTGTGCCGGCTGGGCTGCGTCCCCACCCCGAGGCGGATGGTGAGCATCCGCTCGTGCTCGCGCCGCCGGGTCCACAACAGCGGCGTCTGCCGGCGCATCGCGTCGACCACCTCGGCGGTGGACGGGCATTCGGCGAGCCGTCCGACCCGTTCCCGGGCCAGCGCGGTGGCGATCTCCTCGCGCAGCTGGTGCACGGCCGCGGCGAACTCCCGGTCACCGTCGCGCACCAGCCGACGGTTCTGGATCCGGTTGTCGACCCAGTTGCCGATCATGAACAGCGGGGACAGCGCGACGAAGACGATGGACAGCGCGCTGCGGGTGAACGCGAACAGCACGGCGCCCATCACCAACGGGGCGAGGCTGGCGATGAGCGGGAACCGTTGGCGTTGCGGCTTCTCCGGCGGGTCGGGAGCCTGGAATTCCTCCCCCGGGAAGGTCGGGTCCAGCCGGGGCGACCGGTTGAAGTCCACGTCGGCGGTCTGCGCCAGGGCCGCCGCGGCGGTGCGGTGCACCGTGATGCCGATCGCCGTCTCCCCCAGGATGATCCGGTCGTGCGGGCGGACCACGGCCCGCGGCACCTGGGCCCCACCGATGATCAGCCCGTTCGCGGATCCGGTGTCGACGATCTCGGCGGCATCGCCGACGGTGATCCGGGCGTGCCGTTTGGAGACCAGCGGGTCGGTCAGCCGCACGTCGCAGCCGGCATCCCGACCGATCACGCTGGTGCCTTCGGCCAGCGGGAACTCCTGTCCCGCGTCGGGTCCGGACAGGACGGACAGGGTGGCCGCGGCCGTGCCCCGGTGGTCGCGGGAGCCGACGAACCGGTCGCTGACGGCGGCCAACGTGACCAGCGAACCCGACCGCAGCCCGCTCACGGACAGCGGCAGGTCCGCGGACAGCACCGCGCTCGGCCCGGTCGGACTCGATCCGGAGTGCACCCGCAGGGTCAACCGGGATGCCGGCCGGGCGCCGGGGTCGGGTCCCGCGCGGAACTCCCGGTCCGGGTCGCACCGATCGAGCGCGGCGGCCAGGTCGCCCACCGTCACCGTGGCATCGGCGGTCGCCACCAGGTCGACGGTTGCTCCCCCCGCCCGGGCGAAGGAGAATTTGAGCCTCACGGGCGACCTCCGCGGCGCCGGCGCAGCGACCGCAGCGACACTGCCGCGAGGCCGCGCCGCCAGCGACTGCGGCCCGCGCTCAGGCCGAGCGCGGCGGCGTCGACGTCCGCCCAGAACAGCCGGGCGTCGACGTCGTCGAGGTCTTCGGGGCCGAACACCCGGGCGTCGGCCCGCCGGGCGAGCAGCACGGTGGACCCGCCGAAGGCATCGTCCAGGTCGGCGGCGGTCTCCGCCCGCGTCCGCCCCCGATCCCCGGAGTAGCCGAGATCGGTCGCCACGTCCATGATCTGGTCCCAGCCACCGGCGAACCGGTCGGCGACGACGGCCTCCTCCTGACGCCGCCGACGGCGCCGCGCCTTGAGCCAGAGGATCAGCGCGATCGGGCCGCCGATCAGCAGCAGCGGGATGCCGACCCAGGCGGTGACCAGCAGGATCGTGCGCAGCAGGGCGCCCGAGTCGGCCTGGTCGTCGTCGGCGGTGTTGCCCTGGTCCTGATCGCCACTACTGCGATCGACGTCGTCGGTCGCGACCTCCTGCGGTGGCTGCGGCGGCGGCGGCGGCTGCAGCACCTGGGCCCGCGGCGCCACCTCCGGCTGCGGGTCCGGCTCCTGCTCGGTGCGCTGGTCGTCCGGGGTGGGATCGAAGGCGACCCAGCCGACCCCCTGGAACGGAACCTCCACCCACGCGGTGGCGTCCGCGCCCTGCACGGTCCACCCGCCGGCGCCGGCCGGGGCCGATGGGTCGTTCCCATCGGCCGCGGCGGGTCCGGTGGGCGGCGCGAAGCCCATCACCACCCGCGCCGGGATGCCCAACGACCGCAGCATCAACGCCATCGTCGGCGCGAACTGCTCCTGGTCACCCACCAGCGCCCGGTCGCCGACCAGCGCGCTCAGCCGGTCCAGGCCGTGCCCGGACGCCGACGGCTCCTCCCCTTGGGTGCCGTGGGACAGAAAACCCTGGTCGGCCAAACCCTTCTGGATCGCCGCGACCTTCTCGTACGGGGTGCCGGCCGGTTCGCTGAGCGTGCCGGCCAGCGTCTTGACCTCGTCCGGGATCTTGCCCGGCGCGGGCAACGTGACCTTTTCGAAGGGCGTCGAGCCGAGATTCAGCTCCGCGGCGGGCGGGGTGATCAACACGTCCGACCGGTAGGCGTCGCCGGCGGACAGCCCGGTGACCACCACCCCGGTCGCGTTGCCCGGCGAATAGCGGAAGGCGTCCTGCAGCCGGGTCCGGTCGCCGGCGTCGAAGGTGAGCCCGGTCAGATTGCCGCCGATCGGCAGGAACACCCCTCGGTAGTCCTCGATCGTGACGTCGACGGCGGCCGCCGTCGAGCCCGGGGCGGCCTGGTCATCGGTGATGTGGTCGCCGACCTTGCGGAACGGGTCGACGGTGCCGGAGGTGGCGTAGGTGACGCCGTTGTAGTCGTCGAGCGCGGCCAGCCGGATGCGGCCACCGGCCGGCAACCCGGTGACGGTGAACAGGTCGGCCTTCCGCTGCTCCTTGAAGTACTTGCGAAAGCCGACCAGCGGGCTCGGGTACTGCTGCGGGTCGAACGGCGGCTGGACGGTTTCCCGCAGCGCGTACCGCTCGCCCACGTCCAGCTGCGGCCCCAGGTACAGGCCGGCCGACGCGGCGGCGGCCAGCACCACCACGGCCGAGAGCGGGCGGCGCAGGTCCAGCCCGGAACCGGCGGTCCGGGTCCGCCAGGATGCCCACGTCAGGCCGCCGACGGCGACGCCGAGCCCGGCGACCACCGGCAGCCACGGCGTTGCCGACCCGAACAGGGCGGCAACCAACAGCATCGCCAGCGGCGCGGTCAGCGCCCACGCCGGCCGCCGGGTGCGCACCGCGATACTCGTGCCCACCGCGGCCGTGGCCAGGGCCGTCAGGTACGCGGGGATCATCAACGCCCCGGACGTGCCGACGGGCACCGCCACCGTGAGCAGCTGCTGCCAGGACGTGCTCACGCCGAGGGTGAGCAGCCGCAGCGATTCGGCGCTCGGCACGACCCCGCCGATGGCGGTGGACGGGACGGCCAGCGCCGCTCCGAAGGCCAGGTAGCCCAGCAGGGCGGCAAGCACCGTGCCCCACCAGGGCCGGCGCAGCCGGGCGGCGAGCAGCGCGGCCGCCGCTCCGATCACCGCTCCGCCGGCGACGGCGATCAGCCACCGGGTGCCGCCGTAGGCACCGCCGAACGCCAGGGATGCCACCACGACCAGCGCGGCGATCACCGCCGCGTCGACGGCCGCCGGGCCCAGGGACCGAGCTCGCCCGGTCACGTCCGGGCCCCCGACCGCGCCGTCATCCGCGGACCTTGCGCAGGGTCGGCGGCAGCTTGTCCAGTGACCCGACGGTGACCACGGTGACCCCGGAGATCCGCCGGACCGTCGGCGCGATCCCGGGCACCGCCCGCACCGCCACCACCCGGACGCCCAGCGGCAGCAGCGCTCCGGCCCGACGGATCTGGGCCGGAGTAGGCGTCGAGCCGCACAGCAGGAACACGATCGACACGTCGGGGGCGACCTCGACGACCCGGCGGGCGGCGGCCGCGACACCCGTCTCGGCGGCCGCCGACCGTGGGGCGTCGGTGTCCAGGCCCACCCCGGCCAGTTGGTCCAGGGTGCGCCGGACGGGGCCGGACGGCAACGAGACCGGACCGGTGATCAGGGTCAGCTCGCGGCCCTCCTTGGCCGCCTGAACCACCACCGATGCGCCGGCCTCGATGGCCAGTTCGAACTCGTCGGCGTCGGCGTATTCGGCGGCGTCGGTGGACAGCGCGACGGCGATGTGCGACCGGCGGGTCTGCACGAACTGGCGCACCATCAGTGCCCCCGACCGGGCTGAGGTCCGCCAGTGGATGTTCCGGCGGTCATCACCGGGCACGTACCCGCGCAGCGCGTGGAACGAGAGGTCGTCGGTGGCCAGGTCGTCGCTCGGTTGGCCTTCGAGATCCCGGAAGAAGCCGGCCACCGCGCCCGACAGCGAGGTCGTCCGGGGGTGCACGTAGAGCAGCTGCGGGTCGGTCCAGCGGACCTCCCGCCGCACCAGCCCGAACGCGTCCCCGCGGACCGACCGGGCCGGGCCGACGGTGATCACCGCGCGGCGCTGGGTGGGCACCACGAACAGCTCCTCGTGCTGCTCGCCGGGTTGCAGCGCCGGAACGGCGAGCCGGCCGACGTCGGCGCCGATCGGCAGTTCCAGCCGCGACGCGAGCATCGGGCGGGACGCGGTGCTGGACACCAGGATCCGGCCGGATGCGGGTTCCCCGACGACGACCCGCCGGGTGCGCAGGTCGATCTCCACCCGGTACTTGGAACGCCCGATCGAGAAGAGCAGCGCCGCCAGCACCGCGACCAGCAGGGCGACCCCGGCCACCGCAAACTCGACCCAGCCGCCCCAGAACGCGAACAGCAGCAGCACCGCGGCGGCGCCCAGCGCGGTCCGGCCCAGGGTGGTGATCACGCCGGTGACCGGCCGCAGCCGGGAACGGACCGTGCCGACGACGCGGGCGGCGGTGCGACGGAGGCCCCACGCGGCCCGCCGCAGCCGCCCACCGAGCGAGGGCCGGGTCGGCACCGGCTCCCCGGCCGGCGGGGCAGCGGCCGACCGCGGGGGTGACGAGGCGGCCGGCCGGTCCGCGGTGAGCGTCACGCCGGGACTCCGCGACGCTCCGGCGGCGGCACCTCGGCGAGGATCTGACCGAGCACGTCGGCCACCGTGGTGCCGGCGAACTCGGCCTCGGCGTCGAGCAGGATGCGATGCGCCAGTACGGGTTCGGCCAGCGCCTTGACGTCGTCCGGGGTGACGTAGTGCCGGCCGTGCGCGGCGGCCCAGGTGCGGCTGGCCCGCAGCAGCGCCAGGCATCCCCGGACCGACACGCCCAGGCTGGTCAGGGGCGAGGTGCGGGTCTGCTCGGCGATCTGCGCGACGTAGTCCAGGACCGACGGGTCGGCGTGCACGGAGGCGGCCAACTCGGCCATGTCGACCACCGCGGTCGGCGTGATCAGCGGCGCGATCTCCAGCCGGTGGCTGCGGGTCTGGGCGGCGGCCAGGATCTCCACCGTCGCCGCGTGGTCCGGGTACCCCAGGGAGGTCTTGATCAGGAAGCGGTCCAGTTGCGCCTCCGGCAACCGGTAGGTGCCGGCGTGCTCGATGGGGTTCTGGGTGGCGATCACCATGAACGGGTTGCCCACCGAGTGGGAGACGCCGTCGACGGTGACCTTGGCCTCCTCCATCACCTCCAGCAGCGCCGACTGGGTCTTCGGCGACGCCCGGTTGATCTCGTCGGCCAGCACGATGGACGCGAAGATCGGGCCCTTGTGGAACTCGAACCGCTTGGTCGCCTGGTCGTAGATGGTCACCCCGGTGACGTCGCTGGGCAGCAGGTCGGGGGTGAACTGGATGCGGGAACTGTTGCCCTGCAGCGTGTCCGCGAGCGCCCGGGCCAGCGACGTCTTGCCGGTGCCCGGGAAGTCCTCGAGCAGCAGGTGACCTTCGGACAGCAGGCAGGTGACCGCCAGCCCGATCGGCCGGGGCTTGCCCCGCACGGCCTGGCCGACATTGGCCACCAGCTTGCCGAACGTCTCGGCGAACCAGGACGCGTGCTCCGGAGTCATCGTCATCGGTGCTCTCCCCCAACAGTTCGTGTTCGTGTTCTGGTCATCCGGACCTGGTCACCCCGCCCCCGGAACAGGTGGCGGTCTCCTGGTCCGGCGTGCCCGAGTACCAGCCCCAGTCCACATACACGGCACCGCTGCCGTCGGTGTTCCTGGCGTTGGCGGTCACCCCGACGACCGTGCACTGCACCGGGGTGTTGGGCGGGAAGTTGGTGACCTGCACGGCGATGAACCGGCAGTTGGGCCCGAGGCAGGTCACCGAGGTCGGGCCGCTGCCCTTGTGCCCGGTGGCGTTGCCGTAGATGACCTTCTGGACCGTCGCCGGCGGCGGCGGGCACGCGGCCGAACTCCCGGACGCGGACGCGGTCTGCGCGCCCTCCAGCCCGGCGCTGTCCCGGGCCCGGACGACGATGGAATGCGCCTGGGCGCAGGCGTTGCCGACCACGATCGAGCCGCCGCCGTCGGCCCAGCCGGACCAGCCGCCACCATCGACCTGGTAACTGGTCTGCATCGGGCCGCGGCCGTTGTCGGCCGGGGGGGTCCAGTTGAACCGGACCTGGGTCTGGCTGGTGTCGGTGTGCGCGACGCTCGGCGCCCCGACCGGCCCGTACGCGCTGGCGGTCCTGGCGTCGCCGGTCTGCGTGCTGCACGAGCCGCTGAGGCAAGCCTGCGCGGTGAAGGTGTATGAGGTTCCGTTGGCCCCGACCGTCACCGTCTGACTGGTGCCCCCGGTGCCGACCTGGGTGCCGTTGGCGAAGATCCGGTACTCCCCGATCGCCCCGCCCGCCGTCGAGGTGGCCTGCACCGTCACCCGGATCTGGCGGTCCGCCCCGGTCGCGACCGCGTCGGTGACGTCGGCCGCATCGGGGTTGGTGGTCAGGGACGCCGACCCGCTGGCCGCCGAGTCGCCCACGTGATTGCGGGCAACCACCGACACCGTGTACTCCTGACCGTCGCGCACGTTCGCGATGACGTAGCTGGTGGTCGGCGCGGTGACGGTGGCGGTGGACCCGTTGACCGAGACCAGGTAGCTCTCGGCCGGGTCGCCGCGCGGCTCGGCCGCCGCCCAGGTCGCGGTGATGGTGCGGGTACCGCCGGCATCCTTCCCCGCGACCAGGCCGGGAGTGCCCGGCGCCAGGGTGGTGTCGCTGGGATACAGCGAGTTCGACGGTGCCGAGGTCTGGCTCGTCTTGCCGGTGGAGTTCGTCGCCGAAACCGTCACGTTCACCTGGACGGTGGGATCCAGCCCGGTCAACGTCGCGGTCGTGCTGCCCGCGGCCACCGTGCGCTGGTCGCCGGTGTTGGTGGTCAGCAGATAGCTCACGATCGCCGACCCCCGATTGTTCGGCGTCCGCCAGTTCACCGTGATCGACCCGGGCGCGGCCCAGGTCGCCGCCGGCGCGGCCGGGGTGTCCGGCTCGACGTCCGGGGTGATCGACGCGGACGGCGCCGAGCGCGGTCCCTCCCCCTCGCCGTTGGTGGCCGCCACCTCGAACGTGTAGGCGGTGCCGGGGGTGAGCGGGCCGACCTCGCAATGCCCGGCGTCCCCGGCGCAGGTGGTCGATCCGCCGCTCCAGTACACGGTGAACGCGCTGATCGCCGGCCGGGTCAGGGCGGGCGCCCGCCAGGCCACGTCGACGCTGTCCGGCTTGCCCAGCGACGTCGCCACCACCGCGGTCGGCGCATCCGGCTTGGCCAGCGGGATCACCGTCAGCGTGCCCTGCACCTGCCGGTCGGCATCGCCGGTGGCGTCGGCGACGGTGAACGACACGGTGAACTGCTCCAGCGCCCCGGCCGGCGGGGTCATCGTGAGCGAACCGCCGGCGATCTGCACCGCGGTCCCGTTCGATGCGGTCGCCGCGACGACGATCAGTGGGGTGTCCGGGAACGGGTTGTAGGCGCCCTCGAGCACGTTCACCGTCACCGGTTCACCGGCCGAGGCCTCCACCTGGCGGGCGGCCTGAACGGTGGGCAGGGCCGCGGTCGATCCGACCACGTTGACCGCGATCGCCCCGCTGACCGTGTTGGTGCCGTCGGAGACCGTGACGGTGGCCGTCGCCGACGTGCCGCGCGCCGCGGCCGTGTCGGCGGTGACGGTCAGCACGGAGCCGTCCAGCGACCCGGAGATCCCACCCGACAACCCGGTGGGACCGGAGAAGGTCAGGGCGGCGGCCTGTTCCGGCGTGGACGTGCCGACCAGACCGGCCAGGTCCTGGGTCGCCGATGACCCCTTCTCCACGTTGATGGTGGCGCCGGAGAACGTCGGCGGCGGCGTGACCTTCGGGATGATCTCCACCGGGATGGGCACGAAGACCGGGTCCGCGGTGCCGTCGGACACCTGCACGTTGATGAGCGCGGAGCCGGCGGCGTCCTCGGGCACCGAATACTGCAGGTGGCCATCGTCCAGTCGCTGCACGGTGCCCTGGCTGGCGGTGGTGGCGGCGCCGGCCGGCACCTGCACGCTGCGCCCGGCGTCGACGACCACGTAGTCGGCGACCGGCACGCTCTTGGTCTCGCCGGCGTTGATCCGGAACGGCGGCACGTCGCCGCGGGCCTGCGGCGGCGCCGCCGGCTGCGACTGGGTCCGGTCCGGCTGCTACACCGGGGCCAGTTCGGCCCGGGACGGCACGACGACGAACGCCCGGGCGGCGTCGCCGTCCAGGTTGGTGACCCGGTAGGCGATGACCTGCCGGCGGTCGGTCACCGGCGCGGTGCCCGCCCGGCCGGACACGGCGACGCCGGTGCCATCGGCCGCCACGGTCAGATCGGCGACCTGGCCGGATCGGTTCGTGACCGAGCCGGTCACGTCGGCCGTCGCCGACGATCCGTCCGCGGACAGCATCGACGCGTCGACGAAGACGTCCGTGGCGGTCGGCAGGGCGAGCGGAGCGGTCGCCGAGACGGTGACCGTCAGGATGCCGGACGCGGCCAGGCCCTTGGCGTTGCGCACCGTGTACTTGATCGGGAAGACCCCTTCGGAGTCCGCGGCGTCGACCACCACGACGCCGTCGCCGATCTGCGCGTCGATGCCGGCCGGCACCACCAGCGCGGGATCGGCATAGCTGAAGGGGGTGTTCCCACCGGGGTCGGACGCGGCGCCGATGGCGTCCACGCCGACCGTCCGGCCGGGCCGGACCACCACGTCCAGGTCGGGCGCGACCGGCGGTTCCGCGACGGCCGGGGGCGCGATGACCGCGACGCGCAGCTGACCCTTGGCCTGCTTGCCGAACGGATCGGTCACCAGGTACCCGGCGGTGTCCAGGCCGGACGCACCGAGCGCGGTGTAACGCAGCGTGGCCGGTCCGACCTTGTCCACCCGGCCCAGGGTGGGCGCCGGGTCGGTCTGGCCGGCGAACGTCACCCAGTCACCGTCCGGGTCGAGCCCGTTCAGCGGCAACGGGATCGCGGTGGTGCGCCCGGCGAAGACCCGCGCCGTGGTGAGCGGCGGGTTCTGCGGCGCGCTGTTGACGGTCGGATCGGCCGGCAGCACCGAGACCGTCACCGTGCGGGTGTCGGACAGCAGATCGGTGTTGAGCACCGTGTAGCTGAACCGGACGGTGGTCGGCGGCGGGATCGCCGGCGCCAGGTACCTGATCGCCGAGTCGGTGGCGAACACCAGACCCTGATCGGCCGGCAGGGTGTCGTCCGGGAACGGCTTGACGCTGAGTGTCTGACCGGTCGGGTCGGTGGCGTACGTGCCGATCGGGATCGTCACCGCGTCGCCGGCTCGGACCGACACCGAGATGTCCGACGCGACGGGCGGCTGCGGCACCAGCGGGGCAGGCACCGGAATCACCCGGATCTGCCCGGTGGTGCTGCCGGCCGCGTTGGCCGCCACGTAGGTCAGGGTGACGCCACCGGGCGGCACGGTTCGCGACGACGAGACCTGCACGAGGCTCAGGCCGTGCACGGTGGCGGTGAGCGGGCTGTCCGCCGGCTGGGTGAGCGACTGCACCGCCAGCACCGATCCCATCGGGTCGCGGTCGTTGGCCAGCGGATCGATCACCAGGGTGCGGCCGGGCACCAGGTAGCCCACGTCGGGCGTGACGACCGGCGCCTGCGGGGTGTCCGGCGGCGCCGCGACGTCGAAGCGGATGACGCCGGTCGCGCTGGCCGAACCCGCGACCACGGTGTAAAGGAAGTAGCTCGTGCCGGGCGCGGTGCCGATCAGCGCCACGGTCGAGTCGAGCGGGTTGAGGGTCGCGGTGGCGATGGCCGGCTTCTCCGCCGTGCCCGGCGCCAGCGGCTGGACAGCGGTCACCCGGGCGGTGTCGCGCAACCCGGACAGCACGCTGCGCAGCGGGAAGGCGGTCACCGCCTCGTTCACCGCGCCGGTCGCCGCCACCGGGCCGGGTACCGGCTTGGTCGACCCCTCGGCCTTCACGTCGATGGTCAGCTTGCCGTTCACCTGCGCGGTGCCGTCCGAGATCACCAGGTCGACGACCTTCTTGATCGCGCCGGCCGACCCGGTGTCCCGGAACGTCACCAGGCCGTTGGGCTGAAACGTCACCGAGTCGTCCGTGTCGGTGGTCGCCGAGATCAACGACAGGTCCTCGCCGACCGGCGAGCGGAAATCGGGCAGCACGTTGTACGACACCGTGCCACCGACCTCGACGATCGTCGCCGAATCGCGGACCTTCGCGGGAGCCCGGGTGTCGTCCGGGGCCGCCACGGTCACGGTCACCGGGGCCGTCGCCGTCCGGCCCAGCCCGTCGTCGACGGTGTACTCGAAGGGCGGCAGCGGGCCGGATGCGGTCGCCGGCACCGTCACCTGGACGGCCTGACCACCCTCCGCGATCGTGATCGACGCCGCCGCCGGGTCATTGCCGGTCGGCCGGGGCGTCACGGACGTGACCGCCAGCATCGAGCAGTCCGCCGACGAGTCATTGTCCAGCACTCGCAGCACGGTGGTCCGGCCGGCCCGCACGCCGAACTGATCGGCGGCGGCCTCCGGTCCGGTGCCGTCGGCGCTGGTGGCGGCGCAGTCGTTGCGCGAGTTGGTCAGCTGGTCGGAGCTGTTCTGATCGCCGTCCTGCGCGGTCTCGTCGCTGGAGCTGTCCTGCTGCTGGACGTCGTCCCAGTTGGTGATCAGCTTCATGTCCGCGTCGACCAGCCAGATGGCGCCGGTGGCCTGGTCGTTGAGGACGATGACGTCCCGGTTGACCCGGAAGGTCAGCGTCGCCGACGCGTCGGCGTTCGGTACGTCCACGATCTTGGGTCCGTCGGTGCCACAGGCCACCGCGTAGGTGGGCCGGCTCCCGGTCCACGCCGCGTGCGCGCAACCGTTCAGACCGACCGGGGCGCTGGGCGTTCCGGACATCCCGTCGACGACGGTCCGGGGGTCGCCCCCGGCCAGCGGCACCCGGAGCAACCCGCTGCGGGTGGCCACCAGCACGGCATCGGCCGCCGGCCCCGGTTGCTGCAGCACGCCGTCGGCGCCTCCGGGAATGTCGACCCGCCGGTCCGGCAGGATCAGTTGACCGGTGGCCCGGTCGAGCACCACCGGGGTGTCGCCCACCGCGGTGAGGTCGACGGTCGGCGCCGCCTGGGAGACCACCTGGGCCGCCACCGGTGTCAGTGCCCCACCGACGAGCCGGCCGGGTTCCGGCGGAACCGGCGTGCCCTGGTCGTCGGCGGTCCAGCCCTCGGGTTGACCGGTGCCGCCGATGGTCACGGACCACAAGGCGTCGCTGCCCGGTGCGACCACGAACACCGTGCCGTTCACCGACGTCGTCGTCCGCGCGCCGGCCGCCGTGGTCAGCAGGGCCGGTGCGGTCTTCGGGTCGAGGCCGGACAGCGACTCCGGCGTTCCCGCCCACAGATTCCCGGACACCGGGTCGGCCACCGCCAGGACCCCGCCCCCGAACGAGACGGACGCGTTCTCCGGCATCCCGATCCGGCTGGTGAGCGCGACGACGGTCACGTCCAACGGCCGGACCTCGTTCTTCACCCGGTCCACGACCAGCACCGCGTCGCCGTCCTGCAGCACGTCGAAGGCCGGCTTGTTCGCCTTGACCGACGAGTTCAGCTCGTCGATCTGCCGGTTGACGCGGCCGACCACGCCCTTGGCCTCGTTCGTCACCCAGACCGTCGATGAGGACAGATTCACATCGGTGACCGGATACCCCTGGGCGTTCACCCCCAGCACCACCAGCACCGACGCCAGCAGGGTGGTCACGACCACGATGACGGTCGATCGGGTGGACCACGGCCACCGGTGACGGGCGCTCACGCCGGCGTCCCATCGGCCGTGGAGCGGGCGGAACCGGCCCGATCGATGCCGGACCGGGCCGCGTCCACGCCGTCGAGCAGGCTCAGGTCGTCGGCGGTGACCACCCGGGCGGTGACCGCGTGCTCGACCAGCCGGGCGCGCCGGTTCGAAGCCAGCTGCCCGGGACCACCCCGCAACCCGCGAACGCCGCGGCGATCGAACTTGTCGCAGACGTTGTCCAGCTTGCGGTTGAAGCGGGTCAGCTCCCACCCGAGGCGGGCGGCGGCCTCCTTCGACGACGGGATCGCGCTGATGCTGGTTCCTTCCCGGCGGAGCAACGGTTCGGCCAGGGCAACGATCAGCTGCTTCTGACTGGGAGTCAGGGTCACCGGGCCGATCGTCGTCGCGCCGATACCACTGCTGGGTTCCAGCTGGCTCGGGGTAAAGGTCGGGTCCTCACAGACGATCTCGATCTCGTAGGTGGTGGGCCCGGCGGTGAACAGCACAGTGGTGTCGGGAAAGACCAGCGGCACCCGCCCGCCCGGCGCGAGCCAGGCCTGCAGGGCCCCGGCCGGGTCCGAGATCGTCGCCGACAGTTGGGTTCCGGCGTTCACCAACCACCACATGTCCTGCTGCCAGGTCAGCACCAGGAAACGCCGGTGCAGGTAGGGGTTGTCGTCGACGGCGAGGTCACCCTCCCGGCCGATGACGAACTCGGCGGCCGGGTCGGCGTCGTACCACTCACCGCAGAACCCGATCCGGACCCGGCGAACATCCAACGCTTCGGTCATCGGGTCAGCCACCCGCGCAGGCCTGGGCCGGACGGGCGGAGTACCGGCCGTCGTCGCGAACCAGTTCGACCTCGACGCACGCCTGGGCGACCCCCGTGACGGTCACCGACGGCTCGGTCACCGCCGCGGCCGATCCGGCCTGACCGGGATCGGAGCGCGTCCACGAGTAGCTGTCGCCGGCCTGGGGAGCGGGGTTGGTCCAGGTGAAGACGACCCCCGCCGGGGTGACCGTGCCGGTCAGGTCGGTCGGGGCGGGGACCACCGCTTCGGGCAGTGCGTTGCCGGTGGGCGCCGACGCGGTCGCCGTCTCCGCGCCCAGCGCGGGGGCGCCGGTGCCGCCGCGCAGCACGATCCAGGTCAGCCCGCCGGCCAGCACCAGCACGGCGACGCCGACGGCCACCGGTACCCACCGGCGCTTCGTGGCCGGGGGCGCGGCCGTCGCGGCGGGGCGCGGTGGCACCACGGTGTCCTCGGTGGTCGCGGCGGACGGCGGCGGCGCATCGAGGTACCCGCCGGTCGCCCGCGGGCCGCGGCGAACGGTGTGCTCGGGCCCCGCCGGGCGGGCCCGGGTCGCCGGATCGACGGCATCGACCGGACCGGCGCCGTCGACGCCGCGCATCCGGGTCGGGCTGTCCGGCTCCTGACCGGTGACACCCTGCGCCCGGACGACCAGGGGTCGAACCCGGGTATGGTCGGCCGCGTCCGGCGCCAGGTCGGCCAGTTCCGCCCCGGGGTCGGCCGCCAGGAACTCGAAATCGGTGATCGGCTCACCGATCTCACGTTGCACCTGCTGCAACGCGCGGGCCAGTTGCTCGGCCGTCGGGAACCGCAGGGCCGGGTCCTTGGCCAGCCCGCGGGACAGCAGGCGTTCCAACGAGCGTGGCGTGTCGCCGCGCCCGGTCGGCGGGGCAGGGATCCGCGGGATGCGGGACAGCAGGTCCGCCTGCGTGTTGCGACGGTCGGGCACCTCCAGCGGTGACCGGCGGGCCAACAGCGTGTAGAGGGTCGCGGCGAGCGAATAGACGTCGGACCGCACGTCGCCGACCGGTTCGTCGGCGAGCAACTCCGGCGGGCTCCACGGGATGGACACTCCGACGGCGTCGGGGTCGTGCGCCGCGGACGTGGCGACGGCGATGCCGAAGTCGGTGAGCGCCGGCCGGCCGGAGCGGGTGGTCAACACGTTGGCCGGCTTGATGTCCCGGTGCAGGATGCCCTGCCGGTGCGCCGACTCGACGGCACCGGCCAGCTGAACCCCGGTGGACAGCACCTCGGCGACGGTGAACGACCCGCTCTTGTACCGCTTCGCCAGATCCGGCTTGGGGCAGTACTGCATCACCAGGTACGGCCGGCCGTCGGCGCAGATCGCAGCGTCGTAGACCGGGACGATGTTGCGGTGCTCCTCGGAGAGACGGGCCATCACCGCGCCCTCGTTCTCGAACCGGGCCCGGGCCGACGGCGACGAATCCGATGCCAGCAGCACCTTGACCGCCACCTCGCGGTCCAGGCTCAGCTGCCGGTACAGGAAGACGTCGGCGAAGCCGCCACCGCCGAGGTGCCGGATCGGGCTGTAGCCGGGCAACGTCGGGGCCGGCGACGGCGGTCTGGTCATGCCGGCGCCCTTCCGGAGGACCTCGCAGGCTCGGAGCCACCGGACAGGACCCCGGCCGGACCCCATCGACAGTTCGCTCGCTGGCGCTCGCTCATGCCGGCGCCCTTCCGGAGGACCTCGCAGGCTCGGAGCCACCGGACAGGACCCCGGCCGGACCCCATCGACAGTTCGCTCGCTGGCGCTCGCTCATGCCGACGTCAGGCGCAGGGTCAGGGTGATGCCGTCGCCGACGTCGAGGGTGTCGCCCTCGGCCAGGGCCTGCGGAACGCCGCCGTCCAGTGCGCGGGCCGTGCCGTCGGCGCCGATCAGCACGGTTCCGTTCATCGAGTGCAGGTCGGTGGCCAGCACCGTGCGACCCGACCACCCGATCCGCAGATGAGTGCGGGAGACGTCCTGGCGGGGGCTGGGCACGGTGAGCACGGTAGGCACCTGCCCGCCCTGCACCCGGTCGACCTCGGGCCGGCGGCCGATCACCACGTCGCGGTCGAGGGCGACCACGTCACCGGTCGACACCTCCAGCCGCGCTCCGGGCGGCGTCGCATCGACCGGCTCGTGGTCGGGCATCGGCGGCCGGATGGCCCCCAGCTCGGCGGCGGTGATCGTCCGGCCGTCGTGGTCGCCCAGCCGCGCCGTCCCGACCGCATCGGAGTGCGAGGTCGAACCGGCGTCGTCGGAGGCGTCGCGAATCGCGGCATCCTCCACGCTGCGGACGATCGTCGACTCGAAAAGGTGATCGAAACCGTCGTCGGGCGACTCCGTCCGGGTCTGGCCCGGGTCGGCCGGGACCACCTCGTCGGGGGGCACCGGGGCCGGGTCGGGCTCCAGCGCCGGGTCGGGCTCCGGCACCGGGTCGGGCTCCGGCGCCGGGTCGGGCTGCGGCGCCGGGTCGGGCTGCGGCGCCAGGTCGGGCTCCAGCGCCAGGTCGGGCTCCGGCGCCGGGTCGGGCTCCGGTGGTGGCTCGAAGACCGCGGCCGACACCGGGAGATCGGCCGGCGGACGTCCGGTTCCGTCGAGCACGAATCCGGCGCAACCCACGATGCCGTCACGCAGCGGCAGCAGATCCGCCGCCGGGTCGGCCACGCCGACAACGACGACGTCCACCCGGTCGAACACCTGCTCGGCCCAGGTGCTGACGCCGGCCCCGGACCACGCGACGGTGCCGGTCTCGCTGTGGACCCGCACCGGCAGATCACCCCGCACCAGCACGCGGACCCGATCACCAGCGGCGTCCACGAGCACGAACGCACCGGTGGCCCGCAGCCCGTCGCGGACGAGTTCGACCAGCAGGTCGTCGACCTGGCCGGTGGCACCGATCGCCACCCACACCCGTCGGGCCAGCTGCTGATCCGGCGAGAGAAAGGTCAGGGCCCGGTCGCGCCGCCAGGAACTGGGCCCCGGGCCGGTAGTCCACCCTCATCCGGGGGCACCCCGGGTCCGCGGGCGGGTGTCGTCGCGGTCCTGCTCGCCCCCCACAGGGGTCGATTCGCCGTCCGACGGGCGCACGTCAATGACCACACAGGTGATGTTGTCCCGACCCCCCGCCCGCAGCGCCCCGGCCGCGATTCGCTCGGCGACGGCCTGCGCCGATCCCGGCTGACGCAAGGCGTCGGCGATCGCGGCATCGTCGAGTTCGCCGGTCACGCCGTCGGAGCAAAGCAGCAGCCGGTCGCCCAGTTCCCGGGGCACCAGCCAGAAGTCCGGCCGCGGATCCGCCGCCGTGCCCACCGCCCGGGTGACGATGTGCCGCTCGGGATGCGTGCGGGCGCGTTCAGGCGTGATCTTTCCGGCGTCCACCAGTTCCTGGACCACCGAGTGGTCGACGCTGATCTGCCGCAGGTCCGAGCCGTCGGACAGGTAGACCCGCGAGTCACCGATGTTGAAGACCAGCCAGTACGGCCGGCCGTCCCGCTCCACCAGTGCCGCGCCGGTGGCCGTGGTGCCGCCGCCCGCACCCTCGCGGATGCGGCGGTTGGCGATACCCAGACATTCGGTGATCCACTCCGGGGTGACGTCCCGCGGACCGGCTCCGGCGAACTGCGCCACCACCGCGGCGCTGGCGATCTCGCCCGATTCGTACCCACCCATCCCGTCGGCGACGACGAAGAGCGGCGGATCGGTCAGAAACGCGTCCTCGTTGATCTCGCGAACCCGACCCCGATCCGTCTGGGCACCCCAGACGACCTGCATCAATCCTCCCGAGGGGCGGGGGTCCGCTTTCCGGCAGCACCGATCACCGCCCGTTGCTGCGCGTCAAACCCCCACACGTTCCGTCACCCCAACGGAGGCGACCCTACCGGCATCCGCAGCGGCCAACGGACGCTTCCACCCGTTCGGGCGGGCTATCCGGACATCGGATACCGACAGGACACGGTAACCGGCCGGATCGACAATCCACCATGGGGAGAACTACCCGTCCAGGTGATCGGCCGGGTCCGGCGGAGGCTGTCCGGGATCGCCCGAAGCTGGTCTCTCGACCTGGGGCCAATGGGTTCGGCGGGTCCGATGCGGTGGGGAGCGCGAGATTCCCGCAGCGGTCAGCCGGACTTGCGGCGGAACTGCCTGGTCGCCTTGTGGCTGGCAGTGGCGCCGCCAACTCCTCCGTGACCGTCCAGGTGCGCGCTCCGGGCCTGGCCGTCGGCCTTCTTCTTGGCCAGCGCGGCGGCGAACTTGTCCTTGGTCGATTCAGAGGTCGATTCAGAGGTCGATTCGGAAGTCGATTCAGTGCTCGCCTCGCCGGTCGGCGCCTGTCCGGTGTCCGAATCCGACGCTTCTGTTGCTGCCTGCTCGGTCATGGTTGGCCTCCCGGGCTGTGGTTCTCGATCGTCGGAGCTGGTGCCGGCACCCGTACTGCTGGGCGCCCATCATGTCCCGGCCGAATGGCCGGGCGCCACTGCAATCCTGCACCCGCCGTTACAGTGCCATTCCATGGGGCGGATGGTCGGCGCGGACCCGGAGGAGCTCGACGAGCTCGGCCGGTCGATGGCGGGCGCCGCCCAGCAGCTGTCGGCGGTGTCGGTCCGGGTGCGCGCGCAGTTGCACGCGATCGGCTGGTCGGGATCGGATGCCGAGTCGTTCCGGCACGCCTGGGACGCTGTGCACCGACGGACCATCGAGGCGGCCACCACCAGGTTGCAGGACGCGGCCACCACCCTGCACCGCAATGCCGACGAGCAGCGGCAGGCCAGCGCGGTCACCGGACCCGCCGGCGGCGGGGCGGCCGGCCTCGCCGGGTTCACCGGGGGGTTCGGCACGTCGGTTCCCGTCCCGGCCGCGGGCGGCGACCCGGGCGATCAGCCCGGCGCGCCGGGTGGCGCGGCCTACGTCATCGGCCCGGCGACCGAGCCGCCGCTGACGTACACGGACTCCTTCCCCTACGACCCGAACGCCACGCCCACGCCGGCCGATTACCTCTCGTGGGCCAAGTGGGGCACCCAGGCCGCCGGCGCCCACCTGCTCCGTCCCGATCTGGACGACGCGCTGCGCGTCTACGACCACTACCGGGAGAATTCCGGCACGTCGATGACGGTCGACTACGAGGAGGCGTACCGGGAGGACGCGAACATCGCGAAGGCGGTCGACACGGAGATCGGGAACGCGCAGGCCGCCGCCGAACGGCTGGCCGCCGAATCGAGCTCGTCGTCCTTCTCGATGACCGGTGACGCCACCATGGTCGGCACGCTGGGCGGCTACCCGGCCACGGAGAACTGGCAGAAGGCGCTGGGCGACCATCAGCTGTGGAGCAGCGCCGACGTGACGATCGTCGACGGCGTGGCAACCATGACGGTCACCGTGCACGCGCACGACCGCTACGACTTCAATGCCGGAATGTCCGATATCGCGACCGGTACGCCGGATGACGACAACGGCCGGTTCGCGGTGCTCGGTTGGGCGAAGCCGTTCGACACCGCCGGCGAGCTGACCCGGACGATCACCTGGCCCGTCGGCAACACCGGCGGGGTCAGTGCCGGCGATGGCGACGTCTCCCGCAACCCGACGACCGAGGACCGACCGGACGACCTGGGCAGCGGGCGGCCGGCCTGGCCGCCGATTCCCGGCAACACCCCGCTGGACGGCACGTGAGGCGCCCGGTCGGCGCCGGTGCGCTCATGCTCGCCGCCGCTCTGCTGCTGTCGTCCTGCACGTCCGGATCGGAGGCATCCCCGGTGAGCTCGTCGTTCCTGCCCAGCGCGACCCGGTCCGAGCCCGGGCCGGTCCGGCACGACGCCGAGCCGCTGACCAAGCGATTCGCCGCATTGGGCGATCCGGCCGCGGTCACCTGGCAGTCCGGCACCACGGGCGACAGTTCGGCGCCGGGGCCCAGCACGTACTGGATCGACGCGGCCGTCCAGCTGGACCCCACCGTGGTCGCGGGGCTGCGAGCCACCTCCGGGCTGACCGACGCGCAGCTGCCCGAGCTGCCGGCGGACGTGCGGGCCGCCGCCGGCCCCGGCCCGTGGCAGACCGGCGCCGCCCTCGACGCCGCCTTCAGCACCGCCGGGTTCGGCACCCGGGTGTACCTCGGCGCCGGTGATGTCGTGGTGATCCGGGCCGTCGGTTCCGGCGACGCCGGCTGACCGGCGGCCGGCCGCTGCCCCACCCCGGCCGGCACACACCCCACCTCGGCCGGCACACGGAGGCCCCACCTCGGCCGACTAAGCTGGCGCCGCTCCGCCGGAACCCCCGACGGGGCATCGTGACGTGCACGGAAGGACCCCGGTGGCCGCCGACATCATCCCCATCCAGCTCGGACTGACCGACGGCAACGTCTATACGCTCTGGGCGCCCCAGTGGCTGGAGGACGGCGAGGAATGGGAGGCGTTCCTCGGCCACGGGGACGACCTGTACGTCTTTCCCACCCCCGCGCACCTGGCCGCGTTCATCCGTTCGTCCGACGAGCACGACCTGCTGGATCACCCGGAGTGGGACACCGCCGCCGAGCTGCTGGTCGACGAGCTGCGACCCGACGACGACCACGTGTTCGACATCGTCGGCGTGCCGGACCTGGTCGCCGAGATCCCCGACATCTGGACCCTGGCGTCGCTCACCGACACGGTGAACATCGTCCGGTCGCTGTCCGAGGTGTGCGGCCTCGACGTGGTCGACGAGATCCTCGACTCGGCCGACGGCTTCGCCGTTCTGCCCATGGGTCAACAAGCGTTCGTCGGGCGCAACGGCGAGAAGCTGTGGAACGAGATGGGCGCCGTCATCGCCGAACGCTGGGACGACGTGATCGACGCGATCGACGCGATCGTCAAGACGCCGGAGATCGACGCCGAGGAGCTGACCCAGACCCGCGCCGAGGCGGCGGCCATCAGCGCCGTGGACAAGACCGGCGAAACCGTCGAGCCGGAGGAGGAGCAGGAGCGGGACGAGGACCTCGAGTTCTGGGACGAGACCGGCGTCGACTGCCTGGAGATCACGGTGGGCGAGCGCACCGGATACACCCTGCGCTGCTACCTCGGTGACGAACCGGTGTTCCTCGCCGAGAACCACCGCATCAAGGTGTATACCTCGGCCGAGGAGCTGGAGAACTACCTGATGGAAGCCGATGTCACGCATCGCTTGTCGACACTGGAGGTGTGGCCGGAGATCCGCACCGCCGTGATCGACGGGGACGCGGCCGTGCTGGCCGGCCCCGAGAACACCTACCGGCTGGCCGGTCTCGCGGACGCGTTGAAGGCGGGCCCGGACGAGGTCGACGGCAAGCAACTGGAGTTGGCGGTCGAACTGCTCATCGACGCCGCCCTGGAACGCGGCGACGATGAGACCGTCGAGGCGGTCGGCTCGTCCACCCCGCTGGGCAACCTGATCAGCGCGATCACCCGACCCGACCCGGACCGGCTGGCCCCGTCGCCGCCGTTCGACGACGAGGCCGCGGCCTGGTCGGTGCTGGTCGACCGGTTCGCCGCCACGCTGGATTGGGACGGGGTTCACGGCTGAGCCGTCGGTCGGCCCATGCCGATCCGGCCATGATCCGCCGAAATTCGATTGTCGGCGCGGATACGCTCGATCTGTCGGCAGCAATGCTCGGCGGCGTGATCAACGGGGGGATGGCGACGCCATTCCGTGATCGAGGAGCGGTCGAATGGCGCGAATCGGCGACTCGTCCCGACGGTCGCTGCGCCTGCTCGGCGCCGCCGCGACAATGGTCGGTCTGCTGCTGTCCGGCTGCTCCGGCGCCGGCGATCCCGCATCGTCCGGGCCGTCGGCACCGACCCGCACCAGTGGTCCACTCGACGAATTCTTCGGCAGCGCTTCGGATCCGCCGTCGGGCGAGGAGATGGCCGCCCAGGAACGCCAGGTGCAGGACGCGATCGTGATATGCATGGCCGCCGAGGGTTTCGAGTACCGACCGTACGTTCCGGTGCCGCCCGACGACAGCTTCTTCACGGACCTGAACACCCGGGCGTTCGCCGAGAAGTACGGGTACGGCATCGTCAACACCCCGTTCGACGACCAGGCCATGGACCCATCAGCCGATCCGAACCTGCCCATCACCGACGCGATGACGCCGGCCGAACTGGACGCGTACACCACCGCGTTGCACGGTGAGATGGCGGTGTACGACGGCGGCGCGGCGGACGGCGGCGAACCGGTCCTGCCCGACGACACAGGCTGCTGGGGCGATGCGTTGGAGCAGGTCCACGGTATCGGGCCGGGGTCGAACGAGTTCGACGACCTGTTCGAGCGACTCGGCACGATGCAGGAACAGGCCGCCCAGGATCCGACCGTGATCGAGGCGACACAACGCTGGGCGACCTGCATGTCCGACGCCGGGCACTCCGGATTCGCCGACCCGGACGAGCCGGCCGAGGACATCCGCCGCCGCTCGCAGGAATACTTCGATGCGGCGTACCCGGATCCGGCCGGTCCGACCGGGACCGATATCGATCCGGCCGGTTCCTGGACGCCGCCGCCGCCACCGGCCGACGATCCCGTCCTGGTCGCCCTGGAGCGGGACGAGATCAGTCTGGCCCTGGCCGATTTCGATTGTCGCGCGAGATCGGGGTACCGATCGGCGATCGACGCGGCGGTGCTGAGCCTGGAGGAGCGGTTCGTCCGGGACAACCGCGCCGAACTCGAACGCTTTCGGGACACGATCGGGCCGGGCGGCGGTTGATTCCCGGTCCCGAACGGGGCCGGCGGGGCATCTCCGACCGTCCCCGGCACCATCGTCATAGGATCGGACAGAACCGGCAGGCGGGGTGCGGCCGGACGGGGAGGCCGGGGCGCTCGGCCCGTGAACGAGGAGCGGTGCATGAATCGACGGCTCGTCCGAGCCCTGGTCGCCGCAACGGCCCTGGCCGGTCTGTCCACGGTCGCCGCCTGCGGCGGCGGAAACCCCGCCGGCCCGGCCCCGACGGACGCCACGGTCGTCCGGACCACCGGACCGCTCGATGAGTTCTTCGGCGCACCGTCCGCCGGCCTGACCGAGGAGGAGATGGCCGCCCAGGAGCGGAAGGTCCAGGAATCGGTGGTCGCTTGCATGGCCGCCGAAGGGTTCGAGTACCGCCCCTTCAGCATGAACCAGCCCATCGAAACCGCCTACGACAACTTCGGCACCCGTGCGTTCGCCGAGAAGTACGGCTACGGCATCAGCACTTTCGCGACCGAGTCGGTTCCCGCGGGACCCGACTCGACCGGCGCGCCGACCGATCCCAACCAGGCGATCGTCGATGCCATGAGCGACTCCGAGCGCGAGGCTTACTATGCGGCGCTGTACGGGGCACCGGTCACGGCCGCCGAATCCGGGGCCGCCGAGCCGATGGCGTCGACGGCGTCGATGGCGCCGCCCGGCCCGGAGGAACTCGGCTGTACGGGGGCCGCCCAGCTGGAGGTCTACGGGGCCGGACCGGCATCACCGGACCAGTTCAACGACCTGTTCGAGCGGATGTCCACGCTGTACGAAAAGGTCGCCGACGATCCCGCGGTCGCCCAGGCCCAGACCGCTTGGACGGCATGCATGGCCGATGCCGGGCACCCCGGCCTCGCGTCGGTCGACGATCCGATGCGGCAGCTCTCCGATCGGATGAACGCGTTCTGGTCGGAGCTGGACGGGACGTCGCCGCCCCCGGTGGCCACCGAGACGGCCACCGCGACCGACGGGTCCGCCTTCGTCGGGCCCGATCCCGACGACCCGGCGCTGATCCAGCTCAAGGCCGACGAGATCGCAATGGCCGTCGCCGATTTCGACTGCCGGGAGTCCAGCCGCTACCAGGCGGCGTTCGACGCGGTCTCCCAGGGCCTGCAGGAGCAGTTCGTGCGGGACAACCGCGCCGAACTCGAACGCTATCGCGACGCGATGAACGGCGGCGGGTGATGCCGGCAGAGCCCGGTGAACCGCCCGGCGGATTTCTCGCCGACGTCCTGCGGCCGGTGGCCGCGTCCGTCGACCCGGATGCGCCCACGGCGGCGGACACCCGCACCGACGGTGCGACCCCGGCGCCCGAAGGACCACCGGCGGCGACGGGTTCCGGACGGCCCTGGCTCGCGGGCCGGCGCGCGATCCTGATCGTCGCGATCGTCGCCGTGGTGATGGCCACCGGCGGCTTCCTGGCCGCGACCCTGATCGTCTCGCCGGAGGACGCCGCTGCCCGAGCCGCGCCGCCGGCGGCCCGGCCCGTCACCGTGGCCGTCGAATCCAAGCGCCTGGAATCGACCGTCGTCACCCGGGGTGACATCGCATTCAGCGAATCGGTGGACGTCAAGCTGACCGCGGCCACCGGAACCACGGCGGTGGTGACCGGGAGGCTCCCGCAGGTGGGTCAGGACGTCACCGCCGGCACCGTCGTCGTCGAGGTGACCGGACGCCCGGTGATCGCCCTGTCCGGGCCGATCCCGGCCTACCGCACGCTGACCGGCGGGGCCACCGGCCCCGACGTCACCCAACTCGAGACAACCCTGGCCGGGATGGGTTTCGACCCGGGACCACAGGACGGCCGGTACGACGCGGCGACCGCGGCCGCCGTCACCGCGCTGTACGGCTCCCTGCAGTACGCGCCGCCGGCCGCCGAGGCCGACCTGCAGGCCGCGGTCACCGCCGCGGAGCAGCAGGAGGCGACCGCCCGCGGGGCCGTCGCCGAGGCCGCCCGGGCCCTGGAGACCGCACGGGCCGGCCCGCCGCAATCCACCCGGATCTCCTTGCAGGCCGCGGTCGACGATGCCGCGACCGCCTTGGCCCGGGCTCAGGACCCGGGCCCACCGGACGCGGCCGCGGTGGAGCAGGCCACCGCCCGGTGGACGGCCGCCGACTCCGGAATGCGGATGGCGCAGCAGGACCTGGAGGTCGCCCGCCAGTCCGGTGGCGACGTCGGCGCGGCCGAGG
The DNA here is from genome assembly GCF_044224575.1 of Nakamurella sp. GTDB lineage: Bacteria > Actinomycetota > Actinomycetes > Mycobacteriales > Nakamurellaceae > Nakamurella. The sequence goes on from NZ_JBGAKE010000001.1 coordinate 250,536, forward strand.
CCGCCGCCGGCCAGGCCGCCGCCGAACTCGATGCGGCCCGGCGGGCGCTCGACCAGGCCAACACTCCGGCGACCCCGGACCAGGCCGCGATCGCCGCCGCCCGCACCCAGTTGGCCATGGCCACCGCACTGCGGGACGAGGGGCTGGCGACCGACACCGCCGCCGCCCGATCCGGCCTGGACGCCGCGAACACTCAACTGCAGCAGGCGACGGACGCCCTGGCCGCGGCCCGCGACGCCGCGATCACCCCCTTTCCCGCGGCCGAGGTCGTCTGGCTGGGTGGGCTGCCCCGGCGGGTCGACGAGGTCCTCACCGCGTTGGGCTCGACGGTCTCCGGTGCATTCCTGCGGGTCAGCGCGGCCGACCTGACCGTCCGGGCCCGGGTCACCGCCGAGGAGGCCGGCCTGCTGCGTCCCGGGATGACGGCCGAGCTCGTCGTCCGTGGCCTGCCGCCGATGACGGGCACGGTGACGACCGTCGGCACGCCGGCGGCGAACGACGCCGGCAGCACCTCCGGCGCCGGGTCCGACGGTGGCTCGGGGAGTTCCGGCGGCTCCGGTGGGAGTTCCGGCGCCGCCGCCGGCAGCCGTGAGGTGACGTTGCAGCCGCAGAATGTTCCGACCGACCAGGCGGTGGCGTTGCGGGGGCAGAACGCGCGGGTGACCATCCCGGTCGCCGGCACCGCCGACGACGTGCTGGTGGTTCCGCTCGCGGCCTTGTTCACCGAGGCGTCCGGGGCGACATCGATCGAGATCGCCCAGGACGACGGCGTCACCACCCGCCGGCAGACCGTCAAGGTCGGGCTGTCGGCGGGGGGCGAGGCCGAGATCACCCCGATCAACGAATCCGGTGCGCCGGTACCGCCGGGTCCGGACACCCTGGACGTCGGTGACCTGGTGGTGGTCGGCCGGTGACCGAGGCCGGGGCGTCGTCGATGGCCGAGCTCGAGGCGCTGCCGGGGTCGACCCGACCTGCGGAGCCGCCGCCGGTGGTCGAACTCGTCGACGTGTGGCGGTCGTTCGCCGGTCCGCCGCCGGTGGACGCGCTGCGCGGCGTCGACCTGCGGCTGGACCGCGGCGAGTACCTGGCCATCGTCGGCCCGTCGGGTTCGGGCAAGTCCACGATGCTGCACGTGCTCGGCCTGCTCGACCGGCCGTCCGCCGGCATTTACCGGCTCGAAGGCGTCGACGTGTCGCAGATGAGCGAGGCGCAACGGTCGGGCCTGCGCGGCCACCGCATCGGTTTCGTCTTCCAGGCCTTCCACCTGCTGCCCACCCGCAGCCTGATCGACAACGTGCTGCTCCCGCTGATCTACCAGGGAGTGCCCCGCCGGGGTCGGCGGGACCGGGCGGTGCAGGCCCTGGAGCGGGTGCACCTGGGGCATCGCCTCGACGCCAACCCGTTGACCCTGTCCGGCGGTGAACGGCAACGGGTCGCGGTGGCCCGCGCCCTGGTCAGCGAACCGTCGCTGCTGCTGGCCGACGAACCGACCGGCAACCTGGACCAACGCAACGCTGCCGGCGTGCTCGACCTGTTCGACGAGTTGCACGCCGCCGGCATCTCGATTGCCATCATCACCCATGACGACGCCGTCAGCCGCCGGGCTCAGCGGCTGGTCCGGATCACCGACGGCCGGGTGAGCGCCGGATGACCGCACCCGTCGGTCCCGGCGACGACCCGGCCCCCGGCGACGACCCGGCCCCCGGCGGCCCGTCTGCCGGCGGCCCGTCTACCGTCGACCCGGCTCCGGCCGGCGAGGTCACCGGGTCGGCGGCCCGATCGTTCCGGTCCCGGTTCGCGCTGCTCGACCTGCTGGACGAGAGTGTGCTGAGCGTGAGCGCCAGACCGGCCCGGCTGATCCTCACCATGGTCGGCTGCGTCGCCGGGATCGCGGCACTGGTCGCCACTCTCGGCCTGGCGCAGACCGCGTCCGGGCAGATCGCCGAACGGTTCGATGCGGTGGCGGCCACCCGGGTGGTGGCGCAGATGGCGGACGCGGCGGGCCGGGCGGCCGGACCGGACGGTTCGGTCGAACCCGAGACCATGACGTTGCCCCGGGACGCCGCCGCGCGGGTCGCCCGGCTGGCCGGGGTCCAGGCGGCGGCCACCTACTCGGCCGTCGACGCCGGCGGCGCCCGGGTCAGTGGCGTCGACACCGGCGTACTCGGCGCCGGTTCCGGCGTGGACCTGCCGCTGGTGGCGATCTCCGGCGACCTGCTCGGCACGGAGGTCGGCACCCTGGCCGCCGGGCGGATGTTCGACATCGGCCACAGCCGGCGCGCGGACCCGGTCGTCGTCCTGGGCCACCGGGCGGCCGAGCGGCTGGGGGTGAGCCGGATCGACATCCAGCCCAGCGTCTTCATCGGCGACCGGCCCTACCTCGTGGTCGGCATTCTCGGCGGCGTCGAGCGGCGGACCGATCTACTGGACTCGGTGATCCTGCCCGACGGCACCGCCTTCGCCCGCTTCGACCTGACCGCGCCGGCCCAGGTAGACATCCGCACCGTCGTCGGCGCCGCGCAGCAGGTCGGGGCCCAGGCGCCGATCGCCTTGCGCCCCAACGACCCCCAGCTCGTCGACACCCAGGTACCGCCGAAGCCGGGCCGGCTGGCCGAGAACGTGGCCGGGGACGTCAACGCGCTGTTCCTGGCCTTCGGCGCCGTCGCGTTGATCGTCGGCGGGCTGGGCATCGCCAACGTCACCCTGCTGTCGGTGCTGGAACGATCCGGGGAGATCGGGCTTCGGCGCGCGGTCGGCGCCCGCCGCCGGCACATCGCCGGCCAGTTCCTGGTCGAGTCGGGATTGATCGGGCTGCTCGGCGGGCTGATCGGTACCGCGCTCGGAGTGATCGGCGTGGTGGTCACCGCCGCCGTGCAGCAGTGGACACCGATCCTGGACTCCCGGCTGGCCCTGCTCGCGCCGTTGGTCGGTGCCGGCATCGGCCTGCTGGCCGGTGGCTACCCGGCGTGGAAGGCCGGCTCCATCGAGCCCATCACCGCGATGCGCGGAGGTCTGTGAGCCCGGCCGGGCCGGGTGGGTCGGTCGCGGTGGCGCAGGGTGACCCGAACGGATCAAGGGTGTCGCAAGCGCTCGTACCCGGGCTTGATGACCTCGTCAATGATGGCCAGCCGCTCGTCGAATGGAAGGAACGCGGACTTCATCGCGTTCACTGTGAACCATTGCAGCTCGTCCCAGCCGTAGCCGAAAGCCTCAACCAGGCCGGTCATCTCGCTGCTCATCGAGCAGCCGGACATCAACCGGTTGTCGGTGTTGACGGTCACCCGGAACTTGAGCTCCGCAAGCAGGCCGATCGGGTGCTCGGCGATCGACGTCGCCGCCCCGGTCTGCACGTTCGATGTCGGCGCCATCTCCAGCGGGATGCGCTTGTCCCGCACGTAGGCGGCGAGCCGGCCCAGCTCCACCCGGCCACCGGGATGCAGGGTGATGTCGTCGACGATTCGCACCCCGTGCCCGAGTCGATCGGCGCCGCACCATTGGATCGCCTCCCAGATGGACGGCAGCCCGAAGCCCTCGCCCGCGTGAATCGTGAAGTGGGCGTTCTCCCGGCGCAGGTACTCGAACGCGTCCAGGTGGCGGGTCGGCGGGAAGCCGGCCTCGGCCCCGGCGATGTCGAACCCGGCCACGCCCTGGTCGCGGAACGCGACGGCCAGCTCGGCGATCTCCCGGGAGCGGGCGGCGTGCCGCATGGCGGTGAGCAGGATCGTCGCCCTGATCCCGTGCCCGGCCGCGGCCGCGGCCGCAGTCCCGGCGGCCACCCCGTCGAGCACCGCCCGTACCACCTCGTCGAGCGAGAGTCCCTGCTCGGTGTGCAATTCGGGGGCGAACCGGACCTCCGCGTAGACGACCCCGTCGGCGGCCAGGTCCTGCACGCACTCCGAGGTCACCCGGATCAAGGACTCGCGGGTCTGCATCACCGCGAGGGTGTGCGTGAAGGTCTCCAGATACCGTTCCAGCGACCCGGAGTACGCGGACTCGGCGAACCAACTGGCGAGCTCGCTCGCGTCGCCGGCCGGCAGGTCGCGATAGCCGAGCTGGTCGGCGAGTTCGATCAGCGTCGCCGGCCGCAGCCCACCGTCCAGATGGTCGTGCAACAGGACTTTCGGTGCGGTGACGATGGTCTCGGCGGTCAGTGGGGTCGGCATCACCGCACGTTACCCGGCGGGGCCGCCCAGGGCCGCACGGACCACGTCGTCGACCGCGGCCTGGCCGGCCATCCCCCCCGGGTCGGCCTGCAGGGCCGGGCCGTCCTGCTCGCCGAGGCCCTCGTCGTCCGGCACGCTGCCGGACAGCACGACGACGATCCGGTCGGCCGTGAAGCCCATCGAGTGGATTCCGGCGATCCCGGACAGGCAACAGCCCCAGCCCTGTTTGGACCCCGCGCCCGGCACCAGCCGCATCCCGAACCGCTGATCCACCCCGTCCGCGGCGATCGCCGTGGTCGCGCGCATCGCCGGGCCGATCACGCTCGCGGTCAGCGGATCGGCCAGCACGCCCGTCAGCAGGGTCGCCAGATCGGCCGGGGTCAGCTGCACGTTGCCCCAGTACGTGCCGTCCGGAGTCGGTGTGGTGCCGGTCATTCCGTACCGGGTGGCGACCCGCTGCACCATCTCGTCGCCGCCGGTCGCGTCGTACAGGTCGCTGGCGATCACGTCGTCCGACGTGGCGATCATCCGGGTGAGCACGGTGTCGATCTGGGCCGGGTCGGTCAGCATGGGCAGCGATTCCTCGGTCGCCTGCGGATCGTCCGGCTCGGCTCCGGTCTCCTCCGCGGCCGACGGCCGGGCGGGCCCGGCCGAGGCCGGCGCCGCGGGGGCGATGTCGGTGGTCCCCGGTTCGGTGGTCCCCGGTTCGGCGGGGTCCGTCGGCCATCCGTTCGTCAGCACGTCGGCGGCGATCATCACCTTCAGCAGGCTCAGCGACGGATAGGGCGTGTCGGCCCCCCGGGCGACGAGCACCGCACCGGTCGGCCGGTCGAGCACCACCACGCCCATGGTCACCCCGTTGCTTGTCGCCTGGGCCAGCGCGGCATCGACGGCCGCCGTCGGGTCGGCGGGCGGCGCGGGCCAGGGCGCGGACGTCGCCGCGTCGTCCCCGGGGGTGATCGGGGCGGTGTTCAGGCCACCGCGGCCAGCCGGGGTGAGCGGGTCGGCGTCGGGGCCGGCCAGGGGCGGAACCGTCGGGTCGGTCGAGGCCGGTCGCGTCAGCGGCGGCACCGAGACGAAGATCGCCGAATTCGGGTTGGCCCGGGCGTCGTCCCGGTGCGCGGCGAGGGCAATGACGAGCCCGGCCACCGCGAGCAACGAGGCCAGGAGCACGCCGGCGCGGCCCGCGCGGTGACCGCGCGAACGGCGCGCTCCAGCACCCACGACACCGCTCCCCGACCGACATCCGTGGGCGAGACCGACGCCCCGCACCATCGTCAGCAATGCTACTGATCCGCCGCCGACCCCCATCTCAGTTGATCATGGGTTGGCGGCCGTTCCGCCTGACGGATAACGGCCCCGATCCCATGATCAACTCCGGGTCCGGGGCGGACGGGGGGGGATCGGGTCGGGGGCCACCTGGGGGCGGTCGGGTGGTCCGGGCCGTCAGCCCTCGGTGATCACGTCCAGGACCAGTGCGGGGCGGTCGAACGCGGCACCGGTCGGGTCGATCCGGATCGCTCCGGACAGGTCGGCCAGGGCGGCGGTGAACGCGTCCGGGGTGTTCGTGTGCAGCTCGAAGAGCGGCTGGCCGACCCGCACCTCGTCCCCCGGCTTGGCCAGGCACAGCACGCCGGCGGCAGCCTGCACGGCGTGCTCCTTGCGCGCCCGGCCGGCGCCCAGCCGCCACGCGGCCAGACCCACCGGCAGTGCATCGAGTTCGGTGACGACGCCCGTCTCGTCCGCCACCACGACCTCCCGGAACCGCGGGGTCGGCAACGGCGCATCCGGGTCACCACCCTGCGCGAGCACCATCGACCGCCAGGCATCCATCGCCTTGCCCGACGCCAGCACCTGCGCCGGATCGGCCGACAGCCCGACCAGCGAGACCATCTCCCGGGCCAGGGCCACGGTGAGCTCGACGACGTCGGCGGGGCCGCCGCCGGCCAGCACCTCCACCGACTCGGCGACCTCGATCGCGTTACCGACCGCCCGGCCCAGCGGGGTCGACATGTCGGTCAGCAGCGCGCTGGTCCGGACCCCCTCGCGCGACCCGAGGGCCACCATGGTGCGGGCCAGCTCGGCCGCATGGTCGGCCCGCTTCATGAACGCACCGGTGCCGACCTTGACGTCGAGCACGAGGGCGGAGGTGCCCTCGGCGATCTTCTTGCTCATGATCGACGCCGCAATCATCGGGATCGACTCGACGGTTCCGGTGACGTCCCGCAGCGCGTACAGCTTCCGGTCCGCCGGGGCGAGATCCTCGGACGCCGCGCAGATGACCGCGCCGATCGAGGACAGCTGATCCGCCATCTCCCGCGGGGACAGGGTCGCGCGCCACCCGGCGATCGACTCCATCTTGTCCAGGGTGCCGCCGGTGTGGCCCAGGCCGCGGCCGGACAGCTGGGGCACCGCCGCGCCACACGCCGCGACCAGCGGGACCAACGGCAGCGAAATCTTGTCGCCCACCCCGCCGGTGGAGTGCTTGTCGACGGTCGGCCGGCCGACGGTGGACAGGTCCATCCGCCGGCCCGACGCGATCATCGCCGTGGTCCAGGCGGCGATCTCGGCGCCGGTCATTCCGTTGAGCAGGATCGCCATCAGCAGCGCCGACATCTGCTCCTCGGCCACCTCGTGCCGGGTGTAGGCGTCGATGATCCACTCGATCTGCGCCTCGCTCAGCGCGGCGCCGTCCCGCTTGGCCCGGATGACGTCGACCGCGGCGATGGCGCTCACGCCGGACCGTCCCCGGCGGCGAGCCACCCCGGATGTTCCGCTCTCACGTCAGGCCCCATTCCCGGCATTGCGCCCCGCGCCGGCGTGGCCCACGTCTGCGCCCAGCTTCGGTCGCAGCTCCTCGCGCAGTTCGCGGAAGTTACGCGGAGTCGCGTTCCAGCGGGCCTCATCGGTCTCCTCGAAATGGACGTCGTACCGGCCCGTCGTCCGGTCGAACTGCACCAGGATCTTGCGCGGGAGGGCGTCATCGGGCTGGTAGTAGCTGTCCGTGTACGCCTTCACCGCAGTCCTGACCGCCCACGGGTCGGCCGCGACGGCCGAGATCCGGCCGCCCGGCGAGTACAGATAGCCGTGGGCCGAGTTGAACTCGCCGTCAGGGAATTCGAGCACGATCGCGAGGGATTCCCACCCGTCCCGGTCGGCGTCCGGCCCCTCGAGATTGTCGATCTGAGCGCGGATGAGATCGGCGATGACACTGCCGGCCAAGGGGTTTCCTCCCGGGGGTTCATCGACCGCGGCGAAGGTGCTCACCGCATCCCCCGCACCGAATTGATCATGGCGTTCTCTGTCACCGAGGTCGGCGTGTCGTCGGCGTGTCGTGCAGGGAACGCCATGATCAACTCCAGGTGGGATCGGGGGCGGCGGTCCGGGCGGCCGGCAGGTGCTCGGGGCCGAACGCGTCGGGGAGGACCGCGCTCATCGGCAACGGCCCGGACGGGGTCTCGACCAGCAGCTCGGCGCCGCCGAACTCGTAGAGCAGCTGCCGGCACCGGCCGCAGGGCATCAGCAGCTCCCCCGCGCCGGACCGGCAGGCCACCGCGACCAGGGCGCCGCCGCCGGTCAGCCGCAACTGCCCGACAAGGGTGCACTCGGCGCACAGACCCAACCCGTAGCAGGCGTTCTCGACGTTGCAGCCGGTGATCATCCGGCCGTCGTCGACCAGCGCGGCCGCGCCCACCTGCAGCCCCGAGTACGGGCAGTAGGCGGCCGCCGCGGCCTCGACGGCGGCCTGCCGGAGCAGCGGCCAGTCCACGAGGGGGTCGGTATCGGGCATCAGTGCCCACCCTTTCGGTAGATCATTCCGTCGGCTTTGGGCATTCTCAGGTTCTGCGACGCCAGCGCCATCACCAGCAGCGTGATCGCGTAGGGGGCGGCCTTGACCAGTTGCTGGGGCAGCTCGTCGGTGGCCAGGAACCACCAGACGCACAGGATGGCGATGACCGCGGCCACCGCCGCCACCGTATGGTGGCCACCCCGGTACTGCAGCACCGCGACGACGGCCAGTGCGATCGCCACCAGGATCAGGAAGGCGTGCATCGCCGAACCGGACGCGTCGTACTGCTGGACGCCGTCGGTGTAGCCGAACAGCGAGGCACCCAGGGCCATCCCGCCGGGCCGCCAGTTTCCGAAGATCATCGCGGCCAGGCCGATGAAGCCCCGACCACCGGTCTGCCCGTCCTGGAACTTCAGGCCGACCACCAGGAACGAGCCGGCCAGCCCGGCCAGCCCACCGGACACCGCCACCGCGACGTACTTGTACCAGTACACGTTGACGCCCAACGATTCCGCCGCGTACGGGGCCTCGCCGCAGGACCGCAACCGCAGGCCCAGCCGGGTGCGCCAGAGCACGAAGCCGGTCGCGACGATCAGCAGCACGGCGAGCACGGTCAACAGGGACAGGTTGGTGCACATCCCGCGCAGGATGCTGGCCACGTCGGAGACGAAGAACCAACCCTTGTCCTCGATCTCACCGAGCCAGTCGGACAGGAACGGCAGGGTGATCCGGCCGACGTCGGGCACCGGTGGCGACTGCCGCTGACCGCCGCCGGGGGCGTCGGTGAACAGCAGCCGTGACAGGTACAGCGCCAGCCCCGGCGCCAGGATGTTGATCGCCACGCCGGCGATGATGTGGTCCACGCCGACGGTGACGGTGACCAGCGCCAGCAGCAGGCCGCCGAGCAGGCCGCAGAAGATGCCGAAGACCACGCCGGCCCAGGCGCCCCACTGGTAGCCGGCGTACCCGGCGCCGAAGGTGCCGAGGATCATCATGCCCTCGATGCCGATGTTGACCACCCCGGCGCGTTCCGACCACAGGCCGGACAGGCCGGCCAGCGCGATCGGGGTGGCCGCGGTGATCGCGGCCTGGATGGCCCCGGAGGAATCGAGGTTGTTCGCGCCGGTCAGGATGCGGACCAGGGACACCACCGCGATGCCGATCGCGACGATGCCCAGCCACATCACCGGGGTCAGGTTCCGCTGCGGCCGGGAGGATTTCGGCAGCGGGACCGCGAGATCCGAGTCGACGCTCATGAGCCCACTCCGCTCGCCGGTTCGGCCGCGGGCGCCGGTTTGGACTTGGCCGCCAGCGCCCGGGCCACGTCCTTGGCCTCGAGGGTGAGCCGGTAGCGGCGGACGAACTCGTAGGCCACCACCACCGAGAGCACGATGATGCCCTGCATGATCGTCACCAGCTCCCGCGGCACCCCGACGCCCTGCAGCGCGTTCGCCGAGTTGTCCAACGCCGCCCACAGCAGGGCGGAGAAGATCATGCCGACCGGGTGGTTGCGGCCCAGCAGCGCGATGGCGATTCCGGTGAAGCCGATGCCGGTCGGGAAGTTCAGCGAGTAGGACGCGGCCGACCCGTTCAGCAGCTCGGGCATGCCGATCAGCCCGGCGACCGCACCGGACAGCAGCATGGCCGAGACGATCATCTTCTTCACCGAGATGCCCGACGCGATCGCCGCCGACTCCGACATGCCGGTGGCCTTGATGCTGAAGCCGAACACGGTGCGGGACAGCATCAGGGCGTACAGCACGCCGACCACGGCGGCCAGCGCCACCAGGGTGTAGAGCGGCGTCGTCGAGCCCTCGAAGAAGATGACCCCGAGCTGGCCGCCCTCGGTGATCTTGGGCGTGGAGATGTTGTTGCCCTCCTGCACGGCCAGCCGTTGCGGCGTCAGCAGGTAGGCGATGACAAAGGTGGCGATCGCGTTCAGCATGATCGTGCTGATCACCTCGCTGACCCCACGGGTGACCTTGAGCAGCGCGGCGACGCCGGCCCAGGCGGCGCCCACCGCCATCGCCACGAGCAGCGTGATGATGATCCGCAGGAAGCCGGGCAACGCACTCATCCAGGCCGCGCCGGCGACGGCCGCTGACAGCATGGCCGCCAGCCGGTACTGGCCGTCGACACCGATGTTGAACAGGTTCATCTTGAACCCGATCGCCACCGCGACCGCGGCCAGGTAGTAGATGGCCGACTGGTTGATCGTGCCGAGGATGATGCGCGGCCGCTCCAGCGCGTCGAACATCGCGCCGAACGCGTCGATCGGGCTGTGGCCGGTGGTGACCAGCAGGATCGAGGTGATGATCACCGAGACCAGCAGCGCGCCGACCGGCGCGGCCGCGCCGAGCAGGAACCGCCGGCCCTTCGACCCCGTCATGACTTCACCCCTTCCTGACCGCTCGCGCCCGCCGACCCGCCCGGGTCGTCGGCCGCGCCCGTCATCGCCGCGCCCAGTTCCTCGGGGGTGACCGAGCGCGGGTCGTAGGTGCCGGTGAGCCGGCCGCGCAGGATCACGGTCAACCGGTCGGACATGCCGATCAGCTCCTCCAGGTCGGCCGAGATCAGCAGCACCGCCAGGCCTGCGGCGCGCGCCGTGCGCAGGTGTTCCCAGATCGCGGCCTGCGCCCCGACGTCCACGCCGCGGGTGGGGTGCGAGGCGATCAGCAGCACCGGGTCCTCGCTCATCTCCCGGCCGACGATCAGCTTCTGCTGGTTGCCGCCGGACAACGACGCGGCAGTCACCTCGATGCCCGGGGTGCGCACGTCGAACGTGTCGACGATGCGCCTGGTGTCGGCGCGCGCCGCGCCGCGGTCGAGCAACCAGCCGCGGGCGGACGGCCGCCGGGTCTGGTGGCCCAGCACCCGGTTCTCCCACAGGGTTCCCTCCAGGATCAGGCCCTGGCGGTGCCGGTCCTCGGGGATGAACCCGACCCCCGCCTCCCGGCGGCCGGCCGTCGACAGATGCCCGACGTCCCGACCGGACAGCGAGACGGTGCCGCCGGCGATCGGCCGGATGCCCATGATCGCGTCGACCAGCTCGGCCTGACCGTTGCCCTCGACGCCCGCGATGCCCAGCACCTCGCCGGCGTGGATCTGCAGGTCGATGTCCGACAGCACGTCCCGCTCCCCGGACCCGCCGGCCACCTGCACTCCGGACAGTTCCAACACCACCGTGTCGGTGACGGTCGATTCGCGCAGTTCGGGAACCGGCAGGGCCGAGCCGACCATCATCTCGGCGAGTTGCTTGTTGGTGACGGCCTTCGGGTCGGCCGTGCCGACGGTGGTGCCGCGGCGGATGACGGTGATCTCGTCGGCGATGCTGCGCACCTCGTCGAGCTTGTGCGAGATGAAGATGATGGTCAGGCCCTCGGCCTTGAGTTCGCGCAGGTTGCCGAACAGCTCGTCGACCTCCTGCGGCACCAGCACGGCCGTCGGCTCGTCCAGGATCAGCGTCCGGGCGCCGCGATAGAGCACCTTGAGGATCTCCACCCGCTGCCGCGCACCGACGCCGAGGGTCTCCACCAGCGCGCCGGAATTGACGACAAGCCCGTACCGGCGGGCCAGCTCGTCGATCCGCCCGCGGGCGCCCTTGACGTCGAGCCGGCCACCGGACACGGGCTCGGAGCCCAGGACGATGTTCTCCCAGACGGTCAGGTTGTCGGCGAGCATGAAGTGCTGGTGCACCATGCCGATGCCGACTGCGATGGCGTCGGCCGGCGATCCGAAGGTGACCTGCTTGCCGTCGACGGCGATGGTGCCCTCGTCCGGCTGATGCATGCCGTAGAGGGTCTTCATCAGGGTCGACTTGCCGGCGCCGTTCTCGCCGACGAGGGCGTGCACGGTGCCGCGGCGCACGCTGAAGGTGATGTCCGAGTTGGCCACCACCCCGGGAAACCGCTTGGTGATGCCGGTCAGCTCGACGGCCGGCGGGTCGGTCACGGCCGCAACCGGTCCTCCGGCGGGTGTCGCGTCGGTAGTCATCGCACCTGCACCTCGCGATTCAGGTTCGGGCGGGCGGAAAGGCGGTCGAGCACAGCTGCCGTGTGGCAGTCATAGCAGAACATTCTTCGGCGGAACGGGCCGGAATGGGCACGGCCCCGACGGGATCATTCCCGTCGGGGCCGCGTCGCGTCAGGTCCGCCCCTTCAGGCGCTGTCCGACGTCCGGACCGGGATCACCCGCCGACGGTGCTCGGCACGGTGATGCTGCCGTCGAGAATGCCGGCCTTGGCCTTCTCGATGTCCGGCACGTACTCGGTGATCAGGCCGCCCGAGGTCGAGTAGCCGACACCGTCGTTCTCCAGGCTGTAGACGTGCTGCCCGGCGATCGGGCTGCCGTTCACCGCACTGGCGATGAAGTCCCAGGTCGCGACGTCGACCTTCTTGAGCATGGAGGTGATGATGACGTCCTTCACATCGGCCAGGGACGGGATGTTGTACTGGTCCGAATCGACGCCGATGGCCCAGTTGCCGGTGGTCTTGGCCGCCTTGAACACGCCGGCGCCGGAGCCGCCGGCGGCGGCGTAGATCACGTCGATGCCGTCGTTGTACATGCCGGTCGCGATGGTCTCGCCCTTGTCCGGGGCGTTGAAGCCGCTGAAGTCCGGCGGCTCGGTGATGTACTTGCTGGTCACCGTCGCGTTCGGGTTCGTCGCCGTGACGCCGGCCTCGAACCCGGCCTGGAACTTCTGGATCAGCGGGGTGTTCACCCCACCGATGAAGCCGACCTTGCCCGATGCGCTCTTCTTGGCCGCGGCGACGCCCACCAGGTACGAGCCCTGCTCCTCGGCGAAGGTCAGCGAGGCGACGTTGGCGACGTCGGCCAGGCTCGAGTCGTCGACGATCGCGAAGTGCACGTTCGGGTTGGCCGCCGCGACCTCCTTCAGCGCGGTGGCATAGGCGAATCCGACGGCGATGATGTCGGTCGCGCCGCTGTCGACCAGCTGGTTGAGCCGGTCGGTCTTGGCCGAATCGGGCTCACCCTGACCCGCGGTCAGTTCACCGACCACGGTGACGCCCTCGGCCTTGGCCTTGTCCAGGCTGGCCGCGGCGAGGTCGTTGAACGACTGGTCGCCCCGGCCGCCGACGTCGTAGGCCAGGCCGAGCTTGACCGAGCCGGGGTCGCCGGTCAGCGACGCCACGGCCGCGGACGCACGGGACTGCACCGAGGAGGCGGCCTCGCCGGCCTTGCTGGTCAGGCTGGATGCCGCCGATTGGGCGGCGGACGCGGCCGACTGGGCGGCCGAACCGACCGAGGCGGCGGCGCTGGATGCGGACGAACCGCTGGGGGACGAACACGCGGCCAGCGCGAGGCCGGCCACAGCGAGTCCGGCGATGAGTTTCAGTCCTACGGCTCGACGCACGTTGGATCTCCCTTTCCCTTCCTGGACGGGGGCATCGTCGGACCCTACTCGCGGGTATGCCGGGAGAGCGAGGGCTGCATCGCTCCGTAACCGAATCGTTCATCAAATGCCCGGATTGCCGGATTATTTCGGCAGGATTCACGTCCCGGCTGCCCACGGACCGTAACTTTGCCCTCGGCGACCAAGCCTGCCTCCCCATTCGGTCACTCATGGTGACCGGATCGGCACACCGTCGGCCACGCCATCGGCCCGATCCGGTGTGCCCAAGCCCACGCCGGTGTCGAGCACGTCACACAAGGGGCAGGAGCGACCCGTGTGAACCCGGGGTTAGCCTTGGGCCCTGATCGCGGTCGCCGGCCCTGCGATCGGGTCGCCGACCGCGCCGGTCCCACCATTCATGCACGTCCGCCGTCGAAGTCGGAGGTCGAGGAGCAACATGTCCAACCCTGCCGTCGTGGCCGGCGGTCAGCCGGCACCACCACCCAGGCGAGGCTCCGTCTACCGCGGAGATGCCGGGATGTGGTCCTGGGTGGCCCACCGGATCACCGGCGTCCTGACCTTCTTCTTCCTGTTCGCCCACGTGCTGGACACCGCCCTGGTCCGGGTGTCGCCCGAGGCCTACAACGAGGTCATCGAGACGTACAAGAACCCGCTGGTCAACCTCATGGAGGTCGGCCTGGTGGGTGCGGTGCTCTACCACGCGCTCAACGGCATCCGGGTCATGCTGGTCGACTTCTGGGCCAAGGGCGCCCGCTACCAGCGCACGATGCTGTGGATCATCTTGATCATCTGGTTCGTCGTGATGGTCCCCGGTGTCTACTTCATGATGAAGCACACCGTGGCCAACCTGTTCGGTGGTGCGTGATGTCGGCAGCATTCGATCCGCCCGCCACCCGCGGCATCGAGGCGCCGCGGGCGCCGCACAAGCGGGTCACCGGGCGCCGCAGCAGCGTCGAGATGTACTCCTGGATGTTCATGCGGCTGTCCGGCATCGTGCTGGTGGTCCTGGTGCTCGGCCACCTGCTGATCATGAACGTGCTGGACGGCGGGGTGCACCGGATCAACTGGGGCTTCGTGGCCGGCCGCTGGGCCAGCCCGTTCTGGCAGGCCTGGGATCTGATCATGCTGTGGCTGGCCGAGATCCACGGCGCCAACGGCCTGCGCACGGTGATCAACGACTACGCCCGCAAGGACGGCACCCGGTTCTGGCTGCAGTTGCTGCTGCTGATTTCGGTGGTGCTGACCCTGGCGGTGGGGACGCTGGTGATCTTCACCTTCGATCCCTCGATGAGCTGACAGGAGCCATTGACTATGCAGTTCCATCGGTACGACGTGCTGATCGTGGGCGCCGGCGGTGCCGGCATGCGCGCGGCCATCGAATCGGGCCAGCGGGCCCGCACCGCCGTGCTCACCAAGCTCTACCCCACCCGGTCGCACACCGGAGCGGCGCAGGGCGGCATGTGCGCCGCACTGGCCAATGTCGAGGACGACAACTGGGAGTGGCACACCTTCGACACCGTCAAGGGCGGTGACTACCTGGTCGACCAGGACGCCGCCGAGGTGATGTGCAAGGAGGCGATCGACGCCGTCCTGGACCTGGAGAAGATGGGGCTGCCGTTCAACCGGACGCCCGAGGGCCGGATCGACCAGCGCCGGTTCGGCGGGCACACCCGCAACCACGGCGAGGCCGCCGTCCGCCGGGCCTGTTACGCGGCCGACCGCACCGGCCACATGATCCTGCAGACGCTGTACCAGAACTGCGTCAAGCTGGGGATCGAGTTCTTCAACGAGTTCTACGTGCTGGATCTGCTGCTGTCCAAGACCGACGAGGGCGAGGTCTGCTCCGGCGCGGTGGCCTACGAACTGGCCACCGGCGAGATCCATGTCTTCCAGGCCAAGTCGGTGGTGCTGGCCACCGGCGGCGCCGGCAAGATCTTCAAGACGACCTCGAACGCGCACACGCTGACCGGCGACGGGCTGGGCATCGTCTTCCGCAAGGGCCTGCCGCTGGAGGACATGGAGTTCTTCCAGTTCCACCCGACGGGCCTGGCCGGGCTGGGCATCCTGATCTCGGAGGCGGTCCGCGGCGAGGGGTCGATGGTGATGGAGGTGCGCGAGGGCCGCGGCGCCGGACCGAACAAGGACTACGTGCTGCTCGACGTCACCCACCTCGGGGCCGAGGTGCTGGAGACGAAACTGCCGGACATCGCCGAGTTCTCGCGCACCTACCTGGGCGTCGAGCCGCTCGATGAGCCTGTGCCGGTGTTCCCCACCTGCCACTACGTGATGGGCGGCATCCCGACCAACATCACCGGTCAGGTGCTGCGCAACAACACCGACGTCGTGCCCGGGCTGTTCGCGGCGGGCGAGTGCGCCTGCGTGTCGGTGCACGGCTCGAACCGGCTGGGCACCAACTCGCTGCTCGACATCAACGTGTTCGGCCGGCGGGCGGGCATCGCCGCCGCCGAGCACGCCGCCGCCACCGACTTCACCCAGGTCCCGGACGATCCCGAGGCCGTCGTGATCGAGATGGTGACCAAGCTGCGCGAGTCCACCGGCAAGGAGCGGGTCGCCGAGATCCGCACGGCGCTGCAGAACACGATGGACCTCAATGCCGCCGTGTACCGCACCGAGGCCACCCTCAAGGAGGCCTTGGGCGACGTGCGGCTGCTCAAGGAGCGGTACGCGCGGGTGTCGATCCAGGACAAGGGGCAGCGTTACAACACCGATCTGCTCGAGGCCGTCGAATTGGGCTTCCTGCTCGAGCTGGCCGAGGTCCTGGTGGTCGGCGCGCTCGTGCGGCAGGAGTCGCGCGGTGGGCACGCCCGGGAGGACTACCCGAACCGCGACGACGCCAACTGGATGCGGCACACCATGGCCTACAAGCAGGGCCTGGAGCTGACCGCCGACATCCGCCTGGACTACAAGCCGGTGGTCCAGACCCGCTACCAGCCGATGGAGCGCAAGTACTGATGACGATCGCAGCTGAGACCGGCACCGGCTCTCTCGACCGCGCCGAGCTGCCGCCCATCCCCGAGGGCGCGGTGATGCTCACCGTCACCATCCAGCGGTACAACCCCGAACTGGACGACGCGCCGCACATGGAGTCGTACCGGGTGCCGGCGCAACCCGGGGACCGGCTGCTCAACGTCCTGCACTACATCAAGTGGTACATCGACGGAACGCTGACCTTCCGCCGGTCCTGCGCGCACGGCGTCTGCGGCTCCGACGCGATGCGGATCAACGGTCGGAACCGGTTGGGTTGCAAGGTGTTGGTCAAGGATCTCATCGGGGACAAGCGCAACGAGGTGACCATCGAGCCGATCAAGGGCCTGCCGCTGCTCAAGGACCTGATCGTCGACATGGAGCCGTTCTTCGACGCCTACCGGGCGGTCAAGCCGTTCCTGATCACCTACGGCAACCAGCCGACCCGGGAGTACGTGCAGTCGTCCAAGGACCGGGACCGGTTCGACGACACCACCAAGTGCATCCTGTGCGCCTGCTGTACCACCTCGTGCCCGGTCTACTGGTCCGAGGACGCCTACGTCGGACCGGCGGCCATCGTCAACGCCCACCGGTTCATCTTCGACTCCCGTGACGAGGGCGCCCAGGAGCGGCTGGAGATCCTGTCCGACGCTGAGGGCGTCTGGCGCTGCCGCACCACGTTCAATTGCACCGAAGCCTGCCCGCGCGGCATCCAGGTGACCAAGGCGATCCAGGAAGTCAAGCGCGCCTTGATGTTCCGCCGAGTCTGACGTCGAGGTCCGGGTCGGGGGTAAGAGGTCAGGGCGTGCTGGCAACAGCGCCTGACCCGAAGTATCCCTGGAACAGGAACCAGAAGTTGCGGATGCCGTAGGACGAGCACTGGTCGCCCTCACCCGGGTAGGCGGCCAGGGACGCGGCGTTGGGCTGGTAGGGCGTGTAGTTGTACAGGGACGCGGTTGCGGTGTTGCGCATGGTCACCGGCGCCGACCCGCACGCCGGGTCCACGTCCCAGGCGATCTGGTAGGTCCGGCCGCTGCGGTAGGAGTAGTTCTCCGGCGAGACCCGGTAGCGCGACCACTGTTTGGCCATCCCGGCGGTCTGCACGACGAAGCCCCGGTAGGCCGGGTCGCACGCGGCGGCGCCGTCCACGTCGGGGCAGTGCCAGCCGAACGCGGCGTCGTAGTTCGCCTCGGTGGGCGCCGGCCGATCGAGCAGGCTCGATTCCTTCTGCAGGGTGACCAGCATGATCTGCGGGTTGACCCGGCACGCCGTCGACAGCTGGGCCAGCAGGGCAGCCGTATCGAGCCCGGCGCCACCGAGGTAGGCGTCGCAGTACTGGTCAGCCGCTCCCGGGTCCAGGGTCCAGGTCCGGTTCTTCAGGCACAGCTCACCGACGCAGCCGGCGCCCTGGGCGGCGATGAAGCTGCGGATCTGCGGTTCGGTCATCGCGCCGGAGTCATAGAAGACCTGGTCGGAGATGATGTTGCCCGCATCGAATCCGCGCCGGGCGATACCGGCCCCGGTCCCGGGCCGGTACGGGGCCACCACGTCCCCGGTGCCCGGCGCGCCGCCCGGCGCGGGCGACACTGCTTCCCACGAGGTGCGGAAGCTGGGCATCGGCCCGACGTCGAACAGCGGCCCGGTCGGCGACGGCGCGGCCGGCTGGGCCAGCACGTCGGCCGCCGCCGGGGTGCTCGCGGTCGCCTCGGTCCGGCCGACGGCCAGGGCGACCACGGCGACGGCCACCACCAGGCCGACCACCGCCAGCAGCAGGAACGCACCACCGGGACGCCGACGACGCACCGGCACGGACGCGTGCACGGCGCGAGCCCAGTCGTCTGCCCCCACGATTCGACGGTACCGTCCGCCGCCGGCTCCGAACCAACCTTTCCGGCCGGTCCGGGCGGTCAGCCGCGGGGGCGGGCCACCCAGTCGGCGGTCGCCGCTTCGCCGAGCAGCGCGGCCAGGTCCGTGCCGGGGACCGCGGCCGCCGCCAGCCGTAGCACCGTCGGCGGGGCCAGGCCGGCCAGATGCCGGACCGCCTGCTCCCGCTCCCCCGGCCGCCGGGGTTCGGCCGGACCGGCGACGGTCGTCAAGGTCGGCGTGGCCGCGGTGACATCGGCCAGTACCCGGGCGATCTCGGCCGGATCGCCGGCCCGCACACCGGGTGAGCCGGCCAGTTCCTCCAGCCGCACGACCCGGCCGTAGACCGCCGGGTTGCTGATCTTCACCCGCTGCCCACTGATCAGCTGGCTGACCATCGGCGCGCTGAGCCCGATCACCGCCGCCAGCCGGGCCTGGGTCAACCGGTACGCCGCCATCAACCGGTGCAGCCGGTCCGACCAGCTCAGCCCGTAGAGGTCGACCTGGCGGGTGACGGTGGGCCCGCCGGGCGGCTGCAGTCGAGCGTGGGGTCCATCGGCGGTGGGCACGACACCCCTTCCGGGCTTGCATCTTGGATTTGCATGTGCAAATGTTGGGTTTGCTACTGCAAAGATATCGGACGGAGAACCCCGTGTCACGATTCGTTTCCGCTCACCGCCGAGCGGCGGCCCGGGCCGCTGCCCTGGTCGGCGCGACGGTGCTGGCGGCGCTGACGTCCCTCTCGCCGGCCGCCGCCGCACCGTCCGCGACGGCGCCCACCGCCGCGGCCGCGGCGCCGGTTCCGGTGATGATCGTGCTGGACGCCTCGGGATCGATGAACCAGGCCGACGCTCCCGGCCCGCGCATCGACGCCGCCAAGGCCGCCGCCACCGATCTGCTCGGCACCCTGCCCGCGGACGCACAGGTCGGCCTGATGGTCTACGGCACGGGCACCGGCAGCACCGATGCCGAACGGGCGGCGGGCTGCCAGGACATCCGGACGCTCGCCCCGGTCGCCCCGCTGAACGCGGCGGCCCTGGCCACCCAGATCCAGGGCATCTCCGCATCCGGCTACACGCCCATCGGCAACGCGCTGACGGCGGCGGCCGACGCGCTGCCGAACGAGGGCCCGCGCAGCATCGTCCTGGTGTCCGACGGCGAGGACACCTGCGCGCCGCCGACCCCCTGCGACGTCGCCCGCGACCTGCACCGGCAGGGCATCGACCTGACGGTGCACACCGTCGGCTTCAAGGTCGACGCCACCGCCCGCGATCAGCTCAGCTGTGTCGCCCAGGCCACCGGCGGCACCTACAGCGACGCCGGGGACGGCGCCGGCCTGGCCCAGGCGCTCCAGGCGAAGGTCGAGGTCGCGATCACCGGCTACACCACCGCCGGCACCCCGGTCACCGGCGCCGACCGGGCCTCGGAGCAGGCGCCGCTACTGACGCCCGGCCAGTACGTCGACACCTTCGCGGTGGGCGGCTCGGAGGACACGGCCACCCCCGGAACGACCAAGTACTACACGGTCCCGGTGCAGGCCGGCATGCGCCCCTACATCTCGGCCACCATCGTGCCGGCGGACGAGACCATCGGCGGCGCCACCGACATCGGCATTCTCGGCCTCGATCTGGACCTGCTCGGCCCGGACGGAACGGCCTGCCGGCACGAGCGCGGCTCGGTCATCCTGCAGGGCGCCAGAAATCAGGAGGCCACCGGGGTGATGGCGGGACCGACCTTCGGAACTCCCGAGGCAAAGTCCTGCCCGCAGAGCGGGGTCGCCGTCCTCCGGGTCGCCCGCATCGGTGGGGCCTGGGCCGACCGGCCGCTCCCCGTGGAGATCGTCGTCCGGATGGAACCACCGGCCGACACCGCCGGCCTGCTGCCCCAGGCGTCCGAGGGCGACGCGCTCCCGGCCCCGGTCGCCGGCCCGCCGGTCACGCTCACCGGCGGCACCAGCTTCAACGACGCACCGCGGCTCACCAGCGGGGCCACCTACTCCGACACACTGTCCACCGGCCAGACCCGGTTCTACCGGGTTCCGGTGCAGTGGGGTCAGCGGCTGACCTACCTGATCACCGAGGTCGGTCCCGCCCAACCCAGCCTCGGCTACACCACTCCCGCCGTGTGGGTCGACGTCTTCAACCCGGTGCGGTCGACGGTCACCCTCCTGGCCGACACCAACGGCCAGCAGTGGTTCGGCGACACGCCGGACACCCATGCCTTCACATCGTCGACGCCGTACCCGGCCCGCTACACCAACCGCAACGGCGCGAGCCAGCGCGAGTTCGCCCTGGACGGCGACTACTACCTGCGGGTCAACGCCGACCGGCACGAGCAACAACCGTCCACCACCACCTTCCTGATCAAGGTCGTCGTCAGCGGCGACGTCGAGCCCGGCCCGACCTACCTGGCGGCCGGCACCGCGGCGACGAGCGGCAGCTCCACGTCGGGGACGGCCGGCTCGGCCGGGTCCACCACGCCGCCGTCCGGTGCGGTCGCGGGTTCCGCCACGAGCGGTTCGACGGCCAGCCCGGATGGCGTCGCCACGGACCGGACATCGGCCGACCCCGCGGTGCCGGGCTGGGTGTGGGCACTGGGTGGCGCACTGGCCGTGGGCGTCGTCGCGGCCGTCGTGATCCTGGTGACGCGGCGCCGGACCGCCGGCGGGCCGCCGAGCGTCGGGGGCGATCGTTGACCGGCCCGGCCCGCCTGCTCGGCGCCGTCACCGCCGC
The DNA here is from genome assembly GCF_044224575.1 of Nakamurella sp. Lineage (GTDB taxonomy): Bacteria > Actinomycetota > Actinomycetes > Mycobacteriales > Nakamurellaceae > Nakamurella. Next base: position 271,443 of record NZ_JBGAKE010000001.1, read on the forward strand.
GGCGCTCGCCGTCCTGACCCCGACGATCGCGGCACCGATCTCCGCACCGATCGCGGCACCGATTTCCGCGCCGATCGCCACGGCCGACGACCAGGCCGTTCCGGTGTCCGGGGCCGACCGGCCCGGCACCACGGCGCCGCGGCTGGACCCCGGCCGGTACGTCGACACCTTCTCCCGCGGCGGGATCGGCGAGTACGGCGCCATGGGCACAACGAAGTACTACGTGATCGACGCCCGGCCCGGCGTGCACCCCTACATCTCGGTGACGTTGTCCCCGCCGGACGCCGATCCGGCACCGGAGCAGCTGTTCGGCGTCGAGGTGACGCTGCTCGACTCGACCAGCGACGTCTGCGCCGCCAACGCCGCGGACGACCTCCCGGTGCAGGGCCGGCATCAACCGGTCATCGCGGTGCTCAACGGCCCGGTCTTCGGTGATCCCGACGCCAACGCTTCCTGCCCGACCGACGAGCTGGCCGTCCTGCAGGTCAACCGCATCGGCGAGGCGTTCGCGGATCAGCCACTGGAGGCCGAGATCGTGGTCCGGATGGAGCCGCCGGCCGACCGGGCCGGCCTGCCCGGACCGGCGCCGGTGGGCGCCGACCTCCCTGCCCCCGCCCACGGCACGCCGGCCGACCTCGCCGGCGGCCGGTCCTTCGCCCAGGCACCGGCCCTGTCCAGCGGCGCGACCTACCACGACACCATCGCGACCGGTGAGGACCGCTACTACAAGATCCCGCTGAGCTGGGGTCAGCGGTTCGCCTATTCGGTCACCGAGATCGGCCCGGCCGACCCGACGCTCGACGCGAGCGGGGTGGAGGTGACCGCCGACGTGTTCAACCCGGTCCGCGAGCTCGACGGGTTCGCCAGCACCGGCAGCCTGTGGTTCGGGCCCGCCGTGGGGGCCACGCTCGGGGCGGACACCGATTACCCGGTGCGCTACACCAATCGGGACGGCGTGCTGCAGGCGATCTATGCCCTCGACGGCGACTACTACCTGCGGGTCGGCGCGAACCGCAACGCGGTGCCGTCCCGCACGGACTTCGTGCTGACCGTGGCGATCGACGGCCGGGCGCAGACCGGCCCGACCTACCTGGCGGCTCAGCCCGGCGACCCGTCACCGGCCGCCGGGTCGTCGACTGAAGGTCCCACCGGCGGCGGATCTCCGGGTGCGGGGTCGGCGGCCGGGGTGCCCACCGCGCAGGCCGACCCCGTCCGCGGGGGTGTGCCCGCCTGGGGCTGGTGGGCCGGCGCCGCGGTGGCCGTGGCGGCGGTGGGCGCCGTGATCCTGGCGCTGCGGGCCCGGCGCCGACCGGATCAGGCCGCGCGCCAGCGGTAGGCACCGTCCGCCAGGGTGCAGACCAGCACGCCGTCGGCGCCGGTCCGGCGATCGCCCTCCTGTTGCCAGGTGCACTCGTCGCCGACCCGCGCGTCGACACTGCCCGGCGGGGATGCCGAGCCGGTCGACTGGCTTGTCGACGTGCCGGTGGGCGGCGGGCTGCTCGGGTCGCCGCCGCCCGTCCCGCCGATCAGCCGCACTCCCAGCACCACCGCGACCACCAGGACCAGCCCGCCGGCGAGCGCGGCCAGCACCCGCCCGGATCGCCGGCGCGGCCGGGCGGGTGGCGCCGCCGGCCCGGAGGCGGGTGCCGTGGCCGGCGCGGATGCCGTGGCTGGCCCGGGGGCGGGTGCCGTGGCCGGCCCGGGCGCGGGTGCCGAGGTCGGCCCCGCGGACGCGGATCCGGGCGGCGCGTTCCCGGGCGGCGCGGGCGTGACCGCCGCGGGTCGTGGATCCGGTCGGCCGGTGCGCGGGGCGGTCGGTGCCACGTCGATGACCGTCACCGGCCCGCCCGCCGGGGCCGGCGGTACGGTCATCCCCGCCCCGGCGGCCAGCGCCGGCAACTGGTCCAGCACCTCGACCGGATCCCCGTCGCGGGTCCGGGGGGCCGCGTCGGCCCCGGCGCCGGCCAGCAGCGCCACGGCGGCCGGCACGTTCGGTGGGCGCTCGGCCGGGTCCCGCCGGAGCAGCGCATCGACCGCCCGCCGCAGGACCGGATCGCGGACCGTGTCGACGACGTCGACGGCCGGGCCGACCGGCTCCGCACCGCCCAGCAGGGTGACCGCCAGCCGGCCCACCGCATACAGATCGTGGCGCGGATCCGGCGGCACCCCACCCACGAGGACCTCCGGCGGCAGGTAGCCGGGGGTCCCGATGACCGTGCCGACCTGGGTCAGCCGGGCATCCCGCCGGCTGATGGTCAGCCCGAAGTCGGTCAGCACCGCGTGCAACGGGCCGGTTCCGGTCACCCGCAGCAGCACGTTGGCCGGTTTGACGTCCCGATGAATCAACTCGGCGTCATGCACGGCGGCCAGCCCGGCGAGCACCTGGTACAGGAGGGCGACCACGGTGCCCTCGGCCAGCGGGCCGTAGTCGCCGATGAGGGTGTGCAGCGAGCCGCCGGCCACCAGCTCGCTGGCGATGAGCACCGTGCCGTCCTCGGCGGCCCAGTTGTAGGGGCTGACGATGTGCGGATGGTCCAGCCGGACCGACTGCTCGCGGACGAAGCGCAGCAGCTCGCCGGCATCGCGCTGGCGCAGCAACTTGGCCGCGCAGTACGCACCCCGCCGGCGGTCGTAGGCGCGCCAGACGGTGCCCGAACCCCCTGACCCGATGGGGTCGATCAGGGCGTACCGGCCGGCCACGACATCGCTCATCGGACCCGGCACCCCCGTCGCGGCATCGGCCGAGTATCCCAGCCCGGGCCCGATCAGCCGCCGGGGAATGACGGGCGGGCCCCCACCGTTATGCCTGGCAGTATCGGAAACAGATTGACCGTGCGATCCGAACAATGCCGAAGAGAACCGAAGGGACATTTCCGTGGCCACGCTGGAGCTGACCAACGACAATTTCGAGACGACGGTGTCCGGTGACGGCATCGTGCTCGTCGACTTCTGGGCCGCCTGGTGCGGTCCGTGCCGTATGTTCGGGCCGATTTTCGAGGAAGCGTCGGAGAATCACACCGACATCGTCTTCGGCAAGATCGACACCGAGGACCAGCAGCAGCTGGCCGCGGCCGCGAACATCCGGTCCATCCCCACGCTGATGGCGTTCCGGGACGGCATTCTGGTCTTCTCGCAGGCCGGAGCCCTGCCCGCGCCCTCGCTGGAGCAGCTGATCGGCGCGGTCCGCGACCTGGACATGGACGACGTGCGTCGGCAGATCGCACAGGCACAGGAACAGGGCGCAACCGCCCACTGACACGCTGCTCACGGGGCGGGCGTTACCGTAAGCCACGATGCCCGCCTCCCTGCCCCGGCGCGTCGCCCTGGTGGGGGCCGCGTTCGTCTTCGCCTCCCTGAGCGCCGTCGCGCCAGCTGAGGCCGCCCCGAACACCGATCCGTTCGTCCCACCCAGTGTGACCATCGAGGCCCCGTCCACCGACGGATGCCCGCAGCGGGACAAGCCGCCGCCCGCCGTCGACACGTCGGAGGACGTGCCGGACGGCCAGTTGGCGCCCGAGCCCCTCCCGATTCCATCGACACCGGTCGGAGGGGCGCAGTTGGCGAACTGCGGGCTGATCCTGCCGCCGAATGCGCCACCGCTGCCGCCGGACATCAGTGCCGGCGCCTGGGTGATCGCGGACCTGGACACCGGCGAGGTGCTGGCCGCCAAGGACCCGCACGGCCGCTACCGGCCAGCCAGCACGCTCAAGCTGCTGACCGCGCAGGTCATGCTGACCAACCTGAAGAACCTCGATCAAATGGTCGAGGGCACCCAGGCGGACACCGCCCAGGACGGCACCCGGGTCGGCATCGAGGCCGGCGGCCAGTACAGCGTCAGGGACCTGATCTCCTACCTGGTGATGATCTCCGGCAATGACGCGGCCAACGCGCTGGCCCGGACCAACGGCGGGTACGACAAGACCATCGCCGACATGAACGCCACCGCGAGGGCGTTGGGCGCGTTGGATACCCGGGCCGCCACCCCCTCCGGGCTGGACGGGCCGGGTCAGTCAACCTCGGCCTACGACCTGGCGTTGTTCGCGCGGGCCGACATGCAGACCGCGCCGTTCCCGGAATTCATCGCCCGGCCCGACATTCGGGTGCCGGCCGCGGGCGGCGAAGGATACATCGCGGCCAACGACAACCAGCTGCTCGCCCAGTACCCGGGGGCGTTGGGCGGCAAGACCGGCTTCACCGACGACGCCGGCAACACTTTCGTCGGCATGGCAGGCAAGGACGGCCGGCGGCTGGTCGTGACGATGATGAACGGCACTCAGCAGCCCCGCCGGCAGTGGATGCAGGCCGCGTCGCTGCTCGACTGGGGTTTCGCTCTGCCGGCCACCTCGGCGCCGGTCGGTGAACTGGTGAACTCGCTGGCCGAGGCCACCGGCGGGCCCTCCCCCACGCCGAGCCTGCCCGCTTCGGCGCCGGTCCCGGGGTCGATGGTGGCATCGGGGACCCCGGGGCCGACCGCGGCGGCGGCCGCGCCGACCGCGGGCGAGTCGTCCAGCGGTATCCCGGTCGCCTGGATCCTGACCGGCATCGGCATCCTGGTCGTCGCCGCGGGCGTCGTGCTGCTCATCCGGCGTCGGCACCTGAACAAGAGGGCGGTGTTCGCCGGGGACGCCAAACCCAAGCCCGACCCGGCCGAACCCGGAGCGGCTGCGGTCGGCGAGCCGGCCGAACCGACCGGCGCAGACGAGCTGACCAAGCCTGCCGAGCCGACTGAACCGACGGGCACAGACGAGCCGACCGAACCTGTCGAGCCGGCCGGCCCCGCCGCCGCGGGAACCGACGAACCGACGGACGAACCGGAGGGCGCGGCCGAACCGGCAGCACCGGCCGAACCGGCGGATCCCAAGCCGGCCGAGGCGACGGGCGCGGCCGAACCGACGCCTCCGGCCGAACCGGCGGGTCCCAAGCCGGCCGAGGCGACGGGCGCGGCCGAACCGACGCCTCCGGCCGAACCGGCGGATCCCAAGCCGGCCGACCCCGGCGGCCCCGCGCCTCGCTGATCAAAACTGCGATTCGGCGTCCGAAAGGTCCGATCCGACGCGGATTTCATCCGCGAAGCAGGTCGGGCCGATCAAGTTGGCTGATCAAACCCGCGGACCGGCACCCGAAATGTCCGACCTGCCCCGGATTTGATCAGCGAAGCCGGCCGACCCCGGCGGCTCCGCCCAACCAGGGCCGACGCCACCACCAGACGAGCGGGCCGAGGCGCGGGCGTCAATCGCGCCGCCGACGCGCCCCCCAGCCCACCGCGGCACCGACCCCGAGCATCGCGGCGGACCTGAGCCGGGACGGCTCCTTGCGGACGATGAAGGTCGCTTCCGGCACCTCCGGCAGCGGCTCGTCGTCGTCCTCGTCGTGGCCTTCAGCCGTCGCCACCCAGGCGGCGACGAACAGCACCAGCTGAGCGACCAGGTTGAAGAAGAACAGCAGACCGATGACGGGGCCGAAGATCGCCGCGGTCTTCGAACTGCCCGTGAACGCCGGCAGGATCGTGGTCAGGGCGAACTTGAGGATCTCGAAACCGACCGCCGCGATGATCGAACCGCGCAGCCGCGCCTTGAACGGCGAGCGCTGGGCCTTCGGCGGCAGGATCGTGTAGACCCACATGAAGATCAACACGTCGGCGGCCATCGCGATCAGGATCGGCACCACGGTCAGCACCGGCAGCAGCCAGCTCACCTCCGCCAGGCCGAGCCAGCCCAGGATCGTGCCGGCGAACTGGGCGCCGATCGCCGACAGACCCACCGAGACCGTGACGGCCACGGCCAGCCCGGCCAGCGCGCCCAGGTCCTTGATGGTGCCGGTCACCAGGCTGTCCGCGTTGGCCTTGCCCGACTCGAATTTTCGCCCCCACAACGCCCGGATCGCGCGGCGCAGGTTGCCCATCCAGCCGATCCCGGAATACAACGCGATCAGCAGACCAACGATGCCGATCGCGAGCGGATTGGCCACCACGCTGTCGATGAGCGAGACCACCTGATTGGCGATGTCCACCGGCAGCAGCTTGGCCACCTCGTTCTCCAGGGTGTTCAGCAGCTCCTGGTTGTTGCGCAGGACGATGCCGGCGATGGAGAACCCGACCATCAGGATCGGGACCAGGGACAGGAACGAGAAGTAGGTCATCGCCCCGGCGAACTGGCTGCCCAGCCGGTCGCCATAGCGGGTGATGGCCGCGATCAGGTGTTTGACACCGGGTCGGGACGCGATCCGCTTGCCCAGCAGGACGAGCCGGCCGACGGGCGGCGGGTCGGCCGGAATCGGACCCTTTCCGATGGTGCGCTCCGGCGTGGTGACCATGAAACCTCCGGGTGGGGGGTCGTCGTGCGGGTGACGCTCGTGAAGGTCTGTACCCCGCAATGCGCCGGGCGCACCAGGTCAGGGCGCGAACAGGCCGATCTTCTCGTAGACGGTGGCCGCGGTGACGCTCGCGACGGCGCGCGCCTGCTCGGCCCCGGCCGCCAGGATCTTGTCCAGCTGGGCCGGATTGGCCAGGAACTCCTGCACCCGGGCCTGCACCGGCTCCACGAACGCGGTGAACGCCTCGGCCAGGCCGCCCTTCAGATCGCCGTAGCCGCGGCCCGTGTACTCCTGCTCCAGCTGCGCGATCGGCACCTCCCGCAGCTCGGACAGCAGCCCGAGCAGGTTCGACACCCCCGGCTTGTTCTCCTCGTCGTAGCGGATCTCCCGCTCGGTGTCGGTGACCGCCGATTTGATCCGCTTGACGCTCGTCTTCACCGGGGCGAGCAGGTCGAGGGTGCCGTTCGGCAGCGACTTGCTCATCTTGGCCCGCGGCTCGGTCAGGTCGTAGATCTTGGCCGTTGTCTTGAGGATGTACGGCTCGGGCACCACGAACGTCGGTCCGAAGCGGGCGTTGAACCGCTGGGCCAGGTTGCGGGTCAGCTCCAGGTGCTGGCGCTGGTCCTCCCCCACCGGCACCGCATCGGCCTGGTAGGCCAGGATGTCCGCGGCCTGCAGGATCGGGTAGGTGAACAGGCCCACACTGGACCGGTCGGCGCCGCCGCGTTGCGACTTGTCCTTGAACTGCGTCATCCGGCTGGCCTCGCCGAAGCCGGTCAGGCACTCCATCACCCAGGACAGCTGGGTGTGCGCCGGCACCTGGGACTGCACGAACAGCGTCGACCGGTCGGGGTCGATGCCCAGCGCGAGCAGCTGCGCGGCGGCGACCCGGGTGCGTTGCCGCAGCACCGCCGGGTCCTGCTCGACCGTGATCGCGTGCAGATCGACGACGCAGTAGAAGCACTCGTGCGTGTCCTGCATCCGTACCCACTGCCGCAGCGCGCCCAGGTAGTTGCCGATGTGGAACGAGTCGGCCGTTGGCTGGATGCCGGACAGCACCCTCGGTCGGCGGGACGCGGCGTTCATGGCGCTGATCTTGCCATCCGCCCCGCATCACAGATGCCGCCCGCGCCCGCATCTCCGGTCCCGGCCGGCCACGTCGCGCCGCCGGGTTGTCCTCGCGCCATGTCGAGGCGGCGCGCGGTTCGCTCGAGTGGCGCGACGTCGCCCGGCCGTCAGCGGTCCAGCTGAAGCCGGCGCCAGATGAGAATCAGCGCGCTGCCGAACACCAGCGGCACGAGGGGCACCGCCGACAGGGCCGCCGCACTCGACGCGGACGGCTGCAGGGCCCAGAACGCGGGCGCGACGAACGGCACCCAGGCTCCGACCTTGGCGATGGCTGCGATCTGCGCGACGGCCATGATGCCGACCGCCGTGCCGATCCCGGGGAGCAGGCCACGGCCCAGCGAGGCGGCCCAGCCGGCCGGGACGGCGATCAGCGCGGTGAGCAGACCGAGTGCGAGCTGGCGCCCCAAACCGACGAGGTCGTCCCCGGACGGCCACCCGATGCCGACGGCGACCCCGACGACGGGCAGCGCGAGAGTGATCGCCAGGCTGATCGCGGTTACCCAGATCCCGTAGACGGCCAGCTTGGCGGCGGCGATGGTGCCGCGGCCGACGGGGAGCCCGAACAGCCCGGACACCGTGCGGTCGGCGAACTCGCGGCCGGTGAGCCAGCTGATTCCGACGCCGAAGGCCAGCAACGCCGCCGCCGCCGTGACCTGCGCGGCCACCCCGAGCAGCGCCGGCCAACCTCCCGTTGCCGCGATCGGGCCGAGCTTGGCGACGATCTCGGCGTCGCCGGAACGGGCGGCCACGACGGTCACCCCGGCGAGTGCGGCCACGCCGACGACGAGCAGGGTGCCGGTGGCCCACAGCACCCGAGCAGACCGGGCCTTCCGGGCCTCCACCGCAACCGCGGCCAGCAGGGCATTCATCGCGGAGCTCCCATCGTGGCTCGTTGGCCGGCCGCATGCACGATCGCGAAGAAGGCCCGTTCGATGTCGACGCCGTCCGGGTCGAGCGTGCCGACCAGCCGGCCCTCCGCGATGACCGAGATGCGGGATGCGATCCGGGCCACCTCATCCAGGTGATGGCTGGACACCAGCACCCCGGCGCCGGCCGCGGACCGCCGCGCCAGCGCCTCCCGGAGCAGGATGATGCCGGCCGGGTCGAGGGCATTGGTGGGCTCGTCCAGGATGATCAAATCCGGCCGATGCTGCAGGGCGGCGGCCAGACCGAGCCGCTGCTTGTTGCCCAGCGACATCCGGCGGGCCCGGATGCCGGCGTAGCGGTGCAGATCGAGCTCGTCGAGCACCGCGTCGACCATCGGTCGGATCCGGCCGGTCGGCACGCGGTGCAGCCGGGCGGCCAGCTCCAGGTTGGTCCGGCCGTCGAGCTCGCCGTAGGCCAGCGGGTACTCGATCAGCGCGCCGACCCGGGCCCAGACGCCGGTCCCGGCCGACCGGATCTGCGTCCCGAACAGCTCGATGCGGCCGGCGTCCGGCCGGAGCATGCCGAGCATCAGCTTCATCAGCGTGGATTTGCCGGCACCGTTCAAACCGACCAGCGCGTGGATCTCGCCCGGCCTGACCGTCAGATCGATGTCCCGGACACCGGCGCCGCCGCCGTATTCTCGGCTCACGCCGGCCAGTCGCAGCGGCTCAATCACGGTTCACCGCCAGGACGTCCAGGGCTCGCTCAATGGCGGCCGACAGGGTGCCGTCCACACCGCCGCCCCACTGCAGCAGCGCCGTCATCAACGCGGCCATCACGGCCGCCGCGGCGATGGCCGCCTCGGCCGGCGCAGCCCCGCCCGCGATGAGCTCGGCGACGATCGCGGCCTCGGTGGCCGCGGTGCCGGCGCGGACGGCGGCGGCCAGGCTCGGCGTCGCCGCGACGATCGCCACGCGCTCACGGACGTCGCCCTCCTCGGTGATCGGCATCGTGCGCCAGGCCGCCCGGATGCCGCGAACCGCCCGCAGCAGCGGTGGCAGATCGGTGGGCTGGTGCCCGATCGCGCCGGCGATCAACGGGTCGTAGGGATCGTCGAGCAGCAGTTGGTCCTTGGACCCGAAGTGCCGGTAGAAGGTCATTTCCGTGACGCCGGCCGCCGCGGCGATCTCGGCGACCGTCGTCCGGTCGTATCCCTGGCGGGTGAAGAGGTCGATGGCGGCGGCCAGCAGCCGGGCGCGGGTGCGTGCGGTCCGGCTCGTCGTCGTTGGAAGGGGGACGGTCATGCAGCAAATGTTAGCCTCTAACATTTGGTGTTGACAAGGGTTTGTCCTAGCCGTCGGCCGGCCGCAGCTCGTCGGCGTACGACACGGTCCGCCGCCGCAGGACGCCACCGGGCCCGAGCGTGTATTGGCCCATCCGCCACAGCGGCGGCGAGTAGGCGTGCACCGAGACACTGCCCGGATCGCGGCCGGTCAGCCGGTGGATGTGGTCCGGGCCGAAGCCGAACACCTGCCCGGCGGTGACGTCGGTGCGGATGCCGTCGTCGGCCACGGCCAGGTTGTGCTCGGTCAGCGCTCCCCGCAGCACCGCCACCGCACCGGACGAGATGTCGTGGTCGTGCCAGCCGGTGTCGTTCTCCGGGGTCCAGCACAGCAGCCAGACGTCGACGTGGCTGTCCCGGTGCAGGCTGACGTAGTGCCGCTTGTCGTCGCTGAATGCGATGTGCGGCTCCAGCGGGGCCGGGTCGGCCGCGATCGAGCTGGCCAACTCGATCAGCTCGTCGGGATCCAGGTCGCGGCCGGGCAGGGTCTGCAGGGTCAGGCCGCCGGCCTCGTCGGCGATCCGGTGGGCGTGCCGGGCGGCGACCGTGGGGCCGTCCACCCGTGCGGCGATGGCGGTGGCGATCTCAGTCGTTTCAGTGCTGGTCACGGTTGTTCTCCGGTGAGCAGTCGGTGCGGATTGGTCTGGGTGAAGGCGACCCGCAGCGCATGGCCCAGGTCGGTGACGTACGGGGTGCCGTACGGGCGGTCGCTGCCGACGATGAGCGGGTCGACGCCCAGCGCGCGGGTCAACGCGTCCACGCCCTGCCGCCCGTACGAGGACGTCTCGACGAAGGTGTGCGGATCGACGGTGACGGGGCGGCCGGCGCGGGCGTGGAACCGTTCGTGCTGGGCGGGGGCCAGCCCGGCGCCGGCCGCGAAACACACCCGCAGGCGCGGGAATCCGGCCCGGCCGGCGACCTGCCAGGCCCACCAGGCGGCCTGCAACTGGGCCGGGTACTCGACGACGGCGGCCCACCAGGCCGGGCGCGGTCCGGCCGTCCGCGGCACCGGCCCGGGGTGCACGAACACCGGCCGGTTCGCGTCCTGCACGACATCGAGCACCTCGCCGAGCCGGTCCACGTCCGCCGGCGACTGCCACCAGGTGGCCGGGATCTGCAGGCCGGCGAAGCCGTCGTGCAGCTGGTCCTTGAGCGTCGCGACGTCGGGGTCGTGCCGGTTGACCGCGGCCCAGGCGTCGAAGTCGGGCCGCAGATCGGCGACGCCGTGCCAGGCGTCCAGCAACGGCCGTGCCTGCTCGGATGGCAGGTCCTCGATGCCCAGCGGGCTGGACAGGCCCAGGACCACCCGGCCCGGCTCGGTCGCCCGGCGCCGTTCGGGGTCGTGGTCGGCCGGGGGGACCGCGAACGGCGGCTCACCGGCCAGGTGCAGCGTCCAGCCGTCCAGCCGCGGCGATTCGCGGCGACGGCGCAGGGCGTCGAGCAGCGCCGGCGGCCACAGGTGCTGGTGGATGTCGATGGGTGTGTGCGTCATGACGCGAGGTCCTCGCGGGGTCGGTTGCCCGGCACCGGCGCAAACCGGGTCGGCTGAGCGGTGGCTCAGCGGCAACACATGGCGCTGGCGACCCGACGCAGGTCGACGTGCCGGCGGCGATACCCGCTCGTTCCGGCTCCGTTCAGCATGCCGCGAGGCTACACGGGGCGAACCTGCGAGGCCACCGTCGGCAACGGCCCAGTCGGCGAGCGGCGTGCTGGTAAGTTGCGCAACTGACACGGGGTGCCCGCACAGGTCGGGCTGAGAGAACACCCGTAGCCACCTGATCTAGGTAACGCTAGCGAAGGGATGTCCTGATGACCGTCCGCGTACTGTCTATCGCCGGGTCCGATCCGTCCGGCGGTGCCGGCATTCAAGCCGACCTGAAAACCTTTGCTGCGCAGGGTGTCTACGGCATGGCGGTGATCGCGTCGCTGACCGCGCAGAACACCACCGGGGTCCGGGGCGTGTTCAGCCCGCCGGCGTCGTTCCTGGCCGAGCAGCTGGACGCGATCTCCGACGACATCGCCGTCGACGCGGTGAAGATCGGCATGCTGGGCTCGGCCGAGAACATCGCCGTGGTGCGTGACTGGTTGGCCGCGCACCGGCCGCCGTTCGTCGTGCTGGACCCGGTGATGGTGGCGACCAGCGGCGACCGGCTGCTCGACAGCGACGCCGAGTCGGCGTTGCGGGCGCTGCTGCCGTCGGCGGATCTGCTCACCCCGAACGTCGCCGAGCTGGCAGTGCTGGTCGGCGACGAGCCGGCCCGCGATCTGGACGGCGCAATCGCGCAGGGCAAGGCGCTGGCCTCGACGACGGGCGCGCAGGTGCTGGTCAAGGGCGGGCATCTGTCCGGCGCCGGCGCCGAGCGGCTGGCCGCCGACGCGCTGGTCGGGGCCGACGGGTCGGTGACGGTGGTGGCCGGACCTTGGGTGGAGACGAAGAACACCCACGGCACCGGCTGCACGCTATCGTCGGCCCTCGCCGCGCTGCGTCCGCAGCGGGAGTCATGGGCGGCCGCCGCCGTGGACGCCAAGGCATGGTTGACCGGCGCGTTGGTCGGCGGCTCGCTCGTCGAGGTCGGGCGGGGCCGGGGTCCGGTTGACCACCTGCACGTGCTGTTCCCGGCCGCCTTCTCGACGACGGTGTGGGAGCGGATCGCCCCGCTTCGGGCGGCCATCGAGACGATGCCGTTCATCACTGCGCTGGCCGACGGGACACTGCCCTGGCCGAACTTCCGCTTCTACCTCGCCCAGGACGCCTGGTACCTGCGCGAATACGCCCGCTGCCTGGCCCGGGTCGCCGCGCTGGCGCCCGACCAGGACGCGCAGGAGTTCTTCGCGCACTCCTCGGCCGCCGCGCTGGAGGCGGAGATGGCGCTGCACCGGACGCTGCTCACCGCCCACGGCGAGTCGCTCGACAACGTGCAGGCGTCCCCGATCACCACGGCCTACCTGGACCACCTGCACCGCTGCTGTGCGACCGGCTCGTACGCCGAGGCCGTCTCCTCGGTGCTGCCCTGCTTCTGGCTGTACCAGCACATCGGCGAACGGCTGGGCGAGCTGCACACCGCGGCCGGCGCCGCGGCGGCCGACCACCCCTACGCGGCCTGGATCGAGACGTACGCCGACCCGGCGTTCGCCGAGTCCACCGCTCGCGCGGTGACCCTGGCCGACCGCGCGTACGCCGCCGCATCCTCGGCCGATCGGGCCGCGATGATCGCCGCGTTCGAGCGCTCCAGCCAGTACGAGTGGATGTTCTTCGACCAGGGCACGGCGCTGCCCGCCTGGCCCGTCTGACGCGGCCGCCGCCGCGCTCGGTCCAGGCGAGCCCCGCCGACGGCGGCGCCTCGGCCCGTCGGACGCGGCTCCAGCACCCGTTCCAGGCGAGCCCGCCCGCTGGGCTGGCCGACCATCAGCCCGGCCCGGCCCCACCCAACTCCCCACGAGCGAACGGGACTCCTTGTCGACCAGAAGTTCTGTTCGCCGGGGAGGAGTTCGCTGCGCCCGGGAGGAGTTCCCTGCGCCGGCAAGTGCGACACCCGCGGCCTCTCCCGGTGACCGACACGCACGTTGTCCCCATGGGCGAGTTTCATCCACATCCACCGTCTGCTGCTGGCCCTGTGCGAGTTCGGGTTCAACAGTAAGGAGATGTTCGAAGAAGACGACGCGGGCCACGTCGCGGACCGGGCCGGGCCCACACCGAACCTGCTGATCCACCGGGCCGTCGCCTTCGAGCGCGGCGTGGATGCCGACGACATCAAGCGTCGGGTGGCCCGTGGCGATTGGCAGATCCTCCGCCGAGGCGCCTATGCGCGCTCGTCCGCCTTCGCGGCGCTGCCCGCACCGGAGCAACATCGGCTGCGGGTGGCCGCCACCATGGCCCAGCTGGACGGCCGGCACGTGGTCAGTCACCGCTCGGCGGCGTGCCTGCACGGAATCGCCCTCCTGCACCCGCCGAGCACGCTCGTGCAGGTGACGAACTCCGAGACCCGCTCGGGCCATCGCCGGCGAACCCTGCAGACCTTCTGCGCGGCCCTGGACCCCGACGAGATCACGATCCTGGACGGGACGCCGGTGACCACGGTCGCCCGCACGATCATCGACGTCGCCCGCACCGGCGGGTTCGACGAGGGCGTGGTTGCGGCCGATCACGCCTTGCACGAGGGCTGGGTCGACGCGATCAGCTCGCGGCGTCGGCCGCTCGGGCGGCTCGGCGCAGCGGGATCCGCACCGCACACCAGGTCATCGCGTTCGCCGACGCGGGCGCCGAGAGCGTCGGGGAATCCCGCAGCCGGATCGCCATGGACCGGCAGGGACTGCCCCCGCCGGAGTTGCAGTTCCGGGTCGTCAACCTGTGGGGAAACGTCATCGCCCGGACCGATTTTCGGTGGCGCGAGTTCAACACGGTCGGCGAGTTCGACGGGGCGACGAAGTACGGTCGCGGCCTGCTCGATGGCCGGCAGCCCGGCGACGCCGTCTTCCAGGAGAAGCTGCGGGAGGACAGCATCCGCGACCATGGCCTGACCGTGGTTCGCTGGACCTGGGACGAGCTCGACGATCCGCGAGCCCTGGCCGACAAGATCGGGCGCGCCCTGACCCGCGGCCGGGCGCTCGCGGTCGCAGGGCCGACTTGACCTCTCGACCAGCGGATCCCACCAGCGGCGGACTGATCGGCCGCCGCCGCGCTATGGCAACTCCGGTCGGGCGAGCGGAACTCCTGATCGACCTGGCGCCGGGTTCGCCCCACGGGAGTTCCGCGGCGCGGCGGCCGGGGCCGGAGCGGTGCTGCTCCGGACACCGCCTCAGTCGGGCCTCGGCGGCGGTGCCGCAACGTCGGGCAGCGCCGCGACCGATCAGCCCAGCCGCTTGGCCAGGTTCTGATCCAGCGCGACGAGGAAGTCCTCGGTGGTCAACCACTCCTGGTCCGGACCGACGAGCGCGGCCAGGTCCTTGGTCATCTTGCCGTCCTCGACGGTGGAGATGATGACGTCCTCGAGCGTCTCGGCGAACCCGGTGACCTCGGGCGTGCCGTCCAGCTTCCCGCGGTGCTTGAGGCCGCCGGTCCAGGCGTAGATCGAGGCGATCGGGTTGGTCGAGGTGGGCTTGCCGGCCTGGTGTTGCCGGTAGTGCCGCGTCACGGTGCCGTGCGCCGCCTCGGCCTCCACGGTCCGGCCGTCCGGCGTCATCAACACCGAGGTCATCAGGCCGAGCGAGCCGAAGCCCTGGGCAACGGTGTCGGACTGCACGTCACCGTCGTAGTTCTTGCAGGACCAGACGTAGCCGCCCTCCCACTTGAGCGCGGAGGCGACCATGTCGTCGATCAGCCGGTGCTCGTAGGTGATGCCGGCCTCCTTGAACCGCAGGATGAACTCGGCGTCGAACACCTCCTGGAACAGATCCTTGAACCGGCCGTCGTAGGCCTTGAGGATGGTGTTCTTGGTGGACAGATAGACCGGGTACTTCCGGGCGAGGCCGTAGTTGAACGACGCCCGGGCGAAGTCGCGAATCGAGTCGTCCAGGTTGTACATCGCCTGCGCCACACCGGAGCTGGGTGAATCGAACACCACGTGCTCGATCGGCTCTGAGCCGTCCTCGGGGGTGAAAGTGATCGTCAGCCGGCCCTTCCCGGGGAACCGGAAGTCGGTCGCCCGGTACTGGTCGCCGTAGGCGTGCCGGCCGACGATGATCGGCTTGGTCCAACCCGGCACCAGCCGGGGAATGTTGGAGATGATGATCGGCTCGCGGAAGATCACCCCGCCGAGGATGTTGCGGATGGTGCCGTTGGGCGAGCGCCACATCTTCTTCAGGCCGAATTCCTCCACCCGCGCCTCGTCCGGGGTGATGGTGGCGCACTTGACGCCGACGCCGTGCTTCTGGATGGCGTTCGCCGCGTCGATGGTGATCTGGTCGTTGGTGTCGTCCCGGCTCTCGATACCCAGGTCGTAGTACTCCAGGTTCACGTCCAGATACGGCAGGATCAGCTTTTCCTTGATGAACTGCCAGATGATGCGGGTCATCTCGTCGCCGTCCAGCTCGACGACGGTCCCCGTTACCTTGATCTTCGCCATCTGTCGCGTTCTCCCTTGTGCCGTCGTGCCAAGCGTCCGCGGACCCGGCAAGGCTCGACACGGGCCCGACATTGGTGCGAGATCTCCGCGCAGACCGTACCGTCAGCACGGGTGCGGGTGCTTCGGCGGGTCGACGGATTGAGGCCCACGCCACGTCACCCCGGCAGGGCAGGGGGACGTGATGGGGTCGGCCGGCAGTGGAGTTGAACGGAGCTTCTCCGGCGACCGAAAGGCCGCCTGGGAGGGATTCTTGCAGAGCCAAGCCCGCTTGATGCAGCGATTGGGGCACGAACTCGAGGAGGCCGGCAAGATCCCGCTGTCGACCTACGACGTCCTCGCCCAGCTGGCGGAGAACGGCGGCCGGTTGCGGCTGCGGGATCTGGTCGACCGGGTGGTGCTGTCCCAGCCGGGGTTGTCCCGCAAGGTGGCCCGGCTGGAAGAGGAGGGCCTGGTCGAACGGTTGCCGGATCCCACCGACGGGCGCGGGGTCGTGGTCAAACTGACCCGCAGCGGACGGGCCGCCCTGCGCAGCGCCGCCGTGGTGCACATTGCCGGCGTCGAGCGGGTCTTCACCGATCGCATCTCGGAGGACGAGGCGCAGGTGCTCGCCCGGGTGTTCACCCGGCTGCAGGGCGGATCGACCGACTGAACACCGCGGCGCCGCAACGCGGTCAGGTCAGGCCGATCGCCAGCACCATCATCGCGACACCGGTCAGGGCGTAGAACCCGACGTCGAACGCCTTGCCGCGCACCGCCAGCACGCCGATGACGCGGTCGGACAGCAGCAGCCGGAGCAGCCCGGCCAGCAGCATCGCGAACGCCAGCGCGACGGTGCCCCGGCGCCAGTACGCCAACGCGATCAGCACGAGGCCGACGGCCACGATCGCCAGCACGGTGGTGATCGGGATCGCCCGCACCAGCGCACGGCTCGACGTCATTGCGCGGACGCCGCCTCGGCCGCCGCCACCACATTGGTCAGCAGCATGGCCCTGGTCATCGGGCCGACCCCGCCGGGATTGGGCGCGACGAACCCGGCGACCTCGGCCACCAGCGGGTCGACGTCGCCGACGATCTTGCCGGCCACCCGGCTGACCCCCACGTCCAGCACCGCCGCGCCCGGCCTGATCATGTCCGCGCCGACGATGCCCGGCGCTCCCGCCGCCGCGACCACGACGTCGGCCTGGCGCAGCAGCCGGGGCAGGTCTCGGGTGCCGGTGTGGCACAGGGTGACCGTCGCGTTCTCCGCCCGGCGGGTGAGCAGCAGACCCAGCGGGCGGCCGACGGTGATGCCGCGGCCGATCACCACGACGTGGGCGCCGTTGAGCGGTACCCCGTACCGGCGCAACAGTTCGACGACGCCCAACGGCGTGCACGGCAGTGGGGCCGGGTGACCCAGCACCAGCGAACCGAGGTTGTACGGGTGCAGGCCGTCGACGTCCTTGGCCGGATCGACCCGGCTCAGGATGGCGAATTCGTCCAGGCCGGTGGGCTGCTGCACGAGGAAGGCGGTGCAGTCCGGGTCGGCATTCAGCTCGTCGACGACGTCCTCGACCTGCTCCTGGGTGCTGCCGGCGGGCAGCTCCCGCTGGATGCTGGACACCCCGATCTCGGCGCAGTCCCGGTGTTTGGCCGCCACGTACCAGCGGCTGGCGGGATCGTCACCGACGAGCACGGTCCCCAGGCCGGGCACGGTTCCGCGGTCGGCGAGCGCACGCACGCGGTCCCGCAGCTCGAGCTTGATCGCGGCGAGGGTCGCCCGCCCGTCCAGAATCACCGCGGTCATGAATCGATCACGATCCGCATGATGTCATCCCGCGGCGCTGCGCTCGGGGGCAACCGCGATCTCCCGCCCGAGCGTCGCCCCCTCCCGGAGTTCCAGCCCGTCGCCGCTCCAGAACTTTCCGGGGTCGTACCAGTTCTGCGGCCGGTGGTCGGGCAGCAGCCCCATCGCCTGGTACGTGAGTGCGACGACCTCGGCGCAGTACACCGTTTCGGTGTCCCGGTGAAAGCGGAGGCGGCCGCTCGCCCAACTCTTGGTCAGCTTCCAGGTGCTGGGGAAGGGCGCTCCGTCGAGCCGGGCAATGGTCTTGAGGACCGCGTCCTCCATCGCCTCGGTGGCCTCGGGAACGAGCTGGCGCAGCCAAGCACGGGCGCCGTACCTGACGTTCCACGTGGTGACGGCGTCGCGCAGGTCGTGCAGTTGTACGCCGCGCTGCCGCTTGCCGGTCCACATGTCCGGCAGCGATCGGCCGAGTTCGGCGTGCCACATCAGCGGCGGCAGGTCGTCGATCACCACCGCCATGCCGACGTGGTTGACCGGCGCATTGGTCAGCGTGCGGATCGTCCGATCGGCCAGCGTGCTGCCACGGAAGAGCCAGACATCGCCGGTTCTGGTCAGTTCGGCGGCCTCATCGAGCGCGAGCGCCGCGCGTGGTGGCCGTTCCGACATGCCGATCAAGATAGTCGGCCGGGTCCGACGGGCCACCAGGCGGCACCCGAGTTCGGCCCGGGAGACCGACCCGGACCAGGTGGTTCACGAAGTGGCCCGGCCACCGCTCCAGGAACCATGACAGGGTATGAATAGTTGTCCGATCGGACCGCTCGGGGAGGTCTGCGCCGGCGAAGGGAGTCTGGGTGACGACGGCGGCCGGCGGGACATCGAATCCTCGGCGCCGTGGCGGGCGACTGACCACAGCGCGCGGTGACGGCCAACTCCTGTTCCTGCGGGAGTTCGTCCGGGCGCCGCTGCGGACCGCGTCCGTGATTCCCAGCTCACGGTCGCTCGCCGAACAAATGGTGCGCCCGCTGAACCATCGGGACTGGACGCAGCGCGCACCGGTCGTGCTCGAACTCGGCCCGGGCACCGGGGCGTTCACCCGGGTGATCCAGGAGACCGCCCCCAAGGGGACCCGGCACCTGGGTATCGAGCTGAACCCGGCCATGGCCCGGCATCTCTCGTCCACCTTCCCGGACGTCGAAGTGATCGTCGGCGCCGCCGCCGACCTGCCGCACATGCTGCATCGGATCGGCATCGACGGGGTCGACCTGATCATCAGCGGGCTGCCGTGGCAGAGCTTCGCCGGCCCGGCCGGTCCGCGGCTGGTCGACACCATCGCCGGCTGCCTGGCCCCGGGCGGCACCTACACCCAGTTCACCTACGCCTGGACGAGGTGGGCGCCGCCGGCCCGACGACAGCACCGGACCCTGCACGAGTCGTTCGACGAGGTTCAGGTGTCCCGCACCATCTGGCGGAACCTGCCGCCGGCATTCGTCTACACCTCCACCCGTCCCACCCCGGCCGACGGCTGACCGGCCGGTTACGGTAACGGTCGTGCGGACCAAGGTGTGGAAATGGTTGGGCGTCGCCGGGATCGCCGGGGTGGCGGCGACGGGCGCCGCGCTGGTCGCCCGCGGGGAGCGGGAGCGCCGTGCCTACACCCCCGAGGATGTCCGGGCCCGGCTGCACGACCGGGCCGTGCAGCTCAGGGACGAGGACTCGGAGTAACGGGTTCGCTGCGCCGGCCCGACCAGCGGCTCGCCGCGACGACCAAGGCTCCGATGCCGACCACCCCCGCCGCGATGGCCAGGATGTACAGCGCGACCCCGCCGTATCCCCAGGCCTGCAGATGCGGGTTGAGGAACGGGTACGGGTACCACCAGTCGTTGCCGGTGCGGAAGTCGCTCACCAGCGGCCCGCGGACCAGCGTGTAGACCACCCAGACCACCGGGAACGCGACGATGGCGCCGAGGGTCGACCACGGCGCCGCCCGGCGTTTGGGCGCAATGACCACGTCGACGAGCAGGAACAGCGGTGCCCAGACGTGCAGGATCTCGTTCGACCAGGGCACCGTGCTGCCCTGCGGCAGCGGAATGTTGCGCAACAGCAGGTTGTACACCAGCCCGGTGATCAGCATGTACGTGCTCACGCAGGCCAGCAGAACGGCGAACCACCGCGGATCGACCCGAGCCCGGGACAGGCCGATGACGCCGCCGATGGTCAGGGCCACCACCGCCCCGCAGTTGGAGGCGATGGTGAAGAAGCTGAAGAAGTCGACGATGGTGGCCCCGACGGGCCAGCCCCGGTCCGCAGAGATCCCGACGCTGCGGATCAGCTGCCCGACCACCGCGGCCACGATCGCCGCGGCCACCACGAATCGGAACACCGACCAGGCAATGGCCCACGCCCGCTCCTGCCGCACTCGATCCCCCGTCCCGGCCGGAACCCGGTCCGCCCGGATCCCCCGCCTGTTCTACCCGACGGTGGTCATGCGGCGCGGGCGGCGCGGCGGCGGCTCACCCCTGGTGACGGCCGCTGACGACTCAGTCGTCGCCGCCGATGGCCAACCCGTGGGCGGCGGCGAACAGGACCGCCTGGTCGACCGCCACCCGCGCCCCGGTCAACACCGCGCCCACCCACAGGGCGGCGTCGATCCGGGCGCCCCGCAGGTCGGCGCCGGTCAGGTCGAGACGTTCGGCGCGCGCCCCGGTCAGGTCGGCGTCGCGCAGATCACAGCCGGACATGATGGCCCGCACCAGGTTCGCCTCGCGCAGCCGTAGTCCGGACAGGTTCACGCCGGTCAGGTTCGCCCCAGCCAACGACACCAGGGTCAGGTCACAGTCGCGGATGGTCAGTGGCCGGGTCCGGCAGTCGGTGAAGGTGGATCCGGTGAGCCGGCACCCGTCGAACGACGCGCCGTGCAGCGCGGCCCGTTCGAAGCTGCAGGAGACGAACGCGCTCGACCGGTGCGCACTGTCGTACAGCTCGGTGCCGCGGAACCGGCACTGCGTGAAGGTGACCCGGTGGGTGCGCGCGTCGACCAGCGTGGCCTCGCTGAAGTCGCAGTTGGTGAACGAGATGCCGGCCAATTCCTGGCCGGTCAGATCAACCTCGGTGAAGTCCTCGTCGGCGTACTGGGTTTCGGTCAGGTGCAGCACCATCGGAGCGGTCAGTGGAAGAAGTGCCGGGTGCCGGTGAAGTACATGCTGACCCCGCCGGCCTGGGCGGCGGCGATGACGTCCGGGTCCCGGACCGAACCGCCGGGCTGGACGATGGCCCGCACGCCCGCGGCGATCAGGATCTCCGGGCCGTCGGCAAACGGGAAGAACGCGTCCGACGCGGCTACCGACCCGCGGGCCCGCTCCCCCGCGCGTTCCACCGCCAGCCGGGCCGAGTCGACCCGGTTGACCTGCCCCATGCCGATGCCCACCGACGCACCGCCCGCGGCCAGCAGGATCGCATTCGACTTCACCGACCGGCAGGCCCGCCAGGCGAACGCCAGATCGCTCATGGTGGCCTCGTCGACCGGATCGCCGGCCGCCAGCGTCCAGCTCGCCGGGGCGTCCCCCGGGGCGTCGATCCGGTCCCGGAACTGGGCCAGGACGCCGCCGGAGATGGCCCGGAATTCCACCGGATCGGGGGCGGTCTCGGCCGGCATGACCAGCAGCCGGATGTTCTTCTTGCGGGTCAACACGGTGACCGCGTCGTCGGCGAAGCCCGGGGCGAGCACCACCTCGGTGAACACGTCGGCGATCTGCTCGGCCATGGCCAGGTTCACCGGCCGGTTGGCCGCGATGACCCCGCCGAAGGCGGACACCGGGTCGCACTCGTGGGCCAGCCGGTGGGCGCGGGCGATGTCGTCGTCGGTGCCCCCGGCGACCGCCGCGATGCCGCACGGGTTCGCGTGCTTGATGACGGCCACGGCCGGGTCGGCGAAGTCGTTCGCCGCCCGCCAGGCCGCGTCGACGTCGACGTAGTTGTTGTAACTCATCTCCTTGCCGTGCAGCTGGGTCGCCGACGCCAGCCCGGGCCGCCAGTGCCGGTACAGCGCCGCCGCCTGGTGCGGGTTCTCCCCGTACCGGAGGGCGGAGACCTTGTCCCAGGTCGCGCCGGTGAAGTCGGGCCAGCCGGGCGTGCCGTCGGCCGGCTCGGTGGTCGCCGCCCCCAGGTAGGACGCGACCGCGATGTCGTAGCTGGCGGTGTGCGCGAAGGCCGCCGCAGCCAGCCGAGCCCGCTCGGCCAGGGTGAAGCCGCCCTGCCCCAGCGCCGCTTCGATGTCGGGATACCGGCTCGGGTCGACCACGATGGCCACCGACGGGTGGTTCTTGGCCGACGCCCGGACCATCGCCGGACCACCGATGTCGATCTGCTCCACGCACTCGTCGAACGAGGCGCCGGCCGCGACGGTCTGCCGGAACGGGTAGAGGTTGACCACGACCAGGTCGAACAGCTCGATGCCCAGGTCCTGGGCCTGCCGCAGGTGGTCGGGCAGCCGGGTGTCGGCGAGCAGGCCGCCGTGGATCGCCGGGTGCAGCGTCTTCACCCGGCCGTCCAGGCACTCGGGGAAGCCGGTCACCTGCTCGACCGGGGTGACCGGGATGCCGGCGTCCGCGATCGCCTTGGCCGAACCGCCGGTGGACACGATGGCCACCCCGGCGGCGTGCAGCGCGGTGGCCAGCTCGATCAGACCGGTCTTGTCCGACACCGACAGCAGAGCGCGCCGAATTGGCCTGCGCCCCTGTTCGGTCAGCTCGTCGGCCATCCCAGAACCACCTTCCGTCCGTGCACCGAGTACGGCGCCGCGGTCAGCGCCGTCACCACGTCGACCAGCAATGACCGCTCGACGACCTTGATCCGTTCATGCAGGGTCGTGACGTCGTCGTCGTCGGCCACCGGGACGGCCCGCTGGGCAACGATGGGGCCGGCGTCCACCCCGGCGTCGACCAGGAACACGGTGCAGCCGGTGAGCTTGACCCCGTGGCCCAACGCGTCCGCCGGGGCGTGCATGCCCGGGAACGCCGGCAGCAGCGACGGATGCGCGTTGATCACCTTGTTGTCGAAGGCGCGCAGGAAGGCCGGGGCCAGCAGCTTCATGAACCCGGCGAGCACGACCAGGTCCGGGGCGTGGGCGCCGACGGCCGCGGACAGGGCGACGTTCCAGGCGGTGCGGTCGGCGTGGTCGGCCACCCGGCAGGTGAAGGTCGGCACCCCGGCGGCGACCGCCCGGTCCAGCGCGCCACACGACGCCAGGTCGGACCCAGCGGCGGCGACCCGGAACGGCTTGGGATCGGGCGCATCCAGCAGGGCCTGCAGCAGCGTGCCGGATCCGGAGGCCAGCACGACCACGTTCTTGGGCGACGGCGTGGATGGAGTCGGGGCGTCGGGCACGGCTGGCTCGTGACTTCCTTCGGTGGGTCGGCCGGGGTGGGCCAGGATCGGGCCGGTCCAGGCTAGTCGGCCGAGCCGGCGAGGCCGCCATCCGGTCCGGTGGCCGAGCTGGCGAGGCCGCCATCCGGTCCGGTGGCCGAGCCGGCGAGGCCGCCATCCGGTCCCGAGGCCGAGCGTGGGAGGCCGCCATCCGGTCCCGAGGCCGAGCGTGGGAGGCCGCCATTCGGCCCGCTGGCCGAGCTCGCCGATCCCGCCTGATTCGATCGGAAGGACGATTCGCGCACCCTTCGAGGTATCCGGATCCTCGCTCCGACACTCATCAGTCCGGACGAATACGGTGAATGCCAGCCAGAAATACCACAAGGGGTTGCCGACGTCATGACCGACCAGCCACCCGCCGCACCGCGCGGCCGGCACCGCTCCACCCCCGGGCGCAGCCGCACCCTGATCATCGTTGGCGTGGTCGTCGCGCTCGTTGCGGCGGTCGGCGTCGTCACCTGGCTGGTCCGCTCGGGGTCGTCACAACCGACCAATACGGCGTCGGGATTCGGTTCGGCATCGGCATCGGCATCGGCATCGACCCCGACGACCGAGGTGTCGGGCGACGCCGCCGAGGCGAGTTCCGGGGTAGCCGCCGAGTGCAGGGTCGCGGACGGGGCGGTGACGGTGGCGGCAGCTCCGGATATCGCGCCGGTGCTCGCCGACGTGATCGCGCAGCACGGGTTGACCGCGGCGGACTGTCCGATCCGCATCGAACCCACCGATCCCGGCCAGGTCGCGCGGAACGGCGCGGTCGACGCGGCGGTGTGGATCCCGGATTCCTCCGTCTGGCTGTCCCGGGCGTCAGCCGCCGGACTGGCCGTCGCCGGTGCGGCGCCCTCGATCGCGACCACCCCCGTGGTATTCGCGCTGTCCGGTCAGGCGACCCAGCAGCTGGCCGCGGCCGGTGCATCCGCGGACGTCGCCGGGATTCTGGCGACCCGGAAGGCCGCGGCGCCGATCCGGGTGGGACTGTCCGATCCGGACGAGTCCGCAGCCGCCATCGCGGCGGTGTTGGCGGCTCGGGCGTCGGTCACCGGGGCATCGGATGCGCGAGCGGCCCTCACCTGGGGCGTCCGTTCCAGCCCGGACGACCTGCCGGTGCCGAGCACCGAACTGCTCGGCCGGCTGGCGGGCGATCCGGCCACCGCACTCGCAGTCAGCGAGCAGGCTCTGGTGTCCTACAACGCTGCGGCGACCGGCGACCATGCGCATGCCGTGTACCTGGGCCCGGGGGGCTTCGCTCTGGACTACCCGGTGGCCGCAATCGGGGCGGATCCCGCGGTGCAGGCGGCCGCGTCCGACCTGGCGGAGGTGCTGGGCACCGAGCAGGTGCGCAGCGCGCTGCAGGACGCGGGGTTCCGCGCGCCGGACCAGTCGGCGGGTCCGACGTTGGCCGCCGCCGACGGCGTCGATCCGGCTCACCGGGAGGCCGGAACCCCGCCGACCGCGCAGGCCGTCGACGACGCCATCCGCAGCGTTCAGGTGACCAACGAGGCGTCCAGGACGCTCGCGGTCATGGACATCTCCGGGTCGATGCTGGCCACGGTGCCCGGGACCAACGGCGCGGACCGAATCAGCCTGGCCAAGGACGCCGCCGCCCGCGGGCTGGGCCTTTACCGGGCGGACAGCGACATCGGGTTGTGGGAGTTCTCCACGAACTTGACCCCCACCAGCGACCACCTGGAACTCATCGGAATCAGTTCGCTCGGACCGGACGGGCAGGGGGGCACCGGCGCGGCGAAGTTGGCCGCCGCGCTGAGCGGATTGCAGGCCATTCCGAACGGCGGCACCGGCCTCTACGACACCACGCTGGACGCAGTCCGGGCCGTGCGGGCCGGCTACGACCCGAACCGGGTCAACGCGGTGCTGCTGTTGACCGACGGGATGAACGACGACAACAACAGCATCACGCTCGATCAGCTGCTGAGCAGCCTGACCGCCGAGCAGGACCCGTCCAAACCGGTTCCGGTCATTGCGATCGCGTTCGGCCCGGACAGCGACGTGGCCTCGCTCCAGCAGATCAGCAAGGCCACCGGGGGCGCCACCTACCTGTCCCAGGATCCGCGGCAGATCGGCGAGATCTTCCTGGACGCCGTGGGTCAACGGCTCTGCCGGCCCAGCTGCTGACAGCGACGTCGGCCCGTTCTCCGCCGCCGGTGTGCAGAAGACGGGCGATCAGGGGGTCGGCTGGTTCGCCTCGGAATGCGTGGCCTCGTCGTCGGGAGTCGCGTCCGATTCGGCCTGCGGCGCGACGGCGGACTTGGTCGCCTTGGTGATCCCGGTCGCTCCGGTGCCCTCGGCGGACTCAGCCGACTCAGCGGACTCAGCCGACTCAGCCGACTCAGCCGACTCAGCCGACTCAGCCGACTCGGCCGACTCTGTCGACTGTGTCGCCTCGGCGTGCTCCGCGGACTCGGCGGACCGGCGAGGACGTCGGGTCGGCTTCCGTCCGGCCGCGGACCGGTCGGTCGGACGCTTCGTGCGGCGGGCCCGACGCGCTCGGGGGGCCGCCGGAGCGGCGTCCGACTCACCGTCCGTCGCTGCGGTCGCCTTGGCCGTCCCGGCGCCGTCGGCGACCTCCCGAACCTGCCACGGCACGGTCCGCCAGCCGGACACCGCTGCGATCACGCAGGCGACCGAACCGACCTCGATCGCGATCGCGGGCCCGAGGAGCCAGGCGGGGACCCCCATCGTCGACCAGCGCCCGTCGCCGACGCCACCGCCCGCGACCACGGCGGTCGCGGCCAGCAGCGTCCCGGTGAGGACGCCGGCCAAGGCCGCCGCCGCGACCCGATCGGCCCGGGTGACCAGGCGGCGCATCACGGGCCGGGCGACCAGGTACCCCACGGCCAACGGAAGGACCATGCACGCCAGCCCGAGCATGGTGCGCCCGTCGTGTTGCGGTGCAGCGGCCAGCAGCGGTACGCCGGGCAAGTCAACGGTCGACGTGGCCAGCGGGGAGTAGGTACCCGGCCCGAATTCGAATCCGACGCCGGAGAGGAAGCCGACGGCCGCCACCACCGCGTTCGGCAGGTAGGCCAGGCCGAGCAGCGTCATGCCCAGCCCGTCCAGCCAGGACGGAGCCGCCGCCGCGGCGATGTCGACGGCGGACCCGAACCGCAGGATCAGGCCGCAGGACAGGACCATGGCGCCGGCCCCGACCAGGGCACTGGTCCCGACGAGGGCACCTCGCACGCCCGCTCGAGCCCAGCCGGGCAGCGCCCGGCGCAGCCACTGGAACCAGGCCGAGTCGCCGCGGAGCATGCCAAGGGCCGTGGCCACCAGAGCCAGCGCGAATGCCGCCCAGACCCAGCCGGCCGGCACGGCTCCGGGCGTCGAGTAACCCCGGGTGGTCGCGGCGACGACCAGCCCGTAGACGCCGGCGGTGGTCAGCACGGCGACGCACTCCTGGTAGCGACCGTTCGGCAGGAAGCGGCCGCGCCGGGCGGTCACCGCCAGCAGAGTCACCGGGACGGCGGTCAACAGCAGGGGCGGCAGGCTCAGCGTGACGTCGCCGATCGCCACCGGCATCAGGTTCGCCAGGGCGAAAGCGGTCACGCCGCCACGCATGGCCACCGCCGGATCCGGACCCGAGGCGGGGGTGATCGCCCAGACCATCAAGGCCAACCCGGCGGTCAGCAGCACGCCGGCGACCGCGACGACGGCGCCCCGAACGGCAGCCGCCGCGACGACCAGGCCGGTCGCGGCGGGCCGGTCATCGGGCGCCGTCGCGGTCGCCCGTTCGGGAGCCATTTCGCGCAGCACCGGCCCACTGTCACACGCCGGGTCGACCCGGCGGGCCAGGCACGCCGATTCTTCGCCGGGTGGTCTCAAGCGGCCGGCGGGCCGTATCGGACCGGCCAGGCGGGCCAGCGGGGCCCGATCGCGGAACCGGCGCCGATCGCCGACGCCCCGCCGCTGACCGCCGGGTTCAGGGGCCGGGAAGCCGGTCCGCGCCGTGCTGCAGGAATGCCGACGTGCCGGCGACCACCGTGTCACCAGTGGGGTCGACCAGCTTGCGCCCGGCCAGCGCAGTGGCCGCCGGCGACGATTGATAGCGCAGATGCGGCCGAGGATCCCGGGCGATGCCGGCGATCACCTCGGCGACGCTCGCCGGCTCCTCCCCGCTGCCGAGCAGCCCGGCCATGGTGGCGTTGTACCGGCCGAGCAGGTCGGCGTACGGGTCGGCCGGGTCGACCGACCCGGTACGCCCTCCCGCGTTGCGGAGGAACGCGGTGCGCACCGGCCCCGGCTCGAGCACGCTGACCGATACCCCGAACGCGGCCAGGACCGGCGCCAGGCCCTCCATGAGCCCCTCGACGGCGAACTTGCTGGCGTTGTAGGCATCGCTGAACGGCATCCCGATCACGCCGTTCGAACTCGTCACGGTGACGATCCGGCCCGAACCGCGGGCCCGCATCCCAGGGATGACCGCCCGGGTGACCCGGGCGACGCCCAGGAAGTTCAGCTCCCAGGAGCCGCGGAGCTCGTCGTCGGACAGCTGCTCAAGTGTGCCGCGGTGACCTGCCCCTGCGTTGTTCACCAACAGGTCGATGGCGCCGTGGTCGGTCAGCACGGCCTGGACGCCGCTGCGCACCGAATCGGGGACGGTGACGTCGATGGACCGCAGCTGGACGCGATCCCCCGCGGCGACCAGGTCCGTCAGCGCCGGCGCCTGGTCGGGACGGCGCGCGGTGGCCACCACCCGCCACCCGTCTGCGGCGAGCGCGGCGACGGCCGCCAGGCCGATCCCGCTGCTGGCCCCGGTGACCAGCGCGATCCCACGGTCCATGGCGTGCCTCCACTCGATGGTCCGACTCGACGACGCCCGGCTACGGGGTTGGCTCGCCGGCGGCCGGGCGGCTCGCCGACCGCCGGGTGGTCGTCGAACCGTCCGGACCGGATGGACGACCCGTCGGTGGGCGACTCCAGGATGGCGCCGAATACCGTTTCACGCACCTGGCGATGACGAACCGGTCGCCAGGGTCGATCAGGACCCGGCCGGACCTTCCGGTGGAGTCCAGGGCGGGATCCGGTACACCTCGGTCACGCCCTCGTCGGGTCCGCCCGGGGCCGGTGCCGGGGTCGCAGCCTGGGCCGGCACTGGTGCCTGGGCCGGTGCCGGTGCTGGTGTTGGGGACGGTGCCGGTGCTGGTGCTGGGGACGGTGCTGGTGCGGGTGCCGCAGCCTGGGTCGATGGCGGCGCCTGCGCCGGTACTGGTGCCGGTGCCTGCGCCGGTACTGGAGCCGGTGCCTGCGCCGGGGATGGTGCCGGTGCCTGAGCCGGCGTCGGTCCGGTCCGGTCGTCGGCGGCGTGCCGGGATCGCGAGTCGGAACTCGGGGCGGATTGCTTGATCAATCCGATCGGATCGGCGGTACCGGCCGGCTCCCCGGTATCGGACGGCGGACCCGGCCAACCGGGTGCCGCCCGGGGCAACTCCCGTTCGGCCGGGCTCCGCCGGTCCAGCGCTCCCGAGTCCGGCTCAATGACCGGCTGCGGGCCGGTCGGCCGGTCGTCGTCGGCCGATGGTTCCCAACTGGACACGGCCGAACGAGGCCCGGCGGGTCCACCGGGGTCGGCGGCGCTGCCCGGCACCGGCGCGTACCCGGTGTAGTAGCCCACCGACCCGGCCGGCTCCGCAGCGGCGGTCGGGGCCGGCGGCGCGGCCGGTGGGTTCGGTCGAGCAGGGGTCCACGCCGGCGCCGGGACGGCAGCCATCCATCCGTGCGGGATGGACGGGTCCGCGCCATCGGTGGCCGGATCGGCAGCCGACCGGCTCCGAGATCCGACCCGCAGGTCCGCACCGACCACATAGGCGGCGATGGCCACCACGGCCTGGATGATGCCGAAGATCGTCAGCAGCACGGCCCCCACGCCCTTGCTGACCTGGCCGGCGGCCAGCAGCTCCAGGGAACTCGAGGTACCCAGGGAGATGAGCGCGCCGACCGCGCCGCCGACCGACACCGCCGCGACGGCGAGCCGGGACCGTTCACTGCCCGGCAGGAAGGCAGCGAGCGCCAACAGACCGGCGATGAGCAGCAGGATCGGCACGTACCCCGGTCCGACCGCATACACGGACGGACTCTCAACGATGCGGCTCGACGTCACCTGGGGCAGGAAACCGAAGACGAAGTTCAACGCGCCCAGCGCGGCGATGACGAGGCCGAACAGTTTCGCCGGGTCGACCGGGCTCCGGTGACCGCCGGCCCCGCCCGGCGGCGTGGGCCGACCCGCCGCGGTGCCACCCGGCTCCGCGCCGGTCGGGTGCGGGGCCGCCGGCCCCGCGGATGGGTAGGGGCCACCGCCGGCCGGCCGGTAGGAACCGCTCCCCACGGGCCCGACGGAGCCGCCACCCACCGACGCGGAACCGCCGCCCCGGTCCGCGGGCGGGTACGCACCCCCGGGACCGCTCGCTCCGGCCGACCATCCGGGAGCACCGGTGGGCCGCCCGGGTTCCGGCGCCCACCCGGACGGCGGCACCGCTGGGTCGGAGTGGATGGGCCACCATGCCCCGCCGGGCGGTGCACCTCGATGGTCGTCCGGTCGGCTCATGTCGGCTCCTCGCTCACCCGGCCGGGCCGGGGCGGTTGAATCGGGGTTGGCTGATCCCGCTCGAACCTACCGACGCCCGGCCCGCGAGGTCGTCGACCGACCCGCCCGGGCGTCGCGTGGCCGCGGTCCGACCACCGGCCCGACCACCCGACCGGGCCACCTATGCGACGGGGCCGCTTGCGGCGCACCGCTTTCCGCCGACCGAAGCCCTGGGGGCGGTGGCCGATCGGCGCGTCCCGCGTCGATCGGACGGCCAAAGACCGGTCGCGGATAGCCCAACGGCCGGACCGAAGCGGTCCGGCCGTTGCCGAGGATCTGCCGGGTGACCCGGCGACTCACTGCTACCCGGCGATCTCGCGCAGCAGGCGCGCGGTCTCGGACGGGGTCTTGCCGACCTTGACGCCGACGGCCTCCAGCGCTTCCTTCTTGGCCTGCGCAGTGCCGGCCGAGCCGGACACGATCGCGCCGGCGTGACCCATGGTCTTGCCCTCCGGGGCGGTGAACCCGGCCACGTATCCGACGACCGGCTTGGACACGTTGTCGGCGATGAACGCCGCGGCCCGCTCCTCCGCGTCGCCGCCGATCTCGCCGATCATCACGATCGCCTCGGTCTCCGGGTCCTGCTCGAACGCGGCCAGGGCGTCGATGTGCGTGGTCCCGATGATCGGGTCACCACCGATGCCGATGGCCGTGGAGAACCCGAGATCGCGCAGCTCATACATCATCTGGTAGGTCAGCGTGCCCGACTTGGACACCAGGCCGACCTTGCCCGGGCCGGTGATGTCGGCCGGAATGATGCCCGCGTTGGACTTGCCGGGGCTGATGATGCCCGGGCAGTTCGGCCCGATGATCCGCGTCTCGTTCCCGGTTTTCACCGCGTACGCCCAGGCGTAGGCGGTGTCGTGCACCGGCACCCCCTCGGTGATCACCACGGCCAGCCCGATCCGGGCGTCGATCGCCTCGATGATCGCGTCCTTGGTGAACGCCGGCGGCACGAACAACACGCTCACATCCGCGCCCGTCTTGTCCATGGCCTCGGCCACCGACCCGAACACCGGCTGCGCGCTGCCGTCGAAATCGACGGTGCTGCCGGCCTTGCGGGCGTTCACCCCGCCCACGATGTTCGTGCCGGACGCCAGCATCCGGCGGGTGTGCTTGGTGCCCTCGGAGCCGGTCATGCCCTGCACGATGACCCGGGACTTCTCGGTCAGAAAGATCGCCATCGGTTTTTCAGACTCCCGTGCTCGTGCTGTTCAGGGCGGCGTAGGCCAGTTCGGCGGCCTTGTCGGCGCCTTCGTCCATCGTCTCGGCCTGGATGACCAGCGGGTGGTTCGCCTCGTTCAGGATGGCCCGGCCCTCCAGCACGTTGTTGCCGTCCAACCGGACGACCAGCGGCTTGGTGGCCTCGTCCCCGAGCATTTTCAGCGCGCCGACGATGCCGTTGGCCACCGCGTCACACGCGGTGATGCCGCCGAAGACGTTGACGAACACGGCCCGCACGTCCGGGTCGGACAGGATGATCTCCAACCCGTTCGCCATCACCTCGGCGCTGGCCCCGCCGCCGATGTCCAGGAAGTTCGCCGGCTTGACCCCGCCATGCCCCTCACCGGCGTAGGCCACCACATCCAGCGTCGACATCACCAGGCCCGCACCGTTGCCGATGACCCCGACCTGCCCGTCAAGCTTGACGTAGTTCAGACCCTTCTCCTTGGCCGCGACCTCGAGCGGGTTCTCCGCCGCCGTGTCGGCCAGGGCCGCGTGCTCCGGGTGGCGGAAGTCGGCGTTGGCATCCAGCGAGACCTTGCCGTCCAGCGCGACGACCTTGCCGTCGCCGTCCTTGACCAGCGGGTTGACCTCGACCAGCGTCGCATCCTCGCCCACGAACGTGTCCCAGAGCCCGACCAGGACGGCCTCGACCTGGTCGACGACCTCGGCCGGGAACTTGCCGGCCGCGGCGATCTCCTTCGCCTTCTCGGCATCCACACCGGTCAACGCGTTCACCGGGACCCGGGCCAGCGCGTCCGGCCGCTCCTCCGCCAGCTGCTCGATCTCCATGCCACCGTCCTTGGTGGCCATCGCCAGGAAGGTCCGGTTCGACCGGTCGAGCAGGTAGGAGACGTAGTACTCCTGCGCGATCTCGCTGGCCGGGGTGATCAACACCTGCCGGGTCACGTGGCCCTTGATGTCCAGACCCAGGATGTTCCCCGCATGCGTCCGCACGTCGTCCAGCGTCGCGGCGAACTTCACTCCGCCCGCCTTGCCGCGGCCGCCGATCTTCACCTGGGACTTCACCATCACCGGGGTGCCCAGCTCCTGCGCCGCGGCCACGGCTTCCTCCACGGTGCGGGCCACCTGGCCGGCCGGAGCCGGCACACCATGTGCGGCGAAGAGTTCCTTCGCCTGGTACTCGTACAGATCCACGTCGTCTCCCTCGCCGGGGCGGTTTGGTCTTGTGGTGGCCGGCGCGAATCGATTGACCCGGGCGCCGGAGACCGTCGAAGTCACCCTAGCGAGCGGGTGATCGCCCGTGACCCGGTGTCGGTGAGACCTGACCCACGTTCGGTTCCGGTCTGGCCGGGCGACCCCGTCGTAAGGTGACTCGGTGGATGTCCGGGTCGGTGCCTACGCCGTGATCGTGCAGGACGGCAACCTGCTCCTGACGCACTGGAACGAGGGTGGCCGCAGCGGCTGGACGCTGCCCGGTGGTGGTCTCGAGCCATACGAGACCACCGAGCAGGCGGCCGTTCGCGAGGTGCGTGAGGAAACCGGATACCAGGCGGAGCTGCGCACGCTGCTCGGGGTCGACTCGTTGTTCCTGGACCCGGCGGACCGCATCGTGCCCGGCGACGGGCCCCTGCACGCGCTGCGGGTGGTCTACCTGGCTCGGACCGTCGGCGGGTCGCTGAGGCACGAGACGGCCGGCAGCTCGGACGAGGCCCGCTGGGTGCCTCTGGACGCCGTCGGCGATCTGCCGACCCTGTCCCTGGTGCCCACCGCCATCGACATGCTCCTGCGCCGGCTGTCCGGACCGGACCTGCGTCCCTGAGAGCCGGGAGCCACACCCCGCGCGAGTTCTGTGAGGGGTGAACACCCCTCACGGAACTCCGCGGCCGACGCCTAGGTTTTGGCGCAGCGCGGCCCGAACCGCGCCAACCGGATCTGCGCGGCAAGGAGACCCCCGATGCACAGGGATCAAGGTAGGCACAGCTGGTTGGCGGGGCCGCGTCCAGCGAGCAAGGTGGGGGTGACCCCGGCAGGCCGACCGAGGCGACGCCTGCCCCACACCACAAGGGCCGGCGCCGCCCGCCGCCGGTGGCCGACACTGGCTGCGATCGTCAGCTTGTTGCTCGCGGGCACGGTCGTCGTCGCACCGACGGCCATGGCATCCACCCTGCAGGCAACGGTTCTGCCTCCGCTTGACGGAACCGTCTACTCCAGTCCGGACGAGTCGCCACCGCACCACCTTGCCTACACCGGGGACTACTCCTTCGACGTCGGTGGAAGCGGATCCGCCTACGCCCGGTTTCGGAACCCGAACGGGAATCTGAGCCTGAGCGTTGCGGGGATCGGCCGGGCCTGCGCCAGCGGTAACTTTGCCGACGGTGGGGACCGGATCACCCTGAACGTGCTGCTCGACGGCATGAAGGTGGGCACAGTCGCCTATGCACACCTGACGAACTTCCCCATTACTTCGGGTGCGGTTCCGGTCGGCGCCCGGATCGGCGACCTGGTCACGGCCGCTCACGGCGTCCGGTCCAGCTCGTGTTGGACCGGACCGCACGTGCATGTCGAACCGCGCAACGACAAGAAGTACGGCTGCTTCTTCCCAGGGCTGCTCAACCGCAGGGTGGACGGTTCGATCCCCCTTGGTCTCGTCGGCGGCGAGTGGGCAACCGCGGTCAACCAGCGCTGCCCGGCCGGCGTGGAAACGCCCGCCCCGGTCAACCGGCCCCCATTCGGCAGCTTCGACACCACCGACTCTCCCAGCGGCGGCCGAGTGCACGTCACCGGGTGGGCCATCGACCCTGACGCGCCGACCACACCTGTCACCATTCACGTCTACGTCGGCGGACCGGCCGGAACCCCGGGCGCTCAGGGCATCGATGTCGGACCGGCCACCGCGAGCCGGCCGGACGTCGCGGCTGCCTACCCCGGGACCGGCAGCAATCACGGCATCGACGCGACGTTCTCGACCGGGAAGACGGGCGAACAGAACGTCTGTCTCCACGCGATCGACATCGGTGGGACCCAGAACGTGCTCCTTGGCTGCCGCACGGTCACCATTGGTTCGCCCACCCCGGCTTACTCCTTCTCGGGAATCGTGACGACCGGCTCGACTGTGGCCGTGGGCGAATCCGTCCACCTGGAGTACACCGTGACCAACACCGGCACAGCCCGGGGTCGGATCCTTCCAGGGGTGGACCGGCAGCCACAGTCGGTGACCGCCTCAACGTCGTGCGCTGGCGTGGAGTACGCCGATCCGGCAACGTTCGGGGTCTTCCTTGACCCCGGTCAATCCTTCACCTGCCGGTACGACGCACCGCGGTCGACCGGAGAGCCGGCGGTCTTCCGGGCACAGGTGTTCGAGTGGGCCGTCGACGGCTTCTCGTTTCTCCGTGAGCTGACCGACGCCCCCGCGCTGATCTCGCTGCCCGGCGCCATCACCCCGGGCATGCCGACCATCTCCGGATCCGTCAAGGTCGACCGGACCCTCACCGCAGCTGCCGGTACGTGGAGTCCCTCACCCGTCACCACCAAGTACCAGTGGAACGCGAACGGCCAACCTGTCGCCGGGGCCGCCGGGCGGACCTTCGTCGTACCGGCCAACCTGGTCGGCGCGAGCGTGACGGTCACCGTGAC
Organism: Nakamurella sp.; assembly: GCF_044224575.1. Classification (GTDB taxonomy): domain Bacteria; phylum Actinomycetota; class Actinomycetes; order Mycobacteriales; family Nakamurellaceae; genus Nakamurella. The sequence continues at coordinate 305,774 of NZ_JBGAKE010000001.1, forward strand.
CGGGAGCCGAGAAGGTTACGCCGACGTGAGCAGGGTCAGCGCACCGATGGGGCCGGTCAAGGAAGGTAGTTTCTCGTCCTCCCCCACCCCGGTGATCACCGGGGCGACCGTGGTCGGCGGAACGTTGATCGCTGACGCGGGGCTGTGGGGCCCACAGCCGGTCAGCATCTCCTATGAGTGGCGGATCAACAGCAGCACGGTCACGGGAGCCACCACCAGCAGCTTTGTCGTCCCGGCCGCCGCGGCGGGCAAGAAGATCACCGTGCGGGTCACCGGGAGCAAGCCCGGCTACCAGACGGTGACCCGCTCAAGTGCGGCATCGGGTGTCGTCGGCGGGTGACCCACGGAGGACGCGGGTCCGGCGCAGGGAACGCCCTCTTACCCCAGCCGGGCCCGCCGCTGGGCGACCGCCTCGCGCAGCCAGTCGACGATGCCGGCCGTCGGGGCGCCGGGGGTGAAGATGCCGGTGACGCCGAGCGCGGCCAGCTCGTCCATGTCCTCGGCCGGGATGATGCCGCCACCGAACACGATGATGTCGTCGGCGTCGGCCTCCTGGAGCAGCTCCACGACCCGGCGGAACTGGGTCATGTGCGCGCCGGACAGCACGGACAGGCCGACGGCGTCGGCGTCCTCGGCCAAGGCGGCGGCGACGATCTGCTCCGGGGTCTGGTGCAGGCCGGTGTAGACGACTTCCATCCCGGCGTCCCGCAGGGCGCGGGCGACGATCTTGATGCCTCGATCGTGCCCGTCCAGGCCCGGCTTGGCCACGACGACCCTGATCTGGTTCGCCTCCTGCATGGTCAGCCGCCCTTCGACTCGACACGCGCCCCGGGTCCTCCGGATGCCTGATCGTCCCGCATCCGACCCTGCGCGGCCCGGTCGCCGTCCGCCGGCCAGGACGGGCGCAGTTCGATGCCGCCGGCCGACCGGGCGGCCACCACGGCCACGCACAGCGTGACGAAGACTGTCCCGAGCAGCAGCCAGAAGCCCGTGGCCAGGGCGAACCCGGGCAGGGACCGCACCGCACCGGGCACGAACAACGGCTGGGCCAACACGGCCGCCGAGCCTGCCACCGCACCCGCCGCGGTCATCGGGAAGCGGGTGACGGCCCCGATCCACACGCCCAGCAGCGCGCCGATCGCCAGCGACCAGAAGGCCCATGTGTCGAGGTCGAGACCACTGATCAGGGTCGGCGCCGATGACACCCCCAGCCCGCTGTAGACCGGCATCGCCAACGATCCGAGGACCAGGGCGGTGAGGATCAGCGCGTTCCACCGCCGGGCGCCTCGGGAGTCGGTCAGACTTCGGTCGTCGACCACGTCGATCGACATCTCGGCGGCCTGTCGGGTCGCGATCGCGGCGAACACCGCCGCCACGACCGCCCCCAGCGCTCCGACCACCATCAGATAGCCGCCGGGTCCGACGGTCCAGGTATGGCTGACCCCGCCGACCGAACCGCTCGAGGTGGCCGAGACCAGCGAAGTGGCCCACAACGCCCGCCCGAGCGCGTATCCGGCCCCGGCCCAGACCACCAGCAACGCGGCGCGCCCGGCCCCCACGGTGGCCGGCACCAGGGTGAGCACGGCGGCGACGGCCAGCGGAACGGCGGCGATCAGCAGAGGCAAGGAGGCCGGGGTCAACAGGACCCCGGCGACCTCATCGGGCGGAGCGCCGTCCAGGTACAGCAGTGCGGTCTGCGAGGCGCCGGCGAGGGCGGCCGCGCCGAGCAGTCCCGCCACGGCAGCCGTCACCGACGTCGCGCGCGGGCCCGCGGTGCCCTCACCCGCCGATACCTGCGGTCCGCCGCGGCCGGCGAACAGCCCGGCGGCGGCGACCAGCACGGCGCCGCCGATCGCCCACCAGACGACCGCCGCGAGCCCGGTCGGGGCGCCGACCGCCACCGCGACCACCGCCGTCAGCGACGGCACGGCAGCGGCCAGTGCGGCCCCGCCCAGCATGGCTCGCGCGATGGACGCGGGCAGCCCGCCGGCCACCAGCACGACGGCCGCCACGGTGACGGCCAGCACCACTGCGGCGGCCAATCCGCTGACGCTGGTACCGAACGGCAGGACCCGCAACAACAGGTAGCCGCCGGTGTACGGCACGTCGAGACTGCCCACCAGGAGCAGCACCGCGCCCAGGAACCCGGTGCCCATCATCGGCAGATTCAACCGGCGCCGGGAAGGGGGTCCATCGCCCATGGCCTGGGCCACGGCGGACTCGTCGAGCGTCGGCGCCCGCGGGTCGTCGCCCACGCCCGGGACCGGCTCCCGATCGGCGGGCGCGCCGAACAGGACGTCACCGCGCAGCTCGTCTCCGGACCACAGCAGTCCGGCCAACCGGCGGGACGCGAGCACCCCGACCACCAGCATCAGCATGTCGGCGGCCAGCAGCACCCACCCGCCCGCGCCGACCAGCAACGGCCGTGCCCGGTCGGTCGTCTCGACGAACAGTTCGGGCCGGGACACCCGGTCGATCTCGGCGACCACGGCCAGGTCGGCGAGCAGCCGGCTCAGCCCGATCAGTCCGGATCCGGCCGTCGCGGCCAATCCCAGCGCCGGCCGGACCAGGGCCAGTGTCACCGCGAGCAGGCCGGGCACCACGGCCACCCAGCCGGCCGCGAGGAACGCGGACATCGGGGCGCCGTCCGCCGGGACGACCTGACCGGTGAGTGGGCTGGTGGCGATGACCACCCCCGCGGCGAGCAGCAGCGACGCCAGGAGCACGGCGCCGGACCGCCCGTCGTCCGCGGGCGATCGGCCCGGGCCGGTCATGAAGCGCCCTCCGCCGCGGCCGGCCATCTCGGTGCCCCGGCCGACACCTGCGGGGATGGAAAGGACATCACCAGGCGACCGTAGCAACTGGGGACGACAGCCGGCCCGGACCGGCGCCACCCCGCCCGGCCGGATGGCCGGCGCGGGACGGTCGGCGCCGTGGGTGATGATCGAGGGCGTGATCCCTGTCCTCGGCTATGTCGTCCTCGCCGCGAGCCTGCTGCTGGCCCTGTGGACCGGGATCCAGGCCGGCCGGCGGCGGCCCACCTCGGAGGCGCAGATGATCGGCGCCATCGTGGTCGAGGTCGCACTGCTGGCGCAGGTGGCCATCGCGCTGGTCGCGCTGTTCGGCGGCACCGTGGTCGCCGAACCGGTCACTTTCGTCGCGTACTCGGTCGGGGTGCTGCTGGCCCTGCCGCTCGGCTTCTACCTGGCCCGGGAGGAGCGGACGCGCTGGGGTTCGCTGTGCCTGTGCTTCACTGCAGTGGTGGTCGCGGTGATGGTCCTTCGGCTCCTGCAGCTGTGGCAGGCCCCGGTTGGCTGAGCAGCCGACGGTCGAGCACGCCGACGACACCGAGGACGCGCCGCCCACCGGACCGCGCCGCATCCTGATCGCGCTGTACCTGGTGTTCGCGGTCGCCGCAACGGCCCGCGGCATCGTGCAGATCGCCACCAAGTACGACCAGGCCCCGCTGGCCTACGTCCTGTCGCTGCTGTCGGGCGTCGTCTACATTGCCGCGGCAGTCGGGCTGATCACCGATCGCCGCTGGTCCCGGCCGTTGGCCTGGGCGGCGGTCGGCACCGAGATGGCCGGCGTCCTCGTCATCGGTGCGCTGTCCATCGTCGACTCCACCGCGTTCCCGCACGACACCGTCTGGTCCCGCTTCGGCGCCGGCTACGGCTATGTCCCGGTCATCCTGCCCGTCCTCGGGTTGATGTGGCTCTGGCAGACCCGACCCGCGCCAAGGGACGACGACTGAGCCTCGCCCACTGGGCATTGTGGACAGCAGTCGGCCCGGCGCGCCGAATCTGCAGCTACTCCTCGCGCCGCGCTGCCCCGACGATCTCCAGGTTCTTTCGCGCCCCTACTGGCAGCCGGACCGGCGGACCTCGCTGCAGCCGGACTTGCTCGTCGCCCGCCGGGTCGACATCGAGCAACGAAACCTGACTGAGCCGCTGGTGCTGGCCATCGAGATCCTCTCGCCGTCCAGCGCACGCAAGGATGCCGTGCTCAAGCGATCCAAGTACCAGGACGCCGGCATCGCGCACTACTGGATCGTCGACCCGATCGAACCGTCCATCCTGGCCCTGCAACTCATCGACGGCGTGTACCGGACCGCCGGGCGGCCACCGGCGACGAGTCGGTCACCCTGAACCGTCCGTTCCCGGTCACGATCGTTCCGTCCGCCCTGATCGCCTGGTCAGATCCCGGCGAGCAGCTCGTCCAGATTCCGCCGGATCCGCTCGATCGGCCCGCAGCGTGTCGGTGTCGTCCTTGATGTCCAGCGCTCCTGCGTACGACATCCGACGGCCCGGGAGGCGAGCATGACGACCATGACGGTGATGCCGCGTGACCACGCGGAGTGGACGGTCGACGACCTGGACGGGCTACCCGACGACGGGCTGCGCTACGAGCACCTCGAGGGGATCCTGCTGGTGAGCCCGGCCCCGAGCCGCGTTCATCAACGCGTTGCGTTCAAGCTGGGGTCGTCCTCGACCGGACGTGCCCGAACAATCTGGAGGTCATCGCGGCAAACGTTGGACTGGCAACCGGAGGACCGGACCTCACTGCAGCCCGATGTCCTGGTGCTGGCCGACCGCGACCTCGAACGGACGGCCGCTACGGCGTGGTCGGCGAATCGGCCGGCGACACCCCCCTGACGCTGGCGCTCCCGTTTCCAGTGACGATCGTGCCGTCCGATCCGGTCCGCTAGTACGCTCCAGCTCGCCCGACGGATGGCGGCCTCGCGGACTCGGCCGACGGGCGCTCAGAGTTTGGTCATCGGCACGCCGCCGATGAGCATCAGCCGCACCTTGCCGGCCGCGCCGAAGTCGATCGTCGCGGTGGCCCGCTGGCCCACCCCGTCGACCGCGAGAACCTTGCCCAGACCGTACTTGTCGTGTGACACCCGATCGCCGACGGCCAGTTCCAGAACCGGCTTCGACCCCAGCGTGGGGTGCTTGCGGATACCGGACCCGGCGCCGCCGGCCCGGGACGCGGTCCCCGAGCCGAACCGGCTCGCCGTCACCGGCGCCGACCGGCCGCCGCCCCAGCCCGACCCGCCGGAGCCCGCTCCGTACCCGCCACCGAAGCGGCGGCGACCGTAGCCGAAATCGCCCTCGAAGTCGCTGTCCCCGATGAACCCGCCGGCCCGGGCGTCGGCGTCGGTGCGCCGCCACTCGATCAGCTCGTCCGGAATGTCGCCCAGGAACCGGGAGGCGGGGTTGGCGTTCGGCTGGCCCCACGCGGATCGCATCATCGCCCGGGTGACGTACAGTCGCTTCATCGCCCGGGTGATCCCGACGTAGGCCAGCCGCCGCTCCTCGGCCAGCTCGGCGTCGTCGGCCAGCGCCCGCTGGTGCGGGAAGATGCCGTCCTCCCAGCCGGTCACGAACACCACGGGGAACTCCAGCCCCTTGGCGGTGTGCAGGGTCATCAGCGTGACCATGCCCTCCGCCGAGTCCGGCACCGAGTCGGCGTCGGCGACCAGCGACAACTGCTCCAACACGGCCAGCAGCAACTCGCCAGCGTCCGGCGGCACATCCTCGTCGGCGCTGTCGTCCGCGCCGCCGCCGGCGCTCTCGTCCGCGCCCCCCAGCGCCGCCAGACCGCCGCCGGCCAGCAGGGTTTCGGCGGTCTCCCGAAGCACGCTGACCAGCTGGTCCAGGTTCTCCAGCCGGGAGTGGTCCTGCGGGTCCTCGGAGCCCTCCAGCTCGGCCCGGTACCCGGTGCGTTCCAGCACCGCGGTCAGCAGGTCGGCCGGCTCCATGCCGAACCCGACCTCCGACCGCAGTCCGGCCAGCAGCTCGCCGAAGGACTTGAGCGAGTTCGCCGACCGGGCGGCCAGTCCCGGGATGTCGTCGATCCGCTGCAGCGCCTCGCCGAAGCCGATCCGCTCCCGCTCGGCGAACACCGACACCGTCGCCTCGGCGCGGTCGCCGATGCCCCGGCGGGGCGTGTTGAGGATGCGGCGCAGGTTGATCTCGTCATCCGGGTTGGCGATCGACCGCAGGTAGGCCAGCGCGTCCTTGACCTCCTTGCGCTCGTAGAAGCGCACCCCGCCGACGATCCGATACGGCATGCCGTTGCGGATGAACACGTCCTCCAGCGAACGGGACGCCGAGTTGGTCCGGTAGAACACCGCGACGTCGCCGAACACCGCCTCGCCGGCATCGACCAGCGAGTCGATCTCCTTGCCGATGAACTGCGCCTCGTCGTGCTCGTTGTCGCCGACGTAGCCGATGATCCGGGTGCCGTTGCCCTGCGCCGACCACAGGTTCTTGGCCTTGCGGCCGGTATTGCGGGCGATGACCGAGTTGGCCGCGGACAGGATGGTCTGGGTGGACCGGTAGTTCTGTTCCAGCAGGATGGTCCGGGCCGCGGGGTAGTCCCGCTCGAATTCCTCGATGTTGCGGATGGTGGCGCCGCGGAAGGCGTAGATGGACTGGTCGGCGTCGCCGACGACGACCAGCTCACCGGCCGGCACCTCCCCCGACCCGTCCCCGACCAGCGCCTTGACCAGCAGGTACTGCGCGTGGTTGGTGTCCTGGTACTCGTCGACCAGCACATGCCGGAACCGCCGCCGGTAGTGCTCGGCGACCGCCGGGAACTGCTGCAGCAGGTGCACGGTCTGCATGATCAGGTCGTCGAAGTCGAGTGCCGACGCGGCGCGCAGCCGCTCCTGGTACCCCTGGTAGACCTGCGCGACGATGGTCTGCTTGTCGTCCTCGGCCCGCTCCAGCGCGGTCTCGGCGTCGATCAGCTCGTTCTTCAGGTTCGACATTGCCGCCGCGAGCATCCGCGGCGGGTACTTCTTGCCGTCGATGTTCAGCCCGTTCGCCACGAGCTGGGCCAGCCGCTGCGAGTCGGCCTGGTCGTAGATGGTGAACGTGGTCTTCAGGCCCAGGTGGGTGGCCTCGGCCCGGAGGATCCGCACGCACATCGAGTGGAACGTCGATACCCACATCGACCGGGCGCGGCCACCGACCAGGTCGAACACCCGGTCCTTCATCTCCCGGGCGGCCTTGTTGGTGAAGGTGATGGCCAGAATCTCGCCCGGCTGGGCCCCGCCGACGGCCAACAGATGGGCGATCCGCCGGGTCAGCACCCGGGTCTTGCCGGAGCCGGCTCCAGCCACCACCAGCAGCGGGGCGCCCCGGTGTTCCACGGCGGCCTGCTGGGGCGGGTTGAGGCCCTCGAGGAGCTCCGCGGCCCGCGTGCGCGCCCGTTCGGTTCGCTGCCGGGCCAGCTCGGCGGCCGACGGCTCGGACTCGGCCAGGCCGAAGGTAGGCAGATCGAACAGACTCGTCATGACGGTGCTCACGCTACCCGCCGGCACCGACACTCCTCAGGCACCGCGCGGACCCCCGGAGTCGATCACCTGTTCGGGCCATCGAGCCCCGCTCGAGGGTTCGGGGCCGCCGCAGGTGACGGCCGCAGGCCGATGTGTTCTACTTGGTTCATGCCCCGCCTCACCGACTCCCGTCGCGCGCCCGCGCGGCCCGAGTTTTTCTATGGGTGCCGGATCCCGGTGCCCGTCCGAGGCTGAGCCACCCGCCCACGACGACGCCCCGAGGTCCGCGAGACCCGGGGCGTTTTTCGTGTCCCAGGCTCGCGACCCGGGGCAAGGAGGATCATCATGACCAGTGCCCTGACCGCACCGCAACCGACCGCGAGCACACTCCCGGTCCACCTGCGGACCAGATCGACCATCGTGGAGCCGGCCATCGACGCCAGTGGAACGCCCGAGGAAGTGCCCGTCCCGGACAGCCAGGACGGGATCGACGAGCTCCGGTTGGAGATCGACGACATCGACGCCAAGCTCGTCGAACTGATCTTGCGCCGGACCGCGATCTCCCATGCGATCGGCACCGCCCGGAAGAGCCTGGGCGGACCGAAGATCGTCTACAGCCGGGAGATGGCCGTGCTGGAGCGTTTCCGGGCCCTCGGGCCGGCCGGCGCCGACCTGGGCATGATGCTGCTGGCCATGGGGCGGGGCAAGCTCGGCCGCAAGTAGGCCCGTCACGTCGCGTGCGGCGCCGGCACGTCGGCCGGCGACTTCGTCCGCGCCGGCGCAGTTGATCCGCGCGGGAAGGCTCGCCGGAACGAGTCAGACCAGGCGGCGGTCGGAGGCCCAGCGGGAGAGTTCGTAGCGGTTCGACTTCTGGGTCTTGCGCAACACGCTGGAGACGTGCGTCTCCACCGTCTTGATGGAAATGAACAGCTGCGCGGCGATCTCCTTGTAGGCGTAGCCGCGGGCGAGCAGCTTGAGCACCTCGCGCTCGCGGGGGGAGAGCAGGTCGAGTTCGGGGTCGGTGACGGGGGCCGGCCCGCCCCGGTCGGAGAACGCGTCCAGGACGAACCCGGCCAGCCGGGGGGAGAACACCGCGTCGCCGGCCGCCACCCGGACGATGGCGTCGGCCAACTCCCGCCCGGAGATCGTCTTGGTGACGTAGCCGCGCGCCCCCGCTCTGATCACGGCGATGACATCCTCGGCGGCGTCGGAGACGGACAACGCCAGGAAGACCACGTCCGGGAACTTGGCGTGCACCTGCTCCAACACCGCGCGCCCGCCACCGTCGGGCATGTGCACGTCCAGCAGCACCACGTCCGGCGCGTCGGACGTGATCCGGACCACCGCCTCCCCGACCGATCCGGCTTCGCCGACCACCGCGATCCGGTCGTCGCCCAGGCCGGCCAGCTCGGCCTTCACCCCGGTACGGAACAGAGCGTGGTCGTCCACCACGAATACGGTCACCGGCTGCGTCATGCGGATGGCTCCCCTTGCTGCTTGCTCGCGGCGACGGCCGGCTCCGGGCCGGCGCCCCGCACGGGCACGGTGAGTTCGACCTCGGTGCCGTTGCCCGGAGACGACCGCACCGATGCGGTGCCGCCGTGCCGCTCCATCCGTCCGCGGATCGATTCGGCCAGGCCCCGCCGGTCCGATCCCACCACGGCCGGGTCGAACCCGACGCCACGGTCCCGCACGAACACGCTGGCCGTGTCGTCCTCGATCTCGGCGTAGAGGCTGATCTCGTCGACCTGGGCATGCTTGGCCGCGTTGACCATCGCCTCCCGGGCCGCGGCGACGAGCGCGTTGAGGTGCTGGTCCATGGCCGTGTCGCCGACGATCACCGGGGTCACCGACTTGTTGTAGGTGTCCTCCACCTCGCCGGCCGCCTCGGCCAGGCTCGCCGCGAACGTCTGGTCGAGCGGGGCGGACTGCTCCCCCGGCGTCGCCGATCCGTAGCCGGCGGCGTAACCGGCCGGCCCGTACAGCCAGGTGCGCAACTGGCGCTCCTGACTGCGGGCCAGGCGTTGCACCTCCTTGCCGTCACCGGCCTGCCGTTGGATCAACGCGAGGGTCTGCAACACCGAATCGTGCAGATGCGCGGCGATCTCGGCCCGCTCCTTCTCCCGGATCCGGCCCTGCCGTTCGTCGCCCAGGTCGCGGACCAGCCGCACCCACCAGGGGATCGTGATCACCGCGACGCCGACCAGGGTCAGCACGACAGCGAGCAGGGCGGACCGGACGGCGCTGAAGTCGGTCTGGCCGAGCGCGAACACCGACAGACCGCCAACCACCAGCACGCAACCGCCGACCAGCCGCAACCAGGCACCCCGGGACGGGCCGACGATGCCGGCCGCGGACCGGCGCCAGCGGGCGCGTCGGGCGTCGTCGGCCTCCCGCCAGATGAACGCGGCGCCGATCGCGGCCAGGCCGAGCGGACCCAGCACGCCGCCCAGGGTGTCGCCCAGCCCGAGCGCAGCGGCGACGATCATGACGGCCACCCCGACCGCGGCGATGCCCAACGCCTGCCGGCGTTCCTGCGGGCTGGCCGGCTGCGGGGCCGGGGCGTTCGGCGATGCCTGCGGCACGAAGATCCACAGCAGGCCGTAGGCCAGGATCCCGGCCCCGGCCATCAGGGCGAGCAGGACGAAGGCCACCCGAACCCACAGGACCCGGACCCGTAGGTGGTCGGCGATGCCCCCGGCCACCCCGCCCAGGACGCGGTAGTCGCGCCGGCGGGTCAGCTTCGGGATGCCGTCCATGGTGTAACCGGGGCCGGTCAAAGGCAGGGGATTCGCGGCGGCCGGGTCGGTCGCCACACCCGTAGGAAGGTCGACCGGAGCCGGTGGGGTTGGCATGGGAACGACCGGAATCGGGTTGGTCGGACGGCCGTCCGGCTCAACCGGGGCCGGCGTGGCCGCTTCCGCCGGCGGGATGGTCCCCGTCCGGCGCGCACGGTGCAGCGCGGGCATCGATTTCACCTCTCCAGAGTCACACGTCCCGGCCTCCAGTGGTATGCGGGTTCACCCTGGAAAGGCAAACCAGGGTGATCCCCGATGGTGCCCGACGGGTCCGCCGGCGCAGTGTTGACACCGTGAGACAGCCACAGCAAGCGAACCGTCAGCGCCCCGGAAAGGCAGCGGTCGTGAGCGAGCGCCAGCAAGCGAACCATCAACACCCTCAGGCCGCTGCCCTTGCCGGGGCGGCTGAGCCTGCGAAGCGCCCCGGAAAGGCAGCGGTCGTGAGCGAGCGCCAGCAAGCGAACCATCAACACCCTCAGGCCGCTGCCCTTGCCGGGGCGGCTGAGCCTGCGAAGCGCCACGGAAAGGCAGCGGAATGAGTACGCATCAGGAACAGCCCGCCGCGCCCGGCGCCCCCGGCGGAGACTGGTGGTCCCGGCGCCCCCGGCGGTCCGGAACCGACCGCAAGATCGCCGGCGTGTCCGGCGGCCTGGGCCGCGCGTTCGGTGTCGATCCGGTGCTGATCCGGGTCGCATTCGTGGTGCTGACGATCTTCGGCGGTTTCGGTCTGACCCTGTACGTCCTGGGCTGGCTGCTGCTGCCGGCCGACGGGGACGAGGTCTCCCCGGCCGAGGCACTGCTCGGCCGCGGCCGGTCGGCCACCGCGCCGGTCCTGGCGGTCGGGTTGGCGATCGTCGCCCTGATCTCGATCATGTCGATGTTCTCCTGGGGGCTGCCGTTCTGGCCACTGGTCATCGCCGGCGTGGTGGTCGTGCTGATCGCCCGCAACAAGAATCGCGCCTGCACCACCCGCGGTTCGTCCGGAGTCGGCGCGGCGCCGTGGGTCGACCAGTGGGCGGCGAAGGCCGGCCAGGCCGGCCAGTCATGGGGCGCGCAGGCCGAGCAGTGGGTCGCCCGCCAGCCCTGGTCCGGGTCGCCGACCGGCCAGCAGCAGGCGCAGTCGCCGTTCGAGCAGCCGGCGTTCTGGGATGAGCAGAGCCCGGCCGGTGCGGACCCGTCCAAGGTGAATCTCCGGAAGGACCCCGGACCGCAGGACCGGCCGGCGCACCCGGAGCCCGCCCCGGCGACCCCACCCGCCTGGGACCCGTTGGGTGTGGCGCCGTTCGCCTGGGACCTGCCCGAACCGGCCGCCGCGCCCGCGCCCCCGACCCCCCGGGACCGGAATGTGATCGGTCGGATCACGCTGGCCATGGTGCTGCTGGTGGGCGGCCTGGCCGCCGTCGGCACTCTCCAGGGTTGGTGGGCGCTGACCTGGGCCGGCGTCGCCGCGGTGGCGTTGACGATCGTCGCGGTCGGCCTGCTCATCGGGTCGCTGCGCGGCCAGGGCAGGTCGCTGATCGGGCCGGGCATCTTCCTGTCGCTGGTGACGCTGGCGCTGACCGTCACCGGGATCAGCGGCACGACCGGCTACGGGCAGCAGACCTGGGCGCCGACGACCGTGGCCGCGGCCGAACAGGACTTCGTCCTGAACGGCGGGCAGGGCACACTCGACCTGCGTCAGCTCGACGTCAAGGCCGGGCAGACCGTCGACACCGAGCTCACCGTGCGCGCCGGGCAGGCCACCGTGATCGTGCCCAGCGACACCGGGGTCAACCTGACCTGCACGGCGAACGCCGGCGAGATCGACTGCCTGGGCATCCGCCAGGACGGCCTGGACCAGGAGATCAGCACCACCCAGGACGGCTCGTCGGACAGCGGCACCATCAATCTGACGGTGCATGTCGGTGCCGGTCAGGCGACGGTGCGGCATGGCTGACGGCACGCAGACGACGCCGACCCGGCGCCGCGGAGTCAACTGGATCGGGCTGCTGTTCTCGTTGATCTTCCTGTCGGTCGCGTCCGCCGGGTTCTCCGGGGACCCGTGGATGCTGCTGAACGAATCGACGAAGTGGGTGGTGGCCGGGCTGGTCGCGGCCGTCGGGATCGGCCTGCTGGTGACCGCCCTGCCCGGCCGGGGCCGGCGAAACGGCTGACCCCGAAGGCTCACGACCCGGGGGCCGCCCCGTCTCCCTCCACCGGGAGACGGGGCGGTTGTGTCGTGCCGGTCGGCCGGCCCTGGTCTCAGCCGGCGCTGACCACCCGCTCGGGTGCGTTCCGCCCGATCGCCGGCCGCCCGATCAGCAGGGCAAGGACGCCGAGCACGGTCGCCACCACCGCGGTCACGGCCAGCGCCGCTCCCGACGCCGGATCACCCAGACCCACCAGCGGCGCGGCGACCGCGCCCAATGCGAACTGGGCCAGCCCGAACAGGGCCGACGCCGACCCCGCGATCCGGCGGTGCCGGTCCATCGCGATCGCCGAGGCGTTGGGCAGGGCGAAGCCCACCGCAGAGACCAGGACGAACAACGCGACGAGAACCATCGGCAGGCCCCAGCCGGCGGCGACGGTGAGGGCCAGCAGCGCTGCCCCGGCCATGCCCTGCAGCACGCCAACAGTGAGCAGGGTCAGCGGCGACAGCCGGCGCAGCAGGATCCGGCTCAGTTGGGTGGCGCCGATGATGCCCAGCGCGTTGAGCGCGAAGCAGGCGCTGAACCATTGCGCGGACAGGCCGAACCGGTCCTGGAGCACGAACGGGGACGCCGAGATGTACCCGAACATGGCGGCGGTGACCAGCGAGCCGGCCAGCACCGAACCGACGTAGCCGCGGTCCCGGAGCAGGATGCCGAACGCGGTCAGGGTGGCCGGCAGTCCGCCGCCGGACCGCCGCTGGGCCGGCAACGTCTCCCGGACGATCAGGAACGAGAGCACCAGCAGCACCACCCCGATGCCGGCCAGCACCCAGAACACGGTGCGCCAGGTGCCGACCCGCAGGATCTGGCCACCGATCACCGGCGCCAGGATCGGGGCCAACCCGTTGATCGAGGCGACGGCGGAGAAGAACGCGGCCGCCGCCTTGCCCGCGAACAGGTCGGCGATGACCGCCCGGCCGATCACGATGCCCGCCGCCCCAGCCGCGCCCTGCACCAGCCGCAGGCCGATGAGCAGCGTCATCGACGTGGTGACCGCGCACAGCGCGGAGACGATCACGAAAATCGCGACCCCGACCAGCAGCGGCCGCCGCCGGCCGAGCCGGTCTGACAGGGGACCGGTGATCACCTGACCGACGGCCAACCCGATGATGCAGGCGGACAGGGTCAGTTGCGCGGCCGACGGGGTGGAGTCCAGCTCCCCCGGCAGCTCCGGCAGGGCCGGCAGGTACATGTCCAGGCACAGCGGCCCGAACGCCGACAACGACCCCAGGGCGACGATCAGCCAGACCCGCGACCGCCCGGCACCGACGTCGCCGACGCCTACTCCCACTCGATGGTGCCCGGCGGCTTGCTCGTCACATCCAGGACCACCCGGTTCACCTCCGGCACCTCTCCGGTGATCCGGTTCGAGATGCGGGCGATCAGGTCGTACGGCAGGCGGGACCAGTCCGCCGTCATGGCGTCCTCGCTGGACACCGGGCGCAACACGATCGGATGCCCGTAGGTCCGGCCGTCGCCCTGCACGCCGACCGAGCGGACGTCGGCCAGCAGCACCACCGGGCACTGCCAGATCTGCCCGTCGACGCCGGCCGCGGTCATCTCCTCCCGGACGATCGCGTCGGCGGCCCGCAGCACCTCCAGCCGGTCCGCGTCGACCGCGCCGATGATCCGGATGCCCAGGCCCGGCCCGGGGAACGGGTGCCGGCCGACCATCGCCGCCGGCAGACCCAGTTCGGCGCCCAGCGCCCGTACCTCGTCCTTGAACAACGCGCGCAGCGGCTCGACCAGCTGGAACTGCAGGTCATCGGGCAGCCCGCCGACATTGTGGTGGGACTTGATGGTGGCGGTGCCGGTGCCGCCACCGGACTCCACCACGTCGGGATAGAGCGTGCCCTGAACCAGGAACTTCACCCCTCCTTCGGCCGCGTCGATCTCCGCCGCGGCGGTCTCGAAGACCCGGATAAATTCCCGGCCGATGATCTTGCGTTTGGTCTCCGGCTCGGTGATGCCAGCCAGCGCGTCCAGGAATCGGGCCCGGGCATCGACGGTGACCAGGTGGATGCCGGTGGCGGCGACGTAGTCGCGTTCGACCTGTTCCCGCTCGCCCGCCCGAAGCAGCCCGTGGTCGACGAACACACAGGTCAGCTGGTCGCCGACGGCCCGGTGCACCAGCGCCGCGGCCACCGCGGAGTCGACGCCGCCGGACAGCCCGCAGATCACCTTCTCGTCGCCGACGACGGTCCGGATCGCCTCGACCTGCTCCGTGAGGATGCTCTGCGGGTTCCAGTCGGGAGTGATGCCGGCAACGTCGTAGAGGAACCGGCGGAGCACGTCCTGCCCGTGTTCGCTGTGCACCACCTCGGGGTGGTACTGCACGCCGGCCAGCCGCCGATCCAGATTCTCGAACGCGGCGATCGGGGTGTCCGGGGTGCTCGCGGTGACGGTGAAGCCCGCCGGGGCGGCGGAGACCGCGTCCCCGTGACTCATCCACACCCGGAGCCGGTCGGGCAGGTCCCGCAGCAGGGTGGACCCCGGGTCGCCGACGGTCAGCTCGGTCGCGCCGTACTCCCGTCGGCCGGTCCGCGCGACGGCGCCGCCGAGGGCCTGGGCCATCGTCTGGAAGCCGTAGCAGATGCCCATGACCGGGATGTCCGCGGCGAACAGGCCCGGGTCGACGGCCGGCGCATCGTCCGCGTACACCGACGACGGGCCGCCGGACAGGATCACCGCGGCCGGACGCCGGGCCGCGATCTCGGCGACCGTCGTCGTGGACGGCACGATTTCGGAGTAGACGTTGGCCTCGCGCACCCGGCGGGCGATCAGCTGCGCGTACTGGGCGCCGAAATCGACCACCAGGACCGGGTGGGGGTGACTCGGCGGCTGCTCGGGCACGACGGACTGCCTCTCCTGGAGTTCGCGGGAACCGGCGGAGTCTATCGAAGCGACGCCCACCGCCCGGTCGAACCGTCATTGCGCACCGAGGCCCCGGCGCGCGCAATGACGGTTCGGCGGACCCGTGCGCCGGGTCGGCCGTCGCGTCAGCGGCCCCGCCGGTCCCGCTTCGGCCGGCGCAGTCCCGCGTCGGTGAGCCGGCGCACGAGCTCCCGCGCCTCGACCGGGACGGCGCCCGCGGTGACGAGCAGCCGGTACCGCTCCTGCGGGACGTCGTAGTGGTCGTGGTCGAACCCGCGTTCCGGGACGCCGTTGGCGGCCGCGAAGGCGTGCAGTTCGGCGTAGGAGGCGTCACTGACCAGGTGGGACCACAGCCGGCCGTGGGCGGGCCAGCGCGGCGGGTCGATCAGCACCGTCATGGACGATCAGGGTAGGTGCCGGCGCGGGCCCGTGGGCGCGAGTGGATGATCGCGAGCGGATGATGGGGGTCGTGTCCTCGACCATCACCCCGGTCCCGGCCGACCGGCGGGCCGGCGATCCGGCCCCGAGGTCGAGGGTCTGGCGGGGCGCCGACACGGTGGCCGCCGACGTCTCCGTGACCGAGCTCACCGACCGGCTGGCCCAGGAGGCACAGCGCCGGGCCTGGTGGTGGGTGCCGCGCCACCGGTCGGCGCTGACCGAGACCGCGCGCCTGTTCGACCTGGACGACTTCGCCGTCGAGGACGTGCTGTCCGACCGGGAACCACCCAAGCTCGACGTCGTCGGCTCGACCGTGATCGTCATCGGCGCCCTCGTCCGGTTCGATGCGCAGACCGACGAGCTGCACAAGGACCGGGTCGCGCTGCTGGCAACCGACCGGATGCTGGCGGTGATCGCCGACCCCCCGGCGGCGGTCCCGCTGATCCGACGGCTGGCCGACAGTGCCGGCGGACTCGCCGCCGACGGGGTCCCGGCCGGCCTGCACGTGCTGGTCGATCTGATGGTCCACACCCAGGGTCAGGCCCTGCTGGCCATCGCCGACGCCGCCGACGAGCTGACCACCTCACTGTTCGACGACAAACCGATGAACCGGGCGGACCAGCTGCAAGCGTTCCGGATCCGGCAGGCCATCGCCGGCATGCGACGGGTCAGCTCACCCTTCGCCGAGCTGGCCGCCGACCTGGCCGGCGCCGCGGGCCGGCCCGCGGCGGACGACGACCCGGTGGCCGCGCTGCTGCACGGCTCGACCGCGCGCCGGTTCGAGGACGTCTGCGACCACGCCCGGCACGCCGCCCGGGAGACCGACACGGTCCGGGAGATGCTCAGCTCGGCCTACGAGACCAACCTGGCGCTGTCCGACGTGCACCTGAACGTGATCATGAAGAAGCTGTCGGCGTGGGCAGCGATCATCGCCGTGCCGACCCTGGTCACCGGGTTCTTCGGGATGAACGTGCCCTATCCCGGGTTCGGCGAGACCCGCGGGTTCGTGGTCGGCACGGTGGTCATCGTGTCCGCCGCGACCGGGCTGTTCGTGCTGTTCAAGCGGAACGGATGGTTGTGACGACCGCCCGGGGCCGGCGGCGGGTCCGGACGGCGACCGCCGTCCATATCCGCTTCCCGCGGAGACCGGACCCGTCCCTGCAGGTCGCAGCCTGCCGGGCGGCCGGAACGGTCAGGCCCGGATCGTCAGGCCGACCTTCTGGAACTCCTTGAGGTCCGAGTAGCCCGCCTTGGCCATCGCCCGGCGCAGCGCCCCGAACAGATTGGTCCGGCCGTCCGCGCCGAGCGCCGGACCGAGCAGCAGTTGCTCCAGCGGCACGTCGCCCGGTCCCACCGGCGCGGCGAACCCGCGCGGCAGGACCGGATGGGCCGCCGTGGTGGGCCAGTACCAGCCGGCCGCCGGGGCCTCGGTAGCCCAGGTCAGCGGTTCGCCGAGCATCACCGCGTCCGCCCCGCAGGCGATGGCCTTGGCGATGTCGGCGCTGGATTGGATGCCGCCGGCGGCGATGACATGCACGTAGCGCCCGCCGGTCTCGTCCAGGTAGGAGCGCCGGGCGGCGGCCGCGTCGGCGATCGCGGTGGCCATCGGCACCGCGATGCCCAGCACCTCGTCCGTGGTGGTGGTGTTGCCGTGCCCGGTGCCGACGATCACCCCGGCGGCCCCGGTCCGCATCAGGTGGGTGGCGGTCTTGTAGTCCGAGCAGCCGCCGACGATCACCGGCACGTCGAGGTCGGCGATGAACGACTTCAGATTCAACGCGGCACCGTTGGCCTGTACGTGCTCGGCCGAGATGATCGTGCCCTGGATGACCAGCAGTTCCACCCCGGCCGCGATGGCCGGCCCGGCCAACGACGCGGCGTTCTGCGGGGACAGCCGGATCGAGACGGTGCCACCGGACTCGCGCAGCGTCCGGATCGCTTCGGTGAGCAGGTCGACGGACACCGGCTCGGCGTAGATCCGCTGGATCTCGGCGATGATGTCGTCCGGGTCGTCGGCCGCGGCGGCACGTTCCAGCAGCTCGTCGATCACCTTCTGCGGGTCGGCATGCCGGGCCCACAGGCCCTCGCCGTCCAGCACGCCCAGTCCGCCGATCCCGCTGACCGCGGCGGCGACCGCCGGGGAGACGACGGCGTCGGTGGGTTGGGTGACGAGCGGGACGTCGAACCGGTAGGCATCGATCTGCCAGGCGATCGAGATGTCCGACGACGAGCGGGTACGCCGGGACGGGACGATTGCGATGTCCGCCAGCTCGTAGGCCGTCCGTGCCGTTCGGCCCATGCCGATCTCTCGCTCGGGCACCGTTCCTCCTCTGGACCGGACCCAGGAAAGGGCCCGGCGGCAAGGGTAGGCGATCAGGCGCCGGCACGGCGCCGGGGCGCGGCGTTGCCGAGCCGGTCGGGTGGGGACGCCGACGACCGGGACCCGGGCGGACGCCCCGGTCAGCGCTCCATGTAGTTCGGCGCCTCGGAGGTAATGGCCACGTCGTGCGGGTGGGATTCCTTGAGGCCGGCGGAGGTGATCCGGACCAACCGGGCGTCCTTGAGTTGTTCGATCGTGGCCGACCCGGTGTAGCCCATCGCGGCGCGCAGTCCGCCGACGAGTTGGTGCGCGACGTCCTGCAACCGCCCCCGGTACGGGACCCGGCCCTCGATGCCCTCGGGGACCAACTTGTCGTCGGAGAGCACGTCGTCCTGCGAGTACCGGTCCTTGGAGTAGGACCGGGCCTCTCCGCGGGACTGCATGGCACCGAGGGAGCCCATCCCGCGGTAGGTCTTGTACTGCTTGCCGCCGACGAAGATGAGCTCGCCGGGCGACTCGGCGACGCCGGCGAGCAACGAGCCGAGCATGACCGTGTCGGCGCCGACCGCGATGGCCTTGGCGATGTCGCCGGACTGCTGCAGGCCGCCGTCACCGATGACCGGGATGCCGGCCGGGCGGCAGGCCTTCGCGGCTTCCCAGATGGCCGTGACCTGGGGCACGCCGATCCCGGTGACCACCCGGGTGGTGCAGATCGAGCCCGGCCCAACCCCGACCTTGACGGCGTCGGCACCCGCGTCGACCAGGGCTTGCGCTCCGGCCCGGGTGGCGATGTTGCCGCCGACGATGTCGACCCGCGCGCCGATATCGTGCCGCAACCGGGCCACCATCTCGACGACCCGGCGCGAGTGCCCGTGCGCGGTATCGACCATGATCACGTCGACCCCGGCGTCGGCCAGCGCCATCGCCCGCTTGTACGACTCCTCGCCGACGCCCACCGCCGCCCCGCACAACAGCCGGCCGTCGGCGTCCTTGGTGGCGGACGGGTACTGCTCGGTCTTGACGAAATCCTTGACCGTGATCAGCCCGCGCAGCTTGCCGTCGGCGTCGACCAGCGGCAGCTTCTCGATCTTGTGCTTGCGCAGCAGGCCCAACGCGGCCGATGCGCTGACCCCGACCGGCGCGGTGACCAACGGCATCTTGGTCATCACCTCACGCACCGGGCGGGACTTGTCCACCTCGAAGCGCATGTCCCGGTTGGTGATGATGCCCAGCAGGTGCCCGTCGGCGTCCGTGACCGGGACCCCGGAGATGCGGAACTTCGCACAGAGGAAATCGGCGTCGGTCAGGGTGGCGTCCGGCCGGCAGGTCACCGGGTCGGTGACCATGCCCGCCTCGGACCGCTTGACGATCTCGGCCTGCGACGCCTGGTCCTCGATCGACAGGTTGCGGTGCAGGACGCCCAGACCGCCCTCGCGGGCCATCGAGATCGCCATCCGGGATTCGGTGACGGTGTCCATCGCGCTGGATACCAGGGGGACGCGCAGCCGCACGTTGCGGGACAGCCAGGTGCTGGTGTCCGCCTCGCTGGGGACCAGGTCGGAGGCGTCCGGCAGCAGCAGGATGTCGTCGTAGGTCAGTCCGAGCGTGGCGAACTTGTCCTCCGTCGTGATGACCGGAACGCCTTCCATCTCCCGCGACAGCGGTTGCTGCGTGACCGACATGCCCGACCTCTCGCCGACGTGTGCTGCGGGTCAGCCCCAGAGCGCCCGGCAGTTCCCCGTCCATCGTAGGTGAGCGAACCTACCTTTCGGACGGAGATGGGCCACGCCTAACCGGACGAGGACACGCCCGCGGCCACCGGGCCCGGACCGGCCGAGGTCGTGGCCTGATCGGCGGCGGCCGAAGGCTGCTCACCGACACCGTCAGCCCCGGACACGCCCTGGTAGCCGGCGTCGCCGGGGCTCTGCGTGGTCCGGGTCGGCGTGGGGCCGGACTGCTGCGTGGCGACGGCCGGCGACGACATGGCCGAGTCCGACGTGACCGGCTCCACGACCGCCGCCGGGTCGGGCACCGTGGCCGGCGCGGCGGGGTCGGTCGACGGCGCCGGGCCCGACGAGGGCGCGGTGGCGGAGACAGGTGCGGCGGAGCCGACGGCGGAAGCGGTCGGCGGCAGGGTCGACCCGCTGGGCGCGACGTCGGTCGCCGTCCCGGACGGGCCGCTCGGAACGAGACGAGCAGCGTTGACGGTCCCCACCGGCCCCTCCGGCCCGGCCGCGATCGGACCGATGACGTCGGCCACCACCTGATCGGTCCGGGCGGTCGGTCCGGACGTCACCGGCGGCCCGGGCGCGGCCGACCCCCCGACCGACCCCATCCCGCCGTGGGGGATCCGACTGGCCGCCGACGGATCGGACCTCGACCACAGCTGGTCAACGGTCGACCGAATGCTGTCCTGGGCGGCGGCATCGGTGATGTTGGGCAACTCCCCGACCGCCCGGATGATGGCCCGCCGCGCGTCCCCGCCGCGCCCGGCCTCGACGGCCACCCTGGCCTCGTCGAGCGCGACCCGGATCTGCTCGGCCGATTCGATCGACTGGGCGTGGGCCGGCCAGATGATCTTGGTGATGGGCCATAGCGGGCTCCGCGGATCGGCATCGGCCGCACCCACGGTGGCCGATCCCACGAGAACAGCACCGATGGCGGCGGCCACCGCCATGGCCGGGCGCCACGAGCGGGTGCGATGTCTCGTGCGGCTCGCCGGCGACGGACTCGACGTCCGGACGACCATTGGTGGCGGCAGCGGCGGGCGGGCCAGCTCCAGCCGCCATTCGTCGAGGAGTTCGAGCAACTGCTCGTCCGCCGCCGGACGATGGTGCCGGCCGACGGCGCGATGGGCGCCCGGGGATCGTGGTGCGCGCACCCGATCGGGCCAGGGCCGCCGGCTGATCAGGTCAATCCGCAGATCGTCGGCCAGCACCCGATCGAGGTCGACGACGGGCGCATCAGGGTCGACCTCGCGTCGCCCGTGACGGCGGGCCATCAGCTCAAACGTTCCGCGCGGACGGTCCCGGCGGTCAACCGCTGCCGAAGCTTGGCGAGCGCCCGGTGCTGGGCCACCCGGACCGCGCCGGCCGTCATTCCGAGCGCATCGGCTGTTTCCTCCGCGCTCAAGCCGGCGACGACGCGCAGCCGGAGAATCTCCTGCTGGATGCCGGGCAGGTGACTGAGAAGCTCGTCGACCACGGCCGCCGTCGACGAGGCCACGACGAACTGCTCGGGCCCCCGCTCGGTGGAGGGCCCGTCGGGCACCTGCGCCACCGGCAATGACCGGACCCGCGCGGCCGCCCGGTGCGCGTCGGCCACCTTGTGCGAGGCAATCCCGTACACGAACGCCAGGAAGGGCTTGCCCTCGCGCCGGAACGACGGCAGCGCGGTGAGCACGGCCATGCACACCTCCTGCGCAATGTCGTCCGCCGTCGCCAGGAACTGCGGACCGACCGACATCCGGGAGCGGCAGTACCGGACGACCACGGGGTGGATGCGGCCGACCAACTCTTCGATCGCCGCCTGGTCACCTCCGACCGCCCGATCGACAAGATCGTCCGCACCGGGCTGCTCGGGATTCTCCGACGACTGCTCATTCATCGTCATCGGTGGCACCCCCGTTACACCGTCGAAGGAACGACGCAGCCGCCCCGGCAGGCACGAGGCGGCCGGGCGATCAATCCGAATGTGACCTCATCGTAGCCACCCGACGCGCACGGGCCGCCTAATTCGCCCATTCGGCGCCATGGGTGGGAATCAGGACCCACCGCGGGGAGTCGGAACGCGATGAGTCGGGTGATCCGACCAGTCGATCGAGCGGATCGCGGACACCGATCGGCCGCACGGGTCGGTCAGGCGACGAACCCGCGGCGGAAGCCGAGCGCGACCGCCTGCGCGCGATCCCGAGCCCCGAGTTTGCGGAACAGCCGACGGGCGTGCGTCTTCACGGTGTCCTCGGACAGAAACAATTCGCGCCCGATCTCGCCGTTCGACTGTCCCTGACTCATTCCCCGCAGGACCTGCATCTCCCGCTCGGTGAGCGGCGCCTCACCGTCCGGGGTGTCCCGCAGCGCCGGCAGTCGCGGGGTGGTGAGCGTGTCGGCCAACGCGGCGACGATCTCCGGCTGGGTCGCGTCCCACCGCAGGAATCCACGGGCCCCGCAGGCGATCGCCGCCGCGATGGACGCGGTGTCGTCGGGCGACCCGAACACGATCACCACCGCCGACGGGTGCACGGCGAGCAATCGTCGGGTGGCCTCGATGCCACTGGTCAGCGCCCGCTGGGTGCCGATCAGCACGACGTCACTGGACTGCCGGCCGTACCGGGCCAGCAGTTCGTCGCCACTGGCGACACAATCGATGCCTTCGACCGACGGCACCGCGCCCATCACGCGCGTGAGACCGTCGCGCGCACTCCGGCGCTCATCGCAAATCAGGACGCTGGTCACGAGACTCCCCCTGCAGACGGTGTGAATAGTACTTTGCCTCGGTCATTCGACGGAATGAGGGAGACCCCGATCGGCCGCGTCACTACTTCGACCGGTCCGTCGGTGCGTGTGCCGGCGGGCCGATCGTCGGACACGGACGGGCGATCCAGGTCCGGCATGGTTGTAACTGGCGCTGTCTTGACAGACGGTAGTCCTGCCGTCACTTTCCGTTGTTCGGGGGTCCGTCCCGAGGCGCGGAGGTGGTGGTGATGCAGTTCACATCCCACCCACACGGGTCGCGCCGTCCCCCCGGCGGTGACAACGATGACGACCTCGAGCTCAAGATCGACAAAAAACGTGATCAAGGTCTTGTCGGGGACGCGGGAGGGCTCTAGGGTCTGGAGATCAACAGCGCCGAGATCAGCGCGGATCCGGCCCAAAGGCAGCACGACGCAGGCACTCCCGCCCGCCCGAATCTGGCGGAGGCGTGCCCGGCGGGGCTGCCCGGTCGACCGCGCTCCGATCCCCGGCTCTGACGGCCCGACGAACCGTTTCCGTTCCTCTCGGACCTGTCCCATCGAGCGCCGACATGGGCGGCGCCCACTGCTGCAGAGGGGATCGACGTGGCGGACACCAGGCGCCTTCCCGGACCGAATGCGGATCTCTGGGATTGGCAACTGCACGCAGCCTGTCGCGGCATGGCCAGTTCGTTCTTCTTCCACCCCGAAGGTGAACGCGGGCCGGCCCGGGCCCGCCGGGAGGCGCAGGCGAAGGCGGTCTGTTTCCAGTGCCCGGCCATGGCGGCCTGCCGGGACCACGCCTTGCGGGTTCACGAGCCCTACGGCATCTGGGGCGGACTGTCCGAGAGCGAACGGGCGCAGATGCTCACGCTCACCGGCGCACACTGAACTGCCGGCGGCACCGGCCGGCGCTCGCCCGCCCGGAGTGGGCGGACCGCCCGTCCGCCATCCGTTGATCACATCGCCCCCCGGCGTCATGTAGCCCGATCGTCCCCAACACCCGTCCGGGCACTCTGACACACCCGGCGGCGTGACGGTCCGCGCGACAGGCGTCCGGATGCCCGCGCCCGGATCACAGTTCGATGACGCCGCGACGCCACACCCTTCGTCACTCGATAGTAGTCGCCCAATCGGGGAACTGGCTACTGTCGGCGGGCCGGGATTGGTTCCAACGAGTGAACGCGCCACACCCGAGCGGCGCGGAATCCGCGCACGCCGCCGAATGGACCCATTGACCGTTCCCGAAACGCCGACGGGCCGCCCGACCCAATGGGGTCGAGCGGCCCGCCGAATCGCCGGATCGCAGAACGATCAGTGGCTGTGGCCGTGGTGGCCGCCACCCGCCGCATGATCGTGTTCGCCCTCGGGGATGTCCACGACGGTCGACTCGGTGGTCAGCACCATGCCGGCGATCGAAGCAGCGTTGGACACCGCGGACTTGGTGACCTTGACCGGGTCGATGATCCCGGCCTTGACCAGGTCGACGAAGGTATCGGTGGCGGCGTCGTAGCCCTCACCCCGCGGCAGGCCGGCGACCTTGTTGACCACCACGGCACCCTCCTGACCGCCGTTGGCGGCGATCCAGTAGGTCGGCGCGGTGAGTGCCTTGCGGACGATGGCGACACCGGTCGCTTCATCCCCGGACAACGTGGCCTCCAGGTCGGCCAGTCCGGCTGCGGCGGCCACCAGGGCGGAGCCACCGCCGGCGATGATGCCCTCGGCCACCGCGGCCTTGGTGGCGTGGACCGCATCCTCGATGCGGTGCTTGCGCTCCTTGGCCTCGATCTCGGTGGCCGCGCCGACCTTGATCACCGCGACGCCGCCGGCCAGCTTGGCCAGCCGCTCCTGCAGCTTCTCCCGGTCCCAGTCCGAATCGGTGGATTCGATGTCCTTACGCAGCTGGGCCGCCCGGTCGGCGACCGCCTCGGCCGTGCCGCCGCCGTCGACCACGGTGGTGTTGTCCTTGGTGACGGTGATCCGGCGGGCGGACCCCAGCACCTCGGTGCCGACCTCGGCGAGCTTGAGCCCGACCTCGCTGGACACCACCTCGGCCCCGGTGACGATGGCCAGGTCCTGCTGGAACGCCTTGCGCCGATCGCCGAAGAACGGCGCCTTGACCGCGACGACGGTGAAGGTCTTGCGGATCGCGTTGACGACGAGCGTGGACAGCGCCTCGCCCTCGACGTCCTCGGCGACGATCAGCAGCGGCTTCTTGGTCTCGAGCACCTTTTCCAGCAGCGGCAGCAGGTCGGCCAGCGCGGAGATCTTCTCCCGGACCAGCAGCACCAGCGCGTCCTCCAGGACGGCCTCACCGGCCTCCGGGTCGGTGGCGAAGTACGGCGAGAGGTAGCCCTTGTCGAACTGCACACCATCGGTGTACTCGAGCTCGGTGGCCAGGCCCGAGTGCTCCTCGACGCTGACCACGCCGTCGGCCCCGACGCGCTCGAGCGCGTCGCCCAGCAGCTGGCCGATCGTCTCGTCCCGGGAGGCGATGGTGCCCACGTTGGCGATCGCGCCCCGATCGCCGGCCACCGGGATGGACCACTCGGTCAGCAGCTCGTTGACCCGGTCCGCGGCCTGGGCGATGCCCGAGCGCAGCGCCAGCGGGTCCGCGCCGGCCGTCACGTTGCGCAGACCCTCGGCCACCATCGCCTGGGTCAGGATGGTCGCGGTGGTGGTGCCGTCACCGGCCACATCGTTGGTCTTGGTGGCCGCGGTCTTGGCCAGCTGGGCACCCATATTCTCGTTCGGGTCGTCCAGCTCGATGTCGCGGGCGATGGTGACGCCGTCGTTGGTGATGGTCGGGCCGCCGAACTTCTTGTCCAGCACCACGTACCGGCCGCGCGGGCCCAGGGTGACCTTGACCGCGTCGGCGAGCTTGTCGACGCCGCGCTGCAACGCCGCGCGCGCGTCGGTATCGAAGCGGATCTGCTTCGCCATGTGTTGTTCCAGTTCTCTTTATTCGGTGGAGGCTCGGTGTCCTTGAACAACTGCGGAGATGACCGCGCCCCGGCCGCCCGCGCGTGCGGGCCGCCGGGGCGGGGTGGATAGCAACTGACCGACCGATGGGCGCGGGCTCACCGGCCGGTCGACATCACTTGCTGACCTTGGCCAACACGTCGCGCGCGGACAGCAGCAGGTACTCCTTGCCCGCGTACTTCACCTCGGTGCCGCCGTACTTCGAGTAGATGACCACGTCGCCTTCGGCAACGTCGATCGGGATGCGCTTGCCGCTGTCGTCGTACCGGCCGGGGCCGACCGCAAGGACGGTCCCCTCCTGCGGCTTCTCCTTGGCGGTGTCGGGAATGACGATGCCGGACGCGGTCGTCGTCTCGGCCTCGTTGGCCTCAACGAGGATCTTGTCCTCGAGCGGCTGGATGTTCACGCTCGCCACTGTGTGACCTCCCCCTTCTGGGGTTCGTTCGCGCGGCGGCCACCCACTGCGGGGTCACCGTCGACAGGATTGTCTTGAGTTCCCGGCGCGGTTCGGGTCCGTCGTCGCGGGTGCCGGGCCGTCACTGAGCCGTTCAACTAGCACTCTAGCCATGCGAGTGCCAGGTCTCAACCACCGACCCCGGCGAACCTGCGCCGGCGCGCCGACCGGATGGTCGTTGCGGCCGGTGGACCCGATCGGCGATCGGCGAGCACCAAACGACTCGCGGTCGGCGGGCCATGGTCAACTGGCCGTGATCGGGCGCCCGAGATCAGTTGGCCGCGTCGGCCAGGGCGTTGCGCAACCGGTGCAGGTCGGCCAGCACCTCCTGCACGCTGCCGTCGGCCACGTGCGCGTCGTACCACTGGTTGTCCAGGTCGATCTCAACCCGCACGAGGGCCGCCTCGGCGGCCATCCGCCGGCCCGGGGTGAGCTCGGTGTCGACGTGCCGCAGCCAGTCCCGCAGGGCCGCCTCGTCCGGCGCGCCGTCGAGCAACTCCGGCTGGATCTCGGCGAGCAACAGGGTGATCGCGGTGAGCGCCGCGTCCACCTCCTCCGCCGGCAGCACCGAACCGGCGGTGGTGACGGCCCGGATGGCCGCCGAAAGCTGGTCACCGGTGCGACCGTCGGTCGTCGCCCGCAGGCGGGTGAGTAAGGCACGCCCGGCGGCAGAGCGCAGGAACGGGCTCGGGTCGTGCGCGGTGGTCGCGGTCATCGACGCTCCTCGTTGAGCTGGACGTGATCCGGATCACGGTCACGTCCGTCCAGGGTAAGCGCGGACCGCCCGGGACCGGTGTCGGCCGAGCACACGAGGCCGCCGGCCGGCCCGGGGACGGGACCGCGTCGGCCGTCCCCGACGCCGAATCGGGAGGGCCGGGACCGTCCCCGATCAGCCGACGTGCACCGTCGACACCGGCAGGCCCGGATCGCCGGTGAGCAGTGGTCCGGACGGCTCGCCACCACCGGCCAGGACATGCGCACCGACCGCCGCGATCATCGCGCCGTTGTCCGTGCACAGGCCCGGCCGGGGCACCCGCAGCTCCAGCCCGGCGGCCGCGCACCGCTCCTGCGCCAGCGCCCGGAGCCGGCCGTTGGCCGCCACCCCGCCGGCGATCACCACCGTGCCGATGCCCAGATCGGTGGCGGCGCGAACGGTCTTGGCGGTCAGCACGTCGACCACCGCCTCCTGGAAGGAGGCACAGACGTCCGGGACGTCGACCGTCCGGCCATCCCGCTCCGCCTGCTCGACGTGCCGGGCGACGGCCGTCTTCAGACCCGAGAAGGAGAAGTCGTAGGCCGGGTCCTGCGGTCCGGTGAGGCCGCGGGGGAAGCGGATGGCGGCCGGGTCGCCGTCCGCGGCGAGCCGGTCGATCACCGGCCCGCCCGGGTAGCTCAGCCCGAGCAGCCGGGCGACCTTGTCGTAGGCCTCGCCGGCGGCGTCGTCGATGGTGGTGCCGATCTCGGTGATCGAGCCGGCCAGGTCGTCCACCCGCAACAGCTGGGTGTGGCCCCCCGAGACCAGCAGGGCGAGCGCCGGG
The DNA here is from genome assembly GCF_044224575.1 of Nakamurella sp. Classification (GTDB taxonomy): domain Bacteria; phylum Actinomycetota; class Actinomycetes; order Mycobacteriales; family Nakamurellaceae; genus Nakamurella. The sequence goes on from NZ_JBGAKE010000001.1 coordinate 333,105, forward strand.
GCCGGCAACGGCCCGTGCTCCAGCGTGTCGGCGGCGACGTGCCCGGCCATGTGATTGACGCCGAACAGTGGCACGTCCCAGGCCGCGGCATAGGCCTTCGCGGCCGCGACCCCGACCAGCAGCGCCCCCGCCAGGCCGGGACCGGCCGTCACCGCGACCGCGTCCACCTCGCGGGGGTCGATCCCGGCGTGGCCGAACGCAGCGTGCACGGTCGGCACCATCGCCTCCAGATGGGCGCGGGACGCGATCTCCGGCACCACCCCGCCGAACCGGGCGTGCTCGTCCTGGCTGGACGCCACGGCGTGGCCGAGCAGCACCGGCCCGCCCGCCGCCATCCGGACCAGGCCGACACCGGTTTCGTCGCAGGACGTCTCGATCCCGAGCACGACCGGACCGGTGACCGCGGCGGCGCTCATGCCGGACGCACCATGGTGTAGGCATCGGCCCCGCTGGGCCGGTAGTAGCGGCGGCGCACTCCGAGGATCACGAACCCCTCCGACTCGTAGAGCGCAATGGCGGGGGCGTTGTCGGTGCGGACCTCCAGCACCACCCGGCGTCGCCCGGCGTGCGCGAGCAGATCGCGCAGCAGGGCCCGGCCGAGGCCCGCCCCCTGCGCCGTGGGTCGCACGCCGATGGTGTGCACCTCGGCCTCGTCACCGAGCAGCGCCAGCCCGGCGTAGCCGTCGACGACGCCATCGGCGTCCCGATGCACCACGTAGTGGAAGCCGGCGGACAGCTCACCGGCGAACATGGCTGCGGTCCAGGGCGAATCTCCCGGGAAGAGGATCTCCTCCAGCTCGACGAGCGTCGGGATGTCCTGGGCGGACGCGGCTTCCAGCCCGATCGGCACGGCGGTCACCGGCCCAGCACCGACTTGCGGGCGCCCGGCACCGTGGCGTCCGGCCGGCGCAGGTACAGCGGGACGAGCGGGCCGGGCAGCGCCCCGGTCAGCAGCGGCGTGGCCGCCGCCTCCACCAGGCCGAGCGCGGGGGCGTCCGCGGGCGGCGTCAGCACCGGCAGATCCGGTGCGATCAGCAGGGCCGCGCCGGCCCCGGCGACGTGGGTCGGCGTCAGACCGTGCTCGGCCAGCAACTCGGGCACGGCGGCCGGCGCGACCACGGCCGGGCCCAGCGCCCGACGGCCGTCGGCCCGGTAGCCGGAGACATACACCTCGCGTCGCCGGGCGTCGGTGACCACGAGCAGTTCGCCGGGCAGCGGGTGCAACGTCCGGGCCAGCCCGTCGTGCCCGGGCACGCCGTGCACCGGGACATCCAGCGCGTCGGCGAGCGCTGCGCCGGTCACCATGCCCACCCGCAGACCGGTGAACGGGCCCGGCCCGATGCCCACCACCACCGCATCCAGCTCGCGCAGGGTGTGCCCGGCGGCCGCGAGCGCCTCGGACACCAGCGGCATCAGCTTCTCCGCGTGGCCGAGCGGGGCGACCGCCTTCCGCTGGGCCAGCACCGTTGCCGGCCGCACCGCCGGTCCGGCCTGCAGCGCGGCGATCAGCTCGTGTGGCGACCGCAACGCGACGACGCCGGCGGTGACCTCGGGGGTCGAGGTGTCGAGGGCGAGGACGAGCACGATGGGCCATCTTACGGTTCACCCGTCACCGCGGTCCCGACGCGAACGCGGGACGGCTACCCTGGCGGCTCCGAACGGGCTGGAGGTGGTCGTGGCCGAGCAGGTCACCCTGGCCGACGTCGCCCGGTGGGCGGGCGTCTCGGTGGCCACCGCGTCGCGGGCGCTGCACGGCTCGGCCGGTCGCACGGTCAACCCGGAGCTGCGGGCCAGGGTGCGGGCCGCCGCCGCCGAGCTGAATTACTCGCCCAACGCCAACGCCCAGGCGGTCGTCCGGGGCACGACGACCACCGTCGGCCTCGTCGTGCACGACATCGCCGACCCGTCCGCGAGCGCGCTGGCCGCCGGGGTGATGGAGGTCGCCGCCGCCCGCAACCTGATCGTCACGATCTCGGCCACCCTGTCCGACCCGCTCACCGAGGTGCGGCACGTCGAGTCGCTGCGCCGGCAACGAGCGCGGGCGATCGTGCTCGCCGGTTCACGGTTCAACGACCCCGAGTCGGCCGGCCGGCTGGGTGCGGAGCTCGTCGGCTACGCGGTGGGCGGCGGGCGGGTCGCGGTGGTCGGCCAGCACCGGCTGCCGCTGCGGACCATCGAGATCGACAACGCCGGTAGCGCCCGCCGGCTGGCCGCGACCCTGGCGTCGTTGGGCTACCGGCGGGCGGCCGTGCTGGCCGGTCCGGAGTTGATCGCCACGTCCGAGGACCGGGTGACCGGGTTCCGCGGGGGGATGGCCGACGCCGGGACGCCGGTGCCCCAGGAGAACGTGCTGGTGGCGCCACTCACCCGGGACGGTGGGTACGTCGCCATGACCGAGCTGATCGACCTCGGCGTCCTGAACGGGGTCGACGTGGTGTTCGCGGTGAACGACGTGATGGCCGTCGGGGCGATCGCCGCGCTCCGCGACCAGGGCTTACGGGTCCCGGCCGACGTGGCGGTCGCCGGCTTCGACGACATCTCCACCCTGCGGGACGTCCGGCCGGCATTGACCACGGTCCGGCTGCCGATGGAACGGATCGGCGCCGACGCGCTCGACCTGGCGTTGAGCGGGCGACCCGACGACGAGACCACCGTCAGCACCGTGATCGGCGATGTCGTCGTGCGCGAGAGCACGCCGCCGCGGTCCTGACCCGATCACGCCAGCCGGTAGGACACGTCGACCCACAGCTCCGCCGGGTCGTCCCGATGCGGCCCGTAGACCTCCCACCGCGGGCCGGCCAGGCGGCGGCCATGGTCGGCGACCCAGTTCCGCACCGTCTCGTGGGCCTCGCCGAGACCGGTGGAGGAGCCGCGATGCCGGGTGGTCGCGACCGCACCCGCCGGCAGCGTCGACCGCACCACCCGCCCGGTCAGCGGAACCGGTTCCGCGGTGAGCACCCCGATCTCGACCTGCGGCGCGTCGTCCAGATAGAGCATGACGTTGGGGCATCCCCCGCCGACGCCGGCCGCCCGGAGGCACCCCCACACCTCGTCCAGCAGCGGTCGCCACAGAGCCGGGAACTCCGACCACGTGGTGCGGGCGGGCACCACCAGGGTCGGCCGGGCCGTGCCCGTTCGGTCGATCCATACGTCGGCCATGATCGTCCTCCCGGGCACAGGAAACACTCAGCGTCGTCCTGGGTCACGCTGGGCCGTGACGACCAGAGTCGAGTCATGACCCTCGCCGGAATCCTCCACCCAGATTTTCCGGCCGCGTCCGCGGGGCAGGTCGGGCGGCGGGCCACGGCGCCATGGGTCGGTCAGCTGGCCCGGTTCGGCCTGGTCGGGGGCGGGGCGAGCCTGGTGCAGCTGGCGACGTACACGTTCCTGGCCGACAGCGTCGGATCCCAGCCGGCCAACGTGGCGTCCTGGCTGGCGTCGACCCTGGTGGCGACCGAGTTGCACCGCCGGTTCTCGTTCGGCGGGTCGGGCTCCGGGATCGAGGGCGACCACGCCGTTGGCATCCTCACCTCGCTGCTGACCCTGCTGCTCGGCGCGGCCGCCCTGGCCACGCTGAACGACCCGTCCGACACCGCTGGAGTGCTCGCACTCGTCGCCGTCAACGCCCTCGTCGGCGGTCTGCGGTTCGTCGTCCTGCGCTGGTGGATGGTCGGCCGCTCGTCTCAGCGGTTCGGCCCGTCGGCACCCGCGGCCCGTCCGGATCGGTCGTAGCGACCGGCCCGCTCGGGCCGTGCTGGATGGGCGGAACCTCATCCGCGGGCGTCGGTGGCATCGGTGGCATCGCGACGGAGCGGCTCGGGCGCCAGTCGCCGTCCCTCGGGCGGGAGCGTCATCCGCGCACGCCGGTCCCTCGTGATCGGATCCGTCGGGCGGCCGGGCGGCCGGCCGTATCGGACCGCGAACACCGACGCTCCTGTCGGCACGATCCGTCAGACTCCTGTCACAACTCGCCCGTTGATCCGTACTCAAGGCGTGCGATGAACTGGCACGAGCCGAGACCGCGACCCCGGGAGAGATGACATGAACGACCTCGACACCCGACCGGCCCAGACGGGCCGGCGCAGCCGGAAAAAGATCATCATCGGCACGGTCGTCGTGGTCGCGGTGCTGGCCGGTGCCGTCGGCCTGGCCCTGTTCCAACCGTGGAAGTTGTTCACCCGCAGCACCGTCGACGAGGGCTTCCCGGTGGCCGCCGCCGCCCCGGCCGCACTCCCGTCCGCCGGAACGTCCGCGCCGGCGGCCGACCCGACCACAGGGCCCGCCGCCGAGCCGACCGGTGGGCCAACTGTCGAGCCGACCGGCGCGGCAGCGGAACCGCCGGCCGCCGAACCCGTCGTGCTGACGACCGGCACCTTCGTCGACGGCGAGCACACCACCACGGGCACGGCAACGATCTTCCAGCTGCCCGACGGGTCGAGAATCCTCCGCCTGGAGAACTTCTCCACCAGCGACGGCCCGGACGTGGACGTGGCGTTGTCCGATCAGGCCGCCGGCGGTGACGACTGGGGCAAGTACGACGACACCCGCTACGTCGGGCTGGGCGACCTGAAGGGCACCGACGGCAACCAGAACTACGAGATCCCGGCGGACGTCGACCTGTCCGGCCTGAACTCGGTGGTCATCTGGTGCGACCGATTCAACGTCGCCTTCGGCACCGCGGCGATCACCGTTTGATCCCGGCCATCGCCGATCAGGCCAGGTCGGCCGGTTCGAAGTCGCGGGGCTCGACCAGCACCAGCCAGTTGCCGGTGTTGTCCCGCATGACGGCCTCCACCCCGTAGGGCCGGTCGGCGGGTTCCTGGAGGAATTCCACGCCCTTCTCGACAAGCTCCTGGTGCGTCTTGCGGCAGTCGTCCACCCGCAGGCCGAGGCCGCCCATCTGCCCCTTCTCCAACTGGCGCCGGACGAAGTCGGCCGCATCGGGTGCCAACGGCGGACCGGGCGTCATCAGCGTGACCTCGAGCTCGGGTTGGTTGGGGTGGCAGACGGTGACCCATCGGGCGTCGGGCCCCATCGGCGCGTCCATCCGCGGTTGGAAACCCAGCACGTCGACGTAGAAGTCCCGGGTGGCGTCCTGGTCCAGGCAGTAGACCGTGGTCAGCGAGATGTTGGTGATCATGCCGACGACGCTAGGCCCGTCGGGCGCTCGCCCGCTTCTCCGAGATTGCGCAACCGGGCGCTCGCTCAAGTCGAGTTGATCATGGGATGGTGGCCGTTCCGCGAGCCCGCCGAGCGGCCGGAACCCCATGATCAACACGGCGAGTGGCCGGTGACCTTCGGGTCGAGCACCCCGCTCATGAACAGGTAGCAGCCGGGGATGTGCGGGCCGCCTTGCGCGGCCCAACGGTTGCGATAGGCCGTGGGGGTCTCGCCGACCAGCTCCGCGAACCGGGAGGAGAACGACCCGAGGCTGGTGAACCCGACCGCCATGCAGATCTCGGTGACCGTCAGGTTGGCCGATCGCAGCAGGTCCTGTGCCCGTTCGACGCGGCGGTGGGTGAGATAGCGGATCGGGGTCTCCCCGTAGGTGGCCGCGAACGCCCGGACGAAATGGAATTTGGACACACCGGCCACCGCCGCCAGTTGGTCGAGGTCGACCGCCGACCGGTACTCCCGGTCGATGTGGTCACGGGCGCGGCGCAGGTGGGACAGCAGGCCGGTGGGCGCCGGGCCGCGGTGACGGTCGGGCAGGCGATGCAGCACAGGGGTGGGCCCGGTCGTCACGGCCTCACGCTACGCTCGCCGGCCCGGTCCGGGTTCACCCCGATCCGGGTGCCTCAGGGGTGGGTCCAGGCCCACCTTGGGGCCGGGTATTCCCACGCCCAGCGGTCGGCTGACCCTGGGGGGAACTGGCCGCCTGGACCCTCACCAAGACCAGGGCTAACCCTCTGACCTGCTCCTTCGATCATTCCTACGGTTTTCACAGGTTCTGCGAAACGCCGTACATGATCATTTTTGAGGAGTCCGGGATGACCACCGCCACCCTGTTCAGGACGCCCGCCGCGGGCGCGTCGAGCATCGGCGTTCTCTCCTGGGCGACGCCGGCCCGCAGCGCCCGCATCGCCATCGCCGGGGCGACGGTGTCGGTTCCGCCGATCGTGCTGCTGCACCTCGACGCCCCGGCTCGGCTGTCGGCCACCACCACGACGATCAGCGACTTCGTGGTCCAGACGCCGTGGGGCGAGCCCCTGTTCGGGCTGACCGCCGGGGCGCTGGCCCTGGCCGGGATTGCCATCGCCCGCGGCCTCGCCGGCGCGACGGCGGTCCGGTCGATGCTGGTCGGTTGGTCCCTGGCCTTGATCCTGGCCGCGGTATTCCCGACCAACCTGCCCGGCACGCCCGGGGATACCTCGTCGACGATTCACCTGATGGCCGGCGCGGTGATCTTCGGGCTGCTGCCGATCGTCGGCCTCGCGGTGTGGCGGCGGTCCCGGTCGGTGATGAACGCGACCTGGACCGGGTGGGTACTGCTCAGCACCACCGCGGTCAGCGGGGTGCTCAGCGCGGCGCTGATCCTGAACCGGATCCCCGGGATCGTCGGCCTGGATCAGCTGTCGCTGCCGCCGGGTCTGCTGCAGCGGGCGGCCGGCGCGGTGGAGATCGCGCTGGCGGCGGTCATCGCGGTTGCGGTGCTGCACCTGAAGGCCGGGGACGGCGGCCGCCCGGACCCGCGGGTGACCCGACCCCACGCGTGATCCCCCCCGGGCAATCGGCCGGCGCGCGGGTCGGCCGGCGGGTCAGGCCGCCGCGGCCAACGGCAGACGTACCTCGAACCGGCACCCCGGCCCCTCGTTGTGCACGGCGATCTCGCCGCCGTGCGCCTCCACGAGTCCCCGCGCGATGGCCAGGCCCAGCCCGGCCCCACCGGCGGCCGACCCCTTCTCCGGCGAACGGGCGGCGGCGCCCCGAAAGGCCACGTCGAACACCCGGGGCAGGTCGTCGGCGTCGATGCCGCCGCAGGCATCCTGGACCGCCAGCCAGGCCTGATCACCGGTCTGTCCGGCGACCACCTCGACCGTCCCGTCCGATGGGGTGTGCCGGATCGCGTTGACCAGCAGGTTGCGCAGCACCCGGATCAGTTCGTGGTCCGACCCGTTCACCACCGGCCAGCCGGGATCGGCCGACGCGGCCAGATGCACGCCGCGTTGCCCGGCGGCCGGCGCCGCCGCCTCCATGGCCTGCGCGACCAGCTCCTCGGTGGACACCGGGCCGAACGTCAGCCGCAGCGCCCCGGCGTTGATGCGGGACAGCTCGAACAGGTCGTCGACCATGGCGGACAGCCGGGCGGTCTCCGCGCTGATCCGCCGCGCGTAGTCGGCCACTTCCTCCGGCTCGACCACCACCGAGTCCTCCAGCGCCTCGCTCATCGCCCGGATCCCGGCCAGCGGGGTGCGCAGGTCATGGCTGACCCAGGCCACCAGCTGACGCCGGGACGCCTCGGCCGCGCGTTCGGCGGCCCGCTGTTTCTCCGCCTCCATCGCGCCGACCGCCATCCGCCGGCCGAGGTACACGGCCACCGGGATCACCACCACGGCGATCAGTGCACAGGCCGTGGCGGCGAACGCCAGCATCGGGGTGTACATGAACCCGCTGATGCTGACGACGAAGATCAACACGGCCAGGATCGGGATGCTGACCAGGGCGGCGATGTTGGCCGTGGCCGACCGGTTGCGCAGCAGGTACAACACGCCGATCTCGACGGCACCGGTGGTCACGGCGGCCAGCAACGCCCACGGCAGGATGTGCAACAGATCGGTGAGCACCGGGTCAGCCCGAGCCCGCCGCGGCCGCCCCGCCGATGACGCCGTCCAGCCGGTAGCCGACACCCCACACGGTCACGATCCGGGTCGGCCGGGCCGGGTCGGGTTCGACCTTCTCCCGGAGCCGCCGCACGTGCACGGTCACCGTGGACTGGTCGCCGAACGACCATCCCCACACCTGCTCCATCAGCTCCGTCCGGCTGAACACCTGGCCCGGATGCGCCAGCAGGAAGTGCAGCAGGTCGAACTCGCGGCTGGTCAGGTTCAGCTCGACGCCGCCGCGCCGGGCGGTCCGGGAGATCGGACTCACCCAGAGTTCTCCATCGGCGCTGGTCACCTCGACGGACTCCGCGGGGCCGGCCCCGACGGCCCCCCGGCTGCGTTCCAGCACACGGCCCACCCGGAGCGCGAGCTCGCGCGGGCTGAACGGTTTGACCACGTAGTCGTCGGCGCCGTACTCCAGACCGACCACCCGGTCCGACTCCTGGCCCAGCGCGGTCAGCATGATCACCGGAACGGTCGAGGTCTTGCGCACCTCCCGGCAGACCTGAAGCCCGTCCATGCCGGGCAGCATCAGGTCGAGCACCACCAGGTCCGGATGCTGCGACCGGACCAGGCCGAGCCCCGTCGGCCCGTCCGCCGCCTCGAGCACCTCGTGCCCGTCCCGGGCCAGGTACCGGCGCAGGACCTCACGGACGGTGTCGTCGTCGTCGACGACCAGAACCTTGGACGGTGCGGCCAACGTCGTCCCCCTTCCACCGGTTCCGACGGTAGGTCCGCGGCGGACGCCCCGCCAGCAGTCCACGCGGTTCCACCCCGAACCGTAAGACTGTTGCAGCCGAACCGTCGGAGTTCGGCGGGGCCGATCTCCGCCACGAGCGGCCCTCGCGCCGGACCGGCGGTTACGGTTGCCGGGCGACCCAGACCCCGGGGAGGTCCCATGTCACTCGTCCGCGTGCACAACTTCGCGGTCTCGCTCGACGGTTTCGGCACCGGCGCGGGGCAGCAACTCGACGCTCCCTTCGGGCACGCGGGCAGCCGCCTGATGGAATGGGCCTTCCCCACCCGCACCTTCCAGCAGATGGGCTTCCACGGCCAGGATGCGGGTTCCACCGGTATCGATGAGGCCTTCGCCGGCCGATGGTCGTCCGGGGTCGGGGTGGAAATCATGGGCCGCAACAAGTTCGGGCCGCAGCGGGGGCCCTGGGTCGATGACCGGTGGCGTGGCTGGTGGGGCGAGAACCCGCCGTTCCATACCCCGGTGATCGTGCTGACCCACCATCCGCGGCCGACCCTGACCATGGAGGGCGGCACCACTTTCCACTTCGTCGACGCCGAGCCCGCTGCCGCGCTGGCCCGGGCGCGCGAACTGGCCGGCGATCTCGACGTGCGCATCGGGGGTGGCGCCACCACGATCCGCGAATTCCTCCGGGCGGACCTGGTCGACCAGATGCACATCGTGGTGGTGCCGATCGTGCTCGGCCGGGGCGAACGGCTGTGGGACGGGCTCGAATCGCTCGAGGAGCGCTTCGACGTCGAGGCCGTGTCGTCGCCGACCGGCGTGATCCATCTGACGTTCAGCCGTGTCCCGGCCGGTTGACCCCGATCGGCTGGCCCGCCCCCGGCCGATGGCGAGCCGTCAGGCCAGCGACAGGAACAGCTTCTCCATCGTCTTGGTATCCAGGGTGTCCTGACCGTCGGACTCCAGCAGGCACTGTTTCAGTCCGGCGGCGATGACGGCGAACCCGGCCCGGTCGACGGCCTTGCTGACCGCGGCGAGCTGCGTGACGATGTCCTGGCAGTCGCGGCCCTCCTCGATCATCCGCAGCACGCCGCCGATCTGGCCCTGGGCGCGGCGCAGCCGGTTGACCACAGATCCCAGCGAGTCCGGGGCGATCTCGACCATGGTGGGTTCCTCCGATGTCGGGGCGAGTCTGGTGGTGGCGGGGTCGGTGGTCACGAGGCCGGCGCAGCCGTCTCGAGCGACCGCAGGGCGTCGGTCAGCCGGGTGCGTGCCTCGGCCGCCACCGCCTGCAGGCCGGGGTTGCCGGTGACGCTGACCATGATCGCCGGATCGATGGTCTCGACCCGGGTCCGGTCGCCGTCCACACCGCGGACCACGACGTTGCAGGGCAGCAGCAGTCCGATCGACGGTTCGGCCCGCAGCGCGGCCTCGGCCAGCGGTGGCCGGCAGGCCCCGAAGATCACTTGGGGCGCGATGTCGGCGCCGATCTTCGCCTTCAGGGTCGCCTGCATGTCGATCTCGGTGAGCACACCGAAACCCTGGGCGGCCAATGCATCCCGGATGGCGCCGAGAACCTGGTCGAACGGCCGGTCGACCGTGACGGCGATCGAATAAGGGGTCATGGGCGCGTCGTCGGGCGTGTTCATGCCGTTGCCGCCGACGCGGCGGCCACCTGGGCGCGCACGTCGTCCATGTCGAGCGCCCGCACCGCCGCGATGAGCTGCTCGAGCGAAGGCGCCGGCAGCGCGCCCGGCTGGGAGAAGACCAGAATGCCGTCCCGGAACGCCATCAGGGTGGGGATGGAGCGGATGCCGGCCGCGGCGGCCAGGTTCCGCTCGGCCTCGGTATCGACCTTGCCGAACACGATGTCCGGATGGGCCGCCGCAGCCGCCTCGAACACCGGGGCGAACATCCGGCACGGTCCGCACCAGGCGGCCCAGAAGTCCACCAGGACGATGTCCGCACCGGACACCGTGTGCTCGAACGTGCTCTCGGTCAGCGTGATGGTTGCCACCGTCAGATCCAGCCTTTCATGATTCCGAACTATACCCTTGGGGGTATCAACCAGGGATTCCGCTCGGATATTCCCCCGCCGCCCGGCAGGCCGGGTGGGGGTCCCCGCGCAGCCACTCGACCCGGTATTCGAAACCGGCCCGGCCCGGCCCACACCGTGCGCACCCCCGCACCCGGGTGACCGGTGGCGGTCCACGTCGCCTCCTCCGCGGCCGGCCGACGCAGGGTCGTTGATGACCGGCGGCCCGGGGCGATCGTCGGGCCGGTCTTCGAGTCGGGCCAGGGTCCCACGCCCGGACCGGGCGCGATCAGCCGAGCAGATCCCGTAATCGACGGTCCCATCCGGCGCCCGCGCCGGTCAGCACGGCCGTCCGGCGGTCGTCCGGCAGCCGCGTCAGTTCGACGGTCAGCCGGTCGTCGGCGAGCTGCTCGGCGATGCCATCGCCCCACTCGATCACCACGGCCGCTGCGGTCAGGTCGGTGTCCAGATCGAGGTCGTCCAGTTCCGGCGCACCCCCGAGCCGGTAGGCGTCGACGTGCACCAAGGTGGTCCCGTCCGGCGTGGCCGGGTGGTGCACCCGGGCCAACACGAAGGTGGGTGAGGCGACCAGGCCGGTCACCCCCATGCCCTCGGCGATGCCCTTGGTCAGAGCCGTCTTGCCGGCCCCCAACGCCCCGGTCAGGATCACCAGATCACCGGCCCGCAGCCGCCCACCCAGTGCCACCCCGAGTGCGTGGGTGTCGGCGGGAGTGTCGAGAACGATCATCGGCCCGTCCGTGACCAGCGGGACTTCTTCCCGCGGGCCCCTTCCCGCGCTCGTGCTCCGTCGGAGGCACGCTGCAACAGCCGGCGCAGCGCCTCGTTGGTCAGGTCCGGGTCTTCCATCATCGTCATGTGCCCCGAGCCCTCGGCGACCATCATCTCCGCGTCCGGCAGCACCTCGGCAATCCGTTCGGAGCGGTCCAGCGGCGTCATCCGATCCTGGTCGCCGGCCACGATCATCGTCGGGATCCCGGCGAGTGCGGGCACCGAGGCGGTCTGGTCGTGCGCGAACAGGGTCGGCAGGAACTCGGCAATGACCTCAACCGGCGTCGTGGAGACCATCTCGTCCAGGTAGTCGACCAGCGCCCCCGACACGTCCTTCCGGGAAAAGCCAAGGCTGCGGGTGAGCATCCACACCGCGTCCCGGTTACTGGACCGGCCACGTTCGAAGATTGCCGGGTACCGGGAGCCGACCTCCTTGATCACCTTGACCAGCGGGTTGCCGCCGGCGATCAGCAGCTTGCTGAGCTCCGACGGCTTGAGGTAGGTGGCACCGGTACAGACCAGCCCGACCCCGGCGATCCGCTCGGCGAACAGGTCCGGGTCCTGGGCCGCCAGCGTGAAGATCGCCATACCGCCCATCGAATGGCCGACGAGCACGACCGGCCCGGTCGGCGCCGCGGTGTCGATGACGCTCCGCAGATCGGAGGCCAGGTAGTCCATGGTGGAGTGGCCCTCGGGCGCTCGGGTCGACTTCCCGTGCGATCGGTGGTCGTAGAAGACCAGCCGCGCGGTGGGCGGTGCCGCGACCCGGCGGGCCTTGCGCGCCGACGGGTCGACCTCGGCCTGGTTGCCGAATCCCGGGCCGGCCAGACCGAGCCGCTGGAAGTGCCAGGAGCCGAGCCGTAGCGTCCAGCCGTGCGCGAAGATCACGGTGAGGGACGCGTCCAGCGGACCGACCTCCTCGACGTGCAGCGCGACCCCGTCCCAGGTGTCCACCGAGTACGTCCGATCGGACTCGAGGGCCTCGAACCCGGGGTCTGCGCCCGGTTCGATCAGCAACGCCGCCTGGGCGGCCTGGTACTTGCGCACCGCCATCCGCTGCGCCGTGACGCCACCGAACGCGGCCGCGCCCAGGACTCCGGTGACGACCCCGGCGGTGCCCAGGATCCGACCGACCGTGCTCATGTCGCCACCATGCCGGGGCGCCGATCCGGCCGGGTCGCCCCGGCGACGGGCGCCGACCGGCGAAGTTGGTGATCGGCTCGGCGGCCTCGATCCAGCCCGCCCATGCTGCTCATGGTTGTGCCCCTCCGACATGGCGTCGGGGCACCCTCGGCCCGATCCGGGTGACGATCTCGTAGTCGATGGTCGTGCAGTACTCCGCCCAGTCCCGGGCGGTCGGCTCCCCGGCATCTCCGGGGCCGAAGACGACGGCCGGGTCGCCGGCGGTGACCGGGTCGTCCCCGCAGTCGACGACGACCTGGTCCATCGCCACCCGCCCGGCGATCCGGCGTCGCCGGCCGGCGACGAGAATCTCGCCCCGGTTGCCGGCGGCCCGCGGGATCCCGTCCGCGTAGCCGAGCGGAATGAGGGCGAGCGTGGTCTCCGCCTCGGTGCGGTAGGTCAGTCCGTAGGACACACCTTGACCGGCGCTGACCCGCTTGGTCAGGGCGACCGTCGCCTGCAGGGTCATCGCCGGTCGCAGCGGGACCCGCGTGGCCACCGGGTTGAGCCCGTAGCCGCCGATGCCCACCCGGGCGAGATCGAACCGGCTGTCCGGGTGGTCGATCAGGCCGGCGGTGTTGGCCAGGTGCCGCAGCTGCGGGTTGATCCCCCGCTCAGCGGCCGCCGCGAGCAGCCGCCGGTAGGTGGCGATCTGCTCGCCCACCGATGGGTCGCCCGGGACGTCGGCGCTGGCCAGGTGGCTCATCAGGCCGACGACCCGCACCCGGCCCGCCCGCTGGGCCGCGGACACCGCGTCCAGGAGCGCCGCCGCCTCGCGTGGTCCGACGCCGCCGCGGCCGAGTCCGGTGTCGAATTTGACGTGGATACCGGGCAACGCAGGGCCCGCCTGGTCGAGGACCGCATCGAGCTGGGCCAGGCTGGACACTCCCAGCTCGATCCCGCGGGCCAGGGCATCGGCGACGGGCTGCCCGGGCGGCCACAGCCAGGCGAGCACGGGAGCATCGATGCCGGCGTCCCGCAGGGCGAGCGCCTCCTCCGGGGTGGCCACCCCGAGGCGCGCGGCGCCGCCGTTCAGGCCGGCCTGGGCCGCCTGAACGCCGCCATGGCCGTAGCCGTCCGCCTTGACGACCGCCATGAGCGAGCCGAGCGGGTTGTGTTGCCGCATGAGCATCAGGAGCACTCGAACGTTCGCCGTGATCGCGGCGACGTCGATCACCGCCTCGACCCGGGTGCCGGCATGCCGGCCCGTCGGGACAGTGGCGGTAGTGCTCATCCTTCAAGGGAATCACGTTTGCCGGCACGACGAGGCCCCATCGGCGGTGTGCCTTCGTGTCCGGTCACACAGCGCGGACCAATTCGGTCATTCACTGATCGAACCGGACGGCGCGACCTGCAGGTGGTCCCACAGTTCGTGCGCCCCGAACCGGCCGGTCCGCTGCGCCCGCTGCCCGGCCCGGCCGTGCAGGAAGGCCCCGCCGCTCGCCGCCAGCAGCGGCGGCAGGCCGGCGGCCAGCAGCGATCCGATCACCCCGGACAGCACGTCCCCGGTGCCCGCCGACGCGAGCCAGGACGAGCCGGACAGGTTGACCGCCGCCTGCCCGCCGGGGTCGGCGATCAGCGTCCGGTGGCCCTTGAGCAGCACCGTCGCCCCGCTGACCCACGCGGCCCGGCGCACCGCGGCGAGCCGATCGTCCAGTTCGATGTCCGGGAACAGCCGCGCGAACTCGCGGTCGTGCGGGGTGAGCACGGTGGGTTGGGCGGCCCGGCGTCGGGTCTGCAGCAGCGACGGCATGCCGGCCAGGATGGTCAGCCCGTCGGCGTCGACGAGTACGGGCACATCCTGGCCGAGCACCCAGCGCAGCAGGGTGATCGCCTGCCCCTCGGTGCTCATACCCGGCCCGATCACCCAGGCCTGCACCTTCCCGGCGTCCGCGGGCGAGTCGACGGCGACGACCTCCGGCCAGCGGGCGACCACGGCCCCGGCCTGCGGTCCGGCGTACCGGACCATGCCCGGCCGGGTGCGGACAGCACCGCCGGCGCACAGCACCGCGGCACCCGGATAGCCGGTCGAGCCGGCGACGATGCCGACGAGCCCGCCCGAGTACTTGTCCGAGGCCGGCGCCGGGGGCGGCAGCAGCTGCTGCAGGCTGCCGTCCGTCATGGCGATCACCTCGGCCGGCCGTCCGGTCATGTCCATGCCGATCGGGACACTGACGATCGTCCCGGCCTGCTGGTCGGCGATGAGCAGGCCTACCTTGATGCCACCGAAGGTGACCGTGACGTCGGCGAGGAAGGCGACGCCGCGGATCCGCCCGGTGTCCGGTTCGATCCCGCTCGGCAGGTCGACCGCGACCCGCAGCGCGTCGGTGGCGTTGGCGTCGCCGACCAGCCGCGCCGCGTCGTCCCGCAGCGGCGGGGCCGCCCCGATCCCGACGATCCCGTCGACGATGACGTCGGCGTGCCTGATCGCCGTCCCGACACCCGGGTCGTCGTGCACCAGGACGCGACCGCCGGCGCGCCGCAGCGCGGCCAGCCCCCCGGGGTGCAACGTGGCCGGGTTCAGTAGCGCGGCGGTGACGGCCATCCCCCGCCGGCGCAGGAAGGCCCCGGCGTACAGGGCGTCCCCACCGTTGTTCCCGGCGCCGACCAGCAGCACGACCCGCCGGCCCGGGTGTGGGAACGGCACCCGGTCGGCCACCTCGGCGGCCACCGCGAAGGACGCTCGGCGCATCAGGGTCGCGTCGCCGTCGCGGCTGCGGGCGAGCGCCTCGACGGCGCGGATCTGCTCGACGGTGTAGGCCTCGATCACCAGCTCATCCTCCGTCAACCGGACGGGCCGAGGGCGAGCACCACGGCGGCCGCGATTCCGGCGTCGTGCGAAATCGAGAGGCGCCACTGCGTGATACCCAGGGCGGTGGCCGCGGCGGCCACGGTCCGGCTGACCTGCAGCACCGGTCGGCCGCTGTTCTCCGAGACCACCCGGCAGTCGTGCCAGTCCATCCCGGACGGCACGCCGAGCGCCTTGGCGACGGCCTCCTTCACTGCGAACCGTGCGGCCAGCGAGGCCGGTCCACGCGGGTGTCCGGTCGCCGAGACCATTTCGTCCGGGCGGAACAACCGCCGGCCGAGCGACGGCGTGCGCGCCAGCGCGGACGCGAACCGGTCGACCGCCACGACGTCGATCCCCACGGAGACGACATTCGTCCCGGTGGGCAGCTGCGGCAGGGTCACCTACTCGACGGTGACCGACTTGGCCAGGTTCCGCGGCTTGTCCAGGTCGTAGCCCTTGGCCCGGGCGATCTCGGCGGCCAGGATCTGCAGCGGCACGGTGGTGATCAGCGGCTGGTACAGGTTGGGCACCCGGGGCAGCTCGACGAGGAAGTCGGCGAACGGGGCGACGGTGTCGTCACCCTCCTCGGCGATCACGATGGTCCGCGCCCCGCGGGCCTGGATCTCCCGGATGTTGGACAGCAGCTTGGAGTGCAGCAGCGGGTCGGTCACCGGCGAGGGGGTGACGATGACGACCGGCAGCCCCTCCTCGATCAGCGCGATCGGCCCGTGCTTGAGCTCGCCGGCGGCGAAGCCCTCGGCGTGCATGTAGGCCAGTTCCTTGAGCTTGAGCGCACCCTCCAGGGCCACCGGGTAGCCGACGTGCCGGCCCAGGAACAGGATCGCCTTGGACGTGGCGATCTCCTGGGCGAGCTTGCGCACGGGGTCCATCAGCGTCAGCGTCGTGGCGATGGCGTCCGGGATCTTGGTCAGTTCCTCGTACTCGCGGGCGATCTCGTCGCGGTACTTGGTCCCGCGGGCCTGGGCCAGGGCCAGCCCGACCAGGTAGTTCGCGGTCAGCATGCCCAGGAACGCCTTGGTCGAGGCGACGCCGATCTCGGGGCCGGCGTGGATGTAGACGACCGCGTCGGACTCGCGCGGGATCTGCGAGCCGTTGGTGTTGCAGACGGCCAGCACCCGCGCCTTCTGCCGGCGGGCGTGCCGGACGGCCTCCAGGGTGTCGGCGGTCTCGCCGGACTGGCTGACCGCGACGACCAGGGTCTGCCGGTCGAGCACCGGGTCGCGGTACCGGAACTCGGACGCCACCTCCACCTCGACCGGGATCCGGCACCAGTGCTCGATGGCGTACTTGGCGACCAGGCCGGAGTGGTAGGCCGTGCCGCAGGCGACGACGAAGACCTTGTCGATCGTGCGCAGGTCGTCCTCGGACAACCGCAGCTCATCCAGCACGATGCCGGAGCCGTCGAAGTGGCCGAGCAGGGTCTGCGCGACGGCGGCCGGTTGTTCCTCGATCTCCTTGTCCATGAAGAACGGGAAGCCGCCCTTCTCCGCGGCCGAGAGGTCCCAGTCGACGTGGAACTCCCGGAAGTCGGCCTCCCCGCCGGTGAACGAGGTGACCTCGTAGCCGGCGGGGGTGATCACCACGAGCTGGTCCTGGCCGAGTTCGACCGCCTGCCGGGTGTGCTCGATGAACGCGGCCACGTCGCTGGCGACGAACATCTCCCCCTCGCCGATGCCGATCACGAGCGGGGAGTTACGGCGGGCCGCGACCAGCGTCTCCGGGGCGTCGACATGCATCGCGACCAGGGTGAAGGCGCCCTCCAGGCCCCGGCAGACGGCGGCCATGCTGGCCGGCAGGTCGCCGGCGGTCGGGCCGTCGGCCATGGTTCGGGACAGCAGGTGCGCGACGACCTCGGTGTCGGTGTCGCTGCTGAACTCAACGCCGGACGCCTCCAGCTCGGCCCGCAACGGCACGAAGTTCTCGATGATGCCGTTGTGGATGACCGCGACCCGGCGGTGCATGTCGGTGTGCGGATGCGCGTTGCGGTCGGTCGGGCCGCCGTGGGTGGCCCATCGGGTGTGGCCCATCCCGGTCTGCCCGGCCAGCGCCACCTCGCCGGTGTCGATGTAGGCGTCCAGGTTGCCGATCCGGCCGGCCTTCTTCGCAATGTTGAAGACACCCGACTGCCCACCCCGGTCCCCGGCATCGTCCAGGACGACGACCCCGGCCGAGTCGTACCCGCGGTACTCCAGCCGGCGCAGTCCCTCCAGGACCAGCGGCAGCGCCTGACGGGGACCGGTGTAGCCGACGATTCCGCACATTCTGCCCAGGGTAACGGCTGACCGTGGAGCGTCCCGTCAGGCGCGGAGGTTGTCACACGCAGGCAACCGGGACCCCTCTTCCGGGTTCCCCGGCCGTCACTCCGGCCGCAGCCAGCCCGCACCCGGTCACGCCGGCACCTCTCACTCCGGCGGGAGGCTCACGCCGAATCCGCTGACGGCCAGCCGTAGCAGGACCTGCCCGGGGGCCAGCAGGTCGGCGATCTTGGCCGCGGACAGCACCTCGAGCTCGGCGAGCCGCCGGCGGTAGGCGTCCGGACCGGCCAGGCGGGCCAGCTGAAGTTGCTCCGTGTTGTGCCAGACCTTGCGCCGCGACTCGGCGAGGAACCGCCGGCTGGCCCGGTGGTTCAGCGGCAGGATGAGCCGGTCCAACCACGTCCAGTCGACGAATTCGCTGTCCTCCTGGCCGACGCGGGCCGACAGAATCCCGTCGATCCGCTCATGATCGCGATGCCGCCGGGCCATCAGCACCGGGTCGGCGAAGTCGGCGTCGCTGATCACTGCGAGCAGGGCCTGCGGCAGGTCGTAGTTGATGTGCGCGTTGATGCCGAGCAGCACGTGCCGCAACTGCGGCAACCCGGCGGGCGCGGCAAAGGCCAGCCGCCACGGGCGGGGCGCGGTCGCCTCGGCCGTCGCGGCGTCCAGGTAGAGGTCGGCGAACGCGGCGTCCCAGCGTTCAACCCAGTCCGGGTCCTCGAAGCGGGCCTGGTCGACGGCGTCGCCGACGGCACGGGTGGTCCGCAGGTAGGTGCCGGCGAAGAACCGCCGCTGCGCCCGCTCGGCCGGGATGGCGTCCAGGACCTGCTGCATGCGGTCGAGGACGACGGCGATGGGACGGGTGGTCGGCCCGGTCGGCGGACCGGCGACGGGGGGTTCGAACGTCATGGTCATGCCCCTTCTTCGGAGTCGAGCCATCCGCGGATCGGCGCATCTCGAATCATCGGTGACAATTGCCACAAACCGGTACCGGAGGCCTTCGATGACTGTTGCGAGCACAACCCGGCCCGGCCCGCTCACGTTCGACCCGGTCGCCGTCGGTCGGGCCGAGTGCGCCGCCTGGGCGGCCTACTACCGGCGGGAGTGGGTCCCGTTCCTGCGGGCCGCGGTGACGATGGTCCGGGCCGGCTTCGGCTTGCCGTGGCGGCAAACGGTGCTCGGCGCGTGGCATGTGCTGCGGGCCAACCAGTTGTGGGCGCCGTTCCCGGCCAACGATCCGGACGGGGCGCGGGCGGCGATGCGGCGCTTCTACGAGCTGGTCGTGCGGGTCGGCTGGGGCGGCTTCGACCCGGCCCGGGCGGCCGTCCTCGAGGTGCAGTGGTGGCGGGTGCATCGGGAGCACCAGCACGACACCGGCGTCACCGAGGCACACCTGGTCGATGCGCTCACCGCGCTGTACGCCTACGTCTACGGGCTGCCGGCGTCCGCGGTGCGGCCGGCCGCGGCGCTGCGAGTGCAGGCCATGGACGTCTCGGACCGCTGGGTCGCCGCCGGATGCGCGCTCGACGATCCGTTGCTGGCCCGGGAACGGCGGCTCCTGGTCGCCTCGTTCAGCGCGTTGCGCGACGCGGTCGACCGGCACAGCGCCGAGGCAACCCGGACCGCCGGGCCAGCCGGGACCGCCGGGCCCGCTGGGACCGCCGGGCCCATTTCAAGTTGATCATGGCGTTCTCTGCGCGACACGCCGACGACACGCCGAAGCAGCTGCAGACAACGCCATGATCAACTCGGGGTGGGGGTGCGGAAACCAAACTCGGGGTGGGGGTGCGGAAACCAACTCGGGGTGGGCGCATGCCGGGTCAGGCCTCGACCGGGCGCCCACCGCGGGCCAGCACCGATTCCGGCGGCACCCCGAGCAGGGCGGTGGCCGGCTCCGGGGTGGTGTAACCCGCCCGATCCTCCGGCGCGGACGCGGCGACGGCGCGGACGTCGGCCCAGGCCCGCAGCGCGTCGATCTGCTCGGACTGGGTGACCGACAGCGGGACCGTGTTCCCGATGGAGTGCAGCAGATCGTCCAGGGTCAGCGCCCGCCGCTCGTGGAACGCGTCGAAACAGGCAGCTATCACCACCTGCTCGATCTCGGCGCCGGAGAATCCCTCGGTCGCCCCGACCAACCGGTCCAGCAGGGCCTGGTCCACCGCGAGCGAGCCCAAGGCCGGGCCGGCCTTCAGGCGAGCCGTCAGGTGGAGCGAGAAGATGACCCGACGCTCGGCATCGGTGGGCAGGTCGATGAAGAAGATCTCGTCGAACCGGCCCTTGCGCATCATCTCCGGGGGCAGCAGGGAGATCTGGTTGGCCGTCGCGATGACGAACACGGCCGCAGTCTTCTCCTGCATCCAGCTCAGGAACGTGCCGAACACCCGGGCCGACGTTCCGCTGTCCCCCTGCCCGGACGCACCGGAGGCGAAGCCCTTCTCGATCTCGTCGATCCACATGACGCAGGGGGCGATCGCCTCGGCGGTGCGCAGCGCGGTGCGCATGTTCTGCTCGGACGCGCCGACCAGCCCACCGAACACCCGGCCGATGTCCAGCCGGACCAACGGCAGCGACCACGCCGAGGCCATCGCCTTGGCCGTCATCGACTTGCCGCACCCCGGCACCCCGGTCACCAGCACGCCCTTCGGCGCGGGCAGGCCGTAGGCGGCGGCCTCGTCGAGCCAGGCGCCGTCCCGCTTGCGCAGCCAGGTCTTGAGGTTCTCCAGCCCACCGATGTCGTCCAGGCGCACGGTTGACCGGACCACCTCGAGCACGCCGGACTTGGCGACGATCTGCCGCTTCTCCTCCTGCACCAGGCCGATGTCGTCGTCGGTGAGCCGGCCGTCGTCGACCATCGCCCGGGCGAACGCGTTCTCCGCCTCGAACGCGGTCAGGCCGAGCGCGGCCTTGGCCATCCGCTCCACCCCGTCCGTCCCGAGGGCGACGGCCAGCGCCCCGGACGCGGTGTTCCGGGCGATCATCCCGTCCAGGGTGGAACGGATCTGGACCTCGGTCGGCAACGGGAAGTCCAGCAGGGTGACCAGGGATTCCAGGTCGGTCGGGATCTGCGGGGTCGGCGAGATCATGATCAGCGTCCGGGGCACCGGGCCGTCCTTGTAGAAGCGGACGGTGTCCTTGATCTGCCGCACCAGCTGGGTGTCCGGCGGCGACGACGAGGAACCCAGCCAGGGGTGCAGGTCGAGCAGGATCACCACGCTCGGCATGGTCAACGCGGCGGCTGCGGTCAGCGCCGCATGCGGGGTGCGGGTGTCCTGGCCGCCCGGCTGGCCCAGGGCCGCGAACCCGTTGGCGGTGGACCAGACGAACACCTGCCGGGCCGGCGCGATCTGCGTGCGGTTGCCGACCACCGCGGCGATCTCGGCCAGCACCCGTGACTCCTCGGCGGTCCGGATGGACAGCAGCGGGAACCGGGCTCGGATCAGCCGCCGCAGATTCGTCGCGAAGTCGTCGGCCACCGGTGTGCTCCCCTGCTCGATCCTGGCGCGCGTAGCGCACCGGCTACTGTACGAGGGCGGCCGGCGTCGGTCGTCGCGCACGGGACGGGAGAGCGAATGGCCAAGCAGGCGCCGCCGACGATCAACCGACCCACCTTCGAATACTTCACCTACAAGGGTCCGCACCGGGTCGCCGTGGGCGACCTGGCCCCGGCCGGGCTGCCCGGGCTGGTGTTCACCCCGTCGTCGGGTCGGCGCCTGCCCATCGTCGCGCTCGGCCACGGCTGGCTGCAGTCGGCCGACAAGTACGCCGACACGATGCGGTACCTGGCGTCCTGGGGCATCATCGTCGTCGCCCCGAACACCCACCGGAGCCTGTTCTCCTCGCATCAGGGCCTGGCGTTGGACCTGTCCCGGGCCCTGCGGATGGTCGCGTACGGCGAACTCGGCGGCGGCCGGGTCCGCGGCGACTTGCGCCGGCTGGGCGTGCTGGGTCACTCCACCGGCGGTGGCGCCGCGGTGCTGGCCGCGGCCAAGGACGAGCAGATCCGCGCGGTGGTCACGGTCACCGCGGCGGAGACCAAGCCGTCGGCCGTCGCGGCCGCCGGCCGGGTCGAGGCCCCTAGCCTGCATTTGATCGGCGCGAAGGACGACTGGGCCGAATCGGACGGCGCGCTCATCGCGCAGTCCTGGGGGGGCCCGGCTCAGCTACGCCGGGTGAAGGGCTCCGGTCACCTCGGACTGGCCGAGGGAACGAGCTTCGTGAACAACATCCTCGGCGCCGACTCGGACTCCAAGGTCCAGCATGCCACCCGCATCCTGGCCTCGGCATTCTTCATCCGGCACCTCACCGACGCGCCGCAGCTGGCCGATCAGATGGAGAGCAAGGTGGCCGGCACCACGCTCCTGGACCCGGCCGACCCGGATCTGACCCCGCCGCTGGACGCCGGCGACCTGGCCACCGCCGCGATGATCTGACCGCCGCCAGGCTCCCTGTTTCGCTGATCGAGCCCGCGCCGAGCCGGATGAACCGGACACGGAAGCGCAGCTTCGATCAGCCCACCGCGACGGGCCACCTGCTTCGCTGATCAAATCCGCGCCGAACGGGACAAACGCGACGCGTAGACGCGGCTTTGATCAGCGAACCAGCCGCTCGGAGACCCCGCCGGTTCAGACGGCGGCGACGACCTTGGCGACCCGGTCGGCGACGGCCTGGGCGGATTCGTCCGTGCCAGCCTCGACCATCACCCGGATCAGCGACTCGGTGCCCGACGGACGCAGCAGTACCCGCCCGGAGTCGCCGAGTTCCGCCGCGGCCTGCGCCACGGCCGCCTGCACGTCGGCCGACGCGGCGACCGCGGCCTTGTCCGTCACCCGGACGTTGATCAGCACCTGCGGGAACCGCTCGACCACCGACGCCAGCTCGGCCAGCGGCCGGCCGGTCTCGGCCACCATCGCCATCAGGTGCAGGGCGGTCAGCAGTCCGTCACCGGTGGTGGCGTGTTCGGCCAGGATCAGGTGCCCGGACTGCTCGCCGCCCAGCGAATAGCCCCCGGCATTCATGTCCTCCAGCACGTACCGGTCGCCGACCGCGGTGGTCCGCACGGCGATCCCGGCGCCGGTCATGGCCCGGTGGAAACCGATGTTCGCCATCACCGTGGCGACCACGGTGTCGCCGGCCAGCCGGCCGCGGTCCCGCAGCGCGATCGCCAGCAGGGCGAGGATCACGTCGCCGTCGACGACGGATCCGTCCGCGGCGACCGCCAGGCAGCGGTCGGCGTCACCGTCGTGAGCGATGCCCAGGTCCGCACCCTCGGAGATCACCGCGTCGCGCAGGCCGGTGAGGTAGGTGGAACCGACTCCGGCGTTGATGTTCAGCCCGTCCGGGCTGCCGCCGATCACCACGACCTCCGCGCCGGCCCGCCGGTACACCTCGGGAGCCAGCTCCGAGGCGGCGCCGTGCGCACAGTCGACGACGACCCGGAGCCCGCGCAGCGGGTTGGGCGTCGCGACCAGCAGATGGTCCAGGTAGCGGCGGTCGGCGTCGGTGGCCAGCCGGATCCGGCCGACCCCGTCGCCGGTGGGCAGCGGACCGAGTTCGGCCATGCGCTTCTCGATCGCGTCCTCGACCGCGTCACCGAGCTTGCGGCCGCCGGCGCCGAAGATCTTGATCCCGTTGTCCGGCATCGCATTGTGCGATGCGGAGATCACCACGCCCAGGTCGGCGCCCAGGTCGGCGGTGAGGAAGGCGACCGCGGGGGTCGGCAGTACACCCAGCAGGACCACGTCGACGCCCGCCGAGGCGAGCCCGGCAGCGACCGCCGCCTCCAGCATCTCGCCGGAGGCCCTCGGGTCGCGGCCGACCACGGCCAGCGGGCGGGTCGGACTCGCCTGCCGACCGCGCCCGTGCGACACCCCGGCGAGTTGACCGTGCCCGCCCGGGGCCGACGACGTCGCGCCGCCGGTGGGCCCGAGCTCCTGGGCCGCGGCGGTGGCCAGCCGCAACGCCAGATCCGGAGTCAGATCGGCGTTGGCCAGCCCACGAACACCATCGGTCCCGAACAGCCGCCCCGCCACGGGGTCAGCGCTTCGAGTACTGGGGCGCCTTGCGGGCCTTCTTCAGGCCATACTTCTTGCGCTCGGTGGCCCGCGCGTCCCGAGTGAGGAAGCCGGCCTTCTTCAGCGGCGGACGGTCGGTCTCGTCGACCTCGATCAGGGCGCGGGCGATCGCCAGCCGGAGCGCACCGGCCTGCCCGGTCACGCCGCCGCCGTGCAGCCGAGCGTGCACGTCGTAGATCTCCGCCTTCTCGACGGTGACCAGCGGCTCCTTGATCAGCTGCTGGTGCACCTTGTTCGGGAAGTAGCTGTCCAGGGTGCGGCCGTTCAGCGTGAACGAACCGGTGCCCGGCACGAGCCGGATGCGGACGATGGCTTCCTTGCGGCGGCCGACGGTCTGCACCGGACGGTCCATCGGCACGGCCACGACGGCCGGCGCGACCTCGACGAGTTCTTCGACGTCGTCACCGGCGTCGACGATCTCGATCTCGACGCCCTCGGGCAGTTCGTACTCGACATCCTCGACGACGGCTTCGGGGTTTTCGCTCACGTGCTGACTCTCTCGCTGTTCTCTGGGTGGACCTGGGCGGTTACTGCGCGACCTGGGTGATCTCGAACGCCTGCGGGCTCTGCGCGGCGTGCGGGTGCTCCGGGCCCGCGTACACCTTCAGCTTCTTGGCCATTGGACGCGTTGACGATGACGACGAAGTCGCCGGTGTCCGCGTGCGGGGCCCAGATCGGCTTGTGCTTGCCCCGCAGCAGCCGTGCGGTCTGGCTGGCCAGACGGCCCAGCACCACGTCGGTGGCGTCGATGACGTGCCAGTTGCGGGTCACATCGCCAGGCTTGGGGCTGTACGTGCGCACGGTGCTGCCTCTTCGTTGTCGTCCAGGTTGCTCAGGTCCGGGAGCGGATGCTCCCCTCGGTGCGCCCCCTCGCGGGCCGGGCCTTCGAGCGGGCCCGCCGACATGCAGACACCGCCGCACGCAGACCGCGCGGCACACCGGCTGTCCAGAGTACCGCTCGATCGGGCTCATGGTCAAAATGCCCTCCCGCGAGCACACTCCGTGACAGCTCGGCGAGAATCTACACTCAGTGTAATCGATCGCCCGGCGACGGCCCGGAGCGGTCAACCCGGTGGCGGTCCCGTCTCGGCCAACCACCGGGCGGCGTCATCGAGGGCCGCCAGGGTGGACTCCCCGATCACCTCGGTGGCCGGGAAGACGGTGATCCGCCGGCGGACCTCGGCGAGCTGGCTGTGCTCGAATCGTCGGACCATCGCCGCGTCCACCCCGGACAGGTAGAGCCGACCACCTTGCGCGTGCAGGGCGTCGGCGTAGTCGGCGACGACGCCGAAGAAGGTGGACCCGAGCGACCCGCGGCCCCGGAGCCGCAGGATCACCACCGGCCGGTGCGCAGCATGCGGGTCCGGCAACCGGGCGCCGAGGGTCTTCGCGCCCGCGTAGAGCAGGCTGCCGTACACGTCGAGGACGACCGGTTCGGCGTCGGGCAACGGCCGGGGCACCCGGCGCTCGACGAAGTGCCCGTCCACGGGGAGCAACCGGACCAGGTGAAAATCCATCTGCTCCTTGTTCAGTTGCAGCACCAGCGAGCAGATGACGCCGACGGAGACCGCGGCGGCGATGGGCAGCATCAGGGTGGACAGGAACGTCACCGTCATCGCGATCTTGCCGGTGGTGCTGGTCCTCCAGACCACCCCGACGACCGCCGGCTTGAGCGTCATCAACGCGGCGTAGATCAGCACCGCGGACAGGGTGGGCAGGGGCACCATCTCCACGAACCGGGCCAGCGCGACCAGGATGACCAGCATCCAGACCCCGCCGAGAATCGCCGACCAGCGGCTGCGCGCCCCTGCCGCCAGGTTGATCGCGGTGGTGCTGACCGAGCCGCCGACCGGGATGCCGTGGAACAGACCGGACAGCAGGCTGCCCGCGCCCTGGCCGATGAAGTCCCGGTTCGTGGATGACGCACTGCCGTCCGGGTTCGGCGCCGATTCCGCCACCCCGGCCCCCTGCACGAGGATGATCGCCGCGATGGCGGCGGCCCCGGCGATCAGGTCGACATCGAACAGATCCCGCCAGGCGGGCAGGGCCAGGCCGGGGAACCCCACCGGGATGCTGCCGATGGTGATGACCGTCCGCACGACATCGATGCCGGCCAGCGCCACGATCGCGGTGGTCGCCACGACGGCGATCAGCGTCGCGATCAACCGCAGCCGGGTGCGGCCGAGCACGAGCATGGCCGCGAGCGCCCCCAGGCCGACGACGGCGGACGGGACGGTGATCTCGGACAGGTGGCTGATCACGTACAGCGCCTTTTCCACGGCCACACCGGGGTCGGGTTGCACGCCCAGCAGTCCGGGGAGCTGGCCGAAGATGATGTTGACGGAGATCCCGGTGAGGAAGCCGACCATGACCGACCGGGACACGAAGCGGATGTAGCGGCCCAGGCGCAGCAGGCCCACCGCGACCAGGAGGATCCCGGTGAACAGGGTGAGTGCGACGATCGCCCCGTCCCGGCCGGGCTCCGGCACCTCGGCGAGCACCGATCCCGCGGCCAGCGACGCGGCGGTCGTCGTGGTGACGACCATCAACGCGGTGCTGCTGAAGAGCCCGCCGCCGATCTTCCCGGCGAACGACGCGTAGAGCCCGTAGGCGGGGTTCACTCCGACGAGCAGCGCCATCGCCATGCCGTCGGGCACCGAGGCGATCGCGTTGGAGACGCCGGCGACGGCGTCGGACCGCAGGTCCCCGCGCTTCGGACGCAACGACGATGCCCACCGGATCACCGACCGCCGCGCCCGGACCGCCGCCGGGTCGGTCGCCGTCCGGTCCTCGACCTCGTTCTCGACCTCGTTCTCGAAGGGCAGGTCCGGATCGCCGGTCGGCCGAGGGTCGGGATGCGCATCGGGAGCGGCGTCCGCGGGCTCCGCCGCATCCTCTGGTTGAGTCACCCGCGCCCCATTTCCGCGGCCCCGGGGTTGCTCCGCACCAGGGCACCCTAGGACCCGGTCGCAGACCTGGCATCGTCCCGATCGGACGCCCTCACGACCGCGGGTCGGCGCCCGGGCCGGTCGCTCGCGGCGGGACCGTCAGAGGGTACGCAGCGCTCTGGTCGCGTTGGAACGATCGGCCAGCTCCCGATCGGACGGATAGTCCACCTGACGCAGGGTCAGGCCGTGCGGCGGCACCACCGGGATGGCCGACGTCCGTTCCCGGGCGGCCAGCAGCTCCCCCGGCCGGGCCGCGGGGCTGCGCAGCTCGCCGACGACCAGCAGCGACCCGACCAGGGCGCGCACCATCGAATGGCAGAAGGCGTCGGCGGTGACGTCGATGCGCACCTCGTCACCGATCGACCGCACGTCCAGCGCCTGCAGGTCGCGGATGGTGGTGGCGCCCTCCCGGGGTCGGCAGAAGGCATGGAAGTCGTGCAGGCCGACCAGGGCCTGGGCCGCCACGGTCATCGCTCCGACGTCCAGGGAGCGGCGGCGGGCGAGCACGAATCTCCGGTCGGCCGGTTCCACGCCCCACGCGGCGGTGCCGATCCGGTAGCGGTAGTGCCGGCGAAGTGCGGAGAACCGGGCGTCGAACCCGTTCGGGGCGGCGGTGACGGCCCGGACCCGCAGATCGGGCGGGAGCAGCCCGGCGAGCCGGCGCAGCATGCCGAGGCGGCCGGCCCCAGTCGCATCTTGATCGTCCGTGTGGTCGCGCGGCGCCAGTGCGCGCAGCGCGGCCAGATCGACGTCGACGTGCGCGACCTGGCCGGTGGCGTGCACCCCGGCGTCCGTACGGCCGGCGACGACGAGCCGCACCTCGTGCCGTAGCAGGGTCCGCAGGGCGCCGGCGAGCACCCCGGCAACCGTGCGCAGGCCCGGCTGCACGGCCCAGCCGGCGAAGTCGGTGCCGTCGTAGCTGATGTCCAGGCGGAGCCTGCTCGAAGCGGCCGGATCAGGCATCGGGAACCTCCACAAGGGCATACCGGAGAGCGGAGCGGGCTCGCAGTGCGCGCCGAGCTGGTCAGTCCGAGCCATCGGCGACCCATATGCCCGACATGCACTGTTGCTGCGGGCTCGTTGTGTGCCGGGCTGGTCAACTCGGCACGACGCGCCCGAAATGTCGGACTCGATGCCGAGTTGATCAGCCTGATGCAGATTCGCCGACCCGCGTGCGGTCTCAACCTGAAGGGACGGCCCCGGTGGGGCCGGCCCACCGTTTCGACTCGGCACGACGCGTCCGGATTCCCCGCTTGGGTGCCGAGTTGATCAGCCCGCGCACCCGAGGCCCGGCCCGGGCGACACCGGTCGAACGTCCGACGCCGGTGAGCCGTCCCGGACGCGAACGGCCCCGCGACGTCCGGACGGGCCGGGCGTCGCGGGGCCGCCGCGCCGAGCTGGAGTTACTTGGCCGACTCGTCGTCCGCGCCCTCGGCCGGAGCCTCGGTGGCGGCTTCGATGGCCTGGTCCGACGCGCTGTCCCGGTCCGGGGCGTCTTCCGCCTTGTTCTCCGCGGCGTCGACCGTCGCGTCGGCGACGACGTCGGCACCTTCGGCCGGCGCCTCGACGGCGGCCTCGACCGCCTGGACGGACCCGCTCTCGCGGTCCGGCGCGTCCTCGGCCGGCGCGTCGACAGCGGTCCCGGCGGCGGCAGCGGAGGCGGCCACCCGCGCGGCGCGGTCACCGCGATTGGCGGAGGCCCGGGCCACCCGGGTCGCGGCGGAGGACACGGTCTCCTCGCCGACCAGTTCGATGATCGCCATGGGCGCGTTGTCGCCCTTGCGCGGCGCGGTCTTGATGATGCGGGTGTAGCCGCCGTTGCGGGTCTCGAACGAGGGCCCGATCTCGGCGAACAGCTTGTGCACCACGTCCTTGTCGCGGACGACCTTCATCACCTCGCGGCGGGCGTGCAGGGTGCCGACCTTGGCCTTGGTGACCAGCTTCTCGGCGTACGGGCGCAGCCGCTTGGCCTTGGCCTCGGTGGTGCTGATCCGGCCGTGCTCGAACAGCTGGGTGGCCAGGTTGGCCAGGATCAGCCGCTCGTGGGCCGGCGATCCGCCGAGACGGGGTCCCTTGGAGGGCGTGGGCATGTCGTGTCCTTCTTTCGTTGTCCGCGCGTGGACGCTCGTCCACCACGGGTGAGGCGGCCACCGCGGGGCGAACCCCGCGGCGCCGACGCTGTCCTTCGAGTTCGGGAACCCTCGCCGACCGGCGAGAATCCCCGCCCACCCCGGAAGAGGTGGACCGCATCGCTCCGCGAGGGTCAATGACGCCTCCGGCGACTGTTGAAACCCTTCGGGTCAGCCACCGCTATGCGGCGGATCCGACCCATCGCTTCGCGATGTGACGACTAAATCTGCTCGGTCTCCGCGTAGTCGGTGTCGTCCTGGACCGGGGCGGCGAGACCGGCGAGCGAGCCGTAGCCGCTGTCGTCGGTGTCGTCGTTCCAGTCCGAGTCGCCGTAGGACATCGCGGCCGCGGCGGGGTCGAATCCGGCCGGGGAGTCCTTCAGGGCCAGGCCCATGCCGGCGAGCTTGATCTTGACCTCGTCGATCGACTTCTGCCCGAAGTTACGGATGTCCAGCAGGTCGGCCTCGGTCCGGGAGACCAGTTCGCCGACGGTGTGGATGCCCTCACGCTTGAGGCAGTTGTAGGAGCGGACGGTCAGGTCCATCTCCTCGATCGGCAGCCCGAACGCGGCGATATGGTCGGCCTCGGCGGGCGACGGCCCGATCTCGATGCCTTCCGCGTCGACGTTCAGCTCGCGGGCCAGGCCGAACAGCTCGACCAGGGTGGTGCCGGCGGAGGCCAGCGCGTCCCGCGGGGTGATGGACAACTTGGTCTCGACGTCCAGCACCAGCTTGTCGAAGTCGGTCCGCTGCTCGACGCGGGTGGCCTCGACGCGGTAGGTGACCTTCAGGACGGGCGAGTAGATCGAGTCGACCGGGATGCGGCCGATCTCGGCGCCGACGACCTTGTTCGGGGAGGCCGGCACGTAGCCGCGGCCGCGCTCGACGACCAGTTCGATCTCCAGCTTGCCCTTCTTGGTGAGGGTGGCCAGCTTGAGGTCGGAGTTGTGCACGGTGACGCCGGCCGGCGGGGCGATGTCGGCGGCGGTGACGTCGCCGGGGCCCTGCTTGCGCAGGTACATGGTGACCGGCTCGTCGTCCTCGGAGGAGACGACCAGCTCCTTGAGGTTGAGGATGAGCTCGGTGATGTCCTCCTTGACGCCCGGCACGGTGGTGAACTCGTGCAGCACGCCGTCGACGCGGATGCTGGTGACGCTCGCGCCGGGGATGGAGGACAGCAGGGTGCGCCGCAGCGAGTTGCCCAGGGTGTAGCCGAATCCGGGCTCGAGCGGCTCGATGATGAACCGGGACCGGTTGTCGGCGACCGGCTCCTCGGTCAGGGTGGGGCGCTGAGAAATCAGCATGGAATGAACCTCCGGGTGGATCAGGTGCCGACCGCTATATGACGGCACTCTTGGACCGATCGGCCGCCGGGCCGTTCGGGGTGCTGCTGCCGCGCGGATCAACTAGCGCCGCGCGGATCAACCAACCCCGTTTGGGACTGGTGTGACAGAAGTCGACGACTTCATCCGCGCCGGCGTAGATGATCCGCGCGGCACACGAGCAGCAGCGACTGCTACTTCGAGTAGAACTCGACGATCAGCTGCTCGGTGACCTGCGAGTCGATCTGGGCGCGGACCGGCAGCGAGTGGATGATCACCTGCAGCGTCTCCGGCACGACCTTCATCCAGGCCGGCGGGGTCCGCTCACCGAAGGTGGCGCGGGCCAGTTCGAACGGGTACGACTCGGTCGACTGCTTGCGCACGGTGATGATGTCGTACTGCTCGACGCGGTAGGACGGGACGTCCACCCGCACGCCGTTGACCTCGAAGTGCCCGTGGGACACCAGCTGCCGGGAGTGCCGACGGGTCCGGGCCAGGCCGGCCCGGTAAATGACGTTGTCCAGCCGCGACTCGAGGATCTGCAGCAGGGTGTCGCCGGTCTTGCCGGACCGCGAGGCGGCCTCGGCGTAGTAGCGGCGGAACTGCTTCTCCAGGACGCCGTAGGTGTACCGGGCCTTCTGCTTCTCCTGCAGCTGGGTCAGGTACTCCTTCTCCTTCGTCCGCGCGCGGCCGTGCTGGCCGGGCGGGAAGGGACGGCGCTCGAAGGCCATGTCGCCGCCGACCAGGTCGGTCTTGAGGCGGCGGGACTTCTTGGTGATGGGTCCGGTGTATCTGGCCATTACAGTGCCATGTTCCTTTCGCCGCTCAGACCCGACGCCGCTTGGGCGGCCGGGTTCCGTTGTGGGCCTGCGGGGTGACGTCGGAGATCGCACCGACCTCCAGGCCGGCGGCCTGGAGCGAACGGATCGCGGTCTCGCGGCCCGAGCCCGGGCCCTTCACGAACACGTCGACCTTGCGCATGCCGTGCTCGATGGCCTGGCGAGCCGCGTTCTCGGCCGCCATCTGCGCGGCGAACGGGGTCGACTTACGGGAACCCTTGAAGCCGACGTGGCCGGCGGACGCCCAGCTGATCACCGCACCGGTGGGGTCGGTGATGGAGACGATGGTGTTGTTGAACGTGCTCTTGATGTGCGCGTGGCCGTGGGAGACATTCTTCTTCTCCTTGCGGCGGACCTTCTTGACCGCCGCGGAGCCCTGACGGGACTTGGGGGGCATTGGCTTACCTGGCCTTCTTCTTGCCGGCGATGGTCTTCTTCGGTCCCTTGCGGGTGCGCGCGTTGGTCTTCGTGCGCTGACCGCGAACCGGCAGGTGGCGGCGGTGCCGCAGGCCCTGGTAGGAGCCGATCTCCATCTTCCGGCGAATGTCGGCCTGGACCTCGCGGCGCAGGTCGCCCTCGACCTTGAGGTCGGCGGCGTCGATGGCCTCACGCAGGGACAGGACATCCTCGTCCGTCAGGTCCTTCGACCGCAGGTCCGGGCTGATGCCGGTGGCCTTGAGCAGTTCCAGGGAACGGGTACGTCCGATCCCGTAGATGTAGGTGAGCGCGATCTCCATCCGCTTGTCGCGGGGCAGATCGACGCCGACGAGTCTCGCCATGTGGCGCGTACTCCCTTGTGTCGCCCACGGGTGTCGGTCGCGTCCCGTCCTCGGCATCCGGCCGGGGCCCCGGCCCGTGGTCCGGGGGCAGCCCACGCTGCCCGGTGTGACCCGGTGGCGCGGGTGGTGACGCGATGGTGCGGCCGATCCCGGGTGTGGGGCCGGCCGGTCGGGTCGACCGTGCTGGGCGACCCGCGTCAGGAACTCAGCCCTGGCGCTGCTTGTGGCGAACGTTCTCGCAGATGACCATGACGCGACCGTGCCGGCGGATCACCTTGCACTTGTCGCAGATCTTCTTGACGCTCGGGTTGACCTTCACTGCTGTCCTCTTCTCTAGTGCCGACCCGGTGGGCCGGACCACGCGGACCGTTGCCGGTCCGCTCCCTATCGGTCCGGCGAGTTGCCGGCCGATCGCCCGGGACGTCGCTGGTCCCGGTCCGCCCCCCGAGAGAGGGGGCGGCTGGCCCGTCGCAGGTGTTCGCCCCGGCGAAGCCGGGACAAGCCCCTGCGGCGAGCAGTGCCGTTCGGACAGCCCGGGCGAAGCCCGGTCAAGCCCCTGCGGCGAGCAGTGACACAGAAGTCGGCCCCGGCGAAGCCGGGACAAGCCCCTGCGGCGAGCAGTGCCGTTCGGACAGCCCGGGCGAAGCCCGGTCAAGCCCCTGCGGCGAGCAGTGACTACTTGTAGCGGTAGACGATCCGGCCTCGGCTCAGGTCGTACGGCGAGAGTTCGACGACGACGCGATCCTCGGGCAGGATCCTGATGTAGTGCTGACGCATCTTGCCGCTGATGTGC
Source organism: Nakamurella sp. (assembly GCF_044224575.1). Lineage (GTDB taxonomy): Bacteria > Actinomycetota > Actinomycetes > Mycobacteriales > Nakamurellaceae > Nakamurella. The sequence continues at coordinate 365,582 of NZ_JBGAKE010000001.1, forward strand.
GCGAGCACGCGGTGCCCGTTCTCCAACTCGACCCGGAACATCGCGTTGGGCAACGGCTCGACCACGCGACCTTCGACCTCGATGGCCCCGTCCTTCTTGCCCATATCCTCCGCACTTCTTGCTGCCATGCTGGTCGGGTCGATCGCTCCGCAGGCTGTCGCAACCGGTCGTGACGACCGGCTCGCTGGCCCAGGGGCTCGGCGCGCCGAATGAGTTTCATCCGACCTCGGCAGGCGCGCCCTGACGAGAGCAGCACCAAACCGACGCGACCCGCGCGCCGACGTTCCACTGTACGCTCCCCGGCGCCGGTGATCCAATCGTGTCCTTCGAACCGGGTTGCGCCGCCGTTGCCGGGTGCTGGCGCACTAGTCCTGACGTCGATTCGGCACCGGACATGTCGGGTTTCCCGGACGCGGCGTGACGGCGCATCCTGCACGCGGGTCGGACCGGCTCGACGTCATGAGGCTCTGCGGAACTCGGCCCCACCGGCCACGCGTTGCTCCAGGCATGAGCATGCTTTGCCCCAAGTGTCACAGCCTGATGCACGCCTACGAACGCAACGGCGTCGTGGTCGATCAGTGCACCGAGTGCCGGGGCATCTTCCTGGACCGTGGCGAGCTCGAGCATCTGACGGACGCCGAGGCCCGGTTCAACCGCGGCGAGTCCCCGCGCCCGCCGACATCCCCGCCACCCACCTCTCCGCCGGCCTACCCACCGGCACCGGCGTACCCACTGGCGCCGAACTCCGCGCCGGGGCCCTCCCCGGCGCAGGCGGGGTCGGCGGCCGGCGGCCGGTCGCCGATGGCCGATCTGTCCACGATCGCGTCGATCGCCACCGAGTATCTGGGCAAGGGCAAAGGCAAGAAGAAGGGCAAGAAGGGCAACAAATCGTTCATCGACGGCCTGTTCGGATGAGGCCGGCCGCCCGGGAGCGACCGATCGCGCCGGCCGGGATAGCGTGGGCCGCATCATGAGCCTCGTCTGTCCGAAGTGCCAAGGCAAAATGCGCAGTCAGGAACGTGGCGGCGTGACCGTCGACGTGTGCAAACAGTGCCGGGGAGTGTTCCTCGACCGCGTCGAACTGGAACGCCTGATGGTCGCCGAGGCGCAGTTCTTCGGGCTCGAGCCGGCCGAATCCGAGGCCGCGCCCATCGTGGACTACGACCGCCCGCAACGGCCCGCCAAGGAACCCCGGCGGGACTACGACAAGGTCCGGCCGGACAAGCTGCGCGGCAAGAAGAAGCGGAAGAAGCCCTTCCTCGAGGATTTCTTCGACTGAGATGGTCCCGCCGACGCCGACCGTGATCCGCACCGATACGGACACTTTCTTCGAGTACGGGTACGTATGGCTGCCGTACGCGATCGCGGCGGTGCTGCTGCTCGCGCTGGGCCTGGTGGCCGCCATCCGGTGGCGACGGTCCGCCCCCGGAGTCGCCGAGCTGCTGTTGACCAGCGGCGCCCTGCTCGGAGTGCTCGCGGCCGTGATCCTCGGGCTGGCCGACGGCGCGGTCGAGCACAACGGTCTGGCCGCGATGGACCCGGTGATCTGGGAATGGGCGGTCACCCACCGCACTCCGGCGTTGACGACGGTGGCCATCGTCATCACCGAGCTCGGCAGCACCCTGTCGATGGGCGTGATCGCCACCATCACGGTGGTCGTCCTGTGGATTCGGGGCCGGCGCGGCAACGCGGTGCTGGTCGCGTTGGTGTCCGCGGGGGCCGGACTGCTCGTCATGGTCGGGAAGGCGACCGTCGGCCGGCAGCGCCCGCCCGAGGAGTTCCGGCTGGTCGTCGAGACCAACGAGTCATTCCCCTCCGGGCACGCCTTGGCGTCCGCGGCCATCGTCGGGGTGCTGCTGGTGGTGTTCGTGCCGATGATCCGGAGCACGGCCTGGCGAGCGGCGGCCATCGGCGGCGGGGTGCTGTTCGTGCTCGCCATCGGCTGGTCCCGGATCTACCTGGGGGTGCACTGGGCCACGGACGTCATCGCCGGGTGGGTCACCGGTGTGGCGTGGCTCCTGCTCTGCGTGACGGTTCGCGAGGTCTGGCGGCTCACGGCGGGCGCGGTGCCGGGCCCGTTCGCCGAGTGGCAGACCCGGCAGCCCTCGGCCGACCCGGGCGAACGGCCACCACCCGTCTGACCCCAGTCCCGGGTGCGAAGAACAGGGACGGCGATGACCCCGCAGACCCGCCTGGCGAAGACCGGCGAGCCGGGTGGGCACCGGCGAATCTCACGAATCCCGGGTCAGCCGGAGCGGCGCAGGCCGTATCTCGTCTCCGGTCGCCCCACCTGCCCGTACTTGAGCGTGCGCTCGGCCACGTTGGTGTCGGCCAGGTGCTCGAGGTACCGGCGGGCGGTGATCCGGGAGACGCCCAGGAACTCGCCGATCTGGGACGCCGACGCGTCGCCCAGCTCGCGCAGGGCACCGATCACAATGGCGAGGGTCTCCTTCGTCATGCCCTTGGGCAGCGACCCGGTTCCCGGCGCCCGGAGCATGCCGATGGCGCGGTCGACGGACGCCTGATCGACGTCGTCGTCACCGCCGACCTGCTCGGCGAACTCCTTGTACGACAGCAGCCGGTCGCGCAAGGCGTTGAACGCGAACGGTTTGAGCAGGTACTGCACGGCGCCCTGGGCGACCGCGGACCGGACCACGTCGGCGTCCCGGGCCGACGAGACGATCATGACGTCGACGGTGGACCCGGCCGCCCGGATGCGCCGGAACAGGTCCAGCCCGTGCCCGTCCGGCAGGTGCAGGTCCAGCATCACCAGGTCGATGCCACCCTTGGCCAGGGCCCGCTCCGCTTCGATCCTGGAGTTGGCGACGGCGACCACGGTGAACCCCGCGACCCGCTCCACGTAGGCCTTGTGCGCGCGAGCGGCGATCGGCTCGTCCTCGACGACGAGGACCCGGATCATCGCATCGCTCCTTCGGTCGTCTCCGCCGTCCCGGCCCGTTCACCGGTGCCTCGGTAGGGCAGGGCGACCACGAACCGCGCACCGGGGCCGGGGACGGCGCGCACCGTACCTCCGCAGCGGGCGACGGCCTGCGCGACCAGCGCCAGGCCGAGGCCACGGTCGCCAGCGGGACCGTGGGCGGTCTTGGTCGACCAACCGCGGGTGAACACCGAGGTCGCCTGGCTCTCGGTCAGTCCGGGCCCGTTGTCGGTCACCACGATCCGCACGTACGGCGGGTCGAGCTCGATGCCGTCGTCCCCGTCGGCCGGCCGCGGCGGCCCACCGCCCACCCCTTCCGCGCCGCGGATGACCAGCCCGATCAGATCGGGGGCAACGGTGACCCGGCGTTGACCGGCCGCGGCCGGCACGGTGGCCAGGATGTCGAACGCGTTGTCGATCAGGTTGCCCACGATGGTGACGATCTCGTGGTCGGGGGCGGCGTCCGGCGGCAGGAACGATCCGGGGCGAACAACCAGCTCGACCCCCCGCTCCGCGCCCTGCGCCGACTTGGCCAGCAACAGCGCCGCCAGCGCCGGGTTCCCCACGCCGTCGAGCACCCGATCCGCGAGCCGCTGCGCGGTCTGCATCTCCGACACCGCGAACGACAGGGCGTGCTCGGTCTCGCCGAGTTCGATCAGCGAGATCACCGTGTGCATCCGGTTGGCGGACTCGTGGGCCTGGGCCCGCAGCGCCTCGGAGAAGCTCTGCACGCGATCGAGCTCGCCGGTCAGCGCGTCCAGCTCGGTGTGATCTCGCAGGGTGACCACCGCTCCGACCACCGCCCCGCGGACCGCCACCGGACGCCGGGTGAGCACCAGCACGCGGTCGGCGGACAGCACCAGCTCGTCGGTCAGGTCGCCGGGCTCGGTCATCAGGGTGGCCAGATGCTCGGGCAGGCCGGCATCGACGGGCGCTCGTCCGATCGCCTCGTCGTCGAGCCCGAGCAGCCGGCGTCCCTCCGCGTTGACGCTGCTGATCCGGCCCTGCCCGTCGAGCAGCACCATGCCCTCGTGCACCGAGGCCAGCACCGCGTCGTAGTAGGTGAACAGCCGGGCCAGCTCGCGGGGTCCCATGCCCAGGGTCTGCCGACGCACCCACTGCGCGATCACCAGCGATCCGGCGAATCCGACGCCGAGAGCGACCGCACCGATCAGCATCAGCCAGCCCACGCGCTGCCCCGAGAGCTCGTCGACATGCGTGACGGTCACCCCGACGGCGGCCAGCGCGACGATCTGCCCGTTCCGGTCCAAGACCGGGGCGATCGCCCGCACCGACGGTCCCAGGGTGCCGGTGTACGTCTCGACACCCACCTGGCCGGCGAGCGCGGCGTCCCGACTGCCCAGGTAGGTCTCGCCGATCTGCGTCGGATCCGGGTGGGTATAGCGGACCCCTGCCGGGGTCATGATCACCACGAAGTCGGCACCGGTGGACGAGCCGACCATGGTGGCGTACGGCTGGATGACGGCGGAGGGGCCGGTGATCTCCTGTCCGGCCGGGTAGTCCGCGGTGACCGCGTCGATCACGTCCGGCGACTGCGCCACGGTGGACGCGATGGCGGCGACCCGTTCGCCGGTGACCCGCTCGGTCTCGGCTTCGGAGTCGATCAGGACGGCCGCGAGCAGCCCGCCGAGCACGACCACCAGGATGACCGCCTGCAGCGCGAGAATGCGGCGGGCCAACGACCAACTCGATCCGGAGCGCACGCCTCGCACCTCCCACCCGGGGAACGACCGCGACGCCGCGGCCTGCTGAAAACCTACTCAGCCCCGCCCCCGGGGTTGGCACTTACGTGCATTGAGTTCATCGATCGTTCGCCGGCCCGGTCGGCGCCGGCCCGGTCACGTCCGGTCGATCCGTTCGGGAGTCGGCCGGGTGGCCGCCCGGTCAGGGCTTGGCGACCTCGGTGAACAGCGCACCCTGGGCGGCCCCCGAACCGGACCGGCCGCCACCCCGCCCGCGGAGCACGAACGCGGCGCCGACGGCAACGATCGCGCCCAGGATCGGTCCGGCCACGTACACCCAGTAGGCGTCGAAATTCAGGCTGATCAGGTCCGGCCCGAACGTGCGGGCCGGGTTCATCGACGCGCCGGAGATGGGGCTCCCCCACAGACCGGCCAGCGCGATGTAGCCACCCACCCCGAGCGCCCCGATCACCCCGAGGTTCTGCGCCCCGGAAGCAGTGCCGAGGATGACGCTGACCAGCCCGAACGTCAGGACCGCCTCCATCACGAAAGCGATCAGGTCCGAGTACCCGGACGCCGGGTAGTTCGAGCCGTCGGTCGCGGATACCCCGATCACGGCCTGCAGGAACAGCGCGGCCACCGATGCGCCGGCCAGTTGCACCACGATGTAGCCGGGCACCCGCCGCCACGGGAAGTCGCCGCGCAGCGCGAAGGCGATGCTGACCGCGGGGTTCAGGTGGGCGCCCGACACCTTGCCCATGAACAGGATGATGCCGAGCACCATCAGCGCGGGCGCCGTCACCGCCGCGGTCCGGCTGATCGTGTCCGGGAAGGCGGCCCCCATCATGCCGCCACCGGCGGCCACCATGACCAGCAGGAAGGTGCCGAAGAACTCGGAGAACAGCCGTCGCCACTCCTGGTGCGGGTCGGAGAAATCGGCCGCCATCCGGGCGAACTCGGTCTCCCAGGACTCCGGCCCGCCGGACGGCCCGCTCGAGGTCGGCGACGGTGCGGTCGCTTTCGTCGCGGCCCGTTTCGATTCGGTCCTTTTCGGTGTGGCCATTGACGTCTCCCATCGAGCCGCACGGGCGCCGTTGAGCCGGTGCAGGCATATGGTGGCGCGCCGTTGGATTCGGCTGCCTCCCAACGATCGGGTGAGATCGGGCGGGCGGGCGCAACATCGTCCGAGCCGGGTGACGACGCCGGACCCGGCCGGGATTTCCGCGCGTCGATGCCGGGCTGCCCAACCTGCGCCGGAGCTGCGACGCGGTCCCGACCCAGTCCGGCCGGAACGACGAACCGGCGCCCCGGAGTCGAGGACTCCGGGACGCCGGTCAGGTCGGTTCGGCCGATCGAGAGATCAGTGCGAGGCCGCCTTCTCGGCATGCGCACCGGTCAGCGAGCGAACCTCCATCTCGGCCCACTTGGCCTTGTTGAACTCCTTGCTGGTGACCGCGCCGATGAAGGCGAACAGGAAGCCGAGCGGGATGGAGATCAGACCCGGGTTGTTCAGCGGGAACCAGTGAAAATCGATCGACGGGTCGCTGAACAGGCTGGCCGCCTTGCCGGTGGTGGCGTTGACCGCGCCGCCCGACACGTTCGGCGAGAAGATCAACAGCACCAGGGCGGAGATCAGGCCGCCGTAGATGCCCCAGGTCGCACCGCGGGTGTTGAACCGCTTCCAGAACAGCGAGTACAGGATCACCGGCAGGTTCGCCGAGGCCGCGATGGCAAAGGCGATGGCGACCAGGAACGCGACGTTGAGCGACTGGGCCGGAATGGCCAGGGCGATGGAGACCGCACCGATGACCACCGCGGCGATCCGACCGACCCGCACCTCCTGCTTGTCGGTGGTGACCTTGCCGCGGCGAATCACGTTGGCGTACAGGTCATGCGCCAGCGACGACGACGAGGCCAGGGTCAGCCCGGCGACGACCGCGAGGATCGTCGCGAACGCGACCGCGGCGATGACCGCGAGCATGATGGCCCCGGTCGTGGTGCCAACTCCGCCCAGCGCCTCGGCCAGCTGCGGCGCCGCCGAGTTGCCGCCGGCGCTCTGCTTGGTGATCGCCTCGTGCCCGACCAGGGCAGCCGCGCCGAAGCCCAGCGCCAGCGTCATCAGATAGAAGGTGCCGATCAAGGCGATCGCCCAGAGCACCGATTTGCGGGCCGCCTTGGAGCTTGGGACGGTGTAGAAGCGGATCAGGATGTGCGGCAGGCCGGCGGTGCCCAGCACCAGGGCCATCGCCAGCGAGATGAAGTCCAGCTTGGACAGCAGGGTCTTGGTCGCGTCGGCATTCTCGACGCCGTAGCGCAGGCCCGGTTCGAGGAACGCCTCGCCCTTGCCCGATGCCCCGGCCGCCGCGTTCAGCAGATCGGACGGGTTGAAGCCGTACTTGGCCAGCACCCAGACGGTCATGATCCCGGCCCCGGTCATCAGCAGCACGGCCTTGATGATCTGCACCCAGGTGGTGCCCTTCATGCCGCCGAACACCACGTAGACGATCATCAGCAGGCCCACACCGGCGATGACCAGGTTCTTCGCCGCCTGCGAGCTGATGCCGAGCAGCAGGGAGACCAGCTCACCGGCACCGACCATCTGCGCGAGCAGGTAGAAGATCGACACGACAACGGTCGAGATGGACGCGGCGGTGCGCACCGGACGCTGCCTCATTCGGAAGCTGAGCACGTCGGCCATGGTGAACTTGCCGGTGTTCCGCATCAGCTCGGCGACCAGCAGCAGGGCGACCAGCCACGCCACCAGGAAGCCGATCGAGTACAGGAACCCGTCGTAGCCGTACAGCGCGATCAGTCCGGCGATGCCGAGGAACGACGCGGCGGACATGTAATCGCCGCCGATCGCGAAGCCGTTCTGCATCCCGGTGAATGACCGGCCACCGGCGTAGAAGTCCGCGGCGGTGCGGTTCTGCCGGCTGGCCCAGATGGTGATGCCGAGGGTGATGGCGACGAACGTCAGGAACAGCGAGATCGTGATGACCTGGTGGCCGGAATCGGAATCGGCGGCCACTGCGGCCACCGCGGCCGCGTCGGTCGTGGTGGCGAGTTGCACGAACATCAGGCGACTCCCTCGATCTCGTCGCGGAGCTTGTCGGCCTCCGGGTCGAACTTGCTGTTCATGTGCCGCGCGTAGAACAACGCGATCAGGAAGGTGGTGACGAACTGCAACAGGCCGAAGATCAGGCCGATGTTGAACTCGCCGAACACTTTGATGTTCATGAAGTCACGGGCGAACGCCGCGCACAGCACGTAGGTGAAGTACCAGACCAGGAACGCGACGGTGACGGGAAAGATGAAAGACCGCAGAGCCTGTCGCAGATGGGCGAAGGCCGGCGAATCCTGGAGTTCCTCCCAGTTCACCGTTTCCGCCGATGTTTGCGCCGTGCTGGGGGGTTCGGCCATGAGACCTCCTTGTCCGGGAATGGCGTCAGTGACCGCAGTTCGTCGATCTCGCATCGGTCGCTGTCGTGCTGGTCACACGAAACCTAGGGATTCGTGTCTGAGCCGGGTACCCGCCGGTCGGCAGGTCACCGGACCGTGCGCCGAACGGTCGATCCGCACCGATGAACGGCATCCGCGGTCACGACCCGGTCACGGACGGATCGGGTAGGGTGCGGGTTAGGTAACCCTAAGACTCGAGGAGTCCTGTGACTGTTTTCCCGACCGCTCCGGTGGCTGATGCCGTGGCTGTTCCGGCGGCCCGTTCCGCCGTTCGCCGGCCCGTCCCGGCCGCCGCCACCGTCGTGCGCACTCGGCGGCTGAGCCCGACGATGGTCCGGGTCGTGTTCGAGGCTCCGGCCGGGTTCGCCATGAACGGGTTCACCGACTCGTACGTAAAGTTGATCTTCCCGCGGGCCGTGTACCCGCAACCGCTGGACCTGGACCGGATCAAGCGCGAGCTGCCCGTCGAGCAGTGGCCGGTGGTCCGCACCTACTCGGTACGCGGGTTCGATCCGGTCACGCACGAGCTGACCGTCGACTTCGTCGTGCACGGCACCGTCGGCGTCGCCGGTCCGTGGGCGGCGGCCGCGCAGCCCGGCGACACACTGTTCGTCCGCGGCCCCAGCGGCGCCTACTCCCCCGACCCGTCGGCCGACTGGCACCTGTTCGCCGGCGACGAAAGCGCACTCCCGGCGATCGCCGCCGCGCTGGAGACTCTGCCGGCCCACGCCCGCGGGCATGCCGTGATCGAGGTGCCCGGACCGGAGTCTCGCCTGCCGCTGGCCGCGCCCGAGGGCGTCACGGTGACCTGGCTGCACACCGGATACCGGCCGATCGGCGAGCGGCTGGTCGAGGTGGTGCGGGGCATCGAGCTGCCACTGGCCGACGTGCAGGCCTTCGTGCACGGCGAGGCCGGCTGGGTCGCGCAGATCCGCCGGCTCCTGCGGGTCGATCGGCAGCTCCCGGCGCGCCGGCTGTCCATCAGTGGGTACTGGCGACTCGGCAACGACGAGGAAGGCTGGCGGGCCGGCAAGGCGCAATGGAACGCGGCGGCCGAGGAGATCGAGCGCCGGGCCGGAGTGGCCTGACGATCAGCCCGCGACGACGACCAGGGTCGCGCCGACCGCCCGATACGTGGGCAGTGCCCGGGTGTCGCGGGTGACCAGCGCCGCGCCGTGCTCCAGCGCCGCGGCGGCGACCAGCGCGTCGTAGACGGACCCGCCGCCGATCCCTTCGGCGGTCAGGGTCGCGATCAGCCGTTCCGCGGCACCGGCCGACAGGTGACGGGTGAACGGGAAGTTGGACGTCAGCAGTCGCCCGACCGCGGCTGGGCCGCGACGGGCCGGACCGGGGAGTCGAGTCAGGACGGAGAACGTCTCGAACGCGGCGTGGCCGGCCAGGCCGATGCGCCGGCCGGCGACCGCGGCCACGCTGGCCGGGCGGCCGACATGGTCGAGTGTGCAAAGTGCCACCGCGACGCTCGTGTCGACCAGCAGTTCAGGACCTTCGTCACCGCCGATCGGCATCGCGCAGGGCCCTGACGTCGTCGTCGGTGATCGGCTCCCGGTGGCCGGCGGGGATGACCAGGAGACCGTCCGCCTCCCCGAGATCGTCGGTCGCGATCGGCCGGACCCGGAGATTGGCACCGTCGGCCTCGAGTTCGACCGGGCCCGGCCGAATGCCCAGCCGATCACGCAACTCGCGCGGGATCACCAGCCGCCCGGCCGCGTCGATGGTTGCCTTCATGGTTGAAGAATACCAAGATCGATGCCATTCGAATGGAGGAGCGAGTGGACGACAACGATCTGCGACACCTGCGCCGGTGCGTGGAGCTGGCCGGGGAAGCACTGGACGACGGCGACGAGCCGTTCGGGTCGGTGCTGGTCGCCGCGGACGGCGCGACCCTGTTCGAGGACCACAATCACGTCGCCGGGGGCGACCGGACGCAGCATCCGGAGTTCGCGATCGCCCGCTGGGCGGCCGAGCACCTCACCGAGCCCGAGCGGGCCGCCGCGACGGTCTACACGTCCGGCGAGCACTGCCCGATGTGCGCGGCTGCGCACGCCTGGGTCGGCCTGGGGCGCGTCGTGTACGCCACCTCGTCGGCGCAGCTCACCGGCTGGCTGGCCGAGTGGGGGGTGCCACCGGGACCGGTCGCACCCCTGCCGATCGGGCAGGTCGCTCCGCGGGTGCCGGTCGACGGCCCGGCACCCGAGCTCGAAAGCCGAGTGAAAGATCTTTATCGGCGGGCGTTCTCGGCAATGCACTAGGAGCCGTCGTCCTCCGTGGGCGCCGCCGGGGGCGGCTGCGGACGGTACTCGATCTGCTCGACGCTGCGCTCGACCGCCGGGAGCAGCTCGTGCCGGTGCCCGTAGATGTCCAGCAGCGACAGCAGCATCGCGGTGACCGGCACGGCGAGAAACGCCCCCGCAACGCCGAACAGCGCGGCGCCCAGCAGCACCGAGCCGAACGCCACCGCCGGGTGCATGTCGACCGCCTTGGCGTTGATCTTCGGTTCGATGGTCAGGTTCTCCACCTGCTGGTAGAGGATCGCCCAGACCAGGGCGATGACCCCGACCCAGGGGTTGGGGCTGAGCAGGCCCACGATCACCGGCAAGGCGATGGAAATGTAGGTGCCGATCGTCGGGACGAATTGCGCCACCACCCCGGTCCATAGCGCCAGCGGCAGCCACGACGGCATGCCGATGATGACGAACACGACCGCGGTCGTCGCCGAGTTGATCGCCGCCAGCACCACCCTGGCCATCACGTACCCGCCGGTCTTCTCCTCGGTCAGGGTCCAGACGGTGGCGGCCACCTCCTGTGAGCGCGCCGGGAACAGCCGGGCCCCCCAGCGGACGAAGCGGGGCATGTCGGCCGACAGGTAGAACAGGAACAGCCCGAACGTGAACAGGCTGAACACGCCCACCACGACCGACAGCACCAGTCCCAGCAGGTTGACCCCGACCGTCGCGGCCAGGTTGGTGATCTCGGCCGGGCTGAGGTCGATCGACGACAGGATGTCATCCCGGCTCAGCGACTGGGAGAACGTGGCGTTGACCCAGGCGAGCACGTCGTCCAGCAGGGTGGGGATCTCCCGGATCAACTCGGCCAGCTGGTCGGCGAACAGCCGACCGAACACCACGAAGAACAGCACGACGCCCGCCACGAGCCCGATCATCACGATGGCCGTGGCGACGCCACGCGGCATGTGCCGGGCCAGCCGGTCCACGACCGGCGCCATCGCGATGGCTCCGAACCACGCCATCAGCACCGTGAACAGCACCCCGCCGCCATCATCGATGACGAACTGGATGAACAGTCCGAAGGCGGCGACCCCGAGAACGACGAGCCCGACGCGCCAGATGTTCCGAGGCGAGAGCTCGACGACCCGGCGGGCCGGTTCCGCTTGAGTGTCGGGTGCTGACTCGCGGGCGTGATCGGGCCGGTCACCGTCCCTTTCGTGCGCCATCACCCCACCGTAGTGGCGACCGGATCGGCCCGGCCGACCGGCGCACGGGGGGGTACTCGGTGCAGCCTCCCGATCATCCGGTCCGGCCGGCGGCGACGCTGGCCCCGACCGAGCTGTTGACGACGACGTCCACGCCGCTGGGTAGTTCGGAGTTCAGCGTCGACATGAGGCTTCCGGTGTCCGGCAGGTCGTCCGGCACTTGGACGTTGATGTGCAGTTCGTTGGCCTGGAAGTCGACGGACTGCACGTGACCGCCGGAGGTCTGGGTGAGCCACTGCTGGGCAGCGGTTTGGGCGCGCGCCGAGTACAGGGTCACCAGGAAGTTGCCGACAGTGTTTGCGACCAGCGGAATGCCGACGACGACCAGCAGGATGGTGATGGTCAGGTACGCCCGCCGGCGGGAGCCGCCGGTGGGCCGGCCGGGTTCCCGGGCGCCGAGCGCGGCGTAGACCAGCGTGCCGGCCAGCACCAACGCGATGATGTTGGACAGGAACAGCACCAACGCGCCGAGAGCCAGACCGGGCGCGCCCTGGCCGAGGCAGACCCCGACGACGGCCAGCGGCGGCACCAGCGAGATGGCGATGGCCACGCCGGGCAGGACGGCGGCGACGTCCCGCCGGGCCAGCGCGATCGCGCCGGCGAACCCGGTGGCGACTGCGGCGACGAGGTCACCGAGGCCGGGTGAGGTCCGGCCGGCGATCTGGCTGTTGCCCAGCAGGTCGAACGAGCCGGGGATGACCAGCGCGAAGATGATGCCGATCAGCACGACGAGGGCGGCCCCGCCCAGGACGTAACGACCGGACCGCCACGACGCGCCCGCCTCGGCCTTGGCGATGCCCAGCGCGATACCCATGATCGGCGTGGACAGCGGGGCGATGATCATGGCGCCGATCACGGTGGCGGTCGAGTCGGTCAGCACGCCGGCCGACGCGATCACCGCCGACAGGGTGAGCATCGTCCAGAACGCCGACCGCTTCGACCTTGAATCGCCGGCGCTCAGGTCGAGGTCGTCGGTCAGCTCCGCCAGCGTGCGGCGTTGGGCATCGGGCAGCACGGCACGGATCAGACCCATGCACGAAGCATTCAGCACCGAGCGCCACCGAACGCGTTGCTGCGGACGGCGTGTCCGGCACTCACCCGCAAACGGGTGAGGCGCTGCCGACGAATTGGTCAGCCGGTGCGCCGGCGTCGGGTCGCCGATACCAGTCCGGCCCCGAGCGCGAGCAGCGCGAAACCGATCAGCAGCCACCGGCCGACCGGGAGTCCGGTCCAGGACAGCGTTCCCGAACCGCCGCCAGCGTCCGGGAAGGGCACCGGCGGGTACGGCCGGGGCGGGACCGGCGGGACCGTAAACGTGTTGACCGCGGTGATGGTCAGTGTGCCGAGCTGATCGCCGGTTTCGGCGATGACCGCGGTGTCGTAGGAGTTGTGGTCGACCGTACTGGAATTGGCCCCGCCGTTGTCGGTCTCCACGGCGAAGCAGTGGGATCCGGGCGGGAGCAGCACCGGGTCGCCGGCGGCCTCGACGACCGGCACGGTCTGTCCGCCGGTGACCGACACCGATCCGGAGTACACGGTGACCCGCGTCCCGTTCAGGTCGTACTGGCACGTGACGGCCAGGGTGAACACGGCCGCGGTGTGGGCGCCGGCCGCATCACCGGCGAGCACCTTGGTCACCTGGATCTGGGCCGCGGAGAACGGGTTGACGAAACCGGCGATCACGACCTGCGCGACGCCGCCGGAGTCGACGTCCGGGATCGTGACAGTCACCGGCGGCGGCGTGGCATCGGCGCCGCCGGAATCGGTCTCGGTGACAGTACAGACGGCGCCGACCGGCAGCGGTTCGATGACGTTCGACGTCAACGGCGATCCGTCACCGGTGGGGGTGAGAGTGACCGTGGTGGTGAACGCGGCCGGGTCGCCGTTGAAGGCGCAGCTGACGGCGAAGACGAACGGGTTCGTGGCCAGCGGCACGCCGGGTCCGTCGATCGCCTTGGCGATCTGCAGGCCGCCGGCCCGGTATTCATTGGTCACCGTGATGACGGCCGGCCTCTCGGTGCCGGTGTTCACCGGCGCCGACGAATCCGGGTCGTCGGGGTTGGGCGGGTCGTAGGTGACGGCGGTCGCCTGGCCGGTATCGGTCTCGACGGCCGTGCAGGTGGAGCCGGCCAGGGTGTCGATCTCGGTCGGCGTCCCCGGGACCACGGTGACGGTCGTGGGGAAGCCGGAGAGCACGTCGCCGTCCACCGAGCAGGTGACCGTGACCTCGAACGAATCCGGCGCGTAGCCGGCCGCGTCCCCGATGACGACCTTGTTGACCAGCACCTGCGCCGGGTCGAACGAGTTGGTGACGGTCACCTCGACCACGTCCGGGTCGGTCCCGATCACCACCGGCTGGGTCGGGCTGATCGTCACGACGCTGGCGTTGCCGTCGTCGGGCTCGGTGACGGTGCACTCGGCCCCGGTGGGCAGGTTCGGGATGTCCGCCTCCAACGGCCCGGCGCCGCCCAGGGTGACCGTGCCGTCGTAGACGGTCCGCGAACCGGACTCGTCGTCCAGCCCGCAGCTCACGTCCAGAGTGAACGGTCCGGTGCCGTAGGCAGCCGCGAGGGCGCCGGTCACCACCTTGGCCAGGTGCAGCGAGCCGACGGTGAACTCGTTGGTGACCTGCGCGGTGTTGGTGTCGCCGGTGGCCAGTTCGATCGGCGCGGCGGCGCCATCGGTGGTGTCCGGGTCGCCGTCGCCGGCCTGGGTGGTGATGGTGGTGACCACCGCACCCTTGTCGTCGGTCTCGGTGATCGTGCAGTCGGCCCCGGCGGGCAGGCCGGTGAACGTCACCGTCTGACCGTCGGAGATCTCGGTCTCCATCGGCCGGAGCGGGCCGTACCCGTCGGCGTAGACGGGTGCATCCAGCAATGTGCAGGCGACGGCGACGGTGAACGGCCCGTACGGGATGGGTTGGCCGCCCTGGTCGACGGCGTCCGTGTCGACGCGTTTGGTGACGGTCAGCGAGGCGAACTCGTAGGTGTTGGTCAGCGTGGCGACCGGAATGTCGGCGGTCCCATCGGGCGGCACGGTCGCGGACACCACGGTCGACGACGTCTGCCCGTTGTCGCCCTCGGCGAGCGTGCAGGTCGCGTACACCGGCAGGTCGAACACGGTGACCGGCTCGCCGGGGTTCAGGGTCAGGTCCGTCGCGTCGCCGAGCGGCACGTCCTGTCCGACGGACGTGCAGGACAGGGTGACCGGGAAGGCGTCCGGCGCGTACTGGTCGGCAGCGTCGCCCGCGACCAGCTTTTCCACCTGCAGCGGGCCGTGGGCCAGGCCGACGCCGACCCGTGGGGGCTCGGTCGACAGCGTGTAGTCCTCCGGACCGCCGTCGACCCAATGCGCCGACGTGCCGACAGAGTTGTAGGCGAACGTCGACGGCCCGGCGGACGCGGTCGTGTTCGGGGAGTCGGCCGGCGAGTAGGCCGGCGCGATCATCTCCACGTCGACGTCGACGACCCCCGCGGGCGCGAACGGCGTGTCCGGCAGCAGCTCCACCTGCAGGCCGGTCACGTCGGCCGGGGCGACACCGAGATCGGCGAGGGTCTGGCCGGCCGGCCACTCTTGCCAACCCAGCTGGTCGCACAGCAATTGCCCGTCGGCCGGTTGCGGCTGGTCGCACCAGTCCGAGCCGGTCGTGTAGTAGACCGTAAAGGTGCCCGCGCCGGGGGTGGCCAACTCGGGACGCTGCCCGGTCAGCAGCGGCTGCCACTGCGATCCGCGGTCCAGGATCGGCCCGGTCCAGCGGCCGGTTTCCGACGTTGACGAACTGCCAGCGCCAGGTGACGTCGCCACCGGGCTGCGCGATCGGGATGCACGGACGCGCGTAGAAGCCGTCGGCGTTGGCCCGGCAGAGCGGCTTGGTCAGGATCAACGGATCCAGCACGACACCGAGCTGGTCGGAGCCCTGCGCCTTGACCTGCTTGACCACGGAGATCGCCGCGGCCTCCAGCACCCGGTTGGTGGCGTCCGTCGCGCACTCCCCGGTGCCCGGCACCACCTCATTGGTGCCCCCGTTCGTGCATTGGTCCCAGGGCCGGTCGCCGGTGACCCCGAACCCGTTGGTGAGCACGGTGTCGGCGGCGACACCCGGCCGGGTCTTGACGGTGAACGTGATCGTGTAGGTGGCGCCGACCGGCAGGACGCTGCCGGCCGGGAACGTCCACTGCAGTTGGTCGGCGGTGGCCAGGTCCGGCGTGGCGGTCAGCGTGATCTGGGCGGGATCGGTCGGCATCCCGGTGCCGCCGGTGATGGTGTAGGTGAACGTCGGGTCGTCGGCGATGACGACCTGCGGCCCGTCGGCGTCGGCGGGCAGCCGGTCGGTGATGACCGGGTCGACGATGGGGACGTCGCCGCTGTTGGTGACGGTCAGCGTGTACGGGAAGTCGGCGCCCGGCGAGACGTCGCTGCCGGCCGCGTTGTTGCCGACCTTGCTCACCGTGACGGCGTTGGTGGCGTGCTGGTAGATGATGGTGGCGGCCGCGTCGTCGGTCGCGGTCAGCGGATCACCGGCGGCGTCGCGGTCGGAGCTGGTGACGTCCGCGGTGACGTCGTTGGTGGTGACACCGGGGGCCGGCTCCCCCGGCGCCGGCGGGCTCGCCGCCAGGTCCGGCAGCACCGGTCCGCCGGTGTGCAGGGTGTCGCGCCGCGTCACCTGGAACGTCGCCGTCTGGACGGGGTCGGCCGGGTTCTCCCAGTTCGCCCCGTCGGTGCGGGTGAAGGTGTATCGCAGGCCCTGCACCTGGTCGGCGGTGACGGTGCCGGGCAGCGCGACGGCCGGGTCGGTGCTCGGGCTGCCGAGTTGCCAGGAGCCGCCGGTCAGCACCGGCTGCCCGCCGGCCACCGACCAGGTGCCGCCGGTGTAGGCGTCAACCTGCACCTGGTCGACCGGCTCGACGAAGGTGATCGGGTTCAGCTGGGTCAGGTCGTAGGCATTCCAGAACGTCGTCGAGGTGTCGGTCAGCACCAGCTGCACCGCCCGCGACGGCGGGAGCACGCCGCCGCCGGGGGCGACCGGCTGACCGGAGATCGTCACGGTCACCGGGCCGGCGGCCGGCTCGGTCAGCGTGTCCGGGCTGAAGGACTTGCCGGCGATGACGTCGATGCCCTGGGGCACGAGCTGGATGTCGGCGGTGGCGTCGGCGGGCTGCGAATGAGGCGTGACGTTCGGGTAGTCGACCAGGTCGGACACCGTGGTGGTGGTGGTGTTGGTGATCGTGGTACCCGGCTGCGGTGGTTGGCTCGTCGACCGGGACTCGGTGCGAAGCCGGGTGTCGAACACGACCGTCGCCAGCGGCTTCGGGGTGGCGGTGCTGGCGTTGATCCGGCCGGTGTAATCCAGGCGCAGTCCGGTCACCCCGACGAGGTCCGCTTCGGTCAGCGCCAGCGCATCGTCACGGGAGTAGGTGGTGGGGGTGCCACTGCGCAGCAGGGTGACGACCAGGTTCGACGCGCCGATGTCGGCGGGCGGGGTGATCGATACGAAACCGGCCAGGTTGAACGCGTCGAACGGGTTGGTGCCGGCCGTCGGGTCGGCGATCACGAGTTCGTCGACCTTGGCCGGGGTGGTGTTGGCCCCGGTCACGGTGACCCGGGCGGTCGGCCACTGATCCTGCGGAACGCCCGGGTCGGGGATCCCGAGCGGGCCACCGGCCCAAGTCTTGGTCGCGTCCGCGGTGACCGGCACGTCGACCAGCGCGATGGTGTCGTCAGCGGTGAAGGTAGCGATCGGGTCTCGGTCGATGACCCGTCGGAACGGGTCGATCCGCACCGAGTTGTCGATGACGCCCGCCTCGGCGGTGTTGTACAGCCGGTCGGCGGTGATCGGGACATCGGGGTCGCTGCGCAGGTCGTCGCGGAGCTGGAAGACCGGGTGGACGTCCCGGTCGTTGCCGGTGGAGGCGGCCACGCCGGAGCCGACCGGCGGTGCGCCGGCGGACAGCCGGTCTTCCCGGGTCGGGCTCTCGACGTAGTCGAGTTGGAAGGCGATGGTGGACGCCCGCTCGTCGGCGGTCAGCGTGTAGCCGGGGAACGTGCCGTCGCACGCCGCCGGGCACGGATCGTTCGTCGCGTCCTGCCAGGTCGCCGTGGCCGGATCGGTGCTGCCGGCCGCCAGCCGGAACAGCCGAACGTCCACGATCTGGTCGTAGGTGAGCCACGGATCCAGCGCCGGGGTGATCGGGTCGATGCGGACCAGGTCGAACGTGTCGAACACGCTGGTCGGCAGCGCCTGATCGAAGGAATTCGGGTCGGTGATCTGGACCCGGCCGATGCCGGTGAAGCCCCCGGTCGACCAGGAGATCGTGGCGCCGGCCTGCTCCTGCGAGCGGGCGTTGAGCAGACCGAGGTCCCAGGCCTTGTCGATCGGGTCGACGGTGCCGGGCCCGTAGGGCGTCACGTCGACGGTGTCGCACGCCTCGGGCGAGGTCGCGTCGACGGTGGGGCTGCTCGCCGCGCTCGCCGCGCAGTCGGTGAAGGTCGCCGCCTCGTTGGGCACGTCTCCCTCGAGCGAGTACGAGATGTTCGGCGCCACCGACGTTCCCGGTGGGAAGCCGCCGCTGCAGCCGTTGCCGGCCGGGGCGGCGGTGTAGACGAACCGGATGCCGATCGCCTCGTCGGCCACGGCCTGTGGGAAGGGCGCGTTGTAGATGCCCGGCGGCACGTCCTGCATGCCGGGCACCGGCAGCCAGGTGGTGCCGTCGACCGTGTAGAACACCGAACCGGTCGCGCAGGCCGGCACCGGCGTGGCCACCACCCCGGCCGGATCGAAAGAGTCGTACCACTGGTTCGGGTCGGGAATCGTCGCCGGGTCCTGCACGGTGATCGTCGTCGCCGGCACCGTCGAATCCGGGAACGGCAGCACCCGGCCGGACAGTTCGGCGGTGACGATCTCCCCCGGCCACGCCGGGACCGTCGACGGCACGATCTTCTTGGAGGTCACGACGTCGATCCGGTCGACGATGGACAGGATCGAGTCGGTGGCCCGGTTGGTCGCGGTGCTGACGTCGTTGGCGCCGTCCACTTGGACGGTGTTGTCCCGGGTCAGCTCCTGCTGCGTCTGGGTCGCGTCGGTGGTCACAACGAACGGGATGGTCGCCGCCGCCCCGGGTGCGATCGAGCCGGTGAACTGCACCGTGAAGCCGGTGACCGGCGCACACCCGCCCGGCGGATCTGGCAACGGGGCGTTGTCGGTGAGCGGCTGCGGGCTGCCGGGTGTGCCGTTGCAAACGAAGGTGACCGTCCCGGCCGTGGCGCCGCTGGGGAAGGTGACGGGGTCCGAACCGGGTGTGTAGGTCCACCCGCCGTCGGCGAAGTGGTTCGGGGTACCCGACGCCGGCTCGGTGATGGTCATGCCGGTCAGCGGGTCCGCGGAGTTGTTGGTGCCGGTCAGGGTGACCGTGCTCGGGTCGCCGGCCCGCACCGTGTCGGGGTCGAAGGACTTGCCGGCGACCACGTCGATCGCGGCCGGCCGGATCCGGTAGGTGTCGCTCGCCGGCGGTGAGGTCGCCGACCCGGCGTCGGTGCGCACGGTGGTGCCGGCGTCGTTGGTGATGGTGGTCGGGTCGGTCAGATCGACGACAGTGTCCCGCTGCTGCATGGTGATGCCGGCCCCGGCGGTGGCCCCGGCCGGAATGTCGGCGCCATCGGCGCTGGCGAACGTCCAGCGGATGCCGGTGGCATCGGCCGGGTCGACGCCGTCCGGGTAGGTCGGCTGCGGCGGGCCGGCCGGGCCGTCCACCCACGACCCGTTCACGTACAGCGAGACCTGCACCGTGTCGGCACCGGCCGGCATGGTCACGTCGGCCGGCGGTGCGGTGATGGCCAGGTACTGGAACGGGTTGGGCGCGGCATCGGGGTCGACCGGATCGGTGATGACCAGCGTGTCGACCGGCACGTTGGAGGTGTTCTGCCCGGTCAGCTCGGCCGACAGCGCAGTGCCAGGAATCGCGGACGCGCCCTCCGGGGTGATCGTCTTCGTGGTGACGGCGTCCAGGGTGGTCTCGACGGTCGGGGTGACCGTCGCGTCGTCGGACTTCTGGTCGGCGTTGTCGGCGGAGATGGTGGCGGTATTGACCAGGTCGGTGCCGCTGGCGTCCGGCGGGATGTCGTCGTCCACCTTCACCGGGATGGTGATCACGATGACGTTGCCGGGGGCCAGGCCGATATCGCCGCCGCCGAGGTCATCATTGAATGAGACGACGATCGTCGGCTCGGTGTCGACCGTCGGGTTGCTGGTATTGCCGGCCACCGTCACCGTGCCGTTCAGGCTGATGTACTCCGGCAGGAGGTCGGTGACCTGTGCGTTCACGCACCCGTCCACGGCGCCCGAGGTGCACTGCACCTGGATCGTGTACTCGAAGGTCTGGCCCGGCGTGACGGTGTCCGTGTTCGCCGACTTCTGGATCGAAATCGACGCGGTCGGGTCGGCCGCCCAGGCTGCCGGCGCCGACACCCCGACCATGCCGACCGCGAGCAACAGGCTGAGCAGCAGGCCGGCGAACCGCCGTAGGCCAATCTTCGGACGTGCCATGCGTCAACCTCCCCGACCGACGAGGAATCCGGGCGACGATCGGAAAGTCGAACTCCTCGGGTGACGGTGCCACGGAACGTAGCCATCCAAACACATCGTGACGTCGAGGGCACCCGAAAGCCCCTTGATTCATCACTCCTGCAAACGAGGGAATCTGTGTCCGCGTCACATCGGCATCGTGTCCATCACTGGCATGGTGGGGCGCATGTCCATTCCGAAGCCGGCATCCCCCACCATTGCCCGGCAGCAGGCAGACCTGTTGTCGCGGTTACCGTTTTCCGACAAACAGGACTTCGAGGATGTGCGTCGCGGCCTGGTCGCACCTATCGAGGGCCCCGTTCTGGCCGACGACGGCACCGTCCTGTGGGACAACTCGACCTACGGGTTCCTGCAGGGCGACGCCCCGGACAGCGTGAACCCCAGCCTGTGGCGCCAATCCCGGCTCGTCGCGGTCGGTGGCCTCTTCGAAGTGGCCAAGGGGATCTACCAGGTGCGGGGGATGGACATATCGAACACCTCGTTCATCGAGGGCGACGAGGGTGTGGTCGTCATTGACACCCTCCTGTCCGCTGAGACCGGCGCGGCGGCGCTGGCGTTGTACCGCAAGCATCGTGGTGACCGGCCGGTCAAGGCGATCGTGTACACCCATTCACATGCCGATCATTTCGGTGGGGTCAAGGGCTTCGTGTCCCAGGACGAGGTCGACGCCGGGCAGGTCAAGATCTTTGCACCGGAGGGGTTCATCGAGCACGCCGTCTCGGAGAACGTGTACGCCGGGACGGCGATGAACCGGCGCGCCGGGTACATGTACGGCGCAGCCCTGGCCCGAGGCCCGCAAGGCCAGGTCGGTGCCGGGCTGGGCCAGACCCTGTCCACCGGAACGGTCTCGCTGATCGCCCCGACGGACATCATCAGCACCACCGGTCACGAGGAAACAGTCGACGGGGTGCGGATGGTGTTCCAGATGGCGCCCGGCACCGAGGCACCGTCCGAGATGCTGATCTATCTACCGGCCTTCAAGGCGTTATGCGCGGCCGAGGACGCCACCCACAACCTGCACAACCTGCTCACCCTGCGCGGCGCGGTCGTTCGCGACCCGCACGCCTGGGCGCACTACTTGACCGAGGCGATCGACCTGTTCGGCGGCGACGCCGAAGTCGTGTTCGCCTCCCACCACTGGCCCGTCTGGGGCGCCGAGCGGGTCGTGGAATTCCTGTCCACGCAGCGGGACCTGTACGGGTACCTGCACGACCAAACTCTGCGGATGCTGAACAAGGGCCTGGTTGGCGCAGAGATCGCCGAACAGATCACGCTGCCGCCGGTCCTGGAGAAGGCCTGGAGCACCCACGGCTACTACGGATCGGTCAGCCACAACGTGAAGGCCATCTACCAGCGCTATCTCGGCTGGTTCGACGGCAACCCCGCCCATCTGTGGGAGCACCCTCCGGTCGAGAAGGCCAAGCGGTACGTCGATTTCATGGGCGGCGCCGACACCGTCGTGGACAAGGCCCGATCGTCGTTCTACGCCGGGGATTACCGGTGGGTCGCCGAGGTCGTCAACCACGTTGTTTTCGCCGAACCCGACCATGCGGCGGCCCGGGAGCTGCTCGCCGACACCTACGAGCAACTCGGCTACGGCTCGGAGAACGGCACCTGGCGGGACTTCTACCTGTCTGGGGCGACCGAGCTGCGGGACGGCCAGTTCGGCACCCCGACGGAGACCACCGCACCGGACGTCCTTGGCCAACTATCCCCGTCAATGCTGTTCGACGCCATCGCCATCCAGGTCAACGGGCCAGCCGCGTGGGACGAGAAGCTCACCCTGGACGTGGTCCTCACCGACATCGACGAGCGATACCGGCTGCGCCTGGCCAACGGGGTGCTCACCTACAGCGGGCGGCCACAAACCGGTGACGCGGACGCGGTCCTGACAACCACCCGGCGGGCGCTCCCGGCGCTCGCGCTCGGCGGCCTGTCCGCCGACGGCCTGGCCGCCGCCGGTATCGAGGTCAGCGGCGACGCCACCGTCCTGACCCGGCTCACCGCAGTGCTGGACCCGGGCGACAAGAACTTCGCGATCGTCACCCCGGACTGACCCAGGTCGGCGACCGCGCACCGGCAGGGTGGGCGGGGGTGCGGTCGCTGATGCCGCCGGAGCATCCTTGGGAGGACAATGGGCATGACCGGGACAGCACCACCATCGTCCAGCAAGCGGTGGCCGCTGTTCGGATCACTGCAGGGCTACCGCAGCCGGTGGGTCCGCCCGGATGTGCTGGCCGGGTTGACGGTATGGGCGGTGCTGGTCCCAGAAGCGTTGGCGTACGCCACGATCGCCGGAGTCCCGCCGGTCGTCGGGCTGTACGCGGCTGCCCCGGCACTGGTTTTGTATGCCGCGTTGGGTAGCTCGAAACACCTGGTGGTAGGCCCCATGTCGGCCACCGCCGCGCTCTCCGCGGCGATCATCGGCCCGGTCGCCGGTGGGGACCCGGCCCGGTTCGTGGCGTTGACCGCGGCGCTGGCGATCGTCACCGGCGTGCTGGGCTTGTTGGCCGGGCTGGTGCGGTTGGGTTTCATCGCCACGTTCATCTCCGAACCGGTGCTGAAGGGATTCATCGTCGGACTGGCGTTGACGATCATCATCGGTCAGGTCCCGAAACTGCTCGGCATACCGAAGACCGGCGGGGACTTTCTCGAACAGACCTGGGGTGTGCTCACCCAGCTCGGCGACGTCGACGGTTTGACGGTGCTGATCGGCGGGGTCAGCCTCACCGCGGTGCTCGCGCTGCGCCGATGGCTGCCGCTGGTCCCGGGTTCGCTGGTGGTCCTGGCGGCGATCGCGGCGACTGCGATGTTCGGGTTGGATCAACGCGGGTTGGACATCGTCGGACCCATCCAGGCCGGGCTGCCCGCCATCGGATTGCCCGGCACCGGTGGACCGGGCGCCTATCTCGACCTCATCGGCCCTGCGGCCGGGGTGCTGATCATCGGGTTCGCCGAGGGCTTGGGCGCCGCGAAGACCTACGCTACGAAAGCCGGCTATCGGGTGTCGGCGAACCGGGAGCTCACCGGTCTCGGTGCGGCGAACATCGGCTCCGGCATGTGCTCCGGCATGGTGGTGAACGGGAGCCTGTCCAAGACCGCGGTGAACGGGTCCGCTGGGGCCCGCACCCAGCTCAGCGGGCTGGTCGTGGCCGCCCTGACCGTGATCACACTGCTGTTCCTGACCGGATTGTTCCAACAACTGCCGGAGGCCACCCTGGCGGCAGTGGTCATCGCGGCGGTGGTCGAACTGGTCGATATCGCTTCGCTGCGTAGGTTGTTCGGGGTATCGACGGCGCGGTTGGGCAGCATCTACGGATTCGCGGCCCGCGCCGATTTCGCCGCCGCGATCATCGCGCTGCTCGGGGTGCTGATCTTCGACACCCTGCCCGGTCTGATCATCGGCATCGTCGCGTCCATGGTGCTGCTGCTGTACCGGGTGTCCCGGCCACACGTGGCCCGGTTGACCCGAAAAGATGCGGCGTGGTTGGACATCGACCGGCACCCCGGTCTCGCACCCGACCCCACCGTGCTGGTCGTCCGGGTGGAGGCTGGGCTGTTCTTCGCCAACAGTGACCACGTCCGGGACCGCATCCAGGCCATGTGCACCCCGGCCACCCGGATCGTGATCCTGGACGCCGAGACCAGCCCGTTCATCGACATCACCGCAGCCACCATGCTCGTCGGACTCGCGGACACCCTGCATCGGCAGGGCATCGAGCTACGGATAGCCCGCGACATCGGCCAGTTCCGCGATGTCATCGGCCGGGTCGTCCCGGAAGCCTTCCACCACGGGGCGTATCCCACCATCGACACCGCGATCGCCGGGCCGGATCAACCACCATGAGAGGAAAGCCGACTACGGTCATCAGATGACACCGATGGCGGACAGTGGCCGGTGCAGCGTCCACTCCGCTGACGTCATGACGACGACAGGGTGAGTCTGCCGCCTCAGTGGGCGGGGTGTGCAGGACCCCTCGCAGACCGAAATCAGACTCCAACGAAAGGTCAGGCACACAAATGCTCGATGCCAGTACTCAGAAGATGACCCGGGCGTACGCCGCGGAGGTGGGCCGAGCCGCCTACGTGTGGGGTTGGCCTCTGGTCAACATGCACAACCGGCGGGTGTTCATGGAACAGCTGCCGGAACCGGGGCTGCTGGCCGGGATCGTCCCGGCCGGGCCGCCGGGCACCATCGGCATGCTCCGCGACTACATCCGCCCGGAGGAACGGATCGTGGCCTGCCCGAACCAGGACGTGGTCTACGGGTTCGGCACCCTGGACGCCAGGCGCGGCCCATCGGTGGTGCAGGTCCCCGACTTCGGCGACCGGTTCTGGGTGTACCAGGTGGTGAATCAACGGACTGATTCGTTCGTCCAGCTGGGCTCCATGTACGGCACGAAACCCGGTCACTACCTGCTGGCCCCCGACGGGTGGGACGGCGAGGTTCCCGACAGCATCACCGGAGTGTTCCGGTACGACACCCGGGTCGCGGTGGTCATCCCACGGGTGTTCATGGACGACACCGACGCCGACCGGCAGGCGGTGCAGCCGCTGGTCGACCAGATCAGCGTGTATCCGCTGGACGACTACGACGGCACGACCAAGGTGGTGGACTGGGGCAGCGTGCCGTCCTTCGGAAAGGAGGGTTCCACCGGCGACCAGGAGGAAACCCAGTGGGTCGACCCGAACAAGTTCTTCGAGGTCTTCGGCGAAGTCCTGGACGAGGTGCCGGCCCGACCCGGTGAGGAGGGCCTGTACGACTGGTACCGCTCGGTTCTCACCGCCGCCGATACCCACCCGGTCATCGCCGAGACACTCCAGCAAGCGGCCCTGGATGCCAACGCCGTCGTGAGTGAACTGTTCGAGTTCCGCAACTACGGCATCCCGGTCGCCCACCACTGGACCACCCAACGGTCCGGGGCCGCGTTCGGCACCGACTACCTGAGCCGGACAGCGGTCGGGAAGTCGAACATCTTCGTCAACACCGCCAACGAAACGACCTACTACTACCAGGATCTGGACAGCGACGGGGAGCGGCTGCACGGGGACAACCGGTACAGCGTCACGTTCGAGGCACGTCAGATCCCACCGGTCCGCGGATTCTGGTCGCTGACCGTCTACAACAAGCACCACTTCTTCCACCCGAACGAGCTGGACAGGTTCTCCCTCGGCACCAAGAACAAGGACCTGACCTACGGCTCCGATGGTTCCCTGACCCTGACGGTCGGCGGCACCGCACCTACGGACCCGGAGCTGCTCGCGAACTGGCTACCGGCACCCGCCGAGGAGTTCACCGTGTACCTGCGCGCCTACTGGCCCGACCCGACGATCCTCGACGGGTCCTGGGCGCCGCCGCCGGTTCGCCGAGGCTGAACCACCACCCAAGCGACGTGCGCGGATTGCGCTCGGCGGAAGTCGCAGTGGTGCTCGTCGAAACTCCCACCCGGTGTGTCATGGTCGAACTGCTCGACAGTCGTGCCGGTGGGTCTCGGTCACGGTCAGGTGTCGCACCGCTGACGGTTCGTCGTCGTCCGCTTGACCCGGACCGTCTCGAGCGTGGCCAATGCTGCAAACGCAGCATCGACGGGGTCGCCGTCGGCGTGGACAACCGCGTCGATCAAGACTGCCAGGAGTCGGCGCACGACATCCGGAGATGTTGCCTGATCATCCGGCGACGCAGTTGCTTGGGCGGCCTGGATTCGGCTCATGACCACAAGCGATCGTGCGCAATGGGTCGGAGCTACTGCGAGTCACCGCACGAGCGGTGCCGGCTCCGGGTGACCAACGGCGTGCTCACCTACAGCGCCGCCGCGCAGAAGGGCGACGCCGACGCCACCGTGACCACCACCAGCCGGTCGCTGCCTGCCCTGGCGCTCGGGGTGGTGTCCCCCGACAAGCTGGCTGATGCGGGCATCGCGTTGTCCGGGGACGCTTCTGCCCTGGCCCGGCTGATCGCCGTGCCGGATCCGGGCGACCAGAACGCCCCCATCGTCACGCCCTGATCCGCCCGCCCGACGGACCGGTGGCGCCGCCCGCGCGGACGGGTTCTACTTCCGGGGTGCGATGCCTCGTCAGAAGGAACCCGAACTCCCTTGAGGCGGGGCCGGCGTCGACCCTCGACCGACAGCGCGTCATCGGACGATGACCGGGACTGTCGGCTTCGGGGCGCTCGTCGCGGTGGTGGCCGCAGCGGTTCTGCTGGCGGTGTTCTCGCATCGGTTGAGCGAGTGGCTGCGGGTACCGGCGCCGGCCCTGTTCCTGGTCGGGGCGGCGGTCTGCACGACCTTCGTCCCCACGCTCGGGGCCGTCCCGCTGGGCGTCGACGAGGAACTGGTCACGGTTGCCTTGATCTTCATCCTGTTCGACGGCGGGATGCATATCGGGTGGCGTCGATTCCGATCGGCGGCGGTCGCGGTCACCTGGCTCGGGGTCGTCGGCACCATTGTGACCGCGGGCGGGCTGGCGCTCGCGGCGCACGGCCTGTTCGGGTTCGGCTGGGAGTCGTCCCTGCTGATCGGTGCGGCCCTGGCGCCCACCGATCCCGCGGTCGTGTTCTCCGTCCTGGGACGCCGGGAGATCACCGGCCGCTCGGGCGTGATCCTGGAGGGCGAATCGGGAGCGAACGACCCCGTCGGCATCGCCTTGATGATCGCCCTGCTGGGCGCCACCGGGTCGTCGTCGACGGGCTCCGCGGTGGTCGACGGCCTGGTCGAGTTTGCCCGCCAGCTGCTCGTGGGCGCCCTGGTCGGGGTGGCCGGTGGCTGGGGGCTGGCTCGCCTGATGCGCCGCCCGCTGCCGAACGAGGCGCTGTACCCGATTCGTGTGCTGGCGGCGGCCGGCCTGATCTTCGGGGTCACGACCGTGTTGTCCGGCTCGGGCTTCCTCGCGGTCCTGCTGGCCGGGATCATGGTCGGCGACGTCCGGGCCCCCCTCAAGAGCGAGATCGAACGGGTCAGCTCGAGCCTGGCCGGACTGGCCGAGATCGTCGCGTTCACCGTGCTGGGACTGACCGTGTCGGTACCTGAGGTGCTCGATCCGGGCGAACTCTGGGTGGCGGTGGGTCTGGCCGCCCTGCTCATCGGGGTCGTGCGCCCGGTGCTGGTCGGGATCCTGCTGTTGCCGCTGCGGCTGCGTTGGGGCGAGCGGGGGTTCGTTCTTTGGGCGGGCCTGAAGGGTGCGGTTCCCATCCTGCTCGGGATCTTCATCGTGGACGCCGGTGTCGCCGGGGCCGACCGCTTGTACGGGATCGTCTTCGTGGTGGTGCTGATCTCGGTGCTGGTCCAGGGCGGGCTGGCGCCGCTCGTCGCCCGCCGGTGCCGCGTGCCGATGCGAACCCTCGTACCGAAGCCCTGGACCCTGGGCATCGGGCTGCGCAGCGAACCCGAGGGTCTGCACCGGTACGTCGTGGCCGTCGGATCGGCGGCGGAAGGAACGACCATCGCCGCCCTGCATCTGGACCGGTCCGCGTGGATCAGCCTGGTCACGCGCGAAGGTTCGCTCGTGCAGATTCGTGGGACCACCCGCCTGCGCGCCGGCGACGAGGTGGTCGCGTTGGCGGACGCGGACGTCGATCTCGCCCAGATCTTTCGCGCACCCCCGGCCGAGCCCCACCGCCGTGACGGCCCGCACCGGCCGCCGGAATAGGCGTTCGCACCGGCGTCATGAATCGCACTGCCGACGGTCGGTTTCGGTCGTACTGTGACTCCGGAGCGCCCGTGAGGAGCAAGACGATGATCAACCGGGAAGCCCTCCGCGAGTACACGACCGGATCGCTGTGGGTGCTGCCCGGGGCGAGCGCACTGGCGGCGCTGCTGATCGGGTTCGCCGTCTCGCACATCGACGTCGGCCCGGATTCGGTGCTGGCGCCGTTGGCGTTCCAGGGCACCGCGGACGACGCCCGCGGTCTGATGATCGACATCACCAGCACCGTCGTCACCGTGATCGCGCTGGTCCTGGGGCTCACGGTGGTCGCGCTGCAGCTGTCCTCGACCCAGTTCTCGCCCCGCTTGCTGCGCAACTTCCTGCGCGACAAGCCCAACCAGGTCGTCCTCAGCACCTTCGTGGCAACCTTCGTGTACACCGCGTCGGGCCTGTACACGGTCGGGGTCATCGGCGGCGCCCGCACCGAGGACTTTCCCCGCCTGGCGGTGAGCGGTGCGCTGTTGCTGATGTTCGTCAGCCTGGGCATGGTCGTCTACTACGCGGATCACCTGGCCCATTCGGTGCAGGTCGACGCCATCGCCAAACGCGTCGAATCGAGCACCCTCCGAGTCGTGCACGGCCACCTCGGCAGCAGCGAGGACCCGGCCCCGATCGCGCCGGACTGGGCGGTGCCGATTCCCGCCCCGGTGTCGGGCTACCTGCAGACCGTCCACCCGGAGCACCTGCTGCCGCTGGCCGGCCGGTACCACCTGCACATCAGGTTGCGGGTGCGCGTCGGTGAACATGTCGTGGCCGGCACCGTGCTGGGGTGGATGTGGACCCCCGGCCCGGACGAACCCGCACCCGATCCCGCGGTGCTGACCCATCCGATCGAGCACGCTGTCCGGGTCGGCTTCGAACGCACCCAGGAGCAGGACGCCGCCTTCGGCATCCGGCAACTGGTCGACATGGCCTGCAAGGCATTGTCTCCCGCGGTCAACGATCCGTACACGGCCGTGCAGGCGGTCGATCATCTCTCAGTGATCTTCTGCGCGATGGCGGTCCGCCCGCTCGGCGACGACGTGGTGCGGGATGCCACCGGTCAGGGCGTCGTCATCGTGCCGGCCCGGCGGTTCGGGGACTACCTCGACACCATGTGCGGGCTGATCCGGCGCTACGGCTCCAGCGAACCCACACTGACGACGGCCCTGCTCCGGTTGCTGACCAACTGCGCTGCGGTGCTGCCCGACGACCCCGAACGATGGGCCGCGCTGGACGAGCAGGCCGACCTCATCGTCGCCGATGCGACCAGGGACACCGCACAACCCGCCGACCTGCGTCAGGTGCAGGCGGCCGCCGACCAGCTCAAGAGGATCATCGCGGCGCACCGATCCGGGCTGACCGATTCCACATCGCGGTGACGCTTCGCCCGCCCGGGTTCGTCCGCCTCCCCGGCACCGGCTCCTCGCCCCCACCGGCAACGCCTGGCGCGGGTTGGCTCCGCCGGGCAGCGCCGGATGGAGCCGCCGCCAAGCGCGCCGGAACGAACCGGTCGCGCAGGGAGCGGCGCGTTCTACACTCGCGCGATGATCCAGTGCGCGGGCACGTCGGCGGGTCTCCGGGTGGTCGGGCGGACAGATCACCGGCAAGCCCCGCCCCCGGTCGACCTCGCGATCACGTCGGTGGGATGAGCGCTCCCCCCGCCCCGTCCCGCCGTTGGGTGTCGCTGGCGGCCACCTGCACCGCGGCCGGGCTGGTCTGGCTGGCCTTCGCGGATATCGGGGTCGCCATCCCGGCGATCGCCGACGACTTCCACGCCGACCTGTCCACCCTGCAGTGGGCGAACAATGCGTTCAGTCTGGTCGCCGGCGCCCTGGTGATCGCGGCCGGCAAGTTCGGCGACGTGTTCGGCCGCCGGAAGATGCTGCTGATCGGCATTGCCCTGTTCGCGGCGTTCTCGGTCGTCGCGGCGTTGGCCCCGGGCGCCGGCACGCTGATCGTCGGTCGCGGGCTGATGGGCATCGGCGCCGCGCTGATCCTGCCGGCCACCCTGGCGCTGATCCCGCCGCAGTTCTCCGGCCGCGACCAGCTGACCGCGTTCGGGGTGTGGCAGGCGGTCGCCTGGGGCGGGCAGGCGGTGGCCCCGGCGATCGGTGGGGTGATCACCCAGACCCTGGGTTGGGCCTGGCTGTTCTGGATCAACGTGCCGCTGGGGGTCGCCGCCTTCCTGGTCATCCGGGCACTCACCCCGGAATCGAAGGATCCGACCGCGTCGCGCACGGTCGACTGGGTCGGCCTCGTGACGATTGCGCTGGCCGCCTTCGCCCTGCTCTACGCCCTGACCGACGGACCGGCCGCCGGCTGGGGCAGCCCGCTGATCCTGGGCCTGTTCGCCGCCACGGTCGTGCTCGTGGTGATCTGGGTGCTGGTCGAGCAACGGGTCACCGAACCGCTGGTCGATCTGAAGCTGTTCCGGCTGCGCCCCTACGACGGGGCGCTGACGGCGAACCTGACCATGAACCTGGCGTTCGCCGGGCTCAGCTACCTGCTGGTGCTGTGGCTGGAGAACGCCCGCGGCTACAGCCCGATCGCCGCCGGCATGCTGATGCTGCCGGCCACCATCGGCATCTTCGCGCTGATCCCGGTCGGCGGCCGGCTGGGCGGGAAGTACGGCGGACGGCTGCCGGTGCTGATCGGGCTGGTCGTGATGAGCGCCGGGCTGGCCGTGCTCGGCGTCCTGAACTCCGACACCACCATCGTGCTGATCGCCGTTGCGCTGGTGGTGATCGGCGTCGGCCTCGGCCTGCTGTCCACCCCGATCTCCAACACCGCCGTGGGTGACGTCCCGCAATCGCTGGCCGGCACGGCCGCCGGGGTGTTCAAGATGTCGTCGATGGTCGGCGGCGCGCTCGGCGTGGCGCTGCTGTCGGCGTTCGCCCGCGGATTCACCGAGGCCGACTCGTCGGCGGCGATCGCCGCGACCGGCCTCACCCAGGCCCAGGTCGACGAGGCCCACCACGCCCTGGTCAACTCCGCCTCGTACAAGGACGCGTTGTCCGCGCTCGACCCCGAGCTCGCTGCCAAGGTGACCCAGGCGGTCATCGACGCGTTCTCCAGCGGGCTCGGTCGCACCATGCTCGCCACCGCCGCACTGTCCCTGGTCGTCACCGTCGTGGTGGCGTTGGTGTGGCCGCGGCGCGGCGCCGCGAAGAAGGAGCTGACCGCTTGACGGAACTGCGTGAGTCGATGAAAGCGCTGATGCCACAGGCGAAAGCGGACAGCACCGCCGTCGGGGCCGGGCATCACACCGGCAAGGTGGCGGGTGCTGTGAGGCGCGTTCGTGGAGACCGATTGACGAGGGCGGGACGTCCCGGTCCGCGGCCCCGATCAGAAGGAGAACACCCATGCCCCTGGTTCGCATCGACCTGCCGGCCGGCCGCCCTGCCCAGGAGCGCACCGCGATCGCCGATGTCGTCTACGAGGCGATGGTCGCGACCGCGAACGTGCCGGCCAACGACCGGTTCGTGGTGGTGTCCGAACACGCCGCGGGCGACCTGATCCTGGACCCGCACTACCTGCTCGACCGCTCCCCTGCGTCGCTGATCATCCAGATCACCCTCAACCAGGGCCGATCCCTCGAGGTGAAGAAGTCGCTCTACCGGGCCATCGCCGACGGGCTGCACGAGCGAGTCGGCATCGCCGTCGATGACGTGGTGATCAGCCTGGTCGAGGTACCGAAAGAGAACTGGTCATTCGGCGGAGGTCTCGCCCAGTACGCGGACTGACACTTGTCCGGCCGGCCCGCACTCGGCGGTCACCGGAAGGACCCGGCAACCCGGCTCAGCGCCAACTGCCGGTCCCGCAGGCCGGCAAAGGCACTGAGGGCGTGGTATTCGATGATGACGCGAGCGCCTTCCCACGATCGAATCCCCCACCGATCAGCCGGATCCGGCGTTCGAGATTTGTCACCCTGACCATCACCACGAACGAACGGAGGACCAGATGAACGGTGTGATCGGCGAAATCCTGCCCCTGGCCGTCGGCATTGCCATCTCACCGATCCCGATCATCGCAGCCATCCTGATGCTGTTCTCGGGCCATGCGGGCAGCACCAGCACCGGGTATCTGGTCGGGTGGGTGCTCGGCATCGTTGTCGCCACCGGCCTTTTCACTGTCGTGTCCGGCAGTGTCGGGGCGAGCGAACAGCCGACCGGGGTCAGCTGGGTGAAGGTCGGGCTGGGCGCCGTGCTGATGATGGCGGGCCTGCGCCAGTGGCGTGGCCGGAACGAGAAAAAGGGGCAGCCGAAGTGGATGGCGGCCATCGACAAGATGGGCTTCGTCCAGGCGTTCGGCCTCGGATTCGCGCTGGCCGCGGTCAACCCGAAGAACCTCCTGATGGCGGTCGCCGCGGGTGTGGCCATCGGAGCGGGCGGGCTGAGTGTGGCCGATGACGTCATCGTCATCGTCATCTTCACCGTCATCGCCGCCAGCACCGTCGCCGTCCCGGTGATCGCCTACGCCGTGGCCAAGGACAGGATGCGCGGGCCGCTCAACGAGGCCAAGTCCTGGCTGGACGAGCACACCGCCGCGGTCATGGCGGTGCTGTTCCTGGTCATCGGTGCGGTGCTGGTCGGGAAGGGAATCGGAGGGTTCTGACGGCCGGGGAGGTAGCGGCCAGTCACCGAACCGGTTGCTGCGTCATCCGAAGGGGTCGGCTCGACGGGTGCCGATCGGCGGCTCCGTCGTGGGATTCTGGAAACGATCCGGAGCCGGGGCGAGGTGGGCAGCCCGGGCTCGCACCGGCAAGTCGAGGGGGATGCGGTGACGGAGTGGGTCGTCGTCGGGGTCGGCGTGGTGCTGTGCTTCTTCGGCATCGGGTCGGTCCATCTGGCGATCATGGCGTCCGGGTTCGGCCTGGGCTGGCTGCTGGCGGACCTGTTCGGCGCCTCGGGCTGGACCACGCTGCTCGTCGCCGCCGGTTCGGCGCTGATCCTGGAACTGCTGGTCGCGCTCGTCTTCAAGGTCGCCCGGTTCGTCGTCGGCATGGTCGCCGGGTCGTTGATCGGGGCCAAGTTGTACTCGGTGTCCGCCGGGGCCGACCGCACCATCGTGCTGGCGGCGGTCGTCGTGATCGCCACCGCACTGGTTTTCGGATTCCTGGCCGACAAGTTTCGCGAGCGGGTGCTGCTCTGGGCGACCGCGATCGGCGGCGCGGGACTGATCCTCAGCGCCATCGGCCTGATCTGGCCGGACTCGCTCGGTTTCCTGCGGCACCCCACCCCCGGCGGTGAGCAGGCGCTCAGCACCGCGCTCTGGGTGGCCCTGGCCGCGGCCGGGTGGTTGACCCAACGCCGGCTGTTCCCCAAGGCGCTGAACCTGCGTCGGGCCAGGGACGACGAGGATCGGCGCGAGCGGGTCCAGGACGCCTGACGTCGGTCAGGGTGCGCCCACCCGCCGAGCCGCGGACGGCAGGTGCAACTGGGCCAGCACCGCGTCGGCCCGGGCCGTCACCGAACTCCGGGTGAGCAACGAGACGACGACCATCGTGGCGAACGAGGCCGGCACCGAGACGACCGCCGGCTGCCCGAGCAACGACTCCAGGGCGCCCGTCGACACCGCCGGAAACGCGACGAAGGTGGCCAGGGCGCCCAGGGAGATCACGCCGCCGACGACAAGCCCGGCCACCGCTCCCGCCGTGGTCAGCCCCCGCCACCAGATGCCCAGCACGAGCAGCGGGCAGAAGGTCGACGCGGCCACCGCGAAGGCCATCCCGACCACCCGGGAGATGTCCACGCTGGTGGTCGGCAGGGCGATCAGGAGCGGCACCAGCCCGGCGACCACCGCGGACACCCGGAAGTCGCGCACCCGGCCGCGGAGCACATCGGTGGACAGCACCCCGGCGGCGGCCACCACCAGCCCGGACGAGGTGGACAGGAACGCGGCGATGGCGCCGGCGGCGACCAACGCGGCGAGCACCGCACCCACCCACCCACCGATCACCTGCGCAGGCAGGCCGAGCAACAGGGTGTCCGCCTGACCCGGTCCGGGCGGCGGCATGAACCGGTGCATCAACACCCCGGCCAGCGTGGGAAAGGCGTAGAAAACCCCGAGCAGCGCGATCACCCGCACGGTCGTCGCCCGCGCCGACCCGCCATCCACGTTGGTGTAGAAGCGGACCAGCACGTGCGGCAGTCCCATAGTGCCCAGGAAGGTGGCGAGCATCAACGAGTAGATTTCGGCCGCGGACGATCCCCCGCCCAGGCCCGTGCCGGCGGCGGCCCACGCACCGGTGAACAGCTCGCCGACCCCCGGCCGGGTCACCGCAAATGCCACCAGCACCGGGACCGCGATGGCGACCACCTTGAACCAGTACTGGAAGGCCTGGACCAGGGTGATGGAACGCATCCCGCCGGCCACCACGTTCAGCGTCACCACGCCGGCGACCACCGTCACGCCGACCCACCGGGGCAGGCCGGTGACCTGCTGCAGCACCAGGCCGGCCCCGTGCAGCAGGGGAACCATGTACAGCCACGCGATCGCCAGCACCAGCCCGGTGGCCAGCCCACGCAGCCGCCTCGACCCCCACCGGATCTCGGCGAAGTCAGGCACGGTGTAGGCCCCGGATCGGCGCAGCGGGGCGGCCACGAACAACTGCAGGGCGAGGTAGCCGGCGGTGAATCCGACCGGGTACCAGAGGGCGTCGGGCCCGTAGACCGCGATCAATCCGGCGACGCCCAGGAACGACGCGGCCGACAGGTACTCGCCGGAGATGGCCGCCGCATTCCAGGCGGGCCGCACCGTGCGGGACGCGACCAGGAAATCGTTGGTGGTCCGGGCGAACCGGACGCCGTAGGCGCCGATCACGCCGGTGAGAACGACGACCAGGGCGATCGCCACCAGGGACAGGGTGGAGTTGCCGAGGGTCATCGCAACTCCCTCGTCGGGGCGCTCGCCGGCTCCGCGCCGCACCCGTGGGAACTGCCGTGGTGTCCATGATTCGCTCGGCAGTGCTGAGCGCTACCGCCCACCCTGGTCATCGTTGCTCATCCCGCCCGAGGAGCGTGGTGAAATCGCGTTCGATCCGCTCCGCGTGCCGGCGGTGCCAGCGGGCCAGCAGGTACAGGGTCGGGTAGGCGAGCACGCCGAGCAGCCACCAGGCGACCGGGATGCCCAGCACCCGGGCGGCACCGAACGCGGGGACGTAGGCGAACAGCACCGGCAGCGGCGCGAACAGCGCCAACGCCAGCACCGCGACCCGGATGGACGCGACGAGTTGGGCGCGAACCAGTCCCCGGACCAGTTCGCGGCCTAGTTCGGTCTGCTCGGCCACCTCGGCGGCGCGCAGCACCGGCCGGCGGGCGGCGGGCCGCCGGTCGGCAAGCACCACCCGAACCCGCCGGGGCGGGTGGCGGTCGGTCACCGGCCGGGCCGGCGGCCGGCGAGCAACTGCTGCTTGAGTGTCCGCAGGTGACGCCGGCTGACCGGGAGTTCGGCGATGGCCGGTTGGCCGGAGACAAGGATGCGGTACCCGCCGTCGACGGAGCGTAGCTCGACGATCCGGCCCAGGGCGACCAGGTAGCCGCGGTGCACCCGCACGAATCCCGCCGGCGCCCATTCCTCCTGCAGCACGGCCAGTGGGGTGCGGATCAGGTGACTGCCACCACCGGCGACGTGCAGCCGGGCGTAGTCGCCCTGCGCCTCGGCCCAGCACACCGACGACCGGGAGACGAACCGGGTGCTGCCGGCCAGGTCGACCGCGATCATCACGTCCTGCGACCCGGGCGCGGCCGCGGGCGGTCGGGCCGGGGCGCCGCTCGGGCGGTCCACGCCGGTGCGCTGCGGGTCGGTGAACCGGCGCCGGTCAACCTCGGCCGTTGCGTCCCGGGCCGCGCAGAACCGGGTGACCGCCTCGGCCAGCCGGGCCGCCCGGACCGGCTTGAGCAGGTAGTCGACGGCGCCGATCTCGTAGGCCTCCACGGCGCGGTTGTCGTGCGCGGACAGGAACGCGACCGCCGGCGGGCGTGGCAACCCGGAGAGCACCCGGGCCAGGTCGACGCCGTCCCAGCCGGGCATCGCGATATCCAGGAGCACCGCATCCGGCATCGGCATGTCGGGGTCCGCGCGGGTGAGCAGAGCCATTGCCTCCGCGGCGTTGCCGGCGGTCAGGATCGTGCCGACCCGCGGGTCGCCGCGCAGCAGGTAGCTGATCTCGTCCAGGGCCGGCGCCTCGTCGTCGACCGCCAGCACGGTCAGGCCGGCCGCCGCCGGCGCGCGCTCAGCGGAGTCCCGTCGGGCCTGGTCACCGACTCCTGGCCGCAATCCACACCTCCCGTCCGGTCGTCCCGTCGCGCCGGGGCGATCCGGCTGACTGCATCCTGGTCGTTGCACCCACCCCGGACAACCCCGACCCGCCCCACGCCCGCACCGACCCCCGCACCCGTCCCCCGCCGACCCCCGCACCCGTACCCCGCCGAACCCGCACCCGCACCCCCGCCGACTCCGAACCCCCGGCGCCGCCGAACCCGCACAACCCGTCCCCCGCCGAACCCGCACCCGTACCCCCGCCGACTCGCCAGATATGCAGGTTCCGAGGGCCTTGGAACCTGCATATCTGGCGAGTCGGCGGGAACCAGGTGGTCGGCAGCCCCCGGGAACACGCATCTTTGGCGAGTCGACGGGACGGCGGGACGGCCGGACGGGCGGGGTCAGGCGGGGTCAGGCGTCGAACGGGCTCAGGACAGGGCCGTCACGCCCGGTGCAAACTTGGGCAGCCGGACGATCACCTTGGTGCCGGCGTCCGGTGCGGTCTCCACGACGAGCCCGTAGTCCTCGCCGAACGCCGCGCGCAGCCGGTCGTCCACGTTGCCCAGCCCCACATGATCGGCATCATGATCGGCGCCGGGTTCGTCGTGCCGCCCGACCCGCTCCGGGTCCATGCCCTGGCCGTCGTCCTCCACGCTGATCACGCAGTCCGGGCCGATGTCCTCGGCGGTGACCGAGACGGTGCCGCCGCCCGGCCGACCGGCCAGGCCGTGCCGCACCGCGTTCTCCACCAGCGGTTGGATCGACAGGAACGGTACGACGACCCCGAGCACCTCCGGCGCGATCCGCCACCGGATCCGGAGCCGGTCACCGAACCGCGCCCGCTCCAGGGTCAGGTACTTCTCGATGTTGCCCAGCTCGTCGGCCAGCGTGGTGAACTCCCCGGCCTGGCGGAAGGAGTAGCGGGTGAAGTCGGCGAATTCCAGCAGCAGCTCGCGGGCCCGGTCCGGATCGCTCCGCACGAACGCGGCGATGGTGGTCAGCGCGTTGTAGATGAAGTGCGGGGAAATCTGCGCCCGCAGTGCCCGCACCTCGGCCCGGGCCAGGTCGGCCCGGGAGGCGTCCAGGTCGGCCAGCTCGAGCTGGGTGGTGATGAATCGGGACGTCTCGTCGGCGGCCCGGATCAAGTAGGGCCCCACCGCGGACCCGGTGAGCACGACCAACGCGCCGGCCGGCTCACCCGATGCGATCAGCGGGACGACGACGGCGCGGGCCACCGCGCACCCGGCGACGTCGCAGGTCGGCAGGGTGACCAGTTGCCGACGGTCCGCCCGCAGCGAGTCGCGGACGGTTTCGGCGACGGCGTCGACATGGTGCCCGCCGGGTCCTTGGGCACCCAGCGAGCGTCCGTCCGGATCGCACAGGGCCACCCCGGGGGTTTCCAGCAATGCCCGCAGGTACGGCAGCGCTTGGACAGCCGATTCTTTGGTAAGACCATTTCGCAATGGTGGAGCCGCCAGTCCCGCCGTTCGCAAGGCCTGGGCCGCGGCTCGCACACCGGGCGGATCGAGCATTCGCCGGCGCACGAAACGACCACCCAGCAGCGCCATGACGATCAACCCGAGCAACACGACGGCGAGCAGCAGGACAGTGATTGTCGTTGTCACCCAAGGCTTCCCGTCACTGGCTCGGTCCCGCGCGAGCGGGTTTCCGGATACCCGGTCGACCTCTCGGTGTTCCGCACACCGCTTACTTTATGAACAAACCAGTGACCTTCGGGCGCCGTCCCGGGATTGTTCTCTCCAGTCCCCCCGATACTCCGTCCCCCAGGAGAGAGTCAATGTCGACAGTGTCAAATCCCCCCGAGGGTTCCGGTGCCGTAGTGGCCGACCAGCCCAAGAAAAAGAAGGTCAGCACGCACTGGCTCTACGTCGCGGTGATCGTCGCCGTCGTCGCCGGTGTGGCGGTCGGCCTGATCTTCGGCAAGAGCGCAGCCGGCCTGTCGATCATCGGCACCGCGTTCGTCAACCTGATCAAGATGATGATCGCGCCGATCATCTTCTGCACGATCGTGTTGGGCATCGGCTCGGTCCGCAAGGCCTCCCAGGTCGGCAAGGTCGGCGGTCTGGCCCTTCTCTACTTCATCGTCATGTCGACGTTCGCCCTGGGCCTTGGCCTGTTGGTGGGCAACCTGGTCCACCCCGGCGACAGCCTGCAGGCGGCCGCGTCGACCGCTTCCTACACCGTGCCGGCCGTGTCCGAGGGCTCGGGCAACTTCATCATCGACATCATCCCGCATTCCCTGCTGGGCGGGCTGACCGAGGGCAATGTGCTGCAGGCCCTGTTCGTCGCGCTGCTGGTCGGCTTCGCCGTGCAGGCGCTGGGCAAGAAGGGTGATCCGATCATCAATGCGGTCACCGTCGCGCAGCGGCTGGTGTTCAAGATCCTGGCCGGCATCATGTGGCTGGCCCCGATCGGCGCCTTCGGTGCGATCGCCGGCGTCGTCGGCAACGCCGGCTGGGCCGCCATCGGTGCGCTGTCGCTGTTCGTCGCCGTCTTCTACGCCACCTGCCTGGCGTTCATCGTCGTCATCCTGGGTGGCCTGCTGAAGGTCACCACCGGCCTGTCGATCTTCAGCCTGCTCAAGTACCTGCGCCAGGAGTACCTGCTGATCGTGGCGACCAGCTCCTCCGAGACCGCCCTGCCGCGGCTCATCGCCAAGATGGAGCACCTGGGTGTCTCCAAGCCCGTCGTCGGCATCGTGGTGCCCACCGGCTACTCGTTCAACCTGGACGGCACCGCCATGTACCTGACCATGGCCTCGCTGTTCATCGGCAACGCCATGGGCACCCCGCTGACCTGGAGCGAGCAGCTCTCGCTGCTGCTGTTCATGATCATCGCCTCGAAGGGTGCCGCCGGGGTCACCGGCGCCGGCCTGGCCACCCTCGGTGGCGGCCTGGCCTCCCACCGCCCCGACCTGGTGCCGGGTGTCGGCCTGATCGTCGCGGTCGACCGGTTCATGAGCGAGGCCCGCGCCCTGACCAACTTCTCCGGCAACGCCGTCGCCACCCTGGTCATCGGCCACTGGACCAAGGAGGTCGACTACGCCCAGACCAAGCGGGTGTTCACCAACGAGGATCCCTTCGACGACACCGACATGCTGGACGAGCACTCCGCGGCCGAGCACCGGGCCGACGTCAGCTCCTACAAGACCAAGGAACTGACCCACTGACCAGGCCCGGCTGACAGGCACTGATTCACAGGACTCAGAGGGTGTCTGGCAATCCGATTCCTGCGTCATCGGATCGCCAGGCACCCTCTTCATCGAATTCCGAATGGCGACCTCACACGTTCGGTCGACCCCTGGGGGTTCCCGGGCCACGAGACCGGGAACGGCATCACGGAAGCGGCGGCGAGGACATCCTCGCCGCCGCTTTGCCGTGCGGCGGTGCCGCCGGCAGGTCCACCACTGACGCCCGCGAGAAAACCACGAACAGCGCGATCAACAACGCGACCCGCCCCCAGACACCGATGAGCACCGCTTGCGGCGAGAAGGCGTCCCAGGTGGTGTCCGGCAGGCCGCTGTTGATCAGGTACTGCCAGCGGAAGAAGCCGATACCGACCGCCGCGTCGGCGACGAAATAGGCCAGGATCCACCCGGCCCGGATCCGCAGCAGCACGAAGAACGGCAGCAGCCACAGCACGAACTGCGGCGAGTGCACCTTGTTGAACAGCAGGTAGGTGGCCAGCATGGCCGCACACACCGGCAGCCACGGATACACCCGGTCGCGCCGGTACCGGAGCCAGCCGACGCCGACGGCCAGCAGCAGGCCGAGCAGGGTGGCGACGGTCGCGGCGATCGCCAGCCGGTCCTGCACCACCTCGTTCCCCGAGTTGCTGTAGGGCCGGAACAGCCAGAACCAGATCGTGTTGGTGGTCATGTCGATCGGCCGGCTCCACTGGAACTGGAACGAGGCCCACCACCCCCGCCAGCCGGCGATCATGAACGGCAGGTTGCACAGCGCGAAGACCGCTCCGGTGCCGGCCAGGAACCCGGCCCCCACCCACGCCCGCCGCCAGCGGGTGACGTCGGTCCGGCCGCGTTGCCAGCCGCCGGCCGCCAGCCAGCAGGCGACGGGCAGCGCGAACATCGCGGGGTACAGCTTGAACCCGGCCCCCAGGCCCAGGGCCAACGCCGCGACGATCAGTGGCCGAGCCCGGTCGACACCCCCGGTCCCCCGGGCCGCGCGAAGCAGGATCCAACACGCCCACACCGAACATGCGACTGCGAACAGGTCCCAGTTGTGGAACGCGTACAGCACCAGCGGCGGGGCCAGGGCGAACCACCAGGACCGCAGGCCGGCCAGCCACGCCAGCATCGCCGCGGACAGCAGCCCCGCGACGGACAGCAGCAGCGCCGAGAACGTCAGGAAGTCGCCGTCCGTGTCCGACGGCAGCGCGGCCAGCCAGATCGCCACCCCGGTGAGCACCGGGTACTCGACGGCGCCGCCGTACAGCTCACCGCGAGCGGTGTCGTACCCGCCGTGCACGTACGGGAAGACGTGCTCGTCGATGTCCCGGCCGATCCAGAGGTACTGGATGTCCGTGTAGCAGACGTCGCGGGTGATCCGGACACCGTAGTCCGGGGTGCTGCGGCCCTGGTGGTCGTAGTCCGGGCCGATGCACCGGGCCTTGTTCGCGTAGCCGGCGGCCAGGGTGAGCGCGCACAGCAAGGTGGTGACCAGGACGAACACGGGCGTGCGGCGGGCAGCGGCCGACTCCAGCCGGGACAGCAACGGCAAGGTCTAGTCCAGGGAGATCGGAACGACACCGAACGGGAGGAGCCCAGCCGCGCCGCCGTCGGGGGCGGTGAGCACGCAGATGCCGTCTTCGCCGATGCCGATCGAATGTTCCCAGTGCGCGGCCCGGGCGCCGTCCTTGGTCACGACCGTCCAGTCGTCGGCCAGCACCCTGGTGCCCGGTCGGCCCAGGGTCAGCATCGGCTCGATGGCCAGGGCAGTGCCCGGCGCCAGCCTGGGCCCCTTGCCCCGCTTGCCCTGGTTGGGCACGAACGGGGCCATGTGCATGGCGGTCCCGATGCCGTGCCCGCCGTAGCCGGACACCGAGCCGTAGCGGCGGCCGTCGGCCCGGGACGACCAGGCGACCGACTGCTCGATCGCGGCCGAGATGTCGCCCAGCCGGCCGTTCGGCCGCGCCGCAGCGATGCCCACCCACATGGCCCGCTCGCACGCGGCGATCAGATCAACCTCGTCCATGCTCGGCGGCGTCCCGACGTGTACGGACACCGCGCTATCGGCGTGCCAACCGTCCAGGATGCAGCCGGCGTCGATGGAGAACAGGTCACCGTCGTGCAGGATCCGATCGGCCGACGGGATTCCATGCACCACCTCGTCGTTCACCGACGCGCAGATCGTCGCCGGGAAGCCCGGGTCGTCACGGCGGGCGCCGTAGTGCAGGAAGTTACTGGTGCCGCCGCCCTCGGCGATGACCCCGGCGACGACGTCATTGACGTCCAGGGTGCTGACGCCGGGTGCGACGCCGGCACGCCCGGCGGCGATCGCGTCGGCCAGCAGGCGACCCGCGGCGCGCATCGCCTGCAGCTCGCCGCGGGTCTTGAGCTGGATCGCCTCAGCCATTGACAGCCATCTTCCGTGCAGGCCTCAGTGGCCGAGTGCCTTCAGCGCCCGCTGCTGCACCTCGTCGATGCCGCCGACACCGTCGATCGCCACCAACCGATCGGCGTAGTAGTCCAGCAGCGGCTTGGTCTCCTGGTGGTACAGCTCCAGCCGGCGGGTGATCGCGTCGGCGGTGTCGTCAGCGCGGCCGCGGGCGAGCATCCGACCCAGCAGCACGTCGTCCGGCACTTCGAGCAACAGGACCTTGTCGATGTCCTCGTTCCGCTCCACGAGAATCTCGCCCAGCTTGTTCGCCTGCCCCACGGTCCGCGGGAAGCCGTCGAGCAGGAAGCCCTTCGCGGCGTCGGGCTCGTCGAACCGGGCGGCCACCATGGCCACGGTCACCTCGTCCGGCACGAGCTCGCCGGCGTCCATGTACTTCTTGGCCAGTACGCCCAGTTCGGTGCCCGCGCCCACGTTGGCCCGGAAGATGTCGCCGGTGGAGATGTGCGGGATGCCGAGGTTCTCGGCGAGGCGGCTGGCTTGGGTGCCCTTACCGGCACCCTGAGGACCGACGATCAGAATTCTCATCAGCGAAGGAACCCTTCATAGTTGCGCTGCATCAGCTGGGTCTCGATCTGCTTGACGGTGTCCAGCCCAACACCGACCATGATCAAGACTGCTGTGCCACCGAACGGGAAGTTCTGATTGTTGCCTTCGCCGGTCAGTTCGAGGAAGAGGTTCGGGAGAATCGCCACAGTTCCCAGGTAGATCGACCCGGGCAGGGTAATGCGGGACAGCACGTATTGCAGATACTCGGCCGTCGGCCGGCCCGGCCGGATGCCCGGGATGAAGCCGCCGTACTTCTTCAGTTCGTCGGCCCGCTCGGTCGGGTTGAACGTGATCCCGACGTAGAAGTAGGTGAAGAAGATGATCAGCGCGAAGTAGAGCAGGATGTGCACCCAGCTGCCCTGGTTGATCACGTACAGCTGCAGGAACTGGGCCCAGCCGCTGACTTCCTGGGTGCCGTCTGCGCTGACCGTGGTCGGCGCGATCAGCTGAACCAGCAGCAGCGGCAGGTACAGCAGCGAGGTCGCGAAGATGACCGGGATGACGCCGGCCTGATTCACCTTCAACGGGAGATACGTCGACGTCCCGCCGTACATCTTCCGGCCGATCATCCGCTTGGCGTACTGCACCGGGAGCCGGCGCTGCCCCTGCTCGACGAACACGACGGCGGCAATGATCAGCAGCGCGAGCACCAGGACCACGGAGAAGACGATCGCGCCCTGGTTGTTGAGGATGTTCATGCCCTCGGCCGGGATCCGGGCGGCGATCGAGGTGAAGATCAGGATCGACATGCCGTTGCCGATGCCCCGGTCGGTGATCAGCTCGCCCATCCACATGATGGCGGCCGTTCCGGCGGTCATCGTAAGCACCAGGGTGACCAGCGCGAAGGCGCTCTGGTCCGGGATGATCTGGGAGCCGACCGAGCACCCGGGGAACATCTGACCGTTGATGGCCAAGGCCAGGAACGCGGTGGACTGCAGGATGCCCAACCCGATCGTCAGGTACCGGGTGTATTGGGTCAGCTTGGCCTGGCCGGCCTGGCCGAGCTTCTTGAGCTGCTCGAACCGCGGAATCACCACGCCGAGCAGCTGGATGATGATCGATGCCGTGATGTACGGCATGATGCCCAGCGCAAACACGCTCAACCGCAGCAGCGCACCGCCGGAGAACAGGTTGAGCACGGTGAACAGGTCGTTGCCGGTACCGGCCTCGTCGATGCACTGCTGAATGGCGCCATAGGAGACGCCCGGGGAGGGAACGGTCGCGCCCAGCCGGTAGATGGCGACCATGGCGAGCGTGAAGAGGATCTTCTTGCGCAGATCGGGTGTCTTCAGCGCCGAGGCGAAGGCGGCGAGCAATGATCCTCCTGGCTTCACCGGGCCCTGGGTGGTGCAGGCCCGATCGGGGTTGCCGAACCCGGGTGGTCGGAACTCCATCGTTGCGTGGTGGCCCGTGAGCCGCGTGACAGGCCGCGTTCCGACCCGGGACAGCGCGAGCTGCCCGGATCCAAGCGCGGCACTCGACTCTAACCTACCGGCGGCGCGTCGCGAGCGAGCCGCAATCACCCGCCGCACGTCGCGACCACAATGGGTGCCATGCCCGCCCTGCCCGCCGATGGCGTGCCGCACCCTCTCCTCGGCGCACCGGTGTTCCTGCAGCGGATGGCCGACGGCACCCTCAAGCAGATCAACCCGTTCACCGGCACCCAGGTGTGGACGGTGCCG
The DNA here is from genome assembly GCF_044224575.1 of Nakamurella sp. Classification (GTDB taxonomy): domain Bacteria; phylum Actinomycetota; class Actinomycetes; order Mycobacteriales; family Nakamurellaceae; genus Nakamurella. The sequence goes on from NZ_JBGAKE010000001.1 coordinate 409,607, forward strand.
GGTCGGGCCCGCCGACCGGGCGCCCGGGTGGGCGGTCCGGCGACCGACCCGGCCGACGCCCGGCCGTTGACTCCCGCGGACCGGACCGGCGCCTGCGCGTTCTGCTCGGGCAGGTACCTGGAGACCCCGCCGGAAAGGGCGCGGCTGGTCGCCGGCCCGCAGGGCGAACGGATGATCCGGCATCTGCGGGCCGACCACGTGTTCGACACGGTCGCCGAGTTCCGCCGCATCCCCAACCTGTTCGAGATCGTCTCGTTCGACTACTGGCGCCTCAACTACGGCCACCGGCTGCCGGATTCGCTGCGGGAGACAATGCTCGACTACCTCTCCACGGAGGCCGGCCGGCGGCACCTGGACGACCTGGTCCGGCGGCGCGGCGGCGAGCCCGGGGCGCACGTGTCGGAGGCCGATCGGCTCGACCACGCGACGGGTTTCTTCGGCAGCGGTCACGACGTGATCGTCGCCCGGCGGCACTACGCGCAAGACGCAACCGTGACATCGGCATTGGCCTCGTCCGGGACGCTCACGCCGGACGAGCACGACTCCTACCTGCGGTTCACCATCGACGCGCAGCGCGACCTGTACGCGGCCAACCGCTACGTGCGGTACGTCGCGGTGTTCCAGAACTGGCTGCGCCCGGCCGGCGCCTCCTTCGACCACCTGCACAAGCAGCTGGTCGCGATCGACGAACGGGGCGTGCAGGCCGAACTGGAGATCCAGCGGGCGCGGGCGAACCCGAACGTCTACAACGAGTTCGCCGTGGACTACGCGGCCTACCACAACCTGACGGTGGCCGAGAACGAGCATGCGGTCGCGTTCGCCGGGTTCGGCCACCGCTACCCCACCCTGGAGATCTTCTCGCGCAGTGAGCGGCCGCAGCCCTGGCTGCATTCGCGGGCCGAACTGCGTGGCATGTCCGACCTGATCCACGCGCTGCACGCGGCGGCCGGTCCGGATGTGCCCTGCAACGAGGAATGGCACCACAAGCCGCCCGACGCCGACGTGCCGATGCCGTGGCGGGTACTGATCAAGTGGCGGTTGTCGACCATCGCCGGGTTCGAGGGCGGCACCAAGATCTACCTCAACACCATTGATCCACCGACGCTGCGCGACATGGTGACCCAGGAACTCTTCCGGCTGCGGGCGAACGGGTCGATCGCCGATGGCATCCGCATCGGCCCGGAGTGTGCCTGCGTGCCGAACAGCCTGCGCTACAACCCGGCCGTCCGGCGGACCGCTCGGCCGGACGCCGCGTTCCCGCCGCTGTACGGGCCAACTTCGGGGAATGCCTCGTCGTGAGCATGTTCGAGGTCGTGGACATCTCGGATTGGGTGATCGTGGGCCAAGAACCCGGTGGCGACGACGAAAAGTCGTGGGTCGCCCGCGCCGAGCACGCGAACGATCAGTCCCCATCAGAATGGTGGATCTTCAAGCCGGTCAAACGAGGAGCGACCAGCGCATACCGTCGCCATGACGACCATGCAGAGCGTGCGGCAAGCGCACTGGCCCGGCTGATCGACCTGCCGGCGGCTGCTGTCGAGCTGGCGCGCCGCGGCTCGACCGCGGGCACCATCTCGCGCAACGTCATCCCGGCCGGCTGGGAGGAACGATCAGGCGACCTCATTCTCTCCGAGCGGCCGGGATACCGGTCGTGCTCATTGACGCCGCGGCCGAAGAACCGGGTGGGCCACAACCTATCCAACATTCGGTCCGTACTCGGCCACGTCCGGGGCCCGGTCGGCCGATGCGCGGACTGACCCGCGTTCGACGCCGGCCGGGTCGACCGCGTTCTGTCCTTCGTTCCGGGAGTGTCAGAGCCACGACGTACCTTCCTGTCAGCAGTTCTGGCCGAGAACAAGAGGAGGCTTTTGGTATGACCGCTTCACTCACCCAGGATCGGCCGCCCATCTCGTCGATGACCCCGGTGCACCGCTTGCTCGTCAGCCGTCGGGACCCGGAGACGAGGCAGTATCAGTCCCTCGGGTTTCTCAGCTTGGTCGATGGCCGGTACCGCTTCGCCTACCTCCGCATGGCCGCCATGGACGGCTCATTTCGTCCGCTCATCGGCTTCTCCGATCCGACGCACCCCTACGAGAGCGAGCAGCTGTTTCCCATCTTCGCCGAACGTGTGATGTCGCCACGCCGGCCCGATCGCAGCGCCGTCCTCGAAGCGCTCGGTCTGGGATTGGACGCCGAGCCGTTCGAAGTTCTTGCCCGCAGTGGCGGCAGGCGAGTCGGGGACGCCATCGAGCTGGTACCGGTTCCGGATCAATGCTCCGGGTCGGTATTCGTCGACTATTTCGTCCACGGCGTCCGGTACATGACCGCCAGCGCACAGCGGCTCATCACCTCACTCGCTCCCGACCAGGCGCTCCATCTCGTGCCAGAACCGGCCAACCCGGTCGATCACCGCGCGGTTCTGGTCACCAGCACGGACGATGTCCGGCTCGGATATGTGCCAACTCCACTGCTCGAACTGGTTGGTGCGATCGAGGGAACCGAAACCCGCGTTCTCCGAGCGAACGGTCCTGAGGTGGGATTCCACTACCGGCTGCTCGTCAGGTCGTCGGGCGTCGTCTGCGAAGGAGCCACCCCATTCGCGGGTCCGGATTGGCAAACCGTCGAATGATCCACCAGCGGGACCTGCGGCCTGACGGCCGTCAGCCCAGCTCGTCGGGCTCCGCCGAGCGGACCACCAGCACGGGAGAGTCGGCGTGCATGATCAGTTCCTGGCTGGTCGAGCCGAGCAGCGCACCCCGGAAGCCGCCGCGGCCCCGGCTGCCGACGACCAGCAACGACGCCTCCGCGGCCGATTCCAGCAGCACGGTGGCCGGATCGCCCTTGCGGACCACGGTCCGCACCACGACGTCCGGATAGCGCTCCGACCAGCCCGCCAGCTCCTCGGAGACCAGTGCCTGTTCGATCTGCCGCAGGGCGTCGTCACCGATGTCGGCGCCCACCAGGCCACGCTCGTCGACGTCCAGGGTCATGTCGTCGTGCCAGGCGTGCAGGGCGAGCAGTTCGGCCCCGCGGGCGGCCGCGGCGTCGAAGGCCACGCCGACCGCCGGCCGGCTGTTCGCCGACCCGTCGACGCCGACCACCACGGGGCCATGTCGTTTCCCCGTCACACCCGGCCGGATGACCGCCACCGGCACCGCGGAGTGGGCCGCCAGGGCCTGCGCGACCGAACCACCGACCGCCCGGCGGAATCGGCCCCGCTCGCGGGTCGACACGACCAGCATGGCCGCACCGACGGACCGGCCCAGGAGCACGTCGACCGGGTGGCCGGTTTCCACCGTGCTGCTGATCGGCAGGCCCGGATGCCGGTCGAGCAGTTCGGCGGCGATGTCCCGGTGCCGCTGCTGCTGCCGCTCGAGCAGGATCGTGCCGTAGTCCGACGCCATCACGTCGTAGGCCAACAACCCCCGGTGCGGGACCGTGTAGGCCGAGACCAGCACGAGTCCGGTGTCCAGGCGGGCCGCCTCGGTCGCCGCCCAACCGGCGGCCGAGCGCGACTCCTCCGAGTCGTCGACCCCGACGACGACCTCGCCCGGCTGGTCATGCCGCTGCTCGTTCATCTTGGCGGCCTCTCAGTGGAACTGCGGGATGATCAGGTACAGGCCGTAGAGCACCAGCAGCCCGGACACCCCCAGGCACAGGTACCCGCTGATGCGGGCGAGCGGGCTCGGTGCGGCGACACCGTCCTTGCCGCCCGAGGTCAGGGCCACCACGCCCAACGAATAGATGCCGATGATCGCAATGGCGGCCACCACGGTGGTCACCGCGACGAGCCCGAGTGATGCCCAATCGATCTTCATGGTGAATGTTCCCCTCTGTCCGCGCGGGTCAGGCGTCGGCCGGCTGCTTGACGGCCGGGTTGATGGTCACATCGGCGGAGTCGTTGACGTTGCCGCTGTCGACCGGCGAGCGCTTGGAGATGGCGTAGATGGCACCCGCGCCGACCAGCAGCGCGACGAACACGATGACCAGGCCGAGCGTGCCGGTGAGCGCGATCGCCGCTGCCACACCGCCGACCAGGGCCGCCGCCGGCAGGGTCAGCAGCCAGCCGTAGAGGATCTTGCGCGCGGTGCCCCAGCGCACCTCGGCCAGCTTCTTGCCCATCCCCGAGCCCATGATCGAGCCGGAGCAGACCTGCGTGGTGGATAGGCCGAAGCCCATGTGGGAGGAGGCCAGGATGGCGGCGGCCGACGTGGTCTCGGCGGCGAAGCCCTGCGGCGAGTGGACGTCGACGATGCCCTTGCCCATGGTCCGCATGATCCGCCAGCCACCCGAGTAGGTGCCCAGACCGATCGCGATGCCGGCCGACGCGATGACCCACATCTGCGGGCCGGTGCCCGACTCCTGGTAGCCGGCGGTGATCAGCACCAGGGTGATCACGCCCATCGTCTTCTGCCCGTCGCTGGTGCCGTGGGCCAGCGCGACCAGGGAGGCCGACACCGACTGCGCGTGACGGAACCAGCCGGCAGCCGGCTCCCTATCCGCCCGCTTGATCATCTTGTAGAGCACGAAGGTGGCCAGGCCGGCGGCCAACGCCGCCACCAGCGGCGCCATGATCGCCGGCAGCACGACCTTGGACATGACCACGGAGAAGTTCACCCCGGAGACGCCGGCGCCGATGACCACGGCCCCGATCAGCCCACCGAACAGCGCGTGCGACGAGCTGGACGGCAGGCCGAACAGCCAGGTCAGCAGGTTCCACAAGATAGCCCCGACCAACCCCGCGAAGATCATTTCCGGGGTGACCAGCGCATCGTTGACGATGCCGCCGGAGATGGTCTTGGCCACCTCGGTGGACAGGAACGCACCAATCACGTTCAGCACGGCGGCGATCAGCACGGCCGTCCTGGGCCTGAGCGCACCGGTGGCTACGGACGTGGCCATGGCATTGGCGCTGTCATGAAAGCCGTTGGTGAAGTCGAAGAACAGAGCGGTGACGATCACCATCGTCACGATGAACAACGTTGTCGACAAGGAAGTCCTCGATCCCATTCGCCGATCCCGCGCGGCAGCCCGAACGGATTCGCCGGTGATGACCTCGACCCTGGGGCGACTCATCGGCGACCGGGACGCTATGGGCCATTGGTGAACGGTCGGTGAACCGAGGGCGTCACTTCGGGGTAACGGACCGGAAATGGTCCACTCGGGGTGAGGTCGACCCCCACCAACGCGTGATGCCCCGCGGCCGCACCCTCGTCGAGGGGGACCGCGGGGCATCCGCTGCGATGCGCCTGGAGATCAGGCGGTGGTGACGCTCCCGCCGGCGGCGCCGATCTTCTCCTTGGCCGAGCCGGAGGCGGCGTCGACGGTCAGGTTGATGACGACACCGTTGAGGTCGCCGTCCCCGAGGACCTTGACCTTCTGGTTCTTGCGGACCGCGCCGGCGGCGACCAGCTCGGCGACGCCGACCGTGCCGCCCTGCGGGAACAGGGTGGCCAGGTCACCGACGTTGATCACCTGGAAGGTGACCTTGAAGCGGTTCTTGAAGCCCTTGAGCTTCGGCAGCCGCATGTGCAGCGGCAGCTGACCGCCCTCGAACGCCGGCGAGACGTTCTTGCGGGCGCCGGTGCCCTTGGTGCCCCGGCCCGCGGTCTTGCCCTTGGAGCCCTCGCCACGGCCGACGCGGATCTTGTCCCGCTTCGCCCCCGGCGCCGGCCGCAGGTCGTGCAGCTTGATCGCCATCAGTTCTCACTCCCCGGCGCCACGACCTCGACGGACAGCAGGTGCGACGCGCGATTGATGTAGCCGCGGTTGACGGCGTTGTCGTCGACCACGACGCTCTGGTGGATCTTGCGCAGACCCAGCGAGCGCACCGACTCACGAGCCGGCCGCTTGTTGCCGATGGTGGACTTGACCTGGGTGACCTTGAGCTGATCGGCCATGTCAGACCCCCTGTCCGGCCCGCGCCCGCAGCATCGCCGCGGGGGCGACGTCCTCGATCGGCAGCCCACGACGGGCGGCCACGGCCTCCGGCTGCTGCAGCCGCTTGAGGGCGTCGATGGTCGCGTGCACGATGTTGATCGGGTTGTCCGAGCCGAGCGACTTGGACAGCACGTCGTGGATGCCGGCGCATTCCAGCACGGCGCGCACCGGGCCGCCGGCGATGACGCCGGTACCGGGGGACGCCGGGCGGAGCAGCACCACGCCGGCCGCCGCCTCACCCTGCACCGGGTGCGGGATGGTGGAGGCGATCCGGGGCACCCGGAACATGTACTTCTTGGCCTCTTCGACGCCCTTGGCGATGGCCGCGGGAATTTCCTTGGCCTTGCCGTAGCCGACGCCGACCTGACCGTCGCCGTCACCGACGACGACCAGGGCGGTGAACGAGAACCGCCGACCACCCTTGACGACCTTGGCGACCCGGTTGGTCACCACGATCCGCTCGAGCAGCGGGTTCTTCTCCTGCGGGGCATCGCGGCGGTTGCCGTCGCGGCCGCCGCGGCGGTCCCGCCGGTCGCCGCGATCGTTGCCACCCCGGTCGCCGCCGCCGCCGAAGCCGCCGCGCTGTGGTCCGGGCATCAGATATCCCTCTCAGTCATGCAGTTGGTGCTGTGCTGTGTCGATGTCGTCATCAGAACTCCAGGCCGGCGCTGCGGGCGCCGTCCGCGAGGGCCGCGATCCGGCCGTGGTAGGCGTCGCCACCGCGGTCGAGCACGACCGTGGTGACGCCCAGCTCGACCGCGCGCCGGCCGACCAGTTCGCCGACCTTGCGGGCCTTGGCGGTCTTGTCGCCGTCGGTGGCGCGCAAGTCGGCCTCCAGGGTGGAGGCCGACACCAGGGTCTTGCCGACGGTGTCGTCGATCAGCTGGACCGAGATGTGCCGGGACGACCGCTTGACCGCGAGCCGCGGCCGAACCGCGGTCCCGGAGATCTTCTTGCGCAGCCGGAAGTGCCGGCGGGCGCGGGCGACCCGACGCTCATGGGAAACAGAAGCAGCCATCGTTACTTACCCGTCTTTCCGACCTTGCGCCGCACGACCTCGCCTGCGTACCGCACGCCCTTGCCCTTGTAGGGGTCGGGCTTGCGCAGCTTGCGAATGTTCGCGGCGACCTCGCCGACCTGCTGCTTGTCGATGCCCTCGACCCGGAACTTGATCGGGGACTCGACGACGAAACTGATGCCCTCCGGTGCCGGGACCGGCACGGGGTGCGAGTAGCCGAGGGCGAACTCGAGGTCCTTGCCCTTGGCGGCGACGCGGTAACCCACGCCGACGATTTCCATCTGCTTGCTGTAGCCCTGGGTGACCCCGACGACCATGTTGTTCAGCAGCGACCGGGTCAGACCGTGCCGAGCGCGGGAATCGCGATCGTCGTCCGGCCGGGTCACCTTGAGCTCGCCGTCCTCCTTGGCCACCTTGATCGGTTCGACCACCGAGTGCGACAGGGTGCCCTTGGGGCCCTTGACCGTCACGGTGTTCCCGACGATGGAGACGTCGACGCCCGCGGGCACGGGGACCGGCAACCGTCCGATTCGAGACATGTCCTGACCCCCTTACCAGACGTAGGCGAGGACTTCCCCGCCTACCTTCTTCTTCGCGGCCTGACGATCGGTCAGCAGCCCGCTGGACGTGGAGATGATCGCGATGCCCAGGCCGCCGAGGACCTTGGGCAGCTCGGTCGAGCGGGCGTAGACCCGCAGACCGGGCTTGGACACCCGGCGGATGCCGGCGATCGACCGCTCGCGATTGGGGCCGTACTTGAGCTTGACGACGAGCGACTTGCCGACGGTCGCTTCGGCGGTGGTCCAGGAGGCGATGTAGCCCTCCTTGACCAGGATGTCGGAGATGGTGCCCTTCAACTTCGAGAAGGGCATGACGACCTCGTCGTGGTACGCCGAGCTGGCGTTGCGGATCCTGGTGAGGAAGTCCGCGATCGGGTCGGTCATGGACATGTGGTCGTGCCTTTCTCGCCCGGTTCCCTGACCCTGCTGCGCAGGGCGAAGGCCTGTGACGAACTAGTGCTGTTGCTCGGGCTCGGTGCTCGCCTGCCCGCGCGGATCAACAACGCCCGCGCGGATCAACTCACCCCGAATGTGACTGGTGTGACTGGAGTTGCCGACTTCAGCCGCGCGGCTCTACCAGCTGGCCTTGGTGACGCCCGGCAGCTCGCCGGCGTGCGCCATCTCGCGCAGGCAGATCCGGCAGAGGCCGAACTTGCGGTAGACCGAGTGCGGGCGGCCGCAGCGGTTGCACCGGGTGTACCCGCGAACGGCGAACTTCGGCTTGCGCTTGGCCTTGTTGACCAGTGCTGTCTTTGCCATGCGATCAGTTCTCCTTGAACGGGAAGCCCAGCTGCCGCAGCAGCGCACGTCCCTGGTCGTCCGTCGTCGCGGTCGTGACGACCGTGATGTCCATGCCCCGGGGGCGGTCGATCCGGTCGATGTTGATCTCGTGGAACATCGACTGCTCGTTCAGACCGAAGGTGTAGTTGCCGTGGCCGTCGAACTGGGTCGCCGACAATCCGCGGAAGTCGCGGATACGGGGCAGCGCGATGGTCAGCAACCGGTCCAGGAACTCCCACATACGATCGTTGCGCAGGGTGACCTTCGCGCCGATCGGCATGCCCTCGCGCAGCTTGAACTGCGCGATCGACTTGGTGGCCCGCCGGACGATCGGCTTCTGGCCGGTGATGGTGGCCAGGTCGCGCACGGCGCCCTCGATCAGCTTGGCGTCACGGGCCGCCTCGCCGACGCCCATGTTGACGACGACCTTGGTCACGCCCGGGATCTGCATGACGTTCGCGATCGCGAACTCCTTCTGCAGGGCCGGCTTGATCTCGTCCTGGTAGCGCAGCTTGAGCCGCGGCTTGGCAACCGCTTCGGGGGTGGCTTCGGTGGTCGTCATCACAGGTCCTTACCGGTACGGCGGGAGAAGCGAACCCGACGGCCGTTCTCGTCCTGGCGCTTGCCGACGCGGGTCGGCTTGTTGTCGGCGTCCACCACCTGCACGTTGGACACGTGGATGGCAGCCTCCTGGGTGACGATCCCGCCGGTCTTCGCGCCGCGCTGGGTGGTCGACACCTTGGTGTGCTTCTTGATCCGGTTCACGCCCTCGACGAGGACGCGGTCGGTCTCCGGGTAGGCCTGGATGACCTTGCCGCGAGCACCCTTGTCCTTGCCGGCGATCACCAGCACGGTGTCGCCCTTACGCACCTTGAGCCCCATCACAGCACCTCCGGCGCCAGCGAAATGATCTTCATGTACTTCTTGTCGCGCAGCTCGCGGCCGACCGGGCCGAAGATGCGGGTACCGCGGGGATCACCGTCGTTCTTGAGCAGCACGGCGGCGTTCTCGTCGAACCGGATGTAGCTCCCGTCCGGACGCCGCTTCTCCTTCACGGTGCGAACGACGACGGCCTTGACCACGTCGCCCTTCTTCACCCCGGCACCCGGGATGGCGTCCTTGACGGTCGCCACGATGATGTCGCCGATGCCCGCGTACCGCCGGGACGAACCCCCGAGCACGCGGATGCACAGGATCTCCTTGGCGCCGGTGTTATCGGCGACGCGGAGACGGGACTCCTGCTGAATCACTGCAGTCCGCCTTCCTTGCAACCCGGGATCGCCGGGCCGCGGTTGTCTGGTTCCGTTCCTCCCGCACGTCCGGCCGCTGACATGCGAAAAGACAAGAGGAAGTACGAGCGCGGAAATGCCGCCGCTCGCCTTTTCGCTCTTGCCTGTGGCACGTGGCCGCACGCGTCCGCTCGCCGGCTCGCACCGGCGGGTGGTCACGCAGGAAGGTGACGAAGCCCTGGCAAGATTTCCGACCTTGCCAGGCCAGATCGACGCCCACTGAACACGCTTGCGCGGCCCGGCTGACGCCAATGGTCAACAGTACTCGATCTTGCGGCCGGACGCCAATCGGTCCAGGTCAGGGCCCGCAGCGACGAGTTCCGGCGCCGGGCCACCGGGGTCAACCGGCACCCGCGCACCCCGCCGGCCCCCGCCCGCCGGCGGTGACCCGCACCCACTGAACCTGATTGCGCAGCACACCCCCACCCCGCGCAACCCAGGTTCACCGGTTCCCGGCGCCGCCCCAACGAGCAGCGCACACCAGTGGCAGCCCGACGCCACTGAACCCTGATTGCGCAGCACACCCCCACCCCGCGCAACCCAGGTTCACCGGACCCGATGTCACCCCGGCGAGCTCCCCCCAAGAGCGCCCGGCACCCGGCAGCGCCCGGACCTGATGACGGCCTCGGATTTGTCCCCATGTCCGCATTTGATCCACATTCGGGGGATGCCCCTCGCGCGAGGGGTCTTTCGCCGATGAGCTGGGTTCATGGACGGTGCGCTTCTCGCTCTGCACGCGGGCCTGGATGCAGTTCTCCAGCTCCAGGACGGCATCATCCGCCGCGACCAGGCGATGGCAGCGGGCATGTCCGGTTCGACGGTGGCCAGCAACGTCTACCGCATGCGGTGGCTGCGGGTGCTGCCCAGGGTGTACGCCGTCGAGGTGGATCCGGCGACTCCCACGTCCAGGATCCGTGCGACCGCCTTGTGGGCCGGTGACGACGCGGTCGTCACCGGCACCGCCGCGGCCTGGTGGTGGGGCCTCACCGACCGGGCGCCGTCCACGGTGGAGGTTGTCGTTCCGCCGCGTCGGCGGATGTCGACGATCGAGGGGATCGACGTGATCCGGGCCGACCTCAACGACATCGAGGTCGACCGACATCGGCGGCTGCCGGTGACAACTACTGCGGCGACGTGCCTTCACCTGGCCCGCCGGGGCGAACCGGACATGCTGGAAACCGCGCTCCGCAATGGCCTCCGTGCCGGGGATCTCAGGGAGGCTCTCGAAATCGGCCGGGGCCGTCCCGGGCAGATCCTGGCTCGACGCAGTCACGAGCGGGTCCGGGACAACCCTTGGTCCGCCCCGGAAAGCAGTCTGCATCGGCTGTTTCGCGAGGCCGGCATCGTCGGGTGGCGAGCGAATCCGTTGGTGAGTCTGGCCGTGGGCGCGCGATACCCCGACGTGCTGTTCGACGAGGTCATGCTCATCGTCGAGGTCGACGGTCATCGGTATCACCGCACGCCGGCCCAGGCCACAGCCGACCTGGAACGCCAGAACGCTTTCGTGGACGAGTGCTACACCATCCTTCGGTTCACGCCCGCCGACATCGCCGACTCGCCGGACCGCGTGCTGGCGCTGGTGGAGCGCACGATCGACCGCCTCCGCCGAGCACCGGCCGCGGCCGGCTGAACCCGCCTTGCGCAGCACGGGCGCCCGATGCGCAACCCAGGTTCATCGAACCAACCAAGCCCTCGCCGGCGCCACACCGGCCGCGGCCGGCTGAACCCGCCTTGCGCAGCACGGGCGCCCGATGCGCAACCCAGGTTCGCCGCACCCGGGCGCTCCGCCGGGCGCCGCACCGCCCGGGAACGCGAAAGGCCCCACCCGAGCCGAGGCTCGGAGCGGGGCCTTCACGTGAGAGGCGCGAACTACTGCGCCTTCTCCAGGATCTTGACCAGACGCCACCGCTTGGTCGCGGACAGCGGCCGGGTCTCGGCCAGCAGCACGCGATCGCCGATGCCGGCGGTCTCGTTCTCGTCGTGCGCCTTGACCTTGGTGGTCCGGCGGATGACCTTGGAGTACCGCGGGTGCTTCACCCGGTCCTCCAGGGCCACGACGATCGTCTTGTTCATCTTGTCCGAGACGACAAGGCCCTCACGGGTCTTGCGCTCACCGCGCGCCTTGACGGCCGGCGCGGCGTTCTCGGCGGTGGCCGCCTCGGCGGTCACCTCGGTGGATTCCGGCTGCTCGCTCACGCGGCCTCCCCTCGGGTCGCCTCGCAGGCTCGGCCACCCGAAACGGGGAGCCCGCGGCTGTACTCATGATTCACTCGCTGACGCTCGTTCATGCGGCACCTCCTTGCTTGGCCAACTCGTCCGGCCCGACGGACAGGCCGAGCTCGCGCTCGCGCATGACCGTGTAGATCCGGGCGATGTCGTGCTTGACGGTGCGCAGCCGCCGGTTGTTGTCCATCTGCCCGGTGGCCATCTGGAAGCGCAGGTTGAACAGCTCTTCCTTGGCCTCACGGAGCCGCAGGACGAGCTCGTCCTGGCCGAGCTCGCGCAGCTCGGTGGCGGCTGAAGTCTGATCAGCCATCATCCTTCAACCCCTTCCCGGGTCACGATGCGGCACTTCATCGGCAGCTTGTGGATCGCGCGGCGCAGCGCCTCGCGGGCGGTGGCCTCGCTCGGGTAGCTCATCTCGAAGATGATGCGGCCCGGCTTGACGTTGGCGATCCACCATTCCGGCGAACCCTTACCGGAACCCATGCGGGTCTCGGCGGGCTTCTTGGTCAGCGGGCGGTCCGGGTAGATGTTGATCCAGACCTTGCCACCACGGCGGATGTGCCGGTTGATGGCGATACGCGCCGACTCGATCTGCCGGTTGGTGACGTACGCCGGCTCCAGCGCCTGGATGCCGTATTCACCAAAGGTGACCTGGGTCCCGCCCGAAGCCAGCCCGGTCCGGTGCGGCCGGTGCTGCTTGCGGTGCTTGACCTTGCGGGGAATCAACATGACCTATGCCCCTGTGGTCTCGGTGCCGGCGGCACCGGACGGGAGAGCCTCGGGGCTCTCCTCGACCGCGGCGCGACCGGCGTCGGTGGACGTCGGAGTGGTGCCGGACGACCCGGACCGGCGACGCTGCGGGCGCTCGGCCCGCTCGCCGCGACCTTCCCGGGCGCCCCGCTGCTGGGCAGCGGCCTCGGCGGCCCGCTGCTCGGCCAGGGTGCCGACCTTGTCGCCCTTGTAGATCCAGACCTTCACGCCGATGCGACCGAAGGTGGTCTTGGCCTCGAAGAAGCCGTAGTCGATGTCCGCCCGGAGGGTGTGCAGCGGCACGCGTCCCTCGCGGTAGAACTCCGACCGGCTCATCTCGGCGCCGCCCAGACGGCCGGAGCACTGGATCCGGATGCCCTTGACGGCCGGTGAACGCTGCGCCGACTGCATCGACTTACGCATCGCCCGGCGGAAGCTGACCCGGTTGGACAGCTGCTCGGCCACGCCCTGGGCGACCAGCTGCGCATCGGACTCGGGGTTGCGCACCTCGAGGATGTTCAGCTGGACCTGCTTGCCGGTCAGCTTCTCGAGCTGACCGCGGATGCGATCGGCCTCGGCGCCGCGGCGACCGATGACGATGCCCGGACGGGCAGTGTGGATATCCACCCGCACCCGATCCCGGGTCCGCTCGATCTCCACCTTGGAGATGCCGGCCCGCTCCATGCCCTTGCTCATCAGCTTGCGGATCTGCACGTCCTCGGCGACATAGTCGGCGTAGGACTTGTCCGCGTACCACCGCGAGTTCCAGTCGGTGGTGATGCCCAGCCGGAACCCGTGTGGATTGATCTTCTGACCCACTACCGGGTCCTTCCCTTCGCATTCCGGCCGGCCTTGCGGCCGTTGGACTGATCGGCACTCACCGAGACGAGCTCGATGGTGATGTGGCTGGTCCGCTTGCGGATGCGGAACGCCCGGCCCTGCGCCCGCGGTTGGAACCGCTTGAGCGTCGGACCCTCGTTCACGACGACCCGATCCACGATCAGCGATTCCGGGTCCAGCCCCTGGTTGTTCTCCGCGTTGGCGACGGCGGAGGCCAGCAGCTTGGCCACCGGCTCGCTCGCCGCCTGCGGGGCGAACTTCAGGATGGACGCCGCGTCGACCGCCGAGCGGCCGCGGATCAGGTTGACCACGCGGCGGGCCTTCATCGGCGTCAGCCGCGCGTACCGGAGCGTGGCCTGGCTGCGCGGCAGCTCCGCCACCTCGTTGCTCTCACTCATGTTTCGACTTCTCCTAACCGCGCCGGGCCCGGCGGTCGTCCTTCACGTGACCCTTGAAGGTCCGCGTCGGAGCGAATTCGCCCAGCTTGTGGCCGACCATCGACTCGGTGACGAACACCGGGACGTGCTTGCGACCAGGTCTTGATCACGGCCTTGGAGTTCTTGTCGTTCGCCGTATCCACCTTCTTGAGCAGGTGGTCGTCGACGAACGGGCCCTTCTTGAGACTGCGGGGCATCCCGTCCCTACCTTCCTGCTCCGTACTCGATGGATTGTTGGGTCTGTGGCTTCACTGCTGACGTCATGCTCACCGCTTCTTGCCCTTGCGCCGGCGACGCACGATGAGCTTGTCGCTTTCCTTGTTCGGCCGGCGGGTGCGGCCCTCCGGCTTGCCCTTCGGGTTCACCGGGTGACGCCCACCGGAGGTCTTGCCCTCACCACCGCCGTGCGGGTGGTCGACCGGGTTCATGGCCACGCCACGCACGTGCGGACGCTTGCCCTTCCAGCGCATGCGGCCGGCCTTGCCCCAGTTGATGTTGGCCTGCTCGGCGTTGCCGACCTCACCGACCGTGGCGCGGCAGCGCACGTCGACGTTGCGGATCTCACCGGACGGCATACGCAGCTGAGCGTAGGGACCGTCCTTGGCGACCAGCTGCACCTTGGCGCCGGCCGACCGGGCGATCTTGGCGCCGCCGCCGGGCCGCAGCTCGATCGCGTGCACCACGGTGCCGACCGGGATGTTGCGCAGCGGCAGGTTGTTGCCCGGCTTGATGTCGGCACCCGGGCCGGTCTCGACCGTGTCGCCCTGGCTCAACCGGTTCGGCGCGATGATGTAGCGCTTGTCGCCGTCGGCGAAGTGCAGCAGGGCGATGCGCGCGGTGCGGTTCGGGTCGTACTCGATGTGCGCGACCTTGGCCGGCACACCGTCCTTCTCCGCCCGCCGGAAGTCGATCAGCCGGTAGGCCCGCTTGTGCCCGCCGCCCTGGTGCCGGGCGGTGACCCGACCGTGCACGTTCCGGCCGCCCTTGGAGTGCAGCGGACGGATGAGCGACTTCTCCGGGGTGTCCCGGGTGACTTCACTGAAGTCGGCGACCGAGGCGCCACGACGACCCGGGGTCGTCGGCTTGTACTTACGGATACCCATTGGTTCTGTAGTCCCTTACCTCAGGCGCCGCTGAAGACGTCGATCGGCTTGCTGTCGCCGGACAGCGTGACGATGGCCCGCTTGGTGGCCTTGCGCTGGCCGTAGCCGGTGCGGGTGCGCTTGCGCTTGCCCTGCCGGTTGATCGTGTTCACCGAGACGACCTTGACGCCGTCGAAGATCTTCTCGATGGCGATCTTGATCTGCGTCTTGTTGGCGTCGGTCCGCACCTCGAAGGTGTAGGCGCCGGACTCCAGCAGGCCGTAGCTCTTCTCGGAGACGATCGGCCGAATGATGATGTCGCGAGGATCGGGGATCACTTCTCCTCCTCCTGTTCCACATCAACGGCCACGGGGGTGGCCTCGACGGCGTCATCGTCGTCGGCCGCGTGGCGGCCGGTGCTGGCCGGGGCGGCCTGCAGGCTGTGCCCGGCCGCGGACAGGAACTCGTCCAGCGCGGCCTTGGTGAACACCACGTCGTCGCTGTCGAGCACGTCGTAGGTGTTGAGCTGGCCGGCCCACAGCAGGTGCACCGACGGCACGTTGCGCAGGCTCTTCCAGCCGGTCTCGTCACCGAACTGCAGCACCACCAGGATCTTCCGGGCGGTGGAGACGCCGTTCAGCGCGGCGAGCGCCTTCTTGGTCGACGGGGTGCCGTCGACCGCGAGGGACTCCAGCACGTGCACGTTGCCACCGCGGGCCCGATCCGAAAGCGCACCGCGCAGCGCGGCGGCCTTCATCTTCTTCGGGGTCCGCTGGGTGTAGTCGCGGGGAACGGGACCGTGCACGACGCCGCCGCCGGTGAACTGCGGCGCGCGGGTCGAGCCCTGACGGGCGCGGCCGGTGCCCTTCTGGCGGTACGGCTTCTTGCCGCCGCCGGACACCTCGCCGCGGGTCTTGGCCTTGTGCGTGCCCTGGCGGGCGGCGGCCAGCTGGGCCACCACGACCTGGTGCATCAGCGGAACGTTGGCCTGGACGTCGAAGACCGCGGCGGGCAGCTCGACGACCTCACCCGCCTCGCCGGCCGGTCCGGTGATCTGGACGGTGGTCATCAGGCATCCACCTTGCTCTGGTTCTTGACGGCGGACTTGATCATCACGAGGCCACCCCGGGGACCCGGCACGGCGCCGTGGATCAGGACCAGGCCCTTGTCGGCGTCGATCGCATGCACCGTGAGGTTCTGCACGGTGACCTTCTCGTTGCCCATCCGGCCGGCCATGCGCAGGCCCTTGAAGACCCGGCCGGGGGTGGAGCAGCCGCCGATGGAACCCGGCGAGCGGTGCTTGCGCTGCACGCCGTGGCCGGCGCCCAGGCCGGCGAAGCCGTGCCGCTTCATGACGCCCGCGGTGCCCTTGCCCCGGCTGGTGCCGGTGACGTCGACCACCGCGCCGGCGGCGAACACCTCGGCGGCGGTGAGCTCCTGG
Source organism: Nakamurella sp. (assembly GCF_044224575.1). GTDB lineage: Bacteria > Actinomycetota > Actinomycetes > Mycobacteriales > Nakamurellaceae > Nakamurella. Next base: position 425,970 of record NZ_JBGAKE010000001.1, read on the forward strand.
CCCACGCTGTACCCCGAGACGTCCTCGGTGCGCAGCTCGACCAGATGCCGGCGCGGCGTCACGCCGGCCTTGACGAACTGGCCGGCAGCCGGCTTGGTCACCTTGCGCGGGTCGATGGCGCCGAACGCGAACTGAACCGCGCTGTAGCCGTCGGTCTCCGGGGTGCGCACGGCGGTGACCACGACCGGACCGGCCGCGACGACGGTGACCGGAACCACGCGGTTGGCCTCGTCGAAGACCTGGGTCATCCCGAGCTTGTGGCCCAGGATTCCCTTGATCGCTTCTGCCATGTTGGTACTACCCATCTCCTGTGCTGTGCCATGCGCCCCTTGCGGGGCGGTGGACGTGAACTTTTTCGGGAATGTGCCGCGTCGCGGGCTCGTCAGCTCGCCCGACTACTGACGGTCGCGCCGATCCCCTACTGGATGTTGACGTCCACGGACGCCGGCAGGTCGATGCGCATGAGTGCGTCGACGGTCTTCGGCGTCGGGTCGAGGATGTCGATCAGCCGCTTGTGCGTCCGCATCTCGAAGTGCTCACGCGAGTCCTTGTACTTGTGCGGGGAACGCACCACGCAGTACACGTTCTTCTCGGTGGGCAGCGGCACCGGGCCGACCACCCGAGCCCCCGTACGGGTCACCGTCTCGACGATCTTGCGTGCCGACGCATCGATCGCCTCATGGTCGTAGGCCTTGAGCCGGATGCGGATCTTCTGTCCCGCCACGCTTGCCGTCCCTCTCGTTCGGCGCGAACTGCTGTTCGCGCTGTACATCAACTCGCGGCGGAGGATCCGCCGTGCTCACCGGTGCTCACGCACCGCCTGTGCGGTTCCCCGCTCGCCCGCACCCGGCCGAGGCCGGGGCGCGCGAGAAGATCCGCGCACTCGTTCGGGCGAACCGGAGTCCGCCGCCGCTGTTCAGTCTGTCCGGGTCCACCGGTCCACGCGGTCGGGCGTGTCGCCCGCGCGGGTCATGCGTCGCCGATATCGACGAACACCTGGACCGGCCGCACTCGGTGGAGTGCGAGACATGCTTGTTCAGTGTTTCGGTACTACCCGCCCTGATCGAGACCGCACGAAGACGACGACCCGCCTCAGGGCAACCGGAACAGTATGCCGCAGAGCCGGGGGCGACTTCAAGTCGGGGTGATCTTGGCGCCGGCGCGGCAGGTGTGCGACCCCCGACGCGGCGGTCCGGACCCGGGTCGGAGCGCGGTTGAATGGCCGGATGAGCGAACCCGGGACGCTGCTCGATTTTCTGACCTCCCGCTCCCCGGAGCAACTGGCCGCCATCCTGCGGCACCGCACGGACGTCACCTGGGGTGCGCCGATCGCCGGCCTGGACGACCTGGCCGAGCGGCTGACCGGCCCGATGTCACTGACCAGGGCCCTGCAGTCGGTGCCCGAGCCCTGCCTTGCGCTGTGCCACGCGATTGTCGCCCTCGGGCCGAGCACCACGATGCGCGCGCTGACGGCGTTGCTGCCCGACTCGGACGAACCCGCGGAGCGCGACGCCGTCGTCCTGGCGTACCTGAATCGGTTGCAGGACCTGGCCGTCATCTGGTTCGACGACGACCTGGTGCGGCACGATCCCGCGCTGACCGAGCTGATCCCGCGGCCGATGGGACTCGGCCTGGGCGTCTCGCTGTGGCTCGAGCGGCTCAGCCGGGCCGACGTCACCGGCATGGCCGCCGCCTGCGGGCTGCGCACCTCCGGCAGCGCCGCGGAGATCAGGGCGCGGCTGGTCGCGTTGTTCACCGACCCGGAGCGGCTCGGCGCCCTGCTGGCCGACGCCCCCGCCGACGCGCGAGCGCACCTGGAGCAATTGGCCCAGGCCCAGGCCGGCATCGGACCGATGCCGTCGCGGGGCCGGGCCCAGCTGGAGGGCGAGAACTGGGCCCGTCGCCGAGGCCTGCTGATCGGCGGCGACTACCTCATGCCGGAGGTGCCGTGCGAGGTGGTCCTGGCGATCATGGGCCCGCGCACCCGGGTGGCGTTCGCCGCCCACCCGCCGACGTACGACGCCCATGCCGTCGCACCCACGGCCATCGAGCGCGGCGCGGCCGCCGCCGCCGCGGAGGCCACCCAGTCCGTCGCCGCCCTCGTCGATCGGCTCGGCCGCACCCCCGCGACCGCGCTGAAGGCGGGCGGCGTCGGCACCCGCGAGCTGGTCAAGATCGGCAAGGCCCTGGGCGTCGCCGAGTCGCAGGTGCGGTTCGACCTGGAGATCCTGCGTGACCTCGGGTCGCTGGCCGGCATCGGCGGCACCGGCACACTGGGTCTGTCACCCGCCGCCGGCGCCTGGCGGGCCACCGAGCCCGCGCAGCGGTACGCCGACCTGGTCGCCGTCTGGTGGACGTTGCCAATCCACCCGAGCCTCGACCGGGACGACGACGGCAAGGTGATCCCCGCCGCCGGGCGACGCATGGCCTACCTGTCGGTCGAGCCGGCGCGGGGCATGTTCCTGTCCCAGATCGACGAGATGGGTGCCGACCGGGCGCCGGGCTCCCCGGCGGAGGTGGCCGGCCAGCTGGCCTGGCACCGCCCGGCGAGCCGCCCGGACGATCTCTCCGCCGCCGCGGTGTGGCGGGAGGCCCACGCCATCGGCGTGCTGGTCGACGGGACGCTCAGCCCGGTGGGTCGCTGCCTGCTCGATGGCGACGCCGACGAGCTCGTGGCGGTGGCGGGGCGCCTGCTGCCCGCGGCCGCGTCGTCCGGCCGGTTCGGTTCGGACCTGACGGTGCTGGTGGCCGGGTCCCCGTCGGCCGCGGTGAGCGCGTTGCTGGATGCGTGCGCCGACCGCGAGGGCCGCGGCGCGGCGGTGGTCTGGCGCTTCTCCCCCGCCAGCGTCCGGCGGGCGTTCGACGAGGGGTGGACGGCCGAGCGGCTGACCTCGGCCCTGCGCGGGCTGCTCGACCCGGCGGCCGATGCCGACCTGCCCCAGACCCTGACCTACCTGATCGGCGATGTGGCCCGCCGGCACGGCCACCTGGTGGTCCTGCCGGCCGCCAGCTGCGTGCGGTCGGCCGACCCGGCGCTGCTGCGCGAGGTCGTCGCGGACCGGCGCGTGCGCCAGCTGCAGCCGCATCTGGTGACCGCCGAGGTCGCGGTCTTCCAAGCGGAGCCGGCCGAGGTGGTCCAGGCACTTCGCGCGGCCGGCTACCTGCCGGTGCCCGCCGACGAGCACGGGGTGGTGGACCTGCGCCGGCCCACCACCAAGCACCGGCGGGCCGACGTCGGCGGCGCGACCGAGCGCCCGCTCGATCGGCTGGTGCCGACGCGATCCGGGCGCGGCGGCGCACCCGACCACCCCGATCAGGCCCCCGACGACGCCGTGGCATTGGCGCAACGGTTGCTCCGCGTCGCCGGCGCCGTGGACCAGGCGGGACCCCACACCGAGGCCGAGGAATACGTCGACCTGTTCGCGCCCCATTTGAGCCCGCTGGAGCGGCGTCAACTTGCGTTCGCCATCGACCGGCAGCTACCGGTGGTGATCACCTACCAGACCGCAACGGGCGGCGTCAGCCGCCGGATGATCTCCGAGCTCGAACTGGTCGGCGACCAGCTTTACGCCTGGTGCCACCTGCGGGACGACCAACGCGAGTTCAACGTCGGGCGGATCCGCGACGTCCAGCCGGCCCGCGAAGGACAAATTTGATTGTCGTTGACAACGAATATTGTCGGGTGCGACAGTGGAGTGACGCCCGTCCGAGACTTCCGATCGATCGCCGTCGGATCGAGAATCGAGACTCCATCATGGCTGTCGTCGACGTCGCCGCCCGCCCGGTCGACCGGTGAACCTCGCCGAGGTCAGGGTCGTCGCCCACCTGACGACGATGCCGATCAACCTGCTGCTGATCGCCTGGGTGGGCGTCGGCCGGACCGCCCTGCTGCCCGCCGACGGCACCGCCGGAGTTCCGCTCACGCTGAAGGTCGTCGCGCCGGCGCTGCTCCTGCTGCTCGGGGTCACCTCGGCGGTGGCGATCCGGCAGCGCCGGGGCGACGAGGGGTGCCTCACTCCGGGCCAGTTCGGGTCGCTGGTCGGATGTTGGCTGGCCCTGGCCGGGTTCGGGTTCTTTCTGGTGGACACCGGCCTGGATCCCGCTTGGACGGCATCGCCGTTCACCCAGTTCACCGGCGGGCAGTTCGTCGCGCTCTCGGACGCATTGACCCTCGCCTGCCTGTACGGCTTCGTCGCGGCCTACATCGCCCTGCTCAGCCTGCTGATCCGGGGGCTGGCCGGTGCCCGCGGACGCACGCCCACCCGCTCGTGGACATCGGCGCCGACCGAACTGCCCGCGACGGCCGACACACCCCGGCGACGCTGACCACCCGTCGATCCCGGGCCGGTCGGCCGCCCGGCCCGACCTACTGCGCGGGGGGCCCGTCCGCCTTCCCTGACTCCCCCCGAACCGAACCCGCGCCTCCGGACGCCCCCTCGGCCGATGCCCGACCGGGGCCGGCCGGCCCGGACCCCGCGGTGCCCGGCTCCGGTGCCTCGGCACTGCTCCCGGCCACCTCGATGCCGGCCGCGTCACCCGCCGGTGCCGGCCCGGCAGCACCATCCGCACCGTCCGCGACAGCGGTGCCGGCCGTGCCACCCGCGACAGCCGCGTTCGCGCCGTCCGCGACAACTGCGCCGGCGGCACCGTCCGGAGCGTGCGCGATGTGCTTGCGCCCGAACGGCAGCACATGCAGCACCGCAACCACGATCGCGCCGACGATCAAGCCCAACACCGCGGAGAAGAAGGTGTTGGTGATCCAGCCCAAGGTCGCGCCGAAACCACCGGTGGCGTCGTGCACGGCCGTCTCCAGGTGGTGCACCCAGCCGTAGATCAGATGGAAGCCCAGCTCGTCCATGCCGACCAGCAGGATGTGCCCGCCGACCCAGAGCATCGCGACGACGCCGACCCAGGCCAGCACGCTCAGCACGATCGGCATGGCCTTGACCAGTCCTCGGCCGAACCCGGCCACCGCCTTGCCCGGCCGTTGGGCCAGGGCCAGCCCGGCGTCGTCCATCTTGACGATCAGCCCGACCACGCCGTAGACGAGCGCCGTGATCAGCACCGCGACGATGGCCAGGATGATGGCCCGGGCGACCAGGCCCTCGTCGGCGACCTCGTCCAGCGCGATGACCATGATCTCCGCGGACAGGATGAAGTCGGTGCGAGTGGCGGACGCGACGACCTTCTTCTCATGCTCGGCCGGGTCGATCGCCGGGCCGTCCGCATCCTCGTGCTCCTCCGGCGCGTGCCCGGAGAACTTCTCCCAGAGCTTTTCGGCCCCCTCGTAGCAGAGGTAGGTACCGCCGACCATCAGGATCGGGGTCAGCAGGAACGGCGCGAACTGGGACAGCAGCAGAGCGACCGGCAGGATGATCAGCAGCTTGTTGCGCAGGGACCCCTTGGCGATCCGCCAGATGATCGACAGCTCCCGCTCGGGCTTGAGGCCCTGCACGTACCGCGGGGTGACCGCGGTGTCGTCGACGACCACCCCGGCGGCCTTCACGCTGGCCCGGCCGGTCGCACCGGCGATGTCGTCCAAGGACGACGCCGTCAGCTTGACCATCGCGGCGACGTCATCGAACAGGGCGAACAGTCCGCTCACGCCACCGGTCCCATCGGTGCGCACGCCGGCTCCGCGCTCCCGCGGGGAGCGATGCCGTCGCATCCATGATTGGCTCGTTCGCGCTCACTCATGTCGCCGATCATCTCAGGCATCGTCGGCACTCACGCCCGTGAGGGGTGCTCGAATGGCGATCATTCCCGACCAGCTGCGTCCCGCCCTCGACGATCCGGTCGCCGGACGCCGCCCGGAGCTCCTGACCTGGGTGCGCGCCTACGGAACCGACGGCGCGGTCCTGGCCCGGCAAGCCGAGGACATCTGGACCCTTCGGGACAGCTCGGCGCTGAACTGCCAGGACCGCTCGGTGGCGGTCGTCCTCCCGTTGTGGACCACGAGTGAATCGCCCGGCGATCTGTCGGCCGAGTGCACCGTTCAATCCCGATGGACGCGCCGTGATCGACGACGTGCACATGCTGAGAAGCGGCCGGACACCCCCCGGGACACCCAGGGCGGCCCGACGGCAAAGGCCCCGCCGCGCGAACGCGGCGGGGCCTTGCCGGGAGTGCGACCGGGTCAGACCCGGCCCGGACTCACTTGACGATCTTGGTCACCGAACCGGCGCCGACGGTGCGGCCACCCTCGCGGATGGCGAACCGCAGGCCCTCCTCGATGGCGATCGGCTGGATCAGCTGAACGGTCATCTCGGTGGTGTCGCCCGGCATGACCATCTCGGTGCCCTCGGGGAGGTTCACCACACCGGTCACGTCGGTGGTCCGGAAGAAGAACTGCGGGCGGTAGTTGTTGAAGAACGGCGTGTGCCGTCCGCCCTCGTCCTTGCCCAGGATGTACACCTGCGCCTCGAACTCGGTGTGCGGGGTGATCGAACCCGGCTTGACGACGACCTGGCCGCGCTCCACCTCCTCGCGCTTGGTGCCACGCAGCAACAGACCGACGTTGTCACCGGCCTGGCCGGAGTCGAGCAGCTTGCGGAACATCTCGACGCCGGTGATGGTGGTGGTGAACGACTTCGGCTTGATGCCGACGATCTCCATCGTCTCGTTCACGTGCACCTGGCCACGCTCGACCTTGCCGGTCACCACGGTGCCACGACCGGTGATCGTGAAGACGTCCTCGATCGGCATCAGGAACGGCTTCTCGATGTCGCGGACCGGGTCCGGGATCGACTCGTCGACCGCAGCCATGAGCTCCTCGACGGTGGCGACCCACTTCGGGTCCCCCTCGAGGGCCTTCAGGCCGGAGGTCCGGACGACCGGCGCGTCCTCGTCGAAGTCCTGCGCCGCGAGCAGCTCGCGGACCTCGAGCTCGACGAGCTCCAGGATCTCCTCGTCGTCGACCATGTCGGCCTTGTTCAGGGCGACCAGGATGTACGGCACACCGACCTGCTTGGCCAGCAGCACGTGCTCCTTGGTCTGCGGCATCGGGCCATCGGTGGCCGCGACCACCAGGATCGCGCCGTCCATCTGGGCCGCACCGGTGATCATGTTCTTGATGTAGTCGGCGTGACCGGGGGCATCCACGTGGGCGTAGTGCCGCTTCTCGGTCTGGTACTCGACGTGCGCGATGTTGATGGTGATACCGCGCTGACGCTCCTCGGGAGCCTTGTCGATCTGATCGAAGGCGGAGACCTCGTTCAGGGTCGGGTACTTGTCGTGCAGCACCTTGGTGATCGCCGCGGTCAGCGTCGTCTTGCCATGGTCAACGTGACCGATGGTGCCGATGTTGACGTGCGGCTTGCTCCGGTCGAACTTCGCCTTCGCCACTGCTGTCCTCCTCAGGACTGTTCGTTGCGCCTTGTCACTCTGTGCCGGTTGGACAGTCGAGCTTGTGAGGCGGTGTGGGTGGATCTGGACCGAACCCTTACTGGCCCGGACCCGTGATGCCGGTGCCCGGTTGGGCGCCGACATCCCGACTGTGCAGGGTACGGATGGCCACGCAGTCGTTGCTACCGGGGCCAATCCGTATCCCCTGATCTATTGAATTGTCGTGACGCCGGACGGCGCCGGGATCACTCTCCGGTCGCCTTCGCGATGATTTCCTTCGCCACGTTGGCCGGAACCTCGGAGTAACGGTCGAACACCATCGAGTACGAGGCGCGACCCTGCGTCCGCGAGCGGAGGTCGCCGACGTAGCCGAACATCTCCGACAGCGGCACCAGCGCGGTGACCACCCGGGCGCCGGAACGCTCGTCCATCGACTGGATCTGGCCACGCCGGGAGTTCAGGTCGCCGATGACGTCACCCATGTTGTCCTCGGGGGTGACCACCTCGACGCTCATCAGCGGCTCCAGCAGCACCGGCTTGGCCATCCGTGCGGCCTCCTTGGTGGCGATGGACCCGGCGATCTTGAACGCCATTTCCGAGGAGTCGACCTCGTGGTAGGCGCCGTCGACCAGGGTGATCTTCACCCCGAGCATCGGGTAGCCGGCCAGCACGCCGTACTGCAGCGCGTCCTGGGCGCCGGCGTCGACCGACGGGATGTACTCCTTCGGGATACGCCCACCGGTCACCGCGTTGACGAACTCGTAGGTCGCGCCTGCTGTTTCGCTACCAGAGGCTTCCAGGTCCAACGGCTCCATGGTGATCAGGATCTTGGCGTACTGCCCGGAGCCACCGGTCTGCTTCTTGTGGACGTAGCTGTACTTCTCCACGGTGCCGCGGATCGTCTCCCGGTACGCCACCTGCGGCTTACCGATGTTGGCCTCGACCTTGAACTCGCGCCGCATCCGGTCGACCAGGATGTCCAGGTGGAGCTCGCCCATGCCGGAGATGACCGTCTGGCCGGTCTCCTCGTCGTTCTTGACCTTGAACGTGGGGTCTTCCTCGGCCAGCTTCTGGATCGCCGTGCCGAGCTTCTCCTGGTCGCTCTTGGTCTTGGGCTCGATGGCCACCGAGATCACCGGATCCGGGAAGGTCATCGACTCGAGGACGATCTGGTGCTGCGGGTCCGCCAGGGTGTCCCCCGTGGTGGTCTGCTTGAGCCCCATCACCGCGCAGATGTCGCCGGCGTGCACGCTCGCCAGCTCCTCACGCTTGTTCGCGTGCATCTGGTAGATCTTGCCGATCCGCTCCTTGCGGTCCTTGGTCGCGTTGACGACCTGGCTGCCCGAATTCAGGGTGCCCGAGTAGACGCGGACGAAGGTCAGCTTGCCCAGGTGCGGGTCGGTGGCAACCTTGAAGGCCAGGCCGGCGAACTCGGCGTCCGGGTCGGGCTGGCGCTCGGCCGGGGTGACCCCGTCCGGCAACGTGCCCTCGATCGCCCCGACGTCCAGCGGCGACGGCAGGTAGTTCACCACCGCGTCGAGCATCGGTTGGACGCCCTTGTTCTTGAACGCCGAACCGGTGACGACCGGGTTGATCTTGCCCGCGATGGTCGCGCGACGAATCGCCGCGTTCAGCACGTCCAGCGGCACCTCTTCGCCGCCCAGGTACAGCTCCATGACCTCGTCGTCGTTCTCGGCGACGGTCTCGATGAGCTTTTCCCGGTACTCGTCGGCCTGGGCCCGGAGGTCGGCCGGAATCTCCTCAACGGCGTAGTCCTCACCCTTGACGGTCTCGCCGCGCCAGGTCAGCGCCCGCATCTGCAGCAGGTCGACGACACCGATGAAGTCACCCTCGGCGCCGATCGGGAGCTGCAGCACGGCGGGCGTCGCACCCAGCCGCTCGACCATCATGTCGACGCACCGGAAGAAGTTCGCCCCCGTGCGGTCGAGCTTGTTGACGAAGCACATCCGCGGGACCTTGTACTTCTCGGCCTGCCGCCAGACCTGCTCGGTCTGCGGCTCGACCCCGGCCACCCCGTCGTACACCGCGACGGCACCGTCCAGCACCCGCAGCGACCGCTCGACCTCGACCGTGAAGTCGACGTGGCCGGGCGTGTCAATGATGTTGATCTTGTGGCCCTTCCACGACGTGGTGGTGGCCGCGGAGGTGATGGTGATGCCCCGCTCCTGCTCCTGCTCCATCCAGTCCATGACCGCGGCGCCCTCGTGGACCTCGCCGATCTTGTACGTGATGCCGGTGTAGAAGAGGATGCGCTCGGTAGTGGTGGTCTTGCCCGCGTCGATGTGGGCCATGATCCCGATGTTGCGGACCTTGTCCAAAGGGCTGCTGGCCACGGTGGTTCCCTGCCTCGTCTCGAGTGTGTTTCGTGAAGTGAGTCTGCTCGTCAGATCGTGCCCGACGGCGCCCGCCCGCGCTTGATGCGGAACATGGGAACAGCGCCGGGCGGGGCCTGCCTATTCCCGCCGGCGCTGTTCCGATGACGACCAGCGACGGTTCGGAATTCCGCCGGCCGACTTCGTCGTGCCCGGCACTCGTCCCTCGCGCCCGGCACGACTACGTCACCAGCGACGGTTCGGAATTCCGCCGGCCGACTTCGTCGTGCCCGGCACTCGTCCCTCGCGCCCGGCACGACTACGTCACCAGCGGTAATGCGCGAAGGCCTTGTTCGACTCGGCCATCTTGTGCGTGTCCTCGCGGCGCTTGACCGAGGCACCGAGCCCGTTCGACGCGTCCAGCAGCTCGTTCATCAGCCGCTCGGTCATCGTCTTCTCGCGGCGGGCCTTGGAGTAGCCGACCAGCCAGCGCAGCGCCAGCGTGGTGGACCGGGCCGGCTTGACCTCGATCGGCACCTGGTAGGTGGCGCCACCGACGCGGCGGCTCTTGACCTCCAGAGCCGGGCGGACGTTGTCCAGTGCGCGCTTGAGAATGACGACCGGGTCGCTGCCGGTCTTCTCGCGGGCACCTTCCATCGCGCCGTAGACGATCGACTGCGCGATCGAGCGCTTGCCGTCGAGCAGCACCTTGTTCACCAGTTGGGTGACCAGCGGGGAGTTGTAGACCGGATCGGCGACCAGCGGCCGACGCGGAGCGGGTCCCTTGCGGGGCATGTCAGCTCTTCTCCTTCTTCGCGCCGTAACGGCTACGGGCCTGCTTACGGTTCTTGACGCCCTGGGTATCCAGCGCGCCACGCACGATCTTGTAACGAACGCCCGGCAGATCCTTGACCCGGCCACCACGGACCAACACGATCGAGTGTTCCTGCAGGTTGTGGCCCTCACCCGGGATGTAGGCGGTGACCTCGACCAGGCTGGTCAGCTTCACCCGGGCCACCTTGCGCAGCGCCGAGTTCGGCTTCTTCGGGGTGGTGGTGTAGACGCGGGTGCACACGCCGCGCCGCTGGGGGCTGCCCTTGAGGGCGGGAGTCTTGGTCTTACCGATCTTGTCGGTACGGCCCTTGCGGACCAACTGCTGGATCGTGGGCATGCGCTGCTGACTTCTTCCTTCGCGACGAGGCCGTGCTGCGGCCAATCTGAGGTGACTGCGAGTGCCATCGAGCGCTGATCCCGACCGGCCGGATCGAGGGCACACGACAGCGACCCAGCAGGACCGGGCCGATCGATCAGGCTACCCGTCGGGTCGGGCAGCAGCAAATCGCCTGGCGATTCGGTCAGGGCTGAACGCCCGTCCCGGCCCTGATGGCCAAACGGGCGCCGGTCCGACTTCCGGTCCGGCGGGCGGCAATGGACGCCTCGCCAGGGGCAAGTCAGACCTCAGCGCTGGGTGCTTCGTCCGATGATGCTACTCGCCCCGGCCCGAGCCGCCGGCCCGAGCGGCGCCGCGAGCCGGACCGGGGTGCTGAGGTCGCCGCCGTCGGTCGCAGGCGATGACGGCGCCGGCGGCACGGGCGAGGGGGAGCAGGCACCGGGCCCCGCTACCCCGAATCGGCCCCCCGGGTTCGAACCATGTGAATTGGGGTTCACGACCCGTGAATGAGGGCGGTGATGTGAACCACCCGAGAATTGGCACCGGGGAACCGAGGAATCCAATAAATGAATTCAGATCATCGAGCCACCTCGATACGCTTCCGCCCTGGGTCCAACGGCAGGTGACTCGCCGGCGGGCCGGCGGTCCGGACGGGCGGGTGGGCGCGATGGGCAGGGCAGGCGGGCCGGCCGGGTGGACGGCGAACGGGCTGCACATCCAATTGCTCGGGCCATTGCGGGTGCTGGACGCGGGTCGACCGGTGGCCCTGGGCGGCCGTCAACAGCGTGCGGTGCTGGCTCTGCTCGCACTGGGCGCCAACCGAGTCGTCACGATCGACGAGCTGCTGGCCGGAATCTGGGGAGATCGGGCGACCGACGGCTCCGTGAACGTGCTCCAGGTCTACGTGTCACGGTTGCGCCGGTTGGGCACCGACGGCATTGCGATCCACCGACAGGACCCCGGTTACCTGCTCGAGGCCGACGCCGAATCATTGGACCTGCTCGGCTTCCGGGACCTGGTCGAGCAGGCCCGGCGGATCCGGCCGGTGTCGGCGGCGCGTGCCGGGGAACTGCTGCGGACGGCCCTGACCCACTGGCGATCGGCCCCCCTGCAGGAATTCGCCGGCCTTCCGTTCGCCGCCGCCGAGTCGGCCGGGCTGAGCCGCGAGTGGCAGGCCGCGGTGAGCGGCCGGGTCGCGGTCGACCTGAGCCTGGGACGGTCGACCGAGGTCATCCCCGAGCTGGCGGTGCTGATCGAACAGAACCCGTTGGCCGAGGACCTGCACGCCCAACTCGCCCTCGCGCACTATCGCTCGGGGCGGCAGGCGGACGCCCTGGAGGTCATCCGGCGGATCCGCACCCGGTTGGCCGACGAACTGGGCGTCGATCCCGGCCGCCGACTCCAAGACCTCGAACGCGCGGTCCTGGCGCACGACCCGCGCCTGGCCGGCGAACTCCCGGCAGCGCCCGGCCGTGCCGACGCCGAGGCAGCAGGACCGGCCGAGCTCGAACTGGGCCACGCTGCCACCGGTGGGCCCCGGCCGGGCCTCACCGACGACGCCGGTTGGTCGACGGACCCGCCACCGGCCCACCGGGTCTGGCACGCTCCGGCCCGGAATCCCCATTTCACCGGTCGTGAGGCCCTGCTGGACAAGATGTCTCACCGGCTCCGGCGCCGAACGGACACCGTGGCGGTGGAGACCGTCTACGGTCTGGGCGGGGTCGGAAAGACCCATCTGGCCATCGAATTCGCGCACCGGTTCGCTGACTCCTACGCCGTGGTCTGGTGGATCAACGCGGAAGAACCGACCTTCATCCCGTCCCAATTGGCTCGGCTCAATGCCGAGCTCGGGTTACCCCCGCGGGCCTCGGCCGACGACCTGGTCGCGCAGGTGCTGGGGCATCTCGGGCGGACCGGTCACTGGTTGCTCATCTTCGACAACGCGGCCCGGGTCAGTGATGTCGCGCCGTACCGGCCCTTCGGCTCGGGCCACATCCTGGTCACGTCACGGAATCCGCTGTGGGGGGAGATCGGCAGTCGCACCCCGATCGACGTGCTCGACCGGGACGAGTCGTTGGCCTTCCTGCGATCCCGGATGCCCGCCCTGGACGACGGGACGGGCAGCCGGTTGGCCGCCGAACTCGGCGATCTTCCGCTGGCCCTTGCCCAGGCGGTCGCGTACCTCGAAGCGACCGACATCGATCCGGGCGAATACCTGGATCAGTTCAGCCGGCGGCGGTCGGCCTTCCTGGCCCGCGGCGACGTGCTCGACTACGAGGGACGGCTGGACACGGCGTGGGACATGTCGCTGCAGCGGCTGGCGGCGACCTGCCCACCGGCGCTCACCCTGCTCGAACTCAGCGCGTTCCTGGCGCCCGAACCGATCCCACTCGAATTGTTCGCCGGCCGGGCCGACCTGGCGACGGACATCCACGCCGATCCGGTCGATCAGGTGGACCGGGTCGATCAGGTGGACCGGGGGGATCCGGTGGACCGGGGGGATCCGGTGGACCGGGGCGATCAGCTGGACGCGGTCGAGACGGCGGTGGGCGGGGCGGCGTCCCTGTCCTTGGTCCGCCGCCAATCGGCGAGCTTCCAGGTGCACCGGCTGGTGCAGGCCGTCATCCGCACCCACCTGACCGAACACGAGCGGACCCGGGTGGCCACCCGGACCGCCGCCCTGCTGGCCCGCGTCCTGGATGGCGACCCGAACGACCCGTCGTCCTGGCCGACGTATCGGCGGCTCGCGCCCCACGTCTTCGCGCTGGGCACGCTCGCCGAGCAATTGCCGCAGGCCCGGCAGCTGCTGTTGGACACCACCGTGTATCTGGGCGGCGCCGCGGCGCCGCGGTGGAGCAGCCACCTGGCCCGGCGGGTTCTCGACCACTGGCGGGTCGCCCTCGGTGACGACCACCCCGACACGCTGGCCATCAGCACGTTCGTCGTGCATTCCTCGATCTGGGCCTGCGCTCCCCGGGTGGCCTGCGAACTCGGCCTGCGCAGCCTGCCGGTGGCCCGCCGGGTGATGGGTGCCGACCACCCGCTGACCCTGCGCCTGGCCGGGTACCTCTCGATCGCGCTGACCGAGGTGGCCGACGTCGTCACGGCCCGGGAGCTGGCCTTCGACACGATCCGCCGCGCCCGGTCGACGTTCCCGGCCGAGCACCCCGATCTGCTGCGGATCACCGCCTACGTGACACTGGCCCTGGCCTGGATCGGGGACCCGGCCGCGACGGATCTGGCGGACGCGACCTACGCGTCGGCCCGTCGGGTGTGGGGCGCAGATCATCCGGTCACCCTGCTCGCCGCCATCGAGGTGGTCTTCGGCCTGCTCACCGCGGGCGACACCGAGGGGATCCGCACCCTGGGCGAGGATACGGTCAGCCGGAGCCGGGCGGTGCTGGGCGACCGGCACCTGATCACGCTGGGCAGCGCGGCGCTGCTGGCGTTGGGTCTGGTGTGGCACGGCGACATCGAGCGGGCGGACGAGCTGCGCCGGGACATGCTGTCGGTGGCCGATCCCGAGATGGCCCCCGATCACGTCATCACCTTGACCATCGCGGCGGCCACCGCGACGATCAGGGCCGCCGATCCGCTCGCCACCGACGACCCACCGGTCACGGAACTGGACATCGCCCGACGGATGCCGGGCCCGGACCATCCGATCACGTTGGCGCTGGCCGCCGCCGCGGCCCGGTTGGCGCAGCGGGCCGGGCACCCGGGCGAGCGGCTGGCGATCGAGACGGCAACCCGGGCCCGCCGGCAGCTCGGAGTCGGGCATCCACTGGCCCGGATCCCGGTGCCGGTCGGCCGACCGGGCACCGGGCATCGACCTCAGCCGGCCTCGGCTGCGGTCCCGGCGGCGTCCAGGTAGTTCCGCAGGGCCGGCATCCGGCGCAGGCGGGCCAGACTGCGGGCGCGGGTCGGTCCGATGCTGCCCTGCGGGATACCCAGCGCCTCGCTGATCTCCCGGTACGAGGGGTGGGCGTCCGCGTGCAGCAGGATGAGCAGGCGGCGCTGGGCCGCCGGCAGCTCGGCCAGGCCGGCGCGGACCGCCTGCCCGGCCTCCTGCCGCAGCAGGTCGGCGCTGCCGTCGGCCACCCCCGTGCAATCCAGAATGCGCTCGAGGTCGGCCGGATCCATCGCGGTCGACCTGACCTGCGCGGTGCTCAACCGCAGCGCCTCGTGTTGCGCGGTCGTCTTCAGCCAGCCGGGCAATGCCCGCGGCTCGCGGATCCGGGACAGATTCTGGAAGCAACGCATCCAGACGGTCTGGGTGACGTCCTCGACGTCGCCGTCGGTGAGCCGGTAGCCCCGGGCGACGTTGCGGATCAGCGACGTGTAGCGGTTCACCAGGCTCGCGGTCGCGGCCCGGTCTCCGCCGGCCGCCGCCGGGATCAGCACGTCCAGGCTCTCGCTTGCGGTGGTCTGCGCTGGCAGCGCCGGGTGACTGGTCGACAGCATGTCCCCTCCTGATTCTCTGGACGTCGCCGCGGTCCGGCACCGACGTCCGCTCTGCTGAACCAAGGTTCGGGGGATGGGCTGGCGGCTCACTGAACGTCCGCTGAACGCGATCGCCCACGGTCGTTCAGCGCAGTCCGATCGGCCGTTCAAACGCCGATGGCAATGTCGGGGACCCACACCGACCTGGTCCGACGAGTGGATTCGGGGCCGGATGACGCCCGGGCCCGGACCCGCCGGCGCTATGCTCGGCGGCACGCCCGATCGCCGGGGAACCGTGTCCGACGGGTGGCGGGACCGTCCGGGGGTCGTCATGCAGATCCGATTGCTCGGACCGATGCAGGTCTGGCAGTTCGGCGAACCGGTCCCGCTCGGCGGACCTCGGCAGCGCGCGGTGCTGGCCATCCTGGCGCTCAATGCGAACCGGACCGTCCCCGCGGATGCCCTGGTCCGCGGGCTGTGGGGGGATCGGCCGTCGGGGGGCGCGGTCAATGCCGTGCAGGTGTACATCTCCCGGTACCGTCGGGCGCTTGCCCTGGCCGCCGGGGGGGCCGGCGCACCGGACGGAATCCAACTGCTCCGCCACGGTGCCGGATATCTCCTGCGGCTGCCGGCGGACGAGATCGATCTGACCCGGTTCGAGGCCCTGACCGAGCAGGGACGGCGCGAGGTCGCGGCGGCCCCCCGGGCCGCGGCCGCGACCCTTCGCGAGGCCCTCGATCTCTGGCGCGGGGGTGCCCTGCTCGAGTTCGCCGGGATGCCGTTCGCCGAGCCCGAGATCGTTCGGCTGGACGAGTTGCACCGCCGGGCCGTCGGCGGTCGCATCGACGCCGACCTGGCGCTGGGCCGGCACGTCGACCTGCTGGCAGAACTGGAGCTGCTCACCGCGGCGCACCCGCTGGACGAGGGCCGCCATGCGCAGTTCGTGCTGGCGCTGTATCGCGCAGGCCGGCAGGCCGACGCGTTGGACACCTACCGGGGGTTGAGGTCGCGGTTGGCCGCCGAGCTCGGCCGACCACCGACGGCGGCGTTGACCCAGCTGGAACGAGCCGTCCTCGACCACGACCCGCGGCTGGACTGGCGGGGCGCGGCCGACGTGGGCACGGGAGCTGCCGGCGCGGGCGATGTCGGCACGGGCGCCGGCCCCGCCGGACCACCCCGCCCGACGCCGTCCCAGCCGGCTGCGAATGCACCGTCGCCACCCCGGGCCACCGAACGGGGCCGGGTCGCAGGCGGGCCCGGCCGGGTCGTGGCCGGGCCCCCGGGGGTCCCGGCCGGGCCCGGGCGCTCGGCCGAACCGGTCGGACCGGTCGGAACTCCCGGGTCGCATCCGCCGGCCGCCCGCCGGCGGCCCGACGTGTGGAACGTGCCCGCCCGCAACCCGCACTTCACCGGTCGCGACGCGGTCCTGCGCACGGTGGCGGAGCGGCTGGGCCGGGGCGAACAGACGCTGGTGGTGCAGGCGCTCTACGGGCTGGGCGGGGTCGGCAAGTCCCAGGTGGCCGTCGAGTTCGCGCACCGGCAGGCCCACCGGTACCGGGTCGTGTGGTGGATGGACGCGGAACAGCCGATGCTGATCGGCGACCAGATCGCCCGGCTGGCTCCGCCGCTGGGACTGGCCCGGACCGGGTCGGCGCAGGAGACGGTTCACCTGGTACTGGCCGAACTGGCCGCCCGCACCGACTGGCTGCTGATCTTCGACAATGCCGAACGGGTCGGCGACGTGGCGGGTTATCGCCCCTCCGGCACGGGCCACATCCTGATCACATCCCGCACCCCTGGATGGGGCGAACTCGGCGGCCGGATCGCGATCGATCTGCTCGACCGGGCCGAAACGATGGACCTGTTCCGATCGCGGCTGCCGGCGATCGACGACCTGGTCGCCGCCGATCTGGCCGGCGAGCTCGGCGACCTTCCGCTGGCCGTCGCCCAGGCCGTCGCGCACATCGAGCAGTCCGGCATGGACCCGGCGGAGTACCTGCGCCAGTTCAGCACCCGGCGGTCCGCGTTCCTGGCCCGCGGCGAGGTGCTCGGCTATCAGGGCCGGGTCGACACCGCCTGGGACCTGTCACTGGAGCGGCTGCGCGCGACCAATCCGGCCGCGCTGGAATTGCTCACCCGGGGCGCATTCCTCGGCCCGGAGCCGATCCCGCGCGATCTGTTCACCCGGGGCCCGGCGGCCGGGTCGGATCCGTTCGAGCTGGCCGAGGCCATCGGCGCCGCGGCGGCACTGTCGCTGTTGCGCCGGACGCCGACCGGCTTCGACATCCACCGATTGGTCCAGGAGGTGATCCGCGCCCATCTGCCACCGGACGACCGCGACCGGATCCGGAATGAGGTCGTCGACCTGCTGGCGGCCGCCCACCCGGGCGACCCCAACGACCCGAGGACCTGGACGGAGTACGCCGCGCTCGTCCCGCACGTCTTCGCGACCGGTGACGCGGTGGATGCGCACCCGGGGGCTCGGCGCCTGCTGATCGACGCGCTCGCGTACTTCAACACCATCAGCGACACCCGGGACGCCCGTCGGGTGGCCGGCGCGGTGCACGACCGCTGGCGACGGACCCTCGGACCGGATCATCCGGACACCCTGACCCTGGCCGCCCATCTGACGCTGGCCATGATGTGGGACGGTGCGGCCCGTGAGGGTGCCGACCTGGGGGCGGACAGCCTCCGGCGAGCGGTGCACACCCGGGGCCCCGACGATCTGCTCAGCCTGCGGTTGGCCAGCTATGTCGCCTGCACCCGGGCCTGGCTCGCCGATGCCGACGGCGCCCGGGCGTTGGCGACCGACACCCTCGACCGGGTCGACCGGGTGATGCCGGCCGACGACCCCGGCCGGCTCCGGCTGACCGCCTACCTCGCGCTGGCCCTGGTCTGGGTCGGCGATCCGACGGCCGTCGACGTCGCCGCCCGGACCCGGGACCGGGCGGGCGAAGTCCTCGGGCCGGATCACCCCACGACGTTGATGGCCGGTGCCGACGTCTGCCTCGGACGGTTGACCGATCCGGACACCGACCGCACCCGACGGGTCGCGCTGGACACCACGACAAGAGCGCGCGCCGTGCTCGGCACGCGGCATCTCATCACGCTCGGCGCCGCGGCGACGCTGGCGTTGGCCGACCTGTGGTGCGATGACCGGCCGGCGGCCGCGCTGGTCGATGCCGAACTGCTGACGGCGACCGACCACCGGCTCGACCCCGACCATGTGGTCGCGCTCATCGCCACTGCCGCCAGCGCGGCCATCCGCGCCGAGACCGGCGTGGCCACGGACGCGGTCGTCGACCGGGCGGCGATCGACCGGGCCCGCCGGTTGCTCGGGCCGGACCACCCGGTCACCCTGATCACCGCCGCCGCGGACCCCGGCGTCACCGCGCAGACCGCCGAGCGGATCGACCGGGTCTTCGGTCCCGGGCATCCGCTGCGGGCCCGCGTCGCGCACCTGGGCTGACCATTTCGGCCTCGCCGTCGCCCCGCCGCCGACCGTCCCATCGCGCAGCGCGCACCCCGGGCCAATCGGGCACCGATGAGTGGGTTCGACACACGTCGACCGGGGAAACGGTGTGGTGTTCACCCACTGCTCGGGGGGCCGGCCGGTCGTAGCGTGACCACGCGGCCCCACCACCCCGCGGCCTTCCCGGCGATGAACCGAACCGACACATCGCCGCTCATCTTCCGGAGGATCAATGACGAACTCACCGTCCGAAGCGAAATCGCCCAGCCGATCGACGATCGTCAAAGTGGTCTCGGCCAGCATGGCCGGCACCACGGTGGAGTGGTACGACTTCTTCCTCTATGGCGTCGCCGCCGCTCTGGTGTTCCCCAAGGTCTTCTTCCCGGCCAGCGATCCCGCGGTCGGCGTGCTGCTGGCCCTCGGCACCTTCGCCATCGGGTTCATCGCCCGGCCGATCGGCGGCCTGGTCTTCGGCCACTACGGCGACATCCTGGGCCGGAAAAAGCTTCTCGTCATCAGCCTGGTGATGATGGGGCTCTCCACCTTCCTCATCGGGCTGCTGCCCGGGTACGCGACGATCGGGGTGGCGGCGCCGATCCTGCTGATCGTGCTGCGCCTGGTGCAGGGTTTCGGCCTCGGCGGTGAGTGGGGCGGCGCAGTGCTGATCGTGTCGGAGTACGGCGACAAGCGGCGCCGCGGCTACTGGGCGAGCTGGCCGCAGGCCGGGGTGCCGCTGGGCCAGTTGATGGCCAACGGCCTGCTGGCGCTGCTCGCCTTGGTGCAGACCGAGGAAGCGTTCCTGTCCTGGGGCTGGCGTATCCCGTTCCTGATGTCCGCCGTCCTGGTGATCATCGGGTTGTTCATCCGGCTCTCCATCGAGGAATCCCCCGTGTTCCGGCAGGCGTCCGAACAAGCCGCAGCACAGGCGGCCGCGGGGGGCGCGGATGCCGACGCGAAGGCGCACATGCCGATCGTCGAGGTGTTCCGCAAGTACCCGCGCGAGGTGTTCACCGCGATGGGCGCCCGGTTCGCCGAGAACGTCTCCTACTACATCTTTACCGTCGTGATTGTCACGTACCTGACCAAGAACCCGCCGGAGCACACCGCGTCCAGCTCGTTCGTGCTCAATGCGGTGCTGATCGGCGCGGCGGTGCACTTCGTGACCATCCCGATCTGGGGCGCACTGTCGGACCGTTTCGGGCGCAAGCCGCTGTACCTGTTCGGCGCGGTCGGCGTGGCCGTGTGGTCGTTCGTGTTCATCTTCCTGATCGACACCAAGAGCTTCCCGCTCACCGTCGTCGCGGTGGTGGGCGGTCTGCTGTTCCACGGGGCGATGTACGGCCCGCAGGCGGCGTTCCTGTCCGAGCTGTTCGGCACCCGGGTCCGCTACTCCGGGGTGTCGGTCGGCTACCAGTTGGCCTCCATCCTGGCCGGTGGCCTGGCCCCGATCGTGGCAGTCGCCCTGTACACCGGATTCGGCAGCGGGTACGCCGTCGCCGTCTACGTCACCCTCGCCTCGGTGATCACGGTGCTCGCGGTAGGCACCTACTCGGAGACCAAGAACCGGGACCTGGCCGATGATCCCGCCTTCCGGCGGGATGCGCCGACGTCGTCGGCCGCGGACCGGCCGGACGCCGCGACTCAGAACGTCCGCCGCTAGCGTTCGCCGGCACCAGGGTGACAGGGCACCGTCCGGCCGGTGGAGCCGACCGGACGGTGCCCGTCAGCAAGGGGTTTCACCTCACTGCGGCCCGGCCCGCAGCTCCCGACGCTCGTTGCGTCGGATCCGATCCTGCCCGATCACCCGGGAGACCGACGCGGCGATCGCGTTCTGGATGTCGGGTCCCGAACGCTGCCACCCGAACAGCCGGGCCACCGCGACGGAGAGCTGTTCCTCCTCGATGACAATCGCGTCCCGCACGGTGCCGACGACCGCCAGGTCGATCTCCTCCGGCGGGATCGACAGCACGGTGCGGGAGCCGTCGACGCCGGTCGGCACCCGCACGGCCGTCAATTCCCGGCCGTCGATCCGGTAGAACCCGGCGGCGTCGCGGCCCACCTCGACACCGTCCACCCGGACCCGGGACAGCACGTACTCGGCGTTCGACCGGATCTGTGCCCCCATCCGACCGATCCCCCAGGCCTCGCGGAGTCGCGCGAACAGCACCGTCTCGTGCACCGGTGCCTCCACCCGGATGACCGATTCGAAGAAACGGCGCAGTCCCGGCCGGGCCTCGGGCGCACGCGGATCGTGGGTGGGCGGGGCGGCGGGGACCGGGGCCGCCCGGTACGGCTCGGCCCAGCCGGGTACGGCCGCCGGATCGATGTCATCGAAGCGGATCTCGGCCCGGGGAGTCGTTTCCCGGGCGGCCCCGTCGTCGGGGTGGGAGTCGCCGTCGTCGGCCAGGCGATCGCCGGCGGCGGCCATCGCCTGGTCCAGCGCGGCTCGCAACCGCGCCTCCTGGATCGAGCGGTCCCGCCACCAACTGATGCCCCAGATCCGGTGGATCCGCCAGCCCAGTCCGTGCAGGACCTGGTCGCGCAACCGGTCTCGGTCCCGCGCGGTCGCTGCGGAATGGTAGGCGGCGCCGTCGCATTCGATACCGAGCAGGTACTCGCCGGGCCGGTCCGGATGCCGCACGGCCAGATCGACGCGATAGCCGGCGGCGCCGACCCTCGCGTGCACCGGGTACCCCCAGGATCGGATCACCTGGGCGACCTGCGTCTCGAATTCACCGCCGGCCTCGGACTCCCCGGCCACGGAGTCGTGCGCCAGTGCCGCCGACCCGCGCGCGGCGAAATCGAGGTAGCCGCGCAGGTGCAGCGGACCGGCCGAGGTCACTCCGGTGATCTGCGCCGGCTTGAACGAGCTGACGATCTCCACCCGACGCCGGGCCCGGGTGATCGCGACATTCAGCCGGCGCCAGCCCCCCTCGCGATTGAGCGGGCCGAAGTTCATGGTGAACGTGCCGTTCTCGTCCGGACCGTAGCCGACGCTGAAGATGATGACGTCCCGCTCGTCCCCCTGGACGTTCTCCAGGCTCTTCACGAAGAACCCGTCGAGCCGGTCCCGGTGGTCGAGCAGTTCGACGATCTCGGGTCGTCCGGAATCCTCGATCGCGGCACGGACAGCGTCCTCCTGCGCCGTGGAGAACGTGACCACGCCGAGCGAGCGCCCGGGACGGGTGCGCACATGGTGCGCGACGAGGTCGGCGACCTTGCGGGCCTCCACCGGGTTGTCGCGGGCCCCGCCGCGCCGGTACCGCCCATCCACCAGGAAGTGCTCGACTCCGAGATCGGCGCTGTCGAACACCGCGCTGGGGAACGTGCGCAGCGTGCCGTCGTAGAACCGGTAGTTGGAGTAGGTGATCAGGTCCTCGTGCCGGCTGCGGTAGTGCCACGTCAGCGGCATGGAGCGCATGGCCCCGGCGGCCTTGCACAGGTCGAGCACGGACTGGAAGGTGTCCGGGGCGGCGTCGTCCGGGTCGTCGGCCTGGTCCACCTCCGGATCGTCGGCGCGGGCGAAGAAGTCGGTCGGTGGCAGCTGCTTCTGGTCACCGGCCACGATCAGCTGGGTACCCCGGTAGATGCAGTTCACCGCGTCGGCCGGGACGACCTGTGACGCCTCGTCGAAGATGACCGCGTCGAAGCGAATCTCGGGGGTCAGGAAGGTCGAGACGGTCAGCGGGCTCATCATGAAGCAGGGTTTGAGTTCGGTGGCCAGGGAGCCGACCTCGTCCAACAGTTGCCGGATCGGCTTGTGCCGGCTCTTCTTGTTGGCCTCCCGGGTGATGACCTGGGCGGGCCGTCCGGTGAGCGACCGGGGACGGCGCTCCCCGCAGGTCGCCGCGACCAGGGTGTTGGCCTGATTCACCATGCGGCGGTCCAGGTCCCGGTACTGCGCAACCAGCGCGTCGCGCTCGGCGGCCTGATAGCGGTGCAGCCGCTGGTCCCGCTCGATCGTGGTGTCCAGCCAGGCGCGCAGGGCGGCGGCCTCGATCGCGCCGGCGACCTGATCGGCCGGCAGCCCGGCCGCGGCCGCCGCGTCGACGGCAGCGCCCAGCTGCAGATCCGCCAGGGCCGCGCGCTCGGTCGCGAACGCGCACCATTCCGCGACGTCCCGGCGAGCGGTGTCGGCCATCTCCCGCATCGCCTGGGCGGATTCCCGCACGTCGACGTCCAGCTCGACGGTCAGCTCGCGCGCCCGGTCCGGAGTAAAGGCGGCGAGCACCCGGCCCCGGGATCGCACCCAGTCCTCGATCGCGTCGATCAGCAGCCCGGAGTCCAGCGTGAGCGACGACAACCGTTGCGCGGTCGCCGGACTCATCTGGCCGCCGACGGCATCCCGGACCTGGCGGGCCCACTCGAGGGTCGCATCCAGGGCCGCCCAATCGGTGTCGGCCCCGGAGTAGACGGGACCGAGCATGCTGGCGTCGTCCGCGCGCGTGCTCTCCAGGGCGTGGCGGTTCTCGGCGTGCCGCCGGGCGGCGGCGAGCGCCGACCGGGCCTGTGCGAGGGTCAGCGATCGGCCGGCCAGTTCGGCCACCCGCTCGGCAGCCGCGGCGGGACCGCGCAGGTCGTCCGCCCGGGCCGTGCACCACCGGGCGGTGTCGTCCAACGTCAGGTGCTCGATCTGCCGGATCGCCGACGGGTCGAGATGGCCGGTGGTGGAACGAATCCAGCCGCCCACCTGCTCGGTGAGGCGCCGGGCGATCGGGGTCAGTCCCGGGTCGGGTGCTCCCCCGTCGGCCAGTTGCCGGGCCAGCCGCGCGGGATCGACCGTGGCCCCGGCCAGCGTGGCGGCCCGGCGGGCGATCTCCAGGGCACTGCCGAGCCGAGCGAAGTCGGTGTCCAGTCGCCGGTAGGCGGCCCCCAGCGGCGGCGCGAACTGCCGCTCCCGGGCCTCTAGGTCCCGGACCGCCGCCTGCCAGGCCTCCGCGTCCGGCAGCCGCTCCAACAGCCGCCGATCGACCTTCCCGCGCACGGCTACCTCCCGCAGGGTCCGGCGGTCGGCCCGGGCCTGGCCGCTGAACCGTCCGAAGCCGCGGTGGTCACGGGCGAACCGGACGCGCAGGGCGGGCAGGTCCAGGGTCAGAACCTGATCGGTGAACACCTCGCGCAGGCCCTGCCGGTGCCGGCGGACCTGCTCGGTCAGCGGGGCGAGGACGTCGATCGACTCGGCCACCGCGGGCTGCAGGGCGGGGTTGAGCCAGCCCGGCTGCGGCTTGGCCGGGCTCTCGGCCAGCAGGGCGAGTTCCGCGTAGGCGCGGGCCCGACCCAGGGCCAGCCCACCCTCTGGTAGCCCGAGCAGCCGGCCCAACTGGGCGGTGTCCGCTTCGATGCCGCCGAGCTGAACCGGAGCGGAGTCCAGGAAGGAAAGGAGGTCCGGCATCGACGCCGTGCTGGAGCCCTCGCCGGGCGCCCAGGTCAGGCCGGTGAGTCCGGCGAGCGCCTCGAGGTCGCCGTCGTCCACCTCGCCGGCCCGGGCGCCCACGATCCCGGCGAGTTCGGTGCGGGCGGCGATGAGCTGCCCGACCGCCGACTTGCGCGCGGCGAGCAGGTCGGTCACCGCGGTCAGGTCGGCGGTGATCAGCCAGTCGTCGGGCGGATCGGCCGGCGCCGGGGGGCGCCGCTGCGCCAATTGCAGTAGCCGCACCCGGGCCTGCAACGCGGCCAGGCTCATCGGCTGCACCAGGCCGGTGTCGTCATCGACGGCGGCCCCGATCAGCACGACCCCGTCCGCCGACCCCGCCGCGTCGGCAGCGGCCGCGGCCAGCTGCTGGACGGAGTACTCGGTGTGGCTGATGTCGGCCAGCTCTCGCCAGCCGAACCCCTCACCTTCCAGGGCCGGCCGCCAGTTCCGGGACAGGGTGCCGGCCCGGTCGACGATCCGGCGTCGCGTCTCGCCGTCCAACGCGGCCCAGAAGTCTGACGTTGGCAGCGATCCGGCCACCTGAGGCAACCGGCCCAGATCGCCGAGCACGTCGAAGATGGATCGACCCAGCGGCTCCCGGGTCTCGTTCATGGCCAGCGCGTGATCGGTCAACTGCTCACGCATGGCGACGAGCAGCCGCCGATCGTTCTCGGTGAAGAGCGCCTTGGTGACGACCTGCTGCTGCAGGGTGGTGTGCAGATCGTCGACGACCTTGCGCCGCGTCGCCGCCTGCGAGTGCAGTTCGAACAGGAAGGACCCGAGATCGGCCTGCGCCAACCGATCTCGGACCACATCCAGGGCGGCCGCTTTCTCGCTCACGAAGAGCACCGTCTTCCCGGCGGTCATCAGCTCGACGATGATGTTGGCGATCGTCTGGCTCTTCCCGGTGCCCGGCGGGCCGTCCATGACGAAGCTGCGGCCGTCCCGGGCCGCGACGATGCAGGCCCGTTGGCTGCTGTCCGCGTCAAGAATGCTGGCCAGCTGCTCGGCCGGATACCTCTCGTCGAGAGTGGCCGGGTCCGGCGGGTCGAAGGCGAGCTGCTCGGCCAGGGGCGCGTCCGGACCCAGCCCGATCAGCTGCACCTGGGCGTGCGCCAGGATCGTCGACGCGTTGTCGGTCAGGTCCCGGTACATCGCCTCCTTGTGAAAGCTGAAGGTGCTCAAGACCGCCCGCTCGACGACCGCCCAGCCCGGACGGTCGGCGATCGCCGCGCCGATGGCCGCGCGCAGCTCGGGCAGGTCGATCTCGTCCGCGTCCAGGCCGGGCAACTCGACCCCCAGCTCGTTGAGTTTGAGCGCCAGGGTGGGGTTGAGGACCGGGTCGTCGTCGGTGCGGCGGACAAGGTAGGGCCGGTCCCGGGCGGGTCGGGTCAGTTCGACCGGCACCAGCACCACCGGGCTGACGACCGTGGCCTGATCGTCCGGGTCGACCCACCGGAGCATCAGCAGGCCTGCGTACAGCGTCCACAGGCCGCGGTCCGCGTAGAGCTGACGGGTCACGACATCGAGCCGGCGAAGCGAATTCTCCAGCTCGGCCGGCCGCTTGCCGGCGACCCGGATCCCGTTCTCGACGCGCCGCCCGTACCGGGCCAGCGCGGTCTCCGCGGCGGTCCGCGATGCGGTCCCGGATGCCGCGGGGCCGGTCGGTTCCGGCGGTGTGGCCACCGGCGCATCGACCGCCAGGGGGACGTCGGCCGGCGCGGGACGCGAAGCCGGCTCCGGGTCCAGCGTGTACAGGCGGGTGGGCCGGGCGGCGAGCATGACGGCCAGATCGTCCGGGCCGGGCTCGGCAAGCTCCAGCGACGCGGTCCGGGTGTGCTTGAAATACAGCTGACGCTGCCGGCGGTCCAGCGCGACCAACTGACGGCGCCAGGCGTCGAGTTGGCGGCCCAACCTGGCCGACTGGGTCGGATCCAGGGTCGGGTCCAAGGTCGGCGGCGGTCCGTCCGGCATGCGTCTCCCTCAGGGCGATGAATGGCGACCATCGTGTCATCGCCGGGCACCGGTCAGGCACCGCCGGGCCGGGCCGCGATCTGTGAGATTGCCGGTGCGGTCAGCGGCGTCGCCGGACGTACCGGTCCAGTTGATCGTTCAGCTCGTTGATGTCGAACGACGCGACGTCCGATTCCTGATCGAGGGACTCGGCCGGGCCGAAGCTGCGACCGGCCAGGCACCGTGGGTAGCCGACCTCCGGATCTCCCGGGCCGACGTCCTCGACCCGTATCCGCACCCGGCGAGCGCCCGGGTGACAGCGGTACTCGAACGCGGCCCCCGGCGCCGGCACCAGTTCACCGATGGTGACGTACCGGGGGTCATGCTGCCGGGCGGCGGGTTCGCCGGGGCCGTACACGTCGCCGTCGACGGTGAATGCCCACCGATGGACCGAGCTCCAGCCGAAGGCCAGCTGCAGCACGGTATGCAGGGCCGGCAGCCGCAGGCCGGACGACACCTCCAGCCGCCGCCAGACGGTCGGCCGGACGCCCGCGAGGGTGACCTTGATCCGGTGCACGACCTTCGCCCGGGCCCGGGGGTGCGGACCGCCATCATGCATCGCGACGCCGGCGGTCTCCCCGTCGCGATCGGCTGCCGGGTGCCGGGCCGCCGGTGCCGCGAGCCCGGCGGGTGCGGTGGGCACCGCGCCCCCGGCGGGTCCGGCCGCGGGTGCCCCAGGTGCGGTCGGTGCAAGCCCGGCGGGAACGGCGGCCAATCGCCGCAGCCGTTCCCGCACGATCGGGACAAGGCTCTCCATCTCCGCCTCGTCGGCCTCGTCCTCGGCGCACATCGGCAGCTCGAGGGCGGATCGAATACGCCGGGCGGCCTCCGCGGCGTCGATCTCCGCCAGACCGTTCGACCGGGCCATCGAATCCAGCCGCACCCGCTGGGCGAGTTCGTCGACCTCGTCGGTGGGAAACAGGCCGATCAGGCCGCCGCCGGGCTCGTCGACCACGACGACGAACGCGTGGGGTCGGCGACCATAGGTGAACTCGACGACGAGCGCCCGTTCCGGACCGTCCCGGAAGTCGTAGGCCCGCCGGAAGGCGGCGGTGCCCAGCGCGGACACCCACGGCCGATCCTGCAGGCCACCGGCGGCGAGGGTGTTCGCCGTGCGAACGGTCAGGCTGCGGACGTCGCGCGGACCGAGGTGCGTGAGCATCCGGCACATCACCAGGGCCTCCGGCCGGCCGGTGGACCCGGCCTCCTCGACCAGCCGGGTCAGCCCGTCGACCAGGCCGTCGTCGCCCGTGGCACCGTTGAACGACCAGAGGATCTCCGCGGCCGCCAACTCGGCGTCGAAAACGTTCATCTTCTTGTCCAGCAGGGGCTGCCAGACGGCGAGCAGGCCGGCGACCGGGTCGCCGGACAGCATGGCGGTCGCCGCCCGGAGCAGCCCGGCCAGCTCGGCATGATGCTCCCCGCCCAAGGCACGGCTTTCCTCGAGCAGGTCGGGTGGCAACCCGAGCTCCGCCAGCTGGTCGAGGATGTCGTCGACCGGCGGATCGAGTGCGGCGCTGCCCAGCTCCGCCATCTCCCGGGCGATGCCCAGGGCGGCCAGGGGCGGCACATCGTCGCCGGCCAGGCCCAGCCAATCGGCCTCGTCCAAGCTGAACGGGCCCGCATCCGGCTCCCACCCCTGGCCCGTGCTCCGCCCGTGCCTCGGGCCGGATCCCGCGCCGGACGAACCGACGTCGGGAACGGCGTGCAGGTGACCACGTTGGCGATTGCGTCTGGACATCGCGTCCCATGCTGCCACGCCGAGACGTGGCCGCTGCCGCTCAGCGCCCCCGTTCCGCGTAGATGGCCAGCGCCGCCCGGGTGGCCCGCAGCAAGGGCACCGCAAGGCCGGCTGCGGTCGCCCGGTCGACCATGTCGCCGATGATCGCCTCGTTCTCCACCGGCCGACCGGCGAGCCGATCCTTGTCCATCGAGGCCCGGTTGTCCGATCCGACGGCCGTCAGGATCGCCAGGTCCCTGGCCAGTTTGTCCGGCGGCGGCCGGTATCCGGCGGCCTGGGCCACCGAGGCACTCTCGGTCAGCAGGGCCGCCGCCGTCTCGGGGCCCCCAGGGGCCTGCGCTGCTTCGCCCGTTGAGCCACCGGTGAGCACGTTCAACGCCGCGAAGGCGGCCAGGTAGACCCACTTGGCCCACAGGTCGGCCCGGATCGTCGGCGTGAGCGTCGCGCGGAAGCCGCATCCGTCGGCCGCCGCGTGGAACCGGCCGATCCGATCGGTGACCGACCCGTCGAGCTCGCCGTAGGTCAGGGCCGCCGGCACCGGACCGGTGCTAATCCGACCCTGTCCGTCCAGGTACGAGGAGACGAAGGCGAAGCCACCGATCAACTGTTCGACGCCGAAGCGGTCGGTCAGCACGTCGAGGTGCCGCATCCCATTCAGCACGGGCAGCACCGCGGCTCCGCGGTCCATCGCCGGCGCGATATCGGCGATCGCCTGGTCCAACCCGTAGGCCTTGACGGCGAGCAGGACGACATCGAAGGGCTCGGCCGCCGGCAGGTCGGCGACCGTCAAGGCCACCACCGGGACGGTGCGTACCTCGTCCTGCGGGCCGCCGGCCGTGCCGATCAGTTGCAGACCCTCGGTGCGGAGCGCCGCGGCCCTTGCCGGACGGACCAGGAAGGCCACGTCCCGCCCGTGGGCGGCCAGCTGACCGCCGAACAGTCCACCGACCGCGCCGGCACCCACCACGAGAATCCGCATCGCATCTCCTTCGCTCGCCGGTCGACCCGCGCCATTCTCCTCAAGGATTCCCCACCACGATGTCGAGAACGCTCGACCGGCTCCGTCCCTGGGTTGATCGCGACCACAATGGGTCGCACCAGCACCGAGGAGACACCATGGCCAAGTACCTGCTGCTCAAGCACTACCGCGGCGCCCCGACCCCCGTCAACAACGTGCCGATGGATCAGTGGGATCCGGCCGAGATCACGGCGCACATCCAGTTCATGCGTGATTTCGCCGATCGGCTCGAAGGCACCGGAGAACTCGTCGGCGTCGAAGGGCTGGCTCCCGAGGGCACGTGGGTCCGGTACGACGGCGAAGGTCGGCCACCGGTGACCGACGGCCCGTTCGCCGAGACCAAGGACCTCATTGCCGGGTGGATGATCATCGACGTGGACAGCCACGCCCGCGCCCTCGAACTGGCCGGCGAACTGTCGGCCGCCCCCGGCGCCGGCGGCAAGCCCATCCACGAGTGGCTCGAGGTGCGGCCCATCATGTCCGCGCCGCCCACCATCGCGGACTGAGCACCGGCCGACACCGCCGATGGACTCCTTCGATGCGGCCCGGCTGCGGAGCCTCATCCCGTCGGTGATCGGCGTCCTCGGCCGCCGCGGGGCCGACTTCGCGGCGGCCGAGGACGCGGTGCAGGACGCGCTGGTCGAGGCGCTGCGCGTCTGGCCGACCGACCCGCCGCGGGACCCGAAGGGCTGGCTCGTCACCGTGGCCTGGCGCCGCTTCCTCGACCAGAGCCGGGGGGAGGCGGCCCGCCGCCGACGGGAGGATCTGGTCGACAGTGTCGACCGGGTGGTCGCCGACCCCGTGCCCGGGGTCGACGACACGTTGCAGCTGTACTTCCGGTGCGCCCACCCGTCGCTGACGTCGGGGTCGGCGGTGGCGCTGACCCTTCGCGCCGTCGGCGGGCTGACCACCCGCCAGATCGCGCAGGCGTACCTGGTGCCCGAGGCGACCATGGCGCAGCGCATCAGCCGGGCCAAACGCACCGTGTCCGGGGTGCGGTTCGATCGACCCGGAGATGTGGGCACCGTGCTGCGCGTGATGTACCTGGTGTTCAACGAGGGCTATTCCGGTGACGTCGATCTGGCCGCCGAGGCGATCCGGCTGACCCGGCAGCTCGCCGCGGCGATCGACCACCCCGAGGTCGCCGGGCTGCTCGCGTTGATGCTGCTGCACCACGCGCGGCGCGCCGCCCGCAGCCTGCCCGACGGAAGCCTGGTGCCGCTGGCCGAGCAGGACCGGTCCCGGTGGGACACCTCGATGATCGCCTCCGGGGTGGCCATCCTGCAGGCCGCGCTCGCCCGCGACCGGCTGGGTGAGTTCCAGGCCCAGGCCGCCATTGCCGCCCTGCACGCCGATGCGCTCTCCGCGGAGGAGACCGACTGGGTGCAGATCGTCGAGTGGTACGACGAACTCGTCCGGCTGACCGACAACCCGGTCGTCCGGCTCAACCGTGCGGTGGCGGTCGGTGAGGCCGACGGCGCGCGAGCCGGGCTGGCCGCGCTGGCGGAATTGGACGACACGCTCCCCCGCTACAGCGCCGTCTCGGCCTACCTGCACGAGCGCGACGGGGACCTTCCCACCGCCGCAAGGCTCTACGCCGAGGCCGCGCGGCGAGCCCCCAACACCGCCGAAGGCGACCACCTCACCCGGCAGGCCGCGCGGCTCAACGCCGGCCGGTAGCTCGGACCTGCGAGGTCGATCTCGATCACGCTTCGATCGCCCAACCGCGGATCATCATCGTTGATCCGGGCTGTCAGACTCGGTCCAGGAGCAAAGGAGGGACTCTGGTGCAGCGCTGCGCTGCACAACTTTCCGGGTTGGGCCATGTCGTCGCGTAGGCGCGTATGTGATTGGGACGCCGCCCGCAGGCCCGTTGTCACCCCACGACGGCAATGTCGTGCCGAGTGACCACGATGAGCCTCCGACCGGGCCTCTTCCGGTCGGCCCGGGCAGCGACGCCCGACCTGATCGAGATCGCCGAACGACATCTGGGCGAGACTGCATTCGTCACGGGTGATTCGGACTCAGTCAACGTGGTGATCTTCGATTCCGGGTGGCCAAGGCCCAGCCGGGGCTCAGCAACCTGTTGAATGAACTCGGCTTCAGCTCACCCGTTCTCGATCGCATGGGCCACACCCGCGCACTGGACGGTACCCGAGGAGCGCAGGGCCACAATTGCAACGTCACATGGACCGACCACCCCGACGACGGACTGCAGATGGTCTTCGATGCGGTGCAACCGGCTGACCTGGTCCACGATCGAGCGATTTCTCCCTGCGCCATAGTTCGGTCGTGATCGGCGGGAACTGAGCCCCGGGACGACGCCACGAGCGTCGTCCCGGTGGGTCACCACCCTCAGCAGCCCGGTCCCGAAAGCGCCCGCCGATACCGGGAACCTTTCGCCCGTGGCCGATTCGGCCGAAACCGGCACTGTCGTACCCCTGTGCGAGAGTCTGGGTATGACCAGCACGGTGATCGTCGCCGAGACCTGGACCAACTCACGACGCCGAAACCGGCCTGGTGATGACCAGCACGGTGATCACCCGGGACGACGCGGAACGCGTCGCCGAGACGATCACCGCCGGCCTGGACCAACTCATCGACGCCGAATTCTGGAAGTTCCCCGGCGACGACCTGCTCGCCACCGCCCGCACCATCGAACGCCTCGCCCGCCGCATCTACGCCGTGCAGGTCACCGTCGCGGGCGAGATCGACCTCGCCCGCCTCGCCCAGACGCACGGGCAGACCTCGACCGCGGTCCTGCTCCGCAACGCCCTGAACATCGGACCCGGCGACGCCGCCACCCGGGTACGCACCGCCCGGCAGATCCTGCCCCAGGACGCCATCAGCGGCGGGGAGATCCCACCCCAACTCCCCGAACTCGGCCACCACCTGCACACCGGGAACCTGGGCGCCGAACAGAGCACCATCATCGTCAAAACCATGAGCAAGATCCCCACCGAGATTCCCACGGACATCCGCGAAAACGCCGAACACACCCTCATCAGGCACGCCCGCACCATGGACCCCGTCGACCTGACCAAGGTCGCCGCCCGGCTCCTGATCACCCTCGACCCGGACGGCGACTTCGAACCCACCGACCCGACCGACCGCACCGAACTCGCACTCGGCAGCCGCGACGTCCGCACCGGCCTCACCCCGATCAAGGGGAAACTGGACGACAGCACCGTGGCCGCGTTCATCGCCGCGACCGACCCGCACGCCAAACCCCGCCCCGAGATCGACGGGATCAAGGACCACCGCTCCGCCGCCACCCGGCTGGCCCAAGCACTGTCCACCGTTCTCGACGGCTACCTGGCCAGCGGCGACGGACCGGTACAAGGCGGGGAACGGCCGCACGTCACCATGACCGTGCAGTACGACGCCCTCACCAACCGGCTCGGCGACGCCACCCTGACCGCCGCCGGCACCCCGATCGGCCCGGCACTGGCCCGGCAAATCCTGTGCGACTGCACCGTCATCCCCGCCGTCCTCGACGCCCCCGGTGAACCACTGGACATCGGCCGGGCCACCCGGATCTGGCCGACCGCGATCCGCCGCGCCGCGATCCTCCGCGACGGCGGATGCCTATTCCCGGGCTGCGACCGGCCCGCCCGCTGGACCGAAATCCACCACATCGTCTTCTGGCTGAACGGTGGCCCCACCAGCCTGAACAACGCAGCCTGTCTCTGCCAAGCGCATCACATCCTCATCCATGCGGGCGACTGGCAGGTCCGGATGGCGAAAGACGGCCGCCCCGAGGTCATTCCACCCGCGTGGATCGATCCCGAACGTCGACCCCGACGCAATGACGGGATCCGGCTGCGGCAGTGACTCGGCCGGCCGACCACTGGCCACCGGCGACCGGGTGCAGTGGCATTGGCAGTGGCCTGCACCATCCTGCCCACCCAAGAGCACCCGTGCCACTCACGGTCTCGGCGGCCGCCGCCAGGGTCCGAACGCCAACCGGCCCGGATCAGCCACCGCCGTGTGGGGCCGTGAGGCATCCACCGCCGCGTGCGGCCGGTGGATCGATGCCCGAAACATCCTCATCGGCCCGGATCATCCCACCGCACCGCGCCCGCCGGGTAGTCTGCGCCGGTGCCGCAGCCAAGGAACCACCGCGTCGGCGGACACCTGCAAGCCGTTCCGGAGTCACGCCGCCGCCCCCGTCGGGAGGACGTCGTCACCTACCGGGTCCGCGTCGAACTCACCGGGGCCGAGCCGCCGGTCTGGCGGCGCCTCGACATCGCGAGCAACCTGTTCCTCGACCGCGTCCACCACGTGCTGCAGGTGGTGATGGGCTGGGACGATTACCACCTGCACCAGTTTGCCAGTGGCGATGAAGTGCACCGTCCGCACGCGGAGAACTACGTCATGCCATCGGCCTTCGACGAGGACGTGGTCGGCGTCGACGAGCGGCGGGTGCGGCTGGACGAGGTGCTCGTCGAACCGGGCGAGCGCCTGCACTACGAGTACGACTTCGGCGACAGTTGGTCACACACCCTCGATCTGGAGGCGGTGCTGGACCGCGCACCGAACGACCCCGCGCATTGCCTGGACGGCGCGCGGGCGTGCCCGCCCGAGGACTGCGGTGGGACCGGGGGTTACGCCGAGCTGCTCAGGGTGCTGGCCGACCCGGATGATCCCGAGTACGACCACATGCGCACGTGGGCCGGCGAGGACTTCGACCCCGGCCGCTTCGACGTGGACGCGGTGAACGGTGCGCTGAGCGTCGTCGGCGGGCTGCGCGCGCCGGTGATCGACCCGGACTCACCCCTCGGTGAGTTGCTCGCCCGCGTGCATGTGCCGTCGTCGATCGGGGAGGCGCTGGACGCCCTTGCCGCGCCGCCGCCCTCCGTAAACGCAGCGGAACCCGAGACGTTCGGTGCTCATTACCGTTGGCTGCTCAACCGGATCGGCGACGAAGGCGTGAAACTCACCGCGGCCGGCTACCTACCGCCGGCCCTGGTCAGTGAGACCGTCGATGCACTCGAGCTGAACGACCAATGGAACGCCTCGACCAACCGCGAGCACCACCTCCCCGAGGTACTCCACTTCCGGGAGTCGGCGCAGCACCTGGGCCTGCTGCGGAAGGCGAACGGGCGGCTGCTGGTGACCAAGGCCGGCACCCGCGCCCGCACCCACCCGGATCTGCTGTGGCGGCACATGGTCACCGTCCTACCGGTCGCGACGACGAGTCGCGGGCCCGAGGCCGAATGCGGGCGTCAGGCCGGCACCCTGTTCCTGCTTGCGGTGGCCGCCGGACTACCCAAGCAGGCGAGGGCGGAACTCGTGCGCGAAGGCCTGTCCGCGGTCGGGTGGCGGGACGGAGGCGGGGACGCGCTCAGTGACCGGAGTGCCTACCACATGATGTGGGGCACCTCGATCGTTCTGGAATACCTGCAACTGCTGCCGCGCCGCCTGACGTGGCCCGAGCCGCCGGAAACGCCCGTGTCGGCGGACGCGATCAGGCTCGCCCGGGCAGCCCTGGGCGTGTGACCCGCACGGTGCCTGGCGCGTCGCGCGGCGCCGGCTACGATTGTTCATATACCCAGTGGGGTATAGGAGAGGCGGGAAAATCACATGTGCCGGGCAGTGGCCTGCAAGACCTGTGGCAAGACGACCTGGGCCGGTTGCGGCCAGCACGTCGATGCGGTGATGGCATCCGTGCCCCGCACCGATCGCTGCACCTGCAGCGCCGAGACCAAGAGCAGTAAGGGAATGTTTGCCGGGCTGTTCGGACGGCGGAGCTGAGGTGGCCACCACCCGAGCGCACCGGACCGTCATCGTCGGCGGGGTGGCCGCCGGCATGTCGGCCGCGACCAGGCTGCGCCGCAACGACGAATCGCGGGAGATCCTGGTGCTGGAGCGGGGCGACCATGTCTCGTTCGCCAACTGCGGCCTGCCCTATCACCTCGGTGGCGCCATCGCGGACCGCGACGACCTGCTGCTGCAGTCTCCCGAGGGGCTGCGCGACCGGTTCCGGCTCGACGTCCGGGTCCGGCACGAGGTCCAGCGGATCGACCGGGCGGGTCGGACCGTCACGGTGCGGAACCGGAGCACCGATGAGACGGTCGAAATTGCCTACGACGAGCTCGTTCTCGCCACCGGGGCGGCACCCGTGCGGCCGCCGATCCCTGGCGTCGACCAGGCTCACGTGCTCCGCGATCTGGCCGACATGGATGCGATCGCAGCGAGTCTGGACACCGCCGCGACGGCCGTCATCCTCGGTGGCGGGTTTATCGGCCTCGAACTCGCCGAGAACCTTGGCCAGCGCGGGATCGCCGTCACCATCGTCGAACTCGCGGATCAGATCCTCGCGCCGCTCGATCCGGAGATGGCCGCACCGGTCGCCGAGCACCTGCGCCGGCACGGCATCCGGATCCGCTCCGGGGTCGGCGCCACCGCCATCGAATCGGGCGCGGTCCGCCTGGACGACGGTGGCGTCCTCCCCGCCGATGTCGTGATCGCGGCGATCGGGGTGCGGCCCGAGTCGACGCTGGCCAGGGATGCCGGCCTGGCCGTCGGCGGGCGCGGCGGGGTCGTCGTCGACGATCACCAGCGCACCTCCGACCCGCACATCTTCGCGGTCGGCGACGTCGCCGAGAAGATTGACGCGCTGACCGGCGGCGAGACGCTCGTTCCGTTGGCGAACACCGCCAACCGGCACGGCCGGCTGGTCGCCGACGTCATCGGCGGGCGCAGCACCAGGGCCCGCCCAGCGTTGGGCACCGCTGTCGTCGGTGTCTTCGGGATGACGGCCGCGGCCACCGGGAGCAACGAGAAGCGACTGCGGGCGCTCGGTCATCGCTTCCGGGCGATCCACACCCACCCGGCGAACCACGCGGGCTACTACCCGGGGGCCGAGCCGATGGCCCTCAAGCTGCTCGTCGACCCGGATACCGACGCCATCCTCGGCGCGCAGGGCGTCGGCGGGCACGGAGTGGACAAGCGGATCGATGTCATCTCCACGGCCATGCGCGGCGGGCTGACCGCGGCGGACCTGGCCGACCTGGAGCTCGCCTACGCGCCCCAGTTCGGCTCGGCCAAGGACCCGGTCACCATGCTCGGCATGATCGCGGACAACCTGGCCGGCGGCGAGCGCACCGTGCAATGGCACGAGGTCGATCGGGCGATCGAGGACGGAACCACGCTGGTCGACGTGCGAAGCCCCGCGGAATTCGCCGACGGCGCCATTCCGAAGTCGGTCAACATCCCGCTCGACGAGCTCCGGATCCGGGCTGCCGAAATCCCCGCCGGACCGGTCATCGTGACCTGCGCCGTCGGTCAGCGCGGGCACACCGCGGGCCGGCTGCTCGGCCAGCTCGGCCGGGACGTGGCCAACCTGGACGGCGGCTACCGGACCTGGGCGGCCGGCGCGCTGCGCTGAACGGCGCTCCCGGCACCGTTTCGGACATCCGGTTCGTTCCGGGGGCACGATGGGGAATGCGACCCACCCTGTTCGAGTTCGCCGGCGGTGACTCCGCGTTCCTGGCGCTGGCCCGATCGCATCATCGCCGGTGCCTGGACGACCCGGAACTCAACCATCCCTTCTCGCACCCGGGCCAGCATCCGCAGCACGTGGAGCGGCTGGCCGCCTACTGGGCGCAGGTGCTGGGCGGGCCGCCGAGGTTCTCGGCGGCCGACGGCAGCGAGACCTCGGTGCTGCGGATGCATTCGGGCAACGGGGACATGTCGGACCTCGGCCGCCGGTTCGTCGCCTGCTTCGACGGCGCGATGGATGACGTCCCGTTGCCGGCCGACCCGGCCTTTCGCCGGGCCATGCACGAGTACATGGTGTGGGCCGTGGACCGGGTTCTCGCCCACGATGACCGCGATCGCATCCCCGACGGCCTGTCGATGCCCCGTTGGGGCTGGGACGGCCCGATCGGGCGGTCGACTGGACCGCAGGACGGCGATCCGGACTAGAAGCACCAAAGCTATGAAATGGTGCAGCTGTCACCGGGTGGCACCGGCCGCCCGCACAGGTTGCACAGGGGTTGCATCCGGGCGCGTTCCGACGCCCGGCGACCAATCCGCCTTCACCCCATATCTGCTGCCGGTCAGCCGGTTTCGCCGCGAAGGTGGCCGGGTTGCAGCATGGCCACCGAATGCCCTCTTGCCGACCGCCCCGACCCGGACCACCATGGGAGCAGCGCAGCGCCGCGCACGGTCCCGTTCGTCCGATTCGAATGGGTTTCAGAGCGTGGAACTACGACATCCCTGCGAGATGTGAGGACCGCGCATGACTGATCGGTCGGCGATATCCGGCCCCCATCGGGGGTCGGTCGACGCGCTCGGCCACATCCTCGGTCCGGACGCGCACGACGGCGAGCTGCGTCATCGGGCCCGCAATGCATTCATGGATCCGGACGACCGGGCCCGCAAGCTGCGCGTCGCGTACGACAAGGTGCTCTCCGGATCCGTGGATCCGAGCGTGTCCGGTCGCATCCAGAGTTCCTGGGAGCGGTCGCTGGCCGCCGGAGTCGATCCGGACGGTCAACGCCCACCCCGGCTGCACGAGATCCTGGAGATCCGCCGGCTCCGCAACGAGCACCCGCTGTCACCGTATGTGCCCGCTCTGGCCGGCCTGCTCGCCGACGACTCGGTGGCGGGCAACCACATCATGGTCATCGCCTCGGCGGCCGGCGAGGTGCTCTGGCGGGTCGGTTCACGCGACGTCATCCGGCTGGCCGAGAGCCTCGAATTCGTCGAAGGGGCCCGCTGGTCGGAGGACGCGGTGGGCACCAACGCGATCGGCAACGCCGTGGTGGAGGGCCGGGCGAATCAGGTCTTCTCCGCCGAGCACCTCGTCCGCAGCCACCACAATTGGGTGTGCAGCGCCGCCCCGGTGTACGACCCGGAGACCCGCACCCTGCTGGGCGTGCTCGACATCTCCGGGCCGTACCGAAGCGCGAACGCGGACGCGCTGGCGTTGGTCCGCTGCGGTGCCGCGCTCGTCCACGAGAAGCTGCGCAACGCCCGTCAGGAGGCCGACGAGCGGGCCCGGGATCTCGTGCGCCGGCAGCATCAGGCGCTGGACGGGATCGCCCTGCTCTCTCCCGGCGGCCGCTCCCTGCTCGGGAGCCTGCCCGGCCTGACTCCCGGGGCCGTCGGGCAGGCCCGCCGGACCGGACGGCTGAGCCTGCCGGACGGGTCCGAGCTGCCGGCCGAACCCCGGGGTGAGTACCTTCTCGTCGAGCTGCCCAGGGTCGCGACAACCCGGCACCGGCACACCCTCGACCTGCGCTTCCTCGGGGCCGGCGAACCGACCGCCATGGTCGATGGCCGAGAGGTGGCCCTGTCGCAGCGCCGTGCCGAGATCCTCACCCTGTTGGCCACCAACCCCAGGGGCTTGACCGCCGACGAACTGGCCGGAGAGATCTACGGCGACGACGGTGTCCGCACCACCGTGCGCGCCGAGATGCACCGGATTCGAGCGGTTCTCGACGGATGCGTCCGGTCGAACCCGTACACCCTGGACCCCGATCTGGTCGTGACCGCCGACTTCCTGCAGGTCACCCGGCAGATTCGGGCCGGCAATCTGACCGCCGCCCTGGAGTCGTATTCCGGGCCGTTGCTCCCCCGCTCCAGCGTCCTGTCGATCGAGTTGCTGCGCGACGAGCTAACGGAATCGTTGCGGCACTCGGTCCTGTCCGCGCCCGGCGTGGCCCACTTGCGCCGGTGGATCGAGACGGACACCGGAGCCATGGATCCGCAGGCGATCCGGCTGCTGCTGTCCCGGCTGCCGGCCGCGGACAAGGATCGCGCCTACCTGGCCGCCCGGCTGCGCCGGATCGACCGGGAGTTCGGCGGCGGCGCCGGAGCCGGTCGCGGCGCCGGAGCCGGTCGCGGCCGGCCGGTGGCGGTGGCGATGCCGGCCACCCGGAGCGTCCGCGCGCCGGTCCCGCGTCGCTGACGGCCGCGCGGGGCGCGGTCGAGTACCCGACTCACCAGCACTGGCGGCTGCGCGGCGGGTCGACGTCACCGACGTCCACACGCTGACGTCGGCGCCCTGACGTCGGCGCGGCCCTGGCGTGCCGGTACGGAGCCCACCCTGCCGCCGCAACGGCTGCAACCCCGCTGCCACCCTCGCCGCCCTACCCTTCCGATACACCGTGACCGGGAGCACATGCCGAGCGGCCGAGCCGGACTCATCCGGCCGGCCGGTCCGCCCCGGTCGTCTCCCGTTTCAGGAAGGAACGCCCGCCGATGAAGGCAGCGATGTACTACGGGAACAAGGACATCCGGATCGAGGACATCCCGGAACCGGCCGTCCGCCCGGGGACTGTCAAGGTCAAGATCGAATGGTGCGGCATCTGCGGCACCGATCTGCACGAGTACCTGGACGGACCGATCTTCGCGCCACCGGCGGGAGCCCCGCACCCGCTCACCGGCGAGACCGTACCGGTGTGTCTGGGTCACGAGTTCGCCGGCATCGTCGCCGATGTCGGTGACGGCGTGACCAACGTGTCCATCGGCGAGCGGGTCGTCGTCGAGCCGTACATCACCTGCGGCACCTGCGCCCGCTGCAAGGCCGGCATCTACAACGTCTGCGACACGCTGGGCTTCATCGGCCTGTCCGGGGGCGGCGGAGGTTTCTCCGACTACGTCGTGGCCGACGCCAAGCGCACCTTCTCGATCGGCGACCTGGGTACGGACATCGGCGCGTTGATCGAGCCGCTCGCCGTCGCGTACCACGCGGTCCGGCTGTCCAAGGCCCGCCCCGGCGACAGCGCGACCGTCTACGGGTCCGGACCGATCGGCCTGGTGACCGT
This sequence comes from Nakamurella sp., assembly GCF_044224575.1. GTDB lineage: Bacteria > Actinomycetota > Actinomycetes > Mycobacteriales > Nakamurellaceae > Nakamurella. Next base: position 465,699 of record NZ_JBGAKE010000001.1, read on the forward strand.
CGCCGCACTGAAGGCGCAGGGCATCGAGAACGTGATCGTGGTGGAGCCGGCCGAGGTCCGCAAGGTCAAGGCGAAGGCGGCCGGTGCGACCACGGTGCTGGACCCGACCGAAACCGACATCGTCACCGCGATCAAGGATCTCACCGGTGGCGTCGGCACCGACGTCTCCTTCGAGTGTGCCGGCTTCAACGGCGCGACCGCCCAGGCGATCAAGGGCACCAAGGGCGGCGGAACCGTCGTCAACGTCGCCATCTGGGGCCACGAGGCCACCGTGGCGATGAACGATCTTGTCTTCAACGAGGTGTCGGTGATCGGGTCGCTGGCCTACTGCAACGACCACGAACCGACCATCAAGCTGCTGCAGGACGGCAAGGTCGACGCCGCGCAGTTCATTACCGGCAAGATCGCGGTGGACGACATCGTCGAGGGCGGCTTCCGCGAACTGATCGACCACAAGGCCGAGAACGTCAAGATCCTCGTCCACCCCTGACCCCTCTCCCGCGCGGATCATCGACGCCGGCGCGGCCGAAGTGGCCGACTTCTGTCACATCAGTCCCATTGCCGGCCAGATGATCCGCGCACGCCGGCACATCAGTTCGTCCACTCCGAAAGGACCATCAGCACATGAGCATTGACGGCAAGGTTGCCCTGATCACCGGGGGCGCGCGCGGCATCGGCCGGGGCATCGCCCTGCGCCTGGCCAGGGACGGCGCCGACATCGCCATCGTCGACCGCGAGGGCACGACGATGCAGGACGTCGCCGACGAGGTCAGCGCCCTGGGCCGGAAGGCCACCGTCTTCGCCGCCGACGTCACCGACCGGTCCCAGGTGTATGCCGCCGTCGACCACGCCGAGTCCGCGCTGGGCGGTTTCGACATCATGATCAACAATGCCGGCATCGCCCAGGTCAACCCGATCGACGATGTGACGCCGGAGGAGGTCTCGAAGATCCTTGCGGTCAACGTCGAGGGCGTGCTCTGGGGCATCCAGGCGGCGGCCGCGAAGTTCAAGCAGCGCGGCGCGACCACCGGCGGCCAGGGCGCCAAGAACAGCGGCAAGATTATCAATGCGGCGTCCATCGCCGGCCATGACGGCTTCGCGATGCTGGGCGTGTACTGCGCCACCAAGTTCGCGGTTCGCGGGCTGACCCAGGCCGCGGCCAAGGAGTACGCGCCGTTCGGCATCACCGTCAACGCCTACTGCCCCGGCGTGGTCGGCACCGACATGTGGGTCGAGATCGACCAGCGCTTCGCCGATCTCACTGGAGCGGAGAAGGGTGCGACGTTCGCCCAGTTCTCCGACACCATCGCTCTGGGCCGGTCCCAGACCGCCGACGACGTGGCTAATTTCGTCTCCTATCTGGCCGGGCCGGACTCGGACTACATGACCGGCCAGTCGGTGCTCATCGACGGCGGCATGGTCTATCGCTGATCCCCAACTTCGTCGGGGATCGCGAGCGAAGCGAGCCCAGATGGGCTACGGCGTCGCCGAAGGCGTCCATTGGCCTCCCCGCGGCAGCGGGTGTGCGCGGATGAAGTCGTCGACTTCTGTCGCACCATTCACATTTCGGGTCAGTTGATCCGCGCGGGCGTAGATGATCCGCGCGGGGAGGGGGAGGGCGGGAGCGGTGATCCTGGAGCACGGGGACGACCTGCCGGTGGTGCCGGGTAGCGCCATCGGCATCATCCCGAATCCCATGTCCGGTCGGGACATCCGGCGGATCGTGTCGCAGGCCTCGGTGTTCCCGAACACCGAGAAGACCAGCATGGTGCTGCGGGTCCTGCGGGCCGCCGGCACGCTCGGGGTGGAGCGGGTCCTGCTGTCCACCGACACCTTCGGGATTGCCGCCGGGGTGCAGCGGGAGATGGTCCGGCTGACCACGGCCCGCTCCACCGCCCACCTGCGCTGGCCCAAGGTCGAGTTCCTGGAATTGGACCGGCCGACCGGCGGCGCGGCCGACACCACCGCCTACGCCCGGGTGATGGCCGAGCAGTGCTCGGCCGCCGTCGTGCTGCTCGGGGGCGACGGCACCATGCGGGCGGCGGTGCCGGGGCTCGGCGACACCCCGATGCTCGCCCTGTCCACCGGCACCAACAACGCGTTCCCGATCATGCTGGAGGCGACGGTCGCGGGCATGGCCCTCGGCATGATCGCCATCGGGGCGGCCGCCGCTCCGCAGACCCGCTGCAAGATGCTCCATGTCGAGATCACCCGAGCCTCCGGTCGGGTCGATCACGAGGTCGCGCTGGTGGACGCCTGCGTCAGCACGGCGATGGACGTCGGCTCCCGGGCACTGTGGACCGGCACGTCGCTGCGCGAGCTGTACTGCACGTTCGGCGAACCGCACGGCATCGGCCTGTCCTCGATCGTGGGCCGGTTGCGGCCGACCGGCCGCACCGATGCGCACGGCGCGGCGGTCATGCTGGCCGATCCGGTCACGGCCGGGCACACCGTCCTCGCCCCGCTGGCGCCGGGTCTGCTCCAGCCGGTCGGCGTCGCCGAGGTCGGCGAACTGGTCCCGAACCGGCCGCACCCCGTGCGGCTGGACCGGGGCACCGTCGCGGTCGACGGCGAGCGCGAGGTCGAGTTCGGCCCGCAGGACCGGGTCACCGTCACGCTGCGGCACGACGGTCCCCGGGTGATCGACGTCCCCGCCGCCCTGCGCGCCTCGACCACCCAGCACGCGCTGCTCACTCACTAGCGCTTTCTCAGCAGTCAGGTCCCGGCACGTCGCCGGGCACGAGACAAGGGAGACACCATGACCCAGACGCTCGATCGATCGACCGACGTCGACGACGGCCTGACCCCCGAGCGGCTCCTCGACGCCTACCGGACGATGAAGTCCATCCGGATGTTCGAGGACCGGGTGCACGACGAGTTCGCCACCGGCGACATCCCCGGCTTTGTCCACCTGTACGCGGGCGAGGAGGCCTCCGCGGCCGGCATCTGCGCCCACCTGGACGCCGAGCGGGACACCATCGCCTCCACCCACCGCGGGCACGGCCACTGCATCGCCAAGGGCGTCGACATCAAGCCGATGATGGCCGAGATCTTCGGCAAGATCACCGGTTCCTGCCGCGGTAAGGGCGGCTCGATGCACATCGCCGATCTGTCCAAGGGCATGCTCGGTGCCAACGGCATCGTCGGCGGCGGTCCGCCGCTCATCTGCGGCACCGCGCTGGCCGCCAAGATCAAGGGTGACGGCGGGGTGGGCATCGCGTTCTTCGGCGACGGCGCCTCCAACCAGGGCACCACGGCAGAGGCGATGAACCTGGCGTCGGTGTGGAACCTGCCGGCGATCTTCGTCGCCGAGAACAACGGCTACGCCGAGGCGACCGCCGCCAAGTGGTCGGTGTCGGCGGACAATATCGCCGACCGTGCCGCCGGCTACGGCATGCCGGGCGTCATCGTCGACGGCTTCGACTTCTTCGCCGTCTACGAAGTGGCCGGTGAGGCGATCCGGCGGGCCCGCGAGGGCGGCGGCCCGACCCTGATCGAGGTCAAGCTCACCCGCTACTACGGTCACTTCGAGGGCGACCAGCAGACCTACCGGCCCAAGGACGAGATCGGCAACGCCCGCGAGAGCTTGGACTGCCTCAAGCGTTTCCGCGCGCGGGTCACCGAGACCGGCCGGCTGACCGACGCCCAGCTGGACCAGGTCGACGCCGAGGTCGCCCAGCTGATCGAGGAGGCCGTGGCCGAGGCCAAGGCCGCCGCCGTGCCTGGCGCGGCCGACCTGCTCACCGACGTGTACGTCAAGTACTAGGCACTGCTCGCCGCCACTGCTCGCCGCAGGGCTTGCCCCGGCTCCGCCGGGACCATTCATCGCGGGGGCTTGTCCGAGCTGCGCCCGGGCGCCTTGACTAGTCACTGCTCACGACGCCGGCTCGCCGGAAGTGCAGGTTCCGGATCGATTCCGAACCTGCGGATGAGGCGAGTCGGCGGCTTCCGAACGACTCCCCAGCCACCACCCTCCCCGACAGGAGAACGATCATGGCAACACGCACGATCAGCTATCGCGAAGCGGTCAACGAGGCCCTCGCGCAGGAGATGGAACGCGATCCCAGCGTCATCGTGATGGGCGAGGACGTGGCCGGTGGCGTGGCCGGTGACGGTGACGACGACGCCTGGGGCGGCGTTCTCGGCGTCACCAAGGGCCTCTACCCGAAGTTCCCGGACCGGGTGCTGGACACCCCGATCACCGAGTCCGGCTTCATCGGTGCCGCGGTCGGCGCCGCCACCCGCGGGCTGCGCCCGGTTGCCGAATTGATGTTCGTCGACTTCATGGGTGTCTGCCTGGACCAGATCATGAACCAGGCGGCCAAGTTCCGGTACATGTTCGGCGGCAAGGCGGTCACCCCCGTCACCATCCGCGCGATGTACGGTGCCGGCCTGTCCGCCGCGGCCCAGCACTCGCAGGCGCTATACCCGATCTTCACCCACCTGCCCGGCCTCAAGGTCGTCCTGCCGTCCAGCCCGTACGAGGTGAAAGGCCTGCTGATCCAGTCGATCCGGGACAACGACCCGGTGATCTTCCTGGAACACAAGGCCATGTACGACGTGACGGGCCCGGTCCCGGAGGAGAGCTACACCATCCCGTTCGGCGAGGCCAACGTGGTCCGCGAGGGCGACGACGTCACGATCGTGGCAATGGGCTGGATGGTCAGCAAGGCGGTCGAGGCGGCCGCGGAACTGGAGGCCTCCGGCATCCAGGCGGAGATCATCGACCCGCGGACGACCAGCCCGCTGGACCTGGACACCATCCTGGAATCGGTCGAGAAGACCGGCCGGCTGGTGATCGTCGACGAATCGAGCCCGCGCTGCAACATGGCCACCGACATCAGCGCACAGGTGTGTGCGGAAGCGTTCGGTGACCTGAAGGCACCGATCAAGATGGTCAGCCCGCCGCACGTGCCGGTGCCGTTCGCCGGTTCGCTGGAGCAGCTGTACATCCCGCAGGCCCAGGACGTCATCAACGCGGTCAAGACCGTGACCGACTGGACCCGGTGATCCGATGACGACCGTCGAGGAAAGCGCCCCCAGTCAAGTGACGGACCGCATCACCCGCATCACCATGCCCAAGTGGGGCCTGTCGATGGAGTCGGGCAAGGTGACCGACTGGTTCGTCGGCGAGGGCGATGAACTGACCGAGGGCCAGGACATCTGCGAGATCGACACCGACAAGATCGCCGGCGCATTGGAATCCACCTGGTCGGGGACGGTCCGGGCGCTGGTCGTGGAGACGATGGTCGACGTGCCGGTAGGCGGCACCATCGCGCTGGTTGCGGGCGACGACGTCCCCCAGGAGGAGATCGACGCTGCCCTCGCGGAAGCCCGCGAGCAGTTGGCCTCCGGCGACATCGTCGACGACTCCGGCCCCCGGCTCGGCACCGTCGATGTCGGCGGCGTGACGATCGCCTACGCGGTGCTCGAACCCGAGGACGCGGTCACCGGCGCGCCGGTGGTGTTCGTGCACGGTTACGGCGGCGACAAGGACTCCTGGATGTTCGTCCAGGAACCCATCGCCGCCCACCGGGTGACGTACGCGATCGACCTGCCCGGACACGGCGCCTCCGGCAAGGACGTCGGCGCCGGCACGGTGGAGTCGTTGGCGGCCACCGTCATCGGGTTCCTCGACGCCCTGAACCTGTCGACCGTGCACCTGGTCGGCCACTCGATGGGCGGCGCCGTGGTCACCGCGGTGGCCGGCAATCCGGCGGTGGCCGGGCGGGTGACGTCGCTGACGCTGGTCTCCCCCGCCGGCTACGGCCCGGAGATCAACGCCGAGTACATCCGCGGGTTCGCCGCCGCGGAGACCCGGCGCGAACTCAAGCCGCACCTGCTGCAGCTGTTCGCCGACCAGTCACTCGTGCAGCGGCAGCTGATCGACGACCTGCTCAGGTACAAGCGGATCGACGGGGTGGATGCCGCGTTGGCGACGCTCTCGGCCACCCTGGTCGCCGGGGTCGACGTCACCCCCGCGCAGGCCTCGTTCGCCGGGCCGACGGTGGTGGTGTGGGGCGCCGAGGATCGGATCGTCCCGGCGTCCAACGCCGCCGCGCTGGACGGACGGGCGACCGTGCATCTGGTGGACGGGGCCGGGCACATGGCCCACATGGAGAAGCCGCACGACGTCGTCGCGGCCATCCATGAGGCCGTCGGCAGCAACTGAACGACCGCAGGAGGGGGTGACGGCGAGCCGCCGGCACCCCCTTCGGCCGTCCCCGCATCCCGGTACCCTGAGCCGCGTGGCCGACGCCGAGGACGTGCGCAGCATCGCCCTGCGGCTGCCCGACGTCGTCGAGATCCCCAGTGACGGATTCGATTTCCGGGTGAACAACCGGGGCTTCGTCTGGTCCTACCCGGAGGGGTTCGGCCGCGGCCGCCGGATCCGCACGGACGTCGCCGTGCTGTACGTCGGCGACGAGGCGGAGAAGCAGGCCCTGCTCCGCGGCGAGCCCGAGCTCTTCTTCACCGCCCCCGCCTACGAGCCGTTCGCCCTGGTGATGCTCCGGTTGGACCGGGTCGGGCAGGGACGATTGCGCGAACTGATCACCGACGCCTGGTCGATGCGTCGAGACGGGTCCGGGTAATCGGCTCGGCCCGGCCCGGACACCCGCCGACACCGGTATCACCGGCGGGGTGGACGCTGCCGGCGCTGCGATCGACGCGGTCGGGCCGGTGGACGGCCCAGACCTGCGCCGGGGCCCGAAAGGACAGCAGGTCGATCATCGGCGGGTCCGCGCACGCCGACCGCAGTCCGGGGAAGGCGGACGCGGTTTCGCGGACCACGATGCGTGCTTCCGCGGTGGCCAGGCGCTCCCCGAGACAGCGGTGTACCCCGACCCCGAACGCCAGGCTCGCGTCTCCGCCGATGCCCGTCAGGCGCAGCAGCACCTCGGCCCCCACGTCCAGGTCGTGGCCGCCCAGACGGACCGGCCGGCGCACGACCCGCCGCCACGTCGGCACGGGAGAATCCGTCGTCAGCGTGTTCTCGACGAGGTCGTCGACGACATCCGGATCCGCGCAGCCGGCCCACCGAGGTGGCTCCACCAGCGCCCGCTGGAACATCGTCGAGATCAGTTGGGTGGTGGTCTCCTGCCCCGCGATCAGCAGGAAGTAGCACGCGGAGCACACCTGCTCATCGGTCAGCCCGAGACCGATCAGCGCCCCGAGCAACCCGTCGCCGGGGGTTCGACGCTCGACCGCGACCAGGCCGCGCAACCAGTCGTAGAAATCCGCCGCCTGGCTCGCCAGCACCTCCTGGCGGTCGGGATCCGGTGCGCCCCAGAATAACTCGAGGGAGTCCCGGCTCCACTGCTTGAGCGTGCCGATCGGCGGCCCGGCGATGCCGAAGAGCCGCAACAGGGTGAGCGCAGGGACCGGCCCGGCGATCAGCTCGACCAGATCGGCCGGGCGGCCCCCGGCCAACGCGCCGCCCAGGGCCGGCAGCTGCGCGCGAACCAGCGCCATCACGGTGTCCTGCAGAGCGTCGACACGGCCCGCGCCGAGGAAGTGCGCCACGCACCCCCGGATCCGCCGATGGGTCGGCCCGGCATTGTTGGCGAGCACGGCCGGCAGGGCGAACCCGACCCGGTTCAGGGTCCGCAGCGAGCGGACGGTCAGGGCGCGATAGGCGGTCAGGGAGTTGTGCGGGCCGAATACGTCGGGTTGCTGCAGCACCGCACGAACCATGGCCGGATCGGAGATGGACCACATGCCCCGGTCGTGGTCGAACAGCACCGGGCAACCCCCTCGGCCGGTCACGTCGCCGTGTTCCACCCCTTCTCGCGCGGCCGGAACCGTCGATCGGCTCGAGGTCATCCGCGGAGCTCGCCGTGCTGGACGCACCGAGCAGACCATCCCACCGGGTTGACCTGCACCACCATGCGGCGGCCGCACCGAGCGCAATAGCGGGGCGGCTCGTGAGCGGCGGCCTGCCCGCACCGGGCGTGGGCGGCGTCGTCGGTGCCAGCCGCCGGTGGGGCGGGTCGCCCACAGTATGGGCAGCACACCCCGGGAAGCGCAGAGACGTCCACGGTGGCCCTTTACAGCGCCGCGGACAGAGCTTTGATCGGCATCTTCAGCTGATCGAGCAGCTCGATGTCGGCTTCGGCCGGGCGGCCGAGGGTCGTCAGGTAGTTGCCGACGATGACGGCGTTGATGCCACCGAGCATGCCCTGCCGGGCGCCCAGGTCACCCAGGGTGATCTCGCGTCCGCCGGCGAACCGCAGGATGGTCCGCGGCATGGCCAGCCGGAATGCGGCGATCGTGCGCAGCGCGTCGCCGGACTCCATCAACGGCAGATCGGCGAACGGGGTGCCGGGGCGCGGATCGAGGAAGTTCATCGGGACCTCGTCGGGCTTGAGCTCGGCGAGTTGCGCGGCGAACTCGGCCCGCTGTTCGATCGACTCGCCCATGCCGAGGATGCCGCCGCAGCAGACCTCCATCCCGGCCGCGCCGACCATCCGGAGGGTGTCCCAGCGTTCCTGCCAGGTGTGGGTGGTCACCACCCGGTCGAAGTAGGAGCGGGCGGTCTCCAGGTTGTGGTTGTAGCGATGCACTCCCATCGCGGCCAGCTCGTCGACCTGGGTCTGGGTGAGCATGCCGAGCGAGCAGGCGATGTTGATGTCGACGGCCTCCCGGATTGCCGCGATGCCCTCGGCGACCTGGGTCATCAGTCGCTGATTGGGCCCACGAACCGCCGCGACGATGCAGAACTCCGTGGCCCCGAGCTTCGCGGTCTCCCGGGCCGCCTCGACCAGGCTCGGAATGTCCAGCCACACCGAGCGCACCGGCGAGGTGAACTGACCGGACTGGGAACAGAAGTGGCAGTCCTCCGGGCACCCACCGGTCTTCAGGCTGATGATGCCCTCCACCTCGACCTCCGGACCGCACCAGGCCATCCGGACCTCGTGGGCGAGATCGAGCAGCGCCGGCAGGTGCTCGTCGGGCAGCCGGAGGATCCGCAGCAGGTCCGCCTCGCCCAGTCCGGCGCCCGTGGCCAGGACCTGCTCGCGGGCCAGGTCGAGCACGTCGGTGCCGTGGTCGGTGGATGTCATGTCAGCTCCTGGTGATGGGGTGGCGGGGCGGTGTGTGCGGCGATGAACGCCGGCAGGTCCAGCGACCCGCCGAGGGCGGGCGCCAGTGATCTGGTGGCCAGTGCGTGGAAGTCGGGTCCTTCGGTCGCGCCGGCGCCGGTGGGCAGCACCCCGAGGACCGGGGCCCCCGCGTACGCGCTCAGGTCGGTGAGATTACAGCGGCAGGCGAGGTCGGGCTCGTCGGGCCAGTCACCGACGACCACGCCCATCAGCCCGATCCGCCGCCGGGCCAGCGCCTCCGCGGTGAGCGCGGCCGTGTTCAGGACGCCCAGCCCGGACGACACGACGAGCAGCACCCGCACGGTGCGGCCCGCGCCCAGCTCCTCGACCAGATCCAGCAGGGTGTCCCCCCGGGAATTGAACCGGACCAGGGCGCCGCCGGCGCCCTCCACGATCACCAGGTCACGTCCGGCGAGCTCGCGCACCCCGGCGGCCAGTTCCGCGGTCCCCGGCCCGTTCTGCCCGGCCCGCCGGGCGGCCGTGGCCGGTGCCAAGGGTTCGGCGAAGCGGGCGAGCTCATGCACGTCGGCATGGCCGCTGAGCCGGGCCACCTCCGCCATATCACCCGGCTCGTCCGGGCTGACGCCGGTCTGGACGGGTTTGACCACCGCGACGCTGCGACGCGCGCGCAGTGCGCAGACGACCAACGCGGCGGTGGTCACCGTCTTGCCGACCCCGGTTCCGGTGCCGGTGACCACCATCAGATCCATCGCGGAGCCAGTTCGTCCATCGCCGCTCGGAGCCGGTCGATCTCGGTGTCCGTCAGGTTTGCCCGAGCCGTGATCCGCAGCCTCGCGGAACCCGCCGGGACCGACGGGGGCCGGAAGCAACCGACGTGGATGCCCCGGTCGCGGATGGCCGCGGCCAGCCCGCTCGCGCGGTCGGCGGCGCCGACGACGACCGGGATGACCGCGGAGCCGGTGGCCGGAACCCGGCACGCCTCGGCCAACTCGGCTGCGTTGGCCAGTACCCGGCCGGCCAGCTGCGGCTGGGCGACAACGATGTCCACCGCCGCGAGCGCGGCTCCCGCGGCAGCCGGGTTCAGCCCGGTGTCGAAGATGAACGGCCGGGCCGTGGCGATCAGGTGGTCGATCACGACGGGCGCACCGAGCACCGCGCCGCCCTGCGCGGCCAGGGCTTTCGACAGCGTCACCGATGTCACGACGTCCGGCTCATGGGCGATGCCCGCCTCGGCCACCGCTCCGCGGCCGCCGCCCCGGATGCCCAGCCCGTGGGCGTCGTCGACCAGCAGCAGTGCGCGATGACGACGGGCCAGGCGATGCCAATCGGCCAACGGGAGCAGATCACCGTCGGCGGAGCCGATCGCGTCGATCACCAGCAGAGCCCGCTCCTCGGCCCGGGTGGACAACATTGTCTCGGCCCGGGCGAGGTCGGCATGCGGGATGACCCGGAGCCGGGAGCGGGCCAGCCGGCAGCCGTCGATCAACGACGCATGGTTGGCCCGGTCGCAGATCACCAGGCAGTCCGGCCCGGCCAGCGCGGTGATCATCCCGATGTTGGCCAGGTACCCGGATGAGAACACCACGGCCCGGGGCGCGCCGACCAGACCGGCCAGCCCGCGTTCGAGTTCGTGATGCAGTTCGGTCGACCCGGTGACGAGGCGAGAACCGGTCGCCCCGGTCCCCCACACCCGGACCGCATCCACCGCGGCCGCTCGGACCCGCGGATCGGTGGACAGCCCCAGGTAATCGTTGGACGCCAGGTCCAGCAGTCCGGAGGCCGGCGGTCTGGGGGTCAGCCGCCGATCCAAGCCGGCTCGGATCCGTTCGGCGGCCGCATCCGCCAGCCAGTCCAGCGCAAGGGTTTCGATGGTCGACACCATGCCCGGCACTACCCCGCCCCGGCGGCGACACTGGCCGTCGCCGCCGCCTTCATCGCGGTGCAGATCATCGCTACCTCGGCGTCGGACGCGACGTAGGGGGGCATGGTGTAGATCAGGTCGCGGAACGGCCGCAGCCACACGCCGAGATCGACGGCAGCTCGGGTCGCCGCGGCCACATCGACGTCGCGGTCCAGCTGGATCACACCGATCGCGCCGAGCACGCGGACGTCCGCGACGCCGGGCATGCGGTCCAGGCCGGCCAGGCCGGCCGTCAATCCCGCCTGGATGCGTCCGACGTCCGCCCGCCAATGGCCGTCCGACAGCAGGTCGACGGAGGCCAGCGAGACCGCGGCCGCGAGCGGATTGGCCATGAACGTGGGCCCGTGCGCAAGCACACCGGCGCCGCCGTCCGAGATCACCTGGGCCACCGGCGCAGTGCACAACGTTGCCGCCATCGACAGATATCCGCCGGTCAAGGCCTTGCCAACGCACATGATGTCCGGGCTGATGCCGGCGTGATCCGCGGCGAACAGCTGACCGGTCCGGCCGAACCCGGTGGCAATCTCGTCGAAGATCAGCAACACCTCGAAACGATCCGCCAGCTCCCGCAACATCCGCAGGTACCCCGGGTGGTGAAAGGTCATCCCCCCGGCACCCTGGACAACCGGTTCGACGATGATCGCCGCTGAGTCGTCTGCGTGCGCAGCGAGGCATTGCTCCCATTCGCGGACGTAGGCGGGGTCCACGGGGGCCGCAAACCCCGCCGGCGGCGCCGAAACGAACACCTGCTCCGGCAGCAGGCCCGCCCACCATGCATGCATCCCGCCGTCCGGGTCACACACGCTCATCGGGTGCACGGTGTCGCCGTGATAGCCACCGCGCCAGGTCACCAACTTCCGCTTGCCGGCCCGGCCGGCCGCCCGCCAGTACTGCACGGCCATCTTCGCCGCGACCTCGACGGCGACCGACCCCGAATCGGTGAAGAAGACCTTCTGCAGCGGCTCCGGCGTGATCTGGACCAGCCGCTGGGCCAGCGCGATCGCCGGCTCGTGGGTCAGCCCACCGAACATGACGTGACTCATCGAGTCCAGCTGCCCGCGGATCGCCGCGTTGAGCACCGGATGGCCGTATCCATGGATGGCCGCCCACCAGGAGGACATCCCGTCCACCAACTCGACGCCGTCGTCCAGGCGCACCCGAACCCCGGCCGCCGACCGGACCAGCAACGGAGGATGGACCGAGGGCAACGGACTGTACGGATGCCACACGTGCGCGGCATCGAACTCCAGCAGGGCGGCCGCCGACGAATCGGCGGCGGGAATCACCCGGTCATCCTCGTGCTCCACCAGGCCGCGAGAGGGCGGCAGGCCAACGGACACCTGCATCGCACCTCGACCTCGCCTCGCCGATCCGGACAAACCACGGGTCACCCTATCCGCGTCGCCGGGGATTCGCGGGCGATCCCGGCCCGTGGGCGCGGTATCAACGGCGAATCACTCGGTCGGCTCCGCAGCCACCGGCCCCTGGTCGCCACCGTGGGGCCGCGGTTCCGGAGTGGTCTGTCACGACCCGGGGTGGCACCGGGACACACAGATGCCGTTCTGCTCGTCGAGTCAACTCGTTGCTCGCGAGCGGCTCTCGCCCTGTCCACAGTCGGATAGGCGCGGCGGCAACCCCTTTCCGTCCGGCTGATGCCGTGACCCGACCGGAGGTCAGATGTCCCCCACGCCCAGATCGCTTGCAACGCGCAGGTTCACCCGATCGATGCTCGCGGCCGCCGCACTGACCCTGGCCGCCACCGGGTTCACCGCGGCCACGGCCGCCGCGACACCGGACGCGCCGAACACGGCGATGCAGCGAAGCGGCCCACCGCCGGCCATGGACGATCCCCGCCCCGCGCCACCCGCGGTCGCCGGGTATTACCCGGTCGGCTACGCCCAACAATCGATCCTGCCCGCCGCGCGGATCGACACCGTCGCCGGCACCGTCACGCTGCCGCTGTACGAAGGACGGATGCGGGACGGTCGACCCGTCTGGTACGTCGTCACCGACGCTTCGGACCGGCAGTTGGCGCGCCGGTACCGGGCCAACTACTCCGCCAAACTCGGCAACGCCCCGGCCACGGCGGTGCGCAGCGCGTCCCTCGTCGGCGAGACCCTGGTGTTCGACCGCGGGACGGTCGATTTCGCGCCCGAGCGCCGGGTCGTGCCCGGTCCGGCACCGCACGCCTTCCCGCCCCTCGCGGCCGTCCCCGGCTCGGTCGGCGACGACGACTACTCCCCCCTGGTGCGGGTCCGCGGGTCGAACGCGGTGCTGAATGCGACGATCGTCGCGTTCGACGTGGCCGCGGCCGACATCGAATTTCCGAACGGGAATGTCGACCACGCGAAGGTGATCGACCGGGCGACGGCCATCTCACCGGCCCGACGGACCGTCACGTTCGCGACGAGCCCGGCCACCTCCGCGGGCCGCGCCGTGTTGTTCGTCAGCCTGGACTCGAACTCGGCCCTGGTCTCCGCGTTGGAGGCGACCACCTACGCGCCGCGACTGTCCGGTCTACCGGTCGGCACGGGCAACCGGCCCGGCAGCGCGGTCTCGGCCAACTACGTGGTCACCAATGGTCCCACCGGCTCGACCAACCCGCAGCGGCAGGGCCTCGACAGCGCGCTGTCCGACCCCGGCGCGCAGGTGCTGGACGTCTTCGCCACCGTGCCCGGCATCGTCGCCGGGGACAGCTACAGCCCGATGTGGGATCTGCAGGTGAGCACGTGGTCCGACGCGGCCGTCGCCAGCGGGCACCGCACCGCGCTGCACGGTGAACTCGAAGCACTGGCCGCCGCCGGACGCGGCGACCTGACCAACCCGGACGGCGCCCCGCTGTCCGCCAGCGGGCTGATCTCGAACTGCCCGGTGCTGGCTCACTTCTGACCGATTCGATCCACCACCCGCGACCCACCTCACCTGGAGGAACCATGAGGATCCGCACTGCCATCGTCCCGGCCTTGGCCGCCGCGATCGGCCTGGGTACCGTCCTGCTCGCCGGCTCACCGGCAATGGCCGGCGGTTCGCCCGGCGGCCCGCCCGCGAGCACGACCCGCCCGGTCGGCGCCGTGTTCGTCGGCACGAACCACAACAACTCCACCGACCCGTCACAGCCGGCCAATCAGGTCGTCATGTACCGCCGAGGCAACGATGGAACGCTCACCAAGGCCGGCGTTTTCGACACCGGCGGGCAGGGCTCGGGCCCGTCCCAGCGGTTCGCCGGGGACGGGCTGGGCGCCGGCGAATCGGTCCGGCTGTCGGAGGACCAGCGCTGGCTGTTCGTCGCCAACGCGGGCAGCAACTCGGTGTCGGTGTTCCGCGTGCACCCGGATCGGCTGGAGCTGACCGACGTGGAGCCGACCGGAGACGGGTCGGCCGGGCGGCGGTTCCCGAACAGCGTCGCCCAACACGACGACCTCGTCTACGTGTTGAACAGCGCGGACCAGGGCAGCATCACCGGCTTCCGGCTCACCACCCGCGGGAAGCTCGTCCGCATCCCCGGTTCCACCCGCGAACTGGCGGCGAACCAGCAACGGTTCACTCCGGACCCGCTGTACGACCCGGCCCAGGTCTCCTTCACCCCGGACGGCAGCCGGCTGGTCGTCTCGATCAAGGACGGACCCGACCCGGCGCTCGCCCCCGGAACCGAGGCGACCGGGCCCGGCCGGATTCTCACGTTCGCCGTCGACCCGTCCGGTCGTCCCGCGAACACGTTCGTGCGGACCGATTTCGGCCACCGCGGACCGTTCGGCTTCTCCTTCGACCGGCGGGGCAACCTGCTGGTGGGCGAGTTCGTCGGCGGACCGGTCGAGGACGTGGGCGGGGTCACGTCGATCACCGGGGCCGCCGGGTCGTACCGGATCAACCGCGACGGCACGCTGACCCCGATCACCCCCGGCGTGCCCGACCATCAGCTGGACACCTGCTGGCTGGTGAACAACGGCCGCTACGCCTTCGGCGCGAACTACAGCTCCGGCACGGTCTCCAGCTACCGCGTGGGGCCGAACGGCGCCCTGACCCTGCTCAACCCGGTGGCCGGCACCACCGAGCACCCGGGCAACGTGCAGGGCAGCACACCGCTGGATTCGCGGGTCAGCCCGGACGGGACCTTCCTGTACGTGGTGCTGCCCGGCTCCGGCAGGGTGGCCGGATGGCAGATCCGGGACGACGGGTCGCTGCGCAAGGTCGGTGAGTTCGGCGGGCTCCCGCAGACCGTGAACGGCGACCAGGCTCCCGTCGACTTCGGCGCCGGCGGCAGCCCGGCCGGTATCGCCGTCATCTGATCGTCCGGCATGACGACGCCCGCCCCCGGTGATCCACCGGGGGCGGGCTTCTCGCGTTCCGGTCAGCCGCGGCAGACGGTGCCCAGGTACTGGGATCGGCCGCCGTCGGGGAAGGTGAAGGTACCGCTCGCCCGGATCGAGCCGGTCGCGCCGGACAACTGGCCGGTGCCGCCGACGATCGTCTGCAGGTCCACGATCGATCCGTCTCCGCCTGCGGCGAACGAGCCGGCGTTCTTGACGATCAGCGTGCCCCGCCACTGCTTGAACCGGCCGGTGATCGTGGAGTCGGAGGTGAACAACGAGACGGTTGTCGCCGGGGTGTCGGCGGTGGTGACGATGCTGCTCGCCGTCCCGGCGAAGGAGGCGTCGATGTCGCCGCGGTAGGTGCCGGCGATGCACAGGCCGACGGGCGACACGCAGTCGGGGCCGCTCGCCGGGTGTTCGACGTAGCTGCCGCGGACCTCGATGCAGCGTTCGCCGGCCGCGGACTGTCCGGCCGACAGGGCGAGCGCGGCGATCACGGCCACGCCGGTCATGGTTGCGGTGCGCAGCTTTCGTGGCACGTTCATGGGGACCTCCCTGCCCGGTGGAGCCGGTGCCCGGCCGGGCACCGGCTTTCGTCAGGTGAGTACGCGGTCCCGCGCGGTTGTGACGGTCCGGCGCGGCGCCGTCGATCACGTCGGCGTCAGCCCTTTTCCGCCCCCGGCAGCACGAGTCGGCCGGCGGCGCAGCCCGCCCGGCTCGGCGTCCTGCCCGACGGCCCGGCTCGGCGGGTCGACCGGGAGCCTCAGCTCGCGGGGTCGGGCGCCGCGAGCAGCGGTTCGGCGGCGACGGGCGTCCGACGCCGCAACAGCACCAGAGCCACGGCCGGGAACACCGCGACCGACAGCAGCCCGGCACAGATCAGGGCGGCCGCGATGACCGGCGACATCAGTCCGGCGGCCGTGCCGATCTGGGTCGCGGTGACGATGAACGGCAACGAGGTGGCCTGCAGGAGCGCCGATGCCGCCGTCTCCCGCCCGCGCAACGATCGGGCCCACAGCAACGCCGGGATCCCCCGCACCAGCAACAGTGTGGCCAGGAACAGCGGGACCAACGCCACCGCGGATGGGTTGTCGAGCAGCCCGCCGAGGTCGAGCCGCACCCCACTGGACACGAAGAAGATCGGGATCAGGAACCCGTAGCCGATCGCGTCCAGCTTGGCCCGGAACCGTGGGTGCGACGAGGCATCCCGGTCGACCAGCCCGACCAGCGCCCCCGCCAGGAACGCGCCGAGAATCGTCTCCAACCCGAACCGGGAGGCCAGCACGACCAGCGCAATCATCAGTAGCACCGCGATCCGGACCCGGATCTCGGCGGTGGTGTCCTGCAACCGCTCCAGGACTGCGCCGATGCGCCGGGATCGGCGGACCCGCAGCAGCAGCATGGCCGCCACACCGACGAGTCCGGCGAACAGGATCAGCAGCACCGCGTGCTCGCCGACCGACCCCCCGGAGGTCGAGAAGAACAGCGTGAGCAGCACGATCGCGCCGAAGTCGGCGACCGAAGCCGCGGCGATGGTCAGCTGCCCGACGGCTCCGTCCGACCGGCGAGCGTCCTTGAGCACCGCGACGACCAGGCCCAGCGAGGTCGCGGACAGGGTGATCGCCACCAACATCGGCGACCGGACCCACCCGGCTGCGGCGGTCGCCGCGCCCACCCCGACGCCGAGCAGCACCGTGATCAGGTAGCCGAGCGACGCCAGTCGCAGCACCCGGCCGCGCAGCCGGCCGAGGTCGATCTCCAGTCCGGCCAGGAACAGCAGGAAGGCCAGCCCGAACACCGCCAGGATCTGCACCGGCAGGTCGACCTCGACCCAGCCGAGGACGCTGGGCCCGATCAGCACGCCGACGACGATCTCCAGCACGACCGACGGGATGCGCAGCCGCGGCGCGCCGCCGAGCAGCAGCGGCACGGCCACCGCGACTCCGAAGACGAACAGCAGGTTCTCGAACGACACGTCCGGCATGCCGACCTCCATGCAGAGAGTCCCGATGCCCGATGCGGGCTTGGGTGTGGTCTCGCGCGGGCACCCGAGCGTCACACTCGACCGGGCCGCGGTGACTCACCTGGCGTTTCCGTCGTGCTCCCCCGGGAGCCTGTCGAGAGGTCACCGATGGCCGAGTCCGCAACGCCCGCCCGCTACGACGATCTGCGTGCGCTGTTCGTCAACTGCACCCTGAAGAAGTCCCCGGAGCCGAGTAACACCCAAGGTCTGATCGACGTCAGCAAGCACATCCTGACGACCAACGGCGTCCGGGTCGACGAGATCCGTGCCCTCGACCACGAGATCGCGATCGGTGTGTGGCCCGACATGACCGAGCACGGCTGGGAACGCGACGAGTGGCCGGCCCTGTACGAGCGGGTGATGGCCGCCGACATCCTGGTGCTGGCCGGCCCGATCTGGTTGGGCGACAACAGCTCCGTCATGAAAATGATCATCGAACGGCTCTACGCGTGCTCGCACCTGCTCAACGACGCCGGCCAGTACGCCTACTACGGCCGGGTCGGCGGCTGTCTGATCACCGGCAACGAGGACGGGGTCAAGCACTGCGCGATGAACGTCCTGTACAGCCTGCAGCACCTGGGCTACGTCATCCCGCCGCAGGCCGATGCCGGGTGGATCGGTGAGGCCGGTCCCGGCCCCTCCTACCTGGATCCGGGGTCGGGCGGCCCGGAGAACGACTTCACGAACCGGAACACCACGTTCATGACCTGGAACCTGATGCACCTGGCCCGCCTGCTCAAGGACGCCGGCGGCATTCCCGCGCACGGCAACCAGCGGTCCGCCTGGGACGCGGGCTGCCGGTTCGACTTCGAGAACCCCGAGTACCGCTGACCGCGGGCGCTCCCCGGGGGGCGCTGCCGGCTTCGCTGATCAAAGCCGCGGCAGAATCGGGCGAATCTGGCGCCGGGCGCGGGTTTGATCAGCGAACCGGCGAGCCCGGCCGCGCTCCGGACCTCGGCGCGGCCGAGGCCGATCACAGCAGGTCGGCGTCCTGATGCACGTGCAGCAGCGCCGGCCCGTCCACCGCGAACAGGCGGGCCATCGCGTCGTCGAGTTCGCCGCGGGCGTGCACGGGAATGCCGACCGCCCCGCACAGCGTCGCGAACGCCGCCCAGTCCGGGTTGCGCAGCGAGGTGTGCCAGACCGGGTAGTCGGCCGCTAGCTGTTCCTTGGCGATCTTGCCGAGGGATCCGTTGTCCAGCAGCACGTGCTTGACCGGGATGCCGTACTTGACGGCGGTGGTCACCTCCATCGCGTACTGGCCGAACCCGCCGTCGCCGGTCACCGCGACCACCGGGCGGCTCGGATCCGCGGCCCAGGCGCCCACCGCGGCCGGGTAGCCGAACCCGATCGACCCGAGGTAGCCGGACATCAGCACGGGCTGCCCGGCCGACTCCAGGTAGCGGCCGAGCGAGTAGGCGTGGTTGCCGACGTCGACGGTGACGACCGCGTCCGTCGGCAGGTGCCGGGACAGCGCGTCGAAGACGGCCGCCGCCGATACGCCGCGGCCACGGTCGTCGGCCACCCGGCGGGCCTTCTCGGCCCGCCAGATCGCCCACCGTTCGGCCACATCCGGTCGCTGGTCCTGCGCCGCCACCCGGTCCAGGGCGGCGGACACCGCGGTCAGGGTGGCGCCGGCGTCGCCGACCAGGCCGACGCCGATCGGGTCGAACCGGCCGATGGCGGCCGGGTCGTCATCGATCTGCACGACCGGCTTGTAGGTGGCGATGCCGGTGTGGTTGGAGAACGACGCGCCGACGGCGATGACCACGTCGGACTCGTTCATCAACCAGCTGGCGACCGGAGTACCGCTGCGGCCGAGCACGCCCGCCCCGAGCGGATGGGTGTCCGGCACCAGGCCCTTGGCCTTGAAGGTGGTGAGCACGGGCGCGCCGAGCCGCTCGGCCAGCGCCAGCAGTTCGGCTCGCCCGGACCGGGCCCCGTGGCCGGCGACGAACACCGGCCGCCGGGCGCCGCCGATCAACGCAGCGGCGGTGGCCAGGTCGGCCGCCGGCGGGGTCCCGGCCGGCCCGGACAGCCGCCCGGTCGGGGTGCCCGCCGGCACCTCCGACGGCTGCACCTGGACCTCGTCGGGCAGCACCAGGTGGGCCACTCCGCGGCCGTCCACGGCGTGTTTGACGGCCAGCGCCGCGAGTTCGGCGTGGTTGCTGCCGGCCTGCACCGTCACCGAGGACACGGCAACGTCGGCGAAGACCGATGACAGGTCCAGATCCTGAAACGCGCCGCGGCCCAACACGTTCGACGGGACCTGGCCGGAGATCGCGACCACCGGGGACCGATCCAGCCGGGCGTCGTACAGGCCGGTGAGCAGGTTGGTGGACCCCGGGCCGGCGATGGCCAGACAGGCGGCCGGCCGCCCGGTGAGCTTGCCGTACGCGGATGCGGCGAAGGCCGCGGCACCCTCGTGCCGGATCCCGATATAGCGGATCTCGCCTCGCTCCTCGGCCCGGCGCAGGGCGTCCGCGATGCCCAGGTTGGAATGCCCGACCATGCCGAAGAACTGGGTGACCCCGAAGGCGACCAGGGTGGACACGATCACGTCGGCGACCGATCGGGCGGCCGGCGTCGGCGCGGGCAACCGGACGTAGGTGCCGTCGACGTCCTGCCGCACCGGGAAGCCGGGGACCGCGTCGTCGAACCCGCCGGGCGGCTGGCCGGTGATCGGGTCGTAGTCGTAGCCGTGCCACGGGCAGCGCAGCAGACCTTTCTCGATGGAGCCCTCCCCCAACGGGCCGCCCTGATGGGGACACCGATTCTCCAGCGCCCCCAGCCGGCCGCCGCATCGCGACATCGCGAGGCTCCGACCGTCCACCACCACGCTCGTCACCCGCCCGTCGGCGGGGAGCCGGTCATCGGGCACCCGGTACCAGGATCCGTCGCCGTCCGGAGCACCCGGTGCCGTCGCCGGCACGTCACGGCCTGCCTCGATCGTCATGTCACGCCTTTCCTCGACCCGGTACTCACCCGTGCACGGTCAGTACCGTGACCCTCCGATTCGTGACGCCGACCACCCAGGACCCCAAGGACCCCGATGAACACGATGAACACGATGAACACGATGAACACCGAGGCACTCGACCGGCTGACCCGGACCCGGGCCGCCCTGCACGCGGTCGCGGAGGTGCTCGTCGCCGGACCGCAATACGCCGCGCGCGGCGACATCCGGCTGACGGTGCGTCCCGACGGCTTTGCCGGCTGGGTGACCGGCGGTGCCGCGGTGGCCGGAACGGACCTGGTGACCCCGACCGGACGCGTTCCGATCCGCGGCCGGCTCGGCGATCTGGCCGCGGCCGCCGGCATCGAACCCCGCCGGTTGACCGACGTCTACTCCGGGGGGCCGACGATCGGCCTCGACGATCGGGTCGACCTGGACCCGGCAGCCGCCGGTCGGATTCTCGGCGCGCTGACGGCCGGCGATGGCGCGCTTCGCGAGCTGGACCCGACCGAGCAACCCGTCCTGTGGCCCGAGCATTTCGACGTCGGGATCACCGTCGACCAGGTGAACTACGGGGTGTCCCCGGGCGACTCCCGGATCGCCGCGCCGTACGCCTACGTCGGTCCGTGGGCGGTGCCGGCCGGGGAGTTCTGGAACCAGCCGTTCGGCGCGGCGCGGGAGCTGCCGAGTCCGGCCGACCCGGCCGGCATCCTCGAGTTCTTCCGGACGGGCCGGGCGCAGCTGGGTTGATCGGGCCGGCATGCCGGCCCGCCCTGCGGGTTGCCCGAGCGTCAGGCCGGCCGGTGGAAGTTCCGGAACGCCTCGAGCAGGGCGGCCTCGGCCGGCCCGGACAGCGGCGAATCGACGATGCCGCCTGATGTGTCGATGGTCCGGCGGATCTGCTCGACGTAGTGCCGGCAGCCCTGGCATAGCAGCAGGTGCTCCTCGAACGCGGCCGCGGCACGCGCGTCCATCACCCCCTCGAGGTAGTCGGTGACCAGCTCGACGATCTCGCTGCAATCGAGCCCCCGCGCCGCCATCCGGGAATCCCTTCGTCGAGCGATCCGGAACACATCCATTGCGCCTGGACCCTGCTGCATCCAGGTCGCCGGAGCCGGCGAGGACGCTGGCCGACCGGTGGTCGCCCGAGCCCGCCAGGGCGCCGGTCGACCCTTAGTGTGTCCCACGAGCGACGCCGGCGTGACAGCCGGATCGACAGGACCACGACGACCGGGTGGGTGAGTGCGGCCGGATGACCCGAACCCGTTCACCGGGGTTCCCGGACCCGCCCGATCCCGGCTCGTCCGAACCCCCGATCGCCGCCGACCCGACCGGTGGGGTGATCGCCACCAAACTGTTCACCCCGCGATCGCGGCACCCGGTGGTCCACCGCCCGCGGCTGGATCAGATCCTCGACCGGGCCGGCACCGTGCCGCTGACGCTGGTCGTCGCACCGGCCGGCTGGGGCAAGAGCACTCTGGTCGCGGACTGGTTGAGCCGCGCGGGCCAACCGAGCGGCTGGGTGTGGCTGGAACGCACCGAGGACGATCCGATCCGGTTCTGGCGTCATGTCCTGCACGCCGTTTCCGCTGCCGTCCCGGCGGCCGGCCGGCCGGCGTTGTCGGTGCTGGACACCGCCGGGGTGGACATCGACCGGGACGTGCTGCCGGCGCTGGTCAACGCGTTGGCCGCGCCGACGACGCCGCCGCTTCTGCTGGTGCTCGACGACTTCCACGCGGTTCGCAATGTGGTGGTGCACCGGCAACTCTCCCGGCTGCTGGACCACCGGCCGGCCGCGCTGCACCTACTGGTGCTGACCCGGTCCGACCCCCCGTTGACCATCGGCCGGTTGCGCCTGCAGGGCGAGGTGGTGGAGATCCGCAGCGATGCACTTCATTTCACCGTTGCGGAGGCCGCTGAACTCATGCGGGGACGGTTGCGTGAGCCGCTCCCCGAGCCAGACGTGCGGCGGCTCGTCGAACGGACCGAGGGCTGGGCGGCCGGCCTGCACCTGGTCGCGCTACGACTGGGCGGGCTGCCACCTGGTGCGGCGGACGACCCGTCGGCGTTCATCGCCCGGTTCACCGGTGCGGACCGGCACGTCGTCGACTATCTGGGCGAGGAGGTGCTGGCCGGGCAGGACCCGTCCACCCTGGACTTCCTGTTGCGCACGGCGGTGCTGAGCCGGCTGTGTGCGCCGTTGTGCGCGGCCGTGACCGGCCGGGCCGACAGTGCCCGCGTGCTGGACGAGATCGAGCGCGCCAACCTGTTCCTCACCCCGCTGGACGACGAGCATCGGTGGTTGCGCTATCACCAGCTGTTCCGGGACATCCTGCTGCACGAACTGAATCGGACCGCCGCCGCCGAGATCCCGGACCTGCACCGACGCGCCGCACGGTGGTACGCGCGGCACGGCGACCAGCATCAGGCGATCCGGCACGCCGTCGCCGCCGGAGATCGACGGACGACGGCGAACCTGATCGCGGCGGCCTGGCGACGGACCTTCAACGCCGGTCAGCTGCGGACGGTCGAGTCGTGGCTGCGCGGACTGTCCGATGAGGAAGTGACTGCCGACCCGAGGCTTACCGCCGCGCGGCTCTGGCTGGCGATCGATGCGGGTCGGTTGGACAGCGTGGAGGTCGAACTCCGCCGGATCGAGGCGGTGGGGCCGCTGACCGGCGACGCCCGGTTGATCCGGGCGCTGCACACGTTCAAGACCGGTGACGTCACCGGTGCGGCGGCCCGGTTGGTCGGCATCGACCCCGGCGGGGGTGCTTTCGATCTGACCGTGCACAGTCTGCTGATCGGGGTGACCGCCCTCTGGCAGGGCGCGCTCGACCGCGCCGATGCCGCCCTCGACGAGGCAAGCCGGCTGGCCGACCGCGACCGGAACCGGCTGGCCGGCATCTACGCGACGGGGTGCCGGGCGCTGGTGACGGTCTTGGACGGCAGGCCGGACGCCGCCGACGACCGGCTGTCCGAGGCGCAGGTGCTGATCGAGCAGGCCGGTGATCGGCACTTCGTCGCCGCCTTCCCCGCGCTGGCCCGGGCGCATCTGGCGCTGGCCGGCGAGAGCTGGGTCGCGGCCGTCGCGGCTTCCCGCGACGCGGTCCGGTTGGCCGGCCGCGGCGCGGGTGTCATCGAGCAGGCCGCCGCCGCGATCACCGCGGCCCGTGCGCTGCGCCGAGCGTCGCCCGAGGAGCCTTCCGCCGCCGACGATCTCGTCGCCCGGACGCGGGCGCTGCTTCGCCGGTGCGCGGATCCCGGGCCGGTGGTGCTCGCCTGGCTGGCTGCCGAACCGGCGGCCGTCGGCCGTCCCACCGCCGGCCCGTCGACCGACGGGCCGCCGCCGCTGACCGAACGCGAGATCGACATCCTGGCCCTGCTGCCCGGGCCGATGACGCAACGGGATCTGGCGGCGGCGCTGTTCGTCAGTCCGAACACGCTCAAGACGCACCTGAGGTCCATCTACCGCAAGCTGGGCGCACAATCGCGGGCGGACGCCGTACTGCGGGCTCGGCGAGCCGGCCTGCTGTGATTCCGGGCGGGCGGGCGGTGCGGCGGTCCGGGGCGGCGGGTCCGGGCAGCGGGCCCGGCGCGGGACGGTGCCTGAGCCAGGCTGATGAACTCAGCAGATGTCGCCCGAGATGCCGGTTCTCGGGCCGAGTTGATCAGCCTCGGGTGTCGTGATCGTCGGCCGAGCGACCCGGCCGGGTCAGCTCCGGTAGTACCCCTCCAAGACCGTGCGGAGCGCCGATCGACCACGGTGCAGCAGCATGCGCTGGTTCACGGCGGTGAGGTCGAGCAGCCCGCAGACCTCGTCGCTGGACAGCCCGTGCACGTCACGCAGGGTAACGACGATCCGCTGCCGCTCGGGGAGGTCGTCGAGGGCCCGTTCGACCAGCGACATCGTTTCCCGGGCCACTGCCCGGTTCTCCGGTTGGTGCCACGCCTGTGGCTGCCCGGCCGAGGTCCAGTGACCGGGATAGGACCCGTCCGGCCCCTGGAAACGATCCGGGTCGACGACCGGC
>NZ_JBGAKE010000014.1:0-133394 GCF_044224575.1 Nakamurella sp.
GCCGCGATCCTGGCCGGCCGGACAACTCCGGCGCTCGACCGGGCGCAGCGATGCGCCACCACCACCCGCGACCGCCAACTGGTCGCGCTGGCTGCCGCCCGCCTCGGCGGCGACGCCGAGTTGCTCGATGCCCTGGCCCGGGACCACCTGGCCGACTACCCCGACCACGAGCTGGCCGCCTGGATCGCGGATCCTGCGGCCACCGAGGAGCGTGCATGATGGATACTCGCGAACACCCCGATCAGGTCCGGTCCAATCGATGGATCGTCGCGGCCCGGTGGATGATCAGCTTCGTCGGCTTCCCGCTCGGCGGCCTGGCCGCCATGCTCACCGTCGGCCGGGTGGACAGCCTCACCGCCGCCCTCGCCGGCGGGCTGATCACCGGTGCGGTGCTGGGTACCGCCCAGGTCCTCGGCCTCGGCCGGCTGATGCCGAACCCGGCCGGATGGATCGCGGCCACCGCCGGTGGTCTGGCCGTTGGCCTTGGTATCGGCGCGACCGCCGTCGGTTTCGCCACCGATCTGCCATCCCTGATGATTGAGGGGGCGCTGTCCGGGCTGGCCGTCGGCGCGGCGCAGGGTGTCGTGCTCCGCCGTCGTCGACCCCGGTTCGCCCTGGTCTGGCCGCTCTACCTGGCCGTCTGCTGGGCGCTCGCCTGGGCCCTGATCACCGTCGCCGGCGTGCAGGTCGACAACCAGTTCACCGTGTTCGGCGCGATCGGCGCCGTCAGCGTCACTGCCGCCACTCTTGTCCTCCCGCTCACCCTTGTTCGCACGTCCGTCAGGAGCGCGTCATGAGCCGCCACATCGTCTTCGGCACCGGGCAGATCGGCCGGCTCGTTGTCGAGCAACTCGTTGCCGACGGTCACGACGTGATCGCCGTGAATCGCAGCGGGCGCGGCCGGATCCGCGGCGCCACGGTCGTGGGCGGGGACGCCACCGATGCCGAGTTCACCACCCGCATCACGGCCGCCGCCGATGCGGTGTACTTCTGCCTCAACGCCTCCCACTACGACCGGTGGCCGCAGGAGTTCCCGCCCATGCAGCACGGCGTGCTGGCCGGGGCCCGCGCCGCCGGTGCTCGACTGGTCGTGCTGGACAACCTGTACACCTACGGCCCGGCCAATGGCCGGGACCTGGTGGAAACCATGGCCGTGCAGCCGACCTCGGCCAAGGCAGCCACCCGGGCGGCGATGACGACCGAGTTGCTCGACGCGCACCGGGCGGGTGAGCTGCCGGTCGTCATCGGTCGGGCCTCGGACTACTTCGGTCCGGGCGCCACCCAGTCGGCCCTGGGCGACACGGTGTTCGGCACCGCGGTGACCGGACGCACGGCGCAGGTGATGGGTGACCCCGACACCTTGCACAGCTACTCCTACACCCCGGATGTGGCTGCCGCTCTGGTCACGCTCGGCACGGAACCGGCGGCGCTGGGCCACATCTGGCACCTGCCGGTGGCACCCGCGTGGACCACCCGGCAGATCGTCGATCACGTCTACGGTCTGGCCGGGCACCGGCCGAAGCTGTTTGCGGCGGGCCGTCCCACGCTCCGCGCGATCGGCGTCGTCAAGCCGATGATGCGCGAGTACCTGCACACCCTCTACCAGTTCACCGACCGGTGGGTGGTCGACGACTCGGCGTTCCGCAGCACATTCGGCGAGCCGGCTACCCCGCTGGAGTCCGCGCTGGCCAGCACCTTTGGCTGGTACGCCGATCGAGCCGCCGCGCCGGTCCCGGCCTGACCGGCCACCACCGCCACCCCGAGCCGCACCAAAGCCGAACCGAGAGAGGGAATCATGTCCGACCGCACCATTCGCCGCACCACCGCCGCGCTGCTGTTCACGGCCGCCGCCTTGGCCATCGCCGGATTCACCGCCCTCGGCTCGATCTTCGACTACCCGGCCGTGCTGAAGCATCCGGCCGCCGAGATCCTCGCCTCGTTCCGGGACCACCAGTCCGGCGTCACCACCTGGTTCGGTGTCCTGGCGGTCAGCGCCGCGCTGCTCGCCCCGGCCGGGATCCTGCTCGGCCGGCTCGCCGGCGGGTCGCTCGGCCGGATGATCGCGATCGTCGGCGTCGCCGCCGCCGTGGTGCAGGTCGTCGGCCTGTCCCGTTGGGTGCTGCTGATCCCCGGCGTCAGCGCGGACGCACTGGACCCCGCGACGGCCGCGGCCGCGGTGCAGCGATTCGAGGGGCTGCACTTCTGGCTGGGCACCATCGTCGGCGAGACGATCGGCTATGCGCTGACCGCGACCTTCACCGTGCTGGTCGTCCGGGCCGTCGCGGCACCGATCTGGGTGCGGATCCTGGGCTACGCCTCGGCGGCCCTGATCGCGACCGGCGTTCTCATCCCGCTCGAGGTCGGCATCGCGAGCCTGAGCAACTTCGCCGGCTACGTGCTGTGGTGCCTGTGGCTGATCGTGATGGCCGTGGTGCTGTGGCGAGCGGCCGCGCCGGCCCTGGCCCGGACAGCGGCCCCGGCCGTCGCCGCTCGTGGTTAGCTGAACGTCATGACCCGAGCCGCCGCCTCCGCTCCGGGGGCGGCGGCTCTGCTGGAACCGCCGCCCGGTGCCGACGCCGACCAGCTATACGACGTGTTCGCCACCTGGGCCGCGGCGCGCGGGCTGCCGCTGTACACCCACCAGGAGGAGTCACTCCTGGAGATCGTCGCCGATTCCAATGTCATCCTGGGCACCCCGACCGGCTCCGGGAAGAGCCTCGTCGCCACCGCCGCGCTGTTCAACGGACTCGCCACCGGCCGGCGTGCCTACTACACGGCGCCGATCAAGGCGCTGGTCTCGGAGAAGTTCTTCGACCTGGTCGACATCTTCGGCGCATCCGCGGTCGGCATGATCACCGGTGACTCAGCGGTCAACGCCGCCGCCCCGATCATCTGCTGCACGGCGGAGATCCTGGCCTCGGTCGCGCTGCGCGGGGGTGCGGACGCCGACGCCGGCGTCGTGGTGATGGACGAGTTCCACTACTACGGCGACCCGCAACGCGGCTGGGCCTGGCAGGTGCCGCTGCTGGAGCTTCGGCACGCCCAGTTCGTGCTGATGTCCGCGACCCTGGGTGACGTCAGGTTCTTCGCCGACGACCTGACCACGCGCACCGGCCGGTCCACCGCGGTGATCACCGACGTGCCCCGCCCGGTCCCGTTGCATTACTCCTACACGCTGGTGCCGCTCACCGAGACCCTGCAGGACCTGCTGGAGACCAAACGGGCGCCGGTCTACATCGTTCATTTCACCCAGGCCGCCGCCCTGGAACGGGCCCAGGCGCTGTCCAGCATCGCCGTCGCGTCCCGGGCGGAACGGGACGAGATCGCCGACGTCATCGGTGAATTCCGCTTCTCGCCGGGCTTCGGCCGGGCGCTGTCCCGGCTGGTCCGGCACGGCATCGGGGTGCACCACGCCGGGATGCTGCCCAAGTACCGGCGGCTGGTGGAAAAGCTCGCCCAGTCCGGCCTGCTGAAGGTCATTTGCGGCACCGACACCCTCGGCGTCGGCATCAACGTGCCCATCCGCACCGTGCTGTTCACCTCGTTGAGCAAGTACGACGGGAGGCGTACCCGGCTGCTGTCCGCGCGGGAGTTCCATCAGATCGCCGGCCGGGCCGGCCGGGCCGGCTTCGACGTCGCCGGTGACGTCGTGGTGCTGGCCCCCGAGCACGTGATCGAGAACCAACGGGCCGTGGCCAAGGCCGGTGACGATCCGGCCAAGAAGCGGAAGGTGGTCCGGCGCAAGCCGCCCGAGGGCTTCGTCAACTGGTCGGAGACCACGTTCGACAAGCTCGTCGTCGCCCAGCCGGAGCCACTGACCTCCCATTTCCGGGTGTCCCACGCGATGGTGCTCGGTGTCGTGTCGCGGCCCGGCAACGCGTTCGAGCACATGCGGGCGCTGCTCGAGGGCAGCCACGAACCACGCCCCCGGCAGCTACGACATGCGTTGCGGGCCATCGCGATCGCCAAGGGCCTCATCGCCGCCGGGGTGGTCGAGCGGCTGGACCAGCCGGACGAGACCGGCCGCCGGTACCGGCTGACCACCGACCTGCAGCTGGATTTCGCGCTCGACCAACCATTGTCGCCGCTGGCCCTGGCTGCCCTGGACATCCTCGACATCGAGTCGGACACCTACGCACTGGATGCCGTCTCGCTGATCGAGGCCACCCTGGACGGGCCGTTCCCGGTGCTGTCGGCGCAGCGGTTCAAGGCCCGCGGCGAGGCGGTCGCCGCGATGAAGGCCGACGGCATCGAGTACGAGGAACGGATGGAGCTGCTCGAGGACGTCGACTACCCCAAGCCGCTCGCCGACCTGGTCGAGGTCGCCTACGACTCCTACCGCAAGGGTCACCCGTGGATCGCCGAGTACCAGCCGGAACCGAAATCGGTCGTCCGGGACCTGTACGAGCGGGCG
This sequence comes from Nakamurella sp., assembly GCF_044224575.1. Classification (GTDB taxonomy): domain Bacteria; phylum Actinomycetota; class Actinomycetes; order Mycobacteriales; family Nakamurellaceae; genus Nakamurella. The sequence continues at coordinate 4,415 of NZ_JBGAKE010000014.1, forward strand.
ATGACGTTCTCCGAGTACGTCGCGTTCTACGCGCTGACCCGCTCGGAGGGGGTGGTGCTGCGGTATCTCGCCGACGCCTACCGGGCGCTGCGTCGCACGATTCCGCCGTCGGCCCGGACGGAGGACCTGACCGACATCACCTCCTGGCTCGGTGAACTCGTCCGTGGCGTCGACTCCAGCCTGCTCGACGAGTGGGAGGCGTTGGCCCATCCGGACGCCGACGAGCTGATCCTGCCCGGCAGCTCCGGCGAGGTGCGGCCGCCGCTCGCGGCCCGCGGGATCAGCGCCAACGAGCGGGGTTTCACCGTCATGGTGCGCAACGCGCTGTTCCGCCGGCTCGAGCTGCTGGCCCGGGAGGACTATGCGGCGCTGGGCGAGCTGCATGCGGCGCAGGGCTGGCGGGCCGACTCGTGGGACTCGGCGATGCGCGGCTACTGGGACGAGTACGACTCGCTGGGCATCGGGCCGGACGCCCGGTCGTCGGCGTTCGTGCTGGTTCAACGGATGTCCGAGAAGTGGCACGTGCGGCAGATCTTCGACGACCCGGCCGGCGACCGGGACTGGGGGCTGTCCGTCGAGGTCGATCTGGCCGAGTCCGACGAGGCGGGGGAGCCGGTGCTCACCGTCCTTGACCTCGGGCCGGCCACCGGCTGACGCCGGCACGGTGACTGCGGAACATCGGCAGGCCCCAGGCCTGCCGAACGTCCGCCGGATCGTGGCGCCGGTGCCGGAGACCGACGCAGTGGCGACTCCACTCCAGGCGGAGCGATTCCACTCCGTGGCGCCAAGGAGTGGAGTCGACCCAGGTGGAGTGGAATGCGGGCGCGACTCCCGGCCCGGAGCACCTCGAGCCGACGTGGCATGGGCCGGCTCCGCCCGGACCGGCGCGGTCAGGCCGGACCGGGGAAGATCGTGTCGATCTCGTCGAGGTCGGCGGCGCCGGGTGTCCAGACGGTGCCGGCCTCGGCGTTCGCCCGGATCTGCTCCGGGGTGGTCGCGCCGGCGATCACCGCCGTCACCGGTTCCTGGGCCAGCAGCCAGCCGAACGCGACCTGCAGCATCGTGACGCCGCGCTCATCGGCGAACGTCTGCAACCGTTCCAGTCGGTCCCATGGCGCGGAATCCAGCAGCTCCGGTTTGATCGCCTGCAGCCGGCTGCCGCGCGGGGCGGCGCCCCGGGTGTACTTGCCGGACAGCAGACCGTTGGCCAGCGGGTAGAACGGCAGCACGCCCAGCCCGAACTCGCGGGCCGCCGGCAGCAATTCGGCCTCCAGGCCCCGGTTGAGCAACGAGTACTCGTTCTGCGCCGAGATGAAGGGGGTCCGATGATCGACCCGGGCCTGCCACGCGGCGTCGGCGACCTGCCAACCGGCGAAGTTCGAATGCCCGACATAGCGCACCTTGCCCTCGGCCACCAGTTCGTCCAGGGCGGCCAAGGTCTCGGCGATCGGCGTCGCCGGGTCCGGCTGGTGCAGCTGGTAGAGGTCGATCCAATCCGTCTGCAGCCGGCGCAGCGAATTCTCCACCGCGCGGCGCACGTACCAGCGGGAACCGCGGGCGTCGAAGTCCGGGCCGTCGACGCCGTGCATGTCCATGCCGAACTTGGTCGCGACGATCACATCCGCCCGCCGCTTGCCCAGCGCGGCACCCAGGAGTTCCTCGCTGCGGCCCTGCGGGGTGCCGTAGATGTCCGCGACGTCGTACAAGGTGATGCCGGCGTCCAGCGCGGCGTCGATCAGGGCCTGGGTGCCCTCGAATGATTCGGTGACGGTGCCCGGCCGGCCCAGGTTGTTGCAGCCGAGACCCGTCGCGGACACGGCGAGACCGGAGGTGCCGAGCCGGCGGAGTGCTGGTTGTCCCATGTTCGCCAGGCTAACCACGACCCGCCGCGGGGAGGGCGGTGGCCGCGGGATCCCACCCCACGGAAGCGCGGTGGCGGGCCCGCTCGTGGGACGCTGGGACCGTGCAGGAACGGCCGGGCAACCCGAAAGCCGGCTGGAGTGCGCTGCGGATCGGGCCCGGAGGCGTTCCGCCCGAGCAGATCCGGCCGATCGGCCTCCCTGAACCGCCGACGCCGGCCCCACCGGGGCCCGGTGGGTTCGTCGTCCCCGACTCGTCGACGATGCCGCACGCCGTGCTCGGATCCTTCGACGACGGCAAACCGCGCCGCCGGGCGATCCTCGCGGTGACCTGCCTGGGCCTGGTGGCCCTGGCGGTGGTGATCGCCGGCCTGGTGTCGTCCGGCAGCGGCAGCACCGGAACCGCCGCCGATCTGCGGCAGGGTGACTGCCTGGCCTCGTCCGGTGGCACCACGGTGATCGCCCTGGACTGCGACGCGCCCGAGGCCGAGTTCGTCATCGCGGCCCGGTTCGACAGCACCACCGACGATCGCCGCTGTGCGGCGACGTCGTCCGACGTCGTGCTGGTCACCCGCGACAGCTCGGTGATGTGCCTGAACTATCTGGCCCGGGTCGGCGACTGCCTCTACGCCGGCAACACCGACGACATCGGCAAGGCCCCGTGCCGCACGACGGGCAGCACCCCGCGCGGACTCTTCCGGGTGATTGCCGTGCTCAGCGACACCGTCAGCGCGCAGGGATGCCCGGCCGGCACCCTCGACACGCTGGTCCACCGGGCCGATCGTGAAGTCGTCTGTTTGGGGATGCCGTGAGCGGATCCCCACGGTGGTGATGGGCGGTCTCGCTGCGCTCGTCCGACCGGGCATGCCGTGACAGCGGCGCGCGGCTGGGCCGACGAGTGGACGGCGACGGGAGTGGCCGCCGCCGTCCGGGCGGGTCGCGTCGCGCCGGACCGGCCCACCGCGCAGGCCCTGCGCCGGATCACCGAGCGCGACGGTCCGCTGGGCGCGTTCGTCCGGGTGCGCGGAGAGGCCGCCCGGCGCGAGTCCGCCGCGCTGGCCGATCGCTCCGACCTGGCCGACCTGCCCCTGGCCGGCGTGCCGGTGGCGATCAAGGACAACGTCGCCGTCGCCGGCGAACCGCTGCGGATCGGCTCTTCGGCCACCTCCGACGAACCCCAACCCCACGACCATCCGGTGGTGGCGCGGCTGCGGGCGGCCGGCGCGGTGGTCGTTGGGATCACCGCCGTCCCGGAGCTGTGCATCTTCGGCAGCACCGATACCCCGCACCGGACCACCCGGAACCCCTGGGACACCAGCCGGTCTCCGGGTGGCTCGTCCGGTGGGAGTGCGGTCGCGGTGGCCGCCGGGATGGTCCCGATCGCCCACGCCGCCGACGGGATGGGGTCGATCCGCATCCCCGCGGCGTGCTGCGGCCTGGTCGGACTGAAGCCCGGCCCGGCAGTGGTGCCGGCCGGGCTGGGCGTCGACTCCTGGCACGGCATCGCTGAGAACGGTTGCCTGGCCACCACAGTCGACGATCTGGCGCTGACGATGGCGGTGCTGGCCGGTCGCCCGCTCGGGCCCGACGCGGCTGGCGGCCCGCGCCGGATCGCGGTGGCCCTGCACTCCCCGGTGCCGTGGCTGCGCACGGCGCCGCGATGGCTGGACGCCGGCCGCCGGGTCGAGCGGTTGCTCGCCGACCTCGGGCACCGAACCGAGCCGGTGCGCCTGACGTACCCGGTGCTGCCTCCGATCACCCGCTGGCTGGGCGGGCCGGCCGCCGATGCCCGTGGCCTCGACCGGTCGCGATTGCAGCGACGCACCCGCGGGCACCTGGCCGTGGCCGGCGTGGCCCGCCATGTCTACCCCGTCCGCGACGGGCAGGCCGCCGCGGCGGAACGACGGGTGCTGGACGTCATCGGCGACGCCGATGTGGTGCTCACCCCCTCGCTGGCCCACGACCCACCGGCCGCCGTTCCGCGCAGCCGGGCCGGCTTCCTGGCCAACACGATTGCCGATGTGCGGTTCTCGCCCTACACCTCGATCTGGAACGTGCTGCGCTGGCCGGCGATGACGGTGCCCGCCGGCCGGGACAGCGCCACCGGGCTCCCGGTCGCCGTGCAATTGGCCGCGCCGCCCGGCGGGGAGATGGTGCTGCTGTCGCTCGCCAGGCAGATCGAACGACACGCGCCGTGGACCCGCACGGCGCCGCTGACCTCGGTACGCCGATCACCGTCGCTCTGATTTCGACGAATCGGGGCCCAGCGGCGAGTCCCGGATCAGGCCGGGCCGTCCCGCCGTTCGGGATCGACCGGTCGCTTCGAGCGCGGCAACCGAGCAACAACATTCTCGTACGACAGATCGATCGCCTCCAGCAGCTCGTCGTCCGGCACCGCACCACCGACGACGAAGCTGTTCCAGCCGTACCGGCCGATGTAGGCACTGACGGTGACATCGTCGGGGTAGCGATCCCGCCACTCCCGCGAATCATCCTTGGTCCGGCCGCATTTCAAGCCGATCGCGAGCCGCTCGGGCGAGCCGAAGAAGGCGAAGATCTTGTCGCCGACCTTGACGACCTCGTCGCCTTCCCACGGTTCGTCCAGCCAGGCAGCGGGTTTGGCGAGGCAGTAGGCCAGCAGCGAGGCCCGGCTCATCACACGCTCCCCCCGGCCGGCTCGGCGGCCGGCACCGGCCCCGGGGCGCCGGTCGCCGCCGCCGACCCGTCGGCGATCTGCCCCGGGTCGTCGTCCGCGACGGCCACCGAGGTGATCCGATGCAACGGGAAGTTGCGCACCTCACCCCGGGTCCGGTCGAAGGCGACGAGCTTGCCGGGGGTGACGGTGATCGGCTCCACGATCCGCCGCGCGTTGACCCCCTGGGCGTCGGCGTACCCGATCCAGGTCGGTTGCCGGTCCCGCGCCGCGGACCGCAGCTGTTCGAGCAGGTCGCCGACCGTCGCGTCGCCCATCGGCACGGCCGGGGCCGCCCGGTCGGCGCTGCGCATCCGGCTCACCAGGGCGGCCAGCTGGTCCGCCGTCGCCGTCGGCGGCTCCCGCCAGTGCTGCTGCGGCGCGGGTAGTTTCACTCGGGAGGGTTTGGCCCGCAGGTCCAGCAGCGCGCCGGAACCGTCCTCGGCGGCCGGCACCAGGCCGCCGGCCCGCAGGGTCGTCATCAGCTCCGGAATGGCTGTCGTGGAGATCGCCACGGTCGGCGCCAACCGTCGGACGTCGATGCCCATGGATGCCGCCTGCGCGATCGCCTGGTCGATCAGGGCCGGGTCGTCGCTGCGCAGGTAGGTGCTGGCCTGGCCCAGCCGCAGCGTGCCGTAGCGCCGGCCGACGTCGTCGATCAGGTACTCCAGCGCCTGCGGCACCCCGGTGATCGAGTGGGTGCGGAACAGCTCGTGCAGCTCGGCGGTCGTCACACCGAGGTCGAGCGCGCGTCGCACCGACTGAGGGGTGACCCGGTAGACGGACGCCGACCCGCTCGATTCGATGTCCGCGGCCTGTCCCAGCCGGGCGGCCAGCTCGGGCACCAGCCGGCCCGGGGCCACCACGGTCAGATCGGCCTGCACCATCACCCGGTCCACCGGCTTCGGGACGGCCGCGGTCAGGGCGTCGCGGGCCGCCGCCCAGGCCGCCTCCCGTCCGGACACCAGGGCCCGGCCGGCTGAGCTCAGGCCCCCGAACGCCACCACCCCCAGCGCCGTGGCCTCGACGATCGTTGCGTCCAGCACGGCCCGGCGCTGATCCGGCGGCCGCAGCGGGGACCGCCACGCGATCCGGTCGGCCAGCCCCGGTTCGGATAGCCCGCTGCCCGGTGGGAGCTCGGCCAGCATGCCCAGCACGAACCGCCGGTCGATCGGCCCGCGGATCCAGGACAGCTCGGGGGACAGTGCGTTCCGGATCTTGTCGGTGGCGTCCTTACTCCCGGCGCGCGCGGGATTGCGCCGCAGGTCGAGCCAGGTCGAGGCCAGGTCGGCCCAGGCCGCCTCGTCCGCCAGCTCGAGGAACCCGTCGGCCCGCTCGGTCGGCGTCCACAGCTCGGTCGCCCGGTTGCGCGGGTGCTCGGCGGCGATCAGCTCCATGGCGGCCAGCAGCTCGACGTCCAGGGCGGTGGTGCGCTCGTCCTCACCGCTCGCCTTCGCGAGCCGGCGCAGCTCACGGATGCCCAGGCCGCCCGACCGCAACGCTGGCGGGGGGTTCTGCCCGATCAGCTCCAGCAGCCGGCGAACCCGGTCGACGGCGGCGAGCGCCTGCCCGGCCGCGGTTCCGTCCACCGTCCGCACGCCGTGGTCGGTCCTCCCGGCCTCCGGCGGATGGACCCGGATCGGCCCGAGCGGCTCGTCGCCGCGGGCGGCCAGTGCGACCTCGCGGGGCAATTCCACCGTGTCGGCGTCCACCCGGCGCAACAGGCCGGCCTTGACCAGCGCCGACACCTTCCGGCCGACGGACGACCGGGGGTCGGTGGTGCCCCGTGGTATGCCGTGCGCGAGCCGGTCGACGATTCCGCGGGCCGCCGGGTCGAGGCCGGCCAAGGCCGCCCCGGCCTGCTCGACGGTGAGGGATCCCGGACCGGCCAGGCCGGCCGGCAACCCGTCGAGCACGGCCAGCACCGCGGCCGGCATCGCCACCGGGTCATGCCCCCGGACCAGGGCCAACGCCTCGAGCCGGGCGAGCGCGGCGGTCACCGCGGCGTCGGGCACCGCGGCCCCGAGCAGGGTCTGCAGCACGGATCGGGGCACGGCGCGCTTCTCCGCGTCCAGCACGGCCAACGCCTGCAACACCTGGATGTGGAAGGCGTTCAGCGACTCCATCGCCCGCCAGACCGATGGGCCGGTGTTCAGGCGCCCGGCGAGCACGGTGAGGTCGCTGGGCGCGGGCACCGTCAGGTCCGGCCGGGCGCGCAACAACGCGACCAGCTCGTGGTCGTCGCGGGCGCGCAGCCAGTCCAGGGTCGAGGGCATCACATCCACCCTATTGATCCGAGCCCGGGGATCCGACCACGGTGATCGGACGCCGAACCGGCGCCGTCCGGGCCGGGCGGTAGGGTCCTGGACCCATGAAGACCCGGGTCAGGTGGCCGCGCGCCGCGATGCCGACGATGGCGATCGTCGTCGGCCTGCTGGCGGCGTGCTCCACCCCGTCCACCTCGCCGGCCGGCGCCGGCACCCGGGCAGCCGCTTCGGCCGGTGCGACCTCGAGCGCGGGAGCCGGATACGGAACCGGCGCCTGCGCCCCGGCCGGCGGGGCCGCGACGCCGGTGCTGGAGTTCGCCGACGCCTTCGCCGACTGCCTGGACCCCGGCAAGGCGTACACGGCGACGGTCACGACCTCGGAGGGAACGGTCGTCGTCCAGCTCGACACCGCGCGCACCCCGATCGCGGCCAACAACTTCGTCAACCTGGCCCGCTCCGGCTACTTCGATGGCACGGTCCTGTTCCGCACCGAGGCGCGGACGGGCATCGTCCAGGGTGGCTCACCGCATACCCAGAACAACCGGGATCCGGGCCCGGGTTACACCATTCCCGATGAGGGGCTGCCGTTCTCGACGGCGGACTACGCGCCGGGCGTCATCGCCATGGCCAACTCCGGGCCGGACAGCGGCGGCGGCCAGTTCTTCTTCCTGTCCCGCGCGGCGGGCAGCTACCTGGGCGATCCAGGAGCCATCGGCGACAGTGCCGGCAGCTACGTGGTGTTCGGCCGGACGACCGAGGGACTCGATGTGCTCCAGGCCATTTCGGATCTGGAATCGTCGCCGGGCAGCGGCGCGCCGATCCGTCCGGTCACCATCGAGTCGGTCACGATCGCCGAATCCTGACGCCCGCGGCCACCCGGCCGATCGGTGGTGACGGGTGTCCGGTTGAGCCGGTCCGGGCGGGTGGTCCAGAATGGGGGTGGGCGCAGCCGCCCGCCGGACCAGCGCCAAGCGAGCGCACGGCCGAACCGAGGAGGACCCGTGGCCGCCAAGCGAGGCAAGGGCGTCGACCCGACCTGGCCCGAACTGCCGGATGGGGAGCACCCGCTCACCGAGTTGAGCACCGACGTGCAGGGCGCCCTCTCGCCGTTCGGCGACGTCGAGTTCCCCCTGACCAAGGTGCCGTACACGCATCCGACGACGGTCATCAACCGCTGACCTCGCGGGTCGCCGGGCTGCTGCTGGCCGCCGGCTCGGGCCGCCGGTACGGGCGGCCCAAGGCGCTGGTGGACACCGGCGACGGCCCCTGGGTGCTTCGCGCGCTGGCCGCGCTCGCCGGCCGCGACCCGATCGCCGTGGTGGTGGGTGCCGGTGCCGACGAGGTGACCTCGTTGCTGCCGGCCGGAGTCCTGACCGTGCGTAACGAGGATTTCGCGCGAGGGATGGGATCCAGTCTGCGGGCCGGCTTGCTGGCGATGCCCGACGACGTCGACGCCGCGGTGGTGATGCTGGTCGACCTGCCGGACGTGGGCGAGGCGGTCGTCGGCCGGCTCGTCGCCGCGGCCACCGGTCCGATCGGCGCGACGCTGGCGCGGGCCGGCTACGAGGGACGGCCGGGGCACCCGGTGCTGCTGGGCCGCGACCACTGGCCGGGGGTGCTGGCCTCCGCGACCGGCGACCAGGGCGCCCGCCGCTACCTCGCCGATCACGGGGCGAGACTGGTCGAGTGCGGGGACCTCGCCACGGGCACCGACGTCGATCGGCCGGGCGCGTCCTGAAAGAACGCACCCGGCCGGTCGGCCCCCTGCCCGAGGTCAGTCGTCGTTCACCGCGTTGAGCAGGTCGTAGATCTCCTGCGCGGAGCCGGCGGCGATCAGCTTGTCGACCTCGTCCATGTCCGAGAAGATGATCGCGACCTTGCCCAGGATCTCCAGGTGGCCGCCCTCGTAGCCGGCGATGCCGATGGCGAACCGGACCTCGTTGCCGTCCCTCCGGGCCGACGGCACCGGAATCGACCAGGATCTGCCCGGCCTCCCGGATCGCGTCGTCCTTGCCGGCCGCCGTTCCCGGCGTCTTGATCTGCGAGACAGAGAGGATGTCGCTCATGGTCCCGACAATGGCATAGAACCCGCGGGTGTGCAGCGGAGACCGCGGCGCCGCCAACGGGGCCGGACGTGGAGCACCCCGGGACCGGCGTCCGATCCCGGGGTGTGGTGACGACGGCCTCGTGCTCAGGTGGCGGGGGCGCCGTTGGTCTCGCGCAGCTCCTCGACGATCTCGTCGTACTTCGGGCTGCTCATGAAGTTGGACACCGAGACATGCTGCGCCGAGGGGGCTTTGTCCCGGGCCCGCGGGGTCAGGTCCTGATGGGTGACGATCAGGTCGACATCGTCGACCAGGTTCGCGATCGCCACGTTGACCACCGTGACATCGGTGAACCCGGCCTTCTTGATCTTGTTCCGGAGCACCGACGCACCCATCGCCGACGACCCCATCCCCGCATCACAGGCGAACACGATCTTGCGGATCGGCGTCGACCGGGTCGCCGCCTCCCGCGCCTCGTCGGCCTGCTCGGTACTGGCCTCGATATCGGTCAACACCCCCGACACCGACGACTTCTTCCCCTTCATACCCTCCATCTGCGCCGTCGCCGCCGCCAGATCACCGTTGTCATCGGACTTGCGGCTGGCCCGCAGGATGATCGAGGCAATCACGAAACTCGTCGTCGCCGACAACAACACCGACAACGCGACCCCGACGAAACTGCCGCCCGGCGTCTGCAGGAACACCGCGATGATCGACCCCGGCGCCGCCGGCGCCCGCAACCCCGCGTTGAAGATCGTCAACGTCAGAATGCCGACCATCCCACCGCTGATCGTGGCCAGCAACGTCAACGGCTTCATCAGCACATACGGGAAATAGATCTCATGGATCCCACCGAAGAACTGGATGATCGCCGCCGCCGGCGCCGTGCTCTTCGCCAGGCCCGTCCCGAAGATCGAGTACGCGATCAGCAGGCCGACACCCGGACCCGGATTCGCCTCCAACAGGAACAGGATCGACTGCCCCGTCTCGGCCGACTGGTTGATCCCCAACGGCGTCAACACCCCATGGTTGATCGCGTTGTTCAGGAACAACACCTTCGCCGGCTCGATGATGATGCTCGCCAACGGCAACAGACTGTGCGCGATCAGCCAGTCCACCCCACTGCCCAACGCATCCGAGATCGCCCGGAAGATCGGCCCGAACACATAGAACGAGGCCACCGCCAACCCCGCCGACAAAATGCCCGCGGAGAAGTTGTTCACCAACATCTCGAACCCGGGCTTGATCTTGCCGTCCCAGATCGCGTCGACCTTCTTCATCAGCCACGCCGCGAGCGGACCCATGATCATCGCGCCCATGAACATCGGCTCCGTGGTGCTCATGATCACGCCCATCGTCGCGACCACCGCCACCACCGCGCCGCGCACCCCGTACACCATCCGGCCGCCCTGCGCCGCGATCAGGATCGGCAACATGTACCGCACCATCGGCCCGACCAGGCCCGGGTTCGCCGCACCCGCGTCATCGACCCCGAACCCACCGATCACCGCGATCGGGAACGGCCCCTTCTCGATGAACAACGCCGTGATGAAACCCCACGCGATGAACGCCGCAATGTTCGGCATGATCATCCCGGACAGGAACGTGCCGAACTTCTGCACCGCCACCCGGCTACTACTGGTCTTGCTGGCGGGTACCGCTTCGGTACTCACAACTGATCCCCTTCCTCGGGCAGGGCGGGCCCGACTGCGGCCCGCGGGGCATGCCTGCATGGCCCACTCCCGGGACTCCCGGTTGGGCAATCGACAAGCAGGACAATGTGATCGAGACCCGCCCAGGGCGGAAGCCGGGGGTGACTCAGGTCTCAACTGCCGAGAACTGTAGGGCATGTCCCGGGGGTATGTCACCGGTGACAGAGAAATTGGTCAAAGTTTCTGTCACCGGTGACAGAGCGGTGCCTGTCATCGGTGACATACTGGCCGGGATGCGGCGGGCGGGACAGCGCCCGTCGATGCGGCGCAACCGGTTGAGGGAGCGGCAGTGAGCGAGGCGTGCCGAGCGAGCCGGGGATACCGGCAGCGGTCCGGCGCCGGGGTGGCCGAGCCGGTGAGGCCGGACCGGGGAGGATCGCGGTGAGCGAGGCTTGCCGAGCGAGCCGTTGGCCCTGGCCGCGGTTCGGTGCCGGGGCGGCCGAGCCGGTGAGGCCGGACCGGGGAGGATCGCCGACCGAGGCTTGCCGAGCGAGCCGGGGGTACCGGGAGGTGCACCAGTGAGCACGATGCGGGACGTCGCCCACCGGGCCGGGGTGAGCGCCAAGACGGTGTCCCGGGTGATGAACAACGACCGGTACGTCTCGGACGACGTGCGCGCGCGGGTGCTGCAGGCGGTCGAGGAGCTGCAGTACGTACCGAACGTGATGGCGCGAAGTTTCCGTTCCGGACAGGACACGGCGATCGGGGTGGCGGTGCCGATCCTCAACGAGTTCTTCGGCCAGGTCATCGAGTCGGTGGAACGGTTGGCCCGCGAGCGGGGGGTCGCCATGTACCTGACGTGTCTGGGTGACGATCCCGCGGCCGAGCAGCCGGCGATCGAGGCCCTGCTCAGCCGCAACGTGGTCGGTTTGCTGGTCGCACCGATCGCGGAGGACCAGTCGTATCTCAAGCCGTGGCGCGAGCGGACGTCGATGGTTTTCATGGATCGGCGCCCGCGAAAACTCACGGCGTCCTTCGTCGCGCACGACGACACCGGCGGCACCCGGCTGGCGATCAACCATCTGCTGGATCACGGGCACCGCCGGATCGCGTTCGCCGGGGATTCGCAGAGCGTGCCCACCACGGCTCGCCGCCGGACCACCTACGAGCTGACCCTGTTCGACGGTGGAGTCGGCCTCGATCCATTCCTGGTGTCCTGGAACGCCCATCGCGTGCCGGTGATGCCGCGGCTGCTGAATCTGCCGGCGCCGCCGACGGCAGTCTTCTCGGCCAGCCCGGACTGTTCGATGCCGATCGTCCGGCAGTTGCAGGCCGCGGGTCGCACCGACATCGCCCTGGTCGGCTTCGGCGACTTCGAGATGGCCGACGCGCTGACGCCGGCGGTCACCGTGGTCGAGCAGGACCCGGCCGAGCTCGGCCGGCTGGCCGCGACCCGCCTGTTCCAGCGCATCGACAACCCGGACAAACGGCTGCCCCGGCAGACCGTGGTGCCGACCGCGCTGGTCCGTCGTGGGTGCTGCCTGCGCACCCGCGTCGGCCCGGCCGCCTGAGCGCGGCGGCCCCGGCTACCATCGCGGGCGTGCCCACCCCCGAGCCGCCGACCGGTGCTCCGTCGGCGCTGACCCACGTCGATGCCACCGGCGCGGCCCGCATGGTCGACGTGTCCGGCAAGTCGGTGTCGGCCCGGCAGGCGCTGGCCACCGGCGTGCTGCGCACGACCGCCGAGGTCGCGTCGCTGTTGCGGCGCGGCGGGCTGCCCAAGGGCGATGCGCTGGCCACCGCCCGGATCGCCGGGATCATGGCGGCCAAGCGCACGCCCGACCTGGTGCCGTTGTGCCATCCGATCGCGATCTCGGGGGTGACGGTCGACCTGACGGTCGGCGAGGCCGAGGTGCGGATCGCGGCGACCGTGCGGACCGCCGACCGCACCGGCGTGGAGATGGAGGCGCTGACCGCCGTGGCGGTGGCCGGGCTCACCCTGCACGACATGGTCAAGGCGGTCGATCCGGCCGCCGTGCTCGACGCGGTGCGCGTCGAGCGCAAGGAGGGCGGCAAGACCGGCACCTGGACCCGTCCGGACGGCCGGTGACCATGACCCGAACCGCGGTGGTCATCATCGCCTCCTCCCGGGCGGCCGCCGGGGTGTACCCGGACCGGACCGGGCCGCTGATCCAGACATGGCTGCAGGAGCGAGGTTTCACGGTTGCCGGACCGGTGGTGGTGGCCGACGGGCCGGACGTGGGGGCGGCGTTGCAGGAGGCGATCGGTGCGGACCTGGTGCTGACGTCCGGCGGCACCGGCATCTCGCCGACCGACTCCACCCCGGAGGAAACGGCCCCGCTGCTGGACGTGCCGATTCCCGGTTTGGCCGCCGCCATCCGGGCCGAGGGCAGCGACAAGGTGCCCACCGCGGTGCTCTCCCGGGGGTTGGCCGGCGTCGCCGGGCACACCCTGATCGTGAACCTGCCGGGTTCCACCGGAGGCGTCCGGGACGGCCTGGCCGTGCTGGGCCAGGTGCTGGATCACGCATTGGACCAGATCCGCGGCGGTGACCACCGGTGAACACGGCATGCCGGGCGGTCCGATGACCGGGCGGGTGGGACTGACCCGGGTCACCGGCGACCCCCTCGACCCGGCGGAACACTATGCCGCGGTGCAGGATCCGGCCGCCGGCGCCACGGTGTCGTTCGCCGGGGTGGTCCGCGACCACGACCACGGCCGGGACGTCACCGAGCTCGACTATTCCGAGCATCCGACCGCCGCGGCGGTGGTCGCCGAGGTGGCCGCCGAGATCGCCGCCCGACCTGGGGTGATCGCGGTAGCCGTGTCGCACCGGGTCGGACGGTTGCGGGTGGGCGACATCGCCCTGGCCGCAGCGGCTTCCGCCGCGCACCGGCGGGAAGCGTTCACCGCCTGCATGGACCTGGTGGACGAGGTCAAGCGCCGGTTGCCGGTGTGGAAGCGTCAGGTGTTCACCGACGGCACCGACGAATGGGTCGGCTCGGCCTGAAACCCGCTATCGGAAGGAACAGTTCATGACCGCAGCGGACGAGGCGCCGATCAGCGTGACCGACAACCCGGAGCAGCGGCGCTTCGAGATTCACGTCGGTGACGCGCTGGCCGGGTTCACCGAGTACCGGCCGACGGGGGATCGATATGCGTTCGTGCACACCGAGATCGGTGACGAGTTCGGCGGTCGCGGCCTCGCCTCCCGGCTGATCAAGGACACCCTGGACGCGATGCGGGCCCGCGGCATCGCCGTGCTGCCGTACTGCCCGTTCGTCAAACGCTACATCCAGCGGCATGCCGACTACCAGGACCTGGTGCCGGCCGACGAGCGCGAGAAGTTCGAGATCCCGGCCGGCTGACCGGTCCCTTCAGCGCTACCCGGTGAGGCCGCGCAAGATGTCCGCCGTGTGGGTGTAGCCGAGAAAGTGCCCGGCGCCCGGCACCCGTTCGAGCCGGCCGTGCGGCACGGCCGCGGCCAGCGCGGCACTCCAGGCCGGCGGGACCAGATCGTCGGCGTCGCCGTGCCAGAAGGTGACCGGACCGGGGATGTCCGCCGGGGCGAACCCCCACGGGCGGACCCAGGCCCGGTACTCCTCGACCATCCCGTCGCCGCCATCCAGGGCGGCCGCGGCGGCCGCCGCGATCCCCGGGTCGGGCAGGGCCTCCAGGGTGGATGCCTCGTCGGGTTGCGCGGCCCGCAGGGTCAGGTGCGCCCATGCCGCGGGGGTGTGCCGGGCGATCCCGCCGAGCGCGCGGAAGGTGGTGGCGGCGACGTGCGGGTGGTGCCGGGCCAGCAGGGTGAGGCGCCGATCCATGGTGTTGAGTTCCCGGAAGGTGCTGTCGTCGTCGAGCGGTCGGCAGCCGGCGACCACCGCCGTCGACCGGATGCGGTCCGGCAGCAACGCCGCGCAGGCCAGCGCGTACTGGCCGCCCATCGACCAGCCGAGCACCGACGCCGTGTCCGCGCCGAGCACATCCAGCAATGCCTGGACGTCGCCGGCCCAATCGCCGGTGGTCCGCCCCGGTGCGGCACCGGATGCCCCCAGGCCCGGCCGGTCCGGCGAGACGATCCGGATGCCCAGGTCCCGGGCGACGGTATCGAACGGGGCGGCGTCCAACCCGCACACCAGGCCGCCATGGCAGTTCACGACCACCAGGCCGTCCGGCGCCCCGTAGCAGCGGTAGCCCAGCTCCCGGCCATCGCCCAGATCGAGCGCTTCGGTCACCGGATCTCCAGCGCACCGGGACGGGCCTCGCTCGGGAAGCGGCGGTCCGGGCCACCGTGCGCGGGTCCGGGGTGCCGCACGGCCACCGGGAATTCCCGGGCCGTGGCCGGCATCGACCGCATACAGTCGGCGGACATCGGCGTGCTCATCCGGCCCTCCGTTCGCCCTCGGCGCAACGGCCGCGGGAAGGCGACGGTACCGCGGCGCAGTTGTAGTCGCTGATGCCAGGAGTGCGAGTGCCAGGAGAGTGCCGATGACCAGACCCGGTGGCCGGATGGCCGGAGCCAGCGCCTGGCGAACGATGCACCAGGACAGCTCGGTGGTGGAGCACAAGCTGGCGAAGGGGACCCTGCGTCGGGTCGTGTCGTTCGCCCGGCCGTTCCGTCGCGAGCTGGCGATCTTCCTGCTGCTGACGGTGATCTCGTCGGTCATCGGCGTGCTGACTCCACTACTGGCCGGTGATGTGGTCAACGAGATCAGCGGCAACGGCACCGTGCAGGCCGTGGTCAGGATCGCGCTGATCATCGGTGGGCTGGCGGTCGTGGACGCGCTGATCTCGCTCGGCACCCGCTGGTACTCGTCGCGGATCGGCGAGGGTCTGATCTTCGACATGCGGACCAAGGTGTTCGAGCACGTGCAGCGGATGTCGCTGGCGTTCTTCACCCGCACCCAGACCGGCGCCCTGGTGAGTCGGCTCAACAACGACGTGATCGGCGCGCAGCAGGCGTTCACGTCCACCCTGTCCGGCGTGGTCGCCAACGTGATCGGGCTGATCCTCACCGCGGCCGTGATGCTGACCCTGTCCTGGCAGGTCACCGTGCTCTCGCTGATCCTGCTGCCGGTATTCGTGCTGCCGGCGCGCCGGTTCGGCCGCAAGCTGCAGCAGCTCACCCGGGAGAGCTACAACCTCAATGCGTCGATGAACACCACGACCACCGAGCGGTTCAACGTCTCCGGTGCGTTGCTGGTCGCCCTGTTCGGGCGCCCGGAGGTGGAGGCGGATTCTTTCCGCGACCGGTCCGGACGGGTCCGCGACATCGGCATCACCACCGCCATGTACGGGCGGGTCTTCATCGTCGCGCTCACCCTGGTCGCCGCGTTGGCCCAGGCCCTGACCTATGGGCTCGGCGGCGCGCTGGCGCTGAACGGGGCCATGGAGCCGGGGGCGGTCGTGTCGCTGGCGCTGCTGCTGAGCCGGCTGTACGGGCCGCTGATGGCGCTGTCGAACGTGCGGGTGGACGTGATGAGCGCGCTGGTCTCGTTCGAGCGGGTCTTCGAGGTGCTGGACCTGCAGCCGTTGATCACCGAGAAACCGGACGCCCGGACGTTGCCGATGGGGGAGCAGTCGATCGAGTTCCGGGACGTGCACTTCGCCTATCCGGGCGCCGACGAGGTGTCGCTGGCGTCCCTGGAGGACGTCGCCGTCAACGATCACAGCCCGCGGCACCCGGTCCTGCACGGCGTGAGCTTCACCGCCCGGGCCGGGGAGTTGGTGGCCCTGGTCGGTCCGTCCGGGGCGGGCAAGACGACCATCTCCCAGCTGGTGCCCCGCATCTACGACGTCGACACCGGCGCGGTGCTGGTCGGCGGCCACGACGTGCGGGACGTGACGCTGCAGTCCTTGCGGGACGCGATCGGCGTCGTCGCCCAGGATGCCCACCTGTTCCACGACACGATCCGGGCCAATCTGCTCTACGCGCGGCCCGAGGCGACCGAGGACGAGCTGATCGCGGCCCTGCGCGCGGCCCAGATCTGGGAGCTGGTTGCCCGGTTGCCCGAGGGCCTGGGCACCGTGGTCGGCGACCGGGGGCACCGGCTCTCGGGTGGGGAGAAGCAGCGGCTGGCCATCGCCCGCGTGCTGCTCAAGGCGCCGGCCGTGGTCATCCTCGACGAGGCCACCGCCCACCTGGACTCCGAGTCGGAGGTGGCGGTGCAGCGGGCGCTGGCCGAGGCGCTGCGCGGCCGCACATCGTTGGTGATCGCGCACCGGCTCTCCACCATCCGCAGTGCCGACCGGATCGTCGTGGTCGACGGCGGCCGGGTCGTGCAGTCCGGCACGCACGACGAGCTGCTGGAGCAGGGTGGGCTGTACGCGGAGCTCTACCGGACGCAGTTCCGGCACCAGGCCGACGAGGCGGGTCCGGTCCGGATCCCGTAGGCCGTCCGCGGCGGGCGCCTGATCCGGGCGAAAATGACGCGGGCTGCGCCTACCGCCCGAGCCACACCAGGACGTTGATGACGTCGCGGGCGGCTTGCAGTGCCCGGATCTCCGACGGCGTCAACAGTGGCGCGGCGGTCACCAGCAGGTCGTCGATACCTGTGGACACGTCCCTGCAGCTCTCGACCTGCCCGCCCGACAGGCGAGGTCGGTCCTCATCGCCCGGCCCGCACACCGCCACCCCCGACGAGCCCGCTTCACGTGGATACACCGTGCCCCCCTTCCTCGGAACTACTGAAGGTCAACCATGCAAACCCGAGTGACGCACATTCGATCACACGAATGGGGGCAGAAATGGGATCAAGGCCCGATTGCGCCCAGCTGGGGTATGACCCAGGTCGGAGACCCGATCGGGGCGTATCCCCGACGGATGACGGACGATCAGCACCGCCCGGGCCGCCGGATAGCGTCCCGACGACCGACAGACCTGGCCGGACGACTTCGTTGCGGCCACGGCAGGATGGATCGGTGTCCGACCACCGCCTGCCCGACCCGCTCGTGGTCCATCCCGTTGCCGATCCGGGGGCGGTCGTCCGCGGCGAGAAGTACCGGATCACCGTGCTCACCGATGGCCTGCTGCGACTGGAGTACGCCGACGACGGGGCGTTCGAGGACCGGGCGTCGGAGTTCGCGCTGCACCGGGAGCAGCCGGTGCCGCCGTTCGTCGTCCGGGACGCCGGGCATGCCCTGGAGATCGTCACCGACCGGTTGCACCTGATCTATGACCGCGGACCATTCACCACCAGCGGGCTGTCCGTCCAGGTCCGCGGCAACATCAGCAGCTACCACTCCGTGTGGCGGTACGGCGAGCCCGTCGGGGACCTCGGCGGTACCGCCCGCACCCTGGACCTGGCCGACGGTCGCATCCCGCTCGAGCCCGGGGTCGCCTCGCGGCTGGGCTTCTCCGTCATTGACGACTCGCGCAGCCTGCTCCTCGACGCCGACGGTTGGGTCGCACCCCGGCCTCCCGGGCGCACCGATCTGTATCTTTTCGCCTACGGCCACGACTACCCGGCGGCCGTCCAGGCGTTCTACGCCGTCAGCGGCCACCCGCCGGTGCTGCCCCGGTGGGCGCTGGGCAACTGGTGGAGTCGTTACCACCGGTACACCGCGGCCGAATACCGTGAGCTGATCGAACGGTTCCGCGCCGAGGGACTTCCGTTCAGCGTGAGCGTCATCGACATGGATTGGCACCTGGTCGATGTCGATCCGGCGCACGGGTCCGGGTGGACCGGCTACAGCTGGAATCGGGAGCTGTTCCCCGACCCCGCGGCGTTTCTGGAGTGGTTGCACGCCAACGGGTTACGGGTCACGTTGAACGTGCATCCGGCCGACGGGGTACGGGCCTTCGAGGATTCCTACCCGGCGATGGCCGCCGCGCTGGGCCGGGACGCGGCGGCGGCGGAGCCCATCGCATTCGACGTCACCGACCGGGATTTCCTGGCCGCCTATTTCGAGGTGCTGCACCGGGAGCTGGAGCGTGAGGGTGTGGACTTCTGGTGGCTGGACTGGCAATCCGGGCCGCACTCGCGCGTCATCGGTATCGACCCGCTGTGGATGCTCAATCACTTCCACTTCCTGGACAGCCGGCGCGGCGGTGCCGGGTTGACCTTCTCCCGCTACGCCGGACCGGGCAGTCACCGCTACCCGGTCGGCTTCTCCGGCGACGCGGTGATCAGCTGGGCGTCGCTGGATTTCCAGCCGGAGTTCACCGCCACCGCGGCCAACATCGGCTACGGATGGTGGAGTCATGACATCGGCGGTCACATGTTCGGGGCCAAGGACGACGAGCTGACCGCGCGATGGGTTCAGCTCGGCACCTTCTCGCCGATCCTGCGGCTGCATTCGGGGTCCAACCCGTTCATCCACAAGGAGCCCTGGACTCTCGAACCCGCCACCCGGGCGGTGATGACCACCTACCTGCGCCTTCGCCATCGCCTCGTCCCGTACCTGCACACGATGAACCATCTTGCGGCGCAGGGTGCCCCGATCGTCCAGCCGATGTACTGGGCGTACCCGGAACGGGACGAGGCCTATACGGTGCCCAACGAGTTCCGGTTCGGCACCGAGTTGATCGTCGCGCCGATCACCGCGCCGGCCGACCCGATCAGCCGGTTGGGCGCCACGACCGCCTGGTTGCCGCCCGGCGACTGGGCCGACATCCGTACCGGCTGGCGCTACACCGGGGACCGGACAATCGTGCTGCATCGGGAACTCGCCGACGTCCCGGTGCTCGCCCGGGCCGGCGCGATCGTCCCGCTCGATGCGGCGCAGGTGCCGGGCAACGACCCGGTGAACCCGGCGGCGCTGGAGCTCCTCGTGGTGCCGGGCGCGGCCGGGGCCTTCGACCTGATCGAGGACGACGGCCACGGCGGGACCGTGACCACCCCGATCCGGTACGACGACGCCTCCGGGACGCTGACGGTCGGGCCGGCCGTCGGCGCGGTGAGTTGCCTGCCGGCGTTGCGCAACTGGTCGGCGATGATCCCCGGCGGCCCGACCGGCCCGGCCATCTCCGCCCCGCCGGGCGAGCCGGTCACGGTGCCCCTGGGCCCGTCGCCGGAACCCGACGTCGATGCGGACCTGTTCCACCGCCTGGACCTGGCCCACCTCGACCACGAACTCAAGGTCAGTGCACTGCGGGTGTGCTCCGCCGACCGGCCGGTCGGCACCCGCCTGAGCCACCTGCACGCCATCGGTCTGCCCCGGGCGGTCGAATCGGCGCTGATCGAGGCGCTGACCGCCGCGCAGCCTTCGGCCTGCTGACGGCCCGGATGGCGAGGTCGCAGTAGTTGCCGGGCTGAGGGCGGCCGCGCCTCGCCGGACGGACCGGCGACCGCGAATCCGCATGGCTCCACGCATGTCGCCCCCGGCCCGGCGGACCACCCGGCCGGCGAGGCGTGCGCGTGCCGCGCCGCACGTGTGCGGACCGGTCTCGCGGACCCTGTTGTTCCTTGGTACATTAGTTGAGTAACGAACCACCGAAGTGATGAATCATGGGTCCTGTGGAGGTGACTGTGCTGGACGAGGGGTCGCCCCTGTTCCTGCAGATCGCCCAGCAGCTGTCCACGGACATCATCGAGGGCACGCTGGCCGAGGGGTCGCGGGTGCCGTCGACCAACGAGTTCGCCGCGTTCTACCGGATCAACCCGGCGACCGCGGCGAAGGGCATCAACCTTCTGGTCGACGACGGTGTGTTGGAGAAGCGCCGCGGCATCGGGATGTTCGTCATCGTCGGGGCCCGGGACCGGTTGATCCAGCTGCGCCGCAAGGAGTTCGCCGAGCAGTTCATCGACCCTCTGCTCGTCGAGGCCCGGCGGCTCGGCATCACCGCCGACGAGCTGGTCGATCTCATCCGGCCGGGGCCGGCAGACCACGACAGGCAGAAGCTCTCGAACGAAAAGGAAGGGGGAGCGTCATGACACCGGCAGTTGTCGTCGACCACGTCTCGCGCCGCTATCGCGGGGTCACCGCGCTGGACGATGTATCGGTCGCATTCGAGGAGGGCACCATCACCGGCCTGCTGGGCCGCAACGGGGCCGGTAAGTCCACGCTGATGCGCATCATCACCGCGCAGGAGTTCGCATCGGCGGGCACCGTCCGGGTACACGGCCGCAACCCGCTCGAGCACGACGACGTGCTCCGCACGATGTCATTCGTCAAGGAAAGCCAGCTCTACCCGGACATCAAAGTCAAACGGGTGATCGAAGCGGCATCCTGGTTCTACCCCCACTGGAACCACGAGCTCGCCGGCCGGCTGATCGAAGACTTCAACCTGCCAGTGAAGCGGCCGGTGAAGAAGGTCTCCCGCGGCATGCACTCGGCGGTCGGCATCGTCATCGGGCTGGCCTCCCGCGCCGAGATCACCCTGTTCGACGAGCCCTACCTGGGCCTGGACGCAGTGGCCCGGCAGATCTTCTACGACCGGCTGCTGGCCGACTACGCCGAGCATCCGCGCACGATCCTGCTGTCCACCCACCTGATCGACGAGGTGGCCAATCTGCTCGAGCGGGTGGTGGTCATCAAGGCGGGCCGGATCGTCGTCGACGAGCCGGCCGACGAATTGCGCGGACGCGCGGTCGTGGTGACCGGGCCGGCGGGCGCGGTCGACGACTTCACCGCCCATCGGGAGGTGCTCAGCCGGCAGGGGGTCGGCTCCATCGCCGCGGCCACCGTCACCGGACCGTTGGACGACGTCGCCCTGGCCTGGGCCCGGGAGATGAACCTGCAGATCGAATCGGTCTCGTTGCAGGAATTCGTGGTGCGCACCGCGGCGCAAGCTGCGGGCGCCGACCGCACGGAAAGGATCTCGGCATGAGCGCGGCGTGCGGAGCGGACCAAGGCGACAGCGGCTTCGCTCCCCGGAGTGGCGGCACCGAACACGGTGGCGGTGCCGGGCCGGAGAGCGACCCGATGGGAGGGACGGCATGACGGGCGGGCCGGCCGGAGGGCTCAAAGAAGCCGCGACCGGTCAACCAGGTCGGTCCGATGGCGGCCTCAACCCCGCGGCCATCGGCCGCGTCGCCCGCCTTCACCTGGTGGACCGGTACTCCTACACCTGGCTGGTCTGGGGCGTGCTCATGTTCGCCTTCGCGGTCAACCTGGTCATCTTCGCCGTGCTCCCGCTGACCCAGCCGGAAGGCAACTACACGGGTGGCCTGATCACGATCTACTTGTTCCTGCTGGTCATCGGGGTCCAATCGGCCACCAAGTTCCTGCCGTTCGCGCTGACCCTCGGGGTGAGCCGGCGCACCTACTACGTCGGCACCGTGGCCCTCGTCGTCGGCCTGTGCGCGCTGTACTCGGTGGTGCTGACCGTCCTGTGGTGGATCGAGGGGCTGACCAACGGTTGGGGGCTCCAGCTGCACTTCTTCCGCGTGCCCTGGATCCTGGACGGTCCCTGGTACCAGGTGCTGCTCACCAACTTCGTGCTGCTGTCCGTGGTCTTCCTGTTCGGCCTGTGGTCCGGGCTGATCTACCGGAGGTTCGGGCTGGTCGGTGCGGTGGTGTTCTTCGCCGCACTTACCCTGCTGCTGGTCGGCGCGGCCATCCTGATCACCTGGGCGGGGGCCTGGCCGCAGGCCGGTCGATTCCTGGTCGACCTGAACATCGTCGATGCCAGTCTGCTCGTCGCGCTGGTGGCCGTGGTGGCGGAAATGACGAAGGCCGCGACCCGAAACCCGGGTCGCGGCCTTCACCATGCTCGGCCGGTCAGGCCGGGCCGGGCACCTTGAACGGCAGCTTGGCGCCGGACGACTGCGCGGCCAGGGCCATGAAGTACGTCAACGCCGCCGTGGTGACGACAGCAGCGAAGACCCCGAAACCGGGGCCGAAGGAGAGCGTAATGCCGAAGCCCGCCAGTTCGCTCGAGTACCCGCCCGCGTAGATGAAGGTCTGGATCAAGACGCCCAGCATCAGCACGAACGACCCGGCTGCCGCGTAGGCCAGCCAGACCGGCTTCACCTGGCCGGGTTTGATCACTCCAAACAGCTCGAGGGCGTAAACGACGCCGACCGCGACGGCGAGCAGCACCGGCAGAGCCCACCACTGGTGCCAGCCGTTGAGCCAGGCGCCTGGAATATCTGATACGGACCAGAACGGTAGAAATGACACGACGAAGGTGAGCGCTGCCGACCCGAGGACACCCCAGCCCGCGATGGTGATCTTCGACATGTCGAAGCTGGGCGACGGGCCGGCCGCCGCGGGCGGATAGGCACCGGGCGCGGCGGGATAGCCCGGCGGGCCATAGGCGCCGCCCGGTGGTGGGCCCGGCTGGTAGCCCTGCGGTGGACCCTGCTGGTACCCGGGTGGGGGTCCCGGTTGATATCCGGGCGGGGGGCCCGGTTGATATCCGGGCGGCGGTCCCTGCTGGTACCCGGGCGGCGGTCCCTGCTGGTACCCGGGCGGGGGTCCCGGTTGATATCCGGGCGGGGGGCCCTGCTGGTACCCGGGCGGGGGTCCCGGTTGATATCCGGGCGGGGGTCCCGGTTGATATCCGGGCGGCGGTCCCTGCTGATAGGTCGGCTGGAACGTCGTGGGTGGCGGCTGCGCACCAGTGGGCGGTTGGCCCGCCTGGCCGCCCGACGGATCCTTGGACATGGACGGGCCGACGGTCGGAATCGGGCCGGTCGAACCGTGCCCGGTGGCGTCGGCCCGGTCGGGGCCGGGCTGCCCGGACGACGAGCGCTCGTCCGGGACGTCGCCCGAGGGCGGTGGCCCCCCGGGGGGTGATTGGGTCACGATCGGACCTCCTGGTCGATGACGATGGCCGCTGCGGACTTCCGCGCACGGCTCACTGCGACGGTAGCTCCGGCGCAGCGGGCATCGGTAGCGGACACGCGGCGACGCCGGGTGACTCCGCGTGCTCAGACCAGCAGTTTCGCCCGCCGCGCCGTGCTTCGATTGCTCCGAACGATTCAGGCCACCCTCGGGTCCGCCGCGGCCCTGCCGCTCAACCCGCCGAAGGCGTCCCCCCACTGGGTCCGGGTGGGTGCCCTGGTGGCGGCCACCGGGTCAGCCGCCGGCGAACGGTGGCAGCACGTCCAGCACCTGGCCGTCCAGCACGACGGTCCCCGGGCCGTGCACGGCGACCTCGTCGAGCAGGAACGAGCATCGGGGGAGGACCCGGCTCAGCTCCGGGTGTCGCTCGCCGGCCGTGGCGACGACGACGCCGACGCGGGTCATCAGGTCCGGTCCGCCGGCCGGCACCGACACGATCTCCTCGGTCACCCCGGCGGCCGCCCGGGCCGCGGCGAAATACCGCACGGTCACGTCCACGCTCGGGGTGCTGGCTGCCGGGTCGCGCTCAGCCACCGATCGCGCTCATCGGCCGGTCGGGTTGCAGGAAGGACGGGTCGTCGATGCCGTGGCCGGGCAGCTTGCCCCAGGTGGTGGCCCGCCACAGCTGCGCGATCTGCTCGTCCGTGCCCCCGCCGCGCAGGATCGCGCGTAGATCGGTCTCGGCCCGGGAGAACAGGCAGGTCCGGATCTGCCCGTCCGCGGTGAGCCGGGTCCGGTCGCAGTCGCCGCAGAACGGCCGGGTGACCGAGGCGATGATGCCGACGGTGGCCGGCCCACCGTTCACCCGGAACAGTTCGGCCGGGGCGCCGAGCCGGGCGCCGGGATCGGGGCTGAGGTCGAACCGGGCGGCCAGCCGTTCCTGGATCTCGTCGGCGGTGACCATGCGGTCGCGCGACCAGACGTGCCCGGCATCCAGCGGCATCTGCTCGATGAACCGGAGCTGATAGCCGTGATCGAGAGCGAACTGCAGCAGGTCCGGCGCCTCGTGGTCGTTGACGCCGCGCAACAGCACGGCATTGATCTTCACCGGGGTCAGACCCACCGCTGCGGCGGCGTCCAGGGCGGCGAGCACGTCCCGCAGCCGGCGGCGCCGGGTGATCCGCTCGAAGGTGTCCGGATCCAGGGAGTCCAGCGAGATGTTGATCCGGTCGAGGCCGGCGTCGACGAACTCGTCGGCCCGGCGGGCGAAGCCGATGCCGTTGGTGGTCAGCGACACCTCCGGCTTGGGCCGGAGGGCACCGACCCGCGCGATGATGCCGGGAAGACCCTTGCGCAGCAGTGGCTCTCCCCCGGTGAAGCGGATCTCCTGGATACCCAGCCGGTCCACCGCGACGGTGATCACCCGAACCAGTTCGTCGTCGGAGAGCAACTCGTCCGCCGGCTGCCAGTCCAGGCCCTCCGCCGGCATGCAGTACGTGCAGCGCAGGTTGCACCGGTCGGTCAGGGACACCCGCAGATCCCGACCCCGACGACCGTGCCGATCGATCAGGTACGGGGAGTCGCCCCGCCCCGACAGGTCCGGCGGGACAGGTGCGCCCGCAACACCCACGCGTGGGATACCCAGGGCAATCGCGGTCACCCAGCCAATGTAGCCAGGGCACCGCCCGCTCGGCGAATGGGTCATAGTGGTAGGGGGGTGCAAGGAGGAACGCCGTGCGTGAGGTGCTGGCCGATCTGCTCCGCTGGTGGTCCGCTGGTGAGACGGTAGGCCTCGGCACGGTGACCGGCACCTTCCGGTCCGCGCCGCGGCCGCCCGGCGCCGCGATGCTGGTCGGACCGGACGGGACCGCCGTCGGCTCGGTCTCCGGCGGGTGTGTGGAGGGCGCGGTCTACGAACTCGCGCAGTCCGTCGTCGCCACCGGGGTGCCGGTGCCGCAGCGGTACGGGGTTTCCGACGACGACGCCTTCACGGTCGGCCTGACCTGCGGCGGGATCATCGACCTGTTCGTCGAGCCGGTCTCGGTCGGCACGTTCCCGGAGTTGGGCAAACTCGCCGCGTCCATCGACGCCGGTGAACCGGTGGCGGCGGCCACCGTCATTGCCGGGCGCCCCGACCAGGTCGGACGCCACCTGATCGTCTGGACGGCCGACTCGGCCGGCGGGCTCGGCTCGGCCCGCATCGACGACGCGGTCGGCGACGACGCCCGGGGCCTGCTGGCCAGCGGGCGGACGGCAACGCTGACCTACGGTCCGGACGGTGAGCGCCGCGGGGAGGGCCTGTCCGTCTTCGTGTCCTCGTTCGCGCCCGCGCCGCGCATGCTGGTGTTCGGGGCGATCGACTTCGCCGCGGCGGTCGCCCGGGTCGGCTCGTTCCTCGGCTACCGGGTGACGGTGTGCGACGCCCGCCCGGTCTTCGCCACCGCCCGCCGGTTCCCCGACGCCGACGAGGTGATCGTGGACTGGCCGCACCGCTACCTGCGGTCGCAGGTCGACGCCGGCGCGCTCGACGGGCGCACGGTGATCTGCGTGCTCACCCATGACCCGAAGTTCGACGTGCCGGTGCTCGCCGACGCGCTGAAGCTACCGGTCGCCTACGTCGGTGCGATGGGATCCCGGGCCACGCATGTCGATCGGCTGGCCCGGCTGCGCGAGGCCGGGGTCACCGATGCGGAACTGGCCCGGCTGGCCTCGCCGATCGGGCTCGATCTTGGTGCCCGCACGCCGGAGGAGACGGCGATCTCGATCGCCGCCGAGATCGTCGCGCGCCGCTGGGACGGCGCCGGCCGGCCGCTGTCCACGACGGCGGGCACGATCCATCACGCGCATCCGGTCGTCGGGCCCGAGCCGGCACCGGTGCCGTGACCCGGCGACCCGTCCCGGCCGGACCTTGAAAACGACGAGGACCGGCGACCCCTGACGATGGCCAGAGGTCGCCGGTCCGCCGGCGTATCGGGGGGGGTCAGGACGTCGCGTTGGGCACCCCGGCATCGCCCAGGTCGTGGGCCAGTTCCTTCTCGTCCTCCTCGGACAGCGAGGTCTTCAGCAGCTTGCCGCCGAACGGACCGATCCGGTCGGCGAACTTGTCCTCGGTGATCTTCGACGCCATGATCACCACGGCCGAGTTGCCCGGCTCGAGCAGTGCGTTGACCTGCGAGCGGAACTCGTCGTTGATGCCGGACTTGCCGAGCTTGCCGAACAGTGCACCCATCAGGCCGCCCAGAGCCAGGCCGAAGAACGGGACGAAGAAGAGCAGGCCGATCAGCATGCCCCACAACGCGCCGGACGCCGCGCTCATGCCGACGATCTTCTGCGGCGTCTCGACGTGGCTCTTGCCATCGCTGTCGACGTTCACGATTGCCAGCCCCTGCAGCTCGACGACGAAGTCGCCCTGCATGGCGAGGACCTCGTTGTAGGCCGAGGTCGCCTGGTCGTGGTTGTCGTAGCCGATGACGATCAGCTCGGACATGGTTCCTCCTGCGGCGGTCGAAACGCGGGGCCGGCGCCGAGGAGTCGTGGTGACCACGCTGCGACCTCGACGTCGGGGTCGGACGAGCCGGCGGATCCGTCACGGAGCGGCGCGGCTCCCCGAATCTAAGCACAGCAGTCCTCGCCCGCCTCCTTCGATGCGGGTGAGGAATCGCCACAGGGTCTTCCGTTGCGGAACGTAGTCGTGATCTACTCTCTGTAGTCGGCGGTCGAGCAGTCACCAGGTTCGTCGGATCTGGGCGCCGTCAATTCACCTCAGGGGCGAGGGGGTCTCCATGCTGGGTGTTGCCCACGACGTGGCCGTGTGGCGAGCAGTGGCCAGGGTGATGGTGTGGGACGAGGCCGGGCCGCCCCGGGCGATCGCCCAGGTCATTGGGCAGTCGATTCCGTCGGCGACGGTTGAGACCGCCGCGGACATCGACGAGCTGGTGCATCGCTGCAGCACCGAGCGTCAGGACATCGCGTTCATCGCGGTCCGCGCGCGGGGGGAGTGCGCGCTGCCCGGGATCGAGCGGATGCGTCGGGCGTGCCCGCTCACCCGGGTCATGGCCTACGGAACGCGGCTCGACGGCGCGGCGATGGGCCGAGCGGTCGCCGCCGGCGCGGGGGGCTTCGTCATTCTGGAGCCGGACCGGGTGGCCGCGACACCGGAGATCGAGTCGATCCGGGTTCCGGCCTGGCCGCCGGCCGGCGCGCAACGGCGCCCCCTGCCGGGCCGGGCCTCGCTCACCCTCACCGTGACCGAGCGGGAACTGCAGATCCTGCGCGGAATGACCGACGGCTGCTCCAATCTGGAGATCGCCAAGCAGCTTTTCGTCTCGGAGGACACCGTCAAGACGCATGCCCGGCGGCTGTTCCGCAAGCTGGGAGCGAACGATCGGGCGCACGCCGTGGCCCTCGGGATGCGCTACGAACTGGTCGGCTGACCCCCCCGGAACCGAGTTGATCATGGGTGCGCGGCCGTTTCCAGGCATTCGGAACGGCCGGCAGGCCATGATCAACTCCGGGTGGGGGCGGGTGCGGACGCGCGCAGTGCGACGATGAGCCGATGCCCGCGCGTGAGGACGTCGCCCTGGTCGCCCGCGCCGCGATGGGCGCGACGTACTGCGTCTGGGCCGCGCACAACGCCAGCACGATCGGCCTGCTCAAGCAGATCGTGGCGATGCGCGGCGGTGCGGCGGCCGCCTCGGACGGGCCGGCCCACGATCTGCTCGTCGCGACCCGCCGCAAGCTGATCGCCGGCCGGTCCGGGGTGCCCAGCGTCGGCGCGGACCAGTCCGGCCCCCTGCGCGAGATCGGCGAACGCGAGCTGCGCGCCGTCCTGCCCCTGCTGGCCAGCCTGCCGCCGGACCAGGCCGAACAGGTGCGGGCGTGGCTGGTCGACGTGGCCATCGGGGTGGCCAGGGCCGCGCCCGACCGGACGACCGACCAACCCATCAGTGCGGGCGAGGCGATCGCGATCGAACGCGTCGGCGAGATCCTGCTCGGCCGGACGGACGAACCGGTCAGTGACGGACGTTGAGGTAGAGGATCACCAGCAACGTGGCGAGGGCGACCCAGAACGTGATGGTCAGGATCGTGCCGGTCCAGGCCAGCACGTATCCGGTGCGGCCGAGCCGTTCGAGCGCGAGCGTCCGGACCGGCGACGTCCAGCGCAGGGACCGGTAGGCGCGCACCAGGTGCAGCCGGTCCTGCCAGATCCGCAGCGGCCGTTTGACGATGTCCGGGCCGATCACCGAGCCCGTCGTCTGCCGGCTCAGCGGGTAGGCCAGCAGGAGTGCGGCGATCCCCATCCCGAAGCGCAGCAGCACCCCGAACGCGGCGATCGCCAGCGGCGACACCAACGCCCGGAACGCCTGCATCGGCGAGGCGATGGCCGGGAGCGACTCGAAGTGATTCCCGACGGTCAGCACGAAGTACATCAGCCCGATGACGAACAACGCCGGCGCGGCACCACGGAGCACCCCGACCGCGATCAGGGCCAGCGGGTCGAACCGGCCCGGCCGCAGCGCCGAATTCGGATCGAACGAGACGAGGGGTGGGGTCACCGGTCTCCGGCCAGGGCCGGGATCACCTGCGATTCGAACAGCTCCAGGCTCGAGATGTCGCCGGCCAGGTCGGGGAAGTAGGTGATCGCGTACGTCATGCCCAGGGCCCGGAGTTCGGACAGCTTCTCGACGATCTGTTCCGGCGTGCCGACGCCGGGCATCCCCCGGAAGGCGCGGAGCTGCCCGGCGGCCTTCTCCGCGCCGACCAGGCGGGTGTATCTGTCTTGCAGGCGATCCAGCTTGTCGGCGACCTCGCGCTCGTCCCGGCCGATGATCACGTTGTAGTTGGCCGAGCGGGTGATCGACTCGTAGTCCCGGCCCACCCGGCGGCAGTGATCGGCCAGCACCGCCGACTTGTGCGCGAAACCCGCTGGCGTGCCGTCGAAGTTGGTGTACTGCGCGTACTGCGCAGCGATCCGCAGGGTGACCTGCTCGCCGCCACCGGCGATCCACAACGGGATCCCGCCGTCCTGCAGTGGCAACGGGCGGACGATGGCACCGTCCACCTGGTAGATCCGCCCGTTCAGCGTGGCCACCCCGTCCCGCCAGGCCTGCCGCATGATCTGCACGCCCTCGTCCAGGGCGCGCAGCCGCTCCCGGGCCGGCGGGAAACCGTAGCCGTAGGCGCGCCATTCGTGTTCGTACCAGCCGGCGCCGATGCCCATCTCCACCCGACCGCCGGAGATGACGTCGACGGTCGCGGCGACCTTGGCCAGGTAGGCCGGATTCCGGTATGCCATGCACGTGCACATCTGACCCAACCGGATCCGGGACGTGCTCGCCGCGAACGCCGCCATCAGCGCCCAGGCCTCGTGTGTCGGTTCTTCCGACGGCGTCGGCGTGGTGTGGAAATGGTCGTAGACCCAGATCGACTCCCAGGGGCCCGCTTCCGCCCGCCGGGCGAGCCGGGACATGATCGCCCATTGCTCCGCCGGGTCGATGCCGACCAGATCGAACCGCCAGCCCTGCGGGATGAAGACCCCGAACCTCATCGTCATGACGGCCCACCGTACGCCGCGCGGCGTGCCGAATGGATGCCGACGTCCCGTCAGGTCAGGACCTTCGGCCCAGGTGCCGGGCAGCGGGCCGGACGAACATATGAAACGTCCGATACCGCGTCGGGATCGGAAGTCTTGAGGAGATGACCACCATGGCCACCAGCACTACCGGCCACGCCCCGGTCCAGGAAACCGAGGCCACGACCGTCACGATCACCTCCGGTGGCGCCATCGCCATCGCATTGCTTCGCCTGTCCGTCGGCTTCGTCTTTCTCTGGGCGTTCCTCGACAAGTTCTTCGGGCTCGGCTACTCCACCGCGAGTGAGCGGGCCTGGATCCACGGTGGTTCACCGACCAAGGGCTTCCTGTCCCACGTCGACGTCGGCCCCCTCCAGTCCGCGTTCAACTCGATCGCGGGTACCTGGTGGGCGGACACCCTGTTCATGCTCGGACTGCTGGGTGTCGGCCTGGCCGTCATCCTGGGCGTGTTCATGAACGTCTCGGCGATCGCCGGAACGCTGATGATGGTGCTGATGTGGGCCGCCGAATGGCCGCTTGCCCAGTTCACCGCCACCGGTGACCCGAGCGGTTCGACGAACCCGTTCATGGACTACCACTTGATCTACGCGCTGGTGCTGATCGTGCTTGCAGTCATCGGGGCCGGACGCTACTTCGGAATCGCGCCGTGGTGGGCACGCGTGACCGGTGGCAAGGCCTGGATGCGGTAGGCACTTGATCGCGGATTCCCGCGTAGATCAACCGAACTCCCGCCGCCCCGAACGTTCGGGCGGCGGGAGTTCGTCATTTCCGTACCGTAGTGACCATGACTGGGGAGAGCACCGTGGGCACCTCCGCACCCGAGCAGGCGGACAAGAAGATCACCGTCTACCTGCTCGACGACCATGAGATCGTCCGGCTCGGCCTGAAGGATCTGCTGGAGAGCGACGGTGACATCGAGGTGATCGGGGAGTCGGGGTCGGTGTCGCACGCCATGGCCCAGATCCCGGCCCTGCGCCCGCAGGTGGCGGTGCTCGACGGCCGGCTGCCGGACGGCTCCGGCATCGACGTGTGCCGGGAGGTCCGGTCCCGCGACCCCAACATCCGGGCGCTGATCCTGACCTCGTTCGACGACGACGAGGCGCTGTTCGCGGCGATCATGGCCGGCGCCGCCGGGTACGTCCTGAAACAGATCCGGGGCAGCGACCTGGTCGACTCGGTCCGCCGGGTCGCCGCCGGCCAGTCCCTGCTCGACCCCGCGGTCACCGCGCGGGTGCTCGAGCGGGTCCGCAAGGGTCCCGAGCTGGACCCGGCGCTGGCCCCGCTCACCGAACAGGAACGCCGGGTGCTCGCCCTGATCGGCGAGGGCATGACGAACCGGCAGATCGCCGAGTCGATGTTCCTGGCCGAGAAGACGATCAAGAACTACGTGTCGAGCCTGCTGGCCAAGCTGGGCCTGCAGCGCCGCACCCAGGCCGCGCTCTTCGCCGCGAAGCACCTGCCCGACAGCTGACCCGCCCGGGGAGCGGGCGGTCGGTGCTCCGCCGGCGCGTCAGCCGACCGGCACCCGCCAGACCAGGCGGGTGCCGCCGGCCGGCCCCGGCCGCAGGGTGCAGGTCCCGCCGAGCACGTCGGCCCGGGCCCGCATGTTCGGCAGGCCGTTGCCCGGGGTGGCCGCCGCGCCCGTCGCCGGGACGATGCCCCGCCCGTCGTCCTCCACCACCAGCACCACCGTGGGCTGCCCGGCCGGCAAGTCGGAACCGTCCGCACCATCCGAGCCGTCCCCGCCGTCCAGCGACACGGTCACCGACGCGTTGCTCGCCCGGGCGTGCCGGCCGACGTTCGACAGCGCCTCCCGCAGCACCGCCAGCAGATGGGTGCGCACCTGCTCGGGGACCACCGCGTTCAGCGGTCCGCTCAGGGTGACCGACGGGCGGAACCCCAGGGAGGGCAGCAGGTCGTCGACCGCGGTCTGCACGTCGTCATACAGGTCGTCGGCGCGGTCCGGGTTGGCCAACTCGAAGATGGTCCGGCGGATGTCCTTGATGGTCTGGTCGAGCTGGTCGACGGCGGCGTTGACCCGATCGGCGATCCGGCCCGGGCCGGCGAGCCGGGCGGTGCTCTCCAACGTGAGACCCACCGCGAACAGCCGCTGGATGACCAGGTCGTGCAGATCCCGGCCGATCCGGTCGCGGTCCTCGTACACGGCCAGCCGGGCCCGGTCGTCCTGGGCGAGCGCCACCTCCAGGATGAGGGCGACCTGGTCGGCGAACCCTTGGGCGGACTCGACGGTCGAGTCGTGCACCCGATCCATCCGGTCCGGCGACCAGTGCAGCCAGAGCACTCCGCTGATCCGGCCGCCACCCCCGACCCGCACCAGCATGTCGCCGCCACGACGCGGCGGCACCGGCTCCCCGGTCCGCCAGACGATCTCGGTGCGCGGGTCGAACGACGGATCGACCATCGGGTCGCCGGCGGTGACCGCCACCCGCAGGCCGCCGGACGGGACCTCGAGCAGCAGGACCGCCCCGTCGGCCTCGCCGGCCGCCAGGGCCATGTGCGCGATCACCTCGCTCGGTCGCCGGTCGCCCTGCTCACCCAGGACCACCCGGCTGACCTCGGCCGCGGCCTCCAACCAGCGGCGACGCCGGGACAGTCGCTCGTAAAGCCGGGCGTTCTCGATGATCACCCCGGCGGCCGCCGCGAACGCGACCACCAGCTCGGCGTCCTCGTCGGTGAACGGCCCGCCGCCGGCCCGCTCGGTCAGGTACAGGTTCCCGAACACCCGCGAGCCGATGCGAATGGGGGCACCCAGGAAGGTGTGCATCGCCGGATGGTTGGCCGGGAACCCGTACGACAGCGGATGGGTGGTCAGGTCGTCGATCCGCAGCGGCTCGGGGTTGTCGATGAGCACACCGAGCACTCCGTGCCCGGTCGGCGGGTTGCCGATCAGGGACCGTTCGACGGGGCTGATGCCGTGCGTGACGAACTCGCGCAGGGTGCGGACCTCCCCCCCGTCGTCGGCCTCGTCCAGGACGCCCAGGGCGCCGTACCGGGCCCCGGACAGCTCGGTGGCGGCGTCGATGATCCGTTGCAGCGTGACGTCCAGGTCCAGATCCGCCGCGATCGAACCGACCGTCTCCAGCACCGTGCGCAGCGACGGAGAGTCGCCCGGGCCCAGGCGGGACATGCCCGGCGCCGCGTCGGGGCGGCTCGCCGGCTCGCCCGCCGCGGGGCCGTCGCCGACATTCGCATCCTGATTATTCGCTCGGCAAGCCTCGCTCATGCTCGACGCCGCCTCGGGGCGGCTCGCCGGCTCGCCCGCCGTGGGGCCGTCGCCGACATTCGCATCTTGATTCTCGCTCGGCAAGCCTCGCTCACCGGGATCCTTTCGATCGGTGGGGCAGGGTGGCCCGGCAAGCTTCCCGCAGACCCGCCGCGGCGCGCGAGGGCAGGACAGGCCCGGGTTCGTCGCCCGCCGCGCGGTCCCGTCCGGGCGCGCGGGATCATGGTGCCCGTGACTGTCACCCAGAGTCCCACGCCCTGGTCCTATCTCATGGACATGGACGGCGTCCTCGTCCACGAGGAACACATCATCCCCGGCGCGGACAAGTTCATCGCCGAACTGACCGCCCGCGACGCCAACTTCATCGTCGTCACGAACAATCCCATCTACACCCGCCGTGACCTGCGGGCCCGGCTGCGGGCGACCGGCCTGGACATCCCGGAGGAACGGATCTGGACATCGGCGCTGGCCACCGCCCAGTTCCTGCATAACCAGCGACCCGGCGGCTCCGCGTTCGTGATCGGCGAGGTCGGGCTGACGACGGCCATGCACGAGGCCGGGTACGTGCTGACCGACCGCAACCCCGACTATGTGGTGCTGGGGGAGACTCGCAACTACTCGTTCGAGCAGATCACCACGGCAATCAGATTGATCGGTGCCGGTTCCCGGTTCGTCGCCACCAATCCCGATCCGACCGGGCCGAGCCGAGCCGGCGTGCTGCCCGCCGCGGGCGCGGTGGCGGCGCTCATCGAGAAGGCGACCGGCCGCACGCCCTACTTCGTCGGCAAGCCGAACCCGTTGATGATGCGGTCGGCGATGCGCGCGATCGGTGCCCACTCGGAGAACACGCTGATGATCGGCGACCGGATGGACACCGACGTGATCGCCGGGTTGGAATCCGGGATGCCGACCGTGCTGGTGATGACCGGCATCTCCACCCTGGAGACGGTGGCCCAGTACCCGTTCCGGCCGACGATGGCCATCAACTCCGTTGCCGATCTGATCGGGAACACCGAAGACCCGTTCAAGGTGATCGCCCCGGTCTGGTAACCGAGGGTCAGCGGTAGACCGGGGCCGGTGCGGGAATCACCCGGTTGCCCCGCCGGGCCCGGCGCAGCACGGCAGCCACCACCGCGGCGGCCAGCAGATAGCCGAGCAGCGCCCCGAGCGTGTTGGAGATCACGTCGCGGACGGTGCCGTAGCGCAGCGGCAGCGCCATTGCCTGAACCGTCTCGATGCCGGCCGAGGCGACCGCGGCGGCCGGTACCACCAGCCAGCGGTGCCGGGAAAGCGCCAGCGCGCCGAAAAATCCGACCGGCATGAACATGACGATGTTCGAAGCGAACTCGACCCGGCCGAAGGTGATCCAGCCCGGGATGCCGTAGGCGTGCCCGTGGCGCAGGAACTCGCGCAACCAGCTTTGACCGTCCGGGTCCGGCGGCCCGGGCCACAGCGTGATGACGGCGATGATCAGTGCGAAGGTGGCCAGGGCGACGGCGGAGAGCACGCGCAGCCGGCGTAGGGTCGGCTCGGCGGAGGCGGGCCGGCTGAGCATCACGTCATCGTAGCGACCGCCCGCCACCGGGCGGAAACTCTTTCGGAGCAACGACCTTGCGCGAGGTGTCGGCCGGGACGGCGTGAGCTGACGTCCCGTAACATCTCGGTCACCGTCCGGCCTCAGGCTGGCCGATCCGGGTCTGACGCCCGGATCGGGCACTTACCCTCATCCGGTGACATTCACCGTCGGGTTCGACCTCGACATGACGTTGATCGATCCCCGCGCGGGGATCGTCGAGGTCTTCGACGTGCTCGCGGCCGAGACCGGTATACCGCTCGACGGTCGTGCCTTCGCCACCCGGCTGGGCCCCCCGCTGCAGCACGAGTTGGCGCGTTACCGGCTGGACGATGCGACCGTCCGGCACCTGGTCCGCCGGTATCACGAACTGACCCCGCAGCTCGCCGTTCCGCGCACGGTGGCGCTCCCGGGAGCCGCCGAGGCGGTTCGTGCAGTCGTCGATCGGGGCGGCCGGGCCGTGGTGGTGACCGGAAAGTTCGCGGTCAACGCGGCCGCCCACCTGAACGCGCTCGGCATCGAGGTGTCCGCCGTCATCGGCGAGGTCTGGAGCACCGGTAAGGCGCCCGCGCTGCGGGAGCTGGGGGCCGAGGTCTACGTCGGCGATCACATCGGCGATGTCACCGCCGCCCGGGCCGCCGACGCGATGGCGGTGGGGGTGGCCACCGGCCCGGTGGGCGCGGAAGACCTGGCGGCGGCCGGCGCGGACGTGGTGCTGCCCGACCTCACCGGCTTTCCAGCCTGGCTGGCGTCCTATCTGGTCGCGACGGTGCACTGACCCGGCCGGCCCGGTCCCCGGGGGTGATCAGCTCCGGTGACCGACCAGGCCGAGCAGATTGCCCTCGGAATCCCGGATGAACGCCTGCGACTCGACCGTCCAGTGCCCGCCGAACAGGCCTTCGGTGTCGGTGAAGATGTCGTGCGGCGCGGACACGATTTCCACCCCGGCATGCTTGAGGTGCTCGATCTGCTGGTCCAGCCCGTCGACTCGCAGGTAGAGCAGCGCGGGCGGGGCCGCCTCCTCGAGCAACAGCCGGGTACCGCCGAGATCGACGAACACCAGGGGGCCGAACCGGGCGATCAGCGGCAGGCCAAGCGTCTCTGTGTAAAAGGTGGTGGCCCGGTCCAGGTCCTCCACGTGCTGCGCCACCTGAACCATCAGCGGATCCTTGCCGCTCATCACAACACCACCCTCCCGGGTCGCCTCGCACGCTCGGCGGCCCCGGTGCGGCCGGCGTGATGACGGTGCCGATGATTCGCTCGGCGAGCCTCGCTCATCACACCGCCCTCCCTGGTCGCCTCGCACGCTCGGCGGCCCCGGTGCGGCCGGCGTGATGACGGTGCCGATGATTCGCTCGGCGAGCCTCGCTCATCGCGCGAGCCCGCCACCGGCCGACATCGCAACGGCCCGGTGCCGGCTGGACCGCCGCGCCTGCCGGAACAGTCCGAGCAGGGCTAGACCGAAGCCGACCGGCGCGAGCATTGCCCCGAGGTTCAGCCAGAGCGGCAGGTCGTGGGCGCCGGCGGCGAACATGCCGAAGATGGCGGCAATCGCAACTAACCCCAGGGCAAAGACCAACACTCCGACGCGGACGAGGGCGGGGGCACCTCCGGGCGGCTTCGACATGGAGCCAGGATAGGGCGACGGTTACTCTCCGCGCGCGGTCCCTGGCTGTGGGCCTGGGCACTCCCGCGCGCCGGTAAGCTGGCGAGCCGGTGCTTTCCGCGATGTGTGGCACCCCGGGCGGACGGTTCCGCCCCCGATCAGGACAGGTGAGTTGGGTGCCGAGCGGCAAGATCAAGTGGTACGACGCCGACAAGGGTTTCGGCTTTATTGCGCAGGACGGCGGCGGGGACGACGTGCACGTCCGGTCGTCGGCGTTGCCGGCCGGGGTGGCCGCGCTCAAGCCCGGCCAGAAGGTCGAGTACGGGGTCGCCGACGGCCGGCGCGGCCCGCAGGCGCTGCAGGTCAAGTTGCTGACCACGCCGCCGTCCGTGGTCGCGGCAACGCGACGACCGGCCGAGGAACTGCACGGCCTGGTTGACGACATGATCAAGCTGCTCGAATCGAAGGCACTCCCCGACCTGCGCCGCGGCCGTTACCCGGATCGCGCGCTCGGCGGCCGCATCGCGCAGGTGCTGCGGGCCGTCGCGGACGACTTCGACGCCTGACCGGGTCGGCTCCCGAACAGGCCGATCGGACCGCCGCCTTCCGAGTTGATCATGGCGTTGTCTGCGCGACACGCCGGCGACACGCCGTTCGTGTCGCAGACAACGCCATGATCAACTTCATTGGGCGGCGGTGGTGTCCGCCGGGATGACGGGGTCGATCAGCAAGGCCCACCCCTGGGTCGAGGTGAAGTCGACCCCGCTGGCCAGCGCCGCGGTGAGTTCGAACCCGCTGAGCACCTCCACCGAGAGCAACTGGTCGTCTCGGCTCAATGGTTCGAGGGTGTAGGCGAGGCGTCCGTCGTTGAACACCTGGCTGCGCGCGTCCCACTGCTCGCCGGCGGCATTGCGGTACGTGAAATACACCAGCCAGGGCTGGTCGGCGACGGCCGCGGGGACGTTGATCTGCACTGGCTGACCCCGCCCCACGCTCAGCGTCGGCGATTCGCCGGCGAGGCACCCGACTTCCTGCGAGGTGACGGTGACCTCGACCGTGCACCAACGGGTCGGCGGGGTATTCACCGCGGCCCGGTTGGCGTAGAAGGTGATCTCGGGCAACGGCGCGGTGCAGGCGGTCAGCATCAGGCACAGGGCGGCGCCGGCGAGCGAGGCGCGGAGCCTTCGTCGGGGCAGGCGGGGCCGGCGGGAGCGGTGCCGCCCGGTGCCGAGGTCCGGACGAGTGGTGCGGTCGTGTCCGAGAACGTTCACGGGTCCCTTGTTTTCTTCCGGCGGGACCCGGCGTCCCGCGGCGGCGGCTTCGGCCCGGACGGGCTGGTCGGGGGGATCGGCCCGGCGGGGTTCCAGCCGCCGGGCGGGTACCCGGCCCCGGGTCCGTAGGTCGGCGTCCCGGAGCCGGCGGGCGGGGACCAGGTCGGGTAGCCCGGCGGCGCCGAGCCCGCGGGTCCGCCCGGCGGCGGGTAGGCGCTCGGCCCGGTCGACCACGGCGGCTGCCCGATGGCGGTCGACCCGGAGGTCCAGCTGGTCGGTGGCGGATACCCGGGCGCAGGCGGAGCGCCGGTCGGCGAGTACCCGGGCGCGGTCGGGCCGGCGGCCGGCGTGGTCGGTGCCGTGTCGGCCGCGGCCGACTTGCGGAATCGGCCGGTGATCCTGGCGTAGTGCAGCCAGGGAAACAGGGACCGGCCGCGGCGCACGAACCAGCTCTGCGCGAGGCCGACGGCGAGCAGCACGGTGATCACGGCGAAGCCGATCGTGTACACGCTGTCGTGACCGAAGGTCCAGACCCCGCCGAGCAGCAGGCCGACGACGCCGCCGAACACCCAGGAGAGCTGCAGCGCGGTCTCGCTGACCCCGAACGCCGATGCCCGGCTGGCCTCGGGCAGTTCGTGCTGGATCACCGAGTCGAGGCAGACCTTGGCCAGCGCCGACGCCGTCGATCCGACGAGCCCGACGATCGCCGCCGTGATCAGGCCGGGAATGAGGGCGGCGATCAACGTGGTCAGCACGACCGCGGCCAGGGACGAGATGGAGACCAGGTCGGGCTTGTTCAGCGGCAGTCGCGCGCCGATCGCGTTGCCCACGAACCCGCCGATGCCGGCGGCCACGCCGACCACGCCGAGCAGCAGCAACTGGGTGAACGCGCTCGCCTCGGCGTACTCGCTCTTGATCACGAACGCGACGAACAGGGCGAGGAACCCGGTCTCGATCCGGATGCTGCCGTTGGCCCACAGCGTGGTCGTCACCGACAGCGGGAAGGCCTTCCGCCGGCGCGCACCCACCGCGTCGACCGGCACCTCCCCCGCCGTCGATTCCACCCAGGCCGGGATCCGCAGGCAGAGCCAGCCGCCCACGATGCTGAGCACCGCGGTGAAGGTCAGCGCACCGGTGCTACCGAAGCCCCAGGACAACGCGGCGGCCAGCGCGCCGGCGACGCCCCCGGCAATCAGGCCGAAGACGGTCAACCGGGAATTCGTCTTGACGAGGGTGATGTCCGGTGGCAGCACCCGTGGGGTGACCGCCGCCTTGAGCACGCCGAACGACTTGGACAGCACCAGCATCCCGAGGGCGCAGGGGTACAGCACCCACGAGTCGAAATTGACCGCCATCACGATCGCCAGCACGGCACGGGCGAAGCTGGACGCGGCCAGCGCGATCCGCCGTCCGTGTTGCAGCTTGTCCAGGGCCGGGCCGATCAGCGGGGCGATCACCGCGAACGGGGCCACCGTGATCAACAGGTACAGCAGCACCTTGCCGGTGGACTCCGCCTTGGCCGCGGCGAAGAACAGCGTGTTGGCCAGTGCGACGGCCAGCGCGGCATCGACGGCGTAGTTGCCCATCACCGCGTAGGTGAGGGAGGTCAACCCGGACCGGTCGGCGCCGTCGGCGGTGGCCGCGCGTTGGAAGATCCGGACGCCCCTGGTGGTCAGCTCCCGGCTGCGGAACGCGGCGACCCGGGTGACCGTCAACTTCTTGGGTCCGGTTCGGGGTCGGCGGCCGGCACCCGGCTGATCGGGGTTCGGCGTGGCCCCGGTCGGGTCGGGCGGCCCGGTCCGGTCGGCCGCCGGGTTCGGACCCTGACCCGAAAGTGGGCCGGCGTCGCGGCCGGGCGCGAACGGCTCCTGATACGGCGGCAGATGGCTGCCCCGTGGGGCTTGTTGATAGCCCGGATCTCCGCCCTGCGGCGGTGCCGGGCCGGACGGAGTCCACGGCGGGGGGGCCGAGCGGTTCGACCCGGCGTCCGGCGCCGCGGACGGGTGGGAGCCGCGGGGGCCCGGCGGTGGATACGAATCCCCGGCGTGCGACGGCGGCGCGTCCGGCGTGCCGGGCGGCGGATAGGGATACGGGTACGCGCCGGGCGACGTCCGGCGCGGCAACTGGGACGTGGGTTGCTCGCCCACGCCGCCGGTCCAGCCCGCGCCGGGTGGCTCCGTGGGCCGGCCGGCGGTCTGATCCGGCCGCTGATCCGCCCGCCGATCGCCGCGCGGGTCCGGCCACTGACCAGGCCCGGAAGCGGCGGCTTCCGGGCTCGGATCCGGGTCGGACGCAGGCATTCATCCATCCTGCCGCATCGGTGCGACACCGAACCCGCAGCCGGGCCGGGCCGACCCCGTCGGTGACGCGGTGCCGGGGTGGCCGCCGGGTGCGGCATCATGGCCGATGTGAATCCCGTCGTGCCCGACACCGCAGGACCGGACAGCTCGACCACCCATCCGGCCGCGCCGGTCTCGGAGCCGGTGGCGCTGGCCGACGACCTCATCGAACTGGCCCGTGCCGCCGCGGCCGAGGAAGCCGGCGACGAACGAGTGGGTGACTATCTCGGCGCCTGGTCCGAGGACAGCGTCGCCACCAGTGCCCGTTTCGCCGCGGCCGACCGGGGATACCGCGGGTGGTACTGGCTGGTCACGGTGGCAATCGTGGAGCCTGCCCATCCGACGATCAGCGAGGTCGTCCTGTTGCCCGGCGACGGCGCCCTGCTCGCGCCGGCCTGGGTGCCGTGGGATCAACGCGTCCGCGCCGGCGATCTCGGCCCCGGCGACCTGTTGCCGCCCCCGGAGGACGACGAGCGCCTGGTGCCGGGCTATCTCGACTCGGACGATCCCGCGGTCCGGGAGGTGGACTACGAGTTCGGCTTCGGACGGGTGCGGGTGCTCGGCCGCGAGGGTCGGGACGAGGCCGCGCAGCGGTGGCACGACGGGTCCTTCGGACCGTCGGATCCGATGGCGAAGCAGGCGCCCGCGTCCTGCGGCACCTGCGGCTTCTACGTCCGGCTCGAGGGCCTGCTCGGCCAGGCGTTCGGCGCGTGCAGCAACGAGTTCTCCCCGGCCGACGGGCGGGTGGTCGACGCCGCCTACGGGTGCGGCGCGCACTCCGAGGTGGTCGTCGACGCACCACTGATCTCGGCGAGTACCGCGACCGTCATGGACGAGGTGACCCTGGACGTGCACCGCCGGCCGACGGCGGCGACACCGGCCTCGGTCGACCCCGCGCTCGAGGACCCGGCCGCGCCAGCGGCGGCCCAGGGTCCGGGGGACGCGGGTGCGGCCGCGCCGAACCCCGACGACGAGGTGGGCCGACCGACGCCGGCCGAACCCGAGGGCGAGTCAGCAGTGGGCGACGCCGCCTTGAGGTCCGAGGTCGGGGTTGCCGAGGTCGGGGTCCCGGAGGTCGGGGTTCCGGAGGTCGGGGTTGCCGAGGTCGCGGCTCCGGAGGTCGGGGTTGCCGAGGTCGCGGCTCCGGAGGTCGGGGTTGCCGAGGTCGAGGGTCCGGAGGTCGCGGCCGATGAGACCGCCACCTCCGAGCCGACGTCCGTCGTGCTCGAGCCGCCGGCGGATCCGGTTGCTCCACCGGCGCCGGACGAGTCCGGCGCCGAGCCCCTGCCGCAGTCCTGACCCGCGGGGTGACCGTCACCGACCCCTTCGGCACGGCCGACCTGCGACGGGTCGTGCTCGCCGCGTGGGCCGCGTCGCCGACCCGGTTCCGGGAGGACGCCAACGCGGAGGACCTGCTGGCCGCCGGTGGGTACGCGGGCCGGGCCCTGGTCGAGTTGGCCGCGAACGGTGTCGACGCCGCCGTCGCCGACGGGGTGCCGGCGCGTCTGCGGATCCGGCTGGTCGACGACGAGTTGCGGCTCGCCAACACCGGCGCCCCGCTGACCGCGGCCGGGGTCGGCGCGCTGGCCACGCTGCGGGCGTCGGCGAAGCGCGACGCGACCGGGTCGATCGGCTTCTTCGGCGTCGGCTTCACCTCGGTCGTCGACTGGACGTCGGCGCCGCGGGTGGTGTCCGTCCCGGGCGGTATCCGATTCGACGAGGCGGCCACCCGGCAGGCGGTGCAGGACGCCGGCGTTGCGGCGCTGAGCGACGAACTCGCCCGGCGGAACGGTCACGTGCCGGTGCTGCGGCTGCCCTGGCCCACCGGCCCGGACGAGCCGCCCCCGCCGGCCGGCTATGCGACCGAGGTGCGGCTCCCGCTGCACCCGTCCGCCCGGGCCGAGGTCAGGGCGCTGTTGGAGGACCGGGAGACGTTCGCCGACCTGTTCTGGGCGTTGCCCGCCCTGGTCGAGATCGATCTGCCGGACGGAGTCATCCGCCGGCGGACCGACACCGGCGGCATCGTGACGCTCGAACGGAGTGGATCGGCCGGCGGCCAGGAGGCCAGGTATCGGGTGGTCAGTCGCTCGGGGGAGCTGCCCGCGCACCTGATGGCCGGCCGGCCGGTCGAGCAGCGTGGGCGCACCCGCTTCGCGCTGAGCTGGGTGCTGCCGCTGGACACCGATCCGGCTCCGGATGGGCCTGCCCGGCCGTTCACGATCGGCGCCCCCGTTCCGACGGACGAGCCGACGACCCTGCCGGCCCGGTTGGTCGGCACCCTGCCCGTCGACGACACCCGGCGACGGTTGGCGCCCGGGCCGCTGGCCGACTGGCTGCTCGAGGCGGCCGCCGACGGGTATCTGGACCTGTTCGACGACACCGATCCCGGGGAGCGCTGGCGGCTGCTCCCGGCCGCCGGATTCCCGGCCGGTCCGGTCGATGCGTCCC
Source organism: Nakamurella sp. (assembly GCF_044224575.1). GTDB lineage: Bacteria > Actinomycetota > Actinomycetes > Mycobacteriales > Nakamurellaceae > Nakamurella. Next base: position 46,696 of record NZ_JBGAKE010000014.1, read on the forward strand.
TGCGGGCGGCCATCGGCGCCCGCGCGGAGGCGACCGCGTTCCTGCGCAGCGCGACCGGTGATCCGGTGACGCCCGGCCAGGCTTCGCACCTGCCCGGGCTCGACGACGAGGGGGCCGTGGTGATCGGCCAGGCCATCCCCGGTCTGCTGGGCCCGATCCCACCGGCGGCGGCCGCCGCGTTGCGGCCGCTGGGCCTGCGCACGCTGGACTGGTCGCAGGTCGGCCCCGCGCTGGCCGGACTGGACCGGACGCCCGGCTTCTGGCGGCAGGTTTATCGCGCCGCTGCCGACGCGCATCCGGCGCCGCGCGCGGACGACCTGGCCGACGTGCCGGTCCCGCTGGTCGGCGGGCGGCGCGCGGTGGGCGCCCGCGGCTGCCTGCTCCCCGGGGTCGCGGGCTCCGGTGGTGAGATCGGAGCCGAGCTGGCTCGTCGGATCGGCGAGGCGGTGCCCGAGCTGCGGGTGGTGCACCCGGATGCCGTGCATCCGTTGCTCACCCGGCTGGGCGCTGCCCCGGCCGGCGCATCGGAGGTGCTGGCCGACCCGGCGCTGGCCGGGCGGGTCGGGGCCCTGCGCGAGGAGTTCGAGGACGACGACGTCGACGTCGACGAGGTGGCGGCCCTCGGCCGGATCGTCCTGGACCTGCTGGCGGCCGGCGGCGATCCGGACGGCGCGGCCGCCCCGATGCTCGCCGACCTGCTGCTGACCGACTCCGGCGACGATCCATGGCCGGCGTCGGAACTGCTGGTGCCCGATGCCGCGCTGGCCGACCTGCTGGCCGACGACGTCGAGCGGGCGACGGTGGGGACGTCCTGGTTGCGGGCGTACGGCCGTGATCTGCTTGTCCGCGCCGGCGTCCGGGACGGGGTCCCGGTCGTCGCCGTCGCCGACCCTGTCCCGGATCCGATCGCCGGCCGGCTGCCCGACCTCGACGAATGGTTCGAACAGCACCCGTTCGCCGCCGATGAACCGTTCCTCGCGCTCGCCGATCTGGACCTGATCGACGACTCCCGGTGGGCGACCGCGCTGCAGCAGATCGCGCGGGATCCGCGGGCGCGGGAGTGCCTTCGACCGACCGCGCACGGCCCGTCGTACACCGGCTGGTGGCTTCGACGGCACGCGCTGATCGGCGGCCGCCCGCCTGGCCACTGGCGGCTGCCGCGGGCCGCCGATCTGGACGGCCTGTACGACCCGTTGCCCGTCGACCTGGACGCCACGGTCGCGCGGTGGATCGGGGTGTGTGCGGACCTGCCCGCGGCGGCCGCCGAACCCGCCGACCTGCTCGACCGGCTCACCGACCCGGACCGCACGGTGCCGGCGGCACGGGTCGCCGAACTGACCGCGGTGCTGGTCGCCGCCCTGGACGGGGCCGACCTTCGCCTCCCGTCCACGGTGCGGACCATCACCGGCGCGGTGGTCGACGCCGACACGGCGTGGGTCCTGGATCGGCCGTGGTGGGCGCAGACCGAGGACGCCGGCCGGCTGGTGCCGGGGGGCGCCGATCCGAGTGGGGTGTCCAGGGTGCTGGATCTGCCGGTGGTGTCCGCCGACGGTCCCGGGACCGTCAGGGTGCAGGGCCCGGCGCCGGCGGAGGCCGACGGGCGTTGGCGGCGAGCGGCCGCGGCGGCCGGGGTGGACCCCGATTCGGTTCTGTTGACGGTGGCCACCACCGTGTGGGTGGCGGTCGGTGATCGGCCGGAGCGGCCCGTGCCGTGGTGGTGCGTCGACGGCCGCTTCTACGCGGACGGGTCGGCGCCGGCGCTGGGCCGGGTGGCGGCATGGTCCGCCGGCCGCTGGTCCCGGCGCCACCTGGCCGTCGCGGCGGCCGCCCTGGATCACCCGGCGCTGGCCGAGGCCGGTTTGGACTGACCCACCCGCGGAATCAGAACCGCTCGTTCAACGCCATCTGGTTGGCGCTGCGCCGGCCCAGCCGGGCCGCCCGGCGCTGCCAGCCGTAGACGGACAGGCCCAAGAGGCCAAGAATGAACCCGGCCACGCAGGTCCACAGCCAGATCATCGCCCCGTTGGCCTGCAGATCCGGAATGAAGAACAGCAGCACCACCAGGGCGGCGAACCAGATGATCGTGCCGGGGATCGCGATGTGCCAGACGCCGGTCGTGACCGGGGGCAGCGGCGGTGGTTCGTAGCCGTCGTCGGATGCCGAATCGGGGGCTGCCACACGAACGATCGTAGGCGCGTCACGGGGCCGTCCAGCACTGTCCGAAACATCCCGTTTCTTCGGCGAGGGTTGAGTTAGGCTCGACGGTGTGCCGGACAATGATTCACTCGCCAGTGAGCTGCGGTTATCAGTGCACCGCCTGACCAGGCGGCTCCGGCAGCAGACGCCGACCGACGGGCTGACGCTCACCCAGTTGTCCGCGCTCGCCGTGATCTGGCGGGAGGGTCCGCTCACCGCCGGAGACCTGGCGGCCAAGGAGCAGGTTCGCCCCCCGTCGATCACCCGCGTACTGACCGGACTCGAGGCACTCGGACTCGTGCAGCGCACCGACAACCCGCGGGACGGCCGCCAGGTGCTGGTCCGGATCACCCCCGAGGGCGACCGGCGACTGGTCGAGTACGTGCGGGTTCGGGAGCTGTGGCTGGAGCGGCGGCTGGCCGCGATGACGCAGGCCGAGCGGGACGTGCTCGCCCAGGCCAGCGAGCTGCTCGACCGGCTGGCGGCCCAACCGGAGGATGACCACGAGAGCGAATCCCGCGCCGCTGTCGCCGGGTAGCCGTCCCCTTTCACGTTCCCGGCCCATTTGCCGCGCGGATCATCAACGCCCGCGCGGATCAACACGCCTCGTTTGTGCCTGCTGGGACGGGAGTGGCCGGTTTCATCCGCGCGGCTGTCCACCGGTCCAGCGCGGCTGTCCACCGGTCCAGCGAGGGGTGCCGCGTCGGCGGACGGTCGGCCCGCCCTACATGTCCATGCCGCCGTTGACGCCCCACACCTGGCCGGTGATGTACCCGGACGTGTCGGCGGCGAGGAAGTGCACCACCCGGGCGATCTCCTCCGGCCGGGCGAACCGGCGCAGCGGGATCTTGTCCATGATCCGGTCGATGACCTTCTGCGGCACGGTGTCGACCATGTCGGTCTCGACGTAGCCGGGCGTGATGGTGTTGACGGTGATCCCGATCGGGTTGTCGTCGAGCTTGCCGGCCCTCTGCAGCATGAACGCCGCCTCGCGGGCCAGCGTCTTGGTCAATCCGAACAGGCCGGACTTGGACGCCGCGTAGTTCGCCTGCCCGATGTTGCCGACCTCGCCGATGATCGACGAGACGTTGATGATCCGGCCGGTGCCCCGCTCGACCATGCCCTTGAGCGCCTCCTGGGAGAGGAAGAACGCGCCCGACAGGTTGACCGCCAGCACCTTCTCCCAGTCCGAGTCGGTCAGGTTCAGGACCGTCTTGTCGATGGTGATGCCGGCGTTGTTGATCAGGATGTCGAGCGACCCGTGTTCGGCGATCACCTCCCGAACGACGCGTCGGCAGTCGTCACCGACGCCGATGTTGCCCTGGTGGATCGAGCCGGTGACGCCTTCGGTCTTGATCTGGTCCAGGAATTCCTTCGCGTGCTCGGCGTCGCGGCCGTAGCCGGCCGCGACGGTGGCGCCCTGGTTGGCCAGGCTGCGACTGATGGCCGCGCCGATCCCCCGGGTGCCGCCGGTCACCAAGGCGACCCGGCCGGCCAGTTTCGTGCCGAAGCCGGCCGTGCCGGCGGCCTGCGGTGCAGTCATGGGGTCATCCTCCGGGTCGGCCGGTGCTCGGGCGTCACCGCGGATTGTTGCCCACGCGGACGCTCACGGCGCGGCTACCGAATGTGACGTGCTCCGTCACGGCCGGATGTCATCCGGTGGGAGAGCGCTTGACCACGGGTTGCGGGAGGATGGGCGACGGGTTTTCCGGTTACGGAAACTGCGCCAGTAGCACGTCACGTGAGTCGTCAGCGGCAAAGGAGCACGGCATGCAGCCGTTCGTCATCAATCGGCATGATCGGTTGGTCTTCCCGTCCAACTTCATTCCCGACCTCGATTTCTCGGTGATCGCGTCGGAGAAGCAGCTCGATCAGGTCATCCGCCGGGATTTCGAGACCAAGGCACCGTCCGGCACCGAGATCGGCGAGCGGATCGCGAACGGCCACTACAAGGACCGCACCCACCTGATGCGGGATGTCGCGCTGAACCTGTTCTGGGTCAACCGGTTCGCCATGACCATGTACGAGAAGGTGCCGACCCGCTGGCGGGACGTGCCGCGCAGCCGCAGCAACGTCTTCCTGCCCGTGGTGGTGCCGTGGCAGGACAAGGAGTCCAAGGTCGGCGCCGTCGCGCAGGCCTGGGCCGACCTGCCGTCGGCCGGCGACGCCGAGACCGAGCAGAAGATCTGGGACACGCTGTTCGACATCTTCAGCAACCGGTTGCACCATGCCAGCGCGCTGGTCGCGGTGCAGCCGACCGTCGCGCAGGCCCTCGAGGACCCGAGCCAGCTGACCTGGGTGCTGGGCAACTACGACCCGGATTTCCCGGCCTTCTCCTTCGCCGACATCGTTGACGTCCAGGAGGAGGTGGCCGAGCTCGAGGCCCTGCGTCGCTGGTCCATGGTGCTGCACAACCAGTACCTGTGGGACCGGTCCGCGGTACGGCTGGCCACCCTGAGCGAGCTGCAGCCGGACGACGTGGTGGTCGTCCTCAAGCCCAAGACCAGCGAGGTCGAGCGGTTCATCGGGGCCGTCAAGGGTGCCCCGCGAGCGAACATCAGCCCTCGCGTCGCCTCCCTGCAGCCGGAGATCGAAACCAAGCAGCCCATCCGGCCGTACCCGGCGATCGATATCCGCAAGCAGTTCAAGGTGCTGCCCAAGATCGAGGCGCTCGCCGTGGTCCGCGGCGAGATCCTTTGCTCCAACGACGATCTGATCCGCAACACGGCCTACTGCTGGTCGCCGATGACGGCCGACGAGATCAGCGACAAGACCGGCATCGAGACCCGCATGTACTCCAAGCGGGGTCTGGACGAGCTCGCCCTGGACGCCGCCAAGGCCGCCCTGGAGAGGTCCGGCCGGCAGCCCGAGGAGATCGGCGCGGTCATCTTCTGCTCCTGCACCAACCCGCGGACGATGCCGTCGATGGGCACCTGGCTGTCGGGTCAGCTCGGCATGCACCAGACGCACATGTCGGCCGACATCACCGCCGCCTGCGCCGGCCTGCCCTATGGCCTGTCCGAGGCCATCCGGCTGCTGCAGGAGGTCAACCGGCCGGTGCTGCTGGTCACCGGGGAGAAGTTCTCCGACAAGATCGGCACCGTCCGGCCGTCCCGGATGATCTTCGGTGACGGCGCCGCGGCGTTCGTCATCGCGCCGGCGGCGGAGGGCCAGGACACCGACATCGACCTGATGAACTCCTACGCCGGCGGTCCGGTCAGTCAGGTGAACTCCATCATCTGGCCGAATGCCGCGTTCGACAACAACATCACCGTGTTCGGCCCCGAGGTCAAGGCCCTGGCCGGCCGCTACCTGGCCCAGATGATCAACGAGCTGGAGAACACCGCGGACCCGCTGGGCGAGAAGAAGTCCGCCTGGGACATGGTCGAGCTGGTCGTGCCGCACCAGGCCAACAAGACCATGGTCATCCAGCTGGCGGAGAAGGCGGGCCTGTCGCCCGACCTGATCTACTTCGACATCGAGCGGGCCGGCAACACCTCGGCGGCCAGCATCCCGATCGCCATCGCCGACGCGGTCGCGGACGGCGTGATCAGCACGCCGACCAAGATCTTCGCGCCGGGCTTCGGTGCCGGGTCGGTCGGTGGCTACACCGTCATGACGATCGACCCGGCCGTGGTCGTGTCCGGCGTCGAGGAGGTCGCGATCGTCGAGGCGGTCCGGTCCGATCCCGGCGAGACCGGCTCCGACTCCGCGGCCGTCGCATTCGGCTGAGGTCGCGCGCCCGAAGCGCTCGCCAGACAGGCCCGCCCCGCCCCGTGCGGGGCGGGCCGGTGGCGTCCGGCCGGGCCGCCCCGTGACCCCGCCGCCCCGTGACCCCGCCGACTCGCCAGATATGCAGGTTCAGCGCCGTCCGGAACCTGCATATCTGGCGAGTCGGCGCACCCTCAGGCCCGGACCCAGCCGCCGTCGATGAGCGCCCGCTGCACTCGGTTGACCGCATCCTGCGGGTCCCGGAACAGGGATCGGGCGCCGACCCGCACGACCCGCCATCCGAGCGCGGCCAGATCGTCGAGCCGGCCGAGGTCGCGGTCGAACTGACGGGTATCGGTGCGGTGCTGGTCGCCGTCGTACTCCACGATGACCCGGAACTCCCGGAACAGCAGATCGACCCGCGCCAGCTCGGCGCCGAATCGATCGAACAGCCGGACGTTGAGCTCGGGTTCCGGAAACCCGGCCTCCACGAGCAGCAACCGCAGCAGGGTCTCCGGCCGGGACTCGGCGCCCAGGCGGATCCGCTCCAGTGCGTGAGCAGCTCGTCGCTTGCCCCGAACCCGGTACAGCGCAACACGTTTGCGCAGCGCATCGATCGTGGCGAGCGGGCGCGGCGGCCCGGCACGCGCGATCACCGGCTCGAGGATCATCGCGTCGCCGACCGCCACCAGGTCGGGCTCGCTCAGCAACATGCCGAGATGGCAGAACAACGTCGGCAGATCGATGGTCGGGAGACCGTCGATCTCGATCCGATGGGCGTTCCAGTCGTTGATCTGGCGTCCGATCACGCCGGCCCGGTTCGTCGGTTGGCCCGGATACCAGAGCATGGTGTGCAGGCATTCGTCGTGCAGGTGATCGAGCGGCAACGGCAGGCCCCACAACCGCGCGGCGGTGATTCCGCCGAAGAAGGTGCCGTCAGGTGTGACCCGCAGCAGCGCGCGGCAGCGCACGCGCAGGGCGTCATCGGCCGGCAACTGTCGCCAGTCGCCGGGCCCGCCGGCCATGGCGCGCACTCCGTGGAACATCGGCACTATGTCCGGTCCGGACATCCGTCCGCGCTTCAGCGAATGGTCGAAGGTCGCGAACGGCTGATTCTGCAGCCAGTCCGGGAGTTCCTGACGGGGAGCCATGCCCCATCGTGACGGGTCCGCGGACCCCTCCACGGAGTTGTCCACAAACGATCCACAACCCCTCGGTCGCGGACGCCCTGGCCGCGCCGCGCCGTCCGGATCCCTCCGCCCGGCCTCACCCCCGCCCTTGCCCCCGACCACCCCCACCCGCGGCCCTCACCCCACCCGCCCTCTTGTCGCGCCGACTCGCCAGAAATGCACGTTCAGCGCCGTCAGGAACCTGCATATCTGGCGAGTCGGCGGGGTCACGGGGCGGCGGGGTCACGGGGCGGCGGGGTCACGGGGCGGCGGGGTCACGGCGCGGGCGCACGGACGTGGCGCAGGAGTCAGCTCCGGGTCGAACGACGAAGGCCCCGCCCGGAACGATCCCGGGCGGGGCCTTGGTGTCGAATGCGGACTACATGTCCAGGCCGCCGTTGACGTCGATGATGTGGCCGGTGACGAACGCGGCGTCATCGGAACACAGGTAGGCGACGGCGCCGGCGATGTCCTCGGGCTGGCCGGCCCGACCCAGCGGGTTCTCGGCCATCTTGGCCTGGGCGGCTGCCGGCATCGCCTTGGTCATCGCGGTCTCGATGAAGCCGGGGCGGATGCCGTTGACGGTGGTGCCGAACCGGGCCAGCTCGGTCGCGCCGGAGCGGACCAGGCCGACGACGCCGGCCTTGGCGGCGATGTAGTTCATCTGGCCCAGGTTGCCCATCTTGGCGACCACCGAGGAGATCAGCACGACGCGGCCCGGGCCCTCGGTGCGCAGCCACGGGGCGGAGGCCCGCAGACCTTCGAAGACGCCGGTCAGGTTGACCTTGATAACCAGGTCCCAGTCGTCGTCGGTCAGCTTGTGGAACATCTTGTCCCGGGTGATGCCGGCGTTGCCGATGTAGGTGTCCAGACCGCCCATCGCGTCGGCGGCCGACTGCCACGCCTCGCGCAGCTGCACCCGGTCGGTGACGTCACACTTGAAGCCGTACACGGGGGTGCCGGTTTCCGCCGTGATCCTCTCCGCGGTCTCCTTGGCGCCGGCCTCGTTCATGTCCAGCAGGCTGACGGAGATGCCTTCGCTCGCGAGCCGCGTGCCGATGACGGCACCCAGGCCCTGGGCTCCGCCGGTGATGATCGCCTTGGACACGCTGTACTTGGCAGACACGTGCTTGTTACCTGACTTTCTGAGTCGGAAGAATGGACGCAGTGACGGTGCGCCTCGGAAGGCCGGGGCGAGATGAGAATAGTGCCCCGGCCCGTGGAAGGGCTTGGTGAACGGCTACTTACCGAAGACGTACGTCCCCGGAGCGTCACTCAGCGGGGGGTGCGATTCGCTCCCCATGGGTGGCGGGGTGATCTTGCCGCCGGCCCGCTGGGAGATCCAGGTCGCCCAGTCCTCCCACCAGGTGATCGGCTTCATGGTGGCCGCGGCCAGCCATTCGTCCGGGTTCTCGGGGAGTTCGTCCAGGTCCGCGGCCCAATGCTTGGACTTGGGGTTGGGCGGGTTGACGATCCCGGCGATGTGGCCGGAGTTGGACAGGACGAACCGCACGTTCCCGGTGGGGATCAGGGCGCCCTTGTACGAGCTGCGCCAGGGTGCGATGTGGTCCTGCTCGGCGGCCAGGAAGTAGAGGTCCTGGTCGACGGACTTCATGTTCAGCGTCTCACCGGCGATCTCCATCACACCGCGGGCCAGCTGATTCTTCAGGTAGCACGAGCGCAGGTAGAACGCGTGCATGACGGCCGGCATGCGGGTGGAATCGGCATTCCAGGTGAGCAGGTCGAACGCGGGCGGTTCCTCCCCCTTCATCCAATTGTTCACCACGTAATTCCAGATGAGGTCGTTGCCCCGCATCAGGTTGAACGTCTTGGCCATGTTGTCGGCCGGCAGGAAGCCGGTCTGATTCATCTGCTGCTCGAGCTTGCTGACACTGACCTCGTCGGTGAACACGCCCAGCGCGCCCGGCTGGGAGAAGTCGGTCAGCGTGTTCAGGAAGGTCGCATTGTTGATCCGGTCCTTGCCGATCGCATCCAGATAGGTCAGCGAGATCATGGTCAGGGTGCCGCCCAGACACAACCCGAGCAGGTTCACCTTCTGCTGGCCGGTGATCTCCTCGATCACGTCGAGCGCGGTGAGCGGGCCGTTCAGCAGGTAGTCGTTCATGCCGACCGACCGCATCGACTCGTCCGGATTGCGGTAGCTGATCAGGAACACGGTGTGGCCGTGGTCCACCGCCCACTGCACGAGACTGCGGCCGGGGGACAGATCCATGATGTAGTACTTGTTGATCCACGGCGGGCTGAACAGCAGTGGTATCTCGAACACCTGCTCGGTGGTCGGACTGTACTGGATGAGCTCCATCAGGTCGTTGCGGAACACGACCTTGCCGGGCGTGACGGCCAGGTTCTTGCCGACCTCGTAGACGCCCTTGCGGTACTGGCTGGGCATCCCGTTGTTCTCGGCCAGGTCGTGCAGGAAGTTCTGGGCACCCTTCATCACCGACAGGCCGCCGGTCTCGATGGCCCGGCGCATCGCATCGGGGTTGGTGGCGAACGAGTTCGTCGGGGCGACCGCGTCGACCATCGCCTGGGTGAGGAAGGCGACCTTGACCCGGAGCGCGTCCTCGATCGGCGCACCCTCGACCAGGTCCTCCAGGGCCTGCTCCCAGAGCTCGAACTCCTGGCGGAGCAGCCAGAACGCGGCGTTGTCCTTCCACGCCGGATCGGCGAATCGCTTGTCCCGCTTCTCCTCGACCGGACCGTCGACCTTGGCCCCGACGGCGCGCGCGCCCGCGGTGGCCCAGGCCCGCAGGATGCCGGTGGCGTACCGGGTGCCCACCTGGAGGGCCAGGTTCGGCTCGGTGGCCAGCGCCATCGCCGTTCGGGTGAACGCCGGGATCGCCGCCACGGCGTCCATCCGGCCCAATGGAGTGCTGGAGAACTGGCGCTCGGCCCGGTTCAGGACCTCGGAGATGCTCGCCCGCACCCGCCTGTCGAGCTCGTCCCAGGGGGAGGAGTCCAGGGACGGCTCCGGCTTCGGCCCCACCTCATCCCAGGACAGGTCCAGCGGCTTGGTGTCCGCAGCGGTCATGTGACTTCTCCTCGATCGGCGGTGGGACTCTCGGTCAGGGCCGCGCCGTTGCGGCGCCCTTTGATGCGGCGACGTTCATATGTCACCTGGCGAAAGGCCAGGTATGACTCCTCCAGCGCCTTGCGCTGCACAGTGGTCAGATCGGGATCGGCCCGGATGGCGCCGACGACGGGCGGCGGGTCGCGGTCGAGGTCGGGTTCGGGGGTCGGTGGGCGGAGCGAGTCGGCCGACATCTGCAGCGAGTCGGCGATGGCGTTCAGCACCTGGTCCGACGGATCGCGCAGCCCACGTTCGATCTGCGACAGGTAGGGATTGGAGATGCCGGCCATCGCGGCGAGTTGCCGCATCGGCAGCGAGGCCATTTCTCGCTGTCGGCGAATCATCTCGCCGAGTGACATCGTCTCGGACCACGAATGGTTCATCAATTTCCAGCCTAGGTGCGGCCGCGTCGATCAGTGGCGCAACCGGGCAACTCGAAGGGTGACGAAGATGGCAATTCCCGGAGAAAATCGGGCCAAAGTGTCGATTCGCCCGGCGAAGTACCGGGCAGGCCGCGAAATTCAGGCGACCGACCGATCAAGTCGGCGGCGGCGCCGTGTCGGTGGTGCGCATCGCGCTCTCCTCGCCCGCCGAGGACGTCGGCAGTGACTCCAGGTTAACTCCCGGTTCGCAAGTTAGCAGTGGAGTTGCTAACCGGCTAACGATTCGCCATCATATGTGATGACGGTCACACTTTGTGAGATCGGTCACCGGGCATCACGGAATCGATCGAGCCGTGCGTCGGCTCCGATCGTCGCTGCGACGACTCCGTGACCTGTGCAAACGGAGCCCGCCGGGACCATCAAGATGGGGAGATGAGCAAACCCAGCCGGATCGACGACCCCGACGACCCGCGCCTGGCCGACTTCCGCGACCTGACCCGCGCCGACCGGCGACCGGATCGACCCGGCGGGCGGGGCCTGGTGATCGCCGAGGGCACCGTCGTGGTCCGTCGGCTGCTCGCCTCGCGGTACCCGCTCCGGGCGTTGCTCGGCCTGGCCCGCCGGTACGACGAACTCGCCCCGGATCTGGACGGATCGGACGCCCCGTTCTACGTCGTCGACGCCGAGCTCATGGCGACCGTCATCGGCTTCCACCTCAACCGCGGTGTGCTGGCCACTGCCGATCGCATTCCGCCGTCGCCGGCCGGCGAATTGCTCCGGAATGCACGATCCGTCGCCGTTCTCGAAGGCGTCGGCGACCACGAGAACCTCGGGTCGATCTTCCGCAATGCGGCCGGTCTCGGAATGGGTGCGGTTCTGCTCGGTGATGGCTGTGCCGACCCGCTGTACCGGCGCAGCGTGCGGGTATCCATGGGCACCGTCCTGCACGTGCCCTTCGCGCCGCTGCCGTGGCCGGACGACGGAATCGACCAACTGCGAGACAACGGCTTCCGCATCATCGCGCTGACCCCGGCGGGCGAGCTCCGGCTGACGGACGCGGAGCTGGACGGGCGGATCGCGATACTCGTCGGGTCCGAGGGGCACGGACTGACCGAGGCGGCCATGGCAGCAGCGGACGCGCGGGTCCGGATTCCGATGCACCGCGGCATCGATTCGCTCAACGTGGCCACCGCCGCGGCGATCGCGTTCGCCGCGCTGCCCGGCTGAGGGCGGGCCCCCTGCGGCAGACTGGACCGGTGACGTCCATCAGCCGCCCGAACGGGACCAACCGGTGACCGACGAACCGGATCCGGCCGCGCCGGGCCAGGAGCGCCGCACCCGGCTGCGGGTGGTCGGTGACGTTCCCGATCTGCCGGCGGTGCCGGCCGGGGATCCCGACCTCACGGTCGACCTGATGGACCCGGCCGGCCGTGCCCTGCGCGTCGACGACGAGCCGGTCGATGACCACGCTGTCGATGATGAGGCCCATGAGTGGGCCTGGGTCGCCGAATGGCGGGATTCGGGGGAGCCGGCGCCGTGGGGCACCGGACTTCCCCTGGCGGCATTTGCCGCGCTGCTCGCCGCGGTGGCGATCTGGGTGTTGTCGGCCGGCCTTGCCGATCGTCCGGTGCTGGCGGTCGCGCTCAACCTCCTGGTCGCTGGTGGCCTGGTGCCGGCGATGTGGCTCTCCCGGAACCTTCCGGTGCTCCGCTGGTTCGCGATCGGGGCCGCGGTGGGCGTGGTCGGCGGGTGGATCGCCGCGCTGATGATGCTCTGACCCGTCCGCACCCGCGTCCCGCGCCGGTTCGGCCGATATCCGCCAGTGTGCGGATGTCTCGCGATCCGTTTCCGGACAGGATCGGATCGAGCCGCTCCGAGAACCGGATCGGCGACGACGATTTCAGGAGCAGACGATGACATGGACCGCGGCGGGGACCTTCAGCAAGGATCCGGGATTCGACTTCGAGGCGCGATGCGCGCTGGGCCGCGCGGCGATCGGCGTCGGTGACGTCGGGCTCGTGCTGGCCACTCTGGATCGGATCAGCGGTCCTCGCCCACCACACGGGCCCGACCCGGCCGCACCGGGCGCGTCCGCCGTCGGGGAACCGCAGGTCTGGTTCGACGAGTGGTCGGCCACCGCGCGTGACCTCGCCGCCCGGGCCGATGCCGCGGCCGCCGGCGGCCACCCGCAGACCGCCGGCTGGGCCTACCTCGCGGCCGCCGACTACTTCGCCGTCGCGCTCGGTGCCCTCGACGGGCTGCCCGATCAGTCGGTGCTGGCGCCGACGTTCGAGCGGTACCAACGGTGTTGGCACGGATGGCTCGATGCGTCGGCGGGCGCGCATCTCCGGGTCGAGATCCCCTACGAAGGCACCACGCTGCCGGGTTGGCTGCTGCGCCCGGACGCCTCCGGCGCGCGCCGGACCACCCTGGTCGTGACCAACGGCAGCGACGGATCGCTGCCCGCATTGCTCGCCAACGGTGCGTCGGAGGCGCTGGCCCGCGGCTGGAACGTGTTCCTCTACGACGGGCCGGGGCAGCAGTCGATGCTGTTCCAGCGGGGGGTTCCGTTCCGGCCGGACTGGGAGGCCGTGCTGACCCCGGTCGTCGACGCGTTGGTCGCCCGGGACGACGTCGACCCGGACGCCCTCGTCGGCTACGGCATCAGTCAGGCGGGCTACTGGCTGCCGCGCGCGCTGGCCTTCGAGCATCGGCTGGTCGCCGCCGTCGCCGACCCCGGGGTGATGGACGTGTCGACGTCCTGGCTCGGCCATCTGCCGCTGGTCATGATCGACCTCCTGCGCAGTGGCGACAAGGCCACCTTCAACGGTGACATGGCGCAGATGGGCAGCGACCCGGAAGCCGAGCGCACCTTCCGGTTCCGGGCCCGACCGTACGGGCTGGCCGAGGATCCGTTCGACGTGTTCACCGAGGTCATGGCCTACAACCTGGCCGGTGTCGTCGGTCAGATCCGCACCCCGCTGCTGATCACCAGCCCGGCCGACGAGCAGTTCTGGCCCGGGCAGAGCGAGCAGCTCTCCGACGCCCTCACCGGTGAGAAGCAACTGCTGCGCTTCACCGCCGAGCAGGGCGCCAACTGGCACTGCCAGCCGATGGGACGGCAACTGACCAACAAGCTGATGCTCGACTGGCTGGCCGACCGGCTCCCCGCCGCCCGCTGAACACTGCCCCGCTCGCCGCCGCGGCGCGGCAATCCGCGGCCTTCTGCACCGCACCCCCGACCCCACATCTGAAGCACCGCCGTCCCCGCGGTCGCACCTCGAAACCGAAAGAGTCTGTCATGAAACCCCTGTCGCTGATTCTCGGGTTCATCCCGTGGATCGCCTTCTCCTTCCTGGCGCACCGCATCGCCGCTGACTCCGTCGCCTGGAGTGGCCTGATCGGCCTGCTCCTGGTCCTGGGCACCATGGCGCTGCAGAAGCCGGCCTGGCCGCCGTCCGTGCTCAACATCGGCATGCTGATCCCGTTGACCACGATCACCGTGGTGGGGTTCGTCGGCGGCCCGGATGTCGATGCCTGGTTGTACGACTGGGCGGTGCCCGGGGTAGGGCTCTTCCTCGGCGCCTTCATCCTGGCGCTGGTTCCGTTCGCGCCGTTCACCGAGCGTTTCGCCCGGGAGTCCACGCCCAAGGCGTACTGGGGTTCGCCGACCTTCAACAAGATCAACCGCGTGCTCAGCGCCGCCTGGGGAGCGGCGATCGTGATCATGGGCCTGTGCAGCCTGCTGGTGGCCGCCCTGAACTTGTACAGCGACGACTTCGCCACCCCGGCCACGGGTGAGCTGCTGCTGAACTGGGTGGTCCCGATCGTGGTGATCGTCGCAATGATCAAGTTCACCGTGCACTATCCCGAGAAGGTGCGGTCGCAGGTGCGCGCGCCGCAGGCCCCGGCCGCGCCCTCGACCACATGAACGGCGAACTACGCTGACCCGGATGGCGCAGCAAATCGGTGGCGACGCTCCGGTCGACCGCGCCGCCGTCACCGAGTTGCTGCGCTCGCACGTCGACGCGGCGATCACCGACCGGGTGGGCACCAGCCTGTGCGTGATCGCGCCGGCGGGCATGGGCAAGAGTCATCTGGTCCGCTCGATTCTCGACGCGGCGGTCGGCCCAGCGGCCGCGCTGCGGGCGGTCGGGGATCATCGCCGCCGGAACGAGCCGTTCGCCGTTCTCGGGCAGCTGTCCGGACCGGTGCCGGTCGGGGAGGACCCGGCCGAGATTGCGTTCGACCGCATCGACGAGCTGTGTGCCGCCGGCCCGCTCGTGGTCTGGGTGGACGATGCCCACCACGCCGACGCCGCGTCGTTGGCCGGGCTGCGCCGGCTGGTCTGGGCCAGCCGGTCGTTGCCGTTGACGGTGGTGCTGTCGGCGCGCCCGTTCCCGACGCCCGATCAGTTGCAGTTGCTGCTCCGCCAGGTGCAGGTCACCGTCGAGCTCCCGCCGATGGACCGGATGATGACCGAGCGGTTGGTCCACGACCGGCTCGGCCGCTGGCCGGGGCCGCGGCTGCGGCGGATGCTGGAGGCCGGCGGCGGAAACCCGCTGTTCGTCGGCGAACTCATCCGGGCACTGATCGAGGCCGGCGGGCTGCAGGAGGTCGGATCCGATTCGGTCGAGGTCGCGTCCGGTGCGGTGGCGCCGGCCGCGGCCCTGGACGCCGTGATTCGCGGCCACCTGGAGGAGTTGGACGACACCACCACCGAACTGCTGTCGGCCCTGGCCGTGTGGGGCACGGCCGCCACGCTGACCGATCTCGCCGATGTGCTCTTCAGCTCCGACGACGCGCTGGCGCCGGCCCGTGCCCGGGCGGTCAAATCCGGGGTCGTCCACGCCGATTCGTCAAGAGGCATGCTCGATTTCGCTCACGACTTGTTCCGCGAGGTGGCGTACGCGGCCGTGCCCGACGCGAGCCGGCGGAGCCTGCACCGGCGGGTTGCCGCGGTGCTGACCGAACGCGGCAGCGGGCCGGCGTTGGTGGCCGAACACCTGCTGCAGGCGGCCACGGTCCGGAGCCGGCAGGATGGCGCCGATCGGGAACTGCTCGACGCCCTGAATGCGGCCGTGGAATCCAGCGGTCAGTTCGCCCCGCAGGTCGCGGTCGACCTGTTGAAGGTTGCCGATGAGTTGACCGTCCGGAGCGATCCGGCGGCCGAGGGTCTACTCCTGCAGCGGGCCGCCGAGTTGTTCCGCACCGGACACGGGACCGCCGCCGAACGGCTGGTGCTGGAGCGGATCGGCAGCGTTCGCGATCCCGCGGTGGCCGCCGGCCTGCAACGGGTATTGATCACGTCGCAGATCAACCGGGCCGATGTGGACGCCGCCCTGGTCAGTATGGGTCACACGTTGGCCATCGAGCGGCTGCCCGCACCGGTTCGCCGCGGGCTGTCGGCGCAGCGTCAATGGCTGCTCCTGCTCGGTGGCCGGTTCGGGCTCCTCGGTGACCTGGACGCGATGCTGACCGACGCGCGGGCGGCGGACGACGTCGCGGCGCAATCCACCCTGGTGCTCACCGCGGCCGTCCTGTCCTACGTCCGCGGCGACGGCCGGGGCGCGCTCCGCACCTTCGCCGAACAGCCGGAGCTGATGTCGGCCGACCTCGGTGCCCTGGCGGGGACCACATCGATGGTGTGGCCCGCGATGTTCCGGCTGGACGTCGACGGCACGGATTCGGCCGCGCCCGAGTTGGAGCGGGCCCGGGCGACGGCTGCCCAGATCAACAGCCCGTGGGTGTATCCGTTTCTCGGCTTCGTCGCCGCGGGTGCCGGTTGGGCGTCGGGTGATTGGGATGGTGCCGTGGCCGAGGCCGACGCGGCCCTGGAGATGGCGGAGGAGACCGGTACCGGGTGGATCTCGATCCCGGTGGGCGAGCGCATCGACATCGACGCCCGCCGTGGGCTCGTGCGGGCGGCGCGACAACGTCTGGAAGAGTTCCGGTCCCGACGCCTGCCCGACCAGTTCGGGCGGGGTGACGTGGATGTCGCCGAGCTGTCCATCCTGGAGGCCGAGGGCTCCCTCGACGGCGCCGCCGCGCTGGCCGAGAGCTACTGGACCCGGGTGCGGACCCAGCCCGGGCTCGGCGGCGCCGACTTCGCGATCGATGTGGCGCGACTCGCGCTGGTCGGGTTGCGCCCGCACCTGGTCGAGCAGGTCATCGCCGACGTCGAGCGGTTGCCGCCCGAGCAGCGGACGCCGGGCGTGCTGGAACTGATCCGCGGCGCCGCGCGTTCCGACCCGGCCGAGATCGGGCGAGCCCACGCGATGTTCGTCGAACGTGGATTCCACGTCCGCGCCTGGCACGCCCAGGAGGAACTGGCCTGCGCCCTGGTCGCCGTGGGTGACCGGCCGGGTGCGGTGGCCGCCATGGAGGAGGCGATCGCGGGGTACGAGCGCATGCGGTCGATCGTCGATCGCGACCGGCTGCTGGCCCGGATGCGGCTGCTGGGGATTCGCCGCGGGTCCCGGCAGGCGCACCGCACCCAGGCCAGCGGCTGGGACGCGCTCACCGCTACCGAGCGCCGGATCACCGACCTCGTCTGCGACGGGCTCACCAACCGGGAAATCGCCGCCCGCCTGTACATCTCGCCGCGCACCGTGCAGTCGCACGTGTCGCACGTGCTGGAGAAGACCGGGCTGCGCTCCCGGGTCGAGGTGGCCGCCGCCGCGCCCCGATGAGCCGGTCCGGGCCGGCCGGACGCGCGTCCTCAGACCAGCGAGTCCCGCCAGGCCGCATGCAACGTGGCGAAAGCACCGGTGCCGGCCAGCAACTGCGCCGGCGGACCGTCCTCGACGATCCGGCCGCCTTCCATCACCAGCACCCGCTCGGCGATCTCGACGGTGGACAGCCGGTGGGCGATGATCAGCGACGTGCGCCCGCGGAGCACCGTGCCCAGCGCCCGCTGCACCGCCCGCTCGGCGGGCAGGTCGAGCGACGCGGTGGCCTCGTCGAGGATCAGCACGGCCGGGTCGGCCAGGAACGCGCGCGCGAACGCCACGAGCTGGCGCTGCCCGGCGGAGAGCCGGCCGCCGCGCTTGCGCACGTCCGTGTCGAAACCCTCGGGCAGCGAACGGATGAACTCGCCGGCCCCGATGGCATCGGCCGCGGCCTCGATGTCGGCGCGGGACGCCGACGGCCGGCCCAGCGCGATGTTGTCCGCCACCGAGCCGGCGAACAGGAACGACTCCTGGGTCACCATCACCACCCCCCGGCGCAGCTCGGTGGTGCTCAGCGAGGCGACGTCCACACCGTCCAGCGTCACCGAACCGGTGGTCGGGTCGTAGAACCGGGCCAGCAGTTTGGCCAGCGTCGATTTGCCGGCGCCGGTGGCGCCGACCACGGCCACCGTCTGACCGGCCGGGATCACCAGATCCAGCGGTGACAGCACCGGAACCCGCGGGGTGTATGCGAACTCGACGCCGGCGAAGCGGATCTCACCCGTGGTGGGGGAGGGCAACGGGCGCGGGTCGGCCGGTTCGGGGACTCCGGGGGTCTCCTCGAGCAGCCCGGAGATCTTCTCCAACGCCGCGATCGCGCCCTGGTAGGCGTTGTAGAACATGGCCAGCTCGTCCAACGGGTCATACATCCGCCGCACGTACAGCAGGAACGCGGCGAGGACGCCGATCGCCAGCGTGCCGTCGATCACCTGGACGGCGCCGAGCACCATGGTGGCGACCAGGCTCAGGTTGCCCAGCAGCCGCACGGTCGGGGTGTAGATGCCCAGTGCGACCAGGGCATCGCCGTTGGCGTCGGCGTTCTGGTCGTTCACGGCCGCGAAGATGGCCGCGTTGCGCGACTCCCGGCGGAACGAGACCACCGCGCGCAGGCCGTTCATCGTCTCGGTGAACTGGACGATGACCGCCGCGATGAGGCTCCGGGTCCGCCGGTAGATGCGCCGCGATCGGTGCTGGAACCACCGGGTGGCGAGCAGGATCGGCAGGAAGGCGGCGAGCGCCACCAGGGCGAGGTCGACGTCGAGGACGAGCAGCGTGACGCTGATCGCCACCACCGACAGGACGCCGGAGATCAGCCCCTCCAGTCCCTCGCCGGCCAGATCGTTCAGCGAGTCCAGGTCGCTGGTCAGCCGGGAGATGACCCGGCCGGACGTGTACTTCTCGTGGAAGGCCAGGCTCAACGACTGGGCATGGGTGAACACCCGCCCGCGCAGGTCGAGCAGCATCGCCTGGGTCACCCGCGCGGACAGCCGGACGAAGATCGCCTTGCCGACCGCGTTGATGATGCCGGCCGCCAGGTAAGCCAGGGTGGCCAGCACCAGGGGTCGCCCGTCCCCGTTCGCCAGGGCGGGCACGGCCGAGTCGATGCCGTAGGCCACGGCCAGCGGACCGACCAGGTAGGCGAGCTCACTGATCACGACGACGATGCCGGCGAGCAGTGCCCACCCCCGGTAGGGCCGGATCAACGAGCCGAGCAACCCGCGTGAGCGGGCCCGCAGGCGCAGGCCCACCCCGGTGGAGATGTCGTCGACGTCCTCGGCGGCGACCCCGCGCCAGGCGTCGTCGGCGTCCGGTGCCAGGTCCGGCAGCGGCGTCGGGCTGGTCATGGCATTGTTCATCGCGCGTCTGAAACCTCCGTTCGGCTGGTCAGCAGGTCGCGGTAGTCGGGGTTGGACGCGAGCATCTCGGCATGGGTGCCGACGGCGCTGATCCGCCCGCCGGCCAGCAGCGCGACCCGGTCGGCCAGCAGGACGGTGGACGCACGGTGCGCGACCACCAACGCGGTCGTGCCGGTGAGCACGGAACGCAACGCCTGCTCGACCCTGGACTCGGTGTGGATGTCCAGCGCGGACAGTGGGTCGTCCAGCACCAGCACCTCGGGACGGCCGATCACCGCCCGGGCCAACGCCAGGCGCTGCCGCTGCCCGCCGGACAGCGACAGACCTTGCTCACCGATCCTGGTGTCCAGCCCCCACGGCAACCCGGCCACGAAATCCGCTTGGGCCAGCTGCAGGGCCGCCCACACGTCGTCGTCGGTGCCGTCCGGCCAGCCGAGCAACACGTTCTCCCGGACCGATGCGGAGAACAGGGTGGGTTCCTCGAACGCCACCGCGATCCGGCGGCGAAGCTGCGCCAGGTCAAACTCTCGGATGTCGGTCCCGTCGAGCACGATCCGGCCGCCGGTGACGTCGTACAGCCGGTTGACCAGCGCGGTGAGGGTCGTCTTGCCCGATCCGGTCGCCCCGACCAGGGCGATCGTCTCGCCGGGCCGGACATCGAGATCGATTCCGCGCAGCAGATCGCCGCGGTCGGCCGGGGTGTCGGCGAATCGGAATCGGACCGCCTCGAACCGCAGATGACCCCGCCGCGGAGCCATGGGCCGGACGGGTCGGGCCGGCGAGGTGATCGTCACCGGGCTGTTCATCACCTCGAAGTACCGTTCGGTGGCGCTGGCGGCGTCGTTCGTCATCGCCAGCAGCCAACCGATCGAGTCGATCGGCCACCGCAGGCTCAACGCGACCCCGAAGAATGCGACGAGCGTCCCGGCGGACATCGAGCCGCCGGCGACCTGGACGATGCCGAAGAACAGGGTGAGGCCGAACGCGATCTCCGGAATGACGATGACCGAGCCCCACAACCTGGCCACCACCGCCGCCTTGGTCAGCTCGGTGGCGCGCAGGCCCCGCGCCGACGCGGCGAATCGACGGGAGTAGTGAGAGCTCCGGCCGAACGCCTTGAGGATCCGGATGCCGAGGACCGATTCCTCGACCATGCTGGCCAGATCGCCGACCTGGTCCTGGCTGCGCCGGGCCAGCACCTGATAGCGGGACTCGTAGCGGAAGCACAGCGCGACCAACGGGACCGCCATCACCGCGATGATCAGGCCGAGCTGCCAGCTGAGCATGAGCAGGACGACCAGCCCGACCCCGAAGGTCGCCAGGTTGACGAACAGGAACACCAGACCGAAACCGAGAAAGCGCCGGATCGTCGCCAGGTCGGAGACGGCACGGGACATCAACTGCCCGGTGGGCCATCGGTCGTGGAACGCCACCGGCAGCCGTTGCAGATGGTCGTAGATCGCGGCTCGCATCCTGGCCTCGACCCGCATGGTGGGACGGGCCGACAACATTCGCCGCGCCCAGAACAGCAGCGCCTCCAGCACGCCGAGGGCGAGCAGGGCCGCGCCCGGCACCCACAGGCCGGCGAGGTTCTGCTGGGTGATCGGCCCATCGATGACCTGCTGGATGACCAGCGGAAACGCCACCGCGCACAGGGTGGCGGCGAGCGCGGCCACGGCGCTGAGAATCAGCGCCGGGAGGGCCGGCCGGACGAAGGGCAGCAGGCGGCGCAGGCTCGCCACCGCCGGTACGTGCGCGTCGACCCCCGGCCGCGGCGGGGTGGTGCCGCGGTCGGTGATGACGGATGCTTCGGTGGTCTGGCTCATGGCGCTCGCCAGGCTACGTCCGACCTACGACAACGCTCATCGCCTTTTCTGCCCGCCCGGCACCCCTCCCGCCGGCTGGCCCTCCGCGAGAAGCCGCCCCTCGGCTGAGCCGCCCCGGGCCGGCCCGCCCCGCCCTGCCACGCCCGAACCCGCCCGCCCCGCCCCAACCGCCCGAACCGCCCCGCCCGAACCGGCCCGCCCCGCCCGCCCCGCCCGAACCGCCCCGCCGCCGCCTGAGACCGGCCCGGGCCCCCCGCCCGCGCGGATCAACTACGCCGACACGGCTGAAACGACGCCGAATGTGACGTCCGGGACGGACGTCAACGACTTCATCCGCGCGGCAAAGTTGTCGAAATGAAGATCCGCTT
This sequence comes from Nakamurella sp., assembly GCF_044224575.1. GTDB lineage: Bacteria > Actinomycetota > Actinomycetes > Mycobacteriales > Nakamurellaceae > Nakamurella. The sequence goes on from NZ_JBGAKE010000014.1 coordinate 68,027, forward strand.
CGAGAAAGATGGGAGTATCGTGTGACCCGGATCACTGGGCAAGTGATCCACCAGTCGGGCCACACGCCGTCCAGCTGACGCACGGCCCGTCTCCGGGTGCCCGCTCGCGCCGAGTGTGGACACCCGGTTCCGGACCGCCGGGGTCCGGGTCCCCGAGCCGGGGAGTCGAAACCCGGCGGTTCGGCTCTTTCTCTGGGCTCGCCCACAGCTCCCTCGGTCACCGTTGCGGTGACATCCGGCGTCCGAGGAGCTCATTCGTGCTGACCACATCCAACAAGGCCGGCGGCCGCGTGGGGCCCGCCATGGTTGTCGTCGCCACCGCCGCGGTGGCGATCGCGGTGCGGTTCGCCTTCGTGAACGAGGTGAACAGCGACTACCGGGCGTTCCTGAGCCCGTGGTACGACGCACTCTCGGCCGGTGGTGGACTGCGGGCCATCGGCCAGCAGATCGGTAACTACAACCCGCCCTACCTGTACCTGCTGGCGGTGATGACGTACCTGCCCATCCCGAAGATCATCGCGATCAAGCTGGTTTCGATGGTGTTCGACGTCGTGCTGGCCGCCTTCGCCGGGTTGATCGTGCGCCGCCGGTTCAATTCCTGGACGTCCGCCGTGGCGTTCGCCGTCGTGCTGGCCGCGCCGACCGTGCTGCTGAACAGCGGCTACTGGGGGCAGTGCGACTCGATCTACGCGGCGTTCTGCCTGGGCAGCCTGTACTTCCTGCTCCGCGGGCGGTCCTGGTGGGCGTGCGTGTTCTTCGGCCTGGCCCTGTCATTCAAGCTCCAGGCGATCTTCTTCCTCCCGGTGCTGCTGATCGTGCTGGTGGCGAACCGGCGGCGACTTCTTCCGCTGCTGGCGGTGCCGGTGACGTTCCTGGTCATGCTGCTACCCGCGGCCGTCGCCGGCCGCAGCTGGCGCAGCCTCCTGACGGTTTACCCGGACCAGGTGACCGGCGGGGCCGGTAGTGGATTCGGCCGTGCCGGTGGCGGCTTCGGCGGCGGTGCCCCGAGCTTGTCGGGCGGCCTGGGCGCCTGGACCCAGAACGGGCCGACGATGTTCCAGTGGGTCGGCGGGTCGGTCGGCTGGGAGGTGTTCGGCCTGGTGGTGGCCGCCGGGTTGCTGCTCGGGCTCGGGGTCCTGGCCTGGCGGACCCGCCCGCTGGGCGAGCCGCAGATCATCCTGCTGACCACCGCGACGGTGCTGGCCGTGCCGTTCTTCCTGCCCCAAATGCACGAGCGTTACTTCTACCTGGCCGACGTCATGACCATTGTCGCGGCGTTCTACCTGCGGCGGTTCTGGCCGGTCGCAGTCGCCGTGTCGGCAAGTTCGCTGCTGGCCTATGCGCCGTTTCTGTGGAGGATCACGCCGGTGCCGCTCCCGTTGGTATCGTTCTTGGAGTTCCTCGCCGTCGTCGCCACCCTGGTGGCCGCGGCGCATGTCCTGACGACACCCGGCAGCCGCTGGATCCGCGGCTCGACGATCGCCGTGGCCAACGGACGGTGGGAGGCGCCGGAGTGGGACCCGGCGCTGATCAGCCCTTCGGGTGGCCGCCCAGCAGAACGTCCTCCCAGCCCGGCATGACCGGCCGCTGCCCACGCCGGGACGGGCGGGTCGGGGTCTGATCGGTCCCGGTGAGTCCGGCTGCCGGCGCCGAGTGATTCGGAGCCGGCAGCGGCTCGGGGACGACCGGGGGCGCGACCGCCGGTGTCGGCGCGACCTCGGCGCGACGGGTCCCGGCGGGATGCCGGGACGACTGCTGGGTCACCGCCGGCGGTTCGGCATCCGGCGGACCGAACAACGACGCCTCCGGCGCCGATGCCGGAGTGGGCGCCGATGTGGTGCCCGCCTCGGCGATGGTGCGCAATGGCCGCGGTGCCGGGTCGAGCAGTTCCCGGGCCGCATCGTCGATGGAGCGCAGGGTGTTCGTTCGGCTCCCGGTATGGATCTCCCAGGTGGCCATGTTGTCGCTGCGCCCGGCCTGCCAGTGCACGGCGACCACCCAGCCCCCGTCGTGCGGCTTGTAGGCGTCCCACCGGATGCTGTCCGCCTGACCGCGCTGCCGCAGGGTGGCGGTGACGAGCTCCTCGAGGGTCTTACGGGTGGGGTTGCCGTCGACCATCGGATGCGCGGCCCGCGCCTTGTCCGCCATGCTGGCCCGCTCGAGCATCACCGGGTAGGCGTAACTCTCGATCCGGGAGACGCTGGTCACCGCTTCGGAAGCAACCGCGGCGACCGTCTTCCCCGCGCGGATCCGAGCCTGGATCTCCTTGGGCCGCAACTGCGGATCGGTTTCCACCGCCCGCCGACCGGCGCCCTTGAGCTCGCCGCGGGCCGCGGCGCGCAGGCGCTCGTCGGAGCGCAGCGAGAAAACCTCGCCGGTGACCGTGTCCTCGCAGAGCAGGTTTTCGCCGTCCTCGGCCATCCCCAGGACCCGCAGCGCGCGCATCGGCGTTCTCCTCCCCGCAGCACTCTTCAAGCGTCACCGGGACGTTATCGCGCGGTTCGACGCCCCTCGCCCAGGCGCGCCGAACGGGTCCGGGCGGCCGCGGGGCGAGGTCGCGATCGAGCGCCCCTACAGCCGTTCGACGACGTAGTCGACGCAGGCGGTGAGCGCGGACACGTCGTCCGGTTCGACGGCCGGGAACATGCCGATGCGCAGCTGGTTGCGGCCGAGCTTGCGGTACGGCTCGGTGTCCACGATGCCGTTGGCCCGCAGCGCCTTCGCGACCGCCGACGCGTCGACGGAGTCCGCGAAGTCGATGGTGCCGACGACCTGCGAGCGCAATTCCGGACGGGCCACGAACGGCGTGGTGAACTCCCGGGCGTCGGCCCAGGTGTACAGCCGCGAGGAGGAGTCCCCGGTCCGCTTGGTCGCCCAGTCCAGACCGCCCTGACCGTTCAGCCAGTCCAACTGATCGGCCAGCAGGAACAGGGTCGCGACGGCCGGTGTGTTGAGAGTCTGATCCTTGACCGAATTGTCCAGCGCGGTGGCGATGGACAGGAACTCCGGGATCCACCGGTCGGTGGCCGCGATCTCGGCGATTCGGTCCAGCGCGGCGGGCGAGGCGATGGCGATCCACAGCCCGCCGTCGGACGCGAACACCTTCTGCGGCGCGAAGTAGTAGACGTCCGCCTGGGTGATGTCCACGGGCAACCCGCCCGCACCGGAGGTGGCGTCGATCAGGACCAGTTGGTCGTCGGTCGCCCCGTCCGGCCGGACGACCGGGACGGCGACGCCGGTGGAGGTCTCGTTGTGCGCCCAGGCGTACACGTCGACGTCGGGGTTCGCCGCGTTGTCCGGCGCGTCGCCGGGTGCCGACTTGATGACGACCGGGTCGGCCAGGAATGGCGCATTGCCGGTGACGGTGGCGAACTTGCTGGAGAACTCGCCGTACGTCAGGTGCTGTGACCGGTTGCGGACCAGGCCGAGCGCGGCGGCGTCCCAGAACGCGGTGGTGCCGCCGTTGCCCAGGATGACCTGGTACCCGTCGGGCAGGCCGAACAGGGTGGACACGCCCTCCCGGACCCGCCGGACCAGCGTCTTCACCGGGGCTTGCCGGTGCGACGTGCCCAGCACGGACGCGCCGGATCCGGCCAGCGCCGCCAACGCCTCCGGGCGGACCTTGGACGGACCGCAGCCGAACCGCCCGTCGGTCGGCTTGAGTTCCTCGGGCAGGACGATGGCGGTGCTGTCGGCCATGGCGGCGCTGTCTCCTTGACGTGGCTGTCGGGCTCCCGCCTGGCCGCGTGGCCGGGGCGGGTCGGCCCCAATCTTGCCAGCCGCGCGGTTCAACTCCGGCCGCACGGATCCTCTGACCGCCGAATGTGACGGGTGTGACGCCGGTCGATCGGTTCATCCGCGCGACGGGTGACGGCGCTGGGCGCCGGGTGGTCGCCGGTGGTCGCCGGCGTCGGGGAGCGAGCACCCTCCTGCGGGTGTTGCGCTGGCGGTGTGCCGGTCGCGCTGGCGGGGCGGGCCCGCGGGGGCGTTGGTCGGCTGTGGGTCGAGCGAGGGTGCGTGGCCGGTGTACTTGCGCTGGCGGTGTGCCGGTCGCGCTGGCGGGGCGGGCCCGCGGGGGCGTTGGTCGGCTGTGGGTCGAGCGAGTGGTGCGTGGCCGGTGTACTTGCGCTGGCGGTGTGCCGGTCGCGCTGGCGGGGCGGGCCCGCGGGGGCGTTGGTCGGCTGTGGGTCGAGCGAGTGGTGCGTGGCCGGTGTACTTGCGCCGGCGGTGTGCCGGTCGCGCCGGCGGGGCGGGCCCGCGGGGGCGTTGGTCGGCTGTGGGCCGCGCGGGGTCGACCTGGTTCGGCGGGGTCGGGGCGGTCGGGGCGACTGGCGCAGCGACAACTATCCGGATAACTGTTGAATGGCGGCGCGGATCTCCCGGACGGCTCGATCGGGTTCCTGACGGAGCTGCCACCAGGTGAAGCGGAGCACGGTCCAGCCGGCGATCGCGAACTCGTTCTGCCGCGCACGGTCGGCTGCGAAGCGCTCGTGACTGGTATGGAACGCGAACCCGTCCACCTCCACCAGCAGTTTGATGCCGGGGAAGACGATGTCACCGACCCGGTTCGTCAATCCCAGCCGGACCGGGGCGTTGGCGACCCACCCGGTGATCCCGGCATCCCGTAACGCGCGGTGCAGCAGCCGTTCGGCCTCGGACTCGGCACCACCCTCCGCCGCTCGGAGGATCTGGGCTCGGGCGACGGAACCGCGTCCCACCCCCAGTGCCCGATGTGCCTCGAGCACCATCTCGACGCTGACCCAGCGCCGGCGCACGGCGTTGTCGAGGAGTTCCGGACCCTGGACAGGGAGGAGCTGCGCGATGGCGAACTCGGTCCGGGCCACGCGTATTCCGTTCCAGTAGGCGATCCAGAAGTCGTGGATGCGCTGGCGGTGCGCAACGATTCGTGGTTTGAGCTCCGGAACTCGCAATCGGTTCGGGGTTGCCAGGTCGACTCTGTCCAACGGCGCATCCGAGCGTCGCTGCCAGAACAGCGCAGCGGCTCCGGTGACGATCGAGTCCGGCCCGGCCCACAGCTGGGCCGCCCGGATGAAGCCGAGATCATCGAGCTTGCCCGGGTTGGTGAGGTACACGCTGGGCAGGACCCGTGACCACTGCTCGCGACGAAGGAAGCCCTCGATCTGCCAGGCGGGGACACCGGCGCCCAATGCCTGGGACCGAGTGAGCAGGCCGCACTGTCGGCGGATGTGGTCGGCGGCCCTACTGGGCAACGGCGGCGCTGGGCGGGGCACCGTGTCAGTGCACACGGCGCAGCCGGTCCGTTGGGCGGCGCGGCCCAGATTGTGGATAACCGGAACCGACCGAGCCGAGCGAGTGGTGCGTGGCCGGTCTACTTGGGCCGGTGGTGTGCCACTGGCGCCGGCGGGGCGGGCCGCGGGGGCGGTGCTCGGCTGTGGGCCGAGCGAGTGGTGCGTGGCCGGTCTACTTGGGCCGGTGGTGTGCCACTGGCGCCGGCGGGGCGGGCCGCGGGGGCGGTGCCCGGCTGTGGGCCGAGCGAGTGGTGCGGGGCCGGTCTACTTGGGCGGGTGGTGCGCCGGTCGCGCCCGACGCCGGTGCCCGGCGGCCGCGACCGGAGGCGGTGAGACCGGAGATTGTGCGCGGGGGACCGACGCCCGGCCCCGGCTCCGACCGGCGCCGGGACCGACCGGCACCAATCGCCGCCCGCGGCCAATCGCCGCCCGCCACCAATCGCCGCCCGGCCAATCGCCGCCCGCCACCCGGCGGCGGCAGGGCCGCCGGGCGCCGAGTCCGTCCGAGGTCGAGAGCCGTCAGACGGTGACGGCCAACGCCGGGTTGCCGGCGACGGCGTCGACGCCGCGCGGGCCGTGCCCGTCGTAGACGGCGGAGGGGCGGACGAGCCGGCCGAGCCGCTTCTGCTCGAGGATGTGCGCGCTCCAACCGGCCGTCCGGGCGCAGGTGAACATGGCCGGCATCATCGCGGCGGGCACGCCGGCGAAGTCCAGGATCACCGCGGCCCAGAACTCCACGTTCGTCTCGATCGCCCGATCCGGCCGGCGTTCGCGCAGGATCGACAACGCGGCCTGCTCCAGCGCGGCGGCCGCCTCGTACCGGGGTGCGTTCAGATCGCGGCAGGTGCGGCGCAGCACGCGGGCCCGCGGGTCCTCGGCCCGGTACACCCGGTGGCCGAAGCCCATCAGCCGTTCGTGGTTGTCCAGGATCCGGGTGACCAGGCCGTGCGGGTCACCGCTGGCCTCGACCTCCTTGACCATCGGCAGCACTCGGGCCGGGGCGCCGCCGTGCAGCGGGCCGGACATCGAGCCGATCGCGCCGGTGATGCTGGCCGGCACGTCCGCGCCGGTCGAGGCCACCACTCGGCCGGTGAAGGTGGAGGCGTTCATGCCGTGCTCGGCCGCCGACACCCAGTACGCGTCCAGTGCGCGCACCTGCTGGGGATTCACCTCGCCGGTCCAGGCCAGGACGAACCGCTCCACGACGGACGCGGTGGCTTCCAGTTCGCCGGCCGGGACCGCGGGCCGCTCGCCGCGGGCGGAGTGGGCGGCGTAGGACAGCACCGCGGACGTGGTCTGCGCCAGGTGATCTCGGGCCTGCTCATCGGTGATGTCGAGCAGCGGGCCGAACCCACGCGCGGGTGCCAGAAGGGGCAGCGAGGCCTGGACGTCGACCCGGACGTCACCGGAGCGGAACGCCGGCGGCGCGGTTTCCACCGGCAGACGGGCGCCGAACTCGTCATCGACGAGCAGCGCCCAGGCGTCCTCGAAGCCGACCCGGCCGACCAGATCCTCGATGTCGACCCCGCGGTACCGCAGTGATCCGCCGTCGCGATCGGGTTCGGCGATTGCGGTGTGGAAGGCGACCACGCCCTCGAGACCGGGGACGAAGCTTGAGCCATTCGTTGCCATCTGTACCTCCACGCCGAGGATGGACCGGAGCGCCGATGCGCCGGGGATGGGTCGAGCGGGAAAGCGGTTGTCCGCGTTCACGACCCACCTGGGGTCCATGTCGGCGGGGTCAAGCTGGGGGAGGTCGCTGAACTCATTGGTGGGTGGACAGGCTCGGCCAACCGGTGAATTGCGCCTCACCGTCACCTCACAATGCCTGCGACCCGGCCGGTAGGGCCAGCGTCAAGAAGGTGGCCTTGATCACGCCTTTACCTTTCTCGGTCGTAGAACGGTGGGTGGACGGGTCGCCGGCGAGGTCGGCGTAGCGTCGCATCGGGCCGGACGAGAGCCCGACCCGAGGACCGACCCGGGTGGACGCGAGCGAGGACGCAGATGGTGCAGCGCGACGACGGGGATCGGGTACGGATGGCCGCGATGCGCGAGGAGTACTCGTTGACCGGTCTCGCCGAGCAGGACCTGGCCACCGATTGGGTCGACCAGTTCGACCGCTGGCTCCAGGACGCGATCGTCGCCGGTCTGCCCGAGCCCAACGCGATGGTGCTGGCCACCGCATCGCCGACCGGTGAGGTGGCAAGCCGCACGGTGTTGTGCAAGGGGGTGGACGCGTCCGGAGTCGCCTTCTACACCAACCTGGGCTCGGACAAGAGCCGTGATCTGGCGGCCAATCCTCGGGCGGCGGTGACGTTCCCGTGGATCGGACTGCAGCGTCAGGTGCACGTGCGCGGCCCGGTGGAACGGGTGTCCGACGAGCAGGCCGAGCGGTACTGGGCGAGCCGTCCGCGCGGATCAAGGCTCGGCGCGTGGGCCAGCCCGCAGTCGTCGGTGCTGCCCGACCGGGACGCCCTCGAACGGCTGCAGACCGAGGTCACCGAGAGGTTCGGCGGCCCGGCGGGGGAGTCGATCGTCATCCCGTTGCCGGACTTCTGGGGCGGTTGGCGGATCGTCCCGGAGACTGTCGAGTTCTGGCAGGGGCGGCGCGCGCGGTTGCACGACCGGCTGCGGTACCGCCGCACCACCGAAGGCTGGGTCATCGAGCGTCTGGCTCCATGACGAGCGACGGCCCCCTGACGGGCGACGGCCTGGGGAGCCGCGCCGACGGGTCGGTGCGGAGCGGTCCGACGAGCACCGGCCCGGTAGGCACCGACCAGCCGGCCGGAACCGGGCCGCAGCAGATCCAGCAGCGCCCAGAACCGGCCGGAACCGGTCCGACGAGCACCGATCGGTCAACAGGTACAAGCCCATCGGACAAGCCCGGCCGGTCGTGGCGCAACGTCGGCCCGGACCTGCGCCCGCTGAGCGTGCCGGCCTACCGGCGGCTGTTCATCGGGCAGGTCTTCACCGTCGTCGGGTCGATGATCACCGCGGTCGCGGTCCAGCAGCAGGTGTTCGACCTGACCGGCAGTTCGGCCTGGGTGGGGTTCGCCTCGTTGGTGGCACTGGTGCCGCTGGTGATCTTCGGACTGCTCGGTGGTGCGATTGCAGACACCTACGACCGGCGCAAACTGCTGATCATCACGTCGATCGGCATCGCGGTCACCAGCATCGGCCTCTGGCTCGCCGCGCTGGCCGCGAGCGAGTCGGTGTGGACGGTGTTCGCGCTGCTGGCGCTGCAGCAGGCATTCTTCGCGGTCAACCAGCCGACCCGCAGTGCGATCATCCCGCGGATCGTGCCGGTGGAGATGGTGCCGTCGGCCAACGCGCTGGGCATGACGGTGTTCAGCATCGGGGTGATCGTGGGCCCGCTGCTGGTCGGCGTGCTGATCCCGCTCGTCGGGCTGGCCTGGCTGTACTTCATCGACGCGCTCACCCTGGTGGCGATCCTCTACGCCGTGCTCCGGCTGCCGCCGATCCCGCCGCTGGGGGAGCAGCGCGGGCGGGCCAAGGTCGTCGACGGCCTGCGCTACCTGTGGCTCAAGCCGCTGCTGCTGATGACGTTTGTCGTCGACATCATCGCGATGGTTTTCGGCATGCCCCGGGCGCTGTTCCCGCAGATGGCCGAGGAGACGTTCGGCGGGGCGATCGGCGGCGGCTACCAGCTCGGCGTGCTCAACGCCGCGCTGGCCGTCGGCACCCTGATCGGCGGGCTGACCGGCGGCTGGATCCACCGGGTGCACCGGCAGGGCATCGCGATCGTCGCCGCGATCGTGGTCTGGGGCGCCTCGATGGCGCTGTACGGCACCACGTCGATCCTCTGGCTGGCGGCCATCTTCCTGGCCGTCGGGGGGTGGGCCGACCTGGTCAGTGCGGTCTACCGATCCACCATCCTGCAGGTCAACGCGACGGACGAGATGCGCGGCCGGATGCAGGGCGTGTTCACCGTGGTGGTGGCCGGCGGGCCGCGGGTGGCGGACGTGGTGCACGGCCTGGTCGCATCCGCCACCTCGACCGCGTTCGCGACGACGGCCGGCGGCATCGCCGCCATCGTGCTGACCCTGCTGGCCGCGGCGATGGGCCGCTCGCTGATCCGGTACGACACCCGCCACCGCCCCGACACCGGCCGCGCGGCGCCCGACTGACCGGACCGGCACAATCAGCGGGCAGAATCAGCGGCCAGGAGGTCCGAGGAAGAGATGATCGCTCCCCGCCCGCACGACCCCCAGGACTGGGCCCCCTACCTCCGGTTGGAGGACGCGGTTCGGGCCTACATCCGCGACGCCGACGCCGCGCTCGACGAGTTGGCCGGGGTCATCGACGCCGCCGACGTGCGCTCGTTCACCTGCGAACTCGTCCCGTCCGGCCAGCCCTGGGGGGAGGCGTTGTGGCAGGAGATCGCGGTGACCGACGGGCAACGGCTCATCCTGTGGCACGGCGACGACGAGGTCGACGACGACCGGCCGGACGCCCTGATGTTCTCCTCGTCGCTGCGCACCATCCCGCTGACCGCGGTCGTCGACCAGGGGTTGCGGCAGCGGTTCCGCACCGAACCGGACGGGTCGCGATCGATGAACGCGGTGATGCTGTACCTGTCGACCCAGACGCCGGAGAAGGCGGTCACCGAACTCGCCGAGGCGAACGAGACCCGCACCGTGCAGTACGTCGAGACGTACCGCTTCAGCAAGTCCGTGACGGACGGTGGGTTGGCGCAGATGCAGCGGCTCCTGCAGTTCGGGCGGGCGTTGTCGCGGGCCGTCGGGACGGGTGCCCGACGCGCGTCCGGCGGCCCCCGATGATCATCGGATCGGTCATGCCAGGCGCAGGAACGGGCTCCTGATCAGCGCGCCGGGATGAGACGATCGGACGGAGTCGCCGGTCAGCGCGCCTCCCATCGGCGCAGGGCCTCGGCCCGCTCCTCGGCGTGGTCGACGATCGGCTCGGGATAGCCGGCGGGCCCGCCCCCGTCCAGTTCCCACGGCCGGTGCACCTTCTTGCCCGGCACGTCCCGCAGCTCGGGCACGTAGGCACGGACGAAATCACCGGACGGATCGAACTTCTCGCCCTGGGTGAGCGGGTTGAAGATCCGGAAGAACGGCGCCGCCTGGGGTCCTGACCCGGCGACCCACTGCCAGCCGTGATTGTTCGACGCGTAGTCGCCGTCCACCAGATGCTCCAGGAAATGCTCGGCCCCTCGCTGCCAGGGCAGGTGCAGATCCTTGATCAGGAACGAGGCGGTCGCCATCCGCAACCGGTTGTGCATCCAGCCCTCGGCCAGCAGTTGGCGCATACCGGCGTCGATGTAGGGGTATCCGGTCCGCCCGGTCCGCCACGCCGCGAACCGCTCGTCGGCGGTCGCCCCGGAATCCCACCGCATGCCCTGGATGACCGGGTCGACCGACGTCCACACCGATGCCGGGAGATGAAAAACGGTGTCCGCGTAGAACTCCCGCCAGGCGAGCTCCCGCCGGTACGCCGCCGCGCCGGTCGACCGCCGCCCGGCCAGCTCGGCCAGCAGCGTGCGGGGGTGGATGCACCCCCACTTCAGGTGGACCGACAGCCGGCTGGTGCCGGGCCGATCGGGCCGGTCCCGGTCCTGGTCGTAGGCATCGATCCGGTCGGCCATGAAGGATTCCCAGGCGGCGGACGCGGCCCCTTCGCCGGCGTCGGGCAACGTCATCCCGGACGGCACCGTGCGCGCGTATTCGGCCGGGTCGTGGGCCGGGACGCCGTCGGCGTCGGCCGGGCGCACCCAGTCGACGCCGGAGCCGGACGTCGCCGGACCCCGCCAGCCGTGCTGTGTCCAGGCCCGGAAGAACGGGGTGAAGACGGCGAACCGGCCGCCGTCGCCCTTGCGCACCCGTCCCGGGCTGATCGCATAGGGCGAACCGGTTGCCACCCAATCGATTCCGGCGTCGGCGAGGGCGGCCGCGACCGCGGCGTCCCGGCGTCGCCCGTACGGCCCGTAGTCGCCGGTGACGTGCACCGCGTCGGCCCCGACGGACCGGGCGATCCGGGGGATCGCCGTGGCCGGCCGCCCGTGGGCGACCAGCAACCGACCGTCCATCGACTCGGCGAGCGCCGCCAACGCGGCCGCCAGGAACGCCCGCCGCGGCGCGCCGGACGCCGTCAGCGGTACATCGTCGGCCAGGAACACGCCGAGCACCCGACGGCCGTCCGCGGCCGCCGCGGCCAGCGCCGGATGGTCCTGCAACCGCAGGTCGCGCCGGAACCACAGCACACTCGTCTTCGTCACTCGACCACGCTCACTCCGACCACGCCCATGAAGACGACGATGCCCGCCCGGCCGCGACGTCAAACGACGTCGGACCGGGCGGGCGTGCCGATCGGAAGGTCAGCGCTGCTCGGTCGGGATGTAGTCGCGCTCGGTGTAGCCGGTGTAGACCTGCCGCGGGCGGCCGATCTTGGTGGCCGGGTCGTTGATCATCTCGCGCCACTGGGCGATCCAGCCGGGCAGCCGGCCCAGCGCGAAGAGCACGGTGAACATCCGGGTCGGGAAGCCCATCGCCTTGTAGATCAGGCCGGTGTAGAAGTCCACGTTGGGGTAAAGCTTGCGGGAGATGAAGTAGTCGTCCGACAGGGCGACCTCCTCCAGCTGCTTGGCCAGGTCGAGCAGCTGGTCGGCGGCCCCGAGGTCGGCGAGCACCTCGTCGGCGGTGGCCTTGACCAGCGCCGCGCGGGGGTCGTAGTTCTTGTAGACCCGGTGTCCGAAGCCCATCAGCTTGACGCCGGGCTCGCGGTCCTTGACCCGCTTGACGAACCGGGCGACGTCGCCGCCGTCCTTGCGGATGCCTTCCAGCATCTCCAGGACCGCCTGGTTGGCGCCGCCGTGCAGCGGTCCGAACAGCGCGTTGATCCCGGCCGAGACGGACGCGAACATGTTTGCGTTCGACGAGCCGACCAGCCGCACGGTGGAGGTCGAGCAGTTCTGTTCGTGGTCGGCGTGCAGGATCAGCAGCTGGTCCAGGGCGCGGACCAATTTGGGGTCGACCTCGTACGGCTCGGCCGGGAACCCGAAGGACATCCGCAGGAAGTTCTCCACCAGCGTCAGCGAGTTGTCCGGGTACAGGAACGGGTGGCCGACCGATTTGCGGTATGCGTACGCGGCGATGGTCGGGAGCTTGGCCAGCAGCCGCACGGTGGACAGTTCGACCTGTTCGGGATTGAACGGGTCGAGCGAGTCCTGGTAGAAGGTCGACAGCGCGCTGACCGCGCTGGACAACACGGGCATCGGGTGCGCGTCCCGGGGGAAGCCGTCGAAGAACCGCTTGAGGTCCTCGTGCAGCATGGTGTGCCGGGACAGCCGCTTGGTGAACGCCTCGAGTTCGGCCGGGGTGGGCAGCTCACCGTGGATCAGCAGGTAGCTGGTTTCGATGAACGTCGAATGCTGCGCCAGCTGTTCGATCGGGTACCCGCGGTACCGCAGGATGCCGACGTCACCGTCGATGTAGGTGATCTTCGACGTGGTGGACCCGGTGTTGGTGAACCCAGGGTCCAGGGTGATCACCCCGAGGGTGGTCAGCAGCTTGGAGATCTCCATGCCCGAGGCGCCCTCGGTGGCCGGGATCACCTTGAGGTCCAGTTGCTCACCGCCGAACTCCAGCGAGCCGGTGGCCGGCGCCTGGATCGTGGCCTCGGTCGGCGGCAGGAACTGGATGGTGCCGGTCGCCTCGGCGGACCCCGGCGGATTGACCGGGGTCGGGGCGGCGTCGGTGCTGGTCATCGCGGTCATTCGCCTCTCGTTCGGGTCAGATGGCAACGGCCAAGCAGGCCAGTGGGGCTGCGGCGGGCACGTCGGAGGTGGCGCTGGTGATGTCGAGATTACTGGTCGGGGGGGACGCGCCGAGCCGCGGGCGGCCCGATCATGGCCCGATCGGGGGGACGCGGGGGAGGTTTACTCGGCAGTAACCTGGATGTGACGCAGCCGACATTCCCGGCGGCCCGAGGTGGTCGACAGTGGGTGTTGTCGCAGCTCCGGCGGGCAATGGTGCTCGCCGACGACTCACGGAAGGTCAGTGACAAGGATGAGTGTGAGCCTGGCGGCGATCCTGTCGGAATCGGCGCTCCGGTACCCGGATCGGGACGCGGTGGTGATGGGGCCGCAGCGGATCTCCTACGCCAGGCTGTGGGAGGAGTCACGTCGCTACGCGGCGGTTCTGCGCGAGCGGGGCATCGGCCCGGGCGACCGCGTCGCGCTGCTGGTGCCCAACGTGCCCGATTTCCCCCGCGCCTACTACGCCGTGCTGTCGTTGGGTGCCGTGGTCGTGCCGGTGCACGCCCTGCTGGTTGCCCGGGAGATCGGCTTCGTGCTGACCGATTCGCAGGCGAAGCTGCTCATCGCGGCCGGTCCGCTGCTCGAGCAGGGGATACCCGGCGCCGAGCAGGCGGGCGTCCCCGTGCTGGCCCTGCTCGGCGCGCCCGACGGGGTCGCCCGGCTGGACGAGCTGGCCGCCCAGGCCGAACCGATCCGCGCCTACGTCGAACGCGAGCCGCAGGACGAGGCCGTCATCCTCTACACGTCGGGCACCACCGGGGCGCCCAAGGGTGCGGTGCTGACCCAGCTCAACATGACGATGAACGCGATCATGAGCGCGTCCAACGTGCTGGGCCTGACCGCCGCCGACGTGATCCTGGGCTGCCTGCCGCTGTTCCACTCGTTCGGCCAGACCTGCGCGATGAACGCCGGGTTCTTCGCGGGCAGCACCCTGGTGCTGCTGCCGCGGTTCGACGGCGCCGCCGCCCTCGACCTGATCATCAACGAGAAGGTCAACGTGTTCGAGGGCGTACCGACGATGTACATCGCTTTGCTGGCCGCCGCCCGCGAGGACGAGCGGCGGCCCGAGCTGCGCCGCGCGGTGTCCGGTGGAGCGAGCCTGCCGGTCGCCGTCATCGACGCGTTCAAGCGGGTGTTCGGCGCCGACATCTACGAGGGCTACGGGCTGTCCGAGACCTCCCCGGTGGCCACGTTCAACCAGGCGGTGTTCGGCCGCAAGCCCGGCACCGTCGGCCGGCCGATCTGGGGCACCGACGCGGAGATCGCCGATCCGGCGATCGAGGACCGGATCGAACTGCTGGCCCAGGGGCAGGTCGGCGAGGTCGTGCTGCGCGGGCACAACATCTTCGCCGGCTACCTCAACAATCCTCAGGCCACCCGGGCGGTGCTGGTGGACGGCTGGTTCCGCACCGGCGACCTCGGCAGCATGGACGCCGACGGCTTCCTGTCCATCGTCGACCGGAAGAAGGACCTGATCATCCGCGGCGGGTTCAACGTCTACCCGCGCGAGGTCGAGGAGGTGCTGGCCGCCCACCCGGGCATCGCCCAGGTCGCCGTCGTCGGCGTGCCCGACGCGACCCACGGCGAGGAGATCTGCGCGGTCGTCGTGCGCTCGCCCGAGGGTCAGGACCTGGACGCCGACACGCTGATGGCGTGGTCCCGGGAAAAGCTGGGCCGGCACAAGGTGCCGCGGCGGGTGGAATTCGTCGAGTCGCTCCCGCTGGGCCCGAGCGGCAAGATCCTCAAGCGGGAGCTGGTCAAACAGCTCTGACGGCCTGTCAAGCGAGTTTGTTCGGCCGGCGTATCTTCCGGCTCCGTCACTACTCCTGAGGTGGTCGCGTGCCGCTTGCCCCGCGCGGGGCGGGCGGCATGCCATCACCAGTGAACATCGACGGAGGAACCATGCATATATCGGCCCGATCGGCCATCACGGCCGCGGCGTCGGCCGGCCTGTTGTTCGTGCTGGCCGCCTGTGGCGGCGTCGGCGGAACCCCGGCGGTGGGCAACGCCGCGGCCGCCGCCGGCAACACCACCGCGCCCACCACCAAGACGTCGACGTCGACCCGGACGGCGACCCCGACCCGGACGGCAACCCCGACCAGCACCGCGACCGATCTCACCCTGGCCAGCGGGGTGACCATCGAAGAACTCAAGGGCGACATCGACGACGCGCAAACCGTCGTCGACGGATTCTGGACCACCCATTGGTCGGACTACTTCACCGGCACCTACGTCGCCCCGACCGTGGTCGGCCTGTACGACGGCACCGACCCGGACACCGCCCCCGAGTGCGGGGGAGAGCCGCTGGAGGCCTACAACGCGTTCTACTGCCCGGCGAACGACTCGGTCGCCTGGGACGCCAGCCTGCTGGTCACCGGAGCCGACCAGATCGGCGACTCCTGGGTATTCCTGGTGGTCGCGCACGAATGGGGCCATGCCATCCAGGCCCGGCTCGACGGAACCCTGGTCGCGCAGGCGGACGAACTGCAGGCCGACTGCCTCGGCGCGGCCGCGCTGTACGGGGCCGCCGCCGACGGCACCCTGAGCTTCGACATGGGCGACGAGCAGGAGCTGGTCACCTCGCTGTCCGCGCTGGCCGACCAGATGCCGTGGACGATGACCTCCGACCACGGCGACGCGTTCCAGCGGGTGCAGTGGTTCACCCTGGGCCGCAACGGCGGCGTCAACGCGTGCATCGACGTGCTGCAGGACCCGTCGGCGTCGACGGTGCCCAGCACCATCGACGTCTCGCCGTCGACCGTCCCCTCCGCCGACGTCCCGCCGCCCACCGGCGGGGGCGCACCGCCCACCGCTTGACGGTTCTTCACGTGACACCCACGCCGATGTCCCCGGCGTGGGTGTCCGTGCGTGACACCCTCGGAATGGAGTCTGAGTCGAAACGAGGGATGCATGCGCTCGCGTCTGCTGGTGGTCGGGGCCGTCCTCGGCCTGACCGTCGTCACCGGTGTCCTGATCTACCAGGGCAACACGGAGAAGGCGACGGCCTCCTCCGCGGCGTCCAGCACTTCCGGCGGGGTGTACGCCGAGGACACGGCCGACCCGACCATCCCGGAGGTCACCGCCCCGGGCGAACGACCGGCGACGAACGTGCCGATGACCAAGCTGGAACCGGGCGACACCCCGCCGCAGTTCATCATCTTCTCGTTCGATGGCGCCGGTTCCCACCAGCGGTGGAACGAATTCATGTCGGTCGCCGACGAGTCGAACTCCCGGTTCACCGGGTTCCTGTCGGGGATCTACCTGCTGGGTGACGAGGGCAAGTACGCCGGTGCCTACACCGGTCCGGGGCACAAGACCGGCGCCGCGGCGATCGGCTACGGTGGTCCGGAATCCGAAATCGTCACCGAGGTCAACGATCTCAACACGGCCTATATGAAGGGCCATGAGATCGGCACCCACTACAACGGCCACTTCTGTGACGACGCCCCGCCCGGCGGCAACCAGTGGACCACCGCCGATTGGAACGACGAGCTGGACCAGTTCTACAAGTTCGTCAAGGACTGGAAGACGATCAACGGCTACACGGACGCGCCCGACCTGATCGTGCCGCCGGAGACGATCAAGGGTGGCCGCACCCCGTGCCTGACCGGCAAGCTCGACACCCTGATCCCGGCGTGGAAGGCGCACGGTATGACGTACGACTCGTCGATGCCGGCGCCCCGCAACGGCCTCTACTGGCCGCAGAAGGTCGACGGCATCTGGGAGTTCTACATGCCGCAGGTCTACTCGCCCGGGTTCGAGGGCATGACGACCGCGATGGACTACAACTTCTGGGCGAAGTTCAACGGCGCCCGGGACGAGCCCGACACCGCGCCCGAGTTGCGGTCGATCGTCAAGGGCACCTACGAGTTCATGTTCGACCAGGCCTACAACGGCAACCGGGCACCGATCCTGATCGCCAACCACTTCAACAAGTGGAACGGCGACTCGTTCAACCCGCCGGCGATGGATTTCATGAAGGAGAAGTGCGGCCAGCCGGACGTCATCTGCGCCACCTACCAGGACGTCATCGCCTGGATGGAGCTGCAGGACCCGGCCGTCCTGCAGGAGCTGCTCGACCGGGCGCCGGTGGCGGCCAAGGCGCCTGATTCCTGACGGCCTGGCCGCAAGGGCCCCGAGGTTGGCTGATCAACCCCGGCCCCCCGAGGTTTCGCTGATCAAAGCCGGTCCGAACCGGACAGAACGCCGGCGGTGACGCGGGTTTGATCAGCCAACCGGGGTCCCGGCGCTGCCGGTCGGGCGCCAGTGGAGCAACGCCGGCTCAAGAGAGCCGGCCCTGCGCCACTGGGCCCGTGCCGCCTACGCCTCGTGCCGGTCGGCGTTGGCGTGGATCGCGTCCCGCAGCCATCGGGCCAGGCCCGGCGCGACGTCTTCGTAGGTGCGGGTGAACCGCTCGTCGGCCAGGTACATGTCGCCCAGCCCCCGATGCATGGCGTACCCGCAGTCGTAGAACGTCGCGATCGAGGCTCGGTGCTCCTCGGCGAGGTCCATCGCCTCGACGCTGTCCGGGGCGGCGCCGCCGGTCATCGCGGCGGCCAGCCGACGGTTCAGGTCGTCACCGGCCTCTTTGATCTCGATCCACTGTTGCTTGGACAGCTTGGACGTCCGTTCCTGCGACTGCTTCCAGGCGTCCGTGTCGCCCCACCGCTGCTCCGCCTCGGTCTCGTAGTCCGCGCTGTAGTTCGGCCCGAAGATCTCGAATTTCTCTTCGGGCGTCAGTTGAATTCCCATGGTGTGGGCCTCCAGTTCCTTGTCGACGGCCGCGACCATGGCCTGCAGCCGGCCGATCCGGTCGGCCAGGAGCTCACGCTGCCGTCGCAGGTGGGCGCCCGTGCCGGCCGTCCGGTCGGCCAGAATGGTCGCGATGTCGTCGAGGGAGAAGCCGAGCTCCCGGTAGAACAGGATGTGCCGCAACCGATCCAGGTCGTCCTCCGAGTACCGGCGGTAGCCGGCGGAGGTCCGGTCCTGGGGTTCCAGCAGACCGATCTGGCCGTAGTGGTGCAACGTCCGGACCGTCACCCCCGCCAGCTCGGCCACCTGCCCGACCGAGTAACTCATCCGCTCTCCTTCGATGACGTCCGGGTTCCGATCACCCGGACGTCATCGAGCATGCGGCCTGACGTTGCGTCAGGGTCAAGGCGAAATCCGGAGAATCTCAGGATGTCGACCGGAGGTCGTACACCGTGACCCCGCCGACGGTGCTCGACGTGAAGGTCGACTGCACCCATTCCTCGATCGCGGAGTTGGTGCCGCCCCGGCCGCCGCCCAGTCCGCCGCCGGCGATGTAGTAGCTGATGTCGCCGTCGGCCACGTACTGCTGGAACTGCTCCAGGGTGGGGTACGGGTCGCCGGAGAAGCCACCGATCGCCATCACCGCGGTGTGCGTGTTCAGGATGTACGGCGCCGCGGACTGTGCTCCCGAGACCGCCGCGGACCAGCGGGTGGCCGTCGCATTCAGCAGGTTGATCAGGTCCGCGCTCACCGTGGTACCCCCGCCGCCGAAGCCGCCGCCCGCACTACCGGCCGGCGGGATGACGCCGGTCCCCGCCTGTCCGGTGCCGCCGGCGGTGCCCTCGGCGGGCGCCTGGCCGTCGCCGGCCGCGCCGGCCGCCGACCCGTCCGGTGTCGTCTCCTGGCTGCCGGTGGTAGCCCGGTCCGGTCGGGCTCCTCCGCCGAAGCCGGCGCGGCCGGCGGCCGCGCCGAAGCCGCCGGCGGACGAGCCCGCGGGCCCGGAGGTCGGGATCGACCCGGAGTGCGCGGTGGCGGCGGTCGCGACGGTCCACGCGGCCGCCCCGGACAGCGCGGTCAGCGACCCGACCAGCAGCCCGACGACCGCGAACCGCCGCCACGCGCCGGCCGAGACCACCAGCAGGGCGGCGCCGAGCAGCGAGCCGACCAGCACGATCCAACGCAGCCAGGGCAGCCAACTCGAGTCCCGCGACAGCAGCACGAACGACCAGGCACCGGTGGTCGCGATCATCAGCGCCAGAATGGCCCGGACGACGTGGTTGCTGCGACCACGCCAGAGCTCGCGGCCGGAGATGGCCACCGTGGCCGCGACGAACGGCGCCATGGCCACCGCGTAGTACGGGTGGACGGTGCCTGCCATGAAGGAGAAGACCAGCGCCGACACCACCATCGCGCCGCCCCACAGGATCAGCCCGGCCCGGATCCGGTCGGTGCGGGGGAACCGCCGGGTGAACCACAGCCCGGCGAGTAACCCGATCAGCGCGGCCGGCAGCAGCCAGGAGATCTCGGTGCCGAACGAGCTACCGAACATCCGGCCCAGCCCGGTGGACCCGCCGAACCCCCCGTTGCCGCCGAATCCGCCGCCGGCCCCGCCGACGCCACCGGCTCCGGCGCCACCGGCGCCTCCGTCGGCGGCCGCGCTCTCCCGGCCGAAGATCCGGGCCAGCCCGTTGTAGCCGATGGCCAGCTGCCACAGCGAGTTGTCGGTGCTGCCGCCGATGTACGGGCGGGAATCGGCCGGCCACAGTGACACGAGCAGCACGTACCAGCCGGCGGAGACGATCAACGCGCCGCCGGCGGCGAGCAGGTGCCAGACCCGGGTCCACCACCCGGCCCGGCCGGCGACCAGGTAGGCCAGGGCGAAGGCCGGCAACACGATCAGGCCCTGCAGCATCTTGGTGAGGAAGGCGAAGCCGAGGGCGACGCCGGCCAACAGCAGCCAGCGCACCGCCGTCCGGCCGCGCTCGGTCTCGATCGCCCGGGCGACGAAGTACGCGGCCAGGGTCATCAGGAACACCAGCAGCGCGTCCGGATTGTTGAACCGGAACATCAGCGCGGCGACCGGGGTCAGGGTGACCAGCGTTCCGGCGATCAGCCCGGCGGCGTCCCCGGACCAGCGGCGGACGGCCGCCCAGACCAGGGCGACGGTGCCGACGCCGAGCAGGGCCTGCGGGATCAGCATGGACCACGAGCTGAACCCGAAGATCCGGCCGGACAACGCCATCAGCCAGATCGACGCCGGCGGTTTGTCCACGGTGATGGCGTTGGCCGGGTCGAGTGAGGCGAACAGCCAGGCCTTGACGTCCTCGGTGCCGGCCTTGACCGCGGCCGCGTAGAAGTCGTTCGCGTCACCGGAGGCGGACAGGTTCCACAGGTACAGCACCGCGGTGACGGCGAGCAGCCCCCACAGGGCCGGCCGGGCCCAGCGTGGGTCCCCGGTTGCGCCGAGGAACAGCCGGCCCGCCCGGCTGCGCTGCATCGGCGGGGGCGGCGGTGGGGGTTGGTGTGCGGGGGGCGGCGCCGCGGTCGCGGGTCCGTCGGTCAGGGTCGACATGGCTATTCCTCGGTGGTGGTCGCGGTGGCGGCAGATGAGGGGGAGGCGGCGGCCCGGAAGACCCAGCCGCGGAGCAGAACGAAGCGGACGACGGTGGCCAGCAGGTTGGCGAGCACAAGCACGACGATCTCGACGGGCACGCTGGGCACCGGGGTGATCGCGGTGAGCAGGGCCAGCGAGCCGCTGGTGATGGCCAGGCCGAGCAGGAACACACCGAAGCCCTGCAACTGGTGCCGGGCCACGCCCGCCCGCCCGCGGATGCCGAAGGTGAGCCGGCGGTTGGCCGCCGTGTTGGCGACGGCGGTGATGGCCAGCGCGAGGAAGTTCGCCGCCTGCGCGCCCATTCCTAGCCGGAACAGGAAGAACAGCACCAGGTAGGCCATGGTGCTGGCCACGCCGACGGCGACGAACCGCACCATCTGCTTGGTCATCCCCGTCGGCACCCCGGGGGTGGCCGGATCGAGCGAGCCGCGGCCGAGTTGCCGGCGCACGTCGGACAGGGGCAGCCGGCCGCCGGCCAGGGCCCGGCCCACCCGCCAGACACCGCGCAGGTCGTCCTTGGCGGTCTGCACGATGTCGACCCGCGAGTCCGGGTCGTCGGTCCAGTCGACCGGCACCTCGTGGATTCGCAGGCCGGAACGCTCGGCCAGCACCAGCAGTTCGGTGTCGAAGAACCAACCGGTGTCCTGCACCAGCGGCACCAATTGCTGGGCGACGTTGCGCCGGATGGCCTTGAAGCCGCACTGGGCGTCGGAGAACCGGGCGGCCAGGGTGCCGCGCAGGATCAGGTTGTAGCAGCGCGAGATGAACTCGCGCTTGGATCCCCGCACGACCCGGGACCCCCGGTGCAGCCGGGTGCCGATCGCCAGGTCGGAATGCCCGGAGACCAAGGGGGCCACCAGCGGCAGCAGCGCGGACAGATCGGTGGACAGATCCACGTCCATGTAGACCAGGACCTCGGCGTCGGACTCGAGCCAGACCTTTTTCAGCGCCCGGCCGCGGCCCTTCTCCGCCAGGTGCACCGCCCGCACCTCGGAGAACTGACCGGCCAACCGATCCGCGATCGCGGCGGTCGCATCGGTGGACGCGTTGTCCGCGATGGTGATCCGGAAGCTCATCGGGACCTGGGTGGCCAGGTAGTCATGGAGCCGCGCCACGCTGCGGGGCAGATCGAGTTCTTCGTTGTAGACGGGGACGACGATGTCCAGGGTCACCCGGGTGCGGGGTCGGTCCGGCTCGCCGTCCGGGGCGACATCCCCGGCCCGGCCGTCGGTCAGCGTCGCAGTCATGACCCTGACGGTGATGGACGGACCTGGGACGAAAGCGCGCTGCCGCTGTGCGGTTGCTATGCCCGAGGGCCCGCCTCGCGGTGGGGGCGGGCCCTTCGGCGCGGTGGACGCGGGCCGGGCGGCCGGCCCCGGGGTGGGTCAGGCGAGCGTCGCCGGATGCAGCCGGTCGTCCAGCCAGCCGAAGGCGCGGGCATCGAACAGGGTGCGGGCACCGGCCTCGCAGTGGTCGCCGGCGCCCTCGGCGGCGGTGAACCGGATGAGCTCCTTGTCGGCGACGGTCAGCGCCGCGAATGTCTGCGGCGCGGAGGCGCCGATCGCATCGCCCTCGGCGTGGGTGATCAGGGTGGGGCAGGTGATCTGCTGCGCGTAGCCGTCGAGCCGGAAGTCGATCATCGCGTCCAGGTAGGCCAGCGGGCTGTCCACCCCGTGCACCACCAGGCCGCGACGCAGACTCCAACCTGCGGTCGGCTTCTTGGCCGTCCCGTCGAGGATCTCGGCCAGCGCCACCCGGGCCAGCTTGTTGCCCTCCTCGTAGCCGTGGGCCAGCGGCTTGGGCATCCGCTCCAGGGCCCCGCCATACATGTCGTACGACCCGGAGTCGGCGATCAGGGCGGCCAACCGATGCTCCTGCGCAGCGGCCCGCGGCGCCAGGAAGCCGCCCAGGGACAGCCCGGCCAACGCGATCCGGGCCGGATCGACATCCGAACGGGACAGCAGGAAGTCGACCACCGGGGTGATCACTGTGGCCCAGTCGGGCCGCATCGTCAGACCCTGCTGGAGCAGCGCGGCTCCCTGGCCCGGCCCGTCGAAGATCAGCACGTTGTACCCGCGGGACAGGGCCGGTGCGGCGAAATAGAAGTAACACTCCTCGGCCGTGCCGTCGTACCCGCCCAGGGCGAGGACGGTCGCCCGGCGCACCCCGGTCTCGTCGGCGGCGCGCAGGAAGTACCCGGGCAGCGTCGTGCCCTCGAACGGGATCTGCACGACCTCCACCGGCGTGTCCAGCAGGGCCGCGGCGCGGCGGAACGCGGCGGTCTGCCTGGTGTTGCTCTCCGCCATCCGCGGGTCGACGGGCGTGCTGTACAGCATGGAGCCGCCGGTGCGCAGGTAGGTGCAGGCCCGCAGGAACGCCTTCCGCGCGCTGATCCGGTGGCCGGCCCGCTCCTGATCCTCGGCGAACGCGAACACCCGCTCGCCCAACGTGTTCCAGGCCTCGTACCAGGAGTCCAGGCTCTTCTCGTCCAGTCCGCGCATGGCCTGGACCACCTCGCCGATGTCGGCGCCCTGGTGGCTGGTCGCCCCGATCGCCCGGATCAACTGGGCGTCGAGCAACTCGTCGTCGAGCAGCAGCCTGGTCATCGGTTCGTCCTCTCGTCCCGTCCGGCCGGTGCCCGCCCGAACTGTGTCAGACAGGAAGCTGCCACAGCCGACTGTTACCCCGCTCTCAGCGGCTGAGAGCGGGCTAACAGTCGCCGCGAGCAGAGTGGCCCCGGTGCCGGCCGGCAGGTGATCGAGACGGCCGTCCATCGAGACCAGGAGGCGGCGATGACGCATGGATGAGGAACGGCGAGCCCGGTTGGCCGGGGAACGGTCGATCACGGTGGCGGATCGGGCCCTGGAGGCCGACGACGAGGTAGCCGCCCGGTCCGGTTACCTGGCCGCGGCCGGCCACTTCCGGCGGGCCGCCGCCTTCGCGACCGCGGCCGGCGACGACGGTGCACGGCGAGCGGACGAATCCGCCGCGGCCGCCGCCGAGCGGGCGGCGCGACCGATCGCGGGGTGAGAACTTCGACCTGACGTCAGATCCACTCGGGGGTGAACCGGGCGGGATCGCCGAGACCGAGCCGTTCACCGCTGGCCCAATAGGTCATGAAATCGTCGGGTGGGACCCGGTTCCGCAGATCGTCCAGCACCGCCGGGGTGAACTCGTGCCACGGCCAGTCCCGGCCCAGTCGCCGGTTCAACGCGGCGGACGCGCCGAGACAGCGGATGGCCTCGGCCGCATCCCCGGCGGCCGCACGGATCGAGGCGCGGGTTTCGATGGTGTCGCTGACGGCCAGCGCGCCCAGCCGGCGATGCGTCAGCAGCAGCTCGTCGGAGTAGCCCAGGGCGCCCACCGGGTCGCCGCCCATCAGGGTCGTCACGGTCAGCGTGACGAGCGCGAAGAGCGCGGCGATGTCGTTGCCCAGCGCCTCGTTGTCGCGCAGAACCTGCCTGGCCTCGGCGATCCCGGCCGACCGGTCGCCGGTGAGGCTCCAGTTCGCCGACCGGATCCCGCGCGCCGCCATGGTCAGGTGCGGGAGCTCGGCGGATCGGCCCAGCGCCAACGCGGTGTCGACGAAATCGGCGGCGACGTCCCAGATGTCACCGGTCCACGCCGCGGCGGCCGCCACCAGCAGGGCGGCGGCGACGTCGTCGCGTCGGTCCGCCGGGGCCGCGGCCAGGATCGGCCGGGAACCGCGCAACAGCGGCGCGGCCTCGTCGCCGCGGTGACGCATGGCCAGCACGCTTCCGGCCGCCGCATCGGCCAGGGCCCGGTCCGTCGGATCCGCCACGAGCCGGTCCGTGCTCGCCCGGAGCAGGGCGGCCCAGTGCTGCGCCTCGGCGAGCCGTCCCCGGTCGTACCAGTAGAGGAACAGCCCGTTGACGAGGCCGAACGCGGCCCGGTCGGGGTTGCGGACCAGCATCGATTCGAGAGTGGCGTGCAATGCCGCGGAATCGTCGTCCAGCCAGTGCAGGACGGCGGTGTGACCCGGTCGTCCGTCGATCGGCGCACCGGCCAGCCGCGCGGAAAACCATCGGTCGCGGGCGATCTCCACGGCCGCCCGCTCCCCGGAATCCAGCAGGTCGGCCGCGTGGGCGCGGATCGGCACCAGTTGGTGAAAGGTGGTCGGGCCGCCCGGCCGGGACGGCCGGCTCGAGGTGAGCAGGGACCGGTGCACCAGGCCGCCGACCAGGCTCAGCGCCGCATCCGGGTGCAGCGGCGGCCGTTCGCACAGCGCTGCGGCCAGATCGAGGGTGAACTGGCCCGGGATCACGGCCAACCGCCGGTGCAGGGCCTGCTCGTCCGCGCGAGCCAACCGGTACCCCCAGTCGACCGTCTCCCACAGCGAGGCCTGCCGGCGCGGCCCGGTGCCCGGCCGGGCCAGCTCGGCCGGATTTCGTTCCAGCGACCGGACGATCTCCGCCAGTTCGAAGGTCCGGACCTGGGCCGCGGCCAACTCGATGCCCAGCGGCAGGCCGCCGACGGCCCGGCAGATCCGCCCGATCAGCTCGCCGTCGGAACCGGACGGGTCGAGATCGGCCGCGGAGCCGACCCGTTCGACGAATAGCTGCTCCGCCGGGCCGGGCGCGGCGCCGGTGCCGTCGATCGGCAGCGGGCCGACCGGATGAATCAGCTCGCCCGCGGCATCCAGCGGTTCCCGGCTGGTGGCGAGCACCCGAACGCCGGGGCAACGCGCGACGATCTCGTCGACCACCTCAGCCGCCGCCGCGACAAGGTGCTCGCAGTTGTCCAGCACGATCAGGGTGGTGCGGTCGCTGAGGAAGTCGGTGACGGCCGCGACCGGGTTCCGTCCCGGCGGCCCGGTCAGTTCGAACGCGCCCGCGAGGGTGCCGCCGAGCAGATCGGCGCCGATCGGCGCCAGATCGACGAACCAGGCCCCGTCGGGGAACGACGCGTGCGCCGCGTGCCCGACCTCGACGGCCAGCCGGGTTTTACCCACGCCGCCCGGGCCGACCAGGGTGATCAGCGGCGTGCCGGCCAGCGCGCCGGTCAGCCGGGCGACGTCGGCGTCGCGTCCGATCAGCGAGGCGCGGCGCCGTGGCAGGGTGCCGGCCGTCACCGCGACGGGGCGCCGGCGGTCGAGGTCAGGGTCGTGGCCCAGGACGCGATGGTGGAGTTCCCGCAACTCCGTTCCGGGGTCGACGCCGAGCTCGTCGGCGAGCAGCCCGCGGATCCGCTGGAATGCGGTCAGCGCATCGGACTGCCGCCCCGCCCGGTACAGGCCGGTGATCCGCAACGCCCAGAGCCGTTCGCGCAGCGGATGATCCGCGATCAAGGGGTCGACATCGCCGATGGCCTCCTCCGGCCGGCCGAGGTCGAGCAGGGCTTGCACCCGGAGCTCGGCGACGTCCAGCCGCGCGGTCGACAGCCGGTGCCGGGCGGGCGTCAGCCAGCCGGTGTCGGGCACCTCCGCGTACGGTTCGCCGCGCCACAACGCCAGTACCGCCGCCGATCTGTCCAGCACCCGGTCGAACCGGCCGGCCGCGGCCCACTCCCGCAGCTGAGGGACGACCGTCCGCAGGTGGGCCGAATCAACGGCGGACGCCGGCAGGTCGAGTCGATAGCCCAGTGGTTCGCGGCGCAGCACCACCGGCTCGGCACGCGCCGCTCGGCCCGGTTCCAGTTCCTTGCGCAGCCGCCAGATCACCGACTCGAGCAGCTGCCCGGCCTTCGGCGGCGGCTGGGGTCCCCAGACCGCGTCGATCAGGATCGCCGGGGTGAGCACCTCGCCGACCCGGTTCGCCAGCGGGCTCAACACGGCGGCGAGCCGCCCGTTGCCGATGGCCGTCGGCAACCCGTCCAGCTCGACCATGAGCGGTCCGAGGTCCCGGATCTCCACCGCCTCAGCGTAGGACCGCGCTGAACAACCAGGCTCCGGCATCGCCAGATTGCCTGCGCGGTCCTACTGCCCCCATGGTGGCCTCGCAAGCTCGGCCGACTACCCGGGCGGGGGATCGCCGGCCCGGTGACGTTCCGTTCAGTGCGCCCGCCAACGCTCCCAGGCCGCCTGCCGGGTGGTGCCGGCCAGCTCGCCGACGCCGGCCCACGAACCGGCGGCCGCGGTGGACCGCGCGGCGATGCCCACGCACTCGCCGGCCACCGCCGTCATCCGCAGCAGATGCGTGAACGCGGCCGGTTCGCCGCGGTCGGCCAGGGTCCGCATGGCCAGTTCGGCCAGTTCGGCCAGCTCGTCGGAGTCTGCTCCGGCCAACTCCTCGCGGCTCCACATTCGACGGTTCCCTCCCGCTGCGTTCCGGTCGTGTCCGGACGACACTGCCGCAGCGGGCGGCCTGCTTCAAGCGAGGGCATCGACCGCGCCGCGGTACCGGGCGTCGTGGATGCCCGGCGGGGAGTCGAAACCCAGCTGCCACCGGGACCCGGGCCAGGCGTAGTCGACGGTGCCCGCCGCCGGGCGGTAGGCGGCGGTGTACAGCGTGCCGAACCCACGCTCGAACTCGGTGTTGTACAGCGGCGGTCGCAGGAAGGCGTCGACGACGTCGCCCCGGTGGGCTCCGGCATCGAGCAGATCGAACAGGGCCCGCTGGCGCTCCACGCTCCGGAACCGGGCCGCGTGCGCCGGGTCGAGCGGCGTCGTGCCGCGGTGGTTGGTCACCGCCGGCAGGTCGAACACCTCGGCCGGTCGGCCGGGCCGCACCAGCACCGTGCAGCTCCGGCCGCGCCGGTCGAGCAGCATCAGGTTGTAGGCCATGTGCACTGGCACCCGGCGCAGCACATCCACCCCATCGGCGATCGTCGCAGCCGTCTCCAGCAGGTAGCGGACCACCAGCGGAATACCGAAACCCGGTCCGCTGCCCCGCTCGCCGGCGAAGGTCAGCGACACGGCCAACCCGTCGTCGTTCATCCCGTCCAGCAGACCCCACAGGCAGTCGCCGGTGCCGATCACCCAGCGGTCGGCGAAACGGCTTGAATAGATCACCCTTTCGAGCAGATCCGGGTGGTAGTCGTAGTTGCGGACGAGCGTCGGCTCCGGGTGGCGCACCGCGAGCTGGGCGCAGCCGGGCAGGAACCGCGGTGGGTCGAACAGGGTCAGCATCCGGGCCGCGGTCGGATCGCCATCGGCCAGTTCGACGAGCCTGCGCCAGGTCGGGACGAGCTCGGGCATGAAGCGCCGCAACGCATCTGCCGCGCGGGTCAGATCGGGCCGGGCCGCGTCGCCGTCCTGCAGGTACCAGGACCGGTAGCCGGGCCACAGGGCCTGGAACAGCAGTTGCCAGCGCTCACCGGGCACGGGTTCGTTGATGTGGTGGAAGGTCAGCGAATCGGGGTGGGTCACGGTGTCAAGAGTTCCTTGACATCGAATCCTTGTCAAGGAGAGCCTGACATGGGTGATTCGGGACGGACGGACCGGCCGGACTCCGCCGCTGCCCTGCCCGTTCCCTGATCGGCCGCGGCCGGCGGGCCCCGAGCCGGCCGGGTCGGGGACGGGCGCGCTCGGACACAGCGCGGCAGCGACCGGCACCACCGCACGTGGGTGATTCGGGACGGACGGACCGGTCGCCGGGCGGGTGGCGCTCGTGGGCGGCTCAGTGGTGGCGGTGGTCGACCCGCGGTGCGCGGTGGCCGAAACGGGGCTTCCGCACGCCGCTGGATTCGATCAACCGCATCACCCGCTGCCGGTGCCCCCGCCACGGCTCGAGCAGCTCGAGCATGCCGTCGTCGTCGACCGGACGGCCGATCAGCGCCCAGCCGACCAGGGCGGGTAGGTGGTAGTCGCCGACGCTGACGGTGTCCGGGTCGCCGTGCGCGCGCTGCACGATCTCGGCCGCGGTCCAGACGCCGATCCCCGGGACGCTGCGCAGGGCCGCGGTGACGTCCGGGCCCCCGCGGCCGCGCTCGACGGTGCGCTGCAGGCCGTCGGCAACCTTGGCCGCCCGCAGCACGGTGGCCGCGCGCCCCGGGTCGACGTTCGCCCGGTGCCACTCCCAGGACGGGATGCGGCGCCACTGCTCGACCGCCGGCGCCACCAGCATGCCGGCGGGGGCGGGCCCGGGAGCGGGAGAGCCGAAGCGGGTCACCAGGTCTCGCCACGAGCGACGCGCGTCCGCGCCGACCACCCGCTGTTCCAGCACCGCCGGCACCACCGCCTCGAACACCACCGTGGTGCGGGGGATCCGCAGCCCCGGATGGGCGCGGCGGCTGCGCGCCAGCACCGGGTGGGTGCTCGTGTCCAGATCGGACCAGTCGTCGTCGGCACCGAGCAGTTCGGGCACCTGCGCGGTCGCCCACGCGGCTCCGGGCCCCCAGGCTGCGGACCGCACCTCGCCGCGGACCTGCGTGTCCAGGTGCAGCGTGACCGGTCCGGCTGGGGTGAGCGACGTGCGCCAGATGCCGCCGGGGTCGAACCGCATCGTCGGGTCCTGCGTGCCGCGGCGGATCGGCCACAGGGTCTGCGCCGGGTCGACCGGATGCGGGGGCAGCCAGGTGTTGACCAGCGGCTGGCCGGTGGAGGGCGCCTCGGTCACGCCCGCCACTGTGCCACGGCCGTCCGGCTCCGGGCCGCCCCCACGGAACTCCCGTCGGGTGAACCCCGGCGCCAGGTCGATCAGGAGTCGCGTTCGCCCGACGGGAGTTGCCATGCGGCGGCGGCGGCCGACGACGAGGCCGCCTCCGGGTGGGGGAGGTCACCGAGCGCCTCATCGCTCCGACACCGTCCGCACAGCTTCCGGACAGGCGCCCCCACCACCCTCGAACTCGGCCCCGCCGCGTCTCGGGCCGGCTCGGGCCGGCCGAGCCGGAACGCCGGGGGCCGCCCCTGGTCCGGCCGAGCAAGGAGCAACACATGACTCGCAACGACGAAGAACGTCCCGAACCGGACGCCGAGATCGGGCCGCCGGCTCGATCAGAGGCCACCGAGACGACCGGGACCTGGGCATTCATCTCGCCGTTCGCGGCCGCACCGGGCTCGTACCTGGCGCCCGTCGAGCCCGTCGAGCCCGTCGAGCCCGCCGGGATGCGGCCGGACCCGGTCGGGCAGCCGGGCATGGTCGATCGGCCGCCGCCCGCCGGGCCGGAGCGGCCGGAAGCACCGTCATGGGCAGACCCGGGCGGCTCGACCGCACTTCCTCCGGGTGACGGTCAGCCGCACCCATGGGCGGCTCCACCAGGATCGACGGCCGCACCGACCACCGACTTCGGCCGGCCGGAATGGGGATCCGCCCATCAACCCGGGTGGCAGAACGCGGCCACCGGCGCCGTCGGTGGCGGGTCGTGGGCACCCGAGGCGCCGCTCGGGCCGCCGTCGTCCGCGGGTGCCCACGGTGCACCGGACGTGGCGGCATCCTGGGGTGCACCGGCCGGAGCGGGTCAGCCGCCGACCTGGGGTGCGCCGGCCGCGCCGGATCCCGACAAGCCGCCGTCCCGGTGGAAGACCTGGCAGAAGGTCACCGCCGGCGGAGTCCTCGCCGGCGTCGTCGCGATCGGCGGCGTCGCCGCTGTCTCCGCGGCCAACGCCTCGTCGAACAGCGACACCACCCAGGCCGGTTTCAGCGGAGGTCCGGGCGCCGGGGGCGGAGAGACCGGGCGCTTCGACGGCGGCGGGATGCGCGGCGGGTCGGCCGGCGCGATGGCGCTGGCAAATGCGCTGCACGGTGACTTCGTGGTGTCGAGCGGCAGCGGCACCCAGACCATGCGCCTGCAGACCGGCGAGCTGACTGCGGTCGCCGCCGACTCCATCACGGTGAAGAGCGCGGACGGCTACACCTCGACGTACGCGATCGGCTCCGGGGTCGACGTCTCCGGCCTGACCCAGGGCGCCACGGTCCGGGTGCTGGCCACCGTGGCCGGCGACACCGCCAGCGCGACCGCGGTCACCTCGGGCAGCACCGGCGGCTTCGGCGGTGCGGCGGGTGCGGGTGAGTCCGGGTCCGGCCGCGGCGGATCCGGCCTGGAGCCACCCGAGGGCATGCAGCCGCCTGATGGCATGGAGCGGCCGCCGGGCCTGACGCCGCCCACCGGCGCCGATCAGGCGCCGCCAACCTCCTGAGCTCGGCCGTCCTCGCCGACCGATCCGGGTCGTCCCGGGTCGCGCAGATCACCCCGGGCCGGGGTTGACCAGCGCGACGGTCAGGGCGGCGACGGTGTCCGGGTCGTCCAACCGGTCACCGAAGAGCTCGCGCAGCTGACCGACCCGGTACCGGACGGTCTGCGGGTGCACGTGCAGCGCCCGTGCGATTTCGTCCCGCCGGCCGTGGTGGAGCAACCAGGCGCGCAGGGTTTCCACCAGACGATCGGCGCTGGCCGATCGGAGGCCGGCGAGCGGGGCGAGCACCTGGGCCCGCAGGTCGGCCAACGCATCGGGGTCGGCCGTGACGACCAGCGCCGTCAGCTGCTCCTCGGTGTCGATCAGCCCCCCGGCGCCGGGCAGCGTCAACCGCCGGGCCCGTAGCACCCGTTGATACGACAGCCGGGCCAGGGTCCAGGGTTTCGCCGGCCCGAGCGACGCGCTCAAGCCGCGCAGGGCCCGGGAGACGCCGGCCCGGCCGGCGCCATCGGCGTCCGGGACGAGCAGCAGGGTCAATTCCGACTGCTCGTCCGGCGCCAGCCCGGGCAACTCGTCGGAGCGCAGGGTGCGGTCGTCCAGGCTGGTCACCGCGCGGGATGCGTGTCCGGTGGGCAGAACGACCGCGGCCAGGGTCGTGGTCGGGCGCCATCCCGCGCGATCGGCGGCCTCGGCCAGGCGGGTTGCCGACTCGCCGGCCAGCAGGCCGCGGACCAACAGGTTCAGGTATCGCTCGCGAACCCGGCCGGTCGTGGCGAGCTCGTCGGTGTGGCCGGCGGCACTGGCGGCGGACAGCTCGTCGATGTAGGCGAACACGAGTTCGGCGAACCGGGCCATGGTGTCGGCCGCCAGATCGGTCTCGACGGCCGCCCGGGAGAACTGCCGCCAGGACTCCCGGGCGCCGATCCGGTAGGCGGCCAGCAGTGCCTCCATCGACCGGCCGGCCCGCGCCTCGCCCCGGCCCAGCGCGTACGCACCGTCGAGCACGGGCGAGCGCGGCCCCGCGGTGGCCCCGCTGGGCCGCGCCGCCACTTTGAGGAAGCCACCGAGGGCCAGCTCGACCGCCGATCGGATGTTCGCGCCGATCGGCCCGGACAGCGCGTCCGTGTAGGGCGGCACCTGTTCGATGATGGCCTGCACGGTCAGCTCGGCCACCGCCGGCAGCCGCGACCTCAGCAACGCGAGCGTTCGGTCGCCGAGGTCGAGGTCACCGGCACCGGTGGTGACCCGACCGCCGTCGTCAATACTCACCTTGAGTCACCTTTTGTTCGTTGCGAACAAGATCAGTCCGCTTTTTCACGTCGCCGACGCAGGAAACTAGTCGTCGACAACAGGCAGAGTAGCTCCTATGACCACAACCAACGGGGGAACAGAGCGCGACCGCGGGGTTCGCGACCGTCTGCGCCGCCGGCTGTGGTCGGTCGCCGATGCGATGGCCTCGCCCCGGCGCCCCGAGGACTACCTGGACATGTTCCACCCGCTGCGCCGTGGCGCGGATCTGCGGGGGAAGGTGGTCGCGGTCCGGCCAGAAGCCGGCGACGCGGTCACCGTGGTGCTGCGACCCGGTGCGGCGTGGCGACCCCACGTCCCGGGCCAGTACGTCCGGGTAGGCCTGGACGTCGACGGGATCCGGCGCTGGCGGTCGTACTCGATCACCAGCCCACCTGTCACCCCGGACGGCACCATCTCCATGACCGCCCGGGCGGTGCCCGGCGGGATCGTCAGCGCCCATCTGGCCCAGCGACTCGCCCCCGGCGACCTGGTGCACCTGGACCAGGCCTGCGGCGACTTCGTGCTGCCCGATCCGGCGCCGCCGAAGGTGCTGTTCATCACCGGAGGCAGCGGCATCACCCCGGTGATCGGCATGCTGCGTTCGGGCCTGCAGCGGCTCCGGGACGTCGTGCTGGTGCACTCCGACACCACCCAGGGCGACGTCCTCTTCGGTCCGGAGCTGCGGGAGCTGGCGGCGGGCGGCCGGATCCGGCTCGTCGAGAAGCACACCGGACAGGCCGGCCGGCTGGCCATGGACGAATTGCAGTCGCTGGTACCGGATCTGATCGAACGCGAATCCTGGGCCTGCGGGCCGGCCGGGCTGCTCGACGAGATCGAGACCTACTGGGCGGATCTGCATTCCGAGCAGCGCCTGCACACCGAACGGTTCCGGACGCGGCTGGCGGCCCCGGGCGAGGGTGGCACGGTCGAGTTCACGGTCAGCGGGGCGGCCGTCGAGTGTGCCGGGACATCGTCCATCCTGGATGCCGCGGAGGCGTCCGGCGTGCTGATGCCGTCGGGATGCCGGATGGGCATTTGCTTCTCGTGCGTCCTGCCCCTTCGTGACGGCACGGTCCGCGATCTGCGCAGCGGCGAGATCACCCGCGCGGCGCCGGGTGACGGTGTGCTGGTGCAGACCTGTGTGTCGTCCGCCGCCGGACCCTGCCAGATCGACAACTGAATCACCGCCATTCCTAGCAATCGAGGGAGCTCAGCAATTCGATGACCGTCATGCAGCGCAAGGACGTCAACCCCATCGCCCATCTGACCGCCGACGACATCACCGAGATCGGCCGCCGGCTCGACGTGATCCGGGCCGAGGTGGTCGAGTCCCGTGGTGAACGGGACGCCGCCTACATCCGGCGGGTCATCGACGTGCAGCGCAAGCTCGAGCTGGGCAGCCGGATCGTGCTGTTCGCCTCGCTTTTCCCGCCGGCCTGGATCCTGGGCACCGCGGGACTGTCGGTGGCCAAGATCCTGGAGAACATGGAGATCGGGCACAACGTCATGCACGGGCAGTGGGACTGGATGCGGGACCCGAAAATCCACTCGACCACCTGGGAATGGGACAACGCTTCCCCGGCCGAGCAGTGGAAGCACGCCCACAACGAACTGCACCACACCTACACGAACGTCATCGGCCGGGACAACGATCTCGGCTACGGGATCATGCGCGTCGACGAGGATCAGCGCTGGCACCCGATCTACCTGGCGCAGCCGCTGTGGTGCTTCATCAATGCCTGCTTTTTCGAGTTCGGCATTGCTGCTTACGATCTCGAGCTCGGCAAGAACCTGAGCTCACGCAAGCGCCGATCCGATCCGGAGTTCAAGGCCCGGACCCGGCAGGTGCTCCGCAAGATCGGCAAGCAGGCCCTCAAGGACTACGTGGTGCACCCGCTGCTGACCGGGCCGGCCTTCCTGAGCACCATGGCCGCCACCGCCACCGCCAACCTCGTCCGCAACCTGTGGACCAACTCGGTGATCCTCTGCGGCCACTTCCCGGAGGGCGTCGAGACGTTTGAGAAGCGTTCCATCGACGGCGAAACCAAGGCCGAGTGGTACCTGCGGCAGATGCTCGGCTCGGCCAACATCTCCGGCGGCAAGGCGATGCACATCATGACCGGCAACCTGTCGTACCAGATCGAACACCACCTGTTCCCCGACCTGCCCAGCAACCGGTATCAGGAGATCGCGCCGAAGGTGCGGCAGATCTTCGACGACTACGGGTTGCACTACGTCACCGGCCCGTTGCCCAAGCAGGTCGGCTCCGCCTGGGGCAAGGTGTTCCGGCTGTCGCTGCCGAACGAGCTCGCGGTCAAGCTGAAGCGGCGCCGGCCGGCCCGCGCCCTGCCGTCGCCCGGGATGCTCCAGCAGCGGCGGGCGGCCTACGGACTCGCCCCGCAGCCGGTCGCGGTCTGAGCCGGCTCACAGCACCTTCGAGCCGTACATCTCGCCGAGCGGGTCGGCGATCAACTCGATGCGGGCGCCGTCGGGATCGCGGAAGTACAGCGACACCTCGCTGTGTTCCACGAGCTCGACCCCCGCGTCGGTGAGCTTGTCCCGCAACCGCTCCCACTTGTCCGGGGCGACGCTGATGGCCATGTGGTGCAGGCCGCCGAGTACCTCCTGATAGGGGCCGACGTCCAGCCCCGGGAAGTCGAAGAACGCCAGCAGGTTGCCGTTGCCGATGTCGAAGAAGAAGTGTGACGATCCGGCGTAGTCCCGGTTCTCGATCAGTTCGGTCAGCGGGAACTCGAGCAGGTCCTGGTAGAACCGGATGGTTCGCTCGACGTCGCCGGCCAGTAGAGCGGTGTGGTGCAGGCCCCGGGCGGCCGACGCCGGCCGCTCGCCGGGCGGCATCAGGTACTGGTTCCGCAGGACCGCGCGCCGGTCTTCGAAGCTCTGTGGGTCCGCCGCTCCGCTCATCGCTGCCGCCCTTCCGTCGATGCCGGGCGAGTCGAGCCGCCCGTCTCCACATCAGTATGACCTGACGTGCCCGCCCGGCGTCGCCTGCGCAAAGGCGACCATGCCTCTGGTCATGCGGTGTCCCGGTCCGTGGATGATCCCAGGTAGCGACGCAGGGCGGTGGTCCTGCGGAGTTTGGCCAATGTGCGGGCCCTGGTCGGCCCGATGCTCCCGGTCGGGATACCCATCGTCAGGCTCAGTTCCCGGTAGCCAACTCCGGCCCGCGCATACATCCTTCCCAGCAACTCTCGCTGGGCATCGGGAAGCTCGGCCAGACCCTCCCGCACCGCCTGGTCGGCTTCGCAACGCAGAATGCGGGCGCTCGCATCCGGGCCGGTGTTCGATTCCACTATCCGACCCAACACCACCGGGTCCGTTGGGATGACGCGTCGCTCGGCTGCGGTCAGTCGCATCGCCTCGCGATGCGCCGTCGTCCTGAGCCATCCGGGTAGGGCCGCGGGATCGCGCAGGTCGTTGAGATGTTCCAGGCAGCGAATCCAAACGTTCTGCTCAACGTCGTGCACGCTGGACGACCCCAGCCGATGCTGGCGCGCGACGGCCCTGACCAACGGCGAATAGCGGCGCACGAGTTCGGTCCAGGCAGCTGAGTCGTTGCGCCCGGCCATTGCTATCAGTCGTTCGGTCTCGCGTCCGGGATCTGTTTCGTCACCGGAGGGATGTCGGAATGGAGTGCTGGTGGACGGCATGTCGGTGCCCCCTGCTCGACGGTGGAAGTCCAGGGTCGAACAGCAGGTGACCCGTTAACCTCCGCCAAAGTGCGGAGATTGAGCCAAGGACCGCGCCAACGGACGAAGGGCCGGGGTCCTGGACGACGGTCAGGCGGGCGGATACCGGCGCGCCGCCTCAGCGGCGATCGCGCTGCGCTTTTTGGCATCGAGCTTGCGCAGGACATTGGTGATGTGGGATTGCACCGTCCGTGGGGAGACGAAAAGGCGTTCGGCGATCTGTCGGGTCGTCAGCCCGTCGCCGACCGCCCGCGCCACTTCCAGTTCCATCGGGGTCAAGCTCTCCCAGCCGACCGATGGCCTCCGCCGGCGGAGCTTGAGCGCGTGGCCGGCTACTGATTCTCCGAGAAAGTGCCGGATCGAGTCGATGGTCTCCCGTTGATCACCCAGCCAGTACATATGGTCGGAGCCGGGCAGTTCGCGAAAAGCGCAGCCGGGAACGTGTGCCGCGGCGTACCGCGCGCAGGTCACCGGGATCACCATGTCATCGGTTTGGTGAATGATGAGCGTGGGCACCCGTAGGTTCGCCAAGTCAGGTCGCACGTCGACGTCGAAGTGCATCATCAGCGAATTGGCAACTGCCCCGGGGCTGGCCGAATGTCGTTGGTATGCCGCCCACCAAGCCGCGAACCGCGGGTCGTCGACCGCGCTGGGCGCATACAGTGGCAACGACACACCCCTGCCCCATTCCTCCTGCCACACGTCGACGGCCATTTCCAGCAGGTCCCGCGGAATCCCCTCGGGAAAGTCCGGCGCGCTGGAGAAGCGAGGGGTGGTCCCCACCAGAATGAGTGCCGCCGCGCGGTCTGCGTGGGTGATGGCAAATCGAATGGCGGTCGCCCCGCCCTCGGACCAGGCGAAGAGTGCAGCCCGCCGACTTCCTGCGGCGTCCATCACCGTCCGGATGTCGGCGACCCGTTGGGCCAGCGATGGGGTGACATCGCCGGGATCGCGATCCGAGAGGCCCATTCCCCTCTTGTCGAATCCGATCACCCGGCTGAAGGTCCCGAGGTATCGGAGGAAGCGGGCCAGTGCCGGTTCTCGCCAACGTAGCTCCACATGGGAGATGAATCCGGGCACCATCACCAGGTCGACGGGGCCCTCGCCGGTCACCTGATACGCCAGGTGCACGCCGTCGTCGGTGACCGCGTAGCGCGTGTCGTCCATCAGCGATCCGGCCCGGATCGATCGAGCTGTCGCCGGCCGACTACGCGACGGGAAAAGTCGTGTCCATTCGGCCGGCATTCTCGCACATCACGAGAATCGCGCCCCGGTACCGCAGTAGATCTGGAAGGTGACCCCTGACGATCACTCGTCCCTGCAGGACGCCACGAATAGGATTCAGTTCCTGTCGAATCACCTGCTGCCAGACGGCGTACCTGGCGGTCAGTCGAATGCGCTCGACGGAGGCCGGATCCGGCGCCTTCAAGACCGAGTAGCTCGACCATCGTCCCTCCCGTCCGTTCAGCCGGATGAAACTCGGTCGACCTTTCGGACCGTCCTGGACGACGACACCGACCGTGCCCACCCATCCTTGTCCGGCCGCGCGGAAATCTGCGTCGTCGTTGGTCGACGAGACCCAAGCAGCCACCCACTCCGCACTGGGAAAGATCAGCATCGACTCTCACTATCCCAACGAAAGGGGTCAGACGATTCAATGGGCCCGAACAGCCTATCGCTGCCCAATGGTGGCATTCAGCCGCGCGCGCCCGGCAGCCATACGGTGAACACCGTCCGGCCGGGACGGCTGTCCACCGACACGCTGCCCCCGTGGGCGCCGACCACCGCGGACACGATGGCCAGACCCAACCCGGTCGAGCCGGCCGCCCGGGACCGGGACGAGTCGCCGCGGACGAACCGGCCGAAAATGTTCGGCTGGAGCGCGGCGGGGACGCCGGGCCCGTTGTCGGTCACGGTGATCACCGCGAACCGGCCCCCCGGGCCGGGCTCGGTCCGCACGCCGCAGGACACCACGGTGCCGGCCGGGGTGTGCGTGCGCGCGTTGGTCAGCAGGTTGACCAGCACCTGGTGCAGCCGGGCGCCGTCGCCGGTCATCGTGACCGGTTCCTGCGGCAGGTCCAGCAGCCAGCGGTGGGTCGGGCCCGCCACCCGGGCGTCGGACACCGCGTCGATCGCCAGCTTGGTCAGGTCGACATCCTCGGCGGACAGCGGCCGCCCGGAATCCAGGCGGGCCAGCAGCAGCAGGTCGTCCACCAGGGTGGACATCCGGGCCGACTCGGATTCGACCCGCCGCAGCGCATGGCTCACCGTCCCGGCGTCGTGTTCGTCCCGGCGGGCCAGTTCGGCGTAGCCGCGGATCGAGGCCAGCGGGGTGCGCAGCTCGTGCGAGGCGTCGGCCACGAACTGTCGCACCCGGGTCTCGGACTCCTGCCGTGACTCGAGCGCGCCCGAGACGTGCCCGAGCATCTGGTTCAGCGCCGCGCCGACCTGCCCGACCTCGGTGCGGGTGTCGGTGTCCCGGGCGGGTACCCGGACGCCGAGGTCGACCTCGCCCCGGTCCAACCGCAGCGTGGTGACCTGCCGTGCGGTAGCGGCGACCCGGTCCAACGGGCGCAGGGATCGCCCGACGATCCAGATGACGGCGAAGGCCCCGGCGACCAGCGCCACCCCGGTGACGATCAGCAGGATCATCGCCACCTGGAACAGCGAACCGTCGACCTGCGTGGTGGACAGCCCGCTGACCACCGTGACGCCGTTCTTGGTGGTGGCCATCACCCGGTAGCTGCCGTCCAGGCCGGGCAGCGCGACGGTCTGCGGGCTGCTGGTCGGGGCGAAGGCCAGCAGGGCGGCCTCGACCCCGGCACTGGCCGCCGTGCAGCCGTTCTTGTAGTCGGTCGTGGCGGCGCTGACGACCTCCCCGCCCCGGATGTAGGCCGTGACACTCGGTGGGCCGAACCCACCCCGCGGGCCGAAGCCGCAGGGCTCGGCGATGAACCGGGGCCCGTCCGGGCCCCCGGTGGCCGATTGGTTGGCCTGCGCCAGCTGGGTGTCCAGTTGCTTGGTCAGGTAGCGGGACAGGAACACCTCGGTGGTCACCCCGACGACGGCGCAGACCCCGACGATGAGCGCCACGATGCCGACCACGAGCTGGTTGCGCAGGGTCAGCGGCGCCCGCGGCCGGAACCACGCGCGCCGGGCGGGGGCCGAGTCGGCCGGCGGCCAGCGGATCGGCTGCGTGGTCGGGTCGCCGGTCGGCGGCTGGTCGACCAGAACGGCCGTGTCGTCGGTCGGCGAGTCAGGCGGCCGGCTTGAGGACATAACCGAAGCCCCTCATGGTGTGGATCATCGGTTCCCGCCCGGCGTCGATCTTCTTGCGCAGATACGAGATGTAGAGCTCGACGATATTGGCCTGGCCGCCGAAATCGTAGTTCCAGACCCGGTCCAGGATCTGCGCCTTGGACATCACCCGCTTGGGGTTGCGCATCAGGAAGCGCAGCAGCTCGAACTCGGTGGCGGTCAGGTTGATCAGGTCGTCGCCGCGTCGCACCTCCCGGGAATCCTCGTCGAGCACCAGGTCGCCGACCACGATCGTCGACGAGTCGGTGGTGAGCGCCAGGTGCGAGCGGCGGAGCAGGGCGCGCAGGCGCAGCACCAGTTCCTCGATGGAGAACGGCTTGGTGACGTAGTCGTCGCCGCCGGCGGTCAGGCCGGCGATGCGGTCGCTGACGTCGTCCTTCGCGGTGAGGAACAGCACGGGCATGCGTTCGATGTCCGCGCGTAGCCGGCGGAGCACCTCCAACCCGTCGATGTCGGGCAGCATCACGTCGAGGACCACCAGGTCGGGCCGGAATTCCCGCGCGGCGGCGATCGCGGACGTCCCGTCACCGGCGGTCCGCACCTGCCAGCCCTCATACCGCAGGGCCAGGCTGACCAGCTCGGACAGCGCCTGCTCGTCGTCGACGACCAGCACCCGGATGGGGCGGCCATCGGGTCCGCGCAGGGCCGCCCGTTCGGCCGGGGTGGCGGTGCTGGACAACGGGCTCGGTGCGGTCATGACTCGATCCTGGGCGTCCGCTGTGTGACCGCTCTAGGGCAGACCTGTGCGGTTCCTGTGCGATCAGGAGTCAGGTCAGGTACACCTGCCCGCCACTGACCGTCACCCCGCGTTCGGCGAGCGGGCGCAGCGCCGGACCGTTGATCACCGCGCCGGTGGCCACGTCGAAGCGCGACTGGTGGCACGGGCACAGGCCGCTCGCGCCGACCGTGCATCGCTGATGGGTGCACACCGCGGTGTGCGCGACGACCGTGTCGCCCGCGTACGCGAGGAGGTAGGCGTCCTCGTTCTCGCCGACGACGAGAGAGCCGGCCGCCTGGACCTCCGCGACCGATGCCACCGGGGTTCCGCTGGGCGCCGGCTCGGCCGGTCCCGCCGCGGCGCTCGGCGGAGCCGGCGTCGTCGCATCGGCGGTCGGCGGGGCGGGCGGGGTCGACGCCGAGGCTGCGGACGCGGCTCCCGCCGGAACGGAGGACGCGGATGGGCTGCCCGGGGCCGAACTCGGCGCGGCGGTGGTACCGGTCGCCGCGGTTCCGGAGGAACAGGCGGCCGCTGCGGCCAGGACGGCCGTTCCGGACACGGCGAACATGGTGCGGCGGGGGAGCGGGCGGGTCGGGTCGGACGGCACGGTCGTTTCCTCCAGGTCGGCGGTGGTCGAAGCGGGGGACATGGTGATCTTCACCTGCTTACTCGCCGGCGGACCTGTGAAGGTTCAAAGACTGCTCCACGTGTCCGGATGTGAACACGACTGGGCAAAGGCCAGGTCACAATTCGGCAACGTCCGCTTCGCGGCCGGGGAGGTGGCAAGTGGACCTTGCTAGATCGGTTCAGCATGAACGGCCCAGGTGAGCCGGTCTTTTCGCCACCCATTCCGTGGCGGGCGCCTGCTAAATCGAGTCGGGCAACGGGGTTTGCGCCGAGTTGCGTCATTGGTCACAGAGGTTTGTGATCGCTGGCACAACGTCCACACACGTCGGGGACCGTCCGGGTGCCCGGCCGCCGCCCATCCATCTCAGTGCAGAGGGGCACAGAATGCGTCGAATGCTCAAGGTTGGCCTGACGCTGGCCGCCGTCCCACTCGTGATCTCCGCGTGTAGCAGCGGGAGCAGTTCATCGAGCACCACCAGCGCCGCGGCCACCTCGGCCGCGTCCGGCGCGGCCAGCGGCTCGGCCGCGGCCACCGGCGGCGCCGCCGGCGGCAACAGCGCGTCCACCCTGGTCGTTTGGGCCGACAACTCGGCCAACACGGCCAAGGCGATCCAGCCGCTGTGCGAGAAGTGGGCGTCCGAGAACGGCGTCACCTGCCAGATGCGGTTGTTCAACGGTCCCAGCGACCTGCAGAACGCGCTGATCCAGGGCAACACCAGCGGCGACGTGCCCGACGTGTTCGAGGGACCGCACGACCAGATCGGCCGGTTCCAGCAGAACGGCATCCTGGCCCCGGTCGACCTGGGCGCCAACACCGACAAGTTCACCAAACCGGCCGTGCAGGGTGTCACCTACAACGGGTCCATCATGGGCGTGCCGTGGGCGACCGAGAACGTCGCACTGCTGACCAATAAGTCGCTGTCGCCGACCTGCCCGGCCACCATGGACGACGCCGTGGCCACCGCGAAGCAGCTGCAGGCCGCCGGCACCTCCGCGGCCGGCCTCGGCATCGGCCTGCAGATCAGTTCGACCGGTGACGGTTACCACTGGCAGCCGCTGTTCAGCGCCGACGGCGGGTACGCGTTCAAGCAGAACGCCGACGGCACCTTCGACCCGAAGGACATGGGCATCGGTAGTGCGGGTTCCATCGCCGCCGCCACCCGCCTGCAGCAGCTGGCCACCGAGGGCGTGATCGGGCCGAACGTGACGTTCGACAACGCCAAGGACGCCTTCAACGGCGGCAAGATGGCCTTCTGGATCACCGGTCCGTGGGCGATCCCGGACGCCAAGGCCGCGCTCGGCGACAACCTGATGGTCTGCCCGGTTCCCAACTGGGCGGGCAGCTCGAACGTCTCGCAGCCGTTCATCGGCGTGCGCGCGTTCTTCCAGCCGAACAACGCCAAGAACCCGGTGCTGGCCTCCACCTTCCTGTCCGACGAGGTGCAGACCACCGAGTTCATGGACGCGATGTACGCGGTCGATCCGCGCACGCCGGCCTGGATTCCGACGCTGGAGACGGCGTCCGCCGACGCGATCGTCAAGGCCTTCGGCGACTACGGCAAGAACGGCATCCCGATGCCCAACATCCCGCAGATGTCCAACGTCTTCGAGGACTGGGGTCTGGCCGAGTTCCAGGTGGCCAGCGGGGCCGATCCGACGACCACCATGACGAACGCGGCGAACTCGATCAATCAGCGCAACGCCAGCCTGAACTGACCGATACCACCGCTTCGAGAGGATCGACGGCGACATGACCGACACCGCTCCGGTGGTCCAGGACGAACGTGAGGCTCCGGCCTCCCGCTCGGTGGGCGCCGGCAACCTGATCATCAAGATCATTCTTGTGGGGCTGATCGACGCCCTGCTGATCTGGTGCCTCGCCCAGGCCTGGACCGCCGAGTGGTGGCCCGCGGTCGTGTTCTTCGCGATCGTGCTGATCGCCGTCAATGCCGTCTACTTCACCAAGGGCAACCTGCCGCTGAAATACCTGGTTCCCGGCCTGATCTTCCTGGTCGTGTACCAGCTGTTCACCATGTTCTTCACCGGCTACCTGTCGTTCACCAATTACGGCACCGGACATTTCGGGGACAAGGACGCGTCCATCGCGGCCATCCAGGCCAGCAACGTGGTGCCGGTGGAGGGCGGCCAGGAGTACGCCGTGGTGCCGATCGAGCAGGACGGCACGGTGTCCATGCTGGTCACCGACCCCACCACCGGGTCGGTGCGGATCGGCACCAACGAGGGCTTCACCGACGTGCCGGCCGGCGACGTCCAGCGCAACGGCGAGCAGGTGACCGGGGTGACCGGTTATCAGAGCCTGAACCTGGCCACCCTGTCCGGCAGCCCGGACCTCAAGGCGCAGTGGGACGCGCTGAACCCGCCGATCAACGCCGAGCAGGGCACCTACCTCCGAGCCATTTCGATCACCCGGGCCCGTGAGGCCAAGTCCGGGTTCGCGTATGACCAGGCGCAGGACGCCATGATCAACACCCAGACCAATGAGGTGTTCCCGGCCAACAACGACGACGGCGCCTTCGTCAATCAGGCCAGCGGGCAGAGCCTGAACCCGGGCTGGACGGTCGGCGTCGGCTTCGACAACTACGTGAAGCTGTTCACCGACGCGACCATCCGGTCGTCGTTCCTGCCGATCCTGTTGTGGACCTTCGCGTTCGCCGTCCTGACGACGTTCCTCAACTTCGCGCTCGGCCTGATCCTGGCGCTGATCCTGCAGGAACGCCGGATGCGCGGAAAGAGCATCTACCGGGTGTTGCTGATCATTCCGTACGGGCTTCCGGTCATCCTCACCGCATTGGTCTGGCAGGCCATGCTCAACTCCGACTTCGGCATCATCAACCAGATCCTGGGTGCCAATATCCAATGGTTGAACGACCCGTGGCTGGCCAAGTTCTCCGTCCTGTTCGTCAACCTGTGGATGGGCTTCCCCTACTTCTTCCTGGTCTGCTCGGGCGCGCTGACCGCGGTGCCGGCGGATCTGAAGGAGGCCGCGTTCGTCGACGGCGCCTCCAGCCGGTACGCCTTCCGCACGGTCGTGTTGCCGTTGTTGCTGGTGGCCACGGCGCCGTTGCTGATCACCACCTTCGCCTTCAACTTCAACAACTTCACCCTGATCAACCTGCTGACCGGCGGCGGGCCGTTCTCCGGCTCGACCATCAACGGCGGCGGCACCGACCTGCTGATCAACTACACCCTGCGGGTCGCCTTCAGCCCGGCGAACCAGCAGATGGGACTGGCTTCGGCCATCGCGATCCTCATCTTCGTGATCGTCGGCACGGTGTCGGCCTACGGCTTCCGGCTCACCCGCAGACTTGAGGAGATCGGACGATGAGCGTCGACACGTCCACCCCGGCGCCGGCCACGGAGACCAAGCTCAAGGCCGAGCGGATGCCGTTCGGTCGATGGATGCGCATCGTCGGCTGGCGGCACATCGTCGCGATCATCATGGTCATCTGGGCGCTCTTCCCGGCGCTCTATGTCATCAACCTGGCCTTCTCCGGGAGCAACTCGCTCAATGCCGCGTGTCCGTCCGACCGCACCGGGTTCTCCGCGCTGCTGTGCCTGGTGCCGAACAACCTCTCGCTGGACAACTTCACCGCGATCCTGACCAGCGACCAGTTCCCGTTCGCCATCTGGTTCCGCAACACCATCATCCTGGCCACCCTCAATTCCGCGCTGGCGCTGTTGATGGGAGCCTGCGCGGCCTTCGCGTTCAGCCGG
This sequence comes from Nakamurella sp., assembly GCF_044224575.1. Classification (GTDB taxonomy): domain Bacteria; phylum Actinomycetota; class Actinomycetes; order Mycobacteriales; family Nakamurellaceae; genus Nakamurella. The sequence goes on from NZ_JBGAKE010000014.1 coordinate 111,892, forward strand.
TTGCGGTTCAAGGGCCGCCGGATGGGGCTGCTCACGCTGATGCTGGTGCAGATGTTCCCGGCCGTGCTCGCCCTGACCGCCATCTTCATCCTGCTGCAGTCCATCGGCGACGTCTTCCCGTTGTTCGGCCTGCGCAGCATCTGGGGCCTGTTGCTGGTGTACCTCGGTGGCGCGTTGGGCGTGAACACCTTCCTGATGAAGGGCTTCTTCGACACCATTCCGGTGGACATCGACGAGTCGGCGCGGATCGACGGCGCGGGTCACGTCAAGATCTTCTTCGGGTTGATCATGCGGCTGGCCCTGCCGATCCTGGTCGTGGTCTTCTTCGTCAGCTTCACCTCGACGTTCAACGAGCTGCCGATGGCTGCGCAGATCCTGCCGGACCCGGACAACACCACCCTCGCCGTTGGCCTGCGCAGCCTGGTCATCGACCCGCTGCGCCAGCAATGGGGCCTGATGGCGGCCGGTGGGTTGATTGCGGCCATCCCGATGCTGCTCGTCTTCGCGGTCACCCAGCGATCCCTGACCACCGGCCTGACCGCCGGCGCGGTCAAGGGCTGACCGACGTCCATCCCCTCGTCGACCCTGCGAACTCGCGAAACCTGGAGAGCCACATGGCACCCGTGGTACTGGACAAGATCAACAAGTTGTACGAGAACGGCTTCCATGCGGTCAAGGACCTGAGCATCGACATCGCCGACGGCGAGTTCCTGGTGCTGGTCGGCCCGTCCGGCTGCGGGAAATCCACCGCGCTGCGGATGGTGGCCGGGCTGGAGGACATTTCCACCGGCAACCTGCTGATCGGTGGCCGGCGGGTGAACGACGTCGACCCGCAGGGCCGGGACATCGCCATGGTGTTCCAGTCGTACGCGCTGTACCCGCACATGAGCGTGCGGGACAACATCGCCTACGGGCTCAAGCTGCGCAAGATGCCCAAGGACCTGATCGAGCAGCGGATCGCCAAGGCCGCCGACATGCTGGAGCTCACCCCGCTGCTGGACCGCAAACCCAAGCAGCTCTCCGGCGGCCAGCGGCAGCGGGTGGCGATGGGACGGTCCATCGTCCGGGAGCCGCAGGTGTTCCTGATGGACGAGCCGCTGTCCAACCTGGACGCCAAGCTCCGGGTGCAGATGCGGGCCGAGATCTCCGCCGTGGTCCGCTCCCTCAACACCACGACGCTCTACGTCACGCACGACCAGACCGAGGCCATGACGATGGGCGACCGGATGGCCGTGATGAAGGCCGGCATCCTCCAGCAACTTGGCACCCCCAGCGAGTGCTACGACACCCCGGTGAACATCTTCGTCGCCCAGTTCGTCGGCTCGCCGCCGATGAACCTGGTGATGGGTGAGATCGTCGATGGCCCCGATGGTCTGGCGGTCCGCAAGGGCGATGCCCTGATGAAGATCCCGGACTCGGTGGTGTCCGCCCGGCCCGCGCTGAAGTCCTACGCCGGCAAGAAGGTCGTCGTCGGGGTGCGCAGCGAGGACATGGAGGACGCCAGCCTGGCCCGGGACCCCGATTCCAACCGGCGGCTCAAGGGCAAGGTGACGTTGACCGAGGCCCTGGGGTCGGAGCTGGTCGTGCACTTCACCTTCCCCGGCGAGCGGGTGGAGACCGCGGACACCAAGCTGATCGCGAAGGAGAGCGGCGGCGACGAGATCCACGTCGGTCCCGAGCTGGGGGTGACCTGGGTGGCCTCGTTCGCCCCCCGCTCCCGGGTGCGGATGGGCGACGAGATCGAGGTGGCGGTCGACGTCGAGCGCGCCCACTTCTTCGATCCCGATACCTCGCAGGCCATCTGGACCTGATCCCGCGGAGAATCGATGCCCACCAAGCAGGGCGGGGTGCCCGGCGGTGAACCCGGCCCCCACCACGATGGATCATCCCGGTATGTCGGGGCGCAGACCCCGAGTTTCGGTGATCGGGTGCCGATTTCGGTGCGCGTGCCCTGGTCGGCCGGAGTCGACTCGGTCTGGCTGCGGGTGGTGGAGGACGCCGAACCTCGGTATCTCCGGGCCTCCCGGAGCGGCCAGGAAGAGGGGGAGGACTGGTACACCGCCGAGGTCACCGTGCACAACCCGGTCACCCTCTACCGGGTGCTGCTGGACCGCGGCCCGGCCGGCTACACCTGGCTGAACGGCTCCGGTGAGCACACCCGGGAGGTCGCCGACCGGCACGACTTCCGGCTCACCACCTACGATCCCGGTCCCGACTGGGGGCCAGATTCGGTGGTGTACCAGATCTTCCCGGACCGGTTCGGCCGGTCCCGGGACGCGCCGCACCGCGAGCTGCCCGACTGGGCGGTCCCGGCGGACTGGGACGACCCGGTGATCCATACCGGCCCGGACACGCCCCGGCAGTTCTACGGCGGCGATCTGGACGGGATCGTCGAGCACCTTGACCACCTCACCGATCTCGGCGCCACGGCCATCTACCTGACCCCGCTCTACCCGGCCCGCTCCAACCACCGGTACAACGCGACCAGCTTCGACGGAGTCGACCCGCTGCTCGGCGGCGATGCGGCCCTGGCCCGGCTGTCCGCCGCGGCCCACGCGCGGGGCATGCAGGTGATCGGTGACTTCACCACCAACCATTCGGGCGACGACCACGCGTGGTTCACCGCGGCCCGGGCGGGTGGGCCGGAGCGCGGCTTCTACTACTTCGACGATCGGGCCGAGACCGGTTTCGACGGGCACGGCAACTACGTCTCCTGGATGGACCACCCCAGCCTGCCCAAGTTCAACTTGGAATCCGCCGAACTCCGGTCCCGGCTGTTCGGGCCGGACGACTCCGTGGTCGCCCGATGGCTCCGTCCCCCGTTCGACCTGGACGGCTGGCGGATCGACGTGGCCAACATGACCGGTCGCTACGGACCGTTCGACCACGGCCACGACGTCGCCCGGGAGCTGCGGGCCACCCTCGACGCGGTGCGGCCGGGATCGGCATTGCTGGCCGAGCACTGCCACGACTTCTCGGCCGACCTGATCGGGGACGGCTGGCAGGGCGCGATGAACTACGCCGGCTTCACCCGGCCCGTCTGGAGCTTCCTGACCGCCACCGACAACGGGCTGGGCTTCCTGGGCATGCCGCAGCGGATCCCGCGCCGCGGCGGTGCCGACACGGTGGCCACGATGCGCGATTTCCTGGCCAGCACGCCGTGGAAGGTGGCGATCCGGCACTGGAACCTGCTGGCCTCGCACGACACCCCACGGTTCCGGACGGTGACCGGCGATCCGGCCCTGGTCCGGCTGGGGATCGGTCTGCAGATGACCTACCCCGGCGCCCCGATGATCTTCGCCGGCGAGGAGTTCGGCCTCGAGGGGGTGGACGGTGAGCACGCCCGGACGCCCATGCCGTGGGGCCGCCGGGAAACCTGGGACCGGGCCACGCTGGACGCGTTCCGCGAGCTGATCGCACTGCGCCGGGCGCACCCGGCGCTGCGCACGGGCGGGCTGCGGTGGGTCATCGAGACCGACGACGCGATCGGCTACCTGCGGGAGACCGCCGATGAGCGGCTCCTCGTCGTCGTGGCTCGCGCACCGTGGTCGGGGGCGACGCTGCCCGTCCGGCTGTGCCCGTCGAAGCCGGAAACCGTGTATGGCGGCGTCGACCTGGTCGCCTCGGAGCGGGTGATCGTCGTGCCCGGCGACGGTCCGGGCGTCGGCATCTGGCGACTGGCCTGAGCCGGATTGCGGCGCCGTCGTCGCGGCCATCGGCACGGGGGTGACGCCGGCGCACCGCCCTCGGGTGACCACGTGGCATCGCACACCCGGCCGGGGTTAATCTTGCGTGAGAACTATTTCTGACGGTCCTGACAACTTCTCCGTGCCGACGGGAGGCCGGTCGTGCCGGGTCGCACAACGTCCCAGGTCCAGGTGCGGACCGTGCACGGGCACGAGCGTGCCTACGTGCTGGCCGGTCGCGGCCCCGCGCTGCTCCTGCTGCACGGCGTCGGCTGCGACCACCGGACCTGGGATCCGGTCATCGACCGGCTGGCCGCGCGGTACACCGTGATCGCCCCCGACCTGCTGGGCCACGGGCGGTCCGGGAAGCCGCGGGCCGACTACAGCCTCGGCGGGTTCGCCAACGGCATGCGGGACCTGCTCGCGATCCTGGGCATCGACCGGGTCACCGTTGTCGGCCACAGCTTCGGTGGCGGCGTCGCGATGCAGTTCGCCTACCAGTTCCCGCAATTCGCCGAGCGGCTGGTGATGGTCGCGCCCGGCGGTCTGGGCCGGGAGGTCAATCCGATCCTGCGGGGGCTCACCCTGCCGGGTGGAGGTGCCGCGCTCGCGGTGGCGGCGGCACCGCCGGTGCGCGCCGCGCTGCAACTGGTCGGCGGCCGGGCCCACGCCATCGGGCTGCCCGGCACGGCCGACATCCCCGGGGCCCTTGGCGTCCTGCGGGGAAAGTCCGATCCGGCCGAGCGGGACGCCTTCCTGCACGTGCTGCGCGGGGTGCTCGACTGGCGCGGCCAGGTGGTGGGCATGCTTGACCGGGCCTACCTCGCCCAGGAGATGCCGACCTGCGTGGTCTGGGGGTCGCGAGACACCGTGCTGCCGGTGGCGCACGCGCAGCGGGCGCGGCAGGCCATTCCCGGGGCGCGCATCGAGGTGATCCGCGAGGCCGGTCATTTCCCGCACGAGGACTTCCCGGAGCGATTCGCCGAGATCCTGAACGACTTCATCGCATCGACCACCCCGTCGACCTACGACGCCAAGAAGTGGCGGCGGGCGCTGCGCCGCGGCCGGGCCGGTCACGCCGCGCGGGTCGGGCTCCGGGTCCCGCCCGACGGTGCCGCCGCCATCCCGGCCGACCTCGTCCGGTCGCCCGCGGTGGCCCGGACGGCCGGCTGAGGCGTCAGCGCGGTGGCCCCACCGAGTCCCGCAGGCGCACCGGCATCGGTACCAGATGCAGGGTCGCCGGGGTGTCGGGAGTCAGCAGAAGCTCGATCGACAGCCGGCCCATCTCGAAGTACGGGATGGCCACGCTGGTCAGCGCCGGCCGCAGCCAGCCGGCGAGATCGGAGTCGTCGAAGGAGATCACCGAGACGTCCTGCGGCACCTGCCAGCCGAATTCCTGGACGGCCTGATACACCCCGAACGCGATGCGGTCGTTGAGGCAGATGAACGCGCTGGGCCGGGCACCCGTGGTCAGGTACCGGGAGACCGCGCGGTAGGCGTGGTCGGGCCACCACAGGCAGTCGACGAAGTCGGCCAGGTCAGTGCCCTGGGCCACGAGCACCTCGCGGATGCCCGCGAGCCGTTCCTCGCCGGCAACGGCCTGTGCGGTGTGCTCGCCGACCAGCACCACACGGTCGCGGTGTCCGTGGTCGATCAGTTCCCGGGCGACCGACCGACCGGCCTCGGTCTCGTCGGGGACCACGGCCGGCAGGCGCTTACCGCGGGTGTAGGCGTTCATCAGCACCACGGGGTGCCGGCGCAGGACCGCCGGAATTCGGACGACCTGGGTGTACATGGACGCGTGCACGAACCCGCCGACGCCGCGGTCGATCATGCCCTGGATGATGCTGCGCTCCACCTCGGGATCGCCGCCGGTCTCGCCGACGAACAGCAGATGCTCGTGCTGCAGGGCGCTGGTCAGGGCGCCGCGAACCGCTTCACCGGCGAACATCTCGCTGGCGATCTGGTCCGAGAGCAGCCCGATGGTCTGGGACGAATTGGTCCGCAGGCTCCGGGCCAGCAGGCTGGGCCGGTAGTTCAGCTCGCGCGCGGCCTGCCGGACCCGGCCCTCGGCGTCCGCCGAGATCCGCATGTCGCGGCGCCCGCTGAGCACGAACGACGCCGTCGTCCGGGACACTCCGGCCCGTTCCGCCACCTCCCGGAGAGTGACCCGGGGTGCCGGGCCGGGAGGCAGTGGCGGTTGCGTCATTCGCGCCGCCCCGTCGTCACCACTACCACCCTCTGCCCGGAATCGATCGGTCGCCCGCAGGGCGCCGCTTCCACATCCGAGCCTAATCGGCATTCATTTCAAAATGTGATCGTGCGAGGACTTTCCCCCCATTGATCGGCGGACCGGCGGGCGGGCCGGTGTCGGCACGGGCGTCAATCGTCATCCGCGGGCGGCGGCACGCAGAGCACCGGCCGGCTCGACCAGTGCAGCAGCTTGTGCGGGGTGGAGCCGAGAATGGCGCTGCGCAGTGGGCTCTCACCGTAGGTGCCGACGACGATCAGCCGAGCGTCCCGCGCGTCGGCGACGTCGAGCAGGGCCTGGGCCGGCTTCTCCTGCACCAACTCGACCTCCGCGGTGACGCCCGCCGCCCGCGCCGCCGCGGTGGCGTCGGCCAGCGCCCTGCGCCCCCGCTCGGCCAGCGCGTCGGCGTGCGCGGTGAACTCCTCACCCATGCGGCTCGGCGGTGCGTCCGCGTAGACGACGACCAGGGTCTCGTTCATCCGCCCGGCGATGTCCACCGCCTGCTCCAGCGCCCGCCGGGCGCCCGGGGACTCGTCGTAGCCCAGCACGATCGTCATCGGCCCGCTCCTTCATCGGGGTCGCCCGGGTGCGCGCCGCCGGCCGCCAGGACCGGGTCGGCCACACCGGGCTTCTCCTGCCAGTACCGACCGTCGTGGAACCGCCAGAACACCATGAAGATGACGCCGACGACGAAGATGAAGATGCCGATGACCAGCGGCGGCCCGACGCCGAGCCAGGCGACGCCGGAGTAGGAGTTCGCCGGGTCGGACATGTCGATGATCGACTCGACCAGCAGCCAGAACAGCAGGATCGCGCCGATCACCGGGCCGACCCCGATGAGCACGAAATTCCGTGCGCTCTTGGTCAGCTCGCGGCGGTAGTAGATCGCGCAGGCCAGGCCGGTGAGCGCGTAATAGAAGGCGATCAGCAGGGACAGCGCGGTCAACGAATCGAACAGGGCGTTCTCGGACAGCAGGTTGACGACCAGATACCAGACGGTCGCGATGACGGCGACCGTCCAGGTGGACACGTCCGGGGTGCGGAACCGCGGATGGATGTGCGCCAGGGCCCTGGGCATCGCGTGCCGGCGGGCCATCGACAGGCCGGTCCGGGACGCCGGGATGATCGTCGTCTGGGTGGACGCGATGGCCGAGGTGGCCACCGCCAGCAGCACGATCCACGACCAGCCGCCCATCGCGCTGTCGGCCAGCGTGCCGAAGATGCCCTCCTCCTCGCTGGCGTTCTCGGCGAGAAAGTCGACGCCGGCGTAGGCGACGACCGCGATGGCCACCGACACGTAGGTGACCAGCAGCACGACGGTGGAGACGATCGCGGCCCGGCCCGGGGTGGTCGAGGCGCCCTCCGTCTCCTCGTTCAGGTTGACCGCGGACTCCCACCCCCAGTAGGCGAACACGCCGAGCAGCAGGCCGCTGGTCAGGGCCGCCCCACCCGCGCCGAACGGGTTGACCCAGGACAGCTCCGGAATGAGCGAGTCGTACTCGCTGGTGCCGTTCAACGCGGCGGTGAGCGCGACGATCGCGAAGATCAGCAGCGCCCCGACCTGGGCCAGGATGAGCACGTCCTGCAGCCGCGCGGACAGTTCGGTGCCGATGACGCAGATGGCGGTCATCAGGAAGATCAGCGCGATGGTGAGGATCTGCACCACCCACGGGTTGTCCACCAGGTCGTCCAGGCCGAAGGTGAGCAGCAGGTAGGTGACGCCGACGTTGGCCAGCGAGCCGACGATCAGCACGCCGGTCATGCCGATCGCCCAGCCGCCGAGCCAGCCGAACCACGGGCCCATCGCCCGGGTCACCCAGGAGAAGGTGGTCCCGCAGTCGGAATCGACCCGGTTGAGGTAGTAGAACGCCGAGGCGATGAGCAGCATCGGCACGAACGAGGCGAGCATGATGCCGGGCGCGTACACCCCGACCAGGGCGACGACGGGACCGATGATCGCGGCGAGGGAGTAGGCCGGGGAGGTGGCCGCCAGGCCGATGGACATCGAACTGACGAAGCCGATCGCCCCGGCCTTCAGGGTTGCCTCCGGTTCCCCCGCCGGACTGGACTGCGGATCGGCCGGCTCGGTGCTGCCCACTACGACTCCCTCGCCGGGGCGCTCGCAGGCTCCGCGCCCCTCCATCGGGAGTCGTCGCAGTGCCCATGGTTCGCTCGGCGGTCCCGAGCCCGCCCGCCCACCCTGCTCATCGGGCGCCTCCTGGGGTCCTTGCCCTTGCGGGCGCCGGTGGAGCCAAAGCCTGATAATGGCACCCGCGCGACCCATTTGCTGGCTCGATCGTTTCTGTCCGTGAAATTTCGCGTGAAGAGGGTGCCTCCATGCGGGTGCTACTGGTCGGAGCGGGTGGAGTCGGCGGGGCCATCGCCCTGATCGCAGCCCGTCGGACGTTCTTCGAGGCGATGATCGTCGGCGACTACGACGGCGACCGGGCGGCAACGGTGGCCGCGTCGACCGGAGACCGGCGGTTCACCTCCGTTCGGGTCGATGCCGCCGACCGGGGGCAGGTGGCAGCGCTGATCGCCGAGCACCGCTGCGACACGCTCGTCAACGCCACCGACCCGCGGTTCGTCATGCCGCTGTTCCACGCCGCGCTGGCCGCCGGCATCGACTACCTGGACATGGCGATGTCGCTGTCCCGGCCGCACCCCACCGAGCCGTACGCGAAAACCGGCGTGATGCTCGGCGACGAGCAGTTCGCGCTGGCCGGTGAGTGGGAGTCCGCCGGCCGGCTGGCGCTCGTCGGCATCGGCATCGAACCGGGGATGGCCGATGTGTTCGCCCGGTACGCCGCCGACGAGCTCTTCTCCACGATCGACGAGATGGGCGTGCGGGACGGATCGAACCTGACCGTGGCCGGCTATGACTTCGCCCCGAGCTTCTCCATCTGGACCACCATCGAGGAGTGCCTGAACCCGCCGGTGATCTACGAGAAGGGCCGCGGCTGGTTCACCACACCGCCGTTCAGCGAACCCGAGGTGTTCGACTTCCCCGACGGCATCGGCCCGGTCGAGTGCGTCAATGTCGAGCACGAGGAGGTGGTGCTGATGCCCCGCTGGATCGACGCGGACCGGGTCACCTTCAAGTACGGGCTCGGCGAGGAGTTCATCGAGGTGCTCCGGGTGCTGCACAAGCTCGGCCTGGACCGTACCGAGCCGGTCCGGGTGGGCGCCGTCGAGGTCTCGCCGCGCGACGTGGTCGCCGCGGTGCTGCCCGACCCGGCGCGGCTCGGCGAGAAGATGTCCGGCAAGACCTGCGCGGGCCTGTGGGTCAAGGGCATCGGAAAGGACGGCGCCCCCCGCGAGGTGTACCTGTACCACGTCGTGGACAACGAGTGGTCGATGCGCGAGTACGGGGCCCAGGCCGTGGTCTGGCAGACCGCACTCAATCCCGTCGTCGCCCTCGAGCTGATCGCCGCCGGCACCTGGTCCGGGGCCGGGGTCCTCGGACCCGAGGCGCTGCCGCCTCAGCCGTTCCTCGACCTGGTCGACGAGTACGGCGCCCCCTGGGGGATACGCGAGCAGTGACCCCCGGGGCCCCTGCCCGCGCGGATCAACTCCGCCGGCGCGGCTCAACCCGTCGACTCCCGGCCCACTCGTCCCATTCGGTGCGAGTTGATCCGCGCGGGGGACCCATGCGGACGATCGGTCTCGCGACGCATAGGGTGGTCGTCGCAAATCACCAGAGGGGACGATCAGCGATGTCGACCGAGACGATCGAATTCCAGGCGGAGGCCCGCCAGCTCCTGCAATTGATGATCCATGCGATCTACTCGTCCAAGGACGTGTTCCTGCGGGAGCTCATCTCCAACTCCTCCGACGCGCTGGACAAGCTGCGGCTGGCCGCGTTCCGGGATAAGGAACTGGAGGTGGACACCGACGATCTGCACATCACGGTGTCGACCGACCCGGCGACGCGCACCCTGACCGTCGCCGACAACGGCATCGGGATGAGCCGGGAGGAGGTCGTCGACCTGATCGGCACCATCGCCAAGTCCGGCACCAGCGAGGTGCTGGCCAAGTTGCGCGAGGCCCGGGAATCCGGGCAGTCGGAGCAGGCGTCGGCCGAGCTGATCGGCCAGTTCGGGGTCGGCTTCTACTCCAGCTTCATGGTCGCCGACAAGGTCACCCTGGTCACCCGCAAGGCCGGCACCCACCAGGGTGTGCGGTGGGAGTCGACCGGGGAGGGCAGCTACACCGTCTCCGACGAGGCGGACGCGCCGCAGGGCACCTCGGTGACCCTGCACCTCAAGCCGGAGGACACCGAGGACGAGCTGCACGACTACTCGAGCCCGATGACCGTCCGGTCGATCATCAAGCGCTACTCGGACTTCATCACCTGGCCCATCCGGATGGCCCCGCTGACGCCGCCGGCCCCGCCGGCCGGCGATGACTCCGCCGAGGGCGAGGATGCGGTTGACACCGTCGACGCCGAACCCGAGCCCGAGACGGTCAACTCCCGCAAGGCGCTGTGGGCCCGGCCGCAGAGCGAGGTGTCGCCGGAGGAGTACACCGAGTTCTACCGGCACGTCAGCCACGACTGGCAGGAGCCGTTGCAGACGATCCGGCTGTCCGCCGAGGGCACTTTCGAGTATCAGGCCCTGCTGTTCATTCCCGGGCACGCGCCGATGGACCTGTACTGGCGGGACGCCAAGCGCGGTGTCCAGCTGTATGTCAAGCGTGTCTTCATCATGGACGACTGCGAGGCCCTCGTCCCCGAATACCTCCGGTTCGTCAAGGGGGTCGTGGACGCGAACGACCTGTCGCTCAACATCTCCCGGGAGATCCTGCAGCAGGACCGGCAGATCCGGCTGATCCGCAACCGGCTCGTCAAGAAGGTGCTGTCGACCGTCAAGACGTTGCGGGACGACGAACCGGAGAAGTTCGCGACGTTCAACACCGAATTCGGCCGCGCGGTGAAGGAGGGGCTGCTGGGCGACCCGGACAACCGGCAGGCGATCCTGGAGATCCTCACCTTCGCCTCTACCCACGACGCCGACAAGCCGACCACCCTGGCCGACTACGTGTCTCGGATGCCCGAGGGCCAGAGCGACATCTACTACATCACCGGCGAATCGCGCACCGCGCTGGAATCCTCGCCGCACATGGAGGCCTTCCGGGCCAAGGGTTACGAGGTGCTGCTGCTCACCGATCCGGTCGACGAGATCTGGGTGGACGCCGTCCCGGACTTCGACGGCAAGAAGTTCGCCTCCATCGCGAAGGGCGAGATCGACCTCGGTGGCGAAGAAGTCGACGAGGACACGACGAAGGACTTCGGCGATCTGCTCGGCTGGCTGACCGCGACGCTGATCGACGACGTCAAGGCGGTGCGGTTGTCACACCGCCTGACAACCTCGGCGGCGGTGCTGGTGGGCGATCCCGGCGACCTCACCCCCACCCTGGAGAAGATGTACCGGGCGATGGGACAGGAGCCGCCGGTGGTGAAGCGGACGTTGGAACTCAACCCGCAGCACGCTCTGGTGACCGGTCTGCGGGACGCCTACCGGCAGCGGCCGGACGATCCCGGGCTGGCCGAAACCGCCCAGGTGCTCTACGGAATGGCGCTGCTGGCCGAAGGTGGCGAGCTGCCCGATCCGGCCGCCTTCGTCGGTCGGCTGGCCGGTCGGCTCGCGGCGACGCTCGGCTGAGGGGTAGGGCCCGGGCACCCGGCCCGGGCGCCCCGCCCACCTGGGCCAGTGGCGCAGGACCGGCTTTCTTGAACCGGTGATGCACCACTCGCCGGCGAGTCGGCTCGCCGGCTCGCCGGACCCCCGACGGGCGGCCCGCGGAGCTGGCGGGCGACGTCCGGGCGGCCCCGGCGTTGCGTCCCGATCGGGCGATATCCCTGAATGAATGTCGCGTGATTCGGGGGCTTCGTTCCCGAACGGATGATTGTGCGATGGGCGGTATCCGATGAACGCATGTGAACGTCCTGTGCGGCATGACCTTCGCCTTCCTGGTGCACCCCCGCGCTGATCTCCGGCAGGACATGGCCCGATTGGCCAAGCCGCTCGGCCTCGTCCCGACCATCGTGTACGACCACGCGCTGCGGCGACTCCCGTTGGCGCCGTTGCGATTCGCTTCGGTCGGCCTGAACGGGCGCGAGGTCGGCCGGCTGATCCTGGTGCCCTTCGGAGCACGGCACCTGCTCACCGATCGCCGCACGGGTGCCCGCAAGGTGGCGCAGGCCGTCGATCTGGCCGCGGCCACCGGGGCAGACATCGTCGGGCTCGGCGGGCTGACCTCGCCGGTCACCAACGGCGGGCGACAGCTGGCGCGGCGCACCGACATCGGCATCACGAACGGCAACGCCTTCACCGCGGCGACGGTCCACCGGCAGGTCCGCGCGCTGCTCCGGACCGCCTCGGCCGGGCGGATCGCGGTGGTCGGCGCCACCGGCAGCGTCGGGTCGGCGGTCACCCGGCTGCTCGCCCGGGACGGGCTGGGCGCCGACCTGCTGCTGGTCGCCCGGGATCGTTCCCGGCTGGACCCGTTGACCAGCGCGGTGGGGGCCCGCAGCGCCACCGACCTGGCGGCGATCGCGGCCTGCGACGTCGTGGTGCTGTTGACCGCGGCCGCCGACGCCCTGATCGGCGCCGAGCACCTGGGCCGCGGTGCGGTGGTACTCGACGCCACCCAGCCCCGCAACACCGGTCCCGACCTGCTTCGCCGGCGACCCGACGTGCGGGTGCTGGACGGCGGCGTGGTCGACGTGCCGGGCCTGATGCTTCGCGGCGGCTCGATCGGCCTGCCGCCGGGCCAGGCGTTCGCCTGCCTGGCGGAGACCATGTTGCTGTCGCTCAGCGGGCATCGCGGGCATTTCAGTCTCGGCCGGCCCACCCTGGAGCAGGTCGACCGGATGGTCGAGATCGCCGATCGGTTCCGGGATCAGGGCTTTCGTCCGGCCGCCCCCAGCTCCTTCGGTCGCCCGATCGCGCCGTCGGCCTGCGTCGCGCCGGCCGCCGCGAGCGGGCTCACCGGAGTGGCCGCGTGACGCCGCGGCGGATCGTGCTCCTCGGCGGCGGGTACGTCTCGCTGTTCGCCTACCGCGCGTTGCGCCCGGCCATCCGGTCGGGCTCGGTCCAGGTGACGGTGCTGTCGGCGGACAGCCACCACAACTTTCACGGCTTCACCGGCGAGGTGGTGGCCGGGCTGCTTCCGTACCGGCTGACCCGGGCTCCACTCGCGACACTGATGCCGCTGGCCGATGTCGTGCACGGCACGGTCCGCCGGGTCGACCGGCCGGCGCAGACCGCGGTCGTCGCGCCGGCGGACGGCACGCCGGACCAGTTGGTCGGCTATGACCAGCTGGTCGTCGGGACGGGGGGCCGGGAACCCCTGGCTGCGATCCCGGGGCTGGCGACGTACGGGTACTCCCTGCGGGCACCGGGTGAATTCCACCGGTTCCTGCGCCGGCTGGACGACCTGGTCCGTACCGGGGGCAACGAACCGGTGGTGATCGTCGGGGGCGGCTCGGCCGGCGTCGAGCTGGCCGCCGCGGTCGCCGGCCGGTTCCGCCGCGGCCGGGCCGAGATGCCCGTCATGCTGGTTCATTCCGGTGCTGGCCTGCTGCCGGGCAGCCCGCCCCGGATGGGCGCCGCCACGCGGCGGGAACTCGCTCGGCTGGGTGTGCTGGTGCGGCTGAATGTGCGGGTGCGGCGGGTGGGCGAGTCGGCGGTCGAGCTGTCCGACGGCAGCCGGGTCGCGGCCGCCGCCGTGCTGGCCACCCACGGGCAGCGCCCGGTCGGCATTCCCGGGCTGGCGGACCTGGTCCACGACGAGCGGGGTCGGCTGGTCGTCGACCCGACCTTCCGGGTGGCCGACACCATCTGGGCCGCCGGCGATGCCGCCCGGGTGGCGCACCCGGTGACCGGGCGCCCGGTCCCGGCCAACGCGCTCTGGGCGATCAAGGCCGGGTCGCACCTGGGGCGCAACCTGCGCCGGGTGATCGGCGGTCGGAACGCCGGTCGCTTCCGGTACCGGGGGCTGGGCCAGGCCATGGCCTTCGGCGTGGGCCGGTCGGCCGCCGAACTCTACGGCGTGCCGCTGTCCGGCTGGGCCGGTTGGCTGCTCCGGCTGGCCTTCTTCCTGCGGTTCATGCCGCTGCGGCGGCAGGCCCTGGGGGTGCTCGCGGCCCTGGCCCGGCCGGCGGTGGTACGGAACACGGCGTCTCGATCGGCCGGGCGACGTCAGGATCTGCCGGGCGACGTCCCGACCGTCCGGCTGCCGGTCACAGCGGATTCCTGGGTTCCGGCCACCTGATGCCGATGATCCGCAAAGCCGTTCCGCACCCGGGTGGAGTGTCCTGGGGTCCGCCAGTGTGATCCCCAGGAGGACCCGTGTACCAGCCAGCCCCACCGCCGCCCGCCCCGTCCGCTCCGCCGCGCCGGCGCACACCGCTCATGGTGGCCGGCGCCCTGGGGGTGGCCGCGGTGGTCGGCCTCGCCGGCGCCGTCGGGGGCACCACAGTGGTGGCCGGCACCCCGACCGCGGTGGAGGGCATCGCCGCGCAGGCCTCCCTGCCGAACCTGTATGGCGACGGATCGTCCAACGGGTCACCGGGTGACGGACAGCTGTCCCCGGGGTACGGCCGCGGTGACCAGGGATACGGCGGACCGGGTTTCGCGGTTCCCGGCGACGGTGGGTCCTCGGGCAACGGGTACTCCGGTGACGGGTCCACCGGCTCCGGCAGCGAGGTCCCGGTGACCGCGGAGCAGCAGGTCGGACTCGTCGACATCGACACCGAGCTCGCCTACCAGGGCGCCGCGGCGGCCGGCACCGGGCTGGTGCTCACCGGTGACGGCAAGGTCCTCACCAACAACCACGTCATCGCGGGTTCGACGTCGATCACGGTGACGGTGGTCAGCAGCGGCCGGACGTACCGGGCGACGGTGGTCGGCGCCGACGTCAAGGACGACATCGCCGTGCTGCAGCTCACCGACGCCTCCGGGTTGACCACCGCCAACTTCGGCACCTCGCAGAACGTCTCGGTCGGGGACGCGGTCACCGGCGTCGGCAACGCCGGCGGGGACGGGGGAACTCCGTCCGCCGCCGCCGGTGTGGTGTCCGCGCTGAATCAGCGGATCACCACGCAGGCCGAGGGTGCGGCCGCCGGCGAGACGCTGACCGGGTTGATCGAGACGAGCGCGGACATCCAGGCCGGCGACTCCGGTGGCCCGCTGTTCAACGCCGACAACCAGGTCATCGGCATCGACACCGCCGCCTCGGAGGTCTCCGGGCAGAGCGTGAACGGTTACGCGATCCCGATCGACACGGCGTTGGGCATCGCCACGCAGATCGTCAGTGGCGACGAGAGCGACGGCGTCCGGCTCGGGTACCCGGCGTTCCTCGGTGTGCAGGTGCAGTCCGCGACCACCGGCACCGGGTCCGGCGCGGGCCGCGGCCGGTCCGGCTCGGGGACCACCACCGCGACGTCCGGGGCCGTGATCGCCGGGGTCGTCGACGGGTCGCCCGCCGCCGACGCGGGGCTGACCGCCGGGGACACCGTCGTCGGGATCGATTCGACCGCGGTGTCCACGGCCGACGGGCTGAGTTCCGTGCTGGCCGGTCACCGGCCCGGCGATTCGGTCACCGTGACCTGGCTGGACGTCGCGGGCGCGCAGCACTCGGCGTCCGTCACCCTGGTCCAGGGCCCGGCTGCCTGAACGAGGTGGTGGGCGGTCGCACCCGGCCCGGAACGTCAGGCCACCACGGGGGCGGGCAGCAGGCGGGCCGCGACCACCGCCGCGGCCAGCGTGACCGAGGCAGCGATGGCGAACCCGATCGTCGTCCCCGTGTGCTCCCCGCCGGGGACAAGGGCGATGCAGGTGCTCATCACACCGACCCCCACGACCCCGCCCAGTTGCCGGGCGGTGGACACGACGCCGGACGCCTGCCCCCGCTGCGCGTCGGCGACGGTGCTGAGGGAGGCGTTCGTCATCGGGCTGAGCAGCATCCCAATGCCGACGCCCGCCGGTACCAGGCCGGTGCCGACGACCCACACCGAGTCGAGCGCCACCCCGGCCGCGACGACGAGCAGACCGGCGGTGAGCGCGGCGCTGCCCGCGGCGCCGATCCGCCGGGCGCCGACCCGGGTGTAGGCCGTGGCCACCCACCGGGTCGCGAACAGCAGCGGGATGACCATGGGCAGCAGGGCCAGGCCCCCGGCGGCCGGGCCCAGGTCGAGGGTCTGCTGCAGGGTGATGGCGCCGTAGATGGTGGCCACGGTCATGCCGAAGCCCAACGCGGCCAGCACCAGCGTGCCGCCGGTGAACGGTCGGCTCGCGAACATCCGCAGATTCAGCACCGGGTCGGGCGCTCGCCGGCAGTGCCCGACGAACGTGATCAGCCCGACGATCCCGACGGCGGCACAGGCCATCGTCGGCCAGGCCAGGAGACCCCAGGCCGGGAGCTGGATCAGGGCGGTCACCAGTGCGGTCGCCCCGACGATCAGCAGCGCCGCTCCGGGCACGTCGAATCGAGCGCCCGCGGTTCGCCGGTTGGCCGGCCGTGCGGTCAGGATCAGTACGATGCCCGCGCCGCCGACCGGGATGTTGATCAGGAAACCCCATTGCCAGCCGATGAATTGGGCACACAGCCCGCCGATGGCCGGGCCGACGGTGGCAAAGGCCTGGCCGACGCCGGCGTACACGGCGAGTGCCCGGGCCCGGGCCTCGTCGGCGAACTCGCCCAGGATGATCGACAGAGTGGCCGGCATCAGCAGGGCGGCCGCCGCCCCGGCCATCGCCCGCCAGCCGATCAGGGCGAGATCGGTTCCCGCAAAGGCGATGCCGGCCGACGCGGCGGCGAAGCCGGCCATGCCGACGACGAATGCGGTGACCGGGCCGATGGTGTCGGCAACGCGCCCGCCGATGGGCAGGAGCACCGCGAGGGCCAGCAGGTAACTGGACACCACCCACGCCACATCCGCCGGCGAGAGGTCAAGATCCTGACCGATGCTCGGCACCATCACGCCGATGATGCTGGAGTCGAGCACCAGCAGCACCATCGTCAGCGTGCAGGCCGCCAGTACCCGGTTCATTCGCCGGTTCACCGTCCGTCCGCCTCGCCAGGAATGGTTCCGCGACCATCATCGCTGCCGCCGGCCCGGCGCGCCCCGGGGCCAGGGTGATCTAGCCCGTCGGTAACGGTCCGTCCGCGACGCCGATCAGGCTCCGGATCAACATCGCCCCGTGCTGAGCGACCGCGACGCAGCCCACGAAGGTGTCCGCGAGCGGTTCAGAACCCGGTTGCACGACCTCGACCCCCCAGTCGCGGAGCACGACCACCTCGATGCGGACGGCGCCGTCCCGGGTCGGGTCCGAGGTGCGGAGCGCTCGGCCGGCGAAGTCGACGCACGATTGCCGCACATCGGCGGCGCTCACCGCACGGGGCCCCAGCGTCGTGGTCGCGAGGAGTTCGGCCGGATGCGGCCGGTCGCAGGAGAGTTGGTCCGTGCGGGAGGGGTCGGTCGACAGCAGGCAGGTCCCGAACGCCGCGGGCAGCGTTCCGTCGGTGAACACGCCCTCCAGGCGGCCGGAGTAGGGAACACCGTCCACCGAACCGATCAGGCAGGCCGACCAGTGCTGGCCCTGCGCGCGTTGCGCCCGGCCGGGCCCGACCCGGGTGTACCGGAACTGCGGCTGGGCGGCCCAGACGATGGACGTGCCGGAGGGCGTCTGGACCACGGGGGCGATGGACCCGGTATAGGCGATCGCATCGATCGGACACTGGGAGATCTGGCTCAGGTAGTCGGTTGCCGAGATCCGCGCCGGCGGCGCCGGGTCGGCGGCGGCCGAAACGACCTCCCCGACGATCCCGCCGTCGCAGGGGCCGACGGTGAGGGTGGGGTAGTCGAAGACATCGTCGATCTGCGGTGCCGGATTGTCGAAGCGGGGCCACGGGTCGGCGATCCACGTGACACAGTCACCCGTCGAGGGCGGCCCGGGGACGGCGCCGGCGGACGGCGAACCGGCGATCCGGCGCCCCGGAATGTTCGGAATGACGATCGCGGCCAGCAGCACGGTGGCGACGATGATCGCACCCCACCACCGTCGGTCCACCCCATCGACGGTAGGCCCATGGTCGCTCCGCAGCATCGCCGAGGCCACCGGTCTGCTCCCGAGACGAGGGATCAAACCCCGGCGGGCAGGCTGAGCTCGAACCGCGCGCCGCGGCGGCCGTCGGGTCGCGGAAGGCACTCCACATCGCCGCCGGCATTCCGGGCGATGGAGCGGGCGATCGGTAGGCCGAGTCCGGAACCCTGGCCGCCCCGGTCGGTGGAGAGCCGGACGAACCGGTCGAAGATCCGATCCCGCTGGTCGGCCGGCACGCCGACCCCGTCGTCGGTGACGGTGACCGTCACCTCGTCGCCGGCCGTCGTGCGCCGGGTTGCGACGGTCGCCGTGACCGTCCCGCCGGCCGGGCCGGCCTGGGCTGCGTTCTCCAGCAGGTTGGCCAGCGCCCGGCCGAGTTCATCCGGGTCGATCCGAACGGAGTTCACGTCCGCCTCAATGCGCAGATCGACGTGCAGGTCGGGCCGGCGAAGCGCGACGGCATCCACCTGCTGCCGCACCACCTCGATCAGATCGACGCGCTGCGAACGGGTCTGGTGTTCCGCTGCACTGTTGTCCATCCGCGCCATCAGCAGCAGATCGTCGACGAGCCGGGCGGCCTGCCGGGACTGTCGCACGATCGCGACCAGTCGCTGCTCCCGCTCGGCCCGATCCAATTCGTCGAAGTCGGCGCGGAGCAACCCATCCGAGCCGGCGACGATCCCGGCCAGCGGGGTCCGCAGATCGTGGGATGCGTCGGCCAGGAACTGACGCATCCGCTCCTGGGCCTGCTGGGCATTCGTCTCGGCCGCCTCCAGGGCATCGAGCATCTCGTCGAACGCGACCGCGGTGCGGCCCAGGTCGGTGTTCGGCTTGGTCGGGCGCAGCCGCCGGCCCCGGGCACCGGCGCCGATGCGGCGGGCCAGCGCCGCCATCCGGTCCAGCGGCCGGAGCGCGACGCCGACCAGCCGGACCAGCACCAGGCCGGTGATCAGCAGCGCCGCCACCCCGGCCACCACCTCGATGGTCCGCAGCGCGGAAAGCGTTCGCTCGATATCGTTCTCGCTCACCTGCAGCTGCAGGACGCCCGGTGGCACCGTCACCTGCGCCGTCAGCTGCCCGTCGGATTCGCTGAACCGGACCACGGGTTCGACGGCCGGTTGCGGGAGCGGTGGGGCGGCACCCGGCGGGTTGCCGGGCTCGGGGGCGTTCGGTGGGGCAGGCGCCTGGGGCGCGACGTCGGCCCGACCGACGAATTCCTCCCCGCCGGCCGTGAAGGTACCCAGGATGCCGCCGCCGGACATCTGGTCGGCCAGCGTCTGGCCGGTCACCCCCTGCTGCTGCAGGACGACCGCGTAACCGGCCCGGTCCTGCAGCCGTTGCCGCAGATCGTCCCGTAGCGAATTGCCGAGCACGGTGGTCACCACGACGCCGAGCAGGGCCAGCACCACGGCCAGCAGGACCAGGACCGACACGACGACGCGGGCCCGCAACGACCCGGTCCGGACCGGGCGGTCCTCCTCCCGGGTGTCCGCGTCACCCACCGCGGCCGTCGGCGGCGCGGCCGGTGGATGGTCCGTCGTTGGTCGACTCATCCCGGCTCGGTCGCCGCGGCGGGCACCGGTGCCGCGAGCCGGTAGCCCACTCCCCGGACGGTGTGGATCAGCCGGGGTCCGTGCTGGTCAAGCTTGCGTCGCAGTCCGGAGATGAACGCCTCGACCAGATTCGGGTCGTACGCCTCGTAGCCCCAGACCTGGGTCAGGATCTGGGTCTTGGACAGCACCCGGCCCCGGTGCCGGGCCAGGTAGAGCAGCAGGCGGCGTTCCGTCGCGGTCAGGTCGATCTCCTGGCCGGCCCGTTGCACCATCCCGGCGTCGTCGTCCACGATCAGGTCGGCGACCTCGATCAACTGGGACGACAGCCGCCCGGAGCGGCGGAGCACGGCGGTCACCCGGGCCAGCAGTTCGGCCACCGCGAACGGCTTGACCAGGTAATCGTCGGCACCGGCGTCGAACCCGGCCAGCCGGTCGTCGACACCGTCCAATGCGGTCACGAAGATCACCGGAATGTCGGTGCCGCCGCGCAGGACACGGGCCAGCTCGAGGCCGGAGCGCCGGGGGAGCATGACATCCAGAACGGCCAGATCCGGGCGGAAGCCCTCCGCGACCGATGCCGCGGCCACCCCGTCGGCGCTGACCTCGACCAGATGGTCCTCCACGACCAGGATGCGCACACCGGAAGCATTCACCGGATCCACTATGCCGGGCCCGGCTGAGGGTCCGCTGAAGATCGTTGCCGCGGGTACCGCCTTCAGCCCGCCTTCAGCATCGCCGGTCAGGGTGGGTGGAGCCGGCCCGAACCGCTCGGATCGGGTCCACCAGCAGGAAGGGCACACCTCATGAACGACCCATTCCACCACCGGCGGGTCTCCGTCCGGGGAATCACCATCGCCGCCGCCACGGCGGCCGTGCTGATCGGTGGCGCCGCGGCAGCCGCCGCGGCCGACGACGGCGGCAACTCCACCCCCAGCAGCCAGGGATCGAGCACCAGTGCGTCCCCGACGGCCCCGGCAGCAACGGACCCACCGTCGGGTTCCGGCGACGGCTCGGCGACCCCGACCCCGCCGACGCCGAAGCCGCATCTGGACGGGACCGTCACCTCCGTCGACTCGGGCAGCATCACGATCACCGACCCGGAGGGCTTCACCCGGACGATCCACCTCAGCGGCGACACCACCTACGGGGACGGACTCTCGCTGCCCGTCGCGGCGGGCGCGCGGATCCATGCCGAGGGCGCCGTCGACACCGACGGAACGTCCCTGGCGGCCACCGTCATCGCCGCTGCCCCCGAACCGCCGACCCCGGGTGCGCTCGGACCGGGCGGCGGTCCGGCCGGACCGCCCGCCCCGCCCGCCGATGGCAGCGCACCGACCCCGCCCGCCGATGGCAGCGCACCGACCCCGCCGGCACCGCCCACGGACGGCAGCGCGCCCGTCCCGCCGGCACCGCCGAGCGCCCCCGCGGGGTGAGGTGCGCCGACTCGCCCGATACGCACGTTCAGGACGGCGCCGAACATGCGTGTGGGGCGAGTCGGCGGCGTCGCAGTGGGGCCGGACAGTGGGGAAGGTGCGGACGGCCGAGGTCGAGAGGTCGGTGCCCCCAGCAGGATTCGAACCTGCGACACACGGTTTAGGAAACCGATGCTCTATCCCCTGAGCTATGAGGGCGGGCCCGCACCGGCCAACGGCACGATGCCGGCGGGAACGGAGCGAGCACAGCGTACCGCCTGCGTCTCGTGGAGGCGGCCGACCCGGTTGGCCGCGTCCTGGAGTTGATCATGGGCTCATTGCCGTTATCCGGGCCCCTGGATTCATATGGTCGATGCAACACACCCTGACTGAGGAGTGTTGCGTGTCTTCAAGATCGATGACCGGCCCGCGGAAGCGGGTGTACGACTGGCAGGACAAGGCCGCGTTCTTCGGTGCGGTGATCGCCGGCA
>NZ_JBGAKE010000036.1:0-22728 GCF_044224575.1 Nakamurella sp.
AGTACACCGCATCGGCGGCGGCCGCGATGCGGGTGGTGAACTCGGCATCGGTGGCGTCCCCGCCCACGACCGTGGCGCCGCGGATCCGGCCGCGCCCGCTGCGATTGACCGCCATCACGTCGTGACCGTCGGCAACGAGTTGCTCGGCGACGAGCCGGCCGATCTGCCCGGTGCCGAAGACGACGTGGCGGCTCATGATGCGCTCCTGACGGACGTGCGAACAAGGGTGAGCGGGAGGACAAGGGTGGCGGCAGTGACGCTGACGGCGCCGATCGCGCCGAACACGGTGAACTGGTTGTCGACCTGCACGCCGGCGACGGTGATCAGGGCCCAGGCGAGCGCCCAGCAGGCGGCCAGGAAGAGCGGCCAGGCCAGGGCGAGCCGGGGTCGACGACGGCGGAGCACCACACCCTGCGCCGCGCCCACGGCCAGCCCGGACAGCGCCCCCTCGATCATCAGGGACGTCAGATCGGTGGCGAAACCGACGGCGGTCGCGCCGATTCCAAGGCCAACGGCCAGACCGCCGGCGGTGGCCGCGATCCATCCGGCCGGGTTCGTCATCAGCCTGCCGAGGCCGAGGACCTGGGCAGTACCCAGCACCGCACCGGTGATCAGCCCGCCGGCGAGGGCGGCGGTGAGGCTGTCCACCCGTCCGACGGTGAGCATGGCGGCCAGGCCACCGAGCGGGAAGCCGACGAAGGTGATCATCCACCGGGCCGCGACGATCCATCGATTGGACCGGAGATCGGGGTGTTCGCGAGTATCCATCATGCACGCTCCTCGGTGGCCGCAGGATCCGCGATCCAGGCGGCCAGCTCGTGGTCGGGGTAGTCGGCCAGGTGGTCTCGGGCCAGGGCATCGAGCAACTCGGCGTCGCCGCCGAGGCGGGCGGCAGCCAGCGCGACCAGTTGGCGGTCGCGGGTGGTGGTGGCGCATCGCTGCGCCCGGTCGAGCGCCGGAGTTGTCCGGCCGGCCAGGATCGCGGCATCTCGGCCGGCGCATCGGCGTCGTGGCACAGGAGCCGGCGGACCAGCTCCGCGGACCGCGCGTCGGTAGCTTCCGCATCGGCGACCAGTCGATCGGTGGCCTGTCGATCGGCAGCCTGTCGATCGTGGGCTTGTTCGGGCATGGGATAACGATCGGCCGCACCGCTGATGCGGCGCTGACGTCCGGCTGACGGGGCGTACTGACGCGTCCTGACGGCCCGCCCCGGTTGATCACAGGGTTCGGCCGTCAGGCCACGGATCAGCTGGAGGACAGCAGGGCCCAGGCCCGGCGGGCATCCCGCCGGTCGACGTCGGCCAGCCGGTAGGACGTCAGCGGCATCAGCTCGTCCGCCGTCGCCAGGATCCGGCGAGCCTGCGCCGGGTCGCCGGCCACCGCCCGCAGTGCGGCGGTCGCGTCCAACGCCAGCACCTGGGCGTCGACATCGCCCTCGCTGCGTGCGGTGTCGAGCAACTCGGCCAGCCGCTCCGGCGCGCCGGCGAGGCCGTCCTCGGCATCGGTGGCGGCCAACGTCACCGCGGCCAGCGACGCCTCGTCACCGCCGCCGGACTCCCGGAACCACCGGTCCGCGGCCAGCAATTCGGTCCGGGCGCCGGCCCGGTCACCCAGGGCCAGCCGGACCCGCGCCAGCCGGATGCGGGACAGGGCCAGTGCCCGCATCAGCCCGACACCCTCGATGATCGCGATGCCCCGTTCGAGCGCGGCCGCGGCGCCGGCGTCGTCCCCGGCGAGTTGCCGGACCCGTCCGAGGTTGGCCAGATGGAATCCCTCGGCCGCGAAAGCGGTTGCCCGGTGCGCGCTGTCGGCCGCGGCCTGGAGGTGGCGGCCGGCGGCGGACAGCCGGTGATCGGCCCGGGCCACCTCGCCCAGGATGGACTCGACATGGCTCACGAGCCAGTCGTCACCCAATGCCCCGAGCAACGGGCCGGCCTGCCCGCACGCGGCCGCCGCCCGCGCCGGTTCGCCCGCGGCGAGGGCTGCGTAACCGGCGAGGACGGCACCCAGGGCCAGGTCCCAGTCCGGGGCGCGGCCGAGCGCCGTCACGCGCCACCGGTCCAGCAGGTGGAGGGCCTCGGGCGCGCGCCCGGCGTGGATCAGGGCGAAGGCCAGCGCGAACCGGCCGACGGTGCGCGCGGCGTCGTCGCCCGCCAGGTCGGCCAGCGCGACCGCCCGCTCCGACTCGGCCAGGGCCCGGCCGACGTCACCGCCGACCTCGTTCCAGCCGGCCAGGGCCAGCGCCGTGGCCCGGTCGCCGGCCGGCGCGCCTTCTCCCGTTGCGGCGACGGCTCGGCGGAGTCGTTCGGCGGCTCCCACGCCCTCGCCGAGCACCACCCAGGCCCAGCCGAAGCTCACCGCGATCCGCAGCCCGGCCGCCGGATCCCGCAGTGCCGCCCACCACAGGGCCGCGTCGATGTTGGCCCGCTCGTCCCGCGCCACCCCGAGGTGGAGGGACTGCCGGGGACCCCGGAGCTCGACGGCGGCAATGCGGGCGGCCCCGGTGAACCAGTTCAGGTGCGCGTCACGAACTGCGTCGACCATGCCGGCCTCGGTCTGCCGGTCCAGGGCGTACGCGCGGACGCTCTCCAGCAACCGGTACCGCACCGCGCCGCCCGTCCCGACGTCGACCACGACCATGGATCGATCAGCCAGCCGATCGACCACGTCCAACGTCGCAGGCTCCGGCACGCCGACGGCGCTCGCCACGGAGACCACCGCGGCGAGCGGGGCCCCGCCGGTGAACCCGGCGATGGCCCAGAGGACCCGCTGGTCGTCCGGGAAGAGCAGGTCGTAGCTCCACGAGATGGCCGCGGCCAGCCCTCGATGCCGGTCCGGCCGGCGCCCCGACGGGTCGCTGAGCAGCGCGAACCGGTCGTCGAGCCGGTGCGCGATTTCCTGGACGGACAGGGCCTTCGTGCGCGCGGCCGCCAGTTCGATGGCCAGCGGGATCCGGTCGAGGGCGTCGCACAGGTCGCGGGCGGCATCGACCGCGTCCGGATCGAACGCGGACGAGCGGCGCCGCCGCGCGGACTGCCGGACGAACAGCGCGACCGCGTCGTCCGTGGAGAGCGGCTCGACGGCCAACAGGATCTCGCCGGCCAGGTCCAGCGGCACCTGGCTGGTCGTCAGGATCCGCAGGCCGGCCGCCGCGGCGAGCAGCCGGTCCACCAGGTCGGCGGCGGCGTCCACCACGTGCTCACAGTTGTCCAGCACGACCAGCGCGTCGGTGCCGCGGAACCGTTCGGCGACGGACTCCCACGTGGGGCCGACCATCGACAGGGCCTCGCCCACCGCCGCCAGGACCGTCGCCGGGTCCGCGGCGTGTTCCAGCCGGACCAGCCAGCACCCGCCGGGTGCCGGATGCCGCCGGGCCGCCTCGACGGCCAGGCTGGTCTTCCCGACCCCGGCCGGCCCGACCAGCGTGACCAACCGATGCCGCGGCAGCGTTGCGGCCAGCTCGCCCAGGTCGGTGTCGCGGCCGAGCAGTTCGACGGCCAACCCCGGCAGGTTGCCGGCCCGGATCGGCAGTTCGACCGTGGGCCGGTCCGGCATGGCGGCGGCAGGCCGGACCGGGACGCGGATCGGGGCCAGGGTCGGGTCACCGGCGAGCACGCGGCGCTCCAGCTCCTGCAGCTCCGGCCCGGGGTCGATGCCGAGCTCGTCGGCGAGGTGGCTCTTGATCCGCCGGTAGGCGGCCAGCGCATCGGCCTGCCGGCCGTCCCGATACAGGGCGGTCATCAGCATCGCCCAGAGCCGCTCCCGCAACGGATGGGCCTCGACGAGTTCGCCGAGCTCGCCGACCAGGTCACCGGCCGCCCCGAGTTCGAGGCGGGCGGCCGCCCGGTCCTCGATCAGTCCGAGACGGGTCTGCTCGAGGCGGGCCCGGACCGGATCGGCCCATGCGGCGCCCCCGGCGGTCACCAGGATCGGGCCGTCGAACATTTCCAGGGCCCGGTCGCAGTCGTCGACGCACGCCCGCGCGTCTCCCGTCGCGAGGTGGGCGCGGGCCGCCGCGGCCAGCCTCGCCACCTCCAACGCATCGACTCGCTCGGGATCGATTCGCAGCACGTAGCCACCACCGACCTCGGCGAGCAAGTCCCGGCCGTCCAACGCCCGCCGAAGTTGGGAAACCTTGGCCTGCAAAGTGTTCCGCGACGGCGACGACGGTGTCGACCACAGGTCGGACAGCAGCCGGTCCGCGGCGACGACCGTGCCGGCGGCCACCGCGAGCCGGACCAGCAACTCGCTGGCCTTGCCGGCCGGCACCCGGCGCAGCTCGCCGTCCCGGCGCAGCTGGAGCTGACCAAGCACCGCCACGGTGAGCACGGCGTCATTGTCGCAGGTCACGGCATCGAATGCGCCCTGGTGGCGGCCGGCCGGAGCGACGCCGATCATGGGAGGATCGTCCGCCGCTGCCGAGAGGTGCTCCCGTTGACCGCATCGCACCGCACCGCGCCGGCCGGGGAGCCGCGCCCCGACTCCCCCCGGTCCACGACGCGCACCGCTGTCCGCACCGCGGCCCTGGTGTTCCGGGCGGTGCTGGCGGGGCTCGCCTGGTGGGGACTGATCGGGGCGCTGGACGGAGATCTGGCCCAGCTGAAGTACTTCTCGCAGGTCACCACGCTCACCGTGGCGTTGACGGCCACGCTGTCGGTGGTCGTGACGGCGACCGCCGCCGACGTCGCCTCACCCCGCTGGGCAGCGGCGGTGGCCTGGTGCCGGGGCGCGTCCACCACCTACGCGACGGTGACTGCGGTGATCTACCAGACCCTGCTCTCCGGCGATCTGTCGCGGACGTCGAGTCTGTTGGAGCACGCGGTGGTGCCCGCCCTGGCCGTCATCGACTGGGTGGTGTTCGGGCCCGGCCTGGTCGGGCGCCGGCAGGTGTGGTGGCTGCCGCTGACCTGGCTGGTCCTACCGATCGGGTACCTGGGCATCTACTACAACGTCCGCGACCGCTCCGGCCGGGCGCTCTACCCGTTCCTGGATCCCGCTGCCGGCGGCCGGTTCTGGACGTGGGTCGGCATCATGCTGGCCGTCTTCGCCGTCGTCGCATTCCTGGTCTGGGGAGTCGGGCTGCTCCGATCGCGGTGGCGCCGGTGACGGTCCCCGGGGTGACGGTGACCGGCCCGCCGACGGTGCTGCCGGCACGCTACGACGTCACCGGGCTGGCCGCCGACTCGGTGGCGTGGGCGGCGTCCGGGGCGGCCGAACTGCTCGCGGCGCGCAACGCGGAGCCGCCGCGGGCGGTGTCGGTGGATCGGGTCGCTGCGTGCGCGGCGTTCGCCGGCGAGCGACTGGCGCAGCCGATCGGCTGGGCGCTGCCACCGATGTGGGATCCGTTGGCCGGCGACTACCTCGCGGCGGACGGCTGGGTGCGGCTGCACACCAACTACCCGCATCACCGGGCGGCCGTCCTGGCCGGTCTCGGCCTGCCGCCCGAATGCGCGTCGCGGGATGTGGTGGCCACGGCGGTGGCGGTTCGCCCGGCCGACGCCGTGGAGTCGGCGGTGGTCGCCGCCGGCGGACCGGCCGCCGCGCTGCACCCGCCGGCGGCCTGGGCTGCCGCCACCGTCCGGGAGGGGACGACGGTGGAACCTGCCCCGGCCGTGAGGTTGACCCTCCGACCGGATTCCTCGCCGTTCACCGGAGTCCGGGTGCTCGACCTGACCCGGGTCATCGCCGGGCCGGTCGCCACCCGCTATCTCGCGGCCCATGGCGCGGACGTCCTGCGGATCGACCCGCCCGGCTTTCCGGAGGTGCCTGCGTTGGTGCCGGAGGTCACCCCGGGCAAGCGGTGCGCCTTCCTGGACCTGCACGCGGACCGCGGCGCCTTCCTGCGGCTCGTGCGACAGGCTCATGTGCTGGTGTGCGGACTCCGCTCCGGAGCGCTGGAGGGCCTCGGACTGTCCGTGGCGGCGTTGCGCGCGGTCAATCCCGGGCTGGTCACCGCCCGGCTCAATGCCTACGGGTGGCACGGGCCCTGGACCGGTCGCCGCGGATTCGACAGCCTGGTCCAGATGAGCTGCGGCATCGCCTATCTCGACGCGTATTCG
Source organism: Nakamurella sp. (assembly GCF_044224575.1). Lineage (GTDB taxonomy): Bacteria > Actinomycetota > Actinomycetes > Mycobacteriales > Nakamurellaceae > Nakamurella. The sequence continues at coordinate 6,060 of NZ_JBGAKE010000036.1, forward strand.
GCACCGTCGCCGCTACCCGTGCAAGCCCTGGACCATGCCACCGGCTACCTGCTGGCCGGCTGGATCGGCCGTGCGCTCGCCGAACAGCTGCGTTCCGGGCACCCGGCCGACATCCGGACGTCGCTGACGGCCACCGCCGAGGCCTTGTCCGGTCGGGCTCGGCCCACGGTCGCCGCGGGCGCCGCGGGCGAGATCGAGTGGCCGGACTCGGTCTTCGAGACGGCCGACACCTCGTGGGGCCCGATCCGGCGAGTCCGGGTGCCCGGCACGATCGAGGGCGTGACGCCCCGCTGGACGGTGGACGCCGGGCCGCTCGGCAGGCACCCGCCGTCGTTCGGCTGAGTCGGTTCTCGACGCCGGCCCGATCGGCGAATCGGTGCGAGGGACCGGACATTGCGGCAGCTGACGGTCAGGGTCCGCGCCCGGCCCGTTGCGGAGAAATCTCCCCACTCACGGCCGGCCCGGCGGCCCGGCGATCGTCACCGAGCGATCCTCACCCGACCACGCCCCGATGACCTGCGCCTGTTCACGCGGGCTCAACCCCGACCACAACGGCCGCGTGTGGAAGCTGAATCGAGCCACTTCGGCGGCCCACGTCTGATATGGCCGCGCGGGCCGGGGAAGACCGACGGCTGAGTCCGCGGCGGCCGCCAATCCGTCCAGCAGTCGGGACCAGGTCCCACAGGTCGGGCACCGGCCCGTCCCGCCGTCGCCGTGCGACGCCTGATGTTGAGCCGCGGCAGCGGCCAGCACCTCCAGCAGCGGATCGTCCGGGCCGGCATCGAGCACCGCGGCCAGGGCAGTCGACGCCACCGAGGGTGCCCCGACGACCAAGGCCAACAGCACCGCCGCCGATCGGTAGGGGTCGCTGCGCCGGGAGGCCGCGAACGCGCCGAGTTCGTGGGGCGGCACCCCGATCCGGATCAGCCGATACAAGTTGATCAGCTTCTTCGCCGCTCGCGGGGTGGTGGTCAGCGGACCCATCTCGGCCAGGAACTCCCGCTCATGCGCATGCATCTGCAGACTCGCGGGCCGCAGTTCGCGCCGGTCGGCCGCCGCCGGGCGGACGTCGGCCGGGCGGACGTCGGCCGGGCGGACGTCGGCCGGGCGGACGTCGGCCGGGTCCGGCCGCGCGGCCCCATCAGCCGGACGGTTCCGGGCCGCCCCGTCCGCCGGGCTCTGCTGGTCGCCGCCCCGGAAGTCCATCGGCGTACGAACAGGTGGGGATCCGGCGACGGTCCCGGCGTCCGGTTGATCACCCATCCGAACGGCACCGAGCGGCTCCGGAAGCAACGACAGGACGTACGAACGGGCACCGACGGCGTCCATCGCCCGGAGGGCAAACGGGATCTGAAAGATCTTGTCGAGATAGTCCATCGGGTCGTGGTCGGCCCCTGAGCCGGCCCGGGACGATCCGAACAACGCCTCGTCGTGAACATCCAGCGACCGGCGCAACCACCGCGCATCCACCCCGACCACGACGACGAACAGCGGCAGGGCGAGCAGCAGGTGGACCGCCGCCAGGACGTCGACCACTCGAGCGGGCGGGCACCGGTCCAGATCGTCGACGTACAGCACGACACGCTGCACCGGTGGCTCGCCATGCCGATCACCGTCCCACTGCGCACCGGCCCGCCGGATCAGCCGGTCGAGTTGCTCGAGGTGCCCGTGCACCTCCCCGACAATCCCCTGGTGCCGGGCCAGGCCCGCGCCGTCGGCGTGCGTCGCGACGAATCGAGAAAGGGCGTCGATCGCGTCGACCTGGGCGAGTTGTTCGCCCAGGTCCTGCTCCTGACCCTGCCGTTGCTCCAACCGACTCCGAAGGTCGGCACGCAGCCCGTCGGCGTGATCGCGGACGAGCCCGTAACCCTTCACCGCGACGGCCCCGGCGGACACCGCCGCAGCGGAACCGAGCGCTGCCAGCCACTGCCCGACCACCGCAAACCGGTCCGCCGTCAACCACCACACGACAGCACCGACGCCGACCACGGCCAACGCCAGGACGAGCGCGGCGCGGCTGCGTTGCGCATCGCGCCACCACTGGGCGCCGGTCGCGAGGTAGGTGCGCAGGATGCCCACCGGTGATCCGGCTGCCGAGAACCGTCCGGTGGCGGATGCGGAGTCGTCCATTCTTCGCAGCGCGCCGCGCAGCCGCTGCTGATCGGCCCGGTTGTCCGCGAGCCGGCGACGCAACTCAACCCGCCGGGCCCGGGCCTCATCGGGATCGGGCGCAGCGGGACCGCTGGCCTGCAGATCGCCGAAGATCTTGCCGATCATGCCCGTCCAGACATGGTCGTCGCTGTAGTGCCAGGCGTTGAAGCTCACCTGACGCACGTTGACCAGAAACGCACTGTCGCCGTTGTTGTTCCGCGATTGTCCGACGAGTCGATCGATCTCCTGACGCATCTGGATCATGAAGCTGGATTTCCCGCCTCCCCAGTCCGCCAGCAGGGCGATCGACAGCGGCGGGACCGTTGAGGATGCGGCGACGACAGCGGCCATCCGCGCCACCTCTGGCGCGACCCCCAGCCGGTCGACGGAACTGGGTGCGTCGCTCACCGGATCGGCGAGCATGCTGGGCCGCGCGGTACCGACGAGTTCGGTACCGGCCGTCTGTTGCCCGGTGCGCAGACTCCACACCCGGATGGTGCCGTCGGAACCGGCACTCACGAGCGTCGTCCCGTCCGGCGTGACGGCGATGGATCGGACCGGCCGGGTGTGACCGCGGAGCACCAGCCGGGACTCTCCGGCGCGGTGGTCCCAGAGCCGGACCGTCCCGTCCTCGCCCGCGCTGATCACCTGATCGCCGTCCGAGGTCAGGATGACGGCAGTGACCGGGCCGACGTGACCGCGCAGCACCGCGACGGGATCCTCGCGCTCGATGTCCCAGAGCCGGACCGTTCCGTCGTCACCCGCGCTCGCCGCGCGAGATCCGTCCGGGGCTACCGCAACCGCCCGAACCGTCGCCACATGGCCGCGCCACCATTCGACTCGAGCGGACGGAAACACTCCCACCAGTCCGTCATCGCCGCCGCTCACGACGGTGGCCCGATGCGGCATCGGCGCCTCACCGACCGCTGCGACCGCCCGGGCGGCGCCGCGGTGGCTCAACAGGGCCGACCCGGCCCCACCGGCCGGTCCATGCCAGACGCGGACGGTTCCGCCGTCGCAGGCGCCGACCACCGAGTCGCCGTCCGCGCTCACCGCCACCGCCCATACCGGACCGTCGTCGACCGTGAAGGACCCGAGCAACTCGCCGGTCCAGCGATCCCACGTGGCCACCGAACGATCGAGCGCCGTCGTGCAGAAGCGGTCCCCGTCGGGCGCCACCGCCACCGACTGCACCCCGCGCCCCGGCCGGCCGACCGTCAGGAGTTCGGATCCGGTCTGCAGGTTCCAGACTCGTGCGGTTCCGTCCGACCCGCCGGTGAGCACCGCGCGACCGTCCGGAGTGACGGCGACCGCAGTGACGGGCCCGAGATGGCCGGTCAACCGCAGTCGCGCGGCACCGTCAGCGGCGTCCCAGGTGCAGACCGTGCCGTCGGCCCCGGCCGTGGCCAGCCAGCTGCCGTCGGGGGCGACCGCGACCGACCAGAACGGCCCGCCGGATCGCAGGCTGAACTGCACCTCGCCATCGCGCGCAAAGTCCCACATCAATGCCGTTCCGTCCGCACCGGCGCTGACGAATCTGCGCCCGTCCGGCGTCACCGCCAAAGACTGCACCGGCAGCGCATGCGCCGACGCGGCAAAGCTCTGTTCGCTGGTGGTCCGATCCCACGAGTAGACCTCGGCGTCGCCGCCGGCGAGGATCTGCCGCCCATCGGGTGTCACCGCGATGGACCGGATGATGCCGGTCGGAGGGCGCAGGGTGAGCCGCGGCACTCCGGTCATCCCGTCCACCGACCGGATCGTCCCATCGTCGCCGGCGCTGATCAGATCAGCGCCGTCCGGGGTGAAGGTCAACGCCCAGATCGGCATGGCATCCCAGGACTGGCTTCGCACCAATTCGCCGGTGGAGGCGTCCCAGACACAGACACGCCCATCGGCGCCGGCACTGGCAATCCGCGCCCCATCGGGTGCAACGGCAACCGCCAGGACATGGCCGCGATGCCCGCTGAGCACGAGCACCTCGGCGCCCGAGCCGACGTCCCAGATGCGAGCCGTTCCGTCGTCGCTGCCGCTGACCACCACCCGCGGGTCACGACCGCCGGCAAGGCAGGTGACGCGATCGGCGTGCCCCGTCAGGACAAGTTCGGCTTCGCCGGTGGTCGCGCCCCACGTGCGGACCGTGCCGTCGACGCCGCCGCTGACCAACCGTTCGCCATCCGACGTGATGGTGACGGCCGCGACTGCGCCAGGATGCCCCGCGAACGGACCGCGCAACCGCACCGGTGATTCTCCGGAGCTCGACGAGGCCGGTTCGGACGGCATCTATCCCCCAACGATGTTCAACGATCTCCGATCATCGTCGGTGGAAAGGGGCAGATCAGCGAGTCGGGGTGGGCAGCTCGAGGTCACGCCGAGAGCAGCCGGGGCCGGGCGAGCCGGGCGGCCGCGTCGCGGAGCGCGGCGATCACCGTGTCGCGTTCCTGCGCCGCCCCGGTGGGATGCACGATCGAGACTCCGAGGCCGAAGGACGGACTGCCCGGGATCAGGACGGCGATGCCGAGCACCGTCGAGTGGACCTCGCCTTCGTCGAGGGCGTACCCGCGCTCACGGGTGGCGGCGAGTTTGGCCTGTAGCTGGGCGATCGTGGCGGTGGAGCGTTCGGTGAAGCCGGCGAACTCGCGCGGGTCCCAGTACAGCGCGGCGACCCGCTCAGGGGTGAGCTCGGACAGCAGCGCGGTGCCCACCGCCGTGGCGGACGCCGGGTACCGGTCCCCCACGCTGGCCGAGAGCGGGAACCGCTCCCGGCCCTCGTGCACCGCCAGGTACAGCACCCGGGCGCCGTCGAGCATGGCGATCTGCACCAGCTGGCGGCGCAGCACCTCGGATTCCTCGCAGACCCGGTAGAACTCGCGGATCTGGTCGAATCCGGAGAGGTAGGCGCTGCCCAGCTCCACGGTGCGCCGGCCCAGCAGGTACCCGGCCGTGGTCCGGCGGACCAGACCGCCCTCCTCCAGCGCCGCGCACAGGTTGGACACCGACGACTTGGCCAGACCGAGGGTGCGAGCGATCTCGGACAGCGTCAGCGTCTGGCCGGGCTGGTCGGCCAGCAGGTCCAGGATGCGGATCGAACGGGTGACGGCGGGCGCGCCGCCCACCCGGTCGGGCTCGGTCATCGGAGGATCCTCCCCGCTGTCGGGGCGGGTTCGCCGAACGGGCCGGTGCGTCGATCCCGGCCCGCGGAACATCCGCCCGTCCCAGCCCGGCGCAGGTTCCGCAGGCAACCGGCGGCAGCGCGCATCAGTAGAACTCGACGGTGTTGACCCGGTTGATCAGCTCGCGACCGTCCAGGAACCGGGTCGCGTTGCGGGCGAAGAGCCGCGCGATGAGCCGGTCCTCCGCCGAGTTGAGGGCGGCCGTGTGCGGGCTGACGAGCACCCGCGGATCGTGCCACAGCGGGCTGTCGGCCGGCAGCGGCTCGACCGCGAACACGTCGAGGGCGGCAAAGCCGATCCGACCGTCGGCCAGGGCCTCGATCATCGCGTCCTGGTCGATGACGGTCCCGCGGCCGACGCTGACGATCGTCACGCCCGGCTTGACCTTGGCGAACACCTCGCGGCTGACCAGTCCCTCGGTCGTGGCGGTGCCGGGCAGGCTGACCACGATGCCGTCGACGTCACCGACCGCGTCCACAAGCTCGTCCGGGTGCACGACCCGGTCCACGCCGTCGACCGGGTCGGGGTGCCGGCTGGTGCCGATCACGGTGGCGCCCAACGCCTGGAGCTTGACCGCGGTGGCCCGGCCGATGCTGCCCAGGCCGACCAGCAGGATTCGTTGCTGGGACAGCAGGCCCATTTCCCAGCGGCCGGTCCAATCCGCCTTCTCCTGTTGCTGCTGAAGGCGCGGCAGCGTCTTGGCCCCGGCGAGGAGTCCGAACACGGCGTACTCGGCGAGCGGTTCGGCGTGCACCCCGGCCGAGGTACTGAAGGCGATGCGCTCGAGTGCGTCGGCGGCCAGGCCGGCCGACTTGACCTGGGCGCCGCCGCCGGCGGGCATGGTGTGCACCCACCGCAGCCCCGGGTTGGCGGCGACCGTCCTGGTCAGTTCGGCCGGCGTCTCGTCGGGGACGCCGTACAGCACCTCGGCGGAGTCGACCAGGGCGTCGAAGGCGGCCTGCTGCTCGGGGGTGCGGCGGAAGTCGGGGTCGCCGCCGTGATCGCCCGGAAAGCGTTGCGGCTTGAGCAGGCTCTGGTCGCGGATGAAGTCGATCCGCGGTTCCGCGGCGACGATCTCGGCGATCAGTTCCTCGCTGATCGGGGTCGCTGCCACCACGCGCAACCGGCCGTGCCCGGCCGGGCCATGTGTTGCCGTCATTGGCGTTCCTCTCCTCGGTGTCTCGCCGAATCGTAGTACTTGTTCAGTCCCTTGAACAGGGTCCCGAGTAATGCGATGTCCAACGTTGTCATCACGACTACAGCGAGTCGCAGCCCTTCACTCGATCAGAGTATTGAACCCTGCTCGCATCGGATTCATAGTATTAATACATCCAGCGAGGAGCGCCTCGCATACGATTCCTTCGCAGTCAGTGCGGACCGCCGGGCTCGAGTCCATCCTGGTGAACACGCTGATCCGGAGCCCTCCCTGTCAGGAGCCACACCATGGCTGAGCACCCGAACGCACCCGCCCCGGGGGTCCGCGGCAGTGACGATCCCGTCTACGCCGCCAATCTCAAGCGGGCCACCCTGGCCGCTTCGGTCGGCAGCGCCCTGGAGTACTACGACTTCGCGCTGTACTCCTTGGCGTCGGCCCTGATCTTCGGCAAGATCTTCTTCCCCGGGCTGGGCGACGCCGCCGGCACGGTCGCGTCCCTGGCGACGCTGGCCATCGGTTTCCTGGCCCGCCCGATCGGTGGCCTGTTCTTCGGCACCCTGGGCGACAAGTTGGGCCGCAAGTGGGTCCTGATGATCACCATCGCCCTGATGGGCGGGGCGTCCACGCTGATCGGCGTACTGCCAACGGCCGACGCGATCGGCGTCTGGGCACCGATCCTGCTGATCCTGCTGCGCATCTGCCAGGGCTTCGGGGCCGGCGCCGAGCAGGCCGGCGCAACGACGCTGATGGCCGAGTACTCCCCCACCCGGCGCCGGGGTTACTACTCCGCGCTGCCGTTCGTCGGGATCATGCTCGGCACGCTGCTGGCCTCCGCGGTGTTCGTCGGCCTGGGCCAGGTGCCCACCGAGGCGCTGCTCGGCTGGGTCTGGCGGATCCCGTTCCTGGCATCGATCTTTCTGATCCTGGTCGCCGTCTTCATCCGGATGAAGATGGAAGAGAGCCCCACCTTCGTGAAGCTGGAGAAGCAGGAACAGGTTTCTGAGCACCCGCTGGGTGACGTGTTCCGCACCTCCGCGCCGAGCATCCTGCGCGGCATCGGGCTGCGGATGGCCGAGAACGGCGGCTCGTACATCTACCAGACTCTGGCCATCACCTACGTCAGCAAGCTCGGCGTGCAGACCTCGGTCGGACCGCTGGCGGTCGCCGTCGGCGCCATCCTCGGCCTGGTCACCATCCCGCTGTCCGGTGCACTGTCCGACAAGTACGGCCGGATGAAGATCTACCGCATCGGCGCCATCGTCCAGCTGGCGCTGGCCCTCGTCGCCTGGCCGTTGCTATCCACCGGGAACGCCGCCGTCACCGTCGTGGTCATTGCCATCTCCTACGGCGTCGGCGTCAACATCATGCTCGGTGCGCAGTGCGCCGCCCTGCCCGAGCTGTTCGGCTCGCGGCACCGCTACATCGGGGTGGCCGTGGCCCGGGAGTTCTCCGCGATCATCGCCGGTGGCATCGCCCCGTTCGTCGGCGCGCTGCTGCTGGGCTGGTTCAGCAATTCCTGGATCCCGCTCGCCATCTACGTGATCGTGCTGACCTGCATCACCCTGTACACCACGTTCATCACCCCGGAGACCCGGTCCCGCGACCTCACCCTGCTCGGCGACGCCCTGCGGGATTCGCCGGAGCAGGTGGCGCAGCGGCCCGCGCCACTGGTTGCCTCGTTGCGCGGCACCGAGGCCGACAACGCCCGCCCGGTCTCGGTCTGACGCCATGCGCCTCGCCCGCCTGGCCACCGCTGCCGGCCCCCGTCCCGTCCTGGCCGACGGGGATCACTGGGCCGAGATCGCCGACCCGTTCGCCGCTGTCCCGGTGCCGACCGGGGTCCGGCACCCGATGGCCGGCGCATCGCTTCTCGCCCCGGTCCAGCCGCTGGTGGTGCTGGGCATGGCGCACAACGGCGCCCCCGGTGACCGCGAGCTGCCCCGGCAGGCGTTCGTCAAGTCGCCCCGGACGGTCGTCGGCCCGGGCGAGAACATCGTCGTCGAAGACGCTCTCGGCCAGGTCAACGTCGAATGCGAGCTGGCCGTGGTGATCCGGCGCACCTGCCGGCACCTGACGGCCGCTGAGGTGCCCTCGGTGATCCTCGGCTACACCGTCGGCAACGACGTCACCGCGGTCGACCAGATCCCGCTCGACGAGAAGATGACCCAGTCCAAGCACGGCGACGGATTCACCCCGCTCGGACCCTGGGTCGAGACCTCCCTCGACCCATCCGATGTCGCGATGAGCGTGCGGGTGGGCGGGGAGGTGGTGGCCACCGGCAGCACGGCCGGGCTGGCCTGGGACATCACCGAGCAGCTGGTGTACCTGACCCGCTACCTGACCCTCGGCCCCGGTGATGTCGTGCTCACCGGGGCGCCCGGTACGTTCGCCCCGGTCAAACCCGGTGACATCGCGGCGGTCTCGCTGGCCGGCATCGGCACCCTGAGCAACCCAGTCGTCTCGAGAGGACCATCGCGGTGACGCTTTTCGACCTGACCGGCCGGGTCGCGCTGGTGACCGGGTCCAGCCGCGGTATCGGGCTGGCCATCGCGACCGGCCTGCTCAAGGCGGGTGCGCACGTCGTACTCAACGGGATGAACCCGGACCGGCTGTCCCGCGCTCGGGACGGGCTGGCGCGGGAGTTCGGCGGGCGGGCGGTGGCCGCCGAGGCGTTCGACGTCACCGCGCCGGAGCAGGTGGCCGCCGGGATAGGCGCGGTCGAGAACGGGGTCGGTCCGATCGAGATCCTGGTCAACAACGCCGGTCTGCAGCATCGCGAGCCGCTGCTGGAGGTCAGCCTGGAGAACTGGAACCGGGTCATCAGCACCGACCTGACCAGCGCGTTCCTGGTCGGCCGCGAGGTGGCCCGGCACCAGTTGGCCCGCGGCCACGGCAAGATCATCAACATCTGCTCGGTACAGACCGAACTGGCCCGCCCGTCGATCGCCGCGTACACCGCGGCCAAGGGTGGCCTGCGGAACCTGACCCGGGCGATGACCGCCGAGTGGGCCGCCGGCGGGTTGCAGATCAATGGGATCGCGCCCGGCTACATCCACACCGAGATGACGCAGTCGCTGGTCGACGACGAGGCGTTCAACGACTGGATCCTGGGCCGCACCCCGGCCGCGCGCTGGGGCAGCCCGGACGACCTGGTCGGGCCGGCGGTCTTCCTCGCCTCGAACGCGTCGGACTACGTCAACGGGCAGGTGCTGTTCATCGACGGCGGGATGACCGCGGTCGTCTGAACTGGCCTACCCCTCTCGCTGTTGATCATGGGATGCCGGCCGTTTCACGGCAACCAGAACGGCCGCCGGCCCATGATCAACACGGTTGGGGGGGCCGGGGGTCAGGCCCACCGGCCAGGGGCGGCAGGCCGGGTCGAACAGATCGGCGACCGCGACCAGCGCCGCCGTGACGGTCGGCCGCTCCCCGACCTCCGCGGTCATCGCGGCCAGCACGTCCAGCAGGGCCCGCGCGCCCGGGTCGTCGGCCAGATCGGGTCGAGCCTCGAGCACATCGCCCGCGGTGCAGGTGGTCTCGGCCTGCGGTGAGCCGGCGAGCGACGCGAGCACGGTGGCGCCGACGCCGAAGACGTCCATCGCCGCCGAGATCGGTCGACACTCCTCCATCTCCGGGGCGGCGAAGCCCGGCGTGCCGACCGGGTGCCCGGCCGGTTGGCGGCGGCCGAGCGGCCGGGCCGAACCGAAATCCAGCAGCACCGGCCGGCCGGCCCGGACCAGCACGTTCTCCGGCTTGACGTCGAGGTGAGCCAGCCCGCGGCCGTGCAGGGCCCGCACCGCGGCGAGCAGCTCGACGGTGACCAGTGCGGCGGTCCCGATGTCGAACGGAGCCAGCTCGTCCAGCGCCTCACCGACCACGAACTCGGTGATGACGTAGGGGGTCTCGACGTCCAGGTCGGCGGCCAACAGGCGGGGCAGAGCCGGGTGCGGGTTGCCGTCCAGCGCCGCCACCTCCCGGGTCAGGGATTGCGGCCGCCGGCCGGGACGACCCAGCTTGACCAACGCGGGGCACCACAACGGACGGGACCAGCCCAACCACGTCTCGCATCGGGCCCCGACCGCGATCCGCTCGATCGCGGTCACCCCGGCGACCAGGTCGGCCCCGTCGGCCACCAGCCAGATCGGTGACCCGTCCAGCTCATCCGTGCCGACCTCGTGCATCTCACATCTCCTCAAGAATCCTCGTCGGGTGGGTGTTGTCCGGCCGGCGGGCAGTGTGCCGCCGGCCGGACAGCCCCCGACCGACGGCTCGGTCAGCCGCGGGTGCGGGTGCGGGTCCCGGTGCGGGTCCGGGTCCGGCTGCGGCCCCGGTGGTTCAGACCACCGGCGGTCCAGATGCTGGTCACGATCATTGCGTTCACCTCCTCGGCGGTACCGGATTCTGGTTGTCGCGGGCGACGACTCAGCCGCGGGTGCGGGTCCGGGTTCCGGTGCGGGTCCGGGTCCGGCTGCGTCCCCGGTGGTTCAGACCACCGGCGGTCCAGGTGCTCGTGACGATCATTGCGTTCACCTCCGTTCCAGCGTCAGGGTCGGGTGCTCATCCCCGGACGGGGCGAGATCGGTTCGCGGGTCGCGGATGTCGACCACACGGTCGGCGATCCGGGCGACCCGCTCGTCATGGGTGACGATCAGGGCGGTGCGGCCCCGACGGCTGGCGACGACCGCGGCCAGGACCGCGTCGGCCGAGGCGGGATCGAGCGCCGCGGTGGGCTCGTCGAGCAGCAGCAGCGATGCCCCGGAGACGGCGGCGCGGGCCAGTGCGATCCGTCGCCGTTGCCCGCCGGACAGCCGCACCCCGTCCTCGCCGAGCGGGGTGTCCCAGCCGAGCGGCAGCCGGTCGATGAACTCGTCGACGTGCGCGATCCGGCCGGCCTCGAGCACCTCGGCCCGGGTGGCCGTCCGGGAGCCGAACGCGATGTTCGTCGCGATGGTCGCGTCCAGCAGCCACGGGTCCTGTGGGACGAACGCGATCCGCTCCCGCAGGGCGCCCTGCAGCACGGTGCGCACGTCCCGGCCGTCGATCAGCACCGCGCCGGTATCCGGGTCGTAGAGCCGCAGCAGCAGGTTCAGCACAGTGCTCTTGCCGGCGCCGCTCGGGCCGATCAGGCAGACCAGCTCACCGGGCGACAGATGCAGGTCGAAGTGCCGCAGCACCGGCTGGCCGGGTTCGTAGGCGAAGCTGACGTCCCGCAGCTCCACCCGACGGATCGGCGGAACCGTTGTCGCGCCGGCGGTGTCCAGCACCGCGAGATCGCAGTCGAGCACCTCGGCGATCCGCGCCGCGCTGGCCGATGCCTTGGCCAGCACGCCGGACAACCGGGTCAGCGACCGCACCGGCGAGTACAGCTGCCGCAGGTACGACGTCGCCACCAGCAGCGCACCGACGGCCAGCCCGCCCGAGAGCACCTGCCACCCACCGACGACCAGCACCAGCCCGGTACCGACCGCGAGCACCGCGTCGGACAGCGGCAGCCAGCGGCTCTGCACGCCGACCGCCGCCACCTCGATATCGGCGACCGTCTCGCTGCGGCGGCGGAACGCCGCGGATGCGTTCGCGGTCCGGCCGAACGCCTGCACCGCCCGGACGTTGCGCAGCAGGTCGGTGGCGGCCGCGGTGAGCCGTCCCGATTCGGTCCGGGCCCGCTGATGCGCCGACCGGACCCGACGGCGTTGCCGGACGGAGAGCACCGCAAGCAGGGGCACCACCGTCAGCCCGATCGCCGCCAGGCCGGGATCGACGAGCAGGAGCAACGACAGCGACCCGACCAGCAACAGCACGTCGGCCAGCGCGCCGGCGCACAGCGCGACCAGGGCATCGAGCACCCGGCCGACGTCGGTGGTCAGGCGGGAGACCAGCTCGCCGGTCGGTTGACCGTCGTGCCAGCGCAGCGACCGGGTCAGGCTGTGGTCGAACATCCGCTGGCGCAGCAACGCCCCGCAGCGCTCGGCCGAGCCCTCGGCCAACCGCTCGCCGGCCATGTCCAGCAGGCCGGCGCCCAGGCTGACCACGATCAGCACCAGCCCACACCCGGCGACGACCAGCCGCGGGTCGACGCCGGCGATCGGGCCCGGCGCCGTCCCCGACGTCACCGTCTCGACCGCGACCGCCAGCGGCCACGGCTGGGCCAGCGTCAGGCCGATGCGCAGCACCGACACCAGCGCCGCCAGCGCCAGGGGCGCGGCGGTGACGCGGGCCGGGGCGGCGAGCACGGTCGCCAGGTCGGAGCGGAACATGCCGATGACGATGCTCGGGCCACGGTCGGGGCCGCCATTGACCGATGGTCGTAGCACCCTCGTCCGATCCGCGGCGGCGGCACCGCTGGTTACCATCCGAACCATGTCAACCGCGGCTCGGACCACCGCGCCGCTGCCCGCGGCCGCTGCGCGCAAACCCGTCTCGATGGCCGGCCAGCTGGCCCGGTTTGCCGGCGCGGGGCTGCTGGTCTCGGTGATCCTGGCCGTCCTGCTCGCCGTGCTGTCCCGCCAAGCGGGCACCGATCAGGCGGAACAGGCGGCCCGCCAGGTGACCTGGCTGACGGCCAAGGGCATCGTCGAACCGCGCCTGACGCCGGCGGTCCTGGCCGGCGACCCCGCCGCCCTGGAGGAGTTCAACGCGGCGATGAACTCCTACGTGACCCAGGGCTCCCTGGTCCGGGTGAAGCTCTGGGACGCAACCGGCCGGATCGTGTACTCGAACGAGGGCCGGTTGATCGGGCAGACCTTCCCGCTCGGCGAGGAGGAACAGCAGGCACTGGCGACCGGGGGCACCAACTCCGAGATCAGCGACCTGAACAAGCCGGAGAACGGGTACGAGGCCGGTTTCGGCACCCTGCTGGAGGTCTACACCGGCATCACCGGTCCGGCGGGGCAACCGCTGCTGTTCGAGGCGTACTTCCTGTACGACTCGGTGACCGAGGCCGGCCAGGCCCAGTGGCAGACCTTCGCGCCGGCCGCGCTCGGTGCGCTGCTGGTGCTCGAACTGGTGCAGATCCCGTTCGCCTGGTCGTTGGCCCGCCGGGTGCAACGTCAGCAGCAGGACGCGGAACGGCTGCTGCGCCAGGCGATCGACGCGTCCGACGACGAACGACGCCGCATCGCGGCCGATCTGCACGACGGCGTCGTGCAGCAGCTGGCTGGTCTGACCTTCACCCTGGACGCAGCCCGGCTCGGCGCACCGGATCCCGCCCGGGATCGGGAGCTGCTGGCCGAGGCGGCCGGCCAGCTGCGCCGGACCACCGGCGAGATGCGCTCCCTGCTCGTCGACATCTACCCACCCGACCTGGCCACCGAGGGGCTCGGCGCGGCGCTGGTCGAGTTGGCCGGCGCGGTCGAAAGGGACGGTGTGCACGTCGATCTGGATGTCGACGAGGCCGACGGGCTGCCGCTGCCGGCGTCCTCGGTGCTGTTCCGGGCCGCGCAGGAGATCCTGCGGAACGTGGGATCGCACAGTCGCGCTCGGCAGGTCAGCGTCGCGGTGCGGCGGGCGGGTGGGTCGGCGACCCTGATCATCGACGACGACGGCCGCGGCTTCGACGAAGCCGAGTTGCCGGAACGGCAGCGGGCCGGACACGTCGGTCTGCGATCGCTCGGTGACCTGGTCCGGGACAGCGGTGGCCGGCTCACCGTGCGGTCCGCGCCCGGGCAGGGCACCCGGGTCGACGTGCAGGTGCCGGCATGATCCGGGTGCTGGTGGTCGACGACCATGCGATCGTGCGGCGCGGCCTGGCCGACCTGCTCCGCACGACCGACGATCTGGACGTGGCCGGGACCGCCGCTGACGGCGACGAGGCGGTCGCGCTGGCCGCGGACCTGGCCCCCGACGTCGTGCTGATGGACCTGTCCATGCCCGGCACCGACGGCATCACCGCGACGGCGCGGATCCTGGCCGCCCGGCCGGAGGTGAACGTGCTGGTGCTGACCTCGTTGGGCGATCAGCAGTCCATCAACGGCGCCCTGGAGGCGGGGGCCCGCGGATACCTGCTCAAACACAGCGAGCCGGAGACGATCCTGGCCGCCATCCGCGAGGTGTGCACCGGCGGGTCGCCGCTGGACCCCAAGGCCGCCCGGGTGCTGCTGGACAGCCGCCGGGCCCACGCCGACAACCGGCGGGAGAGCCCGCTCACCGCGCGCGAGGAACAGGTGCTGCGGATGGTCGCCGACGGGCTGGCCAACAAGATGATCGCGCGCCGTCTCGGCATCACCGAACGGACCGTCAAGGCCCACCTGACCAGCGTCTACCAGCGGATCGGAGTCGCCGACCGGACGCAAGCGGCGCTGTGGGTGGAACGGAACCGCCGGTTCTGACCCCGTCCGGCGCGCACCCGGCGCGCGCTGCGGCCCGGGGTACTAGTACCACCGTCCGATGGTGGACGAGGGGGTCGCGGCGCCACCATGGACCGGTGGACGAATTCGACGAGCGCGGCCGGCCGGTCGTGTATTCGGTGGCGGCGCCGCCACCCCCACCGGCTCGACGGTGGCGCACGGTCGGCGGGATCGCCGCCGCCGTCGTCGTCGCCGGGGTGGTGCTCGGAGGCACCGTTGCGCTCGCCGCACCGTCGACGCCGTCGGGCACCTCGGAGTCGCCGCCGCCGCTCTGGTTCACCCCGCCGTCCGTGGATCCCTCCCCGACCACGCTGCCGCCGTCGGCCGACGAGTCGTCCCCGGGGGTGCCGCCGACCTCGACCGGACCGGTCGTCGACGACCACGGTGGGGATCGACCGGAGCCGTCGTCGGACGACTCACCGGGATCGTCGGGCTCGTCGGACGGGTCGACCCAGGGCCCTCCGGGCGTCGGCGCGGCCCCGACGACCGACGACCACGGTGGCGACGGCGCGGCCACCCGCCTGACGGAGGGTCGCGACGACTCAGGCGGTTCGGGTCCGGGATCGGGCGACTCGGGCTCGGACGGCTCCGACTCCGGCTCCGGGTCGGGCTCGGGCCGGGGCGGCTCGGGCCGGGGCGGCTCGGGCCGCGGTTCCGACGACGGCTGAACCCGCCGGGCTCTGACCCGCATGACCGCCTCGAACCTCGGCCCCGGCCGCCCGGGCCTCAGCTCCCGGCCGAACAGTGGGGGATTCAGCCGCGGGCGAGCAACGAGGGCAGCGGCCCCGGCAGCGAGGCATGGCCGGCTTCACCCTCGTCGTGGATCTCCCGGATCGCGGTCGCCGTCTCGGCCACGATCGCCCGCATCGCCTCCTCGGCCCCCTCGGGGTCCCCGGCCTGGATGCTGGATGCGACGACCCCGTGCAGGCGCACCGCCTCGGGTTCGGCGACGTGCGGCATCAGCGCGTGCCGGGTGCGCCCGGCGAGCACCTCGGCCACCACCTCGGAGAGCCCGGCCAGCATCGGATTGCCCGACGCCAGCAGCAGGGTCCGGTGGAAGTCGATGTCGTGACCGAGGTATTCGGCGTGATCGGCCGCCTTCGCTCTCGCCGACATACCGATGACCGCCGCGGTGAGCGCCCCGCACTGTGCCGGCGTGGCCCGGATGGCGGCGAGCTTGGCGGCCAGCGGCTCGACGGCGGACCGCAGCTCGGACAGGTACTGCAGATGGTCGAGCCGGTCCCGGCTGGCCAGGCGCCACCGGATGATGTTGGGATCGAACGGGTTCCACCTGTCCTGCGGCAGGACGGTGATGCCAACCCGGCGGCGCACGGTGATCAGGCCCATCGACTCGAGCACGCGGACGGCTTCGCGGACGACCGTCCGGGAGACGCCCAGCTGCTCGGCCGCCTCCTCGGCGACGATCCGGCTGCCCGGCGGCAGTGCCCCGGAGACGATGTCCCACCCCCACCGCTGAACCACGGAGTCGTGCAGCTGTTGGGGTTCTTCCGGGCCTCCGAGCATGTGATCAGTATGCCCGCTCCGGTGTTCACGTGGATCATCACACTCGTCGGTGGTAAGTATTTGTATGTTTTATTGCCTCTAGCCCTTGCACTCATACGTTGTATGTGTCATCGTCGACTCACTCTGATGAGGCCGTCAGCGCCTCTCGACCGTGACCGATGATCGATCCCGAACCCCGGAGGCCCGATGTCCGTGCCGTTTCTGATGGCCGCTCCTGATCCGGTGGTGCCGACCGGGTCGAACGCGCAGTTGGTCGTGGCCGCGTTGGGTGGGATCGCGGTGATCGTGCTGCTGATCACGTATTTCAAGTTGCATGCGTTCCTGGC
>NZ_JBGAKE010000037.1:0-21905 GCF_044224575.1 Nakamurella sp.
ACGTGGTGGAGCTGCGGGGAATCGAACCCCGGACCTCTTCGATGCGAACGAAGCGCGCTACCAACTGCGCTACAGCCCCATGGCTCCGGCGGGTGTCGGAACCGGAACTACTTTAGCAGCGCCACGGAGCCGTTCGCGCCATCGCCCGACCGACCCCGGAGCCCGGCCGGCCGGCGGTCGGGTCCAGATCCACATCAGCCGCTGAAGTAGGCCGCTGGTGTGGATCCCACCGCCCGACCAAACACCCGAGCCCGATCCGGCCCGCGGCCCGACCGGCCCGCGGCCCGACGGCCAACCGGACCAGCCCGCCGTGTCAGCCCGGCCACCCGAGCCGGTCCGGGCCGCACCCGCCCCCACCAGCGGCCAGCCCGTCACGCCGCCTTGAACGACTCCCCAGTGAGCACCGGCACCTTGCGGGACGAGTTGACCTCGGCCGCGACGGCGATCTCGTCGCCGTAGCCGTCGTTGGCCAACTCCAGCCCGGACGCGCAGGCGGCCAGACCCATCGCGAGGTTCCGGCCGACGCCACGGAAGGCGGCCCGGGCGGCGGCGGCCTCGGGTGACATGGGCCCGGCACCGGCCGCGGCGAGCGCGTCGATGATCAGGCCGGCGCCCCATAGGTCCTCTACGGAGGGCCGCAACGACTCGCCCGGCCACCATTCCCCGGCGGCGACGACGCCGATCGGCCCGCGCACCGCGCGGACGGCCCAGTTGGCGCAGGCGGACGCGTTGCGCAGGCAGGCGCCGATGACCGGGACCCCGGTCTCGGCGAGCTGACGGGCCACGGTGGCACCGTTCGGTGAGGGCAGGACCAGCCTGGAGGACGATGTGAGCGTCCCGTCGGCCACCGCGCGCCGCACCGACAGCGGCGACAGGCTGACTCCGGTGTCCCCGGCTTCTCGCCGGCCCACCGCCAGCATGGCCCCGCGGGTCGCGGCGAACGTGGCGGCGGTCGCGTCACGCACTCGGAACGGGAACACCTCGATGCCGGCGTCCGCGGCGACCGACAGCGTGGTGGTGAACGACAGCACGTCGACGACGATCATGGCGCCGGCCCCGGCCGCGATGGCGGTCGCCCCGTTGGCGCCCCATTCGAAGCGGACGTTGAACCCGTTCTGCGTATACGGGTCGATCGAGAGCGGCGCCTGCCTTCTCGGGGACGACATCGTCACCCTCCCCCTGTTGTGGTCCGGAGCCCACCCGGGCGCCGCCGTTGAGGCGGCGCCCCGAGCCATCACTGGCCCGCGGCCCGCCGGTACGTCACAGGCGGATCGTACGGGTCGAGGTGATCGAACGTGGGGTCGTCATCGTCGAGGTCGACCACGGTTCGACCGGGACCGGCCGCCGATCGGGTGGCTCGCGCGGGTGGCCGACCGCGTCCGTACTCCGGCCGGATCTGCCGCGCCCGCTGCAGCCGCTCCATCCGTCGCTGCCGGATCTGCGCCTCGATCTTCACCTGTCGGCGCAGGTACATCAGGTACATGGCCAGCAGCACCGCGCTGACGGCGGCGCCCACCCACAGCCAACTCGCCAAAAGGACGGCTACCACCGAGAACAGGACAAAAGCGGCGGTCAGGGCCAGGGTGACGCGGCGCCGCTGCCGGTACTTGTACGCCCGCGTCGCCTCGGCCGCCTCCGGGTCGTAGCCGCCGCGACCCCGACGTCGCGGCGTGGGCCGCAAGGCCTCGTCGTCCACCTGGTAGCCCCGCGCGGGCGCCGACGCAGCGGCGGCGTGTTCCGTCCATTCCTGCTCGTCGACCTCGTTGGGGATCCGCGGCGCCTGCGCGTACGGGAATTCGGTCACCGACGACTCAGGCGCTTCGGGGCGAGCGGTCGGGTCGGACCCGTCGGCCCAGAGCCCGGCCTGACCGGCCACGTCGTCCGGCGCCGGGAAGCGATGTTCAGCGGTCGGCGACTCGTCGTAGCCGGTATCGGCCGGCCGCGGGGCGGGCCACGCCGGCCACGACCCCTGGGGCGATCCGTCCGCCGGCTCGACGGCCTCATCAGCGTCGGCGACCCGGCCTCGGTTGGCCGGAACCTGGCCGGCACGGCCGGCATGGGCGGCCGCCCACTCCTCCGCGGCGTCCTGCGGCCGCTGGTCCGCCGCGGCCCCCACCGGGACCAGCGTCCGCTCACGAACCGTCGACGACGCCTCCGCGGGCGCGGGGTCCGCCGACGGTTCTCCGTCGGCCTTAGTCGTGCGCTTGGGTCGTCGCTTGAGGGTCGCCTGAGCCCGGCGCAGGACCCGGAAGCCCTGACCACCCGATTCCGACCGCGGGACCTTGTCCCGCCGCTTGGCCACCATGGGCACCAGCACCACAAGCCACGCGACCACCAGCAGGACCACGATCAGCGACGTGGGAATACTCACCCGGAGGTCCTCCTCCGATCAGCGTCGCACTCGGCACGCGACGACGGTAACGACTCGTCTCGTGCACGCTAGAGCGCCGAAAGCGCTGGTCCCGGTAGGAACACGCGCTTTGATCAGAATCGGTCGCGCGGATGAAGTCGTTGACTCCAGTCACACCAGTCACAACGGCGGTGAGTTTGATGCGCGCCGGCGGAGATGATCCGCGCGAAGACCGGCGGAGATGATCCGCGCGGCGAGGGAGCACGAGTAGGCAGATGGTGGGTCAGCGGGGTTCGCGGGCCGGCGGCGCCGAACCCGAACCGGACAGCCGCCACCGTTGCAGCAGCTGGGTCAACCCGCCGGGGAGCTCCTCGACGGTGAGTCCGAACAGCAGGTGGTCCCGCCAGGCCCCGTCGATGTCCAGGTATCGCAGCAGTTCACCCTCCGGCCGGAACCCCAGGTGTTCCACCACGGCCCTGGACGCCAGGTTCTGCGGTGAGATCGTCGCCTCCACCCGGTGCAGGCCGACCGGGCCGAACGCGTGGGCCACCAGCAACGCGACCGCCGCTGTGCCCACCCCCTTGCCGTGGTAGCGGGAATCGACCCAGTACCCGACCCACGCCGACCGGAGGGCCCCGCGCTGGATCCCGCCCAGGGTGACCTGCCCGGCGAAGGCGCCGTCGACGGTGATCGCGAACGGCACCACCTCGCCGCGGCGGGCACCGACCCGCAGCAGGGTGCGGTGCGCGTGCCACATCGCCCGGCTGTGCCGCTGCTCCCAGGTCAGCTCACTGGTCGCGTCCCACCGGCGGATCAGCGCCTCGTCCCGCACCCTCGCGTGCTGCCACTCGGCGAAATCCCGCCGGTGCAACGGCCGTCCGGCCACCATCCCGGACACCGTCGGCAACGGCCCGAGCTTGGCCGGCCAGCCCGGGTGCGCCCCGCCGGCCACCACCGGGTACGCCACGGGGCTCATCGGTCAGGCCCGCTGCGCCAGGAACGACACCGGTACCTCGTGACCCACCGGCACCGATGTGGTCTCCTCGTCGATCAGCACCAGGCAGTTCGCCTCGGCCAGCGACGCGAGCAGGTGCGTGCCGCTGCCGCCGAGCACGTGCACCAGGTAGTCCTCCTCGTCGTCGCGCATCAACTGCCCGCGCAGGAACTGACGACGCCCCGGCGGCGAGATGATCGGCTCCAGGCACTTCGCCATCACCGTGCGCCGGTAGGGATTGGCCCGCCCGAGCATGATCCGGATCAGCGGACGGACCACCACCTCGAACACGACCAGCGCCGAGACCGGGTTGGCCGGCAGCAGGAAGGTCGGCACCCGATCGGTGCCCAGCAACCCGAAACCCTGCGCGGAACCCGGCTGCATGGCCACCCGGGACAGGTCCAGGGTGCCCAGATCGGCAAGGGCCTCGACCACCAGTTCGGCGCTCCGCCCGCCCGCGGCGCCGGCGATCAGGACGACCTCCGAGACCAGCAGCCGCGCCTCGACCAGCTCGCGCAGCCGGCGCGGGTCGCTCGGCGCGATCCCGATCCGGGTGGCATCGGCCCCGGCGTCCCGAGCCGCCGCGGCCAGGGCGAACGAGTTGACGTCGTAGACCTGGCCGGGCCCCGGTGTGCGCGCGACGTCGACCAGCTCGTCGCCCACCGAGATGATCGACAGCCGGGGCCGCGGGTGCACCAGCACCTTGTCCCGCCCGACCGCTGCCAGCAGTCCCACCTGCGCGGCCCCGATGAACGCCCCGAGGCGCACCGCGACGTCACCTGGTTGCACGTCCTCGCCGGTCCGCCGGACGTAGCTGCCCGACTCCACCGGCTTGATCACCGAGACCCGGGCACCGCCGCCCTGGGTGTGCGAGCGCGGCACCACCGCGTCGGCCAGTGTGGGCATGGCCGCTCCGGTCGCCACGTACACGGTCTGGTTGGGCTGCAGCCGGTGCGGGGTGCGGGCGCCGGCCTCGATCTCGCCGACCACCGGGAGGACCACCGGATGGCCCTCGGCGGCGATCGCCACGTCGACCGACCGGACCGCATAGCCGTCGACGGCCGCCTGGTCGAAGGCCGGCAGCGCGGACGATGCCACGACCTCCTCCGCGCAGAGCAGGCCCTGCGCCTCGGAGATGGCGGTCCGGACCGGCGGCGGGGTCACCGCGATCGCCAGCACCCGTTCGAGCTGCTCGGACACCGATCTCATCGCGGTACCGCCGGGCAGTTGACGGCCAGGGGGTTCATGGTCGCCAACGGTAACGCCCATCGCCGTGTGGTCCACGACCCGACACCGCAGAAGGGCGCCTACCGTGGCGGCGTGTCAACACTTCCACCCCCGACGGACGCCGGAATGGACGCCGACAGCGACCGGGACGATCCCGTCGCCGCGGCGAAACGGGCGATGCGGATCCCGCTGCTGGCGGCCCGTCGAGCCCGCACCGCGGGTGACCGGGCCGCGGCCCGCGCCGCCGTCGCCGAGCACCTGGCCGCGGCGCTCGTCGGCCGGTCGTGTGTGGCGGCCTACCTGCCGCTGCCGACCGAACCCCTTGATCCGGCCCTGCTGCCGCGGCTCGCGCGGGCCCTGCGGGTGTTGGTTCCGGTGGTCACCGGCCCGGCACCGCTGCAGTGGTGCGAATACACCGAGGCGACCCGGCCCGGTCGCCTCGGCATCGAGGAGCCGGCCGGGCCGCGGCTGGGCAGCGAGGCCATCGACGCGGCGGACGTGGTGGTGGTCCCGGCGTTGGCCGTGGCCGCCGACGGCTACCGGTTGGGCCGCGGCGGCGGCCACTACGACCGCACCCTGGCGCTGCGCGCCCGCCTGCGGGGCGAACGACCCGATGAGTTGATTGCGCTGGTGTACGACGAGGAATTCGGCCCGGCGGTGCCGCACGACGCCCTCGACCGGGCCGTCACCGCGGTCATCACCCCCGGCCACGGCCTGGTCCGGCTGCCGACCGGATGAGCCACTATTTGCGCGGGCCACCGGTTCGGGCGCATCATCGAATCTGGCACTCGAAGCTTCTGAGTGCCAGGACGCCTCATCACCACCCCGCGCCCGGAGGATCCGTGCCCACCTATCAATACGCGTGCACCTCGTGCGGCCACCGTTTCGAGGCCGTGCAGGCGTTCACCGACGATTCGCTGACCGACTGCCCGGTGTGCGCCGGCCAGCTGCGCAAGGTGTACGGGTCGGTCGGCGTGGTGTTCAAGGGCAGCGGTTTCTACCGGACCGATTCGCGGAACGGCAAGACCGCCTCGACCGCAGCCGCCGCGGACGGCAAATCCGAGAGCAAGTCGGACAAGCCGGCGGCCAAGTCCGACTCGTCGAGCAGCGGCAGCGGCGGTTCGGGCGAGGGCAAGTCGACCTCGTCATCGACCGGCTCCGGCAGCTCGACCACGGCCAAGGCCGCCAGCTGATCGTCCGACCGAGCACCCGTTGCGGCCGACCCCGCCGCGGGTGGCGGCCCGGCCTGGCCGCCGGGCTGATCGCGCTGACCGCGCTCGGCGCCTGCTCGGGCAACGCCGCACCCGGGCCGAGCGCCACCACGATCTCGCCGGCCCCACCGATCTCCGGCGATACCGAGCCGTCCCGCCCGGCCGCGGCAACCGCGACGCCCGGTTCCACCGACGCCGTCACTCCGGCGAGCCTGCAGGTCAGCACCGTCGCGACCGGCCTGAGCTCGCCCTGGGGACTGGGCTTCCTGCCGGACGGCCGGGCCGTCGTCACCAGCCGAGACGCGGGCACCGTGAGCCTGGTCGACGGGACCGGAACGGTCACCGAGGTGGGCACGATCGACGGCGTCGAGCACGGTGGGGAGGGCGGCCTGCTGGGCGTCGCCGTCTCGCCGACCTTCGACACGGACCGCCGGCTCTACGTGTACTACACCACCGCCCAGGACAACCGGATCGCGACCGTGGACCTGGCCGACGGGGC
The DNA here is from genome assembly GCF_044224575.1 of Nakamurella sp. Lineage (GTDB taxonomy): Bacteria > Actinomycetota > Actinomycetes > Mycobacteriales > Nakamurellaceae > Nakamurella. The sequence goes on from NZ_JBGAKE010000037.1 coordinate 6,282, forward strand.
CCTGACCAACCAACAGGTCGGGTTCACCGGCATCGGCAAGGCGGGCATCCACAACGGGGGCCGCCTGGCGTTCGGGCCGGACGGCCTGCTGTACGTGGGAACGGGCGACGCCGGGGACCGGCCGGCCGCCCAGGATCCGAACGCTCTCGGCGGCAAGATCCTGCGGCTGACCCCCGACCTGCAACCGGCTCCCGGGAATCCGACCGACCCGCCGCTCGCCGGCGGCGCCGGCTACGACCTGGGTCATCGCAACGTCCAGGGCCTGGCGTTCGACGACCGTGGCCGGCTGTGGGCGGCCGAATTCGGCCAGAACACCTGGGACGAGTTGAACCTGATCCGGCCCGGCGCCAACGCCGGCTGGCCCGTCGTCGAGGGCTTCGCCGGCGACGATGGCGATCCCGCGTTCGTCGACCCCCAGCGGGTCTGGCCCACCGATCAGGCGTCCCCGTCCGGCCTCGCGTACTGGCGGGGCTCCCTGTGGATGGCCGGCCTGCGCGGCCAGCAGCTCTGGCAGATCCCGCTCCTGCCCGGGGCCGGCGACGCCGACGGGCAGCTGACGGGCGACCCGATCCCGCACCTGAACGGCGTCTACGGCCGGCTGCGCACCGTCGCCGTCGCGCCCGACGGCAGCCTCTGGCTGATCACGTCGAACACGGACGGCCGTGGCGAGGTCCGCGACGGGGACGACCGGATCCTGCGGCTCGCGCCGGCCTGACCCCCGGCAGTTGTTCGAGTTTGTCCACCGGAGTTGTCCACAGGGGTTGTCCACAGCCCCGACATTTCTTGCCGCGACCCGGATGCGAGCGCCTACCGTCGCACCGATGACGACGCGCACCGACCGCCCCGGGCGGAGCTTGCAGCCGCGGTGGCCGGACCGCATCCGGCAGCGGTGGTCGGACCGTCGGCGCGGTGGCCGGCTGCCGCGCAACCTCCGCCGCGGCGCGGCCGCCGCGCTGGCCCTGACGGCGGCGTTGCTGCTGCTGGTGCCGCCCCGGCCGGCGGACGGTGTCCGGGTCGTGGTCCTCGCCCGGGATCTCCCGATCGGGGCGGTCCTTGCCGAACCGGACCTGGTGAGCACGGCCGTCCTCGACCCCCCGGACGGCGCCCTGACCGGCCCGGCCCTGGCCGTCGGCCGGACCCTGGCCGGGGCGACGCGGCGCGGGGAGGTGCTCACCGACGTCCGGCTGGTCGACCCGGTGGGTCCGCAGCCGGGGCCCGACCGGGTGGCCGTGCCGATCCAGCTCGCCGATGCGACCGTGACCGAGCTGCTCCGGCCGGGCATGCATGTGGCCGTCGTCGCCGTCGCCGACGACGGTTCGGCCGCGATTCTCGTGCCGGACGCCGTGGTCCTGCTGACTCCGCCGTCCGACGTGCGCCGTGACCAGGCGCCGCCGGTCGTGCTCGCCGTTCCGCCGGACAGCGCCGATCGGGTCGTCGCCGCCGCGCTGACCGGCACCGTTGCCCTGCGCTTCACTTGATCGGTATGGTCGCTGCGTCATCTCGGGGATCGCACGTCGGGGCATCCCGGGCCACGCCACAGCGCGGTGGGTCGGCCGTCCGGGGATGGCAATTCCGTGCGGAGGGCACACCATGATCAAGGGTTTCAAGGACTTTCTGCTGCGCGGCAACGTGGTCGACCTCGCGGTCGCGGTGGTCGTCGGCGCCGCGTTCACCGCGCTCGTCGCCGCGGTGACGGCCAACCTGATCCAGCCGGTGCTCAACGCGCTCGGCGGCGTCGACACGGGCTCGATCGGCTTTTACGTCAACCCGAGCAAGCCCGAGTCGTACATCAACATCAGCGCGATCCTGAACGCGATCATCACGTTCGCCATCACCGCCCTGGTCGTCTACTTCGTCTTCGTCGCGCCGATGAAGAAGCTCTCCGACCTCGCCGCCAAGAAGAAGGTGCCGGTCAAGGCCGACCCGACCGAGGTCGAGCTGTTGATGGAGATCCGGAACCTGCTGCGCGAGCAGAACACCGCGTCGAGCGGCGCCGGAACCATGGGCCCGGCCAAGGCGCCCGAGACCGGCGCCTGAGCTCGCTCAGCCGTGGTGCGGCGGCCGGTTGTCCAGGTACCACCGGTCGTCCTCGGTCACCCGGTCGGACGCCTGCCGCACGTCCCGCTCATCCCCGGTGACGTCCGGCAAGACGTCACCGAAAATCTCGTCGATCCGCCGCCGGTCGGTCCGTGTGGTGACCGAGGGTTCCGGCGACTCGGACGAATGGTCCGGTGCGGGACTGCCGGGTAGGTTCATGCTGCCAGCATTCCACCGCCCGCGACGTCGCCTGACGGCCCGGTCGTCGGGCCGTCAGCGGGAGCGATCGTGGGATTGATCGACGACAGCATCGGGCGGGCCAAGGGCGCCGCGGACGGCCTGAGCCGCAAGGCTCAGGACGCCACCGGGGACGCGCTGACCAAGGCGGCTCAGACGGCCGGGCCGGTCATCGACAAGGCCAAGAACGCCGCCAGCGACGCCGTGCTCAAGGCCGCCGAGGTGGCCGGTCCGGTGATGGACAAGGCGGGCGAGGTCGCCGGCCCGGTGCTCGGCAAGGCCGCACCCGTGGTGGAGAAGGCCAAGGCGGTGGCCGGCGACGTGGCCGGGAAGGCCATCCAGGCCGCGGGACCCGCGGTCGAGCAGGCCAAGGCGGTCGCCGGGACGGCCGGTCAACTGGTCGGCGACGCGGTCGACGGGATCAAGGAGCGGGTGCTCAGACCTCCGGGTCGCTGAGCTGCTCGATGACGTGGATGGCCAGCGGGGTCAGCGTGGCCATGCCGTCCCGGATGGCGGCTCGCGTGCCCGCGATATTCGCCACCAACGTCGAGCCGGACACCCCGACCAAACCGCGGGAGATGACCGCGTCGGTGACGCCGGCCGCCATCCCGGACCACCGCAACGCCTGGGTGATGCCCGGCAGCTCGCGATCGATCACCTCGGACGTGACGTCCGGCGTGACGTCCCGCGGGGACACCCCGGTGCCCCCGACCGTGACGACGAGGTCGACGCCGCCGATCACCGCGGTGTTCAGCGCGGTCCGGATCGCCACCTCATCGGACGGCACGGCCACCGAGCCGTCGACGACGAAGCCCGCCTCGGCCAGCAACTCGGTGACGAGCGCACCGGCGCGCGACCGGCGTGATGGTTGGCGGACACCGCAATGCCTCCTCGACGTGGCCGATGCGCCCGATCGCATCGGCTCGGTGGGACTGCGGCTCACCCTATCCAGCGGGTCCGACCCGGCCGTCACCCGGGATGGCGCCCCCGGCGGACCACCCCGACGAATGCAGGTCTACGCGAGCGCCGGGACCGGGAATCGCGATACCGTCCGTTTTGTCACTCCCGCTCCCCCGAATTCGAAGGACTGTGTTTTATGGCGAACCGCAAGAGCACGGCGCGCGACCTCGCGCAGATCGCCATCTTCGCCGCGCTGATCGCTGCGCTCGGCCTCCCGGGCAGCATCACCATCGGCTCAACCGGTGTCCCGATCACCCTGCAAACCCTCGGCATCATGCTGACCGGCGGGATTCTCGGCGCCCGGAAGGGTTTCCTGGCCGTCCTGGTCTTCCTGGTCCTGACCTCCGCAGGCCTGCCGTTGCTGGCCGGTGGCCGCGGCGGCCTCGGAGTGTGGGCCGGACCGTCCGCCGGCTACCTGGTCGGCTGGCTGGCCGGCGTCGTGGTCATCGGTCTGCTCACCGCCCGGATCCTGCCGCGCTACCCGCTGTGGCAGGGCATTCTGGTCAACCTGCTCGGTGGGGCCCTGGTCATCTATGTGTTCGGCATCACCTGGTTGGCGATCCGGACCGGCAGCTGGGGCGCCGCGTTCACCGGTGCGCTCCCGTTCCTGCCCGGCGACGTGCTCAAGGCGGTCATCGCCGCGATCGTGGTCAAGCAGGTGCATCGCGCCTACCCGGGCCTGATTCCCGGCGTCGTGACGGCCGGGACCCAACCGCCGTCGGAGAAGGTCGCCTCCTGAGCTGGCCGGAGCTACGGCCGGGCCGCGTCGACGACGCACCGGCGATCACCACGGGCGGCCGCACCGTCAGCTACCGGCGGTTCACGGCGTCGGTCCGTGCGGCGGCCGCGCACGGGACGGGGCCGGACGGCACCGCCGGGCTCGGCCCCATCGATGCCTTGACCGCCGTGTTCGCGGCGGCCGCTGCGGGCCGTCCGGTCGTGGTCACCGACCCGGCCGGGCCTCCCGCGGCGGCACCGTCCGATCTCCCGCCGGAGACCTTCCTGGTGGTGGTCACCTCGGGCACGTCCGGGCACCCGCGTCCGGTGCTGCGCACGGCTGCGTCCTGGACGTCGTCGTTCGCCGCCTTCGGCGATCTGACCGGCATCGGACCCGACGACCGGGTGCTGCTCACCGGCCCGCTGCACGCCACGATGCACCTGTTCGCGGCCGTGCACACCCTGGCCGTGGGTGCGCACCTGGTGGACGACCCGGCGAGCGCCACGGTGGCGCACGCGGTGCCGTCCCGGCTGGCCACCCTGCTCGACGAACTCGACGACCTCGACGACCTCGACGCCGCCAGCGCGAACAGCCCGTTGCGGACGGTGGTGGTGGCCGGCGCGTCGCTGCCCGACGCCCTTGCGGCCCGGGCCCGGGATCGCGGGCTGGCGGTCGTCGAGTACTACGGCGCCGCGGAGCTGTCGTTCGTCGCCGCCCGCCGGGTTCCCGGCCCGCTGCGGCCGTTCCCCGGTGCCGAGATCGAGCTCCGCGCCGGCGTGCTCTGGGTGCGCTCGCCCTACCTGTCGCTGGGCTATCCCGGCGGCGTCGACGGGCCGTACCGGCGAGACCCGGACGGGTTCGCCACGGTCGGCGACCTGGCCGAGGCCGTGGACGCGGCGGACGGAGCGATCACCGGGGGTCTGCGGATCCGGGGCCGCGGGGATGCGGCGATCACCACGGCCGGCGCGACGGTCGTCGCCGAGGACGTCGAGCAGGCCTTGTCGACGCTGCCCGGGGTGGCCGCCGTCGCGGTGGTCGGGGTGCCGCATCCGCGGCTCGGGCACCTGGTCGTGGCCGTGGTGCAGCCGGCCCCGGGTGCCGATCTGACCGGGATCCGTGGCGACGCCCGGCGGCGGCTGCGCGCCCAGTCATTGCCCCGCCGCTGGCTGATCGCCGATTCACTGCCGCGCACGCCGGGCGGCAAGGTGGCGCGGCACGCCGTGTCAGCGGCGGTCGCCGCGCTGGACGACGGTCGACCGGCACCCGCTGGGGCGCCCGTCCTGCGCCCGCTACCGTCGACGCCGTGACCCGCTTCGACCCCGCCGCCCCGGTGCTGTGCGCGGGCCGCCGCACCGCCATCGGCACCACCGGTCACGCGTTCGCCGGGGTCGACGTCATCGGGCTGAGCGCCCCCGTGCTGGCCGCGGTCGCCCGCCACGCGGCGGCTCTGGACCGGCCCATCGACGACGTCGTGTTGGGCAACTGCATGGGCCCGGGCGGCGATATCGCCCGGGTGGCCGCGCTGGCCGCCGGGCTGGGCGAGACGGTGCCCGGCGTCACCGTCGACCGGCAGTGCGGCTCCGGCCTCGACGCGGTGCTGCAAGCGGCGGCCCGGGTGCGGTCCGGCGACGCGGAACTCGTGCTGGCCGGCGGGGCGGAATCGGCGAGCACCGCACCCTGGCGGTTCTGGCCGGGCGCGCCCGGGCGTGACCCGGTTCGCTACACGCGCGCCCCGTTCACGCCGGCGGGCGAGCCGGACCCGGACATGGGCGAGGCGGCCGACCTGCTGGCGGCCAAACTCGGCATCACCCGCGCCGACCAGGACCGGTACGCCGCGCGTTCGCACGCGCTGACCCATGCGGCGGCGATCGCGGGCCGGTACACCGCGGAGATCGTGCCGCTGCCGGAGTTGTCGGCCGATCAGCGACCCCGCCCGGGGCTCGACGAGCGCCGGTTGGCCCGGTTGCGGCCGGCGTTCGGAGCGGACGGCACGGTGACGGCCGGCAACTCCTGCGGGGTCTCCGACGGTGCCGCGGCCCTGGCGGTGACGACCGCGGGCGCCGCCCGGGCGGCCGGCCTGCCGTACCTGCGGGTGGTCGGTTCGGCGGTCGCCGCGGGCCGGCCCGATCTGCCGGGTCTGGCCCCGGCCCCGGCGGTACGCCGGTTGCTGGCCCGGACCGGGGTCGGCCTGGCCGATGTCGGCGCGGTCGAGATCACCGAGGCGTTCGCGTCGGTGGTGCTCGCCGTCGTCGACGAACTCGGCCTGGACCAGGACCGGGTGTGCGCGGAGGGCGGGGCGATCGGGCTCGGCCATCCCTGGGGGGCCTCCGGCGCGATCCTGTTGCTGCGGCTGATGTCCCGGCTGCTCGATCCGGCCGAAGCGGTTGAAGCGGCCGGCGCGACCGGCCCGACCGGCCCGACCGGGTCCGGCCTGGGCCTGGCGGCCTGCGCGATCGGCGGCGGGCAGGGCCTGGCCATGCTGCTGGCCCACCCGGAGGCCTGATCGGGTGGCGGAGATCGCGTTCAGGAACGTGCAGCACCGGTTCGGCGAGCGGACGGTGCTGGCCGGCATCGACCTGACCCTGACCGAGCACCGGGTCGGCATCGTCGGGGCCAACGGCTCGGGAAAGTCGACCATGGCCCGGATGATCAACGGGCTGGTCTCGCCGACGTCCGGGACGGTCTCCGTCGACGGCCTGGACACCACGGCGAAGGGGCGAGAGGTGCGCCGGAAGGTCGGGTTCGTGTTCACCGACCCGGACAATCAGATCGTCATGCCGACCGTCGCCGAGGACGTCGGGTTCTCGTTGCGTCGTTCCGGTCTGACCAAGGAGCAGCTGGCCGACCGGGTCGCCGAGACGCTGAGCCGGTTCGGGCTGGCCGGGCACGCGGACCACCCCACCCACCTGCTGTCCGGCGGGCAGAAGCAGTTGCTGGCCCTGGCCGCGGTGCTGGTCACCCGGCCGCAGGTGATCGTCGCCGACGAACCCACCACGCTGCTGGACCTGCGCAACGCCCGGATGGTCAGCGACCTGCTCTACGGCATGCCGGAACAGCTGGTGCTGGTCACCCACCACCTGCACCTGCTGGACGGTTTCGACCGGGTGGTGGTCATCGACGCCGGCCGCGTCGTCGCCGACGGGCCACCGGCCGACGCGCTCCCCGCCTACACCGGACTGCTGGCGTGACCAGGCGGCCCGGAGCTCCCCCCGCGCAGCGCAGCCCGCGGAGTATCGGCCGGCCCCAGCCCGGCGTACGTTCCGCGGTCGACCGGCCCGGGATCCCGGGGGCCCGGGCATGATCGGCCTGTACCAACCGGGCACGTCGTTGCTGCACCGGCTGGCGGCGGGTTGGAAGCTGCTCGCCATGGGTCTGGCGATCGTCGGGATCGTCCTGCTCCAGGCGCCGTGGCAGCTGGGTGTCGCGGCTCTCGCGGTGGTGGGTGGGTTCGCGCTGGCCCGGATCCCGGCCCGGGTCACCTGGTCCCAGCTGTGGCCGATGCGGTGGTTCCTGCTGTTCATCGCGGTGTTCCAGGTGATCTTCACCGGGTGGGAACGGGCCCTGATGACCTGCGGCACCCTGCTGCTGACCGTGGCGATCGCTGCGTTGATCACGCTGACCACCCGGGTCACCGAGATGCTGGACGTCTGCCAGCGGCTGCTCGGTCCGCTGCGCCGGTTCGGGGTGGATCCCGACCGGGCCGGGCTGGTGCTCGCGTTGACCATCAGGTGCATCCCGTTGATGGTCGAGATCGTCGGCGCCGTGTCCCAGGCCCGCAAGGCCCGCGGCGCCGGCTTCTCGTTGCGCGCGCTGGTCGTGCCATCGGTGGTGCGGGCGTTGCGGCGGGCCGACGCGATCGGAGACGCGCTGACCGCGCGCGGCGTGGACGACTGAATCCCGCCTCGAGACGGCCACGGAAACTGTGGCATACAGTTCTGCCCAATCTGTCAACGGTGACGCCCTGGGAGCTTGATGTGAACCGACGCCGGCTGATGCTGCCCGCCGCCCTGACTCTGGCGCTGGTGGCCGCGTGTACCTCGACCGGGTCGGACGCCGAATCGACCTCGGCCTCGAGCGGTACCGGTTCGAGCGCAACCGGCTCGAGCCCGTCCGGTTCGGGGGCGCCGGCCTCGGCGGCCGAGCAGCCGCCGGTCAACCCGGCGGGCGTGCCCGGCGTGCCGACGAATCAGGTGTGGGTCGAGTCGGCTATCCGCAAGGTCGATGGCCTGGCCGCCTCGATGCTTGAGGAGACGAACATCCCCGGGATGGCGGTGGCCGTCGTGCAGGGCGGGGAGATCGTCTTCGCCAAGGGTTACGGCGTACGCGAGACCGGCCGGCCGGACACCGTCGACCCCGACACGGTGTTCCAGTTGGCCTCGGTGTCCAAGCCGATCGGGGCAACGGTCATCGCGCAGGAGGTCGGCAAGGGCACCGTCGGCTGGGACACGCCGGTCGTCACCCACCTGCCCGACTTCGCCCTGGCCGACCCCTACGTCACCGCGAACGTGACGGTCGCCGACATGTACTCCCACCGGTCGGGCCTGCCCGACCATGCCGGAGACCTGTTGGAGGATCTGGGTTACGACCGCGCCTACGTGCTGTCGAAGCTGAAGTACGAGCCGCTCAACCCCTTCCGGGCGGTCTACAACTACACCAACTTCGGCATCACCACCGGCGCCGAGTCCGTCGCCCGGGCCGCCGGGGTCGATTGGGAAACCCTGTCGGAGCGCGACATCTACGGCCCGCTGGGCATGACCGACACCAGCTCGACCTTCGCCGACTTCCAGGCCAACCCCAACCACGCGGCCGGCCATGTGCTGGTCGACGGGCAGTACCAGGCCAAGTACCTGCGGCAGCCGGACGCCGAGTCCCCCGCCGGCGGGGTGAGCGCCTCGGTGACCGACGTCGCGACCTGGTTGGCCATGGTGCTCAATGAGGGCAAGACCGCCGACGGCACCCAGCTGATCGACCCCCAGGCGCTCAACGCGGCGCTCACCCCGCACATCCGAGCGGTGGACGGCAGCCCGACGCCGGCGACCATCGTGAACCGGGCCACCTCCTACGGGTACGGATTCAACGTGAACACCGACGCCACCGGGCGGGTCCGGATCGGCCATTCCGGCGCATTCGGGCTCGGCGCCGGCACCACGTTCCTGGGCATCCCCGACCTCGACCTGGGCATCGTGGTGCTGACCAACGCTGCCCCCATCGGTGCCGCCGAGGCACTGTCCCAGGAATTCGCCGACATCGCCGAATCCGGCAGCATCCAGCACGACTGGCGCCCGCTCTATGCGGCCGCATTCGCCCCCGGCAGCGCCCCGGCCGGCACCCTGGCCAACGAGACCCCGCCGGCAACTCCTGTTGCCGCGTCGCCCAATTCGGCCTACGTCGGCACCTACCAGAACGATTACGTCGGACCGGCGACGGTCAGCGAGGCGGGCACCGGGCTGGTCCTGACCCTGGGACCCGACGGCCAGCAGTTCCCGTTGACCCACTGGGACGGCCAGGTGTTCACCATGGTGCCCACCGGCGAGAACGCGCCGGAGGGCAGCATTTCGGCGGTCACCTTCGAGGGCGCCGGGAGCGAAGGGTCGACCCCGGCATCGGCCATGACCGTCGAGTTCTACAACAAGGAAGGCCTGGGCGTCTTCCGCCGTTGATCGGCCGCCCGGTGCATCCGATCGCCACCGGGCACCGGTAACCCCCTCGACAGCCGCCCGCCGGATCGAGGAGGATCTCAATGACAAAGACTCGTGGAACGAGTCTGCGGCGCACTCTGGCCGCCACCACTGCCGGGACGATCGCCATTGCCGCTGCGCTGCTGGCGGCCTCGCCCGCCGCGGCCGCTGATACCGCGCAAGTGTATGTCGTACACGGGGTTCCGGGCCTCACTGTCGACGTCTACGTCGACGGTCAACGCGCCCTGGACGACTTCAAGCCGGAGACCGTGGCCGGTCCACTGGATCTGCCTGCCGGCAGCCATGCGGTGGCGATCACCGCGGCCGATGCGACGGACGCGTCCAACCCGGTGCTGTCCGCCACGGCGGATCTCACTGCCGGCAACAGCTATTCGCTGGTCGCCCACCTGTCGGCCGACGGAAACCCCACGCTCACGCCATATTCCAATGACATTTCGACGGTTCCGGCCGGTCAGGCCCGATTGGTGGTCCGGCACGACGCGGCCGCGCCGGCGGTCGATGTGCGGGCCGGAGGCGCCGTGGTGCTGTCCGACGTGACCAACCCGAACCAGGGCGCCCTTGTCGTGCCCGCGGGCACGGTGAGCGCCGACGTGGTGCTGGCCGGCACGTCGACGGTGGCCATCGGTCCGGCCGACGTCACGCTCACGGAGGGCACCGCGACCTTCGTGCACGCGGTCGGCAGCGCCGACAAGGGCGACCTCGCGCTCGTCTCGTTCACCGTCTCCGGGCTGCACTCCGCACCCGGCGGGGTCCCGGCGGGCACCGGCCCGGCCGCTGACCCGGCATTGACCGTGTTCATCACCGTCCTGGCGGTGGCCGGTCTCGCGCTCGTCGCACTCGGTGGTCGCCGGCTGATGGCCGGCCGGACCGACTGAGCCGATCTTGACCGGCGGCCGGGTCTACCGGCGGGACGCGACCGATGGGGGCGTCCCGCGCCGCCCCCGTCGGTCGCCGACGGCACGTCCCCACCGCCGGGCTGCCACCAGCCTGGCGGTGGGGACGCTGCTGATCATCGCGGCGGCATTGCTGTGGGTCGTCGACCGGCCGGAACCGGCCGGGCAGACGGTGAGTTCGGTCGGCGCGTCGGGGGCGCTCGAACTCACCGCAGCCCCACCCGTCCCACCCGCCCTGGCGGCGGCCCCGCCGGCGACGACCGCGCCGGTCAGCTCAGCACCGGCGATCAGCTCAGCACCGGCGGCGCCGGTCTCGTCATCGGAGATCCCGCCGCCCGCGCCACCGCCGGCGCCGCCCTCGCCGCCGAACCGCATCCGTATTCCCACCCTGTCGGTCGACGCACCGGTGTCCTCGGTCGGGATCGCCGACGACGGCGAGGTGCAGGTGCCCGACGACATCGCCACCGTCGGCTGGTACCGCTTCGGTCCCCTCCCGGGCGAACCCGGGTCGTCCGTCCTGGTCGGCCACGTCGACGACTACCGGCAGGGCGTCGGCGTCCTCGCCCGGATCGGCGATCTGAACCCGGGCGACACGATTCAGATTGGCGATGAAGACGGCGGTGTCAGCGAATTCACGGTGGTGGCCCGGGAGCAGTGGAACAAGGCCGACGCGCCACTCGACCGGCTGTTCGACCGGGGCGGCGCGGCCCGGCTCGTCCTGCTCACGTGCGGTGGCGCCTTCGACGACGTTCGCCTGCAGTACACCGACAACATCGCGGTCACCGCGATCCCATCGGTCCCATGACCTACTCTCAGGGGCGTGTCGCAGCCCAACCCGCCCCCCGGGCCGCCCTGGCCCGGGGCAGATGAGCGCTGGGTGGAGCGATTCCAGGCCGGCGACGACCGGGCGCTGCGCGAGGCATACGACCGCTTCGGCGGCATGGTGCTGCGAGTGGGCCTGCTCCGGCTGGGCAACCAGCACGACGCGGAGGACTTGGTCCAAATGGTCTTCGTGCGGGCCTGGAAGGGCCGGGCCGGCTTCGACCCGACGAAGGGGTCCCTCGGGGCGTGGCTGCTCGGCATCACCCGGCGGCTGATCGCCGATCGGTACGCCGCGCTCGACCGGGATCGGCGGATCGTCGCCGCCGCGGAACAGGTCGCCCCGACCGACGTCGAATCGGCCCCCGCCGACCGGGTGGTCGACCGGGTGGTGGTCGGCAACGAGCTGGACAAACTGCCCGCCGAACAGCGACGGGTCATCCTGCTGGCCTTCTACGGCGAACTGAGCCACTCCCAGATCGCCGCGACGACCGGGCTGCCCATCGGCACGGTCAAGAGCCACATCAGACGAGCCCTGATTCAACTCCGGAAGCGTTGGGAGGTGGACGGTGCCACATCTTGATGGGCCACTTCCCGACCCCTCCCAGCCGGATTCCCACCCCGACCCGGACGATCTCGCGTTGGTCGCGCTGGACGAGCAGCTCGGCGCCGGCGTCGACGAGCACATTGCCGGGTGCGCGACCTGCACGGAGCAGGTCGAATCGTTCCGCGGCACCATCGAACTCGCCGGGCTGTCCGACTACGGCCGGGACGCCCCGCCGCCCGGCGACCACGTGTGGGCGGCCATCTCCACCGACCTCGGGTTCGCCGGCTCGACGCCGGTGGCCGGGCCGCCCGCCGTCCCGCCGGCGCTGCCGCGCCTGGTGTCCGTGCCCGGCCCGGCCGAGCCGGCAGCGGAGCCGACGCCGTCCATCGAGCCGACCGCGCGGCCGGCCCGGCGGAACCGGTGGATCGCGCCGATCGCCGCGGCCGCCGTGGGTATCGCGCTCGGAGCCGGCGCGGTGATCGTCGTGCAGAACCGGGAGGGCTCGGTCACGGTCGACGCCACGGCGCCGCTGACGCCCGTGCAGGGCGGGCCGCTGCCCACGTCGGACGGGCAGGTCGGAACGGCCGAACTGGTGACCGCGCGGAATGGGCAGCAGGTGCGGGTCGACGCGTCCGCCCTGCCCGCGCCGACATCCACCGCCTATGAGGTGTGGTTGTTCGGTGACGACGGCCGGATGGTCTCCCTGGGCACCCTCGCGGACGGTTCCGGATCGTTCACCGTGCCGGCCGGGATCGACACCACCCAGTACCGGACGGTGGACGTCTCCGACGAACCGCCGGACGGCAATCCCGCGCATTCCGGGATCAGCCTCATCCGCGGAACCTTCGCCTGACGGCCGGCCACAGTCGGGGCCGGCACCGGTGGCGGGCGGCAGGCCTTGGCGACGGCCCGGCCCGCGCCGACGGGACCCGCGCTGATCGGGCCTGTCCTGAATCGAACCCGCCTGCGCACCGGTTCGCTGATCGAACTCCCATCGAATTAGGCAATTCGGGCGCGGAATTGAGACTTCGATCAGCGGTGCAGTCCCTGCGGCTGTGGGGCGCACCCGCGCTGCGGCGCGTCCCGCCCCGACCGCCGCGGCGTTCCGTGGGCGCGGGCCGATGGATCAGCCGGTGCGGTCCGGGATGCTGACCTGCAACCCACCGTCGACCCGACGGAAGTCGATCCGGTCCAGCGAGGTCACCGATGGCGCGTCGAGTGCGTCGTGGGTGGTCAACACCCCGACGACCGGACACCCGGCCGCCTTCGCGGCGATCACCCCGGCGGGCGCATCCTCGACCACCAGGCACCGCTCCGGTGCAAAGCCGAGCGCCCGCGCGCCGGCCAGGAACGGCGCCGGATCGGGCTTGCCCAGCACCACGTCGTCGGCGGTGATCACCACCGCCGGCCGAGGCAGGCCGGCGGCGGCAATGCGGGCCGAGGCGAGCCGCACGGTGCCGCTGGTGACGATGGCGACCCGGTCCGGCGCCAGCAGGGTCAGCGCGTCGATCGCCCCGGGCTGGGCGACGACCCCGTCGGTGTCGGTGGATTCGGTGGTGATCATGAACTCGGTGGCCTGCGCCACCCGGTCGGCCGGCATGTCCGGCTCGAGCAGGGCCAGCACCTGACCGACCGGCACGCCGTGGATGTGCGGCTCGACCTCCGGCCAGGGCCGGCCGATGTGGTCGGCGAACGTGCGCCAGCTGCGCCGCACGCTGCCGGAGGAGTCGATGAGGGTGCCATCGAGATCGAACAGGACCGCGTCCACCAGCCAGGTCGTCACGCCCGGGATGCTACGGGTCAGCCGGCCGCATTCCGCAGGCCGTCCAGCAGCGGGGTGGCCGGGCGGCCGATCAGTTTGGACAGCTCCCCGGTCACCTCGGCCAGCGCGCCGTGCGCGATGTCGTCGTCCATCTGGGCGACGAAGCCGGCCGTCCCCGCGTCCAGCCCGACCTGCTGCAGGATCCCGACCAGGGTCGGCCCGTCGACACTGCGGTAGGTCACCGGCGCATCGACGATCTCGCTCAGGGCGGCGGCGAGTTCGGTGAAGTCCCACGCATGGTCACCGCCGAGCTCGTACACCCGGCCCTCGTGCCCGGCCTGGGTGAGCACCACCGCAGCAGCGGCCGCGAAGTCGGCCCGGCTGGCCGAGGCCACCCGACCATCACCCGCGGCCGCGACGAGAGTCCCGGTCTGCCGGGCGGTCTCGATCTGCCCGAGGTAATTCTCGGTGTACCAGTTGTTGCGCAGGATGGTGAACGGCAGGCCCGACGCGGTCAGGTACTCCTCGGTAAACTTGTGGTCCGGCGCCAGCACCAGGGTGCTGGTGGTCGCCCGCGGGGCCGAGGTGTAGACGACCCGGCCCACCCCGGCCGCGGCGGCGGCGTCGATCACGTTCCGGTGCTGCTCCACCCGCTGCCCGACCTCGCTCGAGGAGACGAACAGCAGCGCATCCACACCATCGAAGGCGCCCCGAAGCGCCTGCGGGTCGGCATAGTCGGCCTGCCGCACCTGGATCCCCTGGGTGGTCAGGTCGGCAGCCTTGGTCGCATCACGGACGACGGCGACGATCGAACCCGGGTCGGTCGTGCGCAGCAGCTCACTGATGACGAGTGCCCCGAGCTTCCCGGTGGCCCCGGTGACGGCGACGGTCATGGCGGAATCCCTTCCTCAAGTACTTGAACGCTCAAGTGACGTTCCTCCGTCGCAACACCGCCGATCGCCGCAATGTTCCGCCACCATGCGGATGTCTCCATCCTCACCGCCCGGCAGTATTGCGCCATACCGCCTCCCACCAGGGAAAACTCCGGTGGCGAGCGGACTTCGACCCCATGAGAAGCACCCGAATCCCGGGCGATCCCGCGCGCCCGGCGAAAGGAACATGACATGAAGCCCGGCACGATGGTCATCGGATTCGTCCCCTGGATCGCCTTCGGCATCGTCGTCCAGCTCATCGGACCGCAGTCGGTCGCCCTGTCCGCCCTGCTGGGCCTCGGCCTGGTAATGGCCGGCGTCGCCATCACCCGGGAGCTCCGCTCGCCGAACCAGGTGGCCGTGGGCTCGCTGATCCCGCTGTCCACGATCGCGGTCACTGCCCTGATGACCGGGGACAACGTGCACGAGTGGCTGTTCACCTGGGCCGTGCCCGGCCAGGCGCTCGTCCTCGGTGCGTTCCTGCTGGCCATGCTGCCGATCGCGCCGTTCACCCAGCGCTACGCCCGGTCCGTGACGCCCCGCGCCCACTGGACCTCG
This sequence comes from Nakamurella sp., assembly GCF_044224575.1. Lineage (GTDB taxonomy): Bacteria > Actinomycetota > Actinomycetes > Mycobacteriales > Nakamurellaceae > Nakamurella. The sequence goes on from NZ_JBGAKE010000037.1 coordinate 21,444, forward strand.
CCGCTGTTCGTCCGCACCAACCTGATCATGAGTGCGGCCTGGGGCATCGCGATGGTCGCGCTCGGCGCCTGCAACATCCTGGGCTCGGCGATGGACGCCTACGCCGACGAGTTCGGCGAGCTGGCCGACGTCCGGCCGTACCTGGGCCTGGTGTCGTTGGCCGTCATCGCCGGGATCATCATCTTCACCACGCTGTACCCGGCCCGGGTCCGCGGCGCCGCCGCCCCCTCGCCCGCCCTCGTCTGATCCGCCGGGCGCTCCTCATAACCACGCCTGAGCCCTGACCTGGAGTTGATCATGGGCTCGTTGCCGTTATCCGGGCCGGCCTTGTCAAGGGGTCGGTGCAACACGGGGGTCATCAGGCGGCCCGTGCCAGGAACTGGGCCAGGGCTTGGGCTGGGGTCCTGAGGTCCAGCGTCGGACGAGGCCGTTGGTTGAGCGAGTCCTGGACTCGTTTGAGGT
>NZ_JBGAKE010000015.1:0-128849 GCF_044224575.1 Nakamurella sp.
GGCGAACCCAAGGGGGTCATGCACACCCACAACACGCTGGTCGCGGCCAACCAGCCGTTGCCCGAGCGGCTCGGCGTGGGCCGGGACAGCGTCATTCACATGGCGTCGACGTTCGCCCATCTGACCGGCATGCTCTACGGAGTCCGGTTGCCCACCCAGCTCGGCGCCACCGGCGTGTACCAGGACGTGTGGAGCAACGAGACGTTCGTCGAACTCGTCGACCGGCACCGCATCACCTACACCTCGGCCGCGACACCGTTCCTGCACGACACCCTGAACGCGCCCAACCTGGATGCGCACGACCTGTCCAGCCTGCGGCGGTTCTGTTGCATGGGTGCGCCGATCCCACCGGCGATCGTCCGCGCGGCGCAGGCCCGGTTCCCCACCATGACGGTGCTCGGCGGCTGGGGGCAGACCGAGAACGGCCTGGTCACCCTCGGCATCCCCGGCGATCCGCCGGCGATCATCGCCGAGCGGGACGGGTTCCCGTGGCCGGGAATGGAGCTACGCATCGTCGACATCGACGGCAGTGTGCTGCCGGCCGGGGCGTCGGGCCGACTGCAGGTGCGCGGACCGTTCCTGTTCGTGGGGTACGCCCGGCGACTGGAGATGACCCGGGAACTGTTCCGCGACGGATTCTTCGACACCGGCGACCTGGCCTACCTGGATGAGCAGGGCTACCTCAAGCTCTCCGGACGGACCAAGGACGTGATCATCCGCGGCGGCGAGAACATCCCGGTCGCCTACGTGGAGAACGCCCTGTATGAGAACCCGAAGATCGGCTCCGTCGCGGTGGTCGGTATCCCCGATCCGCGGCTGCAGGAACGGGCCTGCGCCTGTGTCGTGTTGCGGCCGGGCGTCGAGGGGTTCACCTTCGAGGAGATGAAGGCATTCCTGAACGAGCGGGGCGTCGCCAAGCAGTACTGGCCGGAGCGGCTGGAGGTGCTGCCGGCCCTCCCCTCGACGGCGAGCGGCAAGATCCAGAAGTACAAGCTGCGGCAGCAGGTTCAGCCGGACAAGGAGAACGCATGAGTACCGCCTACCTGATCGACGGGGTCCGCACCCCGTTCGGCCGGTACGGGGGCGCCCTGTCGTCGGTCCGTCCGGACGACCTGGCCGCGCACGTGTTGCGGGGCCTGGCCGCCCGGCTCCCGTCGGTCGACTGGGACACCCTGGACGACGTGGTGCTGGGCTGCGCGAACCAGGCCGGCGAGGACAACCGCAACGTCGCCCGGATGGCGGCCCTGCTGGCCGGCCTACCGGTCACCGCCCCCGGTTCGACGGTCAACCGGCTCTGCGGGTCCAGCCTGGACGCGATCGCGATCGCGTCCCGGGCGGTCCGCTCCGGTGACGCCGACCTGGTGCTCGCGGGCGGTGTGGAGAGCATGAGCCGCGCGCCGTTCGTCATGCCCAAGGCGACGTCGGCGTTCTCCCGGACGACCGAGATCCACGACACCACGATCGGCTGGCGGTTCGTCAACCCGGTCATGCGGGCGCGGTTCGGCACGGACTCGATGCCGGAGACCGCGGACAACGTGGCCGCGGATTTCGACATCAGCCGGGCCGACCAGGACGCGTTCGCCCTGCGTTCCCAGGACCGGGCGGCCACGGCCATCGGCTCGGGGCGGCTGGCCCGCGAGATCCTGCCGGTCTCGATCCCGCAGCGCCGGGGTGAGCCGGTGGTCGTGGACACCGACGAGCACCCGCGGGCGACCTCGCTGGAGGCCCTGGCGAAGCTCAAGCCGATCAACCCGGGTGGGACCGTCACCGCCGGCACGGCGTCCGGCGTGAACGACGGCGCCGCCGCCGTGCTGATCGCGTCGGAATCGGCCGTGCAGCGGTTCGGGCTGACGCCGCTGGCCCGGGTCACCTCGGCCGCGGCGGCCGGGGTGCCGCCGCGCATCATGGGCACCGGGCCGGTGCCGGCCACCCGCAAGCTGTTGTCCCGCAACGGTCTGACCATCTCCGACCTCGATCTGATCGAGCTCAACGAGGCGTTCGCCGCGCAGTCTCTCGGAGTGCTGCGGCAGCTCGGCATTCCGGACGACGCCGACTACGTCAACCCGAACGGCGGGGCCATCGCGCTCGGTCACCCGCTGGGCGCCAGCGGGGCCCGGATCGCGCTGTCCGCGGCGATCGAACTGCACGACCGCGGCGCCCGCCGCGCCTTGGCCACCATGTGCATCGGCGTCGGCCAAGGCATCTCCGTCCTGCTGGAGGCCCCCTGACCCTGCCCGCGCGGATCAACTACCCCGGCGCGGCCGAAGTAGTCGACTTCCGTCCCATCCGCCACATTTCACCGCAGTTGATCCGCGCGACTGTCCCCACCCGCACCCGACACCTGGAGCACACCATGACCATCACCGAGGCCGTCGGCGTGGATGACCGGCCCGTCGGCATCTACGCCGGAGCCGTCACCCAGCCGCCGACCCCGATCTCCGATCGGGCCCGCGACTACCTGAACCTGGACTCGCTGTTCACCGCCGAGGAACTCGCGCAGCGGGACAAGGTGCGCGCGTTCGTCGACGCCCGCATCCGCCCGAACATCGCCACGTGGTACGAGGACGCGCACTTCCCGGTGGAGATCGCCACGGAGTTCGGCGATCTGGGCCTGCTGGGGATGCACCTGACGGGCTACGGCTGCCCCGGCCGCAGTTCGGTCGAGTACGGCCTGACCGCACTGGAACTGGAGGCCGGCGACTCCGGCCTGCGCACCTTCGTCTCCGTCCAGGGATCCCTGGCCATGAGCGCCATCCACAAGCACGGCTCCGAGGAGCAGAAGCAGCAATGGCTGCCGGGCATGGCCAAAGGTGCGGTGATCGGCTGCTTCGGGCTGACCGAGCCCACCGCCGGGTCCGACCCGGCCGGCATGGTCACCACCGCCGTCCGCGACGGGAGCGACTGGGTGCTCAACGGTGCCAAGCGGTGGATCGGCCTGGCGTCGGTCGCTCAGGTCGCCATCATCTGGGCGAAGACCGAGGAGGGTATCCGCGGCTTCATCGTCCCCACCGAGACGCCCGGGTTCACCGCGACGCCGATCGAGCCGAAACTGTCAATGCGCGCCTCCATTCAGTGCGACATCACCCTGACCGACGTGCGGCTGCCCGCCGATGCGGTGCTGCCGAACGTCGTCGGGCTCAAGGGACCGTTCGCCTGCCTGAACGAGGCCCGCTACGGGATCATCTGGGGCGCGATGGGCGCGGCCCGGGACTCGTACGAGACGGCGCTGCGATACATGCTGGACCGCAAGCAGTTCGACGTGCCGCTGGCGAGCTTTCAGCTGACCCAACGCAAGCTGGCCGACATGGTGCTGGAGATCCAGAAGGGCATCCTCGTCGCCCTGCAGACCGGACGCCTGAAGGACGCCGGAACGCTGCACCCGCAGCAGATCTCGTTCGGCAAGTTGAACAACGTGCGCGAGGCCATCGAGATCTGCCGGGAGGCCCGGGAGATGCTGGGCGGCAACGGCATCACGCTGGACTACTCGCCGCTGCGGCATGCCAACAACCTGGAGTCGGTCCGCACCTACGAGGGCACGGACGAGGTGCACACCCTGATCATGGGGCAGGCCATCACCGGCCTCGCCGCGTACCGGTGACGGCCATGACCACCGTTGCTCCCGTGACCCGGGTGGACTTCGAGACTCTCACCACCGAGGTGTCCGACGGCATCGCCACACTCACCATCAACCGGCCGGAGGTCCGCAACGCGGTCAACCGGCAGGTGCAGCTGGACATCCGCGCCGCCCTGGACGCCTTCCGCATCGACGACGACGTGCAGGTGGTGATCGTCACGGGCGCCGGCGAGAAGGCGTTCGTGGCCGGCGCGGACATCTCCCAGGTCCGCGGCTACACCCTGCACACCGCGCTCGCGTCCGATTTGCAGCGGCTCTACGACGACGTCGAGGCGTTCGAGAAGCCGACGATCGCCGCCGTCAACGGGTTCGCGCTGGGCGGCGGCTGCGAGCTCGCGATGGCCTGCGACATCCGGATCGCGGCCGACACCGCGCGCTTCGGCCTGCCCGAGACGAACCTGTCGGTGCTGCCGGCGGCCGGCGGGACCCAGCGGCTGGCCCGCCTGGTCGGCACCGGCCGGGCCATCGAGCTGATCCTGACCGGCCGGCTGATCACCGCCGACGAGGCGCACCGGATCGGGTTGGTCACCTCCGTCGTTCCCGGTGTCGAGTTGCTGGCCACGGCCCGCGAGGTCGCCGGGCAGATCACCGCCAAGGGTCCGCTGGCGATCCGGCTGGCCAAGCTGGTCATCCGCTCCGGCATGGACGCCGACCAACGGACCGGCCTGGTTGTCGAGCGGCTCGCGCAGGCGCTGCTGTACACGACCGAGGACAAGAACGAGGGCACCGAGGCGTTCCTGAACAAGCGCCCGGCTCGGTTCACGGGGCGATGACATGACGCTCAATCACGTGGTCGTGGTCGGGGCCGGCGCGATGGGGTCGCAGATCGGCATGGTCTGCGCCCTGGCCGGCCTGTCGGCGACCGTCACCGACATCGCTGCACCGGCGCTGGCCCGGGCGGAGACCGGCCTGCGGTCGCGCCTGTCCCGGGACATCGAGAAGGGGCGCCGGACGGCGGCCGAGGTGGCAGCGGCCTTCGGACGGCTGACCTTCAGCACCGACCTGGCCGCCGCCGCGTCCACCGCCGACTACGTCATCGAGGCGGCGGTGGAGAAGCTGGACGTCAAGCGGGCGCTGTTCGCCGACCTGGACAGGTACGCCCCGCCGCACGCGATTCTGGCGACGAACTCGTCCAGCATCGTCTCGTCCCGGATCGCCGACGCCACCGGCCGACCCGAAAAGGTCTGCAACCTGCACTTCTTCAACCCGGCGTTGATCATGACGTGCGTCGAGGTGGTGCGCGGGCCGGCGACCTCCGATCTCACGGTCGAGACATCCATCGCGTTCGTCGAGCGGTTGGGCAAGACCCCGGTGGTGTTGAACCGGGAGATCCCCGGATTCGTCGCCAACCGGATTCTCAATGCCGTGCGTGACGAGGCGATCTACCTGCTGGAGAACGAGATCGCGTCGGTCGCCGACATCGACACGGCCTGCCGCACCGCGTTGGGCTACCCGATGGGGCCGTTCGAGCTGATGGATCTGACCGGCATCGACATCGGGTACCTGACCAAGCAGGACCGGTTCGCGCAGACCGGTGACCCCTCCGACCGACCGAGCAGCAGTGTCACGGCCCTGGTCGAGCGCGGCGAACTCGGCCGCAAGACCGGAAAGGGTTGGTATTCATACGACCAGGCCGGGATCAAGACGCCCCGACCCACCGGCGAAGTGAGAGTGACATCGTGAGCAGCACACTGAACCTCGCGGCCGAGTTCACCAAGGATCTCACCACGGCCCGCAGCACCGACTACTACTTGCTCAACGACCTGCTCAACGACGAGGAACGCGAGATCCGCGACCGGGTCCGAGCCTTCGTCGACGCCGAGGTCCTGCCGATCATCAACGACTACTGGGAGCGGGCCGAGTTCCCCTTCGAGCTGGTGCCCAAGCTGGCTCAGCTGGGCATTGTGGGCGGCGCGATCCAGGGCTACGGCTGCCCCGGCCTGTCCCGGCTCGCCCAGGGCCTGGTCACGCTCGAGCTGTCCCGCGGCGACGGCAGCGTCAACACGTTCGTCGGCGTCCAGAACGGCCTGGCCATGGGCTCGATCAACATGCTCGGCTCCGACGAACAGAAGCAGCACTGGCTGCCGGGGATGGCCACGCTCGACCTCATCGGCGCATTCGCGCTCACCGAGCCGAACCACGGTTCCGACTCGGTCGCGCTGGAGACCACCGCGCGCCGCGACGGTGACCACTGGGTGCTCAACGGCACCAAGCGGTGGATCGGCAACGGCAGCATCGGTCATGTCGTCATCGTCTGGGCCCGGGACGAGGCCGACGGCAAGGTCAAGGGTTTCGTGGTCGAGAAAGACGAAGCGGGCGCCTACCCGGAGGGGTACACGGCCGAGCTGATCACCGGCAAGATCGGCAAGCGGGCGATCTGGCAGCCGGACATCGTGCTGGACGACGTGCGGGTGCCCGAAGCCAACCGGCTGGCCAACGCCAACGGGTTCCGGGACGTCAGCCGGGTGCTCACCGCGACCCGCGGCGGGGCGTCCTGGGAGGCGGCCGGTCATGCCATTGCCGCGTACGAGGCCGCGCTGACCTACGCCACCAACCGTCAGCAGTTCGGCAAGCCGATCGCGTCCTACCAGTTGGTCCAGAACAAGCTGGCGAACATGCTGGCCGAGACCACCACCATCCAGCTGATGTGCTTCCGGATGGCCCAGCTGCAGGAGCAGGGCAAGCTGACCGGCCCGATGGCGTCGCTGGCCAAGATGTACACGGCCAAGACGGCGCGATCGATCTGCGCCGAGGCGCGGGACATCTTGGGCGGCAACGGTTTGCTGCTGGACTTCCATGTCGCCCGGCATATGACGGACATGGAGGTCGTGCACACCTACGAGGGCACGGACAGCATTCAGTCGCTCATCATCGGGCGGGATGTCACCGGCATCTCGGCCTTCGACTGACCATTCTCGACCACGCGGAGGAGTTCGACGATGCTGGCCCTGCAGGCACATTCGCTGGACGGTCCGGCCGGGCTGACCCTGGACGAGGTTCCCGAGCCGGCCGCGGCGGCCGACGGGTTGGACCATTCCGTGCGGATCGGGGTGCACGCGGCCGGGGTCGGCTTCGTCGACACCCTGGTCACCCGCGGGCTCTACCAGGTGCGCCAGCAGCCGCCGTTCACCCCGGGCATGGAGGTCGCCGGGGTCGTCGAATTCGCACCGGCGCACTCCGGGCTGAACGTGGGAGACCGGGTGTACGCGTCGCTCCCGGTCGGCGGCTGCGCGGAGATCATCTGGGCCGATGAGCATCTGGTTGCCCCACTGCCGGCCCCGCTCGGCTTCGCGCAGGGCGCGGCGCTGGTGGTCAACGACCACACCGCGCATGTCGCGCTCGTCCGCCGGGCCGGCCTGCGGCCGGGTGAGTCGGTGCTGGTGCACGGCGCGGCCGGCGGGCTGGGGTCGGCGACGGTGCGGATCGCCGCCGCGTTGGGCGCCCGGGTGATCGCGGTGGCCAGCACCGCCGACCGGCGCGCCGCGGCGAAGGCGGCCGGCGCGGAACAGACCTTCGGCCCGGACGAGTGGCTGGACGCGGTGCGGGCTGCCGGCGGCGTCGACGTGATCGTCGACCCGATCGGCGGCGACGTGTTCGACGCCTCCTTGCGGGCGTTGGCCCCGGAGGGCCGGCTGCTCACCCTCGGGTACGTGTCCGGGCGGATCCCGTCGGCCCCGGCAAACCGATTGCTGTTGCGCAACTCCGACGTCCGCGGCGTCAACTGGCTCGCCCTGATCGCCGCCCATCCCGGCCTGTTCCGGTCCACGGCCTCGTCGCTCGCTGCCCTGCTGGCCGCCGGGATGCCGGGACCGGCGGTCCTGGAATACGACTTCGCCGACGGCGCCCAGGCCTTCGCGGATCTGGAGAACCGGCAGGTCATCGGTAAGGCGGTGCTACGCCTGCGTTGACCCGCATTCCACCACCGCCGACCTGAGCCATCGGCATGTTCCCGCGGCCGCCGAAGGCGCGGATGGCTCAAGTCGGCGCCTGCCTCCCGGTACCGTTCGGCGATGCACATGCCGCGCTTCGGGCCGATCCCCGCGACGTTCGACGAGGCCCGGTGCATGTTGTCGGTCCGCCCGGTGGGCGCGCTGCCCTTGCAGCTGCGACACCTCCGGCTGGCGTTGCAGGGAGCGCTCGACGGCCTGGACGTCGTGCAGCCGATCGTGGCGGACCTGAGCGTCGGGATGGTCCTGGATCTGCCGGACGTGGACGCGGCCGTCTCGGCGGCCCAGCTGGCGCGATGGGGGGTCGGCCTGCCGCAGGCGCTGGACGCGGCGGTCGCCGCCGCATTCGATCGGCCGGTCCCGCAGGCCCAGCGGGTCGAGTCCGTTCATCTGTACCGGGACGTCCGGTTCGCGGGCACCGCGCTCCTCCGGCCGGAACTCCTGCGTGGTCTCCCGGTCGACGGCGATCCGGTGATCCTGCTTCCCACCGTCGGGGACCTGCTGGTGGGCGGGGCGAACGACCCGGCCGGGCTGACCTTCATAGTCCGGATGGCCGAGCGGGTCGTGCAGTCGGACGCGATTCCGGTCTCGATCCAACCCCTGATCCTCCGAGGTTCCGGCTGGACGCCGTTCGAATGGCCGGCGGCGGCACGACCGTACGCCAACGCTCTCCGCCGCCGCTGGGACGGCCTGCACTACGCCGCCCAGCAGCCCCTGCTGAACCAGCACTTCGAACGGGTGGGGCCGCCGTACTTCGTGCCCGAGCTGGGACTGTTCGCGAAGGACGGCGAGACGATCACGGTGACGTCGTTGACCGAGGGGGTGCCGACCCTTCTGCCGCTCGCCGACCTCGTCGGCCTGGTCCGGGTCGGCGGACAGGTCACCCAGGTGCCGATGGAGCAGCTGTTCCGGATCCCCGGGCTCCTCGTGCCGGTCCCGAACACGGCGCCACCGCGGGTGTTCGCGACCCGGTTCCCGACCGAACTCGCCCGCTGACGTCCGGACCTGCCCGAGCGTTCGCCGGCCGACCGGAACGGGTTGATCGGTTCTGGGAAGCGGCCGACTACCGTCCCCCGGGTGACGAAGCCCGGCCGGACCCTGGTGACGATCGCCATCCTGCTGCTGGCGATCAACCTGCGGCCGGTGGTGAACGCCCTGGGTGCCGTGGTCCCGGAGCTACGGGCCGCGACCGGGCTGCCGGCGGCGACGACCGGGCTGCTGCTGTCCCTGCCGACGCTGGCGTTCGCGGTGATGGGCCTGCTCGCGCCGACCCTGGCCGCGCGGGTCGGCGTCCACCGTACGGTGGTGATCGCGCTGGTTGCGCTGCTGGTCGGTCAGCTGGTCCGCGCGGCGGTGCCCGGGTTGCCGGCCCTGTTCGCCGGCTCGCTGCTGGCCCTGGCCGGGATCGCGGTGGCCAACGTGCTGATGCCGGGTCTGGTCCGGCTGCACTTCCCCGACCGGATCCCGACGATCACCGCGGCCTACACCACGCTGCTGACCATCGGCGGGGCGGCGGCGGCCGGGCTGACCATTCCGTTGGAGCGCGGCCTCGGCGGCGACTGGCGGCTCGGCCTGGGACTGTGGGCGGGCACCGCGGCCATTGCGCTGATTCCCTGGCTGCTGCTGATCCGGGAAACCGATGTCGGCTCTGCCGGCCCCGCCGGTGCGGGAAAACGGCTGCAGCTCCGAACCCTCGCCCGCACCCGGGTCGCCTGGGCGCTGGCCCTGTACTTCGGCTGCCAGTCGATGGTCGCCTACGTGGTGTTCGGCTGGCTCGCCCAGATCCTGGTCTCCAACGGCATGACGGACACCGCTGCAGCCGCGCAGGTGTCGATCTCGATCGCGGTCGGCATCCCCCTGGCCGCGGCGGTACCGCCCTTGCTCGGCCGATCCCGTCACCCGGCCGTCATCGTCGTCGCCCTCGCCGGTTGCTACCTGCTCGCGTTCGCCGGCCTGATCGTCGCGCCCACCGGCCCGGTCGTGCTGTGGTCCGTGCTCATCGGGGTGGGCACCGGTGCCTTCCCGCTCGCCCTGACGCTGATCGCGCTGCGAGCCCGGACCGGCCTGGCGACCACGTCACTGTCGGCGTTCACGCAGTGCGCAGGGTACCTGTTCGCCTCCATCGGACCGCTGGGCTTCGGGCTGCTGTTCGACCTGTCCGGTGACTGGGACGTGCCGCTGATCGCCTTGTCGGCGATCGTGCTGATCCAGATAGGCGCGGGTCTGCTGGCCGTTCGGCCCCGGTACGTGGAGGACGAACTACCTCCGGGCCACGGCGTCGGGTCGTGACGCCGACCGGTCCACGCGTCGGCGCCTCTCCCCCGTCGGCGCCGGACGCCTTCAGGCCGGGCCGAGCAGCGCCGTGGCGATGGCGGCGCGCCCCTCGCCCCGGCCGGTGAGCCCCAGCCCGTCGGTCGTGGTGCCGGCGACCGACACCGGCGCCCCGACCACATCCGACAGGGTCTGCTGCGCCTGCGCCCGGTGCGGGGCGAGCTTGGGGGTGTTGGCGATCACCTGAACCGACGCGTTCAGCACCCGATGACCCTCGCGGCCGACCCGGGACACCACCTCGGCGAGCAGGGTCACTCCGGAGGCACCGGCCCAGCGCGGGTCCGACGTGCCGAACACCGCACCCAGGTCGCCCAGGCCGGCGGCGGACAGCAGAGCGTCGCAGAGCGCATGGGCGGCGATGTCCCCGTCGGAATGACCGGCGCAGCCGTCCACCCCGGGAAACAACACGCCGGCGACCCAACAGTCGCGACCTGGTTCGATCGGGTGCACGTCCACCCCGGTGCCGACCCGCATGTCGGCCGCCGCGAAGCTCAGCCGATCGGCTCGGGCATCAACGTCGGCCGGGGCACCGGCAGCGTTCTCGGCAACTACTTCGCCGGATGCCGCAATCATTCGTTCCACCGCCTGAAGGTCGTCCACCGAGCTGATCCGGAACGCGGCCCGGTCACCGTCCACGGCCGTCACAGCGAACCCCATCGAGGCGACCAGGCCGGCCTCGTCAATGGTCGAGTCCCCCGTGGTCGCCGTCGCGCACGCGCGCCGCAGCACATCCGCCCGGAAACCTTGCGGGGTCTGGACCGTCCGAAGACCGTCCCGGTCCACGGTCGTGGAGAGCGCCTGGCCGGCGCCGATCTCGCGAATCGTGTCGACGACGGGCAGCACCGGAACCACGGCCTCGGCGCCGGACCGGACCCGGTTGATCACCCGCTCGATCAGCGACACGGGAGCGAACGCGCGGTCGACGTCATGCACCAGCACGATGCCAACCCGTTCCGTGATCGCGTCCAGCGCATGCCTCATCGGGCTGGCTCGGTCGCCCGAGTCGGCAAGCACGATGGCCCGGTCACCCAGCAGCCGGCGTGCCCGCTCGTCGAAGCCGAACGGGACCAGCACCAGGACAGTGCCTACGCCGGCCCGGCGCAGGTGATCGACCGAATGAACCAACAGTTCGCGACCGCCGACGCGCGCAAAGGCCACCGGGCCCCCGCACAACTCACCGGGACCCGCGGCCCTGACAACCGCGGCGATCGTCGTCACCGAAGATGCCGACAGACCTGCGCCACCACCGCAAGAGCGGTCAGGAGGCCAGGACCTCGTCGAGGATGCCCTCGGCCTTGACCTCGTTCGTGCCCTCGGCGAGCGCGAGTTCGGAGACCAGAATCTGCCGGGCCTTGGCCAGCATCCGCTTCTCGCCGGCCGACAGACCCCGTTCGCGGTCACGCCGCCACAGGTCGCGGACCACCTCGGCGACCTTGTTCACGTCGCCGGAGGCCAGCTTCTCCAGGTTTGCCTTGTACCGCCGCGACCAGTTGGTCGGCTCCTCGGTGTGCGGCGCCCGGAGCACCTCGAAAACGTGATCCAGACCGGTCCGGTCGACCACGTCCCGAACACCGACGATCTCTGCGTTGTCCGCCGGCACCTTTACCGTCAGGTCGCCCTGGGCGACCTTGAGGACGAGATAGAGTTTCTCGACACCCTTGACGGTCCTGGTTTCGGTGGCCTGAATGAGGGCCGCACCGTGATGCGGGTAGACAACGGTTTCGCCAACGTTGAAAACCATGAGAGTTCAAGACCCCTTTCGCTCCCACCATCCTACCACGTCCTGGCCGCGCCCATGGCCGTTGTCGCAGGTCAGGGGCTATCCGGTCACTTGACAAACCATTGCGCCGCGTGCATGTCGCGGCCCTGTCCGGGTTTTTCGGGCCTGTTCGCGGGCCCCGTCACCGACGGGCGGGACCTGCGCCGGGACACGACACGGGCCGGTACCGCCTCCCACCGAGCAGAGCCGATGCCCCGCCGACTAACCTTCTACCGAACGTCGCTCTTCACCAGTTGCCATCGCCGCCTCCGCACCCTGCGCACCGGGGACGGACCAGAAGAGGGGAACCGCCGTGACCCGCACCGCCCGGTTGCCGCGCCGAGTGCTCGCTCCTGCCGGTTTGGCGCTGTTCGCCGCAATGACGCTGGCGGTGAGCGGATGCGCGGCCGGTCAGTACTCGCAGACGGCCGATCAGGTCGCCGCCATCGACGGCGCCAACGGCACCGTCGGCACCATCTCCGTGCTCAACGCGCGACTCGCCCCGACCGCTCGGGAGAGCTACCCGGCCGGGTCGAATGCCCGAGTGTTGCTGTACGTCTCGAACGGCGGATTCACCGCCGACACCCTGGAAAGCGTGTCCAGCAGCGCCGCGACGTCCGTGAAGATCAGCGGTGACGCCACGCTGCCGCCGCAGACTTTGGCCGACTTCGCCAGCGAGACCGGCACCGAGGTCACCCTCACCGGCTTTCTGCAGGAGCAGCCCTACGGGGTCTCGATCCCGATGACCTTCTCCTTCGCCAACGCCGGCACCATCGACCTCAACGTGCCGATCCAGCTGCCGCCGGAACGATCGACCAATCGCGAGACGGTCAACATCCTGCCGCCCCATCCGACGCCGCTGTGGGAGCAGGACGAACTGGCCGAGGGTGACGTCGGACCCGGCGGGCACTGAGCCGCTCGGCCGATCCTCGCTCCGCCGACCCGGCGGACGGACACGCACCACGGTCGAGGCTGACTGTCGGACACCTGGCCTAACGTGCCGGGCATGAGGTCGCACACTCCCCCACGCAGCCCCCGGCCGGCCTTCCGGTGCAGCGGGTGCGGGCACGAGACCACGAAGTGGCACGGCCGATGTCCTGAATGCCGCGCCTGGGGCACCCTGGACGAGGGGCCCGCGCCCGGTGGGGTGGTCCGTCGGATGAGTCCGGGGCCGGTGGCCCACCCGGCCCGCCGGATCGGCGAGGTATCCGGTGACGTGGTTCGGCCCACCGCCAGCGGCGTGGCCGAGTTCGACCGCGTGCTCGGCGGTGGCCTGACCCCTGGCGCGGTGATCCTGCTGGCCGGCGAGCCCGGGGTAGGCAAGTCCACCCTGTTGCTGGCCGCGGCGCGGGCGTGGGCCGGTCAGGGACACGGTCCCGTTCTCGTCGTCACCGGCGAGGAGTCCGCGGCCCAGGTCCGGCTGCGGGCCGAGCGGATGAACGCCCTGCACGATGCGATCTTCCTGGCCGCCGAAGGCGATCTGGATTCCGTGCTCGGCCAGGTCGAGCTGGTCAAGCCCCGCCTGCTGATCGTCGACTCCGTGCAGACGATCGCGTCCACCGCGGTCGACGGCACCGCGGGCGGGGTCAGCCAGGTCCGGGCGGTCGCCGCGGCGCTGACCGCCGTGGCCAAGGAACGCAACATGGCCTGCGTGCTGGTCGGGCACGTCACCAAGGACGGCGCCATCGCCGGCCCCCGCGTCCTGGAACACCTGGTGGACGTCGTGCTGCACTTCGAGGGCGACCGGCACTCGATCCTGCGGACCGTCCGCGGAGTCAAGAACCGCTACGGACCGTCCGACGAGGTCGGCTGCTTCCGAATGGTGCCGGACGGCATCGCCGAAATGCCCGACCCGTCCGGGCTCTTCCTCACCCGCCGGTCCACCCCGGTACCCGGCACATGCACCACGGTGGCTCTGCAGGGGCGGCGGGCGCTGCCGGTCGAGCTACAGACCCTGATCACCCCGGCCGGCGGTGAGACCGGCCGGCGCACGGTGGCGGGTCTGGATTCCGCCCGGGCGGCGATGGTGGTGGCGATCCTGCAGCGCTGGGCGGGAGTCGGGCTGGCCGGCAAGGAGGTGCTCGCGGCCACCGTCGGGGGGTGGAAGATGACCGAACCAGCCGCCGATCTGGCGCTGGCCCTGGCCCTCTGGTCGTCGTCCCGCGACGTGCCGCTGCCGGCCGGCCTGGTCGCCATCGGCGAACTCGGCCTGGCCGCCGACATCCACCCGGTTCCCGGGATGGGGCAGCGCCTGGCGGCGGCGGCACGGGCCGGGTTCGACCATGCGATCGTCGGGCCGGGAGCGGGCGCCGACCGCCCGCCCGGCATGCGGGTCATGGAGGCCTCGACGCTGGGCGAGGCGTTGGGTCTCGCCGGTGCGGATGGCGTCAGCTGGATCCGACGACCACCCAAGGGGGAACGGACCGGCTGACGAAACGGTCCCCATTCGTCGTTTCTGTCCCGGGGTCGTTGGCGATGGTTGGCCGAGCCTGCGAGGCCACCATCAAGCACCGCAGGAGCACGCTGCCGGCAACCCGGTGACGCAGGAGCCGGATTGCCCCGCGGGCTCGTCGTTGGCCGAGCCTGCGAGGCCACCATCAAGCACCGCAGGAGCACGCTGCCGGCAACCCGGTGACGCAGGAGCCGGATTGCCCCGCGGGCTCCTAAACTGTCCGGTGAACGCCAAGGGAGGGCTTTGGGTGGAGGAACGCACGAGCGTCGCCGCCCATCGTGCCGTGTTGGCCCGGGTCGCACCGGGTACGCCGCTGCGCGATGGCCTGGAGCGGATCCTGCGCGGACGCACTGGAGCGCTGATCGTGCTCGGCTTCGACCAGGCGGTCGAGGACCTGTGCGACGGCGGGTTCCGGCTGGACGTCGAGTTCTCGTCGACGCGGGTGCGAGAGCTGTGCAAGATGGACGGCGCGGTGGTGCTCAACGACGACGCCACCCGCATCCTGCGGGCCAACGTGCAGTTGACCCCGGATCCGACGATCCCGACCGTCGAGTCGGGCACCCGGCATCGCACGGCCGAACGTACCGGTCTGCAGACCGGCCACCCGGTGATCGCCGTGAGTCACTCGATGTCGATCATCAACCTCTATTTCGGTGGACGGCGGCACGTGGTCGCGGACCCACCGACCATCCTGTCCCGAGCGAATCAGGCGTTGGCCACGCTGCAGCGATACAAATTCCGGCTCGACGAGGTCGCCCGCGCACTCTCCGCTCTCGAGATCGAGGACTTCGCAACCCTTCGTGACGCCATGACCGTGCTGCAGCGCCTGCTCATGGTGCGCCGCATCGCCGACGAGCTCACGGGCAACGTGATCGAACTCGGCACCGACGGTCGTCTACTCGGGCTGCAGCTCGACGAGATGTTGAGCGGCACCCAGGGTCTGCAGGAGCTGCTGATCCGCGATTACCTGCCCGTCGACCGGAGTCCCGATTCGATCGACGAGATCGTCGAAGCCCTGGACGATCTGGACGAGGCCGCGCTGTTGGACCTGGCGGCGGTCGCCCGTGTCCTGGGCATCAATACGATGGGCGACGCGCTCGACTCCGCGGTCAGTCCTCGCGGATACCGGCTCCTGGCGGGCATCCCGCGGGTTCCACCAGCCGTGCTGGACCGGCTGATCCTGCACTTCGGCAACCTGCAGGGCCTGCTGGCCGCCACCGCCGCCGATCTGCAGGCCGTCGAAGGCGTCGGCGAGGCCCGGGCCAGGGTGGTGCGGGAGGGGCTGTCGCGGCTGGCCGAGTCGTCCATCGTGGACCGGTACGGAACGGCCCTGTAGGACGCGCTCGCGGGCGGCCGGCTGGCTCCTGGATCAGACGACCGTGAACGCGGCTGGTGGGCTTGATACGGGGCCGAGCTGGGCGATCAGCGTGTAGCTGCCGGGAGCGAGCGGGACACGATCTCCGGTGCACCCCGGCGCCGACGTGGTGCCCGACCACTTCACCGTGAACTCCAGTGTCTGACCGGGCGCCAGGTCCCGAACCTCAGTGCCCTGCCCGGGGAAGCAGTCGGCGGTCGACCACAGGCGGGTCCCGTCGGCGCCGAAGACCGTGAAGACCTGCGTCGTCCCCGACACGTCTCGACGGCAGGCCTCCGCCCCGGTATTGGTGACGACCATCCCGATGATCACGTTGGTGCCGGACTTCACCTCGCCCGGCACCTTGGCGGCGAGCCCGACCGCGGCATCCGGACACAGCAGCTTGCCATCGGCGTCGTAGGACGGCGGTGGCGGAGCCGGGGCGGCGTCGGACGACGCGGGCGGCGGCTGCTCGGTCGGCGGCACCGGGCTGGCCGCGGCGGCGTCGGGGGCCGGGGCGGGCACGTCGGTGCCGGTCGGCGGCGCGGCGTCCGTCGCCGGGGCGGCGTCGGTCGGCGACCCGCTGGGCGGCGCGGCCGAATCGGTCGGCGCCGCGACCGACGGGCTCGGCGAGGGCACCGTGGAGCGGGACGGAGCGGTCGAGTTGGCCAACACGCCGGTCATGGTGGGTGCGGCCGAGGTGTTGGCGACGGCCGCGGACGAGTCCTGCCCGGCCGAGGAACGGGAGGTTCGGCTGGCCAGGAACCACACAATCGTGACGAGAACGGCGACGGCCAGGACCACCACGAGTACTCGACGGAACCAGTACGTGGTTTGGCTGGACGGTCCGACCGGGTGCATCACGCGTGCGACGGTAGTCTCGCTCCAACACCATCCCGCGGAGCAACGCCGAAGGAGTCACTGTGACGGCGATCGACGAGATGTTGCGGCGAAACAAGACCGCAGCCATGTATCATCCCTCCGGCCTCGGGCCCTCGCCGTTGAAGCACCTGGCGGTGGTGATGTGCATGGACTGCCGGGTCGACGCGCATGTGGCCTTCCGGTTGAATCCGGGCGAGATCCACCTGATGCGCAACGCCGGCGGCATCATCTCCGACGACGTGATCCGCTCGCTGGCGATCTCGCAGCACGCGCTGGGCACTCGCGAGGTGATGATCGTCCACCACACGGACTGCGGCCTGGCCAAGCTCAAGGAAGACGAGTTCCGGGAAGAGCTGGCCCGGTTCGCCGGCTACCGGCCGACCTGGTCCGTGCAGGCTTTCACCGACCCCCACGACTCCGTGCGGGAGTCGATGCGTCGCGTGCAGGACTCCCGGTTCCTGCACCACACCGACAAGGTCCGCGGCTTCATCTTCGACGTGGAAACCGGGCTGCTCGAAGAGGTCACGGAAGAGCTCGACGAGGTCACGGAGGAGAACGACCAGGAGAGCGGTGCCGCGACAAGCTGATCCGCTGGGCGCCGACCTGATCCTGGACTTCTACGAGCGGAACGCCCGGGAACTGCCGTGGCGGCAGCCCGACGCGACGCCGTGGGCGGTTCTGGTCAGCGAAGTGATGCTGCAGCAGACGCCGGTTTCGCGTGTGCTGTCGGTGTACGAGCAGTGGGTGCAGCGGTGGCCGTCCCCGGCCGACCTGGCCGTCGAGCCGGCCGGGGAGGCCATCCGAACCTGGGGCCGACTCGGATACCCGCGAAGGGCGGTGCGGCTGCACGGCGCGGCGGTGCGAATCACCGCGGAGCACGGCGGGCAGGTGCCGCACACGGTCGAGGAGTTGCTCCGGCTACCCGGAGTCGGGGATTACACGGCGCGGGCGGTGGCCGCGTTCGCGTTCGGCGCCCGCGTTCCGGTCGTCGACACCAACGTGCGCCGCGTGCTGTCCCGGGTGGTCCGCGGCGTGGACGAGCCCAGGGCCTCGGCCACCGCCGCCGACCGGGCTGAGATGGCCACCTTGCTGCCCGCCGACCCGGCGATCGCGGCCCGCTTCTCGGTGGCTGTGATGGAGCTCGGCGCGCTGGTCTGTACCGCCGTCAGCCCGTCGTGTGACCGCTGCCCGCTGCCGGCGCGATGTGCCTGGCGCCGATCGGGAGCGGTGCCCGGGGTGGCCCGCCGCCCGGTGCAGGCCTGGCACGGAACCGACCGGCAGGCCCGGGGCCGGATGATGGCGCTGTTGCGTGGGTCGGCGGGCCCGGTCGACATGCTGGACCTGCTCGGCTCGACCGACGACGCCGTCCAGGCGCGTCGCTGCCTCGACTCGTTGCTAGCCGACGGGCTTGTCGAGCGCGCCCACGACGGCTGGTTCGTGTTGCCGGGCACCGCGGTGGCCGGCTGATCAGTTCGAGGATCCCGGGTGCCCGGGCTCGGCCGGCGCGTTTCGTCATCCGCCGCCAGGCGGTGGCGCCGGTCGGCGCCCTTCTTGAATTGCTGCGCGCGTGGAGCCCGGAGACGTTGCCGCAGAAACGCGGCACCGGCCGCGCATGCATCCAGTGGTACAGGGCCGGTTCACTTGCGCAGGTCACGCGCCAGTGGACTCGGCGGACGGTCCCGCGGAACGCAACACCGGCCGCACGTTCAACGAGCGGCGCAGCACCGCCGGGCCGCTGACCGGCGCCGGGTGCAGGGACCTGCGCGGCACAAATCGGCGACTCCTGTCACACCAGCCCCATTTCGGGTCAGTTGATCCGCGCCGGCCTAGTTGATCCGCGCGGCAGGGGCCCGGGGAACGCGAACGCCCCGCCACCGAGGGGGTGGCGGGGCGTTCGGGGAACAGGCAACGATCAGCCGGTGGCGCCCTCGGGGCCGGCGTCGATGGCCAGGCCGGCCGGCACCGAATCCGGCACCGACGACGGCCGCGGTTCGCCGCGGAAGGTGAACTCCTTCGTCGGCTTGCCGTTCAGGTCGGTCGCGTCCTGGACGTCGACCAGAACGATCTGGCCCGGGCGGATCTCGTCGAACAGGATCTTCTCGGACAGCTTGTCCTCGATCTCCCGCTGGATCGTCCGGCGCAGCGGCCGGGCGCCCAGGACGGGGTCGAAGCCCCGCTCGCCGAGCAGCGTCTTGGCCGCGTCGGTCAGCTCCAGCGACATGTCCTTGTTCCGCAGCGCCGCCTCGACCCGCTTGAGCATGAGATCGACCATCTGGTTGATCTCATCGGTGGTCAGCTGATGGAAGACGACCACGTCATCGATGCGGTTGAGGAACTCCGGACGGAAGTGTCGTTTGAGTTCGTCGTTGACCTTCTGCTTCATCCGCTCGTAGTTCGACTCCGAGCTGTTGCCCTGCTGGAAGCCCATGCCGACGGCCTTGGAGATGTCCTGCGTTCCCAGGTTCGAGGTGAAGACGATGACGGTGTTCTTGAAGTCCACCGTGCGCCCCTGGCCATCGGTGAGCCGGCCGTCCTCCAACACCTGCAGCAGCGTGTTGTAGATGTCCTGGTGCGCCTTCTCGATCTCGTCGAACAGCACCACGGAGAACGGCTTGCGGCGCACCTTCTCGGTGAGCTGCCCACCCTCTTCGTAGCCGACGTATCCGGGAGGGGCACCGAAGAGCCGCGACGCGGTGTACCGGTCGTGGAACTCGCCCATGTCCACCTGGATCAGCGCGTCCTCGTCCCCGAACAGGAACTCGGCCAGCGCCTTGGTCAGCTCGGTCTTCCCGACGCCGGACGGGCCGGCGAAGATGAACGAGCCGGACGGCCGCTTGGGGTCCTTCAGGCCGGCGCGAGTGCGGCGGATCGCCTGCGAGACGGCCTTGACCGCCTGATCCTGGCCGATGATCCGCTTGTGCAGCTCCTCTTCCATCTTGAGCAGCCGAGTCGTCTCCTCCTCGGTCAGCTTGAAGACGGGGATGCCGGTCCAGTTGGCCAGCACCTCGGCGATCTGCTCGTCGTCGACCTCGGAAATGACGTCCAGATCGCCGTCCTTCCAAGCCTTCTCGCGCTCGGACTTGCGGGCCAGCAGCTGCTTCTCGGTGTCCCGCAGCGCGGCCGCCTTCTCGAAGTCCTGCGCGTCGATCGCGGACTCCTTGTCCCGTCGCACGCCGGCGAGCTTCTCGTCGAAGTCGCGCAGGTCCGGCGGCGCGGTCATCCGGCGGATGCGCATGCGCGCCCCGGCCTCGTCGATCAGGTCGATCGCCTTGTCCGGCAGGAAGCGGTCGCTGATGTACCGGTCGGCCAGGGTGGCCGCCGACACCAGCGCGTCGTCGGTGATGGTGATCCGGTGGTGCGCCTCGTACCGGTCGCGCAGTCCCTTGAGGATCTCGATGGTGTGCGCGACGGTCGGTTCGCCGACCTGGATCGGCTGGAAGCGGCGTTCCAGCGCGGCGTCCTTCTCGACGTACTTGCGGTACTCGTCGAGGGTGGTGGCGCCGATGGTCTGCAGCTCGCCCCGGGCCAGCATCGGCTTGAGGATCGACGCGGCGTCGATCGCGCCCTCGGCGGCGCCCGCACCCACCAGGGTGTGGATCTCGTCGATGAACATGATGATGTCGCCGCGGGTGCGGATCTCCTTGAGTACCTTCTTCAGGCGCTCCTCGAAGTCGCCGCGGTACCGGGAGCCGGCGACCAGCGAGCCGAGGTCCAGCGTGTAGAGGTGCTTGTCCTTGAGGGTCTGCGGGACGTCGCCGCGGATGATCGCCTGGGCCAGGCCCTCGACGACCGCGGTCTTGCCGACGCCGGGCTCGCCGATCAGCACCGGGTTGTTCTTGGTGCGGCGGGACAGCACCTGCATGACCCGCTCGATTTCCTTCTCGCGCCCGATGACCGGGTCGAGCTTGCCCTCGCGGGCGGACTGGGTCAGGTTGCGACCGAACTGGTCAAGGACCAGCGAGGTCGACGGGGTGCCCTCGGACCGGCCGCCCTCGGCGGCCGCGGTCTCCTTGCCCTGGTACCCGGAGAGCAGTTGCAGCACCTGCTGCCGCACCCGGTTCAGGTCGGCGCCCAGCTTGACCAGCACCTGGGCGGCGACACCCTCACCCTCGCGGATGAGGCCGAGCAGGATGTGCTCGGTGCCGATGTAGTTGTGGCCCAGCTGCAGCGCCTCGCGCAGCGAGAGCTCCAGCACCTTCTTGGCCCGCGGGGTGAACGGAATGTGACCGGACGGGGACTGCTGCCCCTGCCCGATGATCTCCTCCACCTGGGCGCGGACGCCCTCGAGTGCGATGCCCAGCGACTCGAGCGCCTTGGCGGCCACGCCTTCACCCTCATGGATGAGGCCGAGCAGGATGTGCTCGGTGCCGATGTAGTTGTGGTTGAGCATGCGGGCCTCTTCCTGGGCCAGCACCACCACACGACGGGCTCGGTCAGTAAACCGTTCGAACATGTGCACTCCTTACGGGCGTGCGCGGTTAGGCGTTCTGCCACTCGTCCCGCCCGGAGGCGGATAGCTCACTCTAGTCGGCGAGCCCGAACCACTGGTTCGAGTCGAGCAACCGATGGCGGCACCGCACACCGTGCCGCCACTGCTCTCCAACGCTCCCGCAGCGACTCTCGTTCCGCCACGTCGCGGGCTACGCCGTGGGCGAACACTCCGTCGATCGCCACTCTCCGTAGCGGCCCCGAGCGACCCGAGCGGGCCCGAGCCCCAAGCGGCCTCCGCCTGCGCTGCCCCTCGACGCCCCACCCGCCACGGCCGCCGCCTTGTCCCGAGCGGGCTCCCCCACCGCCGCGGCTCGGCGTCCCACCGGTCCGAGGACACCAACGCATCCGAGGGCACCAACGCATTCGAGGGCACCAAACGCAAACGACCCCGCTCCGCAGCCGCGGACGGGGTCGCTGTGCCGGCCGGAGGCCGGGTCGATCTCAGTGGGCGGCCTCGAAGGCGGCCAGCACGTTGGCCGACAGGCGCCCGCGCTCGGACACCTCGTAGCCGTTGGCCCGGGCCCACTCGCGGATGGCCGCGGTCTGTTCGCGATCCGGCGCGGTACGGGAACCGCGCGCCGGCTTGGCGGCCTTGGCGACCTTCGCACGTCCGACCCGACGGGCGCCGTCCGCCCGGCGAGCGCCGGCGACATATCCGGCCAGTGCGTCACGGAGCTTTTCCGCGTTTTCCTCGTTCAGGTCGATCTCGTAGGCGACCCCGTCGAGTGCGAATGACACGGTATCGGCCGCTTCGGAGCCGTCCAGGTCGTCCACCAATGAGGTGGTGGTGATGGTTGCCATGCGTGTGCCTCCCACGACTGCAGATTTCTTCCCCGAGCGCTCAGGATAGGGCCGCCGGGGTTCATTTTCAAACATATACGGAAAATGTCGACGACGTGCGGGCCGCCGACGGTCAGCATTCACGGAGCGAAGGCAAACCCCGTGGCGCAGCTCACGTGACCGGAATTGAGATGGTGTGCATTGCGTCGACGAGGTGACGCGGAAAGGGTGGTGAACCGGGCCGCCGGGACGCGCTCAATCACCCGGGCGAACGAATGGGAACAGGATGGTCTCCCGGATGCCCAGACCGGTGAGCGCCATGATGAGGCGATCGACACCCATACCCATCCCGCCGGAGGGCGGCATTGCGTACTCCATGGCCCGCAGGAACTCTTCGTCCAGGACCATGGCCTCGTCGTCACCGAGTCCGGCGAAGCGGGCCTGGTCCGCAAAACGCGCACGCTGAATCACCGGATCGACCAACTCGGAGTATCCGGTTCCCATTTCGGTGCCCCGGATGTACAGGTCCCATTTCTCGGCCAAGCCGGGCCGATCCCGATGGTCGCGGGTGAGCGGCGAGGTCTCGGCCGGATAGTCCCGGACGAATGTCGGAGAGATCAGGTTCGGCCGCACCAACTCGTCGAAGAGTTCCTCGGCCAGTTTCCCCGGCCCGTAGTGCGGAGCAACGCCGACGCCGAACTTCTCGGCGAGGTCGACCAACTCGGCCATCGGCGTCGTGACCGTGATCTCCCGGCCGATCACCTCGGACAGTGATCCGTACAGGGTGATCGAGGGCCAGTCCCCGCCGAGGTCGAACTCCTGCCCGTCGGCATGCGTCACCGTCGTGGAACCTTGCACGGCCACCGCCGCGTCCTGGATCAACGATCTGGTCAACTCGGCCATGCCGTTGTAGTCGGAGTACGCCTCGTAAGCCTCCAGCATGGCGAATTCCGGCGAATGGGAGGAATCGACGCCTTCGTTGCGAAAGTTGCGGTTGATCTCGAAGACCCGCTCGATTCCGCCGACCGCCGCGCGTTTGAGGTACAACTCGGGCGCGATGCGCAGATACAGCTCCATGTCGAACGCATTCATGTGCGTCGAGAAGGGCCGGGCCGCGGCACCGCCGTGCAGCACCTGCAGCATCGGTGTTTCGACTTCCAGATAGCCGCGCCGATGCAGGGTCGACCGCAACGAGCGATTGACCGCGGCACGGATCTCCACGGTCCGCCGGGCCTGCGGCCGTACGATCAAATCGACATAGCGCTGCCGGACCCGCGCTTCTTCGGACAACGGCTTGTGCGCAACCGGCAAAGGTCGCAGCGCCTTCGCGGCAATGGCCCAGGAATCGGCCAGCACCGACAGTTCACCCCGGCGCGAGGTGATCACCCGGCCGTGCGCGAAGAGATGATCACCCAGATCGACGTCCCGCTTGAATGCGGCCAGCGATTCGGCTCCGACGCCGGCCAGCGACACCATGATCTGCAATTCGGCGCCCGTGTCGCCGGCACCCCCTTCGCGGACGGTGGCGAAGCACAGCTTTCCGGAGTTGCGCAGGAAGATCACCCGTCCGGTGACCCCCACGGTCTCACCCGTGTCGGCGTCCGGCGGGAGATCGGGGAACCGTTCACGCAGCTGGGCCAGGCCGGTCGTCCGCGGCACCGCGACCGGATACGGTTCGATACCGGAATCGAGCAGCCGTTGGCGCTTCTCCCGGCGCACCCGCAGCTGTTCGGGCAGGTCCTCGTCATCCGTGGGGGTCGGTGCACTCACGACGGATCAGCCTACTTTGCCGGGACGGTCCCACCGACCGCCCACCGGGACGGACAATGGCGCGGTGACGACCGGACCCATAGTGCTCGCCGCGTCGCGCTGGCGTCCCCTGGAATCCGCACACGCCGACCGGGTGGACACCCTCACCCGAGGCCATCAGGAACGGGCGAGGCGCCAGCTCCCGCATCCGGTCGAGGATTTCCTGTTCACCTATTACCCGTTCCGGCCCGGCCAACTCCGGCGTTGGCATCCCGGCCTCGGCTACGCGCTGGCCGACGCCGCGGAACGGGCCGACTGGCGGTTCCATCACACTGTGGACGGGCCGGGGTCGGTGGTGGGGGTGGACCTGCCCGCATTCCTGCTCGCGCGCGGCGAACAAGTGCGGTTCGTCACGCGGCTGCTGACCGCGACTGCGGCGGCACCGGCCCAGTTCGGGTGCTTCGGGCTGCACGAGTGGGCGATGGTGTTCCAGCTGCCTGAATCCGACCTGCGCCACCGCGGCCGGCGGCTACGCCTGGGCCCGGCCGGTACCGATCAGGTCGTCCGGGAGCATCAGATCCGCTGCGGCCATTACGACGCGTTCCGGTTCTTCACCGACGCCGCCCGGCCGCGCAACCAATTGCAGCCCACCCTGGACGGCCGGATCGGCATGGAGCAGCCGGGCTGCCTGCACGCCTCGATGGATCTGTACAAATGGGCGTATCGGCTGCTGCCGGTGACGTCCAGCGACCTGGTGGCCGATGCGTTCGAACTGGCCCGGGCGGTCCGCGAGATCGATATGCGCGCCTCCCCCTACGACCTGGCCGACCTGGGCTACCCGCCGATTGCGATCGAGACGGCCGCTGGTAAAGCGGAGTACGTCGCGCGGCAACGGGACTTCGCGCACCGGGGGTCGCAGCTGCGGCAACGGCTACTCGGTGCCATTGCCGGCCCGCTACCGACCGTATCCGGGTAATTCTCGCCGGTGGCGATCGACGCGGTGACGCCCGCGGGCCGGACGGGTCCTGAGGGGCGGTCGGAGTTCTCGGGTCACCGGGCCGGCCCGGTGCTCGACCTGACCTGGACATGGACGGGCAACACGCGCCGGCGGGGGGGCTCACCCGGGCGGTGGCTCAGGTACAGATCGCCGGCCAGCCGGCCCTTGTCCACCAGTGGCTGACAGACCGTGGTGAGGCCGGCGGCCGACGCCTCCGGAATGCCGTCGTAGCCGGTGATCGTCAGATCGTCGGGGACCGACAGGCCGCGCTCCCTGGCCGCGTCCAGGGCACCGAGCGCGAGAACGTCCATCATCAAGCAGACGGCGGTCAACCCCGGCTCGCGGTCGAGCATCGCGTTCAGGGCGGTGGCGCCCGCGGCCCGGGTCAGCCCCGAGCACACCTCGATCGCCGGTTCGCCCACGCCGAGCGCGGCCAAAGCCTCGGCCAGACCCAGGATCCGGTTGCCGTGCACCGATGAGGGTGATCCTCGCAGCGCGGCCAGATCGGCCGGACCCGCCCGGCCGCCGCGCCCGCCGTCGGTGATCACACCGATCCGGCGGTGCCCCAGACCGGCCACCAACTCGCCCACCAGGCGGCCACCGGCTCGGTCGTCCGACCCGATCCAGTCGAATTCGGGCACGTCCGGGGGTGAGTCCACCACCACCGTCGGGAGTCGGCGTTGCCGGATCCGGGCCAGATGCGGGTC
Organism: Nakamurella sp.; assembly: GCF_044224575.1. Classification (GTDB taxonomy): domain Bacteria; phylum Actinomycetota; class Actinomycetes; order Mycobacteriales; family Nakamurellaceae; genus Nakamurella. The sequence continues at coordinate 25,084 of NZ_JBGAKE010000015.1, forward strand.
CTCGGGCGGGACGCTGTAGACCACGAATCCGTCGACGACCGCGTTGGCGACGGCATCCGGCCGCCCGCCGGACGATTCCGACGAGATCAGCAGCAGGTTCAAGCCGGCGCTCTGGCAGCTCTCCGACAACCCCTGCAGGAACCGCACGGCCGCCGGATCGGCGAAGGCGTGCGCGAGCTCGTCGGTGAACAGCAGGCCCAGGGTGTCCGAGCGACCGCGGCTGAGCTGGCGGGCCGCCGGATCGGGGCCGCCGTACCCCTGCCGGGCAGCTTCGGCCAGGACCCGCGCGCGGACCGGCGGCGAGAGCTTGTTCGGTCGGGTGAACGCGTAGGAAACGGTGGCCACGGAGACCCCGAGGGCACGCGCGATCGAGCTCATGGTCGGTCGCTGCGAGTCGCGGCTGGGCACCCGTCCAACCTACCTGTCGGTTAATCGTTAACTTGACGCGGGCTGTGGAGGAGGTCCGTGAAATGCGGAAATCGGTCTTGACAGCCACTCAGGTGAAGCGTTTAACTACTTCCACCGCCGACCGACGACGATCTTCCAGGAGCTGCCATGTCACCCTCGCTGCACGAATCGTCGACGGCGGGCCCGGCCGAATCGCCCCATCCCTGGTGGCGCAGCGCGGTGATCTATCAGATCTACCCGCGCAGCTTCGCCGACGCCAACGGCGACGGAATCGGCGATCTCGCCGGCATCCGATCCCGGCTGCCCTACCTCGCCGCGCTGGGCATCGACGCGATCTGGTTGAGCCCCTTCTACCCGTCCCCGCAGGCCGACGCCGGGTACGACGTCGCCGACTACCGGGATGTCGATCCGATCTTCGGCACCCTGGCCGACTTCCACGGCCTGGTCGGGGACAGCCACGCCCGAGGCCTGCGCGTCATCATCGACCTCGTGCCGAACCACACGTCCGATCGGCACGCCTGGTTCCAGGCCGCGCTGGCCGCGGGGCCGGGCAGTGCCGAGCGGGGCCGGTACATCTTCCGCGAGGGCCGCGGAGCCCATGGCGAGCTCCCACCCAACAACTGGGTGTCGAATTTCGGCGGACCCGCCTGGACCCGGGTGCCGGACGGCCAGTGGTACCTGCACATCTTCGCGCCGGAACAGCCCGACCTGGACTGGACGAACCCCGAGGTCGTCGCCGAGTTCCAGGACATCCTCCGGTTCTGGATGAAGGTGGGGGTCGACGGCTTCCGGATCGACGTCGCGCACGGCCTGGCCAAGGACCCGGACCTGGCCGACCTGCCGGGCGGCGCGGAGGGTCACCTGTTGACCACGGCCAACACCAACGACCATCCGCACTGGGATCGCGACGAGATTCACGAGGTGTACCGCGGCTGGCGGGCCGTCGTCGACGAGGTGGGCGGCGACAGGGTGTTCTGCGCGGAGGCGTGGGTGCCGAACCCGGATCGGTTCGCCCAGTACCTGCGGCCGGACGAGCTGCACACCGCCTTCAACTTCGACTACCTCAACGCCGAGTGGGACGCCGCCGCGCAGCGAGCCGCGATCGACACCACCCTGACCACCCTCGGTGCGGTCGGCGCGCCGGCCACCTGGGTGCTGTCCAACCACGACGTCACCCGGCATCCCACGCGGCTGGGCGGCGGTGAGCTCGGCCTGCGCCGGGCGCGGGCGGCCACCCTGATGATGCTGGCCCTCCCCGGCGGTGCCTACCTCTACCAGGGTGAGGAACTGGGACTTGAGGAGGTGTGGGACATTCCCGCCGAACTGCGTCAGGACCCGATCTACTTCCGGACCGGTGGCGAGCGGGTCGGTCGCGACGGCTGCCGGGTGCCCCTACCGTGGTCCGGGACCCGAACGCCGTTCGGCTTCGGGCCGGCGGGCGAGCCGTGGTTGCCGCAGCCGGCCAGCTGGGCCGACCGAACCGTCGACGGCGAATTGGCCGACGAGGCCTCGACCCTGCACTTCTACCGCACCGCGCTGGCCGCCCGCCGGGATCGCCCGGAGCTCCACGCGGACGGCCTGGTCTGGCTGCCGGCCCCGGAGGGCATGCTGGCCTTCCGACGCGGGCGCGATCTGGTCTGCGCCGTGAACTTCACCGACCGGCCGTTGCCGTTGCCCGAGGAGGTCGCCGATCATCGCCGGCTGATCACCAGCACTCCTGGCGCCGTCGACGATGCCGGTCGACTCGCGGCGAACTGCACCGTGTGGCTGTCGGCGAGCTGATCGGGCGTGTCCGGACCGACCTCATGGCGGTGCGACGAGTGCGCGGCAGCGGTGGCCGCCGACGGGGGTCTGCTGGCCTTCCGGACGCAGCCGCACGCTCCGTACGCGGCCGGCGGGTTCCGGATCCTGCACGTGTCGTGCCGGGAGCCGGACGATGCCGAGCTCGCCACCGTCCGGCTGGAAGCCTGCCTGGACCGGGATGGGCTCAGTTTGCTGCTGGGCTTTCTCAGCGCCGGCCCGGGCCGGCGCCCCGAGCCGGGGCTGACGGTTGCCGACGTCGACGAGTTCGTCGACCTGATCCGGCGGCTGCACGTTCCCTTCTACGAACCGGCGCGCCGCAGGTTCGGCGAGCCGCACGTCCGACGAACGATGCTGCGCGCCGACCGGGCCAGCCCGTACCAATCGCCGGCGTTGCGGAAGCTGGTGCAGGCGAGCGGGTGACGCGGAGCCGGCCGTGACCCGACCGTGGGCACCGACGACACCGTCGTCCGCTACTTGTCCTCGGGCACCAGGCAGCTGCGTTCCAGGAACAGCGCACCCGCCACCATGACGACCGCGCCGGCCACGCCGATGAACCCGGTGATGCCGTCGGACTGCGCGGCCGCGAACTCCGACCAGGACGGGAGCACATAGCCGAGCAGGCCCAGCCACAATCCCCCGAGGGCGGCCCCGGCCAACGCGGTGGCCTTGGCCACCATGACAGCACGCGCGGCGGTCAGCGCGTCCACCGGCCGCCGGGCGGGCGCCCCGGCCGTCTGCGCGGGCGGCCGGATCCGCCGGCGGAGGCCGAACCCGACCACCGCCTCCCCGATGCCGAGCAAGGCCGCGAGCAGACCCGCCAACCGGGGCACCGGCGGAATCCGCGAGTAACTGACCCGCACCAACAGGTAGCCGGCCACCCCGGCGATCAGGCAGACCACGGCAATGTCCCGCCACCTGGTCAGTCCCAGCCGGCCGTCGTCGGTGGTCACCGCGGCCGTCGCGACGGCCGACGATCGGTGCGGGCAACGATTTCAGTGCACATGGCCCACCCGGGTGATGCCGGCGGTGTCGAGGCCGTCCAGCAGGTCGGCGATCGGTCCACCGCCCGGCAGCTCGGCACCGGGATCGACTTCGGCCCATGGCATCAGCACGAACGCCCGCTCGGCGGCCCGCGGGTGCGGCAGGATCAGGTCGGGCTCGTCGCTGATCACCGCGTGGCCGTGCACCTCGACGAGGATGACGTCGGCGTCCAGGGTGCGCGGCCCCCAGCGGACGGTCCGTTCCCGCCCGGCCTCCTGTTCCAGGGCCTGGCACCGCCGCCACCAGGCGTGCGGATCGGCGCCGTCGTCCTCCGCGATCACCACGATGTTGTAGAAGTCCTGCTGCTCGACCCCGCCCCAGGGCGGGGTCCGGTAGATCGACGACACGGCCCGGACGACCCGCCCCAGGCTGCGGACGGCAGTCTGCAGATGCGCGGTCCGGTCGCCGACGTTCGACCCGAGGGACAGCACCGCCCGGCTCATGGCGTCGCCCCCTCGGGGCTCCTCGCCCGCTCGGACACCCCGACGCGACCGACACCCTTCGCACCACGAAGACTCGCTCGGCAAGCCTCGCTCATGATGGCGTCGCCCCCTCAATCGCTCGGCCCGGGCGAGCCCCACCCTCGCGGCGGATGGACCGCCGGATGGTCACGGCGACGTCGGCGAAGGTCAACGGAATCGGCGCGGACGGTTTGTGCACGGTGACCTCCGCCGCGTGCACCGGATACCGGCTCATGATGGTGTCGGCGATCTCGGCGGCGACCGTCTCGATCAGATCCCGGGGCGGCCCGGTGACAATGCCGGCGGCCAGCTCGGCGAGTTCGCCGTAGTGCACCGTCCTGGTCAGGTCGTCGGAGGCGGCCGCCGCGGTGAGATCCAGCCACACCGTGATGTCGACGACGAACAGCTGCCCGTCCCGCTTCTCGTCCGGGAAGACGCCGTGGTACCCGTACAGCTCCAACCCGGTCAAGGTAATCCGGTCAGCCACGACTCATACCATTCCGGAACGGTCGACCGGACGGTGCGGCAGGGTCCGGGTCGGCCCCCGACCGGTGACCGCGGCGGCGACCCGCACCGCGTCCAGGGAATCGGCGGCCTCGTGGACCCGGACCCCCCAGGCGCCGGCGGCCGCGGCGAGGGCCGAGATGGCGGTGGTTGCCGCTTCCCGGCCGTCGGGCGGCCGGGGGCCGGACCCGTCATCCAGCAGTGCCCCCAGGAATCGCTTGCGGGAGGCGCCGACCAGGATCGGGAAACCCCAACCCGGGCCGTCGAGTCCGGTCATCGACGGCAGCGCCCGGAGCAACGCCCAGTTGTGCTCGGCGGTCTTGGCGAACCCGAGGCCGGGGTCCAGCACGATGGCCCGCTCGTCGACCCCGGCCGCGAGCGCCGCGTCCACCCGGGCGGCCAGCTCGGCCCGCACATCGGCGACCACGTCGTCGTAAACGGCCAGCGCGTCCATGTCGGCGCTGTGGCCCCGCCAGTGCATCAGGATCCAGGGGACACCGGCGTCGGCGACCATCCCGGCCATCTCGGGGTCGGCCAAGCCGCCGGAGACGTCGTTCACGACCTGCCCGCCCACGTCCAACGCGGCGCGGGCGACGGTCGCGCGCGTGGTGTCCACGCTGCAGACCACCCCGGCCGCGGCCAGCTCGGCGATCACCGGAACCACCCGGTCGGCCTCGACCTCGGCCGGGATCCGGTGGGCGCCGGGACGGGTCGACTCGCCCCCGACATCGACGATGTCGGCGCCGGCCGCGACCAGCGCGCGACCCCGACGCACCGCGGCGACCGCGTCGATGTACCGGCCGCCGTCCGAGAAGGAATCCGCGGTCACGTTGACCACGCCCATGATCATGGCCCGGCCCATCGGCCGGTCGACGGCGGAGGTCGTCATGAGCGGACCCGACCGGGGCCCGCGTCGGTGGCCTCCGCCACCGCCACCCCGGCGCTCATCGGCCCGTGATCAGGCTCATCGCCTCCGCGCGGGTCCGGTCCTGGGACTGGAAGATGCCGCGGACCGCGGACGTCGTGGTGACCGCGCCCGGCTTGCGGATTCCCCGCATCGCCATGCACAGGTGCTCGGCCTCGATGACCACGATCGCACCGGCCGGCTGCAGCCGGCGGACGAGCGCGTCGGCGATCTGGGTGGTGAGCCGCTCCTGCACCTGAGGCCGCCTCGCGAAACCGTCCACCAGGCGGGCGAGCTTAGACAGACCGGTGACCCGGCCGTCCGCGCCGGGGATGTACCCGACGTGGGCCTTACCGAAGAACGGCACCAGGTGGTGCTCGCAGGTCGAGTACAGATCGATGTCCCGCATCAGAATCATCTCGTTGTGATTCTCGTCGAACGAGGTCTGCAACACCGTGCTCGGATCGATGTGCAGGCCGGAGAACTGCTCGGCGAACGCGCGGGCGACCCGGGCCGGCGTCTGCTGCAGGCCGTCCCGATCCGGGTCCTCGCCCACGGCGATGAGCAATTCGCGCACGGCCGCCTCGGCCCGGGCGGCGTCGAAGGGCGGCGCGGACCCCGCCGGCCGATCGGCCGATCCGTTGGCCGAACCGTCCTCGGCGGCGTCGGTCCGGCCGATCGACCCGGTCTGCACGGACGTCACGACGTGCGGTCCCGCTGATCTTTCGGCGGTGCCCAGGGATCCTGCGGATCGATCGGCCCGGCCGGCGGGGGCGGCGGGTTCTGTCCCCACCCGTGGTGGCCGTTCGGCTGACCGCCCGGCGGGCCGCCGTGGGCGCCGTTCTGCGGGCCGGCGCTATTTCCGTTCGGCGGCCGCTGGTGCGGACCCGGATCGTAGGGGCCGAGCGGACCCGGCAGGACGCCACCGGTCCAGTTCGGTCCGGTCGATGCGCCGAGCTGCGCTTCGGGCTTGGTCGTGGTGTATCCGCCCTGTCCAGGATGGTCAGCGGCCACCCCGACCGACACCGGCTCCGGCTGACGCTTGGGCTCGTCCGGCGCCGGCGGGGGCCATGGCTCACCCCGCTCGATGGCCAACTCACCGGGGGTCTTGATGGGCGGCCGATCGGACGGCAGCCGGGTCCCGAACTCGTCGAAGGCGGTGATCCGCGGGCGCTTCTCGACCTCGGCGAAGATCACCTCGAGGTCCTTGCGCTCCAGAGTCTCCTTCTCCAGCAGGGCGCTGGCCAACGAATCCAGCACGTCTCGATACGTGTTGAGGACCGCCCAGGCCTCGGTGTGCGCTGTCTCGATCAGGGCCCGCACCTCGCCGTCGATCTCGCTGCCGACCTCGATGGAGTACTCGGGGCCGCTGCCGTAGGTCCGGCCCAGGAAGGGCTCGTCGTCGCCGTGGCCGTACTTGACCGCGCCGAGCTTGGCCGACATGCCGTACTCGGTGACCATCGCCCGGGCGATCTTGGTGGCCTGCGCGATGTCCGACGAGGCGCCGGTGGTGGGCTCGGCGAAGACCAGTTCCTCGGCGGCGCGTCCGCCCATGGCCATCACCAGGCGGGCGATCATCTCCGACCGCGTCATCAGCGACTTGTCGTCTTCGGGCACCACCAGGGCATGCCCGCCGGTGCGGCCGCGGGGCAGGATGGTCACCTTGTAGACGGGCTCGAGTCCGGGCATCGCCCAGGCCGCGAGAGCGTGCCCGCCCTCGTGGTAGGCGGTGATCTTCTTCTCCTTCTCGGAGATGACCTTGCCGCGCCGCGCCGGGCCGCCGACCACCCGGTCCACCGACTCCTCCAGGGCCGCGTTGGTGATCACCGTGCCGTGCTCGCGGGCGGTCAGCAACGCCGCCTCGTTGATCACGTTGGCCAGATCCGCGCCGGACATGCCGACGGTCCGCTTGGCCAGCGGGAGGAACTCCACGTCCGGGGCGAACGGCTTGCCCTTGGCGTGCACGGCCAGGATCGCCTGCCGGCCCTTCAGGTCGGGCTGGCCGACCGGGATCTGCCGGTCGAACCGGCCGGGCCGCAGCAGCGCCGGGTCCAGGATGTCCGGCCGGTTGGTCGCGGCGATGAGGATGATGCCGCCCTTGGCCTCGAAGCCGTCCATCTCCACCAGCAGCTGGTTCAGGGTCTGCTCGCGCTCGTCGTGACCGCCGCCCATGCCGGCGCCGCGGTGCCGGCCGACGGCGTCGATCTCGTCGACGAAGATGATGGCCGGCGCGTTGGCCTTGGCCTGCTCGAACAGATCCCGCACCCGGCTGGCGCCGACGCCGACGAACATCTCGACGAAGTCCGAGCCGGAGATCGTGTAGAACGGCACCCCGGCCTCACCGGCGACGGCCCGGGCCAGCAGCGTCTTGCCGGTGCCCGGCGGGCCGTAGAGCAGCACGCCCTTGGGGATCTTGGCGCCGAGCGCCTGGTACCGCGCCGGGTTCTGCAGGAAGTCCCGGATCTCATCGAGCTCCTGGACCGCCTCGTCCGCGCCGGCGACGTCGGTGAACTTCGTCTGCGGCATGTCCTTGGTCAGCAGCTTGGCCTTGGACTTGCCGAACGAGAGGACCCGGTTCCCGCCGCCCTGCGCGTTGTTCATCATCCACAGCAGGAACAGGATGATCAGGCCCACCGGGATCAGGTAGATCAGCAGCGAGAACAGGGTCGACTCGCTGGTCACGACGGTGTTGTAGCCGCCCGAGACGTTGGCGGTCTGTACGTCGTCGAAGATCTGTTCACCGGCCGACGCCGGGTAGTTGGTGTAGATCTGGGTGGACCCGTCGATCGGCTCGCTGAGCGTCAGCCGGAGCCGCTGCTCCTTGTCGTCGATCGTGGCCTCGGTGACCTTGCCGTCCTTGAGCTGCGCCAATGCGACGGAGGTGTCCTGCTGTACATAGCCGCGGGTGTCGTCGGCGAAGTAGCTGTACGTCAGGTACAGCACCAGCACCAGTGCGATCCACACCAGCGGCGAGCGGAGAAGTCGCTTCTTGTCCATATCGCTCCGGGCCGGAATCGGCCTCGACCTCCCTGACGGTTCTCGGGTACGGGGCCGGCGAACCGACGGTTCACCCGTCGGAGTCGGGCGGCCTCGCACATCCGGGCGGCGCAACGGCACGACCAGTGCGTTTCAGCCTACCGCCGCACCCGGACAGTCCCGATTCGTCGCCGGCCGCCCGATTGAACGCCCGGTGACGCCCGGTGGTTCCCCCGGACGTCGGCGAACCGGAACGGTCCACCCGATCGGGGTGGTTCAGCGGTACATGTGCTCGCCCAGCAACCCGACGAAGGGCAGGTCCCGGTACCGCTCGGCGTAATCCAGCCCGTACCCGACCACGAATTCGGTGGGGATGTCGAACCCGACGTACCGCACCTCGACCTCGACCTTGACCGCCTCAGGCTTGCGCAGCAGCGCGACCACGTCGATCGCCGACGGACCTCGGGTGGCGAGGTTCTTCACCAGCCAGGACAGCGTCAGTCCCGAGTCGATGATGTCCTCGACGATCACCACGCGGCGCCCGGTGATGTCCCGGTCCAGGTCCTTGAGGATGCGCACCACACCGGAGGACGACGTCGCCGAGCCGTACGAGGTCACTGCCATGAACTCGAGCTCGGACGGGATCGGCATGGCCCGCGCGAAGTCGGTGACGAACATCACCGCCCCCTTCAGCACGCAGATCAGTAGCGGCGGGGTGTCGACCGTATGGTCAGCGGCCACCGCCCGAGCCAACTCGGCAATCTTGGCCTGCAGCGCCTGCTCGCCGATCAGCACCGCGGCGAGCTCTCCCGGGTACCCGTGCACCGCCCCGGGGTCCCACCCCTCGCCGGCGGCGGCGGCATCTGTGCTGGTCACCACGGTCGTCAGCGACGCGACGGCGGCGCCGGGTCCGGTCGGCGTCTGTGCGTGGCTACTGCCGTTCACGGGCTCTCCCAGCTGGGCGGTGGCGGGTCCTCACGGTCTGCTGCAAAGCCTGCCACCCCTCGCGGCCCCCCGTCTCTTCGGGTGCCCCGCCCTTCCCCTCCGGTTGATCATGGGCTGGGGGCCGTTCTGAGGCGATCCAAGCGGCCCCCCGCCCATGATCAACCGGGGTTCCGCTCGGCCCGGAGCAGGTCGCCGCGGCGCCACACGTCCAACCCACCGGGCAGCCGGACCTGGGCCGGACCGCGCCGGTCGACCAGCTGGGCATCCAACCGAACCAGGTGATCGTGGGTCAGGGCGCCCGCCCCGGTCGAGGCGAGCCACCGGCGCAGCACCCGCCGGCGGACGGCGGCCGGGCGGTCGGCGAGCGCGGACCGGGACAGCGCGTCCCCGGTCCGAGCCCGATCCAGCGCATCCTGGGCGATCCGGTCCAGGGCGTCCAGGTCGTCGCTCATCAACTCGGCGGTCCGGGCGAGCGCGGGCCGCACTCCCCCGCCCAACACCTCCTCCAGCAGCGGTAGCACCTCGGTCCGCAGCCGCACCCGGGTGAACGCCGGGTCGGCGTTGTGCGGATCGCGCCACGGCTGCACACCGGCTTCGGCGCAGGTTGCCTCGGTGTCCGCCCGGGTGACTCCGAGCAACGGGCGACCCCACGGCGCCCGCCACGGACGCATGCCGGCGACCGACCGGGGCCCCGAGCCGCGGGCCAACCCGAGCAGCACGGTCTCGGCCTGATCGTCGGCCGTGTGACCGAGCAGCACCGGGGCCCCCGGCCAGCCGGACGACAGTTCGGTCAGGGCCGCGTAGCGCGCGTGCCGAGCCGCCGCTTCCGGGCCGCCGGCCCGGCCGACCGTCACCGTCAGGATCTCGACCTGGTCGCACCCGATGCGGCGCAGCAGGTCGGCCGTGGTCCGGGCGTGGGCGGCGGACCCGTCCTGCAGTCCGTGGTCGACGGTGGCGCCGACCAGCGGCCGGTCGGGGTCGACCGCCCGCAGCGCCAGGGCGAGGGCGAGGGAGTCGGCCCCGCCCGAACAGGCCACGATCAGCGGACCCGCCGTGGAGTGCCGGGCCAGCCAGGACCGGCACGCCGCCCGGACCGCGTCGGGTCCGCGAAGGTGGCCGGTCAGTGCACCCGCCGGATCCAGGCCGCCGGATCGGCGATCTCGGCGCGGGTCGGCAGCGTTTCCGGCGATTGCCAGATGGCGTTGAACCGCGTCATCCCGACCGCATTCACCGCCTCCCGGACGAAGGCGCCGCCGTTGACGTACTGGGCGAGCTTCATCTCCATTCCCAACAGGGCCCGGATCAACCGATCGATCGGGCCGGCCCCCTTGCGCCGGCGCTCGGTGAAGGACGTCCGGATGGTGGCCACCGACGGCACCACCGCAGGGCCGACCGCGTCCATGACGAAGTCCGCGTGCCCTTCCAGCACGCTCATCAGCGCCATCACCCGGTCGAACACTTCGCGTTGCTCGGGTGACTGGATGCCCTCCACCCAGGATGTCCGGCCCTGGCCGGCGGTCGCCTCGCCCTTGATGGCCGCCACCGCCCGTCGCACCATCTGGGTCGGGTCCGTGTCCGCCTTGTCGGCGAACTCGGCGACGAGCGAGGTGAAATAGTCACGCAACCACGGCACCGCGGTGAACTGCAGCCGATGAGTGCTCTCGTGCAGGCAGACCCACAGCCGGAAGTCGGTGGGATCGGCCCCGAGTTCGCGTTCGACCTTGACGATGTTCGGTGCGACCAGCAGCAGGCGGCCGGGCCGGGCCGGGTCCCCACCGAGCGGATCGAACTGACCGAGCACCTTGCCGGACAGGAATCCCAAGATGAACCCGACCTGCTGCCCGGCGACGCTCCGGGTCAACTGGCCGGCCATCCGGCCATCGGCAGCCGCCGCCAGCTTGGCCACGGCCGGCGCGGCCAACCGCTCCATGCCCTCGGCGGTCGCCGCGATCCAGCCGGGCCGGTCCAGCACCTCGGCGTCGTCCACCGCAAGCCCGTGGCCCAACTCGGTGGTATCCCGGACGATCAGTTCCGCCCGACCGGAGAACTCGCGCAGGTCGGCGACCGCCCGGGCGGCCTCGGCGGGGCTGATCGTCGGACCGATCGGCGCCATCCGGCGCCCGGATCGAACCGCCGACGCCCAGTCGATCGGACCGGCCGATTCAGGCACAACCACAGCCACGCAGGCCGGCCGCGAGCGCATCCAGGGCGGGCCGGGTCCCCGAGCCGACCCCGTTGGAGACGAACGCGAACACCAGGATGCGGTTGTCCACGTCGGGCACGTACCCGGCCAATGCGTAGGTGACCTCGATCGATCCCGTCTTGGCCCGGACCCAGCCGGCGCCCGCCTTGGACGCGTCGTCCTGGAAGCGATCTGCGAGGCTGCCCGACACGCCACCCACCGGCAGGCCGGTCAGCAGGTTGCGCAGGGCGGGCGGATCACCCTTGACGGCGAGCGCGACGACCTGGCCCATCACCGCCGGCGGGACCCGATCGTTGGTGGACAGGCCGGACCCGTCCTTGAGCTCGATGCCGATGGTGTCGATCTTGAGGTCCTCGAGGGCCTCGAGCGTGGCGGCGGACGCGCCGTCGAAGCTGGGCGGCGCACCCCGGGCGATCGCCACCTGCCGGGCCAACGCCTCGGCCAGCACGTTGTCCGAGTTCTCCAGGGCTTGGGCCAGCAGCACCGACATCGGCTGGGACGAGACCTGGCCGAGCACCTCACCGCCCTCGGGGGCGGTGCCGTCGACGAGGGTGACATCCGGCTGGCCGATCAACCGGGCCAGCGCCTTGCCGGCTGTGTTCGCCGGGTCACCGGTGCGAATGGAGTTCTCGTTGGCCGGGTCCTCCCGGTCACCGTCGACCATCAACGCAGACATCCGCGTGATGTACCCCTGGGCCACCGCGGGGGTGCCCCGGATGTCGCCGGTCTGCCAACCGTCGGCAAGTTCGGGCCCCGACCAGTAGTCGGTGTCCAGCACGATGCGCTTGACGTCGACCCCGCTGGCCCGCACCTGCGCGGCCAGGTCGGACATGAGCGGGGCACCCTTGTAAACGGTGTCGACGCCCTCGCCACGGGCCGACAGAGTGACGTCACCGCCGCCGACGAGCACGATGTCGCCCTCCTGGTCCCCCTTGACGACCTTGGTAACGAATCGACTGGTCGGATCGACCGAGGTGAGCAGTGCGGTTCCGGTGAGCAGCTTGGCCGTCGATGCCGGGAGCTGCGGCGCGGTCGAATCCTTGTTCCACAGCACCGTCCCGCTCTCCGGGTCGATGATCACGCCGCTGAACTGCGCGAGATCGGGGTTCCCCAACTGGGCGGCGAGCTGGGCCTCGATGCCGGTCGTGCTGGGCACCTTGTCCGAAATTGCCAGCGGGGCGATCCGCGGCGGCGGCGCCGTGACCGGCGGGTCCACCACCTCGGCGGTGCTCTGGGTGCTCGAGGACGCGCTGCTGGATCCCCGGGTGCCGAGAAAGACGACGACACCGACCGCGACCAACGCCACGACGACGGCGGCAGCGATGATCCCGACCCGCCGGGATCTGGTCACTGGGGCCACTGCACTTCCTCCTGCGCCGCTGGTGCCGAGCCATCCGGAGGTCCGGGCGGCCGCGTCACCTGTCACTGTCGGGAGGGCCACACTCGCATCCGGTGACGCATCGCGAGCCCTTGTACCGGGTCCAGACTAGAGTCTGTTGGGTCCTGATCCAGATCATGCGCCGCGACCCATGCGGATCAGGCGGTAATGGCGTTCAGTTCAGGTGAGGGCTGCCGCTGCCGTCCTTCCGGTTGAAAGGTGACAGCACGTGGAATTCGACGTGACCATCGAAATCCCCAAGGGAAGCCGCAACAAGTACGAGGTCGATCATCATTCCGGCCGTATCCGGCTGGACCGGACCTTGTTCACGGCGACCCAGTACCCCGCCGACTACGGCTTCATCGACGACACCCTCGGTCAGGACGGTGATCCGTTGGATGCGCTCGTCCTGCTCTCGGAATCGACGTTCCCGGGCTGCCTGATCAGCGCTCGGGCGATCGGAATGTTCCGGATGACCGATGAGAAGGGTCCGGACGACAAGGTGCTCTGCGTGTCCGCGAACGACCCGCGGCAGTCGCACCTGCAGGACATCGGCGATCTGAGCATCTTCGAGAAGCTGGAAATCCAGCATTTCTTTGAGGTCTACAAGGACCTGGAGCCGGGCAAGAGCGTCGAGGGCGCCAACTGGGTCGGCCGCAAGGAGGCCGAGGAGGAGATCCGCGTCTCCTTCGACCGCGAGACCAAGCGACTGGCCGCTGAGCATGCGCTGGCGACCGGCGACGGGCACACGCACCGCGAGGGCTGAGGCACCCGCCGACTCGGCGGTCAGAAGCGGGGCCCGAGCAACTCGGGCCCCGCTTTTGTGACGCACGGCACTTCTGATCTGTCCGGTCTGATCGGCCCGATCCCATCGGTCCGGCTCGGCCGGACCGATCGGCGCGCTCTACCAGCGGCCGCCGCGCTGGACCTCGCGGAGCCGAGGGCGCACGTCGAGCAGGTAGACCAGGCTGCCGGTGAGGCCGGCCAGCCACAGCAGGCTCTGCGGGGCGAACGCACCACCGAAGAAGCCGAGTCCCAGCGCGACCGCGCACCCGACGGTGATGCCCGCCCAGGTCCCCTTGGTCTGCTTGTCGGCTGCGGCGAACGCGTCCGACCGCCGACTGACGGCGTCAACCGCGGCGAAGATGCCCAGGCCCGCGCCCCCGACGGCCAGGACTAGGTTCACGATATAGATGACCGGCGCAACCAAATCCACGTGTCCAGGGTACGTGGGATCGGTCGTCGGCCGACACCGTCGGGCGCAAAACGAGACGACCGGCACGGCCGGCCGCCTCGTTCGGCGTCGTGGGGCGACGGGTGTCGAGCACCGAGTGTTGACCGATGCCCGGCTACCGTCCGGTCAGTGCTCGGCGGGAGTCGTCGGCTCGGCGGACCCGGCGGGCGTGGTCGGCTTGGCGGACCCGGCGGGCGTCGTCGCCTCGGCACCCCGGGTGGCGGCCGCGGCGTTGGCGCGATTCGCGTTCGTCCGCGGCTTGGCCGCGGCCCGCGGGCTCGCCGACTTGGCCGCGCGCGCCGTTTCCGGGCCGGCAGTGGTCAGCTTGGTGCCCGTCTTGTGCGCCGTGCCGGCCTTGCTGCTGCCGGCCTTGGTGCTCGGCCGGCCGGTCGCCCGGGCTGCCGTCCTGGTCGCGGTCTTGGTCGCGGTCTTGGTCGCGGTCTTGGTCGCGGTCTTGGTCGGCGTCCTGGTCGCGGTCTTGGTCGCGGTCTTGGTCGCCGACTTGGTCACGGTCGTGGTGTCCGAAGCAGCGGACTTCGCGGCCGCCTTCGCAACCTTGGCCGGCGTGCTGGGACGCTCGGGCGTGGACGTCGGATCGGCGTCCACGACGGTGCCCGGGCGCGAGGATGCCGACCGGACCTTCGACCAGGTCTTGTCGCCGCGCTCCACCAGGCTTCCGTAGATCGATCCGACCAGCTCGACGTAGGCGTCGAGGGTGTCGCGGACCGTCTCGGGGGTGAGGTCCGGGGTGAACTCGGCGACTTTCCCGGGCAACTGGCCGACCAGGTCGTTGGCCTTGTCCGGAATCTGGGCGGCGAGGGACTGGATCTCATCGGCGACCTCCGCGGCGATCTTGGCCGCCCGCTGCGGCAGCTCGGTGCCGGTCGCGACGAACGTGCCGGTGGCATCGGTCCAGTCGGCGATCACCTGCTGGGCCTTGCCCGGGAATTCGGCGGCTGCCTGCTGGGCCTTCCCCGGCAGATCGGCGAGCGTCTGCTGGGCCTGGGCCGGGAACTCAGCCGCGGCCTGCTGCGCCTTGCCGGGCAAGTCACTCGCCGCCTCCTGCACCTTGCCGACGTACTCGGCCGCGGCCTGCTGGGCCTTCTGCGCATAGTCCTGCGCGGCCTGCTGGGCCAGCCCGGCGTAGACACCAGCGGTGTGCTGGACCCGGCCGACGTATTCGCCGGCCTTGTTCAGGTAGTCACCGGCCGTCTGCTGCACCTTGCCGACGTAGTCGGTGGCGGCCTGCTGGGCCTTGCCCTGTAGGCCGGCGACCGCATCGGCGTCGGGGAGATTCGCCGGGTCGGACAGGTATTCGATCAGCGATTCCCGCAGGGCGGCCAACTGCTCGACGGCCATGTCGCCGGCGCCGATGGCGGCCAGCAGCGGCCGGGGCAGGTCGTTGAAGCGGTCGGCGAGCTGATCCACGACCGTGTCGGACACGCTCCGGATATCAGTGAGCTGCATGATGTTCTCCTTCCGGCATCGGCGTGATGCCTGTGGGTGTTGAGGTCGACGGCAATTCGG
The DNA here is from genome assembly GCF_044224575.1 of Nakamurella sp. GTDB lineage: Bacteria > Actinomycetota > Actinomycetes > Mycobacteriales > Nakamurellaceae > Nakamurella. Next base: position 40,468 of record NZ_JBGAKE010000015.1, read on the forward strand.
CGGCGGGCGCGGTGGTGTCCGGCGGGCGGGGGGCGATCGCATCCGCTCCGGCCTCGGCCTCCTTGCGCAGTGCCGCGTAGATGTCCACGAGTACGGCCTTCTGCCGCTCGGTCAGGACCGGGTCGGCATGGATCGCCGTCACCACCTCCGGCGCCTCGGCCGCCTCGAGAATGCCGGCCTTGGCCAGCATCGTCTCGACCGAGATGGACAACCCGCGCGCGATCTGCGCCAGGATCTCCGCGCTGGGGCGACGCAGGCCCCGCTCCACCTGGGAGAGGTAGGGATTGGACACCCCCGCCTTGACCGCGAGCCCCCGCAGCGAGATCTGAGCGGCGAGCCGCTGCTCGCGGATGAACTCACCGAGGTCGCGGACCGGGGCGAGGACGGGGTTCAGATCGAGGTCCATATGCCCTCCTCCGGCGTGGTCGTGCTGCTCCGAATCCACGCTAGCAGCCCTGCTTGCAATTGCAAGCAGGCTGTTAGCGCAGGTGGTGCGATTCACACGAGGGACAACGGCCGCTTTGTTGCCGGCAACGTCGGCGCGACCCGGTCAGGACGAGCCGGCCCGCCAGGCGATCGCCGGCGTCGTCGGGTGGTCGTAGGCGATCACGGCGTCGGCCCGGTCGACGGGGTGCTCGTCGGTCAGGTACCTCCGGTAACCGGTGACCCACCATTGATGCTCGTCCGGCATCGCCCGGGCCAGCGCGGCCGGGGAAAGCTGCAGGTGAATGACGGCGTCGAGGCCGGCCGGGTCGGCCAGCAGGAAGGGCCCGTCGAGGAGCACCACGACGCGGTCCGGAATGGCCAACCGATCATCCCGGACCGCCCGGTCGGTCCCCGGGTCCCGCAGCCGCGGGAGGTACCCGTCCACCCGGCCGGCGCGGACCGGGTCGAGCAGTTCGCGGCGCAGCGCGGGGCCGTCCACCCAGCCGTAGAGCAACATGTCGGCATCGGTTCGACCGAGTTCCAGCCGCAGCGACGCGGCCCGCCACCACCAGCGGGTCGACGCCCGGATCACCGGGCGGCCGAACTCCCGCAACTGCTCGGCCACCGCGTCGGCCAGGTGGGCCGCCCCGGCCTCGGCGAATCCGTCGAAGCCGACCCGTGGTCGCGTCTCCGGACGCCGATCCACGTGCACGGCCAGGTCGCGGACGAGCAGAGCCGGGGTCAACGGGCGGTAGCGCACCTGCTCCAGCCTGGCATGGCACCCTCGGGCACCGCGATCGGATCGCACTTCCGCGGGTGCGGTCGGGCACCGACCGCAGAGGAACGACACTTCCCAACAATTATAGTGCCCGGCTGTACAACTGTTCGCGGGCGAAGACGGAGAATCCGAGTCGCTCGTACAGCCGACCGGCCCCGGTCGGCGAATCGGCGTCGACGTCAAGTTCCGCCTCGGCGCAACCCGACTCCCGCATGGCCGCCATCGACCGCGCCACCAGAGCGGAGCCGACCCCGCGGCCGCGGGCGGCCCGCAGCGTGCCCACCCGGGCGACATAGCCAGTTCGATACCCCCTCATCGCGGTGTCGGCGTCGTACTCGGCGGCGAGCACGAACCCCAGGATCCCGCTCGGATCCTCGGCGACGAACGACGTTCCGGGCCGGAAGCCGGCGGATTCCAGATATTCGGACCGCCAGGCCGCGGGCTCGCGCGGGACCGAGCCCCAATGGTCGGCGAACGCGGCATTGGAGGCGAGGCGAACGGTCTCGTCGTCCGCCTCCCGGAAGCGGCGGATCCGAATCCCCGGGGGATCGACCACCGGCGCCGAAGCCTGCTCGCGCACGTCGGCCCGCATCCGGAAGAAGTACCGGCGTGGCCGGAACCCGGCCGCGAGGAGCGCGGCGATGGCACCGGTTCGGCTCTCGGCCACCCCGACCCGCAGCTCGGCGGGGCGGTCCGGGGCCTGCTCGTCCCGCATTCGTCGCAGCTGCTCGGCCTGCCGCTCGAGCAACCACCCGCCGACGCCGTGGCGGTGCACATCCGGATGCACCCCGCCGCCGGCGTACGCGAGCCAACTCGGCCGCCGGGCGATGACGTAGAGCAATCCGTATCCGACCAACCGGTCACCGAGCAGGACCGCCACCCCGCCCGCGTCGAGCGCGGCGACCGGAGCGGTGAACTCCTCCCTGATATCGGCCTCGGAGTACCCGTGGTCGGTGGGATCGGCCCGTTCCCACGCGGCCAGCAGTTCGGTCACGGCGGGCGCGTCGTCCATCACCAGCGGGCGGGCCGTGAAGCCACGGGGCAGTGCGATCGCCGATGAGGTCGTCATCGGCGCACGGTAACCAGACCGCGACCCCGTCCGCAGCCGAATTCCGGACCGGCCGGTCGGGCGATCGGGTCCGATCAGGGCAGGCACAAGCAGAACGGGTGGCCGGACGGATCCAGGTAGGCCCGGAAACCCGATCCGGCGATTCCGGTCGGTCGGGCGCCGATACCCAACACCCGGGCCTCGCCCACGTCCAGATCGTCCACCGTGACGTCCAGGTGCGACTGCTGCGGCACCGCCGGATCGGGCCAGGTCGGTGCGACGAGGTCGGGCGCCAGCTGGAACGCCATGCCGTACGGCGACGACTGGTCCGGTCGGATGGTGATCCAGTCGTCGTCCTCCTGCACGATGCGCCAGCCCAGCAAGGAGCAGTAGAAGTCGGCCATCCGGCGCGGCTCGGGCGTGTCCAGGACGACGAGGTCGAACCGGGCGATCGATCCGTCCGTCTGTGTCGATGTCATGCCCGCATCCCAGCATGATGCTGTGACAGTGCCCGTCGGCGTCCGGCCCGATCGCCGATACCAGATGATCGGTGCGCGGAGGAACGGACGCCGAATGTGACGGGCGGGACGGAAGTGTGCGACTTGCGCCGCGCCGGCGCAGATGATCCGCGCGGGTCAGGTGAGCAGGAGCTGGGCCAGGGTGTAGATCACCAGGCCGGCCAGGGCGCCGACCACGGTGCCGTTGATCCGGATGAACTGCAGGTCGCGGCCGACCTGCAGCTCGATCTTGCGGCTGGTCGCCTCCCCGTCCCACCGGGCGATGGTGTCGTCGATGATCCCGGTGATGTTGCGGGCGTGGTTGCGGGCGATGTACCCGGCCACGTCGGCGACCCAGCCGTTGACCTTGGCGGTCAGCTCGGGGTCGTCCTGGAGCCGGCGACCGAAGCCGATCAGCCCGTCGGTCACCGACCGGCGCAGCGGCGAGTCCGGATCCTCCGCGGCGCGCAACAGCGAGTCCTTGACCGACTGCCAGAAGCTGGTCGCCAGCGAGCGCACCTCGGCGTTGCCCACGACCTGGTCCTTGATCGACTCGGCCCGCTCGATGGTGGCCTCGTCGTGCTGCAGGTCCTGGGCGAACTCGCCCAGGAAGACGTCCAGCGACAACCGCAACTGGTGTTGCGGATCGTCCTTGACCGCCCGGGCGAAATTGAGCACCTCGTTGTAGATCCGATCGGCGACGATGTCGTCCAGGAAGCGGGGCGACCAGGACGGCGCGCGCTGCGACACCACCCGCGACACCGAGGTGTAGTTGTCCCGGATCCACTCGTAGCAGCGGTCGGCCACCATGTCGACGAACGGACGGTGGTCCCCGCGGGCGAAGACCTCGGCGGCGATCCGGCCGAGCGGCGGGCCGATCTTGGTCTCGTCGATCTTCCGCCGGGCCATCTTCTCGAGCAGGTCGGCGACCTGGTCGTCGGACAACACGTTGCTGATGCCGCGCACCGCCGACGCCAGCTCGGCCGTCACCCGCTTCGCCGCCTCCGGCCGGGCCAGGAACTCACCGACCCGCTGGGCCACCGAGAAGGCGGCGAGCTTCTCCCGCACCACCGATTCGGACAGGAAGTTGGTCGCCACGAACTCCGACAGCGACGAGCCGATCGCGTCCTTCCGATTCGGAATGATCGCGGTGTGCGGGATGGGCAGCCCCAGCGGACGCCGGAACAGTGCGGTCACGGCGAACCAGTCGGCCAGCGCGCCGACCATGCCGGCCTCGGCCATCGCCCGGACGTAGCCCAACCACGGGTAGCGATCCTCCAGCGAGAACGCGACCACGAAGATGACCGCCATCAGCACCAGCGCGCCGGTGGCGATCGTCTTCATCTTCCGCAGGCCGCGGCGCTTGATCTCGTCGGACGCGCTCAGCACCTGATCGGCGGGCGTCGCCGGGACCGGACCGGTCCTCGACGGCCTCGGCCGGCCCGGCGGGCTCGACGGGGCCGGGCCGGTCGACGTCGATTCGGTGGTGCTCATCGTGCCGCCCTTCCGGAGCGCCTCGCACGCTCGGCCGCCCCGGATCGGTCGCCCCGATGAGAATGCCTATTCGTCGCTCGGCAAGCCTCGCTCACCCATGCCGCCCTTCCGGAGCGCCTCGCACGCTCGGCCGCCCCGGATCGGTCGCCCCGATGAGAATGCCTATTCGTCGCTCGGCAAGCCTCGCTCATGGTCGTCATTGTTCCCCGACCTCGCCCGGGTGAGCGCCGTCCGGACGGCCGCGGCCAGGAGTCCGTGATGTGCGCCGGGCCTGCACACGGGAGGAATCCCGCAGACGGTAGGAATAGAGCCATGACGGTCGCCCCGCATCCCGCCCCGCCTGGCCGCTGGGCGGACCCCCTGGTGGACCGGCTGCGCCCGTACACGACGACGATCTTCGCCGAGATGTCCGCGCTCGCGGTCCGCACCGGGGCGATCAACCTCGGCCAGGGCTTCCCGGACACCGACGGTCCGCCCGCCGTCCTCGAGGCCGCCCGGCAGGCGATCGCCGACGGCGTCAATCAGTACCCGCCCGGGCCGGGCATTCCCGAACTGCGGCAGGCGATCGCGTTCGCCCGGGAACGGGACCACGGGCAATCGTTCGACCCGGACACCCAGGTGCTGGTCACGGTCGGGGCGACCGAGGCACTGGGGGCCGCGGTCCTGGGGCTGGTCGGTCCCGGGGACGAGGTGCTGCTGATCGAGCCGCACTACGACTCGTACCCGCCGATCGTGGCGATGGCCGGGGCCCGGCACCGGTCGGTGCCGCTGCGACCGGACGGGACCGGCCGGTTCGGCCTCGACGTCGACGAGGTGGCGGCGGCGATCACCCCGGCGACCCGGATGATGATCGTCAATTCCCCGCACAACCCGACCGGCACCGTCCTCACCGTCGACGAGTTGGCCGGGTTGGCCCGGCTCGCCGTCGAGCACGACCTCGTCGTGCTCACCGACGAGGTGTACGAGTACCTGGTCTTCGATGGGGTGCGGCACCGGCCGCTGGCCACGTTCGACGGGATGGCGGACCGGACCGTCACCATTTCCAGTGCCGGAAAGTCGTTCAGCACCACCGGCTGGAAGATCGGGTGGGCCTGCGGCCCGGCACCCCTGATCGCCGCGGTGCGGGCCGCCAAACAGTTCCTGACCTACGTCGGCGGCGCGCCGTTCCAGCCGGCGGTGGCGTACGCGCTGCGCCATGAGATGGCGTGGGTCGCCGGCCTGCGGGACAGCCTGCAGCGCAAGCGGGATCGGCTGTGCGCCGGGCTGGCCGCGGCCGGCTTCGGCGTCCTGCGGCCGCAGGGCACGTACTTCGTGATGACCGACATCCGGCCGCTCGGCGCCACCGACGGCATGCGGTTCTGCCTGGACCTGCCGGCGCGGGCCGGGGTCGTCGCGATCCCGGACGAGGTGTTCCACGACGATCCGGCCGACGGGAAGCCGTTCGTCCGGTTCGCGTTCTGCAAGCGCGACGAGGTCATCGACGCGGCCGTGCAGCGATTGGCGGGGATGGCGTGACCGCAAGCGATCAGGCAGCCGAGCGGGTGACGGCCGTGCTGGCCGACGCCCCGGTGTTCGACGGGCACAACGACCTCGCCTGGGCGCTGCGCCGGCAGGTCGCCTACGACCTCGACCGACGCGACATCGCCGGGCCCCAGCCCACCCTGCACACCGACATTCCGCGGCTGCGGGCCGGCGGGGTCGGCGCCCAGTTCTTCTCCGTGTACGTGCCCGGCACGATGACCGGGGGTGCCGCGGTCACCGCGACCCTGGAGCAGATCGACTGCGTCAACCGGATCGTCGCCCGCTACCCGGACACCTTCGCCGCCGCCCGCACCGCCGCCGACGTCCGTCGGATCATCGCCTCGGGCCGCATCGCCGCCCTGCTGGGGGCCGAGGGCGGCCACAGCATCGACTGCTCGCTGGGCGTGCTGCGGATGCTGCGCCGGCTGGGCGTGGCGTACATGACGCTCACCCACAACCAGAACGTGCCGTGGGCCGATTCGGCGACGGACGAGCCTGCGGTCGGCGGGTTGAGCGACTTCGGCCGGGACGTGGTCCGGGAGATGAACCGGATCGGCATGCTGGTCGACCTGTCGCACGTCGCGCCGGCCACCATGCACGCCGCGCTGGACGTCTCGTCGGCGCCGGTGATCTTCTCGCACTCGTCCTGCCGGGCGTTGACCGATCATCCGCGGGACGTCCCGGACGACGTGCTGGCCCGGCTGGCCGGCAACGGCGGCGTGCAGATGGTGACGTTCGTGCCGTACTTCGTCTCCCAGGCGTGCGCCGACCACGACGCGGCCGAGGATGCCCGCCGGCACGAGCTCGGTCTGGATCAGGTGACGGTCTACACCGAACACGAGGGCGAGCATCTGGACCCCGCCGCCGTCGCCGAGCTGGAGCGGTGGCGGGCGGCAAACCCGGCGCCGGTCGCGACGCTGAGCCAGGTGGCCGATCACGTCGAGCACGCCCGGGAGGTGGCCGGTGCGGCGCACATCGGCCTGGGCGGTGACTACGACGGCGTGTCGAGCCTGCCGGTCGGCCTGGAGGACGTCTCCACCTACCCGGCGCTGCTGGCCGAGCTGGTCGACCGCGGCTGGTCCGATGCCGAGCTGGCCGCCCTGACCTGCGGGAACATTCTGCGCGCGCTGGACACCGCGCACGACGTCGCCGATCCGGGGTTCGGCGCCTGACTGCGTCCGGCGTCGACGGGGGGCCGTCGGCCGTTGCGGGCGGGGCCCACCGTTCGCTGCTTTTCCTCGATCGGGGCCCGGCTCAGCCGCCGGTGGCGGTGCGCATGGTCAGCCGCTGACCCTCGTCACCGAGTTCAAGCGAAACCCCGACGGCGCCGAGTTCGGTCAGCCCGGTGACGTGGGTGCCGCCGCACGCGATGCGGGCGGTGCCGTCGGGCAACTCGCATACCCACTCCCGCCGGTCGATCAGCGCCGGCCCGGCCGTCTCGACCCGCACCGCACCGCCGGTGCCGACCCAGCCGGCCAGGGTCGCGTTCACCGCAGCCGTCAGCGCGGGCAGCTCGTCGGCCAGCCCGGCCGCGTCGAAGCCGCTCTTGCGCAGGCTGCGTCCGAGCCGGTACTCGTCCACCGACCCGAACGGCTCGATCCGGGAGGACACGATCGCGGCTCCGTCGAAGTCGGGCCGGCCCAGGCCGTCGGTCCGGGGCGTCTTGCGCCAGCGCCCGGCCAGCGCGGCGTTGAGCGCGAGCGCAGCCAGGTGGCACCCGGTGTGACCGGCCGACAACGCAGCTCGGTACTCGCCGTCGACCGTCAGGGTCACCTCGTCACCGGCGGCGAGCTCGAGCACACCGGCGTCGACGGTGTGCACGACGACGAATGACCACCCGGGTTCACCGCGCCGCACCGGGACGTCCGCTCCGACGAACAGATCGGTGCCGTCGGTCGCCCCCACGACGCAGTCGAGCACCGCCGCCGATCGGCCGCCCCGGTCGAGCGTGCCGCGGTCCGGTCCCTGGTCGGGCCAGCCGTGATCGACCGGATGGAACGGGGTCCGGTCGGTCAACACCCGCTGCCGCCCGCTATCGACGTCCACGAACCGGACCGTCGCCCGCTCGGTGAGCGAGCCGCTCGGGAAGGTGACCAGGGTGTCCGTCATGCCCGTCATTGTCAGGCGCCTCACCAGGTGCGCCGGACGGCGGCCTTGGTGCCCATCACCAGACTGCGCTCGGGCACGTCATCGGCGACGACCGCGCCGGCGGCGATCACCGAGTCCCGCCCGATCCGCACCCCGGGCAGGATCGTCGCGCCGGCGCCGACCCACACGTTCTCCTCGACGTCGATGGGACCGCCGGTCAACCACACCCGCCGGTCGGCGGTGTCCACCGGATGGCCGACGGTGATGAACGTGACCTTCGGCGCGATCATCACTCGCGATGCGAGCGAGACACCGGCGTAGTCCAGGAACGTGCAGTTCTGATTGATGAACACTCCGTCGGCCAGCGTCAGATTGAGCCCGTGATCGGTGAAGAAGGGCGGATAGATCGTCACCCGGGCGGGCAGCGGACGACCCAGGATCAGCTCGAACAGCTCCGCCTTGGCCGTCTCGTCGTCGAACGGCAGCACGTTCAGCCGCGAGGTCAACTCGGTGGCCCGCCGCACCCGGGCCGCCATCGCCTGGAACTCGGGTCCGTGGATGCGCATCAGCAACTCGTTCGGCATCCCCTGATCCTCCCGCCGGCCGCTGGTCACTCACTCGCGCGACCTCCATCCGGCGCCAAGTCACTTGCCAGCGGGCCGCACCCGGAGTAGACACGTTCTGCGCGCCAGGCCGTTGCGCCGGAAGGTCTCGAACCGGACCGGTCCGCGACGCCGGGCGCGGCCGAGGAATGGACCGGACGGTGCGGCGACGGGCAACCGGCGCTCCCCCGAGGTGACATCGGACGCGGGTCCGGGTCCTTTCTCGGCGCGGTGGTGGATGTCGCGCGGCCGGATTCCCGGCCCGCCGCGACCGACCCGGCGGTCACACCGGCGTCCGGGCACGATCGTCGCCCGGGTCCCCCACCGCACCGGCGGGGCCCCGCAGCTCAGCTGCGCCGGGCCCCGCTCCGGCCCCCCGCCCTTCCCAGAAGTTGATCATGGCGTTCTCTGTTCGATTGTCGGCGTGTCGTCGGCGTGTCGCGCAGAGAACGCCATGATCAACTCGGGGTGGGGGGATCGAGGCGGGGCCGGCGCGCGGGCGGTGCCGCGATCGAGCACAGTGGGAGGTACAGCGCCCACCGAGCCAGCCGGAACAGGAAGTGCGACCGATGCGTATCGCGATGGCCAACGACCACGCCGGGTACCCGATGAAGTCCCAGATCAAGCAATGGTTGACCGAGCAGGGTCACGAGGTGGTCGACTTCGGCACCCACGACGAGGCCGCCTGCGACCTGCCCGATTTCGCCTATCCCGCGGCGGTGGCGCTGGGTCGCGGCGAGGTCGACCGGGCCATCCTGGTCGACGGCGTCGGTTACGGCAGCGCGATGATCGCCAACAAGGTCCGCGGGGTGTTCGCCGCGGTCTGCCAGGACCCGTTCTGCGCGGAGCTGGCGCGATCGCACTCGGACACGAACGCGCTCTGCCTCGGCGGCAAGATCATCGGCCCGGTGCTGGCCATGGAGATCGTCCGGGTCTGGATGACGACCGGCTGGCTCGGCGAACCGGGGGCGCCGGGCGGCGACGAGAAGTACCGGCGCCGGGTGGAGAAGGTCGTCGCGATCGACGCCCAGGGGCTGCGCGAACTCGACGAGGCGGCCGACGGCGCCCCGGCGGCGGTCCCGCCACGCTGACCCGCCGGATTTCAGTCGTCCTGACCGCGGCGGCGCTCGTGCTCGCCGCCGCCTGCGGCGGACCGTCGCCGTCGGCCGGCCCGCCGGAGCAGTCCGGCCCGGTCCCCTCCGGCGCCACCGCAACCGGCACCGGATCGACGCCGGCGAGCTCCCCGGGGCCGTCGGTCGGCCCGACCCCATCGACCGTCCCGACCGAACAACCCGAGGTCGCCCCGCCCGGGTCGGCGACCGACCCGGCACCGGACACCGAACCGGTGACGGCCGCCGAGCCGACCACCCCCACCGGCGGCTTCACCGGCTCCGTCGCCGCGATCGATCCCGCGACGGCCGCGCGGATGACGTCCAGCTGGCGCGCGGGCTGTCCGGTGCCGTTGGCCGACCTGCGCTACCTGACGCTGACCTACCGCGGTTTCGACGGGGCCGACCACGACGGCGAGTTGGTCGTCGCCGCCTCGGTAGCCGACGCGGCGGTGGCAACCTTCCGGCAGCTGTACGAGGACGGCTACCCGATCGCATCGATGCGACTGGTCGACGACTTCGGCGGCGACGACGATGCGTCGATGGACGCGAACAACACCTCCGCGTTCAACTGCCGGCCGGTGACCGGCGGCGGCGGGTTCTCCGAGCACTCCTACGGCACCGCGATCGACGTCAACCCGGTGCAGAATCCCTATCTGAGCGGTTCGACCGTGCTCCCGGCCGCGGGCCGGCAGTACGTCGACCGACCGGACGCGCCGGGGGTGATCCATCACGGCGATGCGGTGGTGACGGCCTTCGCCGCTCACGGGTTCTCCTGGGGCGGCGACTGGACCGGCCCGGTCGACTACCAGCACTTCTCCGTGTCGGGCCGGTAGCGCGGTCGGCCGAGCTCGCGAGGGCCATCATCGAATACCGGAGGGGCACCCTCGAGACGATTCGGCGACGGAGGAGCCGGATCGTTCAGGACGCCCGCTCACGCTGCCGGCCGAGCCGGCGCGGGCACGCGCTGCGGCGGAGGGGCAGCAGCCGCGACCCGGACTGCGGGAGCCGGATTGCTGCCGGTGCCCTCCTACCGGAGCATCCGGCGCCGGGTCCCGCGCTGGCTGCGGGCCATGCCGGTCGTCTCGACGAATGCGACGAGACCGGCCGCCGCGATCACCATCCCGGGCACCATCAGGACGAGCTTGCCCCAGCCGCCGGCGATGTCCGGAGTGGCCCCGATCAGCGTCATGGAGGCCCCGACGGCGATGGCGAGCACGGCGACCGACCGGATCATCCAGTCCCGCCGGGTCGGGCCGGCCGGCTGCGCCGGGGCGGCCGGGGCCGGCTGCGCGTACCGCTTCTTCTTCGAGGTCACCCGCCCAGTATCCGGACCCGACTGCTCCCGCGGCATCGTGATCCACTCACCGGAACACCGAGCAGGTCAGAATGGGCCGCATGCAGCTTCCGGTGATGCCACCCGTCGCGCCCATGCTGGCCAAGTCGGTGCCCGACATCCCGATCGGCGACCTGTCCTACGAACCGAAGTGGGACGGGTTCCGTTCGATCGTGTTCCGGGACGGCGACGACGTCGAGATCGGCTCCCGCAACGAGAAGCCGATGACGCGGTACTTCCCGGAGCTGGTCGAGGCGATCAAGGCGAACCTGCCGGAACGCTGCGTGATCGACGGCGAGATCGTGGTCGTGATGGGCGAGCGACTGGAGTTCGAGGTCCTGCAGCAGCGCATCCACCCGGCGGCGAGCCGGGTGCGGCTGCTGGCCGGGCAGACCCCGGCCAGCTTCATCGGGTTCGACCTGCTGGCCCTGGGCGACGACGATTTCACCGGGCGCCCGTTCGAGCAGCGGCGGGCCGCGTTGGAGGGCGCGCTGGCCTCGGCGGCGGCACCGATCCACCTGACCCCGGCCACCCGCGACCCTGCGCTGGCCGCGCAGTGGTTCGCCCAGTTCGAGGGGGCCGGCCTGGACGGGGTGGTGGCCAAGCCGCTCGCCGGCACCTACCAGCCGGACAAGCGGACGATGTTCAAGATCAAGCATCAGCGCACGGCGGACTGCGTCGTCGCCGGGTATCGGGTGCACAAGAGCGGCCCGGACAGCATCGGCTCGCTGCTGCTCGGGCTGTACAACGACGACGGCGCGCTGGCGTCGGTCGGCGTCATCGGCGCCTTCCCGGCCGCCCGCCGCAAGGCACTGTTCACCGAGTTGCAGCCGCTGGTCACGACGTTCGACGACCACCCGTGGAACTGGGCCAAACCGGACGAGTCAACCGCCCGGACCCCACGCAGCTCCGAGTACAGCCGGTGGAACGTCGGCAAGGATCTGTCGTTCGTGCCGCTCCGCCCCGAGCGCGTGGTCGAGGTGCGCTACGAGCACATGGAGGGCACCCGGTTCCGGCACACCGCCCAGTTCAACCGCTGGCGGCCGGACCGGGACCCCAGCTCGTGCACCTACGCGCAGCTCGAGGAGCCGGTGAGGTACGACCTGGCCGACATCCTGGGGGCGTGAACGCCGCGGCCGTGGGCGGGCCCGGTCGCGCGGCCGATCAGGGGCCGACGCCGAAGAGAGTGACCGACCTGGGGCCGCCACCGCGGTCCGGGCCGAACAGCTCCCGCGGCATCGGCTCGTCGACGGCCTCGATCTCCATCGTCCACCCACCGGAGAAACTGGTCCCGCCGAGTTCGATGAGCTGCACGAGCACGCCGGTCCCCCGGTCCAGCCGTAGCATCCAGGACCTCGGACGGCCGACCTCCGACCGGGCCCAGCCCTCCCGGGCGAGCTGCCCCGCCGCCTCGTCCCCGGCCAGCACGGGGCAGCACGAGCAGCGGGCGGCGTAGGCCGGCGTCGTGACGACCTCCGCCTCCCAGGCGAGGCGGCCGGCGTGCTCGACCGCCCGCGGGCCGTCGACAACCTCGATCGGCGGACGCCCCGGCGACCAGTCGCCGCTCGGCGAGCCGTCCTCGTCCCGCTCCACGCCGTCGGCCAGCTCGAACGGGTGCAACATGGCCACCCACCGGTAGTTGCTCAGCATCGGGTCGTCGAACCGGTGGGGCCCGGTCCAGTCATCGGGACGGCGGGCCACCAGGCCGTCCGGCCGCCGCATCGGCCCGCCGGTCAGCTCCGGCAGGCCCTCATCCGGCCGAGGCCACCAACCGGCCTCGATCAGCCGGCCGTCGAGGTCCTCCGCCCGCAGCCCGTGCGGACGGCTCACCCAGGCCCGGAGCCGGTCGACGCCGTGCGGCTCGGGGGTCGGCGTCCGCAGTCTGAACCGCACCGTGCGCCACAGCCACGGCGATGACCGGGCCAGTGCCCGGAAGTCCTCGGCGGTCGGGGTCGTCACGCCGGCTCACGCTACCGGCCGGGACTCCGTCCCGGAGGTTCCGTCCCAAGGGCCGGTCCCGGAGGCGGGGTTCCGGGGTCGGGGTTCTGGAGTCGGGGTTCTGGAGTCGGGGTTCCGGGGTCGGTCGTGGTCTTTGGCCGGCCTCGGGCTCAGCGGCTCGGCTCCGGTCGACCGCGTCAGCCGACCTGGCGACCCAGATGCGCGGCCAGCCGATCGATGGCCGGCGCGTCCGCCGGCGCTGGCTGCTCGGGAGCGAACGGGAACGACGACCGATCGGCCCCGGCCGGCAACTGGTTCTGCGTGAAATCCAATGCAGTCTGTGCGACGTCGTCGTCGAAGGGCACCGGCTGGCCGGTGGACCGGGCCAGATCCCAACCGTGCACCAGGGTCTCGGTGATCCGCAGGCCTGCCAGGCCGGCACCGGGCATCGACCCGAGCGGCGACCGGAAAGTTTGCTCCAGCACGCCGGGCACCTCGAAGGCGGCCAGCAGACCGGCCGCGCTGCCCCGCCAGGCCGCCACCGGGTCGTCGCCGAGTTGATCCTGATCGCGCATCGCGCGGATCTGCTCCTGCGGGGGTCCGGCGTCGCCGGCCAGGATCCCGGTGAACGTCCGGTTGCCGAACACCACATGGTTGACCAGGGCGCGAACGTCCCAATCCGGGCAATTCGACGGATACGCCCACTGCTCCGGCCGCACCCCGGCGACCAGCTCGCCCATCCCGTCGAGGGCTCGCCGCAACGCCCCCACCGCCGATGACCCCGGCTCCGTCATGTCCGCCTCCGTGCATCCGACCACTGTTGACCGGACCGTACGCCGAGGGTCCGACAGCGCCCTGTCCAAGACCTGGTCCCCGGCCGCGCCGTCGGCACCGTCACGGCGCCGGCGACTCCCCCAGGGGCGCCGAATGCCGGTGCCAGCCCACCTGCCGGGGCCGGCCCGGCAGAGCGATCCGGCCGTTCGCCCAGAGCAACGACGCCCAGGGGTCCTCGTCCGGCGGGGCCCACGGGAACAGCCGGCGGACGACCGCGCGGCTGAGCACCTCGGACGGTTCGTAGTCCAGCCCGAGGCCCCGGGCGGCGTCGGCGGTATGGACCAGGATCTCGTCGCACCCCATGGCGGCAAAGCCGGTGCTGTCGGCGGCCCCGTCGGGGTGAAATCCCCGCTGACCGGGGGTGACGCCGTCCACCACGTGGGCCAGGACGGAGCCGAAGACGGTGAGCGTGTCGATCAGCCGCGCCGGGTCCTCGGTCGGTCGGACCCGCAGATCCATGGTCGACAGCTCGCGCGGCCCCCCGGCCAGGTCGGTCGCATACCAGAGCAGGGTGTCGCCGACGTGGGCGACCACCTCGCGGACCGACCAGGTCATCTCGGGGATCGGTCGGTCCCAGTCCATGTCGACGGTGCCGGCCAGGAAGGCCGTGCCGGATCGAATTGCCTGGCCGATGCTGGTTCCGTCCACGACCCGATTGTCGACCATCGTTCGCCGGTCGGGCGCGCCTGCCGCGAACTATTGTGGCGCCAGACGTACGCCCGCCGACGGGCACCGGACTCGGGGGAACTGAGTGCGGTCGGCCGAGCGAAATCCTGGACACGGTGCCCATCGCCTCCCCGCGGGCGCGGAGCCGGCGAGCGCCCCGATGGGAGCGAGGTATGGGCGAGGCGAGCGAGGCAGGCCCCGCGGACAGCCGCCGATCGGCGATGCTCCGGGTCGCCGGGGAACGCGGACGCCGGGTGCACAAGAGCGCCACCTTCGACGTCACCGTCGGCATCGGCCTGGTCACCTACGGGTTCGTCTATCTGCTGATCGCCGGGATCGCGATCCGGCTGGCCGTGACCGGGCGGCATGGCAGCGACTCCGAATACTCCGCGCTCGACGCGATGGCGCAGACCCAGGTCGGCGAGGCCGTCCTGTGGGTCACCGCGTTCGGCCTGGCTGCGCTGACCCTGTGGCAGATCTTCGAGACGGTCTGGCGGCGGAACCCGGACGAGAACCCGATCGGCAAGGCCTTCGGCCGCACCGGCTCGCTGTTCAGCGCCATCGGCTACCTGACCCTGGGCGTCAGTGCCGTGCGGGTCGCGCTGGCCGGCCGCGCCGCTCGCGAGGGCCGCGCGGTGCCGGACAGCACCCCCACCCCCTTCGAGGAGGCCCTGGTGCGGGTGGCGGTGGCGATCGCCGGCATCGTGCTGCTGGTGCTCGCCGTCCGGTCGGTCTACCGAGGGATCCGCCGGCGCTTCGTCGGTGATCTGAAGGACGGCACCCATCCCGGCGTCGTGATCCTCGGGCAGGCCGGGTACGTCGGCAAGGGCATCACGTATGCGATCGTCGGCGGGATGATGATCTGGACGGCGATCGACGGCCGGACCGGCCCACCGGGCCTGCAGACGGTCTTCCGGCTGCTCAACCTGTCGCCCGCGGGCGGCGTGCTGCTCTTCCTCAAGGCTGTGGGGCTGGCTCTCTTCGGCGTCTACTGCTTCGCCTGGGCGGCCAACCGCCGGCGCTGACCACCAGCCGGACCGCGGCCGGTGCTTACTTCTCGATCCGGTTGCCCGCGTCGTCCCAGTGGTCGGCGACCTTCTTGCTCGGCTGGACCCTCGGCGGCTCACCGGGCTGTTTGGGGTAGTCCGGCGGCCAGTTCAACTCCCCGCCGGGCAGGTCGTGCCACAGGTCCAGCAGGGGTTCGAGCGAGTAGGACTCGTCGTCCATGTCCGCCCACGGGTCCCCGTCGGCCAGGAGGTCCGGCACCGTCGTCAGGTTGAACTCGCGGGGATCGGTGACGGCGGCCAACCCGGCCCACGACATGGGGGTGCTGACCGGGGCGCCGGGCCGCGCCCGCAGGCTCCAGGCGCTCGCGATGGTCCGGTCCCGCAGGTTCTGGTTGTAGTCGAGGAACAGCCGGGTGCCCCGTTCCTCCTTCCACCATGCCGTGGTCACTCCGCCGTCCCGCCGTTCCAGTTCCCGGCCCAGGCCGATCGCCGCGTGCCGCACCGCGTCGAAGGACCAACGCGGCTGGATCCGCACGTAGATGTGCACGCCTCGGTTGCCACTGGTCTTCGGGTAGCCGCGCAGGCCCAGTTCCGCGAGCAATTCCCGGGTGACGTCGGCGACCCGCCGGGCGTCGGCGAAGGACGTGCCCGGCTGCGGGTCGAGATCGATGCGCAGCTCGTCGGGGTGGTCCACGTCCGGCCGGCGGACGGGCCAGGGATGGAAGGTCAGCGCGCCCATCTGGGCGGCCCAGACCAGCGACGCCGGTTCGGTGGGACACAGCTCGTCCGCGGGCCGCCCGCTCGGGAAGGTGATCCGCACGGTCTCGACGAATTCCGGCGCCCCCTTGGGCAACCGCTTCTGGTAAAAACCGTCGGCGTCGCGGTCCTGCGGCCCGACGGCCAGTCGCATGCCCTCGCGCCAACCGTCGGGCCAGCGTTCCATTGCCGTCGGCCGGTTTCCGATGCTCCGGATCAGCACGTCGCCGACGGTGGCGAAATACTCGCAAACCTGCAGCTTGGTGATCGCGGGGGTTCGCTCGGTCGCCTCGTAGACGACCCGGTCGGGGCTGGAGACCCGCACGTCCCGGCCACCGGCCGAGATCGTCGTTGCCGCTGCCTTCGGCATCGCCCGCCACCTTCCCGTCGACCATCGCCCACCGCGCCGGGCACCGGCCGGTTCGTCGCAACGTACCCGCCCGGTCCGACAGCGGGCAGTTCTTAAGGGGCCGTAAGGAATGCCGGGAACGAGCACCCTGGCCCGGTTGTTGGACCAGGCATGACAATCAAGGGTATGAAGTCCGACAGCGCGAAGACCGGCAAGGCGTACGACGTCACCAAGACCGACGACCAGTGGCGAGCCGAGCTGAGCCCGCAGGAGTACCAGGTGCTGCGCCAGGCCGGCACCGAGCGTCCGTTCTCCAGCCCGTACGAGACCGACCGGACGGTCGGCGTGTACCGGTGCCGCGGGTGCGGGAGCGAGCTGTTCCGCAGCGAGCACAAGTTCGACGCGCACTGCGGGTGGCCGGCGTTCTACACCCCGCTCGCGGAGGACCGGATCGAGTTGATCGAGGACCGGTCCCATTTCTCCGTGCGCACCGAGGTGCGCTGCGCGACCTGCGGCTCGCACCTGGGTCACGTGTTCAGCGGCGAGGGGTACCCCACCCCGACCAACGACCGGTACTGCATCAACGGGGTCTCGCTGACGCTGGAGCCGTCGGCCGGCTGACGAATCCGGCCCGTGCAGCATCCGGACGGGCTTACTGTCCTGGCCGGATCATCCCGTCCAGGAGTCGCTCCACCGACCAGTTGAACTGGTCGGTGGAGATCCAGGCCGCGGCGACATCCCTGGTCGCCGCGGACAGCGGCCACTGCGCCGGATCGAGGAACTCCAGCGCCGCCCGGCGGGCCGCCACCCGATCGGCTTCGGAGGGCAGCGGCGGCCGTGCGTCGGTTTCGGCGACCTCGAGGGCGACGAAGCCGACCACCTGGACGATCAGCGCGTAGGTGCCCCGGGCGGCGGCGTCCAGGGGCAGGCCCCCGTCGCGCAAAGCGGCGATCAGCCGTTCGCCGATCAGCACCGCCGACGGGCCGTCCATCGGGGCCGTCATCATCAGCGTCGCGACCGGCGGGTGGCGCAGCACCGCCGCCCGCAGTGACCGCGCGTACCCGATGATCCGCTGCCGCCACTGGTGCGGTGGGCCGGTCAACAGATCGAGATCGGTCTCGCCGAACACCCGCTCGACCACCTCGCGCTCGAGGGCGTTTCGGCTGGCGACGTACGTGTAGACCGCATTCGGGTTGACCCCGAGCCGGGCCGCCACCGCCCGGATGGACAGTGCCTCGGGCCCGCCCGCGTCGATCGCCTCCAGGGCGACCCCCACCACCTGATCGTGGCTCAGGCTGCGGCGCGGACCCGGCCGGCGCCGTGCGGTTTCGCCGTCCGTGCTCACGCGACCAACCCCTCCGCCGGGACATGCACCGTTGTCGGCCCGTCGGGGCCGGACGGTTCCCCATCCTGCCGGTTCCCGACAGGGGTCTTGACGCCCCTCCAACTCAGTAATACTGTACGGCGTACATAATTTGTACATCGTACAGAAAGGCGTCACATGATGATCGCCCCGCCGACCACCCCGACCACGACCCGGGCCGCACTCGGCCGGACCGCTGCCCTGCTCATCGCCGGCGCCGTCGTGGTCAACGTGGCGTTCCTGGGCCTGGGCACCGCCTTCGACTACCCCGAGGTGCTCAACCAACCGCCCGCGGACGTGCTCGTCCGGTTCCACGCGAACGCGGTGGTCATCGGCGCCCTGTTCCTGCTGCTCGCGGCAGGTGCGGCGCTGCTGGCGCCGATCGCGATCGCGGTATCGAGGTTGGGCACCGGCGCGGCCCTGCGGGCCTCCCGGATCGTCGGGGTCAGCGCCGCGATCGTGCAGGTCGTCGGCCTGCTCCGGTGGCCATTGGTGGTGCCGTTCCTGGCCGGCGAGTCGCCCACTCCGTCGGCCGCCCAGACGTTCGACACCCTGAACCTGGTCCTGGGCACGACGATCGGCGAGACGATCGGGTACGCCCTGACCGCGGCGTGGACCGTGCTGGTCTGCCTCGGGCTGTCCCGGACCGTGCTCGGCCGGATGCTCACCACGATCGGCATCGTGGCCGCAGCCCTGATCGCCGTCGGCACCGTCGAGCCGTTCCTGCCGATCGCCGGACTGGCCAACTTCGTCGGCTACATCGTGTGGAGTGCCTGGCTCATCGCGTTCGCGGTCCTGCTGCTGGTGCGCCGCCGCCGGTCCGCCTGACGCCCGCGGACCCTGGGGCTCCGATCGAGTTGCCCCTTTCCGACCTCGTCGGGCGGCCGCGACGGCCGAAACCGGCAACTCGATCACCGGGACGGCCTGTCCGCCGCCGGCACCGCCCCCACCCGAGCCCCGATAGGGCCACGACTCGTCCACCGGCCGGGTCGCCCCGCTTGCCCGGACGGAAGGATGCAGTCATGGCTCCGGACGACACCTACACCCATGGTCATCACGAGAGCGTGCTGCGCTCGCACAGCATGCGCACCGTCGAGAACTCGGCCGCGTATCTGATCCCGCATCTGACGGCCGGCACCACGGTGCTCGACATCGGCTGCGGCCCCGGCACGATCACCGAGGGGTTGGCCGCACGAGTCGTTCCCGGGCCGGTGGTGGGGATCGACCGCGAAACGGGACCGCTCGACGCGGCCGCCGCGGTCGCCAAGGACAAGGGGCTGGACAACCTGACGTTCCGGGTCGGTGACGCCTACGCCCTCGACTTCCCCGACGACGCCTTCGACGTCGTGCATGCGCACCAGGTCCTGCAGCACCTCACCGACCCCGTCGCTGCCTTGACCGAGATGCGGAGGGTGTGCCGACCGGGTGGCATCGTCGCTGCGCGCGACGCCGACTATGCGGCGATGACCTGGCATCCGGCCAACCCGGCCCTCGACCGGTGGCTGGACGTGTACCACCGGGTCGCCCGGCACAATTACGCCGAGCCGGACGCCGGCCGGCGGCTCAAGTCGTGGGCGCGGGCCGCCGGTTTCACCGAGCTGACCTGCACCGCCTCGGCCTGGTGCTTCGCCTCGGCCGACGAGCGGGCGTGGTGGGCGGGCACCTGGGCGCAGCGGGTCACCGAGTCCGCGATGGCCGAGCAGGCCCTGGCTGCCGGGATCAGCACCCCGGCCGAACTGGCGGATCTCGCCGCCGGCTGGCGGGCGTGGGCGCAGGAGCCCGACGCCTGGTTCGCGGTGCTGAACGCCGAGATCGTCGCCGTGGCCCCCTGATGCGGCCGCGCACCGGTTGATGGTGGCGGGTCAGCGGTACCCGGTCGGCCGCCGGTACTCCCGGTAGCCGGGGTTCGCCCCGAGCGGCTTCTGCGGCCGGCCGTTGTCGGTCGGGGCCGGCCCGGGCTGGCAGACCGGGCAGTAGAAGGCGGGGCGGCGCTTGTCGGTGGGACCGATCTCGGCGACCCGCACGGTGCCGCCGCACCGCTGGCAGGGGCGACCCGACCGGCCGTGCACGTACGTCTGCATTCCCCGGCGCGGGTTGCCGGTCGTGCTGGGCACGGCCTGGCTCGCCCCGCGCAGCAACTGCCGGCGGGCGGTCGCGAGCAGGGCCGGCAGGTCGACCTCGGCCACCGGCGTCCAGGGCGAGACCCGTTGCACGAAAAGTGCTTCGGCCATGTACATGGTGCCGATTCCGGCGACTGTGGTCTGGTCGAGCAGCACCGCCCCGACGGGCCGCACCGGGTCGGTGAGCATCCGGGGCGCCGCGATGCCGGCGTCGAATCCGTCCGCCATGATGTCCGGACCGAGGTGACCGATCAGGTCTCGCTCGGCGACCGTGGGCACCAGGTCGAGCAGGCCCAGCCAGGTACCGACGGCGGTCCAGTCGGCGCCGCCGAGGACCGCCCGCACGCTGGCCCGCCCGGGCGAGGGCCACGGCTCGGCGCCCCGGGCGTGCACGTACCAGCGGCCCTCCATCCGCAGGTGCGACCGCAGGGTGAGCGGTTCGTCGGGCACGGTGGGCCGGCGCCGACCCGGCATGGTGGGGTCGGCGGCACAGATCCGGGTCAGGATGTGCTTGCCGTACGCCGTCACCTCGGCGACGGTGCGCCCGGCCAGGTCGGCATCGCCCAGGGACGGCCAGCGCAGCTCGGCTCGGACCAGCGGTCGCCCGGCCAGCGCCTGATCGAGCCGCCGGGCGGTGCGCAGCACGGTGTCTCCCTCCGGCATCCGCGCTCCCTCCATCCCCGACTGTGCCATCCCCGACGGCACCCGACCCGGCTCCACGACCCCGACCGACCCGACCGACCCGACCGACCCGACCGACCCGACCGGCCCGACCGACCCGACCGGCCCGACGGGCCCGACCACCCCGACCGGCCCGCGCGGATCATCCTCGGCCGCTCGCCCCGCACCCCGACTCAATCAGAAGTTCGCCCGCCGACCGTCGCATCCGCCCCTGATCGGTGGACCGTTCGCGTCACCGACCCGCCAGCGAACCGGACGACCCGGAGCTGCGCAACCGCAGCCCCCGCGGCGTGACGACGAAGCCGGCGTCGGTGAGTGCCTGCACCGCCGGCCCCCGGTCCGCCATGGTGTCGGCGCCGTCGATCTTGGTGATGGTCATCGACGCGATCCGGCCCGCCCGCACCCGTTCGGCCACCGCCTGCGCGGCTTGCGCCAGCACAGCCATGTCCGCCGTGAAGGTGAGCACGGTCCGCCCACCTCGCTCGGCGAACAGAGCCGGCGCGCCGTCGACGAGCACGGTCAGCGCGCCCGCCCGTCGGGTCGGCCGATGCGAGTCGGTGCCGGCCGCCACCGGGTCGGGCCAGTCGAGGGCCGCGCCGTAAGGATTCGCCGGATCGGCCGCGGCCAGCACGACGACCGAGCCCCCGGTTGTCGTGTCGCCCGAATCCGGCGGCCGGGCGAATCCCCGGACCCGGTCGACGGCCCCCGCGGTGGCGAACTGGGCGGCCCCCAGGCCCTCGACGAAGTACCCGCGGCGGATCCGTCCGGTCTCCTCCATCGCCGACAGCACCCGGTACACGGCGGCGAAACCGCCCGGCACACCCTCGGCCACGACGGCGCCGCGGGTCACCACCCCGTGTCGGTCCAGCAGCACCTCCGCCGACGCGTGCGTGCGCACCGTCGAATCCTCCGCCAGGTCGGGCACCAGCGACCAGCGACCGACCACCGACGGTGGCATCCCACGGCGCAGGCCACCCGCCCCGTTCTGCCCCGCACGCAGCTGACCGGACAACGCGGCCAGGCCGGACGGCCCACGCATCCGCAGCCGGGGCGCCGCGGCCTTCGGCCTGTGCGTTGTCCGCCCGCCGGTCAGCCGACCGCGCAGCGGGGCCAGCGTGTCCGACGTGACCCGCCCGGCGAACACCAACTCCCACAACGCGTCGGTCACCTCGGCGTCGGTCGCCGTGACCCCGGCGGCGTGCACCGCGTCGGCGAGCTGCCGGAAGAAGAACCCGCCCCCGCCGGCCAGGACATCCAGCAGTGCGCGGTGCTGATCACCGTCCGGGACGACCGCGTCGGCCGGTGGCAGGGCGATGGTCAGCGCGGCGGACTCGGCCGGGTGCAGAGCGACCCAGCCGTCGTCACCGGCCAGCGAACCGTGCCCGGTCCAGATCACCTCGCCGGCCGCCATCACCTCGTCCAGCATCGCCGGCCGGTAGTCGGGGACCCGGGCGGGCAGCACCAACGTCTCCAGCGCCGACGCCGGCACGACCGCGCCGGCCAGCTGCTCGACCGCGCGCAACACGCCGTCCACCCCGCGCGGGCCGCCGCGGCCCACACCGACGCCGTTCCAGGCGGGCAGGAACCTGGCCAGCGCCTGCTTGTCGACCGGCTCCACCTCGGCCCGCAGCGCGGCCAGGGACCGGCGGCGCAACAGCCGCAGCACCTCGGCATCGACGAATTCGGGGCTCGAGTCCGAGCCGGCGGCCCCACCAGAACCAGCAGAGCCGAGCGGCCGGAATTCGCCCTCGGCCAGCCGGCCCGACGACACCTGACGGCGCAACCCGTCGGTCACCACCGCCACCCCGAGACCGAAACGGGTGGCCGCCTCGGCCGCCAGGAACGGACCGTGGGTGCGGGCGTACCGGCGCAACAGCCGGCCCAGCGGGTCCTCCACGGGCTCCAGCAGCGATTCCGCGACACCGGTCGGCAGCGGGGTGCCCAGCGCATCGCGGAGCATCGCGGCGTCGGTCGGGTCGGCCCATTGCGGCGTGCCGGCGATGCGCACGGCCATGATCCGGCGGGCCGCCACCAACGATTCCAGGGCACCGGACAGGTCGTCCACGGTTGACCGGAGATCGATCTCGGCGGTCGACAACGGTCCGAGAATCCGCAACAGGTCGGCTATCTCGTCGGGGTTGCGCGCCCGCCGGTTCTCGGCCAGCCGCTGCAGTTCGGACTCCACCGACGCGAGCGCGTCGGGGTCGAGCAGGTCCCGCAGGGCGAGCCCGTCGCCGTGCCCGAGTAACTCGGCGAGCAGGGTCGGGTCGACGGTGAGCGCGGCCGCCCGCCGCTCGGCCAGCGGTGAATCGCCCTCGTACAGGAACTGTGCGACGTACCCGAACATCAGCGACGACGCGAACGGCGACGGCGTGGACGTGGTGACCTCGACGATCCGCACGGTGCGGGCCTGGATCTCCCGCAGCAGGGTGGTCAGCGATGGCACATCGAACACGTCGGACAGACACTCGCGGACCGCCTCGGCGACGATCGGGAACGACGGGTAGGCGGACGCCACCTCCAGGAGTTGACTGGCCCGTTGTCGCTGCTGCCACAGCGGTTGGCGCTTGCCGATCTGCCGCCGCGGCAGCAGCAGCGCCCGGGCCGCGCATTCCCGGAACCGGGACGCGAAGACCGCGGCCCCACCGATCTCGGCGGTGATCTCGGCCTCCAGGGTCTGCGGGTCCAGGGCCAGGAACTCGGTGAACTCCGGCGGCCCGTCCTCGTACTCGACGTCGGGCAGCCGCAGCACGATGCCGTCGTCGGCATGCATCGCCGCCACGTCCACCCCGTAACGTTCGCGCATCCGCGCCCCGACGACCAGCGCCCACGGCGCGTGCACGGCCGCCCCGTACGGCGAGTGCAGGACGATCCGCCAGTCCCCCAGCTCGTCCCGGAACCGCTCCACCACCAGCGTCTTCTCGTCCGGCACGACGCCGGTCGCCTGCTTCTGCTCGGCCAGGTAGGCGAGCAGGTTGGATCGGGCGAACTCGTCCAGGCCGGCCGCGGTGAGCCGCTCCTCCGCCGCATCCGCGGACGAGACCAGGTCACGGACGAACTCGCCGTGCGCCCGGCCCAGTTCGGCCGGCCGGCCCAGGGTGTCGCCCTTCCAGAACGGCAGCCGGCCGGGCAGTCCGGGGGCGGGCTGCACCAGCACCTGGTCCCGGGTGATGTCGACGATCCGCCACGAGCTGGAGCCGAGCGCGAAGACGTCACCGACCCGCGACTCGTACACCATTTCCTCGTCCAGCTCGCCCACCCGCCGGCCCGGACCATCGCCGCCGGCCAGGAACACGCCGAACAGTCCGCGGTCGGGGATGGTGCCGCCGGAGGTGACGGCCAGCTTCTGGGCGCCCGGCCGGCCCGTCAGCAGGCCGGTCGTGCGGTCCCAGGTGATCCGCGGCCGCAATTCGGCGAATTGCTCGCTGGGATACCGGCCGGACAGCATGTCCAGCACCGCCTCCAGTGCGCCCCGGCCCAGCCCGGCGAACGGCGCCGACCGGCGCAGCAACGCGAGCGTGTCGTCCACCGTGATCGGATCCATCGCGCAGATCGCGACGATCTGCTGGGCGGCGATGTCGAGCGGGTTCGCGATCGTCGAGAGGGACTCGATGGCCCCCACCTGCATCCGACCGGCCACCACCGCGGCCGAGACCAGGTCGCCGCGGAACTTGGGGAACATGACGCCGTGGCTGGGCGCGCCGACCTGATGCCCCGCCCGGCCGATCCGCTGCAGCCCGCTGGCCACCGACGGCGGCGCCTCCACCTGCACCACCAGGTCGACCGCGCCCATGTCGATGCCCAGTTCCAGCGACGAGGTGGCGACCACCGCGGGCAACCGGCCCGTCTTCAGCTCGTCCTCGACCAGCGCCCGCTGCTCCCGGGAGACGGACCCGTGGTGCGCCTTGGCCAGCACCGCCGGCGCGCCCAGCGCGGCACCTGACTGCGCGATCGCCTGGGCCGGCGAGCCGAGCCGCTCGGCCTCCTCCCGCAACGCATCGTCGCCGGCCCGCGCGCTGTGCCGCTCGAAGTGGATCTCGTTCAGCCGGGCGGTCAGTCGCTCGGCCAGCCGGCGCGAATTGGCGAACACGATGGTCGACCGGTGCGACTCGATCAGGTCGACCACCCGCTCCTCGACGTGCGGCCAGATCGAACTGCGGTTGACCTCGCCGGCGGCCTTGCCGGTGAGGTCCTCGGTGACTTGACCCATCGCCGCCATGTCCGGGACCGGTACCACCACGTCGACGTCGATCTGCTTGGTCGACGGCGGCTGCACCACGGTGACCGGGCGGCCGCCGGTGAGGAACCGCGACACCTCCTCGACCGGTCGAACGGTTGCGGACAAGCCGACCCGCTGCGCCGGCCGGTCCAGCAGCAGGTCCAACCGGTCCAGCGAGACGGCCATGTGGGCGCCCCGCTTGGTGCCGGCGACGGCATGGATCTCGTCCACGATGACCGTCCGGATACCGGTCAACATCTCCCGGGCCCGGCTGGTGAGCAGCAGGAACAACGATTCCGGTGTGGTGATCAGGATGTCCGCACCCGCCCGGGCGAACAGCCGCCGGTCCTGCGCCGAGGTGTCGCCGGAGCGCACCGCGACCGACACCTCCGGCAGGGTCAGCCCCTTGGCGTTGGCCAGGCCGCGCAGCCCGGCGAGCGGCGATCGCAGGTTGCGTTCGACGTCGACGGCCAGGGCCTTGAGCGGCGAGAGGTACAGGACCGAGCAGGCCGGGCGCGCCTCGTGGGAGGTGACCAGCTCGTCGATCGCGGACAGGAACGCGGCGAGGGTCTTGCCGGACCCGGTGGGCGCGACGACCAGGGTGTGGTCGCCCCGGCCGATCGCCGCCCAGGCCCCGGCCTGCGCAGCGGTCGGGCCGGCGAATGCGCCGGTGAACCAATCCCGCACCAGCGGGTGGAACCGGTCGAGGGCCGCCGGCCCGGGGTCGGCGCTGCGAGTGCTCACCAGGTCATTGTGCGGGCACCCTCTGACAGCGGCCCCGACCTGCGGGTTCGTCGGGGCCATGGCGACACGTTCGGCCCGAGCGACATGCTGTGCCGTGCGGCCGGGAGCGACCACACGGCGATCATCGTCATGGTCACCGCCGGCCGAAACAAGACCCGGCTACCGTCCTGACCATGACGCCGGTCAAGTCGATCCTGCTGTTCGTCGTCGCCGCGCTGGCCGAGATCGGTGGCGCCTGGCTGATCTGGCAGGGCGTGCGCGAACACCGCGGGCTGCTCTGGATCGGCGCGGGCGTCGTCGCGCTCGGCCTGTACGGGTTCGTGGCCACGCTCCAACCGGACGCCCACTTCGGCCGCATCCTGGCCGCCTACGGCGGGGTGTTCGTCGCCGGCTCGCTGGCCTGGGGCATGGTCGTCGACAAGTTCCGCCCCGACCGCTGGGACCTGATCGGCGCCGCGATCTGCCTGGTCGGCGTCGCGGTGATCATGTACGCGCCGCGCTCGGCCTGACCGGACGGGCGCCGGGGCCGGCCCGGCGAGGACCGGGCCGGGGCGGGTCAGTCGACCACCGCCGCGGCGGCCGCGGCGACGATCCGGAGGTTGTGCGGCAGGGCCCCGTCGAACCCGGGGGTGCTCATGGTCATGATGACGGTGTCCTGGGCCGGGTTGTTGACGAACTTGGTGGAGAAGAATCCCTGCCAGCTGTAGGCGCCGGGGCCACCGAGGTAGTGGATCGACCCGGCGGGCGCGTTGACGCCCTCCTGGATGTCCACCATGTAGCCCCACTTGTTCTGGGTCAGCTGCCAGTTCCGCTTCTCACCGATCTGGTTGGTGGTCATCAGCCGCACCGAGGTCGGGCTCAGCACCCGGACGCCGTCCAGCTCACCCCGGTTGAGCAGCATCTGGGCGAAGCGGAAGTAGTCGGCGGTCGTACCGTGCAACCCGCCGGCGCCACTGAAGTAGGTCTGGTGCTCACTGAAGGTGTAATCGGGGCCGAGCATCCCGTGGCCCAGCGGCGACGCCCCGACCTGCTGCTCGTCCCGGCCGGCCCAGTACACCGCGGCGATCCGCTCGCGCACCGACGCCGGCGGGAAGAACCAGGTCTCGTGCATGCCCAGCGGGGTGAAGACGTGCTCACGCAGGTAGCTGTCGAAGTCCTGTTCCGCGACCACCTCGACGAGCCGGCACAGGGTGTCGACGCTGTTGTTGGAGTAGTCGAACATGGTGCCGGGCTGCGCGATCAGCGGCAGCGACGCCAGCAACTCCATGTTCTCCTGCAGCGTGATCGGCGGCGCGTTCAGGTCGTCCATCAGCCCGGCGTCCTTGTACAGCTGGGGCACCACGCCGTAGATCGGCGGCTCGAACATCCGGTACCACCAGGTGTTCGTCATGCCGGCGGTCATGGTCAGCAGGTCATGGATGGTGATCTCCCGGTCGGCCGAGGCCAATTGGGTGATCTGCCAGTCCTTGACGACGGCCACCTTCGGGTTCGCGAACTCCGGCAGGTAGGTCGAAATCGGTTCGTGCAATGCGATCCGGCCCTGCTCGAACAACTGCATGACGGCGACCGCAGCGACCACCTTCGACATCGAGGCCAGCCGGAAGACGCTGTCGGTGGCCATCGGGATGATCTCGCCGTCGACCTCGTCCGCCTTGCCGAAGCCCTTGAAGTAGCAGACCTTGCCGTGCCGGGCGACGAGCACGACCGACCCCTGGTAGGCATCCTCGGCCAGGTACCGCTGCTGCAACCGGTCGATGTTGGCCAGGTAGGCGCTGCTGACCCCGACGTCCTCGGGTTCGACCTCTTCGATCTTCGCAGTTCCCATGACGCGGAGTCCCTTCTGACGACGGTGTCAACGACCCGTCGCGAAGGCTACTCCGGGATGATCAGGGTCGCGGTGTTCCGGTTCAGCGTCCGGCCCTGGAAGAAGGCCTTGTCCCGCATCCGCATGACGAACATCAGCACCACCCCGAGCAGGATCAGACCGAGACCCAGCACGAACACCACACCGAGGCCGAAGATGGCCACCCCGCTGCCGTCGTAGTCGGGACTGGCGCTGTCCTTGAGCGTCACGAAGAAGACGAACCACAGCCCCAGGCCACCGATCAGCGGCAGCAGGAACTTGAAGATGAAATTGTTGAAGCTGGTGAACAGCTCCGCCCGGAAGTACCAGACACAACCGATGGCCGTGAGCCCGTAGTAGAAACAGATCATCAGGCCCAGCGACAGGATCGTGTCGGTCAGCACTGCCTCGGAGACCAGGAACAGGATCGTGTAGAAGGCACCCGCGATGCAGCCGGCGACGATGGTATTGAAGCCGGGGGTCTTGAACTTCGGGTGGATGCTGGCGAACCGGGCCGGCAGCGCCCGGTACGACGCCATGCCCAGCATGGTCCGGGTGGTGGGCAGGAAGGTGGTCATCAGGCTGGCCGCCGATGAGGCCAACACGGCCAGGAACAGCAGGTTGTACCAAGGGTTGCCCATCACCGGCTCGGCCAGCGTGCCGAACACGTTCTCCGCGTTGTCCGGATTGCCGAGGCCATATTCACCGTCGCCGACACCGGCGTACATCATCGCCGAGATCGAGACCAGCAGATAGGTGAGCAGGATCGACAGCACACACAGCAGGGCGGCCCGGCCAGGGGTCTTGTCCGAGTCCTTCGACTCCTCGTTGATGGTCAGGGCGGTGTCCCAACCCCAGAACGAGAAGATGGACGCGCCGAGGCCGGCCACGAACGCAGACAGCGTCAGCCCGGTGAACGGGTTCAACCAGTCCCAGGAGAACGCCAGCCCATCCGGGTCGTCGGGTCCACCGGCCTTGGTGACCGCCGCGACCACAAACCAGGCCAGCACCAGGAGCTGGAAGCCGACCAGCACGAACTGGACCTTCTCGGTGGTGGTGATACCGCGATAGGCGATTGCGGTGGCCAGCGCCAGGAACACCAGGCACGTCCCGATGTTGACCGCCTTGTTCGTGTCCCAGATCGCCCCGAGCGTGGGGTTGTTGAACACGCTGCCGAGCAGTTGGTAGAAGAACTGCACGCCGATCGCGGCCAGATTGGCCAGCACGATGATGGTCGCAACGATGGCGACGAACCCACCGAGCCAGCCGACGTACGGGCCGAACGCCCGGGTGGTCCAGGTGAACGAGGTGCCGCAGTCCGGGTCGACCCGGTTGAACTCCCGATAGGCGTAGGCGGCGAAGAACATCGGGATGAAGCCGGCGATGAAGATGATGGGCATCTTCACCCCGGCGACGGCGACCACCAGGCCGATCGTCGCGGTCAGCGTGTAGGCGGGCGCGACACTGGAAATCCCCAGGACGGTGCCGCCGAGCAGACCGACGGAACCCCCGGCCAGGCCCTTGTCCTTCTCCGGGTGGTGATGCCCATCGGGACCCAGCAGGGCATCCCCGACGTGATGCTGCGAACCCTCAGTGCTCATGCCGTTGCCTCGCCTCGGTCCGACGCGGAAGGGTGTTCTGGTCGCGAACGCGGTCACAGTAAACCTGACACCTGACGCGGCCGATACTCGGGAACCTCTTTTGTTTGCGATCGTGACGAAACGTAGACCGGACGACTCGGCCGGGTGATCGGTCGCGGTCGCTCCCTGGCGTCCGGGGCCGGGTCGGTGACGGATCGGCGGTGCGCCGTCCGTCACCTCGTCCCGCCTACTTCAGCGTGGACAGGGGCGTGCCCGGCGTCACCGGCACGAATTCCGCCGGCATGTAGTGCAGTTCCTCGGCCGTCATCGGACGCTCGCCGGTGCCGTAGAGGACCGCCCGGCTGTTGTCCACGCTGTCGACCTTCACGTCATTGAGCACCCAGGTCGTCGTGCCCAACTTGATGGTGAAGGTGCCGGTGTCCCGGTACATCGGCATGTCGGCGACGATCCAGCCGAAATGCTTCGGCGAGATGGACATCTCCACGGTGTCGCGCACGGTCTTGGTCGACGTCCAACTCTGCCCGGCCTTGGCCGAGATCGTCGTCTCGACCGCCTTGAGCACGGTGACCTTGACCGTCGCGGTCAGCTCCAGGTTGGTGGTGGCACTGGCGACGGCGATGGCCTCGTAGCCCTGCTTGCGCGCCACCACTTGGCTGTTCCAGCCGCCGCCGGCGACGACCTTCTGCCGGATCTGCTGCCGTTCCTTGGTCTGCTCGAAGGTGCAGGTGGCCCGGGTGGAGCCGCACAACTGGTTCAGCACATCCGCCTGGGTCTGTGCGTCGGTGCCGTTCACGGTGACCGTCGACGCCGTCGCGTCCGAAATGGTGATGGTGTTGAAATTCGGGCTGACCGTGACCTTGTCCCGGCCCTCGAACTGGTCGACCAGGGAATGTGCCGTGCCGACAATGGTCTCGGTGTATAGCCGGACACCCGCGCTGGCCACCTTGCCACCGCCGTCCCGGGCCGGCTTGAGGAAATCCAGCTGCACGGTGGTCTCATTCGCACTCATGAAGTAGAAGACCTTCTCGTAGTGCATGGACTGACCCGGCTTGATCACCGAGCCGATCGCCGGCGCCGCGTCACCGGCCCCCGGGTTGCTCACCCCCACCACCTTGGCGTCGTACTGGCTGTCGTTGACGATGTCGTAGCCACGGGTGACCGTCATCGCCGCGGATCGGACCGCGACGACCCCCGTTGCCTGCTGGGCGGGGGCGGCGGCCGCCTCGGACACCCCGGCCAGACCGGCGAAGGCGGCGGCGATCAGCACGGGTGAGACGATGCGCAGGGCAATCTTGCGAGTGGTGGACATGGTCATTCCTTTCGATTGTGCGCAGCCGGGGCCGCGACTTGAATTGGCTGTTTCCGGTGATTCGGCACCGCCTGGGGATTCTGTTCCGAACCATTTCCCCGGGGTGCTGAGAAAACAATATGTTCGCCGGCGGCCCATTTCGATGGACCGCACGCCACACTGCATGTGGTGCCTGCACCACACCGTGGGCGCGGGGTGTCGCGGCGGCGCGCGATGGTCGGGGCGGCGATCCTGATTCCATGTCACGAGCGAGCGGCACGACCACCGAGCGGGTGATCCCGGGCGCCGGACTTCGCGATGCCCTGCTGGGGATCGCGGCGCTGATGTCCTTGCTGGTCCTGGTCGAACTGGCGGTCCCGTCCACCGCCGCGGTGTCGGCGGCGTCGGTCCTCGATGCCATCGCCGTCGCCGCGTACACCGTCACCGGCCTGGTCGCCTGGCGGCGTCGCCCGCACAACCGGACGGGTCGGCTGATGGTGGCCGTCGCCGCGGGGCTCCTGGTGGCCGGCATGAGCGACGACGACCTGCCGGCGCTGCGGTTCGTCGGTCAGGTCACCGAGTCCCTGCCGCTGGCGATGCTGATCCACCTGCTGCTGGCCTACCCGTCCGGCCGGCTCGACGGCCGGCCCGCGCGGATCACTGTCGCGGCCGGCTACGCGGTCGCCCTCGGCCTGCAGTACCCGCAGCGGCTGCTCGACCCGGACGCGGCCGACACCCTGTGGAACGTGCAGGCCGGTCTCGGACTGATCACCCTGGTGGCGGCGTTCGTGCTGGTCAGCCGCCGCCTGGCGACCGCACCTCCCCCGGTGCGGCGGCATCTGGCGCCGTTCATCCTGGCCGGCTGCCTGATGCTGGCGGTCGTCGTCGGCTCACTGTTCGTGCTGCACTTCGATCCGGAACCGGACGCGGCGGACCTGGCCGTGCTGGCCCAGGTGGCCGCGGTGTCGATCCTGCCGGCCGCGTTCGTGGTCGGCATGCTCGGCGGGGCGTTCGGCCGGGCCGGCGAGCTCGAAGAGCTGGCCCTGGGCATCGCCGATGCCTCGGCCGAGCCCGAACTGCTCGACGCGCTGGCCGTCCGCGCCCTCGGCGACCCGAGCGCCCGGGTCCGGTGGACGGTCGACGGCGGGCTGGTCGCCGGTGACGGTCGTCCCGTCGACCCGGCCGCCGAGCGCACCGGATCCCGGGGATGGTGTCCCATCGGCCCGGCAGGGGCGCCCGTCGGCGGCCTGTCCTACGACCGCTCCCTGATCGCCGACCCCGCCCTGGTCACGGGGGCGACCGCACCATTGGCGCTGGCCATGGACCATCGCCGGCTGGTGGTCGATCTGCGGGCGGCCGTCCGCCAGCTCGATGCGGCCGCCGACCAGCTCCGCGATTCCCGCCGGCGGATCGTGGTCGCCGCCGACGGCGAACGTCGACGGATCGCCCGCGACCTGCACGACGGACCCCAGCAGCGGATCGTGCTGATCGGCATCGAGGCGCAGCGGATCGGCCGGCGCGCCGACGACCCGGGCTTCGTCCGCCAGGTCTCAGGGACGGTGAGCGAGCAGCTTCGCCTTCTCCTGGACGACCTGCGGTCGCTGGTGCACGGGATCATGCCGGGCACGCTGACCGAGCGGGGCCTGCCGGCCGCGATTGCGGTGCTCGCCGAGGGCATCCCGGTGCCGGTCGAGGTGCGTATCGACCCCGGGATCCGTCGGCTGCCGGCCGAGGTCGAATCGACCGGCTACTTCGTCGTGGCCGAGGCACTGACCAATGCAGTCAAACACGGGGCGGCCAGCCGGATCTGGATCGGCGTGCGGATCACCGGCGGCCGGCTCGAGGTCGACGTCACCGACGACGGGGTGGGTCCGGGTTCCGGCGAGCCGGGCTTCGGCCTGCGCAGCCTGGCCGACCGCGTCGCCGCGCTCGACGGTACGGTGACGCTCCGCCCCGGACCCGGCCGGGGCACCACCCTGCGGGCGGAGTTCGCATGCGCGTGATCATCGCCGAGGACGAGGTGCTGCTCCGCGAGGGCATCGCCCGGATCCTCGGCGACGAGGGATACGAAGTCGTCGCGCTGGCCGGCAGCCACGACGACCTGATCGGCAAGGTCGCGGCGCACCGCCCGGAGCTGGTCGTCACCGACATCCGGATGCCACCCAGCTTCACCGACGAGGGCCTGGCCGCGGCCCGGCAGATCCGCCGCGCGCACCCCGGCACCCGGATCGTCGTGCTCTCCCAACACGTCGACACCGCGGGCGCCGCCGACCTGCTCGCCGACGGCGCCGACGGCGTCGGATACCTGCTCAAACGGCGGGTGATGAATCTGGACGAGTTCCTCGACTCGGTGCGCCGGGTCGCCGCCGGCGGGTCGGCGATCGACCCGGAGGTGATCTCGGCGATGGTCCGGCGGGAGGTTCGGGACAACCGCGACAGCGGAGGGGACACTGCTCTTGCGTCCTTGACTCCACGTCGGGTCGAGGTGCTGGAACTGATGGCCCAGGGCTACAGCAATGCCCGCATCGCCCGCCAGCTGGTGGTCACCGAGAAAGCGGTCGCGCGGAGCATCGCGCTGATCTTCCAGACCCTCGGACTGCCCCCGGACCCGGACGAGCACCGCCGGGTCATCGCCGTCATCCGCTACCTGAACGGCCGGGCCACCTCGGCCGGCTGACGGCCGGGCCACCCAGGCCGGCTCGCCTGACCGCGGAACATCCGCTGCCCCCAGCCCGGCCGACCTTCCGCACACCGCCACGACCCGGCGGGACCTTCCGTCCCCATCCCAGCTGCGGAACATCCGCCGCACCCAGCCCGGCGGACCTTCCGCACACCGCCACGACCCGGCGGGACCTTCCGTCCCCATCCCAGCTGCGGAACATCCGCCGCCCCCAGCCCGGCCGACCTTCCGCACACCGCCACGACCCGGCCCTCGACGCCTGAAGCGAAATGCACTTGTGAGTGAGTGCTCACTCAGCTACTGTTCCGGCCCGTGACACCACCACCTACCGGCCGGGCCGCGCCGATGCCCCCCGACGAGCGTCGGGCCGCGATCATCGCCGCCGCGACGCCGCTCGTCTGTGACCATGGCGCCGCGGTGACCAGCAAGGAGATCGCCGAGGCCGCCGGCATCGCCGAGGGCACCATCTTCCGTGTCTTCCCGGACAAGGACGCCGTCATCCGGGCCGTCGTCGCGCAGGTCCTCGACCCCGCGCCCTATGTCGAGGCGCTCCGCCGGATCGACCCGGGGCAGAGCCTCGAAGGCATCCTGCGGCAGGCCGTCGACGCCATGCGGCAGCGCCTGGAGAGCGTCTGGCAGATCATGTGGATGTTGCGGATCGGCGGGCCGCCCGGCAATTCCCGCGACCGGTCCAAGTACGCGCCGGCGGCGCGCCCGGACCTGTCCCGGGCCAACGACGTCCTGGCCGACCTGCTGGTCCCGTACCGTGATCGGCTCCGCCTCCCGCCGATCGAGGCCGTCCGGATGTTCCGGTTGGTCACCTTCTCCAGCGCGCACCCGGCCATCACCGACGGTCAGGTGCTGTCCACCCAGGAGATCGTCGACCTGCTGCTGCACGGCATCGGCGTGCACCCGGATTCCGGCCGGCCGCGCTCAGATTTCGCCGCCGACCCAGTCATCAATGACGTAGCCCGCACCGAAGAAGTCGGAGTGATGTGATGCTGCTCGCTCTCCTGCGCACCCACCTGCGCCCGTACACCGGCCCGCTGCTCATCGTGGTGCTGTTCCAGCTCATCGCCACCATCGCGAACCTCTACCTGCCGGCCCTGAACGCCGAGATCATCGACGACGGCGTGGCCAAGGGCGACACCGGCTTCATCGTCTCCACCGGCGGCATCATGTTGGGGATCACGGTGCTGCAGATCGTCTGCACCATCGTGGCCGTCTACTTCGGCGCCCGGACGGCGATGGCCTTCGGTCGCGACCTGCGGGCCGCGCTGTTCCATCAGGTCGGCTCGTTCTCCGACCGCGAGGTTGCCCTGTTCGGCGCGCCGTCCCTGATCACCCGCAATACCAACGACGTCCAGCAGGTCCAGATGCTGGTGCTGATGACCTGCACCCTGATGGTCTCGGCGCCGATCATGTGCATCGGCGGCATCTTCATGGCCATCCGCACCGATCTCGGGCTGTCCTGGCTGCTGGTCGTCTGCATCCCGGTGCTGGTGATCGCGATCGGGCTGATCGTCGTGCGGATGATCCCGCACTTCCGGCGGATGCAGGCCCGGCTGGACGTGGTCAACCGGGTGCTGCGCGAGCAGATCGCCGGCGTCCGGGTCGTCCGGGCGTTCGTCCGGGAGCCGCTGGAGACCAAGCGGTTCGCCACGGCCAACGCCGAGCTGACCGACAGCGCGCTGCGCGCGGGCCGGCTGATGGCGTTGATGTTCCCGGTGGTCATGCTGGTGGTGAACGTGTCCAGCGTCGCGGTGCTGTGGTTCGGGTCGCACCGGGTGGACCAGGGTGACATCGAGATCGGCGCGCTGATCGCGTTCCTGAACTACCTCATGCAGATCCTGTTCTCGGTGATGATGGCCACCTTCATGGTGGTCATGGTGCCGCGGGCCTCGGTGAGCGCGGACCGGATCAGCGCCGTGCTGAACACCGAGTCGTCGGTGCGGCCGCCGGCGCGGGCCGTGATCCCCGAGCGCCGGGCGGGCGAGGTCGTCCTCGACGAGGTGGACTTCATCTACCCGGGGGCCAGCGACCCGGTGCTGTGCGGCATCTCGCTGACCGCCCGGCCGGGCACCACCACCGCGATCATCGGCTCCACCGGCGCCGGCAAGACCACCCTGCTGTCGCTGATCCCGCGCCTGTTCGACGCCACCGGCGGTGCCGTGCGGGTCGACGGGGTCGACGTGCGCGACTTCGACGCGGAGGAACTCTGGGACCGCATCGGCTTGGTCCCGCAGAAGCCGTTCCTGTTCAGCGGCACCGTCGCGTCCAACCTGCGGTACGGCAACCCCGACGCGACCGACGAGCAGCTCTGGCACGCCCTGACCATCGCCCAGGCGATGGACTTCGTCGCGGCCATGCCGGACGGGTTGGAATCGCCGATCACCCAGGGCGGGACGAACGTGTCCGGCGGGCAACGGCAGCGGTTGGCCATCGCCCGGGCGGTGGTGGCCGATCCGGAGATCTTCCTGTTCGACGACTCGTTCTCGGCCCTCGACCTGGCCACCGACGCGCGGCTGCGGGCGGCCCTCCGGCCGCTGACCACCGACCGGACGGTGATCATCGTCGCCCAGCGGGTCTCCACCATCGCCGACGCCGACCAGATCGTCGTCCTCGAGGACGGCCGGGCGGTGGGTATCGGCCGGTACGACGAGTTGATGTCTTCCTGCCCGACCTTCGTGGAGATCGTGCAGTCGCAGCTCGCCGCGGAGGTATCGGCATGACAACGGAACTGGCGATGCGCCCAGGAAAGGCGGGGGCATGACGACGGAGAAGACGGCACCCGCGAGCGGCGCGGCGCCGCAGCGGCCGGCCTTCGGACCCCCGCCCCGGCGCGGTCCCGGCGGGGGCGGCCCGATGTTCGGCGGCATGGGCATGCCGGCCGAGAAGTCGCTGAACTTCGGCCCATCGCTGCGGCGGCTGCTGCGCCGGATGCGGGGCGAGCGGATCGGGCTGGTCCTGGTCTTCCTGCTCGGCGTGGGCAGCGTGATGTTCGCGGTGATCGGCCCGAAGATCCTGGGCAACGCGACCAACATCATCTTCGACGGCATCGTCGGACGGCAGTTGCCCGCGGGCATCACCAAGGAACAGGCCATCGACGGTGCCCGCCTGGCCGGCAACAGCACGTTCGCGGACATGCTCTCGGCGATGGACGTCACGCCCGGGGTGGGCATCGACTTCACCGCCCTGGCCCGGACCCTGATGATCGTGCTGGCCCTGTACATCCTGTCGTCGGTGTTCGGCTACCTGCAGGGTTACATCCTCAACGGCGTGGTGCAGCGCACCATTCTGGAGCTGCGCGCGGAGATCGAGGGCAAGCTGAACCGGCTGCCGCTGAGCTACCTGGACCGGCACCAGCGCGGCGAGGTGCTCTCCCGGGTCACCAACGACATCGACAACATCTCGCAGACGCTGCAGCAGACCCTGTCGCAGGCGTTGACCTCGGTGCTGACGGTGGTCGGGGTGCTGGTGATGATGGTCGTCATCTCGCCGCTGCTGGCCCTGGTGGCGCTGGTCGCGGTGCCGCTGTCGCTGATCGTCACCCAGCAGATCGCCAAGCGGTCGCAGCCCAAGTTCATCGTGCAGTGGCGCTCCACCGGCGAGCTCAACGCCCGGGTCGAGGAGACCTACACCGGGCACAGCCTGGTCAAGGTGTTCGGCCGCCAGGCCGACGCCGAGAAGGCGTTCGACGCCAAGAACGACGAGCTCTACCGGGCCAGCTTCGGGGCCCAGTTCATCTCGGGCACGATCATGCCGTCGATGATGTTCATCGGGAACCTGACGTACGTGGCGATCGCCGTGGTCGGCGGCCTGCGGGTGGCCTCGGGCACCATGTCGCTGGGTGACGTGCAGGCGTTCATCCAGTACTCGCGGCAGTTCACCCAGCCACTGACCCAGCTGGCGTCGATGGCCAACGTGCTGCAATCGGGTATCGCGTCGGCCGAGCGGGTCTTCGAGTTCCTGGACGCCGAGGAGCAGACCCCCGATCCGGACGCGCCGCAGACCGTGCAGGACTCCCGCGGCCGGGTCGAGTTCGAGGACGTCTCGTTCCGCTACGCGGCCGACAAGCCGCTGATCGACGACCTGTCCCTGGTCGCGGCGCCCGGCCAGACGGTGGCCATCGTCGGTCCGACGGGGGCGGGCAAGACCACCCTGGTCAACCTGATCATGCGGTTCTACGAGCTGGACGCCGGCCGGATCACCTTGGACGGGGTGGACATCTCGGCGATGACCCGGGCCGACCTGCGGTCCCGGATCGGGATGGTGTTGCAGGACACCTGGCTGTTCGCCGGCACCATCCGGGACAACATCGCCTACGGCCGGCCCGACGCCAGCGAGGAGGAGATCCTGCAGGCGGCCCAGGCGACCTACGTCGACCGGTTCGTGCACTCCCTGCCGGACGGGTACGACACGCTCATCGACGACGAGGGCAGCAACATCTCAGCCGGCGAGAAGCAGCTGCTGACCATCGCCCGGGCGTTCCTGGCCGACCCGGCGCTGCTCATCCTGGACGAGGCGACCAGCTCGGTGGACACCCGCACCGAGGTGCTGGTCCAGCACGCGATGGCGGCGTTGCGCGCCGACCGCACCAGCTTCGTCATCGCGCACCGGTTGTCCACCATCCGGGACGCCGACCTGATCCTGGTGATGGAGGCGGGAGCGATCGTGCAGCAGGGCACGCACGATGAGCTGCTGCAGCGCGGTGGGGCGTACGCCGACCTGTACAACGCGCAGTTCGCCGGGGCCGTCACGGCCGAGTGACGGCCGGCCCCGACCCGGACCGGGGGTGATCTTGCCGACTGTGTGCGGCGGGACGCCCCCGGTCACGTAGGGTGGTCAACGGACCGGCCTGTTCAGGCCGTCCAGGTCGTTGCTGTGAATGCCTCTCCGGCGTTCCTCTACTCCGCACCGGTTCCCGGATCTGCGAGTCGGCCAGCACCGCGGCCACTCCAGCCTCACCGAACCGATGGGAATGACCACATCTTCATGACTACTTCTACTTCCGCGCGCCCGCAGTCCGATTCCGCCCCGTCCGGCCAGCCACGTCGCCGGCGTCGCTCCGGTCGCGGTGGCAACGGCTCGACCGCCGGCGCCCAGGCCCCCCGCAGTGACCAGGCCCCCCGTACCGGCCAGGCACCGCGCAGCGACCGGGCACCGCGCACCGACCGCGCCCCGCGCACCGATCAGCCGGCCACCCGCTCCCGTCGCTCGACCCGTCCGGCCGGCCCCGCCGTTGCCGGTTCCGTGAGCGCCGCCTCGCCGGCCGCCGCCGCGGCGGCGATGCCCGCCGTCGAGCCGGCCCCGACCGGCCCGTCCACCGGGTTTGCCGAGCTGGGCGTGCCGGCGACGTTGCTGCCCGCGCTGACCGCGCTCGGCGCGCCCTCGCCCTTCCCGATCCAGGCCGCCACGCTGCCGGCCACGCTGGCCGGGCGGGACGTGCTCGGCCGGGGCAAGACCGGCTCCGGCAAGACCATCGCCTTCGCCATCCCGCTGGTCGCCCGGTTGACCGGCGGACGGCGCACGCCCAACCGCCCGCGCGGCCTGATCCTGCTGCCCACCCGGGAACTCGCCCTGCAGGTCGCCCGCACGGTCGACCCGCTGGCCAAGGCGGCCGGGCTGCGCACGATGGTCGTCTTCGGCGGCGTCGGCTACGGCAACCAGACCGCGGCGCTGCGCGGCGGCGTCGACATCGTCATCGCCTGCCCGGGCCGGCTGGAGGACCTGGTCAATCAGCGCGCCTGCGACCTGAGCGGCATCGAGGTCACCGTGCTGGACGAGGCCGACCACATGGCCGACCTGGGCTTCCTGCCGGTCGTCCGCCGGCTGCTGCGGGCCACCCCCAAGGTCGGCCAGCGGCTGCTGTTCTCGGCCACTCTGGACAACGGCATCTCCGTGCTGGTCAAGGAGTTCCTGTCCGACCCGATCCTGCACGCCGTCGATGACGAGACCTCGCCGGTCGAGGCGATGGAGCACCACATCTTCGCCGTCGACGCCGCCGACCGCACCGCCGTCATCCGCGAAATGGCCCGCGGCACCGGCCGCCGGCTGCTGTTCACCCGTACCAAGCACGGCGCGAAGAAGTGGGCGGCCGCGCTGACCAAGAACGGGACTCCGGCGGTCGACCTGCACGGAAACCTGTCCCAGAACGCTCGGGAGCGCAACCTCGCGGCGTTCTCCTCGGGTGCCGCGCGGGTGCTGGTGGCCACGGACATCGCCGCTCGCGGCATCCACGTCGACGACGTCGAGCTGGTCGTGCACCTGGACCCGCCGGTCGAGCACAAGGCCTACCTGCACCGGTCCGGTCGCACGGCGCGGGCCGGCGCGGCGGGCACGGTGATCACCGTCATGACGCCCGACCAGCGGGACGACGTGCGCAAGCTGATGAAGCAGGCCGGCATCACCGCCGCGACCGTCCGGGTCGCACCCGGTCACCCGGCGATCGCCGAACTGGCCGGCTGAGGCAAGCACTGCCGGAGTCGCTCGATCAGGTGAAGAACGCGGAAACGTCGGCGTCGGTGACGTCGACGAGCCGCGCCGGCTGCCATTGCGGGTTCCGATCCTTGTCCACCACCTGGGCCCGGATACCCTCCGGCAGGTCGGGACGGCTCAGGAAGTGCCGGGCCAACCGCAGATCCTGATCGAGCACCTCCCGCAAGGTCATCGACCGGGCGGCTCGGACCGCTCGCAAGGTCACCTTCACCGATGTCGGCGCCATCCCGGCGAGGGTCCGGCCGGCCTCGCGCGCGGCCGGGTCCGGGTGCTCGAGCAGCGCCAGCAGGATCCGCTCGGCGTCGTCGCCGATGTAGCACTCATCGATCCAGGACGCGCCGGCCAGCTGTCCCGGCGGCGAGGCGCCGAATGGCGGCACCACCCCGCTGCGCAGCGATTCGGTCACCGCGGCCAGGCCGGCGGCCGGTACGAAGTGGTCCGCCAGGCCCGCCCGGATCGCATCTCCCGCATCGAGCCGGGCGCCGGTCAGGGCTGCGTGCACGCCGACCTGCCCGGGTGACCGGGCGAGCAGATGCAGGATGCCGACATCCGGCCACAATCCGATCAGCGTCTCGGGCATGGCGAGCGACGAATCCTCGGAGACCAGCCGCACCGAGCAGTGCGCCGACACCCCGAGGCCGCCGCCGAAGGTGATGCCCCGCTGGTAGGCGACGATCGGCTTGGGATATTCGGCGAGGGTCGCGTTCATGTCGTATTCGTCGGCCAGGAACCCCATTGCGCCGTCCGTGCCGTCCAGGATCGACTGGCGCAGCGCCCGGATGTCCGCGCCGGCGCACAGCCCGCGCTCCCCGGCCCCGTCGATCAGCACCACGGCGACCTCGGGGTCGTCGACCCAGCCGGCCAGCGCGGCGCGGATGCCGTCGATCATCGGCATGGTCAGCGCGTTGATCTGCCGCGGCCGGTTCAGCGTGATGCGGCCCAACCGATCCTCGACCCGGATCACCAGGGATTCGTCGTTTTGATTCACCGCGCCACGGTAATCACTGCTGCGGTACCGGTTGCACTCCCGTCACGGTGCCGCATCGATCGTGATCCTCGAGATGCGGAAACCGGCAACAGTGGAATGCTCTGCTCCAGCAAGATCACCGAAAGGGGAGCTCATGGGCGAGCACGGTGGCAGCTTCGACGGAAGTGCGTCGATCTACGACGACTCCGACGAAGGCAAGGGTGTCGTCCGGATCGCCTCGGTCGCCGCGCTCGGCGGGTTCCTGTTCGGCTACGACAGCGCCGTCATCAACGGCGCCAATTCGGCGATCCAGGAGTACTTCAACGCCGGCGCGCTCGAGCTCGGCTTCACCGTCGCGGCCGCCCTGCTCGGCGCCGCCGCCGGTGCCCTGCTCGCCGGCCGCCTCGCGGACCACATCGGCCGCCTCTCGGTCATGCGGCTGGCCGCGATCTTGTTCGCGATCAGCGCCATCGGCTGCGCGCTGGTCCCGAGCCTGTGGATGCTCATCCTGTTCCGGCTGATCGGCGGGATCGGCGTCGGCGTGGCGTCGGTCATCGCCCCGGCCTACATCGCCGAGATCGCGCCGGCCCGGATCCGCGGCCGCCTGGGCTCGCTGCAGCAACTGGCCATCGTCACCGGCATCTTCATCTCGCTGCTGGTGGACTACCTGCTCGCCACCGCCGCCGGTGGCTCCAACCAGGACTTCTGGTTCGGCTGGGAAGCCTGGCGCTGGATGTTCTTCATGATGATCATCCCGGCGCTGCTGTACGGCGGCCTGGCCCTGACCATCCCGGAATCCCCGCGGTACCTGATCGCCAAGCACCGGATCGCCGAGGCCAAGGAGGTCCTGACCGGACTGCTCGGTCCGCGCAACATCGACGCCAAGATCGAGAAGATCCGGGCGAGCATGGAGCGCGAGACGGAGCCGTCGTGGAAGGACCTGAAGTCGACGACCACCGGCCGGATCGCCGGCATCGTGTGGATCGGCCTGCTGCTGTCGGTGTTCCAGCAGTTCGTCGGCATCAACGTGATCTTCTACTACTCGAACATCCTGTGGGAAGCCGTCGGCTTCACCGAGGACCAGTCGTTCGTCATCACCGTCATCTCGGCCACCATCAACATCCTCACCACTCTGATCGCCATCGCCACGATCGACCGGTTGGGCCGAAAACCCCTGTTGCTGATCGGCTCCGTGGGCATGACGGTCACCCTGGCCACCATGGCCCTGATCTTCGGCACCGCCCCGGAATGCACGCAGGTGATCGCCGATCAGTGCACCGCGGCCAACGTGGCGGACCACACGCCGAACCTGTCCGCCGCGATCCTGGGATCCTCGTCGCCGATCGTCGCGCTGATCGCGGCCAACCTGTTCGTCGTGGCGTTCGGCATGTCCTGGGGCCCGGTGGTGTGGGTGCTGCTCGGCGAGATGTTCCCGAACCGGATGCGGGCCGCGGCCCTGTCGCTCGCCGCCGGCGGCCAGTGGGTGGCGAACTGGATCGTCACCGTCACCTTCCCGCCACTGGCCGACATCTCGTTGGCCCTGGCCTACAGCCTCTACGCCGGGTTCGCGTTCCTGTCGTTCATCTTCGTCAGCAAGTGGGTGCAGGAGACCAAGGGCAAGCAGCTGGAGGACATGCACGCCTGACGGTTCATCCGGCGAGGGCGAAGGTCAACGCTCCCGGCGGAGCGGGATTCGACCGGGGAGATCGCGGACAACCAACCCGCCGATGCGGGACCCCGCGCGACCTCGGCTGAACCGGCATTGCGCAGGCCGCCCCGGGTTGCGCAACGACGGTTCACCCGGCCGGAATTCG
This sequence comes from Nakamurella sp., assembly GCF_044224575.1. GTDB lineage: Bacteria > Actinomycetota > Actinomycetes > Mycobacteriales > Nakamurellaceae > Nakamurella. The sequence goes on from NZ_JBGAKE010000015.1 coordinate 82,735, forward strand.
CACCTGGGCGGCGGCGACCTCCTCGGCGAACCCGGGCACCGGGTTCGCCGGGACCGGCAGTCCGCCGGGGTGACGCGCCCGTGCGGCACCGTGGTGGCACGATGCGCGACATGACCGAACCCGTCCGTTACCAGCTGCCCGACCGCAACGTCGGCCTCGATCTGATGCGCGTCACCGAGGCCGCTGCGATGGCGGCCGGACGGTGGTCCGGCCGGGGCGACAAGGAGGGCGGCGACCAGGCCGCGGTCGACGCGATGCGGGACGTGCTGGCCCGGGTGCCGATGCGCGGGGTCGTGGTGATCGGCGAGGGCGAGAAGGACGAGGCGCCCATGCTCTACAACGGCGAGCAGGTCGGCGACGGCACCGGTCCCGAGTTCGACATCGCGGTCGACCCGGTGGACGGCACCACCCTGCTGGCCAACGGCATGCCCAACGCCATCGCGGTGATGGCCGCGGCCGACCGGGGCAGCATGTACGACCCGAGCGCGGTCTTCTACATGAACAAGCTGGTGTGCTCCGCCGCCGTGGCCGACGAGGTGGATATCGACGCGCCGGCCGAGCACAACATCCGCGCCGTCGCCCGGGCGCTCGGAGTGGGTCCGGGCGACGTGACGGTCAGCGTGCAGAACCGGCCCCGGCACGAACAGCTCATCCGCGACGTCCGGGCAGCCGGTGCCCGGGTCAAGCTGTTCGCCGACGGCGATGTCGCCACCGCGATCGCCGCGGTCCGACCCGGCACCGGCATCGACCTGATGCTCGGCATCGGCGGGACCCCCGAGGGCATCATCACCGCGTGCGCGATGAAGGCGTTGGGCGGCGTCATCCAGGGCCGGCTGCATCCGCGGGACGACGACGAACGGCGCAAGACCCTGGACGCCGGCCACGACCTGACCCGGGTGCTGCACACCAACGACCTGGTGTCCGGGAACAACACCCATTTCATCGCCACCGGGATCACCGACGGCGATCTGCTCCGCGGCGTCCGCTACACCCCCGAGGGTGCCGAGACCGAGTCGATCGTGGTCCGTTCCCGCAGCGGCACCGTCCGGACGGTGCACGGCACCCACCTGCTGCACCAGCTCCGCTGACCCTCCCACCCCCACCTGCAGTTGATCATGGGCTCGCGGCCGTTCTGACATCGGCCTTGTCAAGGGGTCGGTGCAACACGGGGGTCATCAGGCGGCCCGTGCCAGGAACTGGGCCAGGGCTTGGGCTGGGGTCCTGAGGTCCAGCGTCGGACGAGGCCGTTGGTTGAGCGAGTCCTGGACTCGTTTGAGGTGGTCGGCTGGTGTGCACCGACAGGTCGGTGCCTTTGGCGAACCAGTGCCGCAGCAGCCGGTTGGTGTTCTCCGCCGCGTTGCCACGGCGAGTGCGGGTCGCAGAAATACACGCCAACTGGATCCTGCGCGCGGCGAGCTCGACCCGGTCCCAGGTGATCGACCGCCGGTGACGCATCTGGGCGATCATCGCGGCGGCGACCTCGTCGGCGTGCCGGCCGGGCAGGTGCAGACACCGGGGACGACCGCTCGACCAGCGTGCCGATCGCCGACCCGCTGTTCTTGCCCCGATCAGGTCGCCCTCCCAGTGGCCGGGCACGGCCTGGTCGTCGGCCCGGCCGGCCGTTCGCTGATCTTGTACGCCTCCACGGGCTCGGGTTGCGTCGGTGCCGGTCCGGCCCGGGACCGCCGCCAGGCTGAGCTGTTGGTGCAGGTCAGCGCGTAGCAGGCCACGGGTCTGCACGTACAGGTGGATCACCGACGCCAAGCGATCGTGATCGCTTTCCAGGACCTGGGCGATCAGCGGGCTCCGATCCATGTACAGCTCAATCTGTCGACGACCGCGGGTTGCTCACCAGCCGCGGTGCGCCGAGTAATACGTCCCGTCCGGGCCCTGGTTCCGATCCGCGACCGTCGTGGTGCCCGGCGGGCCGCAGAGCGGCACCGGATGTCGCGGGACGACCGACCCTTGCGCGGCCACCCGCTTCAGTTCCATACCCGCCACCAGCGGGTGCAGTCCATCGCGATCGGCGCCAACGCCGACCCATCGATTGCCGGCGAGCGAAGAACGCGGCCTTGCTGCCAGTCGGCTCGCGGGCCGGTCATCGATCTTGAGTCAGGGTGTGTTGCATCGACCGTCAGGAGAAGGGCCGCGAGCCCATGATCAACACGAGGTGGGGCGAGCTCGTCAGTCCGCCGTGATCGCCCGGAGCACGTCCATCCGCGCGGCCCGCCGGGCCGGCCAGACCGCGGCGAGTACCCCGATCAGCGCGGACAGCGCCACGAAGACGACCAGTTGACCGGCCGGCACCGAGAGCACCGAGATCCCGTCGTCGGCGGCGGCCCGCTGGATGCTGACCCCGAACACCAGGCCGAGCCCGACGCCCAGCACCGCCCCGAGCACGGCGATCGCCACCGATTCGAGCCGCACCATGGTCCGCAGCTGGCGCCGGCTCAGACCGACCGCCCGCAACAGACCGACCTCGCGGGTCCGTTCGATGACCGACAACGCCAGGGTGTTGACGATGCCCAGCACCGCGATGATCACCGCCAGACCGAGCAGCGCATAGATGACCGTCAGCAGTTGGTCGACCGGCGCCCGCTGCTCAGCGGCGAACTCGGCCTGGTCCTTCGCGGTGATGGTCGGCAGATCGGCGACCACGGCGTCGATGCCCGCCCTGACCGCCGCCGGATCGGCACCGGGCATCGCGGTCACGTACACCGTCGAATCGACCGGCGTCAGCTGATCGAGCACGGCCAGCGGGACGATCAGGCTGCCGGCCAACTGGGTGGGTTCGACGATGCCGCCGACCGTCAGGTCGACCGGACCGGACGGCAGGGTCACCGGCACCGTGTCGCCGACGTGCCAGCCGCTCGCCGCGGCTCGGTCCTGGGCGACGACCAGGCCGCCGCTGTCCAGACTGCCGTCCCGCACCACCAGCGAGGTCATCCGGCCGAAGCCGGCCGGGTCGGTGGCCACCAGGAACGCGTCGTCCCCGCCGATCCGGGCCGTGCTGTACCGCACCGGGACCACTTCGCCCACCCCGGGGAGCTGCGCGATCTCCTGCCCGATCGCGGTGGAGAACGGCGCGCCGATCGCGTTGGAGACGATGTAGTCGGCCCGCAGGTCGGAGGCCACCAGTTCGTCGACACTGGCCTTGGCCGACTGTCCGATCACGGCCATCGCGCTGACCAGGGCCAGCCCGATCATCAGCGCCGACGCGGTCGCCGAGGTGCGCCGCGGGTTCCGCTTGGCGTTCTCCCGGGCGAGCCGGCCGACCGTGCCGAACAACCGGGGGAACGGCCACGCGATGAGCGAGACGACGGGCCGGCCGATGACCGGGCTGACCAGCGCGACCCCGACGAAGACGCCGAGCACGCCGGCGCCCAACACGGACAGGCCGCCGTCGAAGGCCAGCGACCACACCATGAGCGCGGCCCCGAGTACGGCGATCAGCGAACCGACGACGAGCCGGCGGCGCAGCGACGATTCGGGCATCGCGACGTCGTCCCGCAGGGCCGCGACCGGCGGCACCTGCGCGGCGCGGCGGGCCGGCAGGTAGGCGGCGATCAGGGTGATCAGCACCCCGACCGCGTAGGCGACGGCCACCGTTCGCCATTCGAAGACCAGACCCGCGCTGGACAGATCGAGTCCGAACGCCCCGAACAGCGCCTTGAGCCCGACCGCGAGCCCGAATCCCAGGCCCAGCCCCACGGTCGACCCGACCAGCCCGACGACCAGCGCCTCGGTCAGCACCGACCGGGTGACCTGCCGCCGCGACGCCCCGAGCGCCCGGAGCAGGGCCAGTTCCCGGGTGCGTTGCGCGACGATGATCGAGAAGGTGTTCAGGATCAGGAAGGTCCCGACCACCAGGGCGACGGCGGCGAACACCAGCAGGAAGGTGGTGATGAAGGAGAGTCCCTCCGCCAGGTCGGATTGGCTTTCCGCGGCGATCTGCGCGTCATCCAGAGCCTCGTACCCGCTCGGCAGCGCGGTGGTCACCTCCGCGGCCAGCTGCGCGTTGGACACCGAACCATCACCGGTGACCGCGATGTCGGTGTAGGCGTTCGACCCACCTAGGTACAGGCGCTGCGCAGTGGCCGTGTCCATCAGCACCAGAGTGGCGCCGATCGTGTTGCCCGTCTCACCGAATCGCACCGTGCCGACCATGGTGCCCTGCACGCTCGGCTCGGGACCAGCGGTGACCAGCGTGATCTCGTCGCCGATGGTGAAACCCGCCGATGCCGCCGATTTGTCGTCGACCAGGAACTGGTTCGGTCCGGCCGGCGCAGCCCCGCCGGTCAGGGTGACGATCGGGGACCCGTCGGCGGCCGGGGCGTCGTTGTAGTTCGTCGCAATCCCGGGGGCGCCGCCTCCGCTGCCGACGATCTTGCCGTCCCGCCCGACGATGTAGGTGCTCTGGTTGAGGATGTTGCCGTCCGCCCGGTCGACCCCGGGCAGGTCGGCCAGCGCTATGACCATGTCCGCCGGTGCGCTGCGCGCGTCCGAACCGGTGAACCCGCCGTTGTCCTGGGCGCCGGCCGGGCGCACGGTGACATCGGGAGCGGTCTGCCGGAACAGGTCGGTGAAGCTGCGGTTCAGCGTGTCGGTGAAGACGAAGGTGCCCGCCACGAACGCGACCCCCAGGACGATGGCGAACGCACTCATGCCCAGCCGGAGCTTGTGGGCCAGTAGCCCTTTCAGGGTGACCTTCAGCATCGTCTCAGCCCCCGTGCTCGGCCGCGGCCGGACGCGCGTCCAGGTGCTTCATCTTGTCCAGCACCCGGTCGGCGGTGGGCTCGGCCATCTCGTCGACGATCCGTCCATCGGCCAGGAACAGCACCCGGTCGGCGTAGCCCGCGGCGTTCGGGTCGTGGGTGACCATGACAACGGTCTGCCCGAACTCGCTGACCGACCGGCGCAGGAAGCCGAGAACCTCTGCGCCGGCGACGGAGTCGAGATTGCCGGTGGGTTCGTCGGCGAACACGATATCGGGGCGACCGGCCAGCGCGCGGGCGCAGGCCACTCTTTGCTGCTGCCCACCCGAGAGCTGACTCGGCTTGTGTTCCAGCCGGTTCCGCAACCCGACCGTGTCGATGACGGTGTCCAGCCAGGCCTGGTTCGGGGTGCGGCCGGCGATGTCCATCGGCAGCGTGATGTTCTCCAGCGCGGTCAGGGTCGGGACCAGGTTGAACGCCTGGAACACGAAGCCGATCCGGTCGCGGCGGATCCGGGTCAGCTCCTTGTCCCCGAGCCGGGTCAGGTCGGCGTCACCGACGAACACCGCGCCGGCGGTCGGGCTGTCCAGGGCAGCCAGGCAGTGCATCAGCGTCGATTTGCCCGAACCCGACGGCCCCATGATGGCGGTGAACTGGCCCGGCCAGAAATCGACGCTCACCCCGTCGAGCGCCGCGACGCTGGTGTCCCCGGCGCCGTAGACCTTGTGCAGATCGACCGCCCGGGCCACCGGCACCAGGCTCGGGTCATCCTGGACGGCGGTCGCCGCCGACTCCGTTGCTGCATGACTCATGCTCGTCTCCTAAGGTTTTCGCTTCCGATTCGGACAATAGGAATCGCCGGCGGAATCCGACATCGGGTGTCACCCCGGGTCGGGGTAGGGAAAACCCCACCCGATCCCCTACCTCGTCCCCTTCGGTGCCGCCCAGTGGTCGGAGTCGACGTCGCCCTCGGCGCGTACATCCGGAACTCGCGATGCAACTCTCCGCCAGGTTTCCGATCACTCGGGACGGGACCCGGTCAGCCCACCTGCACACCACGTGCAGGGTGGTGGCCGTCCCGAAGCACTCGTTGCATTCGGGTCGACCGGCCGCCACTGCGGTCGCCTTGGTGTTGCTGGCCCGGCCCGGAGCAGGCTGTTGGTCGTCGACGGCATGGCCGGTTGAGCCTTGGTCGGGATCGCGGCGCTCACCGCGTCAAGATCGGCGCGAGGCTGGACGCGACCCGGGGAGGCGTCGGAGGTACCGGCCGGACCGACGACGCTGCCGGTCAGGGCCAGGGTGGTCGCGATGGCCAGCACGGCGGTCAGGGTGGCCAGGATTTCCACCGCCGCGCGTGAGGCATCGCGTCGAGCGCGTGCCCCGATGGTCCAGTTCGACGAAGAATCGGATCCAATCGCGGACGATCAGCGCCCGAGCCGGGGCGGGCCGGCCGCCGCCACCGGATCGGCCGCCGCGGCGACGAGCCGGATCAGCTCGGACTCCACGTCGTCCAGCGGCCCGATCTCGCCGAACGCCCGGGCCAGCCCGACCGCCCCTTCCAGCGAGGCGATGATCGTCCGGGCGACGGTCGGCGCCCGATCCGCCGGCACTCCGTCGTCGACCAGCACCTCGACCAGTCCGACCGTCCAGCGGTCGAACACCGCCCGGGCAGTCGAACGGTGTCGCTCGTCCTTCGCGACGGCGGCCGCCAGCACCGGGCAGCCGGCCTGGAAGTCGCTGCGGATCAGGATCCGTCGCCAGGCGTGCAGCACCCACCGGACGATGTGCTCGGTGCCCTGACCCCGGGTGGATGCGATGCTGGCCGTGACCCGGTCACCCACGTAGTTGACGGCCTCGTCGACCAGGGCCCCCTTGCCCCCCGGGAAGAAATGGTATGTCGAGCCGAGAGGCACGCCCTCCTTCTCGGCCAGTTCTCGCAGGCTCATCGCGTCCACACCGCGCCGGCTGATCATCCGGGCCGCCCCGGCCACCATTCGCTCCCGCGTGTCATTGGGCATGCGAAGAATTGTATTGCATCCCCATGACAACTGTCATAACCTTGCGCTCATGGCTTCCTATGACACTCGTTATAACGAGACGATCACCGCCGACGACGGCCGCGAGCTGCGGGTGTCCTGGTTCGCTCCGGCGGTGCCCCGTGGGGCGGTTCTGCTGGCGCCGGCAATGGCGACGCCCGCGTCCTTCTACCGGCCGCTGGCCGGATGGCTCGCCGAGGCCGGCTTCCTGACGCTGGCGTTCGACTACCGCGGCACGGGCAGCGTGGCCGAGCTGAGGGCCGAGACCGGCGACATCCTGCGCTGGGCCGGCGACGCCGCCAGTGCCCTGGAGGCGCTGGTCGGGGCGGCCGACGGGCTGCCCGTCAGTTGGCTCGGGCACAGCCTGGGCGGGCAGGTGCTGCCGTTCGCGCACCACGGCCTGGTCGACCAGGCGATCGTGGTCGCCAGTGGCAACGGCTACTGGCGGCACAACACGCCGGCCGTCCGCCGGCGCGCCCCGCTGCTCTGGCACACCCTGGCGCCCAGCGCGATCGCCGCCGCCGGATACTTCCCCGGTCGGCGCCTGCGGATCATCGGCGACCTGCCGGCGAACGTCATGCGGCAATGGCGCCGCTGGTGTCTGGCACCGGGTTACTTCGAGGTCGACCTGCCCCGGATCCGTGACCGGGTGGCGCGGGTCACGACGCCCATGACGAGCCTGTGGTTCACCGACGACGAGCTGCTGACCGCGGCCGCCATCGACGCCATGGATGACCTCTACCGCGGGACGCCCGTCGAGCGCCTCCGGCTGGACCCGGCCTCGTTCGGGCTGGACCGGGTCGGGCACCACGGATTCTTCCGGGAAGGGAGCCGGTCCCTGTGGGAGTCGCTGCTGCTCCCCCGGCTGGCCGCGGTGCCGGCCGAGGTCGGGGCGCCCGACCCGGTCGACGCCGGGCCCGTGGGCTCACCGGCGTCGACCGACGGCCAGATGCTGCCGGTCGGCTGATCCACATCAGAACAGCGTTCGCACCCGGGCCGCGGCCGGCTGCTCCAGTTCGAGCAGGAACGCCTTGCGGGCCAATCCGCCGGCGTAGCCGGTCAGGGACCCGTCGTGCCCGACGACCCGGTGGCAGGGCACGACGATCGAGATCGGGTTGCGCCCGTTGGCCGCGCCGACCGCGCGGGCCAGCCCGGGATCGCCGAGTTGCGCGGCCAGCTGCCCATAGCTGCGGGTCCGGCCGTACGGGATGGTGCCCAGCAACCGCCAGACGGAACGCTGGAACTCATTCCCGTGCGGGGCGAGCGGTAGGTCGAACTCGGTACGCTCGCCGGCGAAGTACTCGGTGAGCTGGGTCCGGGCGGCGGCGAATGTCCGATCGTCCCGCGGGCCGAAGGTGCCGATGCCCGGGTGCCGTGCGTGGTCCGGAAAGTAGAGCCCGGACAGGGCCTGCCCGTCGCCGACCAGGGTGAGCGCCCCGATCGGGGTGTCAAGGACCGCATGCACGGTTCGATTCTGCTGGATCACATCGGGAAGACGCCCCACCGGCCCGTTCCGTGAGGTCGCCGGCCGGAGTTGGCAGGATCGACTGATGACCGATCCCACTCGCCGGCGACGGCCCAGAATCCTGGACACCGTGCACTGGCCCCGGGAGCGGCCGATCCGCACGATCATCGGTTTCCTCGGCATCACGCTCGGCGCCAAGATCGTGCACCGGGTGCACTTCGAACGCGGCAACCACATCCCCGCATCGGGCCCGGCGATCATCGTCGCCAACCACCTGTCCGAGACCGAGACCCTGGCGATGGCCCGGCTGATCACCGGGCATCACCGCTTCCCGCACTTCCTGGCCAAGGCCGAGGTGTTCGGCTGGCCGATCGTCGGCCGGATCATGCGTGCGGCCCGGCAGATTCCGGTGCTGCGCGGCACGGCCCAGGCCGCGGAGTCGCTGGCCGCGGCCGGGCGGGCCCTGGACCGGGGTCACGTCGTCTGCTTGTACCCCGAAGGGACCCGGACCCGCGAGCCGGATCTCCGGCCCGGGCCGGGCAAGACCGGAGCGGCCCGCCTCGCCCTGAGCCGTCCGGACGTGCCGGTCGTGCCGGTCGGCATGTGGGGCCCCCGTCCCGGCACCAAGCACCTGTGGCACCGGCATGCCGTGCGGATGATCGTCGGCGAGCCCCTGGACCTGTCCACCTGGGCCGGGCGTCACGAGGACCAGGACGCGGTCCGGGCGGCCACCGCCGTGATCATGTCCCGGATCACCGACCTGACCGAGGAAGCCCGCGGCGGCCCGTTCGACCAGCCCGACCCAGGCTCCGAGCACAGCCACCACGACGCCTGACGCCACGACCCGGTACCGTTTTGGAGGGCTGAGCCACGTGCCGTATGCTTTCCAAGCTCCCAACGGTTGCCGTTGGAGGCTGGGTTCCATGGCCAAGCCCCCATCGTCTAGTGGCCTAGGACGCCGCCCTTTCAAGGCGGTAGCACGGGTTCGAATCCCGTTGGGGGTACGGGTTTTCCGTCGGCTTCGGTCGGCAGGAAGCTTGTACGGCAAGGCCCCGTAGCGCAGTTGGTTAGCGCGCCGCCCTGTCACGGCGGAGGTCGCGGGTTCAAGTCCCGTCGGGGTCGCAGCTGGCCCGGTCCACCCGGACCGGGCCGCTGTGCTGGCCAGGTAGCTCAGTCGGTACGAGCGTCCGCCTGAAAAGCGGAAGGTCGCCGGTTCGATCCCGGCCCTGGCCACCAGCACGACCTGCGGAGACGTCGGCTTTCAGGCGCCCCGAAGACCCGCCGTGGGGCCGCCGCGGACATCCGCGGGCGCCGCCACCCCCGGATGTTCGCCGAGTGATTCGCGGAACGCCCCTCCTAGACTCCGCCTATGCAGATCTGGGTGCTCGGGCCGCTGCGGGCCTGGCGCGGGTCGGCGCCCCTGGACCTCGGGCCGGCCAAGCCGCGGACCCTGCTGGCCGCCCTGGCCCTGGAGGCCAATCGGCCGGTCGCCGTCGATCGCCTGGTCGAGATCCTGTGGGGCCAGGCACCGCCGGCCGCGGTCACCGCGTCGATGCACTCGTACGTGTCGATCCTGCGCAAGGCCATCGAACCCGACCGCGCGGCCCGCGCCACGCCGCAGGTTCTGCTCACCTCGGCGGCCGGGTACGAGCTCAGGGTGCCCGCGGACACGGTCGACGCGCACCGGTTCGCCCGGGTCGGCCAGGACGTTCATGCCCGCCTGGGCGACGACGGACCGCTGACGATCTCCGCCGAGCCGGCCGCCGACGAGCTGGCCGCCATGTCGGCCGAACTGGCCGAGGCGCTGTCCTGGTGGCGCGCCGAACCGTATCCCGAACTCGACCGCCACCCGTCGATCCAGGCCGAGCGAGGCCGGTTGCAGGACCTGCGGCTGACGGCGATCGCGGATCGGTCCCGGATCCAATTGGCCCTGGGCCAGGACTCCGCAGCCGCCGCCGACCTGGCGCCGGCCGCCCACGACCACCCGCTCCGCGAGGATCTCTGGGCCCTGCTGGCCCTGGCGCTGGCCCGCGCCGGCCGGCAGGGCGACGCCCTGGCCGCCCTGCGCGCGATTCGCACGGCCCTCGACGCCGAACTCGGCATCGACCCCGGGCCCACGTTGCGCGACCTCGAGGTCGCGGTGCTGCGGCAGGACATCGCGCCGGCCCGGCCCGGCACGGCGAAGGCCGCGATGACGCCCCCGGCGGCCGCGGTCGCCGGCGGGGCCCAGTCCGGCCGGCCGCGAACCACGACCAGACCCGTCGCCCAGCCGGCCTCGCCCCTGGTGGGTCGCGGCACCGAGCTCGCCGCCCTGCTCGACCTGCTGGACGGTGCCGAGGCCGGCATGCCCCGCTCGGCCATGCTCGTCGGCGAACCCGGCATCGGCAAGACCCGGCTCGCCGAAGTGCTGGCCGACCGGGCGGCGGACCGGGGCTTCGGTGTGCACATCGGGCGTTGCTCGTCGGACGAGGGCGCGCCGCCGTTGTGGCCGTGGGTGTCGGTGCTCGGGTCGCTGACCCGGGGGCGGGACGCCGGAACGGCCGCCCTGATCGATCCCGATCGTCGCGAAATCGCCGGCGGCGCCGACCGCTTCGCCCAGTTCGAGGCCGTCCTCCGGTCGGTGGCGTTAGCGGTGACCGACGAGCCCCAGCTGCTGGTGTTCGACGACCTGCACTGGGCCGACCCGTCGACGCTGTCGCTGCTACGGCACGTCACCGAACGGATTGAGCGGGGCCGATTGATGGTTCTGGCGACCCGCCGGGCGCACCCCGCGCCGTCCGGTGCGCTCGCGGAGTACGCCGAGACGTTGGCTCGCCGGCAAGCGCTGCGAATGGACCTGTCCGGGCTGACCGCCGCGGATGTCGGCGCGCTCGCCGCAGCGGGCGAATCGTCCGAACTGACGCCCGGTGTCGTCGCCGGGCTCCGGGACCGCACCGGCGGTAATCCGTTCTTCGTGCTGGAACTGCTGCGGGCCGGCCCGACGGCCGAATCGGTGCCCGCCGCGGTGGGTGACGTGATCACGGCGCGGGTCGGCCGGTTGCCGGTGAACACACGGCGCCTGCTGCGGGCGTGCGCCGCCCTGGGCCGCACCGTCGACCCGGATCTGCTGGCGCACATCGAGGGCACCGACCCGGACCGGGCGCTCGACGATCTCGAACCCGCCCTCGACACCGGCCTGTTGATCGTCTCCGACGCCGGGGAATTGCGCTTCGCGCACGCGCTGGTCCGGGATGCGGTCGAGGCCGCGGATTCGCCCCTTCGGCGGCATCGCCGGCACGCCGCGGCCGCCCGGGCCCTGCGCGAGCGGCACGGCTCGGGCCGGCACCTGGCCGAGATCGCCCGGCATTGGCTGCAGGCCGGCCCGGCCCACGCCGCCGAGGCGTGGCCGGCGGCCGTCGAGGCGGCCGGCTACGCGACCGGCCTGGACGCCCATGAGGAGGCGGCCGACCTGTTGGCCGCGGCCCTGACCGCGCAGGCCCTTGACCCGGCGGCGACCCCGTCGGACCGCTACGACCTGCTGCTCACCCGGGCCGCGGCCTGCCGGCGGGCCGCCGACACCGACGGGCAGCGGTCGGCCACCACGGAGGCGATCGAGATCGCCAACCGGCTGGGTGATGTCGAGCGCGCGGCGGGTGCCGCGATCGCCGCGGCCGACGGCGGCCTGTGGTCAAACGTCGCCGAGGGGGCGCAGCATCACGTCACGGTCGCCGCCCTGCGCGCCGCTGCCCGGGACCTTCCGGCGCAGGACTCCCCCCTCCGCTGCCGGGTGTTCCTCGCTCTGTCCCGAGAGTTGTTCTGGACGGCCCCGGGTGCCGGGGGGCGACCCGCCGAGCGGGTGGCGTTCGCCGAACGCGGCTTCACGATGGCGCGCCGGTTGGGTCAGCCGCCGCTGCTGGCGTACGCCTGTTGCACCTTGAGCCAGGCCATCTTCCGCCCGTCGACCCTCGACCGCCGGGTGGAGTTGATCGAGGAGGCGATCACCTGCTCCCGCGCCGCCGGCGATCCCGACGGCGAAGGCGTCGGATTGTTCTGGCAGGTGGTCTACGCGGGTGAGGCCGGCCGGGTCGCCGACCGCCGGATCGCGGTGGCCGAAGCGACGGCGCACGTCGAGCGGCACCGGCTCCGGATGCTGCAGGTGATGCTCGGCGCGCACCAGGCGGCCTGGCTGGCGATCGAGGGCCACTTCGACGCGGCCGAGGCGATAGTGGCCGACAACCTGCGCCGGGCCGCACTCTCGTCGTTCCCCTTTCGAAACGAGGCGGTCCAGGCGGCGCGCGCCATGATCGCGCTGTGGCGCGGCGATCCCCGGACCTGCGCGGAGCTGTTCGGCGAACTGAGCCGGCTCGGTGCGACGGACGTCAGAATTCCCCTGCTGATCGGTCTCCTGCGCAGCCGGCAGTTGACCGGGGCGGCCGCAGTACTCGACCGGGCTCCCGCCCCACTCGACGCCGAGCGCTTCGATGCGCCCTTCGATTTCGCGATTCTCGCGGAGGCGGCACTCGTGCTCGGTCGCCCCGAACTGGCCGGCCGGCTCTACCCGGTGATGGTGCCGTGGTCGGGTCGGATGGCCGCGGCCGGCACCGGCCCACCACTGGGCCCGATCGACGCCTTCCTGGCCTGTGCGGCGGCCGCGGTCGGGGAAACCGCACTCGCCGGCCGGCATGCCGACGAGGCGACCCGGATCTGCCACGACTGGGGAATGCCGCTGGTGGCCGAGTGGCTCGCCGGTCTGCGCGAGCGGTTCGGATTCTGACCGCCCGGACCGGGTCAACCACCCACGGCCGGTCGCACGTATCGGAAGATGCGCCGCTCCCGCCAGTGGTGCGGCCACCGAAGCACGTGCCAGGTCGCGGTCAGCGGGATGCCGAAGAACCGCAGCACCGTCCGACGCTGGTCGGCGGGCAGCCCGTCGAGCACCCAGGACACGGTGAAGACCATGTCGCCGACGGAGTAGTGCCGGGCGAAGGCCGGGTGCAGGTGGTCCCATTCGGACGGCGTCAGATGGGCCTGTAGCACGGCCATCGCGTCCGTCTCCTCGTGGCCAAGGTGCCGTCCCAGCCGTTCCGCGGTGGCCGCCAGCCGAACCGCCAGCGCGGCCCGCTCATCCTCGTCCGGGCCGGACGCCAGGCGTTCGAAGCCGGCGGCGCAGCCGGCCAGCAGCGGATCGATCTCCTCGTGCTCGTCCGCCATGGCCCGCAGCGCAGCCCGATCGCCGTCGGTGGACGCTCGGGACAGCAGCAGCGGCCACAGCGCCTCGTCCTCGCCGCTGTGGTGGTGGTGCAGCACCCGGGAGAACCGCCGCCACCGGCCGCGCAGCGCCTGCCAGGTCCGGCGATCGCCCACCGGCGTGGCCGCGACCGCGGCGCCGAACACCCGCAGGTCCCGGCGGAATGCGTGGTGCATCACGTACATCGCGACGAGATCGCACGGGCCCGGCGGGGCCGCGGCCTGCCCGGCGAAGCTGATCTGAGGGACCGGCGGGAGTGTGGTGGTCACGGTTCGGCTCCTGAACAAGTTGCGTGGCTGACACGATCAGCCTCCCGTCAGGGACTTGGCAATCGCTTGGCCGCGACTTGGCCGGACCCCTTCGCGTCCGTCAGTCCGACTCCAGCCCGCCTCCAGGACGGCCGCCCAGACTGTGCCCATGACCGAGCCGACGACCACCACCGACCTGCACGACCTCCGCGACATCCTCGACGAGTACCGGACCTGTGAGTTCGCCACCATCAGCCGTACCGGAGTGCCCATCGCCTGGCCCGTCGTGGTCGACGTATCACCGGCCGCCGACCGGATCGTGCTGACCACGTCGATCGCGTTCCCGCAGAAGGCGTTCAACGTGCGGCGCGATCCGCGGGTGGCCCTGCTGTTCTCCGACCCGACCGGGACCGGGCGCGACGACCTGCCGCACGTACTCGTACGCGGGACCGCCCGCTGCCCGGCCCGGATCGAGACCGGCACCGCGGGCCTGGAGCAATACTGGCGCAAGCTGGCCATCCGCCAACCGGCGTCCACGAGCTACCGCCGGACGGTCATCGGTCGGCGGCTGTTCGACTGGTACTACATGCGGCTGGTCATCACCGTGACGCCTCGGGAGATCACCTCCCGGCGCCCGTCGAGCGACCCCGGTCCGATGAGCGCGCCGCCGGTGTCCCGCACGGACCGGAGTGGGTTCGCGCAATTGGGCCGGGAACTGCCTTCCTTCGACAATGCCGTGCTGGGTACCGCGACGGAAGGCGAGCCGCCGGTGCTCCGGCGGGTCCGACTGGCCGTCGAGCCCGGTTCGGCCACCTTCCGGGTGGCGGGGCCGACGGCGGGGCTGGTCGCGGGGCCGGCATCCGTCCTGCTGCACCGGCACGACGATGCGTTGTGGCACCAACGCCAGGCGGGTGCGACCGGTGAACTCGGCCAGATCGACGGCCACTGGTGGTTCCGGCCGGATCGCATCCTGCCCAGCCAGTTTCCGAGCAATCCACTGGACATGATGCGGATCATCGGGCAGGCCCGGCGGGCGGCCAGCCGCTACCTGGACCGGCGGGGGCTGCCGCGCCCGACGATCGACTGGGCGGCGCACCGGTCCGGCGCGACCGGCTGACCGGCGCCGACACCCGCACAGAAAAGCGGAACTCGTCCAGCGTCTCGGGCAACGTCGCCGTCGGCGACTCCGGACCGCACAGCCAAGCCGGCCCGGATTCATTGACCGCGCAGCCATCCACTGACGGCCGGCGGAAGATCACACCCGGGGAGGGCCAAACACGGTGGGCCGGACCACTGGCGCGAACAACGTCAGCCCTGACCGTCCCCGCGGACGGCCGCCAGGACGGTGGGATAGGCGGGTGTGCGTGGGTCGATGATGTCGAAGTGGCCGATTCCCGGCAGTTCTCGGTACTCCACGCCGGACAGCGCGCGGGACATCTCGACCGGGATGACCTCGTCGTCGGCGCCGTGCAAGACGATGATCGGCACGCCGGCGGCGTCCCCGGTCAGGGCGTCGGCCGCCGCGTAGCGGTCCGGCACCTGTGCCGGCGAACCACCCATCAACGCGGTCATCGCCGCGTCGTTCAGATGACGGTCGTACATGCCGCGCAGATCCGCCGCCGGGGCCAGGGCGACCACCCGGGTGATTCCCGCCGGCAGACCCTCGCGCCGGGCCAGCCACATTGCCATGTGCCCGCCGGCCGAGTGCCCCAGCAGCGCAATATCGGCCGCGCCGGGTCGGGCGAGTGCGGCCAGCAGCTCGGGCACGTGATCGACGGCGGCCCGGATGTCCCGGTAGCTCTGCGGCCATCCACCGCCGCCGCCGGTGAGCCGGTACTCGGGCAGCACTACGATGAACCCGTCGTCGGCCAGCGCACCGGCCAGCAGCCGGCAGGGCCGGCGGTCGAACTGCCAATAGCCGCCGTGCGCCAGGACAATCACCGGAGCCGCCTCGTTCCCCGGCGGCAGGTACACATCGACGACGTGGTCCGGGCCCGGCGCGTACCGGTCGACGGCGTCCGGGTCACGGGCGGCCTGGGCGAGGACATCGCGCGGATGCATGCTGGCCACGGTAGGCGCGCGCCCGAACCGACCGCGCCCACATTCGGGCATCATCGCGAACCCGGGGGGAGTCGGGCCTGTCTCTGGGTAGGTCGCACAGGCTCCTCACACCGAACAGGCTCGGTACCGACCGTGGTCGATCGGACGATGTCGACCGGGCTCACGTGTCCGCCACCGGTCCGGCGGGCCCGGTGGTTGCTTCGACCAGGGCGCGGTGCAGCACGACGATCAGCTCGGTGCGGCTGACGATGCCCTGTAACCGTCCGTCCTCGTCCACGACGGGAATGTGGCGCAGCTCTTCGCCGCTCATCAGCGCGACGAGCTCGGAGACCGGCGCGGAACCCCGGATCGTCCGGACCGGGGACGTCATGTATTTGCGCACCGGGTCGAGGTTGACCAGATCGAGGCGGAAGAGGTCGTAAATGGTGGTGATGCCGACCACCTGACGGGTCTCGTCGACGACAGGGACCGCCTTGACCAGGTCATTCGACATGATCATCCTGACCCGGTACATGGTCTCGGTCGGCCGGACGGTCTTCACCTCGCGGGTCATCACCGACTCCACCCGCAACCGGCCCAGCCGCCGGTCCACGGCATGATCCTCGACGTCGCGGACGAGTGCCACGATGTCCTGCGGAAGCACATCCAGGCCCTGATCCATCCGGCGAATCGCCGCGGCAATCTCGCTGGGCTGCAGCGAAAGACGTTGACCCGCGCCACCCGGATCCGGCGCCGGGGCCGCCACATGCGGGTACGCCCGCCCGGTCAGGTTGTTGACGGCGGCAGCGACGACCAGCAGCGCCAGGCTGTTCACCGCGATCGGGAACACGGCGAACAGAAAGCCCTGCTGCTGCACGGCGCCGGTGCCCACCGCGGCGAACAACGCACAGGCACCACCGGGTGGATGCAGGCAACGCAGCGCCATCATCACCGCGATGGCCACGGCGACGGCGACGGCCGCCGCAGCGATGCTTCCGATGGGCGTGCCGTTGCCGATCAGCCGCGCACTCCCCACCCCGATGAGGGTCGAGATGATGTTGCCCCCGAGCATCGGCCACGGCTGGGCCAGCGGGCTTGCGGGAGCGGCGAACAGCAGCACCGCCGAGGCCCCCATCGGGGCGACGATGGCGGGCAGGCCGGCGGGCCCCACGTCGAACAACCACCCGGCGAGGCCGCCGATGAGCAGCCCGAGCAACGAGCCCAGCGCCCCACGGATGATTTCCGATCGGCGGTACGGCAAGGATTGCGGCCGCCAGGAGCCGAGCCAGCGCGCGAAGGACCTGTGTGCAGCCATCCCGCCCGACCTCACGCGGTGACGAGCGAAGACTCGGCTGGTGGCGTCGCCGGGCGAGCCCCGCGGCGCTGCGGTCGAGGATCAGGTGATGCGCCGGCCGATGTGGTCCGTCCTTCGTCCATGGTTCGTATGATCCCAAAGACGATCAGCGGCGACTCTCCGGCGGCGGCGAGTGGGGTCGGCGTCGGGCGCCACCGTCATCCGGAGCCGATCCGCGCCCGGTCCCGATGGCGACAACCTACCCCGACCGGATTCAGGCCGACAGGAATCGCACCCAATTCGCGCCGCGGCCGGTCTCGGCCTGCTCGCAGAACACGAGGCCGCCGTCGGGTTCCGTCCGGAAGAGCGACACCGTCGTCGATTTCTCCCCTGTGCACAGCAGGTACCGGCCATCCGGGGAAACCGCGAACCCGCGGGGCTGCCGTTCGGCCGGGGTGAATCGTTCGGCGGAACGCGGCGTCCCATCCGCGTCGATCGGCACCGTGGCCAGGGTCGACTCCGAGCGCTCGCTCGCCCAGCAGATCTTCTCGTCCAGCGATAGATGCAGATCGGCGCCCCAGATGAGATGGCCGGCAATCGGATCCGCCCCGAGTCGGCTGGGCCGCAACCCGCGTCCCGGGACGGACGCCGCTGCCTCCCCGGCCAGGGTGAGAATGCCGTCCGGCGACCGCCGATAGTGGAGCACCTCGCCGGAGAACTCGGTCATCACGTAAATGTGCCTGCCGTCGCGGGTGAGCACGAGGTGGCGCGGACCGCACTCGCTGGGAGCCGCCACGGTCGGCGGGTCCAGCGGCGTCAAGGCAGCGCCATCCAATGCGCATTGCGCGATGAGGTCGGCCCCGAGGGATACAAAATACGCGGTCGTCCCATCGGGCCCGACCGCGCAGGAGTGCATATTCGGGTGAGCGATCCGGGAGACGAGGTCACCAATACCCGAATCGCCGACGGCCAGCGAGATCCCGAAGCCGCCGCCGTAGGAGGCGGCCAGGAGCGCCCTTCCATCCGGTGTCAGCGTGAGGTAGGTCAGGCTCGATTCCACGTCGCGGCGCGACATCTGTTCCAGGCGGCCGTCACCGTGGATCCGACAGGAGACAATCGCCGGTTGATCGCCCTTGACGGCCACGTGGATCTGGCGCCGTGCCGGATCAACCGCCAGAGCCGAGCAACCCGGCCCTATCTCGCTCACGGCCACGCGCCGCAGAGTTCCGTCACCGAGCAGGAACGTCGACACCGTGCCGTCGAGGGCGTTCGCGACGAAAGCGAGAGGGTTCATTGCGATGATCCTACGAGGCGCCCGGCGCCTCCGACGTCCCGGCGCTCGCCGGTCGACGACAACCAGAGAAAGCCGGTCATTCGGTGACCGGTATTGGTACTTGAGTGGGGGCATGGATCCCCGAACGAACCCGACGGACTTTCCCGAACCGACCCTTATCGCCGTCAACGGCGTCGACTTGGAGGTCTTCGAAGCAGGCCGGCAGAACGCCGGCAAGCCCGTCGTGCTCTGTCACGGCTGGCCGGATCTCGCGTTCACATGGCGTCATCAGGTGCCTGCGCTGGTCGCCGCGGGTTTCCACGTCATCGCCCCGAACCAACGCGGCTACGGCAACTCCGCCCGTCCGGGCGAGGTGACCGACTACGACATCGCCCACCTGGCCGGTGATCTGATCGGACTGCTCGACCACTACGGCTACCCGGACGCGACCTTCATCGGGCACGACTGGGGCGCGATGGTCGTCTGGAGTCTCACCCTGCTGCATCCGACGCGGGTCAACAAGGTGATCTGCCTGAGCCTGCCGTACCCCGTGCGTGGCGACCGACCCTGGCTCGAGTTCATGGAAGCGGTGCTGGGCAGCGACTACTACTTCGTCCACTTCAACCGGCAACCCGGCGTCGCCGACGCGGTGTTCGACGAGAATCCGGCACGGTTCCTGCGCAATCTGTACTGCAAGAACGAGCCGTCCGGTGAGGTCCCGCCCGGGATGGAGATGATCGATATCGCCCGAGCCGAGACTCGCCGCGGCGAGCTCCTGATGAGCGAGGACGACCTGGCCGTCTACATCGCCGCCTTCCAGTCGTCCGGGTTCACCGGCGGCATCAACTGGTACCGCAACCTCGACCGCGACTGGCACCTGCTCGCCGACGTCGACCCGATCATTCGCCAGCCCGCTCTGATGATCTACGGCGACCGAGACCCCGTTGCTCGATTGGAGAATCTCGCCGATTTCGTTCCCGGCGTCGAAGAGACGCACCTCGACAGTGGCCACTGGATCCAGCAGGAACGGCCCGAAGCGACGACCCGCATGATCCTGGAATGGCTGGACCGTCACGCCACCTCGCCCTCAGGTTCGGCCTGAACTCCGGCGAAGCGCGACGACGCCGACGACGATTCCGGCGACGATCAGGATCGGGCCGATGATGGCCCAGGTGGAGTTGCCGGACATCACGGAGCCACCCAGCACCCCGACGCCCTGCAATGCCCAGACGGCGCCGATCACGATCAGCACACCCGCGACGATGAGCAGGATGATCTTCATCCGGACCCCTTCCGGCCCCGACCCGTCATGTGGTGACGACCGGCCGGCGCCGGTCATTCGCCGGTTGACGGTCGATGCGCCTCCTCGATGGTGCCACGGCGACGGGCCGACCGGTCGGACGCGGCTCACCCGACCGGTCGGACGCGGCTCAGCCGGCCGGCGCGTCCGCGGCGTGGTTGCCGGCGATGTACCCGAACGTCATCGCCGGGCCGATGTTGATCCCGCCCGACGGGTAGTGCCCGCCCATCACGTTCGCCTGGTCGCTGCCGGCCGCGTACAGCCCCGGGATCACCGACCCGTCGGCCCGCAGCACCCGCGCGTGCTCGTCCGCCTTCAGCCCGTAGAACGTGCCAAAGCTGCCCGGCAGCACCCGGATCGCGTAGTACGGACCCCGCTCCAGCGGTGCCAACGACGGGTTGGGGCCGTGTTCCTTGTCGCCCGACCCGCGGTTGAACGGGGTGGTGCCCCGGCCGAACTCGGGGTCCTGCCCGACCCGGGCGTGCACATTGAACTCGGCGACGGTCCGTTCCAAACCGACGGGATCGATCCCACACTTCACCGCGAGATCGCGCAATGTCTTGCCGCGCTTCATGTACCCGTTGCGCAGGTACGGGAACGCCGGCACCGGGAACGGTTTGGCCATCCCGAACGGATACTTGCGCTTGAATGCGTGGTCGCAGATCAACCAGGCCTGCACCGGCTCACCGGGCGGCGTGGCCTCGATCATGCCGGTGGTGAACTGGTAGTAGCCGTCGGCCTCGTTGACGAACCGCTTCCCGTTCGCCGCCACCGCGATCAGCCCCGGCTTGCCCCGGTCCACGATGTGCGGGTAGGTCCCCACCCGACCCGACCGGTACTTCACCAGCGAGACCGGGCACCACGCCGCCGGCGAAGCCAGGGACGTGTCCAGCGCGGCGCCGACCCGCTCGGCCACGGTGATGCCGTCGCCGGTGGTCTCCTTCGGCGCCAGCGTCCAATGCTCCGCACCGGTCGGCGTCCGGGGGAAGAACTCCGCCCGCCGGTGCACGTCGTGCGGGAAGCCGCCGGTGGCCAGCACCACCCCCCGCCGGGCCCGCACCGTGACCGGCCCGGTCGGATGCTGCACCAGCGCACCGGTGACCGCACCGGAATCATCGGTGTCCAGCTGGGTGATCGGCGAATCGACCCACAGCCGCACGCCGGCCTCGTCGGCCGACTTGACCAGTCGGGCGACCAGCGCCGGACCGTTGACCAGCTGCATCCCGGTCCGTTGGGTGATCAGATCCCACACGTGGAACGCGACCCGCCAGGCGGCGTGGAAGAACGAACGCACATTCGACGTGGCGTGCAGGAACGCCTGCAGATCCGGCCCCGCCATGATACCCATTCCCAGGAAAGAGGTCTCGTACAACTGGGGCCGCACCAGCCGGCGCAGATCCCTGCGCAACCGCCGGGCGTTGATCGGCTTCGGACCGACCGACCGGCCGCCGGTGCCCGCGCCGGGCAGGTTCCCCAGGATGTCGGCGATGAAGGTGCCACTGACGAACTGCAGGCTCGTCTCGTTCTCGAAGAACCCCACCATCTTCGACGAGTTCTGCAGCATCGCCTCGACCCGCGGCTCGTCGTAGTTCTCCCCCAACGCGTGCTTGAGGTAGGTGCGCGGTCCGTCCAGATCCTCGATAACCCCGTCGGCCTGCGACAACGGGTTCAGCGGCGCCCACAGCCAGCCACCCGACCACGCGGTCGCCCCGCCCAGGGTCGATGCCTTCTCCACCACCAGGACGTCCAGACCGCGATGGGCGGCGATGACGGCCGCCGCCAGCCCGCCGGCGCCCCCACCGGCCACCAGCAGATCGCACTCCACGACCCGGTTGGTCGTGGTTCCGTTCGTCATCACGGTCGCTCCCGTTCCACCCCGGATGGCTCCATCCTCAGGGTTCGCGGACTGTCCGTCGGGGCTGACATCGGTGTCGGTGGCTGGCATGGTCTGACATTCCCACGCCGACCGTTCGATCGTCCAACACTAAATTGGTCACATACTTAGTTCACAGTGCACTTAGTTCGCCCACCGGACGGAGGTCGGGACGCCGAGCCATCGGCGATCAGCGGCTGGCCACCAGGGACAACACCCGGTCGGCCGCCGCCCGGGCCCGCCGCGCCCGCTCGACCGGCGGCAGCCCGGCCAGGGCGGCGACCGGAGCCTCCACCGACAGCGCACCTCCAGCGGGCAATGCCGCGACCAGGTTGACCAGCGGGAACCGGCCGTCACCGGGCAGCAGCCGACCCGTCCTGGACTCCAACCGAGCCGCGTCGTCCGACGGCCACACCGGGTCCAGCGCACCGTCGCACAATTGCCCGTACGGCAGCAGTTCCGGCTCCACGCCCGCGAGGTCGGCGACGGTGCCGCCGGAGCGTTGCAGGTGTAGGGCGTCCACCAGCACACAGCCCGCCGGATGGTTCGCGGCCCGCACGATCCGAACGGCGGCCGCCAGCGTCTGCACCGGGCTGTATTTCATGAATTCCAGCCCGGGACGCAGGCCGCGATCGGCCGCTTCCGCACAGAGCCACGCATAGTTGTCGATCAGCCGCGCCTCGTCCGTGTCGTACCCGAGGGTGAGCACGAACCGGGCGCCCAGCGCCTGTCCGGCGTCCAGCACCGCCCGGGCCAGATCCCGATCGAACCCGGGCCGCACCATGATCAGCTCGACGTCCAGCACGTCGACCCCGGTATCGGCCAGCCGGGAACGGGTCTCGCGAGCGACCTGGGTGTCGCCCAGCATCGGCCAGACGCGTTCGTCGGCGGCCGGTGCGACCCGAATCCCGACCGCGTCGAATCCGGCCATGGCCGCGGCGGTGACCTGATCGGGTGGCGCGGCGTCCAGGATCGTCAACGGGGACAGGGACAGGGTGGTTGCGGGCACAGGGGTGCCTCCTTCGCGATGGGCGGGCCGGTAGCGGGTGGTCGTGCCACCGTGGGCAATTCAGTAGGACGCGCGGCCACCGCTGGCGTCGTAGACGGCGCCGGTGGAGAAACTGAGCTGCTCGGAGCACAGCCAGGCGATGAGTTCGGCGATCTCGTCCGGACGGCCGAAGCGACCCATCGGGGTCAGGGACTGGGACCGGGCCAGGATGGCCGGGTCGGTGGCAGCGTTCATCGGGGTGGCGACGGCGGCCGGCGCGACCGCGTTGACCAGCACGCCGGTGGTCGCCAACTCCTTGCCCAGGGACTTGGTCAAGCCGATCACCGCGGCCTTCGACGCGGAATAGGCGCTCTGGGTGGGGTTTCCGTCCTTGGCGGCGATGCTGGCCAGCGTGACGATCCGGCCCCATCCGGCGGTGACCATGCCCGGGACCACGGCCCGGCACATCAGGAACGTGCCGTCCACGTTGACCCGGAACGTGGTTCGCCACTCGTCCGGATCGAGGTCGACGACCGGCTTCGACGGACCCACGATTCCGGCGCTGTGCACCAGGATCCCCACCGGCCCGAGGGACTCGACCAGTGCGGCGACCGCGTCGCCATCGGTGACGTCCAGCCGCTCGTCGGCCCCCGGGGCGAGGTCAGCAGTGACGACGCGCACGCCGTCCGCGCGGAGCCGGGCCGCGGTCGCCGCCCCGATACCGCTGGCGCCACCCGTCACCAACGCCAGCACGCCGTCCGGAAAGCTCATCTCGTCGCCGCAGCGGCGAGCGCACGGGCCGGCACCCGGAACACCGGCGCGGTACCCGGGGTCGGAGCAGTGGTTCTCAGGGCGGTCATGGCACCGGTCCTCCCAGTCTCGGGCGACTGTGTGCCGTCCGATCCAAGACTATGTAAGAATCACACATTGATTCATAGTCACTTAGTGCGGTCGACTATAAATGCAGATTCGTCATCTGCACAAGGAGGGCGTGATGGAGATCCGTTGGCTGGAAGCGTTCATCGCCGTCGCCGAGGAGCTGCATTTCAGCAGGGCGGCGCAACGGCTCAACCTGGCCCAGTCGCCGCTCAGTCAGACCATCCGGGCCGGCCAGCGACCTGGGTACCGTCCGTTGCGCAACACCCGTAGCGTCCCTTGCCGGGCAGGCCCTATCGGATTCGAGGATCTGGAGCTGGGTCATCAGACCCTGCTGGTGCACGGCACGGTCCGATCGATTACCCCGGGGGCGCTCAACCATTCCCCGCTGACGTCGCGCCTGGCGCGCGCGGCCAGGCCAGGTGATGACCGCGGCGAGGTCGAACATCGACGCAGGGACCTGGACCTGGCGTTCGTCGGACTACGTCGGACCCGGCTGATCGGGCGCGAGCCGCTCGCCGTTGTCCTGCCGGTCGACCACCCGCTGGCGGCCCGGCAAGCGATCGACCTCGCCGACCTGGCCGACGAACAGTTCATCTCGCTCCCCCTCGGCGCGGGCTCGTCGCTGGCCCAGTTGACCGCGCAGGCCTGCGTCGACGCCGGATTCCGGCCGCGGATCGTTCAGGAGATCACCGACCCGTTCATGATCCTGACCCTGGTGTCGGCCGGTGTCGGCATCGCCTTGATGACATCGGCTGCAGTGCAGATCATGCCGGCCGCCGCGGTCCTGCGCCCCTTGACCGGACGGCAGACCTACATGCAGCACGCCTTGGCCTGGGTGCCGGACAACCCGTCGCCGGTACTCCGGGCGGTTCTCGATCTGGCCGAGGAGGTGCTACCGACACCGCCCCCAGATTAAGTCAATGAAGCACACTGTGTTAGTTCAAATCAGTGTTGGACGTACATGATTTGCCCTGCGACGGTATTCACATCCCCCGCGGCCCGCCCTGCCCGATCCGGCAGGCCGGCCCCGTCGACGAAGCCGGTTCGAAAGGAAAGCCATGTCCGTCCAGGAATTGGCCCCCGCCCCAGGTGCATCCCGCAACAATCCGAAAAAGGCAGCGCTGTCGGGCTTTCTGGGCAGCACGTTGGAGTACTACGACTTCTTCATCTACGGCTCGGCCGCCGCCTTGGTCTTCGGAAAGGTCTTCTTCCCCGACGCCGGCGCCACCGGCGCATTACTGTCGATCGCCACCCTCGGTGTCGCCTATGTCGCCCGCCCGGTCGGCGCGATCGTCTTCGGTCATATCGGGGACCGGTTCGGCCGGCGGGGTGCGCTGATGGCGACGCTGCTGCTGATGGGCCTGTCCACCTTCGCGATCGGCTGCCTGCCGAGCTACGGTCAGATCGGCGTGGCTGCTCCGATCATTCTCGTGTTGTTGCGCCTGGTGCAGGGCCTGTCCGCCGGCGGGGAGTCGCCCGGGGCGAGCTCGTTGTCGATGGAGCACGCACCCGATCGGCGACGTGCGTTCTTCACCAGCTTCACCATGAGCGGGATCATGTTCGGGATCGTCATTTCCAGCCTGGTGTTCATCCCGGTCGCGGCCCTGCCGGAGGATCAGCTGCTGAGCTGGGGTTGGCGGATCCCGTTCTGGCTGTCGATCGTCGTGACCGCGCTGGCCTGGTTCCTGCGCCGGTCGCTGCACGAGCCCGAGGTCTTCGCCGAGGTCCAGGAACACGAGGGAACCGCCAAGGCGCCGATCGTCGAGCTGTTCCGCGATCACTGGCTGGCCGTGCTGCGCATCGCGGTCTGCGCCACCTTCGCCATGGTCAACACCATCGTGAATGTCTTCGCCCTCGCCTACGCCACCCAGATCGAGGGCATCGCCCGGCCGACCATGCTCGCGGTCATCTCGGTGTCCAACGCAGTCGCGGTGCTGACCCAACCGCTCTTCGGCATCCTGGCCGACCGGATCGGTCGCAAGCCGGTCTTCGTCGCCGGTCTGATCGGCGTTGGCGTCATGGTTTTCGTGTTCTTCCACGCCATCGGCACCCAGAACGTGCCGTGGATCTACCTTTCCGCGGTGCTGCTGATCGGCCTGTGCTACGCGGCCCCCAACGGCATCTACCCGGCCTACTTCCCCGAGCAGTTCCCGGCCCGGGTCCGCTACTCCGGCATGGCGATCGGACTGATGGTGGGCCTGCTGGCGGCCGGCTTCACGCCACTGGCCGCGACCGCCCTGACCGCGGGCGACCCGTCCAACTGGCTCCCGGTGGCCATCCTGTGTGCGGGCTTCGTCGTGGTCTCGGCCGTCGCCGCGCTGACCGGCCCGGAAACGTTCCGCACCCCGACCGCGCAGTTGGGTCTGCGGCGACCGGCCGGGCACCCGGCGCCCGCCGCGCCGATCTCGATCGCCTCCCGATGACGGCCCTGCGGGCCGCAGTGGTCGGCTGCGGCAATGTGGCCGGCAACCACGCCGCGGCCTACCGCGACCTGCCCGGCGTCGACCTGGTCGCCGTTGCCGACGTCGATCCGGCCCGGGCCGCCACCCTCGCCCGCCGGTTCGGCGGCCGGGCCGTCGCCCCCGAGGTGCTGTTCGACCCGAACCTGGGCCTGGATCTGGTGAGCATCTGCACGCCGCACCCCACCCATGAGGCCGTCGTCGCCGAGGCCGCGGCGCACGGGGTGCACGTGCTGTGCGAGAAGCCGATCGCGATCGACCTGCCCGCGGCCGCGCGGATGGTCGCCGCCACCGAGTCGGCCGGCGTCCGGCTGGGAGTGCTGTTCCAACGTCGCTTCTGGCCCGCCGCGCAGCGCATCCGCCGGGCCATCGACGACGGCACCCTCGGCCAACCGTTCCTCGGGCACACCTCGACGCTGCTGCACCGTGATCCCGAGTACTACACCGCCACGGACTGGCGCGGCACCTGGGCGACCGACGGCGGCGGTGTGCTGATGACGCAGGCCGTGCACAACGTCGACCTGCTGCAGTGGTTCATGGGTGAGGCGGTCGAGGTATCGGCCGTCCACTCCACCGTCCGGCATCCGATCGAGGTGGAGGACACCGCCGTCGCCACCATCCGCTTCGCCGGCGGCGGCCTGGCCACGCTGTCCGCGTCCACGGCGCTGACCCCGGGCCTGGGTAGCCGGGTGCAGGTCACGGGGCGCAGCGGGGCCACCGTCGGGCTCGCCGAGTACCCCGAGGGGAGCGAGGCCCGGATCGACCTGTGGGCGGTGCCCGGCGCCGAGGCCGTTGGCGATCCGTACCCCGGTGGGCTGGCGGCCGACCTCGATCTGGCCGCGATCAACGGCGGCCTGGCGCCGTTCCACGCGCTGCAGATCGCGGACTTCGTCGCCGCCGTCCGGGACCGTCGGGAACCCGCCGTGACCGGTCGGGAGGCCGCCAAGTCACTGGCCATCCTCACCGCCATCTACGCCTCGGCCGCGTCCGGCCGGCCGGAGCCTGTCCCGCGGCTGCCGGTGCCAGTGCCGGTGCCGCAGTGACCGGTGCAGCCCGGACCCGGGGGCGGCAGCGGCGGGGACGGCAAGAGTTTTCGCCCACGAACATGGGCCGCTCAACACCTGACCGAGACTGCCGCCGACGCGGACCGACCACCAGCTTGATCGCCCGTTCCGTTGCCGGGTCAGCGCAGGTGATGTGATTCCTGCAGGCCGTAGACCGGAGTGGGGATGCCCTCCATCCGGGCCTTGAGCTGGAGCGCGAGGTACAGCGAGTAGTGCCGCGACTGGTGCAGGTTGCCACCGTGGAACCACAGCGCCTGCTGCTGGGTGGGCTTCCACATGTTGCGCTGTTCGCCCTCCCACGGGCCTGGGTCCTTGGTCGTGTTGGAACCGAGACCCCAGACCTTGCCGACCTTGTCGGCGACCTCCTGGGAGATCAGGTCGGCCGCCCAGCCGTTCATCGAGCCGTATCCGGTGGCGTAGACGACGAGATCGGCGGGCAGTTCCTTGCCGTTGGTCAGTACCACGCCGGTCTCGGTCAGCCGGACCACGTCGACCCCGGACTCCAACTTGATGTCACCGCCCGCGACCAGCTCGGAGGCACCCACGTCGATGTAGTAGCCGGAGCCGCGGCGCAAGTACTTCATGAACAGGCCGGAGTCGTCGTCGCCGTAGTCGAGCAGGAAGCCGGCGGCACCGAGCCGGGCGTAGAAGTCCGCGTCCTTCTTGCGGATCTCGTCGTACACCGGGATCTGGAACTCGTGCATGATCCGGTACGGCAGCGAGGCGAATGTGAGATCTGCCTTCTGCGTGGTCATTCCGGCTGCTACGGCCTCCTCGGAGTACAACCCGCCGAGCGCGATGGTCATCAACGAGTCGGACTTCACGATGTGCGTGGAGGACCGCTGCACCATGGTGACGTCGGCGCCGCCTTCCCAGAGCGCGGCGCAGATGTCGTGTGCGGAGTTGTTCGCGCCGATCACCACGGCCCGCTTGCCGCGATAGGCGTCCGGGCCGGGGTGCTGCGAGGAGTGGTGCTGGTCGCCGGTGAAGACGTCCATGCCCTCGAAGGTCGGGATGTTGGCCTTGCCGGACATGCCCGTCGCGAGCACCAGTTGCTGGGGGCGGAGGGTGATCTCGGCGCCGTCCCGCTCGACGACGACGATCCATTCACCCTTGGTCTCGTCGTACTTGGCGCTCCTGCATTCCGTGCTGCCCCAGTAATTGAGCTCCATGACCCTGGCATACATCTCGAGCCAGTCGCCGATCTTGTCCTTAGGTGCGAAGACCGGCCAGTTCTTCGGGAAGTCGATGTAGGGCAGGTGGTCGTACCAGACCGGATCGTGCAGGCACAGCGACTTGTAGCGGTTGCGCCATGCATCACCCGGCCGCGGATTGCGGTCGACGATGATCGTCGGGACGCCGAGCTGACGCAGCCGCGCCCCCAGGGCGATGCCGCCCTGACCGCCGCCGATGATGACCGTGTAGGGCTGCGTGGTGTGTCCGAGCTCCTCGGCCTCGTGGGTGCGACGTTCGAGCCAGGTCTGCCGGTTCGGGTTGGCGCCGTGTTCCGCGCCCCGGGGACGTCGGTCGCCCTGCTGTTCCTCGTGCCCGATCAGCTCGTACATGGTGGTCAGCAGGGTCCAGCCCTTGCCGTCGCGCAGCCGCAGATGGCCGACGCAGCGGCCGATCGCCGTTTCGAATCGGATCCAGCTCTCCGCGACCCCGCCGGCCTCGGCGGGTTCGCCGAGATCCTCGGCCACCTCGAAGCCGTGCGGCCGTACCCGGTCCAGGGTGCTGGCCAACAGGTCGCGGACACCGTCCCGGCCCTCGACGGTCACGATGTTCCAGCTGAACGCAATGAGGTCGCGCCAGTAGCTCTCATCGCCGAACAGTTGGGCCGCTTGCTCGATATCACCTTCCTTCAAAGCAGTTTCGAATTGGTCCAACCATTGACTGATGACACGGGCGGTCGCCGGCAGTGTTGCGGTCATGGTGGTTCCTCGGTCGTGACGTGGGCGCGGCTGAGCACCCGGTGGACGTGTGGACGGTCTGGGACACCGGCTGGAGGACGCCGGGCGAATCGCGGATGCCTCACCCGACCTCACCTCTGGTTCGTCGGACCGGCACAGCCAGCCGGTTGGATCCTCCGGCAGACGCCGTTGCAGGGGGGTTGCACCGGTTTTGCTGCGAAGTCGAAGGGCGACAACGCCGGCGGCCGCTCTCCGAACAATCAGCACCCCCCGGCGAGCGCCCGGGCCAGGACGTGACGGTTGACCTCCCGGGTGGTCCGGATAACCGCCACCTCAGGTTGACACCCGTCGATCAAGGCGGTCGTGTACGGACAGCAATACCCTCGAGGTGATCCCACATCGACCACGGGCCTGACGCCGAGGAGAAGTGATGGCCGATTTCAGCAGCTCCGGCGAGCTTGACGGCCAATCGTTCGTGGATGCAAACCTGCGCGGTGCGCGATTCGTCCGGTCCGATCTGTCCGGCGTCGTGATGCGCGCGGTCGAGATCCAGGGCGCCGATATCGACGCCCCCTGGGTGGCCGGCGACGGCGGTACCCTCCGGGTCAACGGCGTCGATGTGGTTCCGTTCGTCGAGGCGGAACTCGACCGCCGGTTCCCCGGCCGCGCCGACCGGCGCGCCACCGACCCGGCCGGCCTGCGATCGGCCTGGGCCTCGCTGGAACGCACCTGGGCGGCCACCCTGGCCCGCGCGGCGGCGATGCCGGCCGGCACCGTCGACGTGTCGGTGGACGGAGAGTGGTCGTTCGCCCAGACGCTGCGGCACCTGATCATGGCGACGGACACCTGGCTGCGCGGGGCGATCCTGCGGATGGAGCGGCCGTTCCATCCGATCGGCCAGCCGAATTCCGAGTACGAGACCGATGGGGGCGACATGTCGGTGTTCGTGACGGGCACGCCGGAGTACGCGGACGTGCTCGCGGTCCGGGCGGGCCACGTCGCCCTGGTTCGCGAT
Source organism: Nakamurella sp. (assembly GCF_044224575.1). GTDB lineage: Bacteria > Actinomycetota > Actinomycetes > Mycobacteriales > Nakamurellaceae > Nakamurella. The sequence goes on from NZ_JBGAKE010000015.1 coordinate 112,521, forward strand.
TTCCTGGCCACGGTCACCGCGGACGATCTGGCCGGTGAGCGCCGCAACCCCTGGGCGCCCGACCGCCCGGAAACCGTGCTGGCCTGCCTGCACGTGATCCTCGACGAGGAATGGGGGCACCACCGGTACGCCGTCCGCGACCTGGACGCGATCGCGGCGGGGCCGGACGGCTGACGCCCTACCCGGCGAGCGCGTTCGCCTCGGCGATGTAGGTCGCCTCGGCGTCCGCCTGCGTCGTCCCCTTCAGTTTCGACCAGGCGTCGTACTTGGCCCGGCCGACCGGGTTGGTGAAACCCGGCCGCTTACCGGCGACGTCGCCCTGGGTCGCCTGCTTGTACAGCGCGTACATCCGCAGCTTGGCGTCGTTGCCAGGGTCCTTGGTCAACCCGTTCACCCGGTCCACCGCCGCCTGAAAGTCCGTATTCGGCATACGGGTGTGTCTAGCCCCGTGGGGGCCGGTCGTCAATTCGAGGCGCTGACGGGGTGCTCGCCCGCGCAGTCGGGGACCACCCCCGACGGCAGTTCCGGGGTGGAGTTCCGGCGCTCGCCGCCGAACCGGAAGCGCCTGAACCCCTGCCCCGCTCGAGGGTGCCGGCCGGGTCAGAACGGATGCCGACCCGGTTCGACCTGCGCCCATTCCTGTCCCCAGGCTCGCAGCCGGCGGCGGTCGAGCCCTCGCCGGACCGCCCAACCGACGAGGAACGCCAGCAGGCCGATCAGGATCCAGATGCCGGCGCCGGCCAGCATCGCCAGCCCGGCCAACGCCTCCGGACTCTGCGGTGGGGGCACGATCCGCCCGGCGCCGTCCAACCAGACGGTCACGTGGTCGCCGGCCACCGCGGTGGCCGGCACGTCGACCACGCCGGTGGCCGGCTGACCACCGGGCCCGGTCCAGCTCACCGGCGCGGTGATCCAGATGGGTGCGACGTCGCTCGCACCGATCGGCGCCTGGACGTTCTGCTCGACCGTCGCCTGAACCGACCGCAATGATTGCTCCTGCAGCGCCGCGTCGGCCGTGGCGTCCGCCCAGCGGACCGAGGCGACGGTCGCGACGATCGGCAGGGCGACCAGCCACCCGACGATCAGGATCAGGACGACCACCGCCTCGACCCGATCGATCCCGCGCGCCAACGGATTCCGCCACACCCGGAGGGAGAGCGGACGACGCCGACGGGCCGGTCGGGGCTGCGAACTCACACACACCTCCGGAGCGACCGACCTGGCGATAACGTTATCCATGCGCCGGAACCACGGTACCTGCGCCGCGATGTGGCCCAGCTGGTCCGACGTCTGCTCGACGACGTCGCGCGCTGCGGCTCAGGTGATCAAGTCCCGCAGAACGTTCGGTACGGCCCGAAGTCGCCCGGAGCCGGCTCGGCGTACCGCTCCATCCCGGGCTGCGGCCGGTAGGGCGAGGTCACCGCCCTCAGCAGCCCGTCCAACGGGTGCAGATCCCCATCGCCGGCGGCCGCCAGCGCCTCCTCGACCAGGTGGTTGCGGGGAATGTAGATCGGGTTCGTGCGGTCCATCAGGTCGCCGTCGGGCTGCAGCGCCAGCCAGCGATCGGCCCAGGCGTCAAAGGCAGCGATGTCCAGGAACAGACCTCGGGCCGGCTCGGTGTCACCGCGGGCCCCGGCGCCCAAAGCGCGGAAGAAGCCGGTGTGGTCAACCCCGCTCTGCTGCATGTGGTCGAGCAACTCGTCGATCAGGGCGACGGCCACCGCGTCGTCCACGTCCGACGGCAGACCCAGTTTGTCGCGCATGCCCTGGGTCCAGGCCGCCTGGTAATGGGCACCGAAGCGCCCGAGGGCCTCGGTGGCGACTGCGACCGCGTCCTCCTGATCGTCGGCGAACAGCGGCAGCAGCGCCTCGGCCAACCGGGCGAGGTTCCATTGCGCCACCACCGGCTGATTGCGGTAGGCGTATCGCCCACCGGTGTCGATCGAGCTGAAGACCGCGACCGGGTCGAAGGCGTCCAGGAATGCGCACGGGCCGAAGTCGATGCTCTCGCCCGAGATGGTCATGTTGTCGGTGTTCATCACCCCGTGCACGAACCCGACGAGCATCCATCGCGCGACGAGCGTCGCCTGGGCCGTGACCACCGCGTCGAACAGCGCCAGATAGGGCTGGGCGGCGGTGGCCGAATCGGCGTAGTGCCGGGCGATCGCGTGATCGGCCAGCCGCCGTAGCAGCTCAAGGTCGCCCGTCCCGCGGGCGAACTGAAATGTCCCGACCCGCAGGTGGCTGCGGGCGACTCGGGCGAGAACCGCACCCGGGAGAGTGGTCTCACGATAGACCGGCGTCTGGGTGGCGAGCACGGCCAGCGATCGGGTGGTCGGGATTCCCAGCGCGAACAGCGATTCGCTGATCACGTACTCCCGGAGCATGGGGCCGACCGCGGCCAGTCCGTCTCCCCCACGGGCGAACGGTGTGCGGCCCGAACCCTTCAGGTGCAGGTCGTGCAGCCGACCGTCGACGTCGACGAGCTCGCCCAGCAGCAGGGCGCGACCGTCACCCAGCCGCGGGGAGAAGCCGCCGAACTGATGCCCGGCGTAGGCCTGGGCGACCGGGGTCGCGCCGGTGGGCACCAGGTTGCCGGCCAGGAAGCGCCGGCCGTCCACACTGCGCAGCCATTCGGGATCGAAGCCGAGCCGGCCGGCCAGCGGTTCGTTGAGCGCCAACAACTGCGGGTCGGCGACGGAAGCGGCCCGCCACGGCGCCGCCAGCTCGGGCAGTTCGCTCGCGAACCGGGCGCCGAGCGCGACCGGAGAGGCAGGGGCGAGGGTCACCCCACCCACGGTACGGGGGTGTTCCGCGGGCGCCGACCGTCCGCACCCTCCCCTCGTTAACGAGAACGCTTCTCCCTGCCGGGACGGCCGGGTTCGATCCGAAGGAACGATGAACGCCCTGGCGTGACTGGGTCATCGTGACGCGGGCACCCGGCTCCGGTGCGGCGCGGTCGCCCTGGACGGCGCTCCCGGCGAGCTGCTCTGCCGGTTCGGCCGCCAGCGACCGTCGGTGCACCTGGTCGATCCGCGCTCCGCGTCGTTCATGGTTGGGTGGCCGCGGCTCCGCGGGGGGCGGCCTCACGCCGGTCCGGCCGGCGTGAGCGCGGCCAGCGGCGGCAACCGGTGGATGCGCAGCAGCAACCCCAGACCGACCGAGGCCAGCACGCCGACGAGCGACAACGCGACCGCCACGGACGTGCCGAACGTCTCGGCCGCCAGGCCGCCCAGCGTCGCACCGAGCGGAGTGGCGCCCCAGGCGATGAGCCGAGCCGTCGTATTCACCCGACCCTGCAGGCGATCCGGGGTGATCACCTGACGGACCACGATGCCGTGCACGATCGCCGTGGTCATGCCGAACTGGTAGACCATCAGGGCGGCCAGCGCGGGGCCGGCGCTGCTGGCCAGGGCCAACGGGATCACCGCCAGGCCGGCCACGACCAGCGCGGTCAGCGTCAGCCGGCCCACCCCGAACCACCGCTGCCAGCGGCCCAGGGTGCTGCTGGCCAGTAGGGTGCCCGCCGCGGTGGCCAGGTAGAGCAGGCCGATGAGGCCGCCGTCCGGGGCCATACCCAGCTGGCGGACGGCGATCACCACCAGCAGGCCGGTGACGGCCCCGCCGGTGATCGACACCCCGATGCCGAGCAGGGTCAGGGCCCGGATGGCCGGTTGCCGCCAGATGTACCGCAGGCCCTCCCCCATGTCGCGGCGCAGCCGGCGCCAGGCCGACCGCTCGGGGCCGGCCTCGGCCGGCGGATCGACCCAGCGGACGAACAGGGTCAGCGTGGCGGACGCGGCGAACGCCACGCCGTCCAGACCGAGCACCAGCGGCGCCCCGGTAGTGGCCACGAGCAGGCCGCCCACCGCCGGGCCGACCAACCCGATCACCGTGCTCGCGCTGACCAGCAGCGACGTCGCACCGGCGATCCGGGTGCGCCCGACGATCAGCGGCAGCGCGCCGAAGGCGGCCGCGTCCTGGAACACGAACAGGGTGGCCACGCCGACCGCGACGAGCAGCACCTGCCCGAAGCCGAGCCGGTCGAACCCGGCGGCCACCGGAATGCTGGCCATCAGCCCGGCTCCGCAGTAGCCACAGGTGACCATGACGGCCCGCCGGTCGAGCCGGTCCACCAGGGCCCCGACCGGCAGGCCCAGGATCAGGTACGGGGCGGCCTCGACCGCCGTGAGCAGCGCGGTCAGTGCGGCACTTCCGGTCAGCTGGAACGCCAGGATCGGCAGCGCGACCAGGGTCAAAGCATTGCCGATCATCGCGATGGTGCGCGCGGCCAGGTAGATCCGGAACGCCGGGACGGCCAGCGCACTGGTGTCGCTACGAAGCCGAACTGCCCTCACGACAACCCCTCTCGGTGTTGAGAACGATAATCATAAGCTAGGTTGGATCGATGCCGACACACCCTGGCGCGGCCGTGCCGAGCCGGCCCGCCATCATCGGTCCGACCTTTGCCACACCCCGGCGGTTCGCCGCACTGATCGTGAGCCTGGCGCTGGGCGTGCTCGTGGTGCTGACCCTGTCGATCACCGTCGGCAGCGTGCCGATCCCCCCGGGCACGGTCTGGGCCGTCGTGTTCGGTCATCTGACGGGCACCGGCACCGTCGCCGACTCGGCCACCGATCAGATCGTCTGGACCGTCCGGTTGCCGCGGGCCCTGCTCGGCGTGCTGGTCGGTGCAGCGTTGGCCGTGGCCGGCACCGTGATCCAGGCGGTCGTGCGCAATCCCCTCGGTGACCCGTACCTGATCGGGATCGTGCCCGGCGCCGGCCTGGGCGCCGTGCTCGTCATCGTGCTGGGATCAGCCACCCTGGGCGGAGTCTCGCTGGCCGGTGCGGCGTTCATCGGAGCGATGGCGGCCTTTGCCGCGACGTTCGCGCTCGGCCGGCAGGGCGGGCGCTGGCCACCCACCCGGCTGGTGCTGGCCGGTGTGGCGGTGGGCTATCTGCTCTCGGCCGGCACCTACTTCCTGCAGATCATGGCCACGCCGACGCAGGTACAGCGGGCGCTGTTCTGGTCGCTGGGCAGTGTCGCCGGGGCACGGTGGTCGGATCTGCCGCTGCTGCTGGCGGTGGTGGCCGGGGCGACCGCCTGGCTGCTGACCAATGCGCTGCGGCTCAATGCGCTGGCCGGCGGCACCGACCTGGCCGGGGCGCAGGGCATCGACGTCGGTCGGCTCCAGGTGACGTTGATGACGTTGGTCGCGCTGCTCACCGGCGCCGTGGTCGCCGTCGTCGGCGGGATCGGCTTCGTCGGGCTGATCATCCCGCACATCGCCCGGCTGCTGGTCGGCGCCGATCACCGGCGGGTCCTGATCACCTCGGTCCTGCTCGGGGGCATCTTCCTGCCGCTGGCCGACATCGTGGCCCGCACCGTCCTGGCCCCCGCCGAACTGCCGATCGGGATCGTCACCGCCGCGATCGGCGCGCCGTTCTTCATCTGGCTGCTGTTCACCCTCGGCCGGCGGGGCGCCGGCGGATGAAGATCGAGTTCAACGATGTGCGCGTCGATCTCGGCTCCACCCGGATCGTCGACGGGATCGACCTGACCGTGCCGGCCGGCGCGCTGGTCGGGGTGCTCGGCCCCAACGGATCGGGCAAGACCACCCTGCTCAAGACCCTCTACCGGGCGATCCGGCCCGTCGCCGGGACGGTCGCCGTCGACGAGCAGGACGTATGGGCGCGCTCCGCCCGCGACAGCGCCCGCCGCACCTCGGTCGTGCTGCAGGACGACAACCCCGAGTTCGCCTTCACCGTGCGGGAGACCGTGCAGACGGCGCGGGTCCCGCACCAGGGGCGATGGGCCCGCACCACCGCGCAGGACCGGGACGCGGTCGGCGATGCCCTGCGGACGGCGGGGGTCGACCACCTGGCCGATCGCCTGCTGGGCACCTTGTCCGGCGGGGAGCGCCAGCGGGTGTACCTGGCCCGGGCCCTGGCGCAGCAGACGCCGGTGATGGTCCTGGACGAACCCACCAACCATCTGGACGTCCGCGCCCAGATCGAGCTGCTGGAGCTGCTGCGACGGCTGCCGCTGACCGTCGTCGCCGCGCTGCACGATCTGAACCTCGCGGCCGCCTACTGCGATCACCTGTACCTGGTCAAGGCCGGCCGGGTGGTGGCCAGCGGGCCCGTTGCTCGGGTGGTGCAACCGGCCGTCCTGATGGAGGTCTACGGCGTCGCCAGTTGGTGCACCACCAACCCGTTGACCGGGCGACTGGCCGTGCACTTCGGGCCCGCCCGCCCGGAGCCGGATCCACCACCGTCCACCGGCAGCGCCGTTGGACCCCCCAGCACGGGCGACATCGCCCGATTCACCGACGAAAGGCACACCCGATGACCCCCCGAGCCGCACCTTTCCCGCGCAGCCCCCGCCGCACCCGCCACCGCATCGCCGGGTCGCTGGCCGCGCTGCTGACCCTGACGGTGACCGCCTGTTCCGGCGCCCCTGCGGCCGGCCCGACGGATTCCGCATCCGGTGCCCCCGCCTCGGGCTCCGCGGCCGGTCGGGAGACCGGGACGGCCGCCTCGGCGGCCGCGGGCTTCCCGGTGACCGCGGGCTTCCCGGTGACCGTGGACAGCTGCGGTCGCACCTACACCTACCAGCGGCCGCCCGCCCGGGTGGTGCTCGGGTTCCCGCGCACCCTGGAGACCCTGGACGCGCTGGGGGTTGGCGGCAGCGCCTACGGGTACACGCTGGGCGACTACGATGCGCTGCCCGCCGGCTACCCGGCCGGGCTCGTCGAGGTCTCCCCGGACTACGCGCCGGCCCGCGAGGCGATGATCGCCGCCGCGCCGGATCTGTACCTGGCCAACGACGACGGGCAGGTCAACGGCGAGGGGACCGTCAGCCATGAGGATCTGGCCGGCATCGGCACCAACGTCTATGTGCTGGGCCAGTACTGCAGCAGCGGTTCGGCCCCGACCTCCCTGCAGGCGGTGTACGACGACATCGGGCACCTCGGCCAGATCTATGGCATCCCCGACCGGGCCGGCGCGCTGCAGGACGACCTGCAGGCCCGGGTGGCAGCAGCGGCGGAACGCGTCTCGGGTCAGCCGCAGCGGGTCGGCTTCCTGCAGGCCTTCGACGGCCGGGTATACGCCAACGGTGGCTACCCGGCGTCCGGCATTCTCGATGCGCTCGGCATGACCAACGAATTCGCCGACCTGGCGGGCAGTTTCACCGAGATCACACCCGAGCAGGCGCTGGTCCGTACTCCCGACGTGCTGTTCGTGCTCTATGTCGGGGCCGACCAGGAGCAGGCCGCCGTCGATGGGGTCAAGGCCGCCCTGCCGAATCTGCCCGCCGTGCGAGCCGACCGCGTGTACGGGTTGGACGAGACCGACTTCGAGGCCGGCGGGGTCACCATCATCAGCGCCCTGCAGACGGTCGCGGACCGGATTGCCGGCGGGTCGACCGGCTGACGGGTGACGGGTGGGCCGCCGACTCAGATCGGCGGACCACCCGGTACCGGCTGGAACGCTCGTGCTAGCCCTGGCGCGCCTTGAATCGCGGGTTGGCCTTGTTGATCACGTAGATCTTGCCGTGGCGGCGGACCACCTGGGAGCCCGGCCGGTTCTTCAGGGATCGCAGCGATGCCTTGACCTTCATCTGTCACCTCCCTCGACGCTCGGGCCACCGGCTGGTGAACGGCGGCGGCGTGGCGGGGATCGGATGCTGGAGCAGGCACAGCGTCGCGGTCAGGTCGGCCAGGACGGTCTGCTCGGTGGTTCCGGTCGCCGCGGCGAGCTCGATCGCGAGCAGGCGGGCGACGACTGCCGCGCCGACCAGCGTGCCGGCCGGGTCCGGCTCCTCCCGGATGGCCCGATCGAGAGCACCCTCCGGGTCGTGGTCGGCGACGACCCAGGCGGTGAGCACCCGCAGCCCGGACTCGATGCAGCCGTACTGGGTCGGCGTCGCCCAGCGTTCGTCGTGCGCACCCATGCGCCGGCCGCCGATCAGGCCACCGAGGCCTGGTAGATCGGTTCGATCGAGCCGGCCAGCATGCGGTCGAATTCCTCGTCACTCTGCTGCGCGCTCAGCCCGTCGAGCAACGCCCGGCTGAAGCTGGCGATCAGACCCGGATTGCGGGCCAGGCGGGCGTTCGCCTCGTCGCGGGGGTAGCCGCCGGACAGGGCCACGACCCGCACCACGTTGGGGTGGGCGATCAGGTCGGAGTAGAAGCCGTCGACCGTCGGGATGCTGAGCTTGAGCGCCACCGCCCGGTCGCCCAGCCCGGCGAGCCGCTGGTGGATGCGCTCCTTGAGCAGGACCTCGGCGGCCTCCTTGTCCGGCGCCTGGATGTCGACCTCCGGCTCCAGAATCGGCACCAGCCCGGCCGCCAGTACCCGCTCCCCGACCTCGAACTGCTGGTCGACCACCCGGGCGATGCCGGTGGGGTTGGCCGCGACAATCACCGAGCGTTCCTTGGTGCCGAACACGCCCTGCTGCGCGGACCGGGCGAGAAGGGCGTCCAGTCCGGGAATGTCCCGCATCAGTTGCACGTCGTCGGCGCGGTCGGCCAGACCCTGGTCGATCTTGACGATCGGGACGATGTTCTTCTTGGCCCACAGGTACTCGGCGGCGCCCATCCCCTCGATCTGCCGGTCCAGGGTGCCCTGGAACAGGATGGCGGCCAGAATCCGCTCGTCGGTGAAGACCGGGCTGGTGATGATGCGGGTCCGGGCCTGGTGGATCAGGTCGAACATCTGCTCCGGCGACGAGTACGCCGACGAGTCGATGCCGTACTGAGCAAGCGCGTTCGGGGTACTCCCGCCGCTCTGGTCGAGGGCGGCGATGAATCCCCGCCCCTTCTGAAAGCGGTTGAACTGTCTAGTATCCGGCACGATGACCTCCTGTTGACGGGTGATCGAGAGCTCCCGAGCCGTCAGTCTAATTGATAATGCTTCGCATTAACCAGCCGCCCCGATGGCTGGGTCCCGGTCATGGCCGGCCGTTCGGCGGACGGCGTAGCGAACGGAGCGCAGATCCGTGACGGCGGTCACTGGACAGGTGGCCGAGCCTCCTTTATGGTAGGTCAATCATTTGGTCGGACCATAGCGAAGGACAACAGCCACGGACGTGCACCGAAGCACTCGATCGACCTGGCGCCCACGCCCGACCCACCCCCACGATTCGCCCACCAGGCCTCGAACACGGCGCGGTCCCCCGACGTCGCGGCCCCGGCCCGGCCACCCGCACTCCACGCACTGCCCACCGATCCCACCGCAGCGAGAAGTGAGGAACCGTCATGACGGCACCTGCCGGACCCCGTACCGCTCACTCGGCCACACCGAGTCCAACGACCCCGTCGAACCGGCCGGCTGCCCGATGAGCGCAGCGGTCCTGCTCAACCCGGTCGCCGACGAATGGAACTGGCAACTGGCCGGCGCCTGCCGCGGGATGGACGTCGATGCCTTCTTCCTGGCCGCCGGAGAACGCCGGCGCTCGAAGCAGCGGCGGATCGAGGCCGCCAAACTGACCTGCCGGACCTGCCCGGTCATCGCCCAGTGCCGGACCTACGCGCTGCGCACCCGCGAGCCCTATGGGGTCTGGGGCGGCCTGTCCGAGGAGGAGCGCGCGGAGATCCTCGGCGTGGACAACCTGCGTTATCCCGCCCCCCGCCGCGAGGCCCCCGTCGCCAACTGACCCGAGCCCGCCCTTACTCCCGGCCGAATCTCCTCTCTCTCGATCGGCGAATCTGCGTCGGGCTGATCAACTCGGCAGCAAGTCGGATATTTCGGGCCCAGTGTGCCGAGATGAACGGCGGTCGGCCCCATAGGGGCCGTCCCCTCGGGCTGAAACCATGTGCGGCTGGGGCCTCGCGCCCCCGGGCCGGCTGCGCTGATTCAAGTCCCATCAATACGGATAAATCGGGCGTCAATTCGAGACTTCGATCAGCGCACCGGTCGGCCCAGCCCAAAGCAACGGTGCATTACGGGCATATCGGTCGCCTTTGGTTTCGACTGATCAGCCCGGCACGACAACGAGCCCGCAGCAACGGCGCACTGAAGGCGAATAGGTCGTCGGCGGCTCGTGCTGATCATCCAGAGGCTGTTGCTCCGCCCGCCTACCCGCTCTCGCCACCCGATCACCCCGAGTCGGGTGGGTCGAACGCCCTGCGCCTGTTACAGTCCAACGCGAACGATTCTCATTAGCACTTGACGAAGGATCAGCGATGCGCAAGGGCATTCATCCGCCGTACCACCCGGTGGTCTTCCGGGACGCGTCGACCGGGGACGAGTTCCTGACCCGGTCGACCGCGACGAGCACCGTCACCACCACCTGGACCGACGGCCGGACCTACCCGCTGATCACGGTCGACGTCACCAGCGCCTCTCATCCGTTCTGGACGGGCGAGCACCGGGTCATGGACACGGCCGGTCAGGTGGAGAAGTTCCGGCAGCGCTACGGCACCCGCGTGCGGCGCGGGACCGTCTGATGGCGGTTCCCAAGCGGCGCATGTCCCGGTCGCGCACCCGGTCCCGACGGGCCCAGTGGAAGGCCGACCCGCCGACGCTGGTCCCGCTGACCGTCGCCGGCCGCCGCCACCTCGTGCCGCCCCGGCTGGTCGCCTACTACCGCCGGTTCCCCGAGGAACTGCCCGACTGAGCCGGTCGATCCGAAGTCCGCAGCCTGCCGTCCGTTTCCCGCCCGTCCGCGGCGCATCGTCCGATGCGTCGCGGCCCCCCGACCAGGAGAACTCTGATGTCCGCCCGATGCCAGGTCACCGGCGCCGAGCCCAGTTTCGGCAACAACGTCTCCCACAGCAACCGGCATACCCGCCGGCGGTGGAACCCCAACCTGCAGTCCCACAAGTTCTGGGTCCCGAGCCTTGGCCGCACCGTGACGCTGCGGGTGAGCACCAAGGGACTCAAGATCATCGACCGCCGCGGCATCGAGTCCGTGGTCGCGCAGATCCAGGCCCGCGGCGAGAAGGTCTGATCCCGATGGCCAAGACCTCGAAGATCGTCAAGGACAAGCAGCGGCGGCAGATCGTCGCGCGATACGCAGAGCGGCGCGCCGCCGTCAAGGCCGTGCTGCGCGACCCGAACGCCACCGCGGAGCAGAAGGCGGACGCCTCCACGGCCCTCCAGCGGATGCCCCGGGACGCCTCGCCCACCCGGCTGCGCAATCGGGACTCGTCCGACGGCCGGCCGCGGGGGTACCTGCGGGCGTTCGGCCTGTCCCGCATCACCATGCGGGAGATGGCCCATCGAGGCGAACTGCCGGGGGTGCGCAAGTCATCGTGGTGAGCGCCACCGATCACGATTCCCGCCAAGGCCGACCGGATCGGATCCGAATTCAGCTCGGGTGCAGCGAATTTCGCCATCTTGTGAGCCGCTGCTGTGGGAGCCGATGGGCGGCGGGCCGCCGCCACGACCGGCGTCCGGCCTGGTGATCAGGTCCTTGATGCCTGCTGCGGCAGCGGGGCATCGGCCATCCCGGCCGCCGCCGCGCCGGCCCGGGCGGCAGGGTCCGGCACCACCGGACAGGCCGGCGAGTCGCCGGCCAGGGAACCGGCCCGGAGGCGCAACCGGAGATCGTGTTCCCGCACCGCCACTGATCACCGGCGGGGTTGGGGACCGAGGGGGCTTCGGTGGGAGCGCCGGGCAGAACCCGGGAGCACGCTGACCAGGACGGCGGCCGCCGCCACCCCCAGGACTGCCAACCCGATCAACGGTCCGATCAGTTCCGCCGGCGAGCTGGCCGACCGTCTGGGTGATGCTCATCGGAGCGAGCAGGTTTCCAGAACCAGCAGCGGCACGGCGAGCCGATACCCGACAGGCCGTCGGTGCCGGATCAGCGCGGGCGGCCAGGGCGCGACCGGGGTGATCACCGCGGCGTCCAGTTCGGCCGTGACCAGCGTGGCGTACCCGTCCAGCCGGCCGGGGTCGCCCCGGACAGCTGCGCGGCCAGCACCGGTCCGATCCAGATCACCGTGGTCACCACTGCACTGGCCGTCCTCAACACCGCCGGACCGTGCCGGGGCAGCCGGGGCACCAGCGCGGCCCGCCGCCGGGCGAGGACCTTCCGGCGGGCGGCTCTCGTCACCGCGGCCTTGCGCTGGGTGGTCTGCGGGTGCAACAGGCCAGAGCGCCATTCTCAACTGGGACTGTCGATCCGACTGCAGTGCTGCCCGACGTCATGCCGGGTCGGAGCGCGATGGCGAGCTTTCCCGTGAGAGCTCCTCGAACGGCTTCACCCAGATCGATCAATCGTTGATGATCACGATCTCCAGACCCCACGGGGGACGTTCGTCGAGGGCCGCTCGCAGCACTCCCTGGTGATCGGGCCCGGCCGGCTAACGGCTATCCAACCCCTGAAGAACCCGCCAACCACAGCCGAGATCGGTCGCCATCTGCCCGACATGATCACTGAACCTGGTGACCTTCCCGAAAAGGTCCGCGGTCGGGCGTCGGGCACATTGGCCCTGGCCCGGCGAGCATCAATGGGATTGGCTGGACCTGCGAACGACTAAGGGGAACCTGCCATGTCCGTTGACCATCACGCAATGCATCCGACCGCCGGATCCGGGTCGGGTCCGGAACGGCTGACGATCGTCCTTGAGCCACTGCACGGGAGCATTTTCAAGAGCATCGTCAACGCACTTGGTCCGATGGGTGCCGGGACCTGGAGGTTCGTGGCGATCACCGGCACCGGGGAGCGAATCGAGGGACCGACCTTCGTCTCACCACGCAACCTCGGCGGTGATCAGACCCCACATCCGGAATGGGCTCCGGAAATGCCCGCGGCCCTGGCCGACCTGCAGCAGGAGCTGGAACAGGCTGCATGGCGCAAAGTGGAGAAGGGCAAGGAATTCTGGAGTTGGACCTACCGTCGGTGAACACCAGCATCCGCCAATGGGCGCGAGTTGCCGGTCGATCCCCTTACGGGCGTCCTATCCGGCTCGGCCGTCCTATGACGCCAAGTCCGGATAAGCCGGCCCGCGCCAGTCGCAGCGCCGGCAGGGTCTGCTCACCTCCGAAGAGCTGCCGCGCGGCATGGCGCAGCGGCCGTACGACTTCCAGGGGACCCGGAACGGGCCCATCTGATCGCGTCCAAGGCCGACGAGCACGGCACCTGGATCACCGCGATCGAGGACGACCACCTGCCAATCTTCTACGCCACCACGAACCCGTGGGAGTTCCTCGGGGCAGGGCCTGCCCGACAAGAAGTGGATCTCCATCGGTGTGTGCCAGACCGCCGACACCGAGGACAACCTGCGGCTGGGCCGAGCGCTGGGCGACGCGATCGCCGCGTCCGACCGCAAGGTCATCGTGATCGCTTCGGGCGCCCTGAGCTACACGTTCTGGCCGCTGTGGCAGCTACGGGATCACGAGGCCGCCGACCCCAAGGACATCTTCACCCCGGAGGCCTACCAGGCCGACCTGCAGCGCCTCGACTGGTTCTACAACGGCGACCACGCCCGGGTACTGGAAACCATGCCGCAGTTCTACAAGTACAAGCCCGAGGCCCGGTTCGGCCACTACCTGATGATGATGGGCGCCCTCGGTGAGCGTAACTGCACGGCAACGGGTGTCCGCTACGGGGAGTACGAGAATTCGATCGGCACCGGTCAGGTGCACGTGTGGTTCGAACTCCCGCACCGTCTACCCCGGTGACGTCGTCGATGTCGAGGTCGAGGGCCTGGGCACCTTGCGCAACCACATCGTGACCGGACCCACCCCCATCCGGGACGACGTCGGCGCTCAACCCACCGAGTCAGAAGAAGTCCTGTCCACCGCAATGGGGCGGCGACTGGCCCGAACGGGGCGAGCGCACCGAAGCCGCCGCGGCCCTAGCGCGGTGAGGGCCGGCGAGCGTCCGGACGGCGTGCGAATCGACGCGGGTGTGCGCGATCGACGATCGAGGGCGCGCCCGGCCCTACCGGGTGAGCGGGTTGAGCGGCAGTGCATCCCCGTGCATCCGGGTGCGCCGGGTCCCCGACGGTGCCCGGCTCAGCCGGTGCGGAATTCGTCGATCACCTCGGCCAGCGCCGCCGGGTTCTGCTTCTGCAGATCCGTCAACGCCCGCCGGGCCCGCTCGCGCACGCCGCGGTCGTAGTCACGCTTCTCGTCCTGAATAGCGCGGTTGATCTTGTCGAGCTTGTCCAGCTCGCCGGCGGGCGGCGCCTGCCCGGTCGCCAGGGCCAGCACGAGCTGGGTGAGCGGGCCGAGCTGGGCACCGTAGGTGGCGACGTCCCGCACGATCCTCGCCTCGAGCTCGGGTTCGCCGCGCCCGTTGACGGTGACGGTCGGCGAGAAGATCTTGAACCACTGGCTGACGTCACCGCTCAGCGGTGCCGACCGGTCCGCGCCCCAACCCGGGAACCACGCCGCGTACGGATTGCTCGTCATAGCGACATTCTTCACGATTCACCCGAACGTTCGCGGACCACCCCCGCGCATGCGCTCCGACCGATCAGCCCCCGTCACGGGCGGTTCCGCCACCGGTTCCGCGACCGGTCCCGGCAACCGCCCGTCGGCAACGCCGGCACCGAGACCACCCGCGCCGACCACATAGCTGCCCGGGGCCAGCACCGCGATCACCGGCGTCGACGGTTCCGGCGAGTGGGCCGGCCAGGGTGGCCGACACCAGGTCCTGCTAGGCGATCTGCACGTTGACCTCGTCACCGCTTGACCCACCGAATCGGTTGGTGATCGTGTCCGACGCTCCGGCCGAAGCGCCACCTTACCGGTGGAGCCGGCGCCGCCGGCGCCCTGTCCGGGCCCGTCGAACCGCTCTGCCCGCCTCATCCGCCGGATCGCAGGGCCGGACCGCGGCGGAGGCGGCCGTCCGACCATCAGTGGTGTGATCCCCGTCGCAGTGCGCGCCATCGCCGTTCTGCTACTCTTCGCGGCGAAGGTCATGAGTGCCAGCAGATAGCCCCGGCTTGCTGGCCGGCAACCCTCCTACCGCGGTGGGGTGCCCCGGGTGAAGACCTGGTCGGTCGCGAGGTGCGGCCGGCAAGCGCGGGCCTCCTCCCGGTGGTCCGATGGACCGCAGGAGTGAACGACCGTGACTCTCGCACTCGACCGACCCGACCTTATCGCCGCGCTCGCGTCGGACAAGCGCTCCGCCGCAGCCACTGTCGCGTACGGATCGGCCCGCCGCGGTCCGGTGACGCATCCGCAGGCGCCAGGCCTGGACGTGGTCGGCGCCGGCGTGCGGGTCCCGCTGGCCACCGGCGGGACCGCCGAGTACGCCAACCTTGATCACGGCGCGTCGGCCCCGGCCCTGCGGCAGGTCCGGGACACCGTCGACGCGCTGCTCGATCGGTACGCCAGCGTGCATCGCGGCGCCGGCTGGCACTCCAGGGTCTGCACCAGCCTGTACGAAGGGTCACGCGAGCCGGTGCGGTCCTTCGTCGGTGGTCGCGCCGACGACGCGGTCATCTTCACCCGGCACACCACCGATTCGTTCAACCTGCTCGCGCACTGCCTGCCGGCCCGCACCACCGTGGTGGTGTTCGAGACCGAGCATCACGCGGCGCTTCTGCCCTGGTCCGCGGAGCGGGCGCCGGGCTCGGCCCGGCGCCGGGTGGTTCGGTTGCCCGCCCCCGAATCGGCCGCGCAGGCCGTCGAACTCGTCGACGACGCGCTGCGTCGGCGGGCGCCCGGTCCGGCCCTGCTGGTGATCACCGGCGCATCCAATGTGACCGGCGAGATCTGGCCGGTCGCCGAGTTGGCCCGGGTCGCCCGCGCCCGCGGCGCCCGGGTGGCGCTGGACGCCGCCCAGCTCGCCCCGCATCGACCGTTCTCCGCGACCGAGCTGGGGGTGGACTACGTCGCCCTCTCCGGGCACAAGCTGTACGCCCCGTACGGCGCCGGCGCTCTGATCGGTCGGGCCGATTGGCTGGCTGCCGCTCCGCCGTACCTGATCGGCGGCGGTGCCACCGCTTCGGTGACCGACGACGGCACCGAGTACAAGCCACTGCCCGACCGGCACGAGGCCGGCTCGCCCAACGTGCCCGGCGCGGTCGCGCTGGCCACCGCCTGCCATGTCATCGCCACCGCAGATCGGGCCGAGTTGGCCCGGTCCGAGAATGCGTTGACCGAAACACTGCGCCGGGGCCTGGCCGCCATCCCCGGGGTGACCGTGCACTCGCTTTTCGGTGGGCGGGCCGACAGCATCGGCGTCGCCACCTTCACCGTCGCCGGGCAGCCGGCGGCCGTGGTCGCCGCGGCCCTGTCGGCCGAACACGGCATCGGCGTCCGGGACGGGGCGTTCTGCGCACATCCGTTGGTGCGCAAGCTGCTCGGCGCGGCCGGTTGCGCCGAGTCGGCCGACGGCCAGGCGCTGCGGGCGTCC